>CAVUJH010000025.1:0-150633 GCA_963741775.1 uncultured Flavobacteriaceae bacterium | reverse complement strand
TTCTTTCCGGTCTCGTAGAAAGGAAGTGCCATAAAATGAATATTTTCATCCTCAAGGCCGGCATAGCGTGCACCGGCAAGGGCTTCCGATTTCCTGATAAAAGCTTTTACATCCCGGACCTCCTTCAGGTCGATGTCATTAGGCTCCTTCTTTTCGATGAATTGGCGCATCTTTTCATAAGTATTCTCCAGCTTCTTCACATCATCCCCGATGCTTTTGTTGAAGTCGATGGCGAATTCCACATATCGGAGCACATCGGTGTCCCACACGGCGGTGTTTCCTGAAGTCTGATAAGCTACATGCACATCATGTCCCTGATCCACAAGTCTTATGAAAGTTCCTCCCATCGAGATCACATCATCATCGGGATGAGGTGAAAAAATGAGCGATCTTTTGTGCGCAGGTTCGGCTCTTTCGGGGCGCTGGGAATCGTCGGCATTGGGTTTTCCACCGGGCCAGCCGGTGATGCTGTGCTGTAACTGATTGAAAACATCAATATTGATGTCATAAGCCGGCCCCTGTTCGGTGGCCAGTTGCGCCATACCATGATTGTTGTAATCTTCGTCGGTGAGCTTCAGAATAGGTTTATTCACAACGCCCGAAAGCCAGATGACGGCTTTTTTGATGAGCTGTTTATCCCATGCACAATCCTTGACCAGCCAGGGAGTATTAAATCTCGTGAGTTCTGAAGCAGCGTCCTTATCGAGAATGAACTCTACATTCTCAGAAAGCTGCAGATAGGTCGCAGGCACGTTTCCGGAGATCTCTCCCTCTACCGCTTTTTTAATGATGGGCGCTTTTTTCCCGCTCCAGGCCATCAGGATGATCTCGCGAGCCTTGAAAATAGTCCCTATCCCCATGGTGATCGCCTTGGTAGGCACGTTTTCCTTTCCGCCGAAATCGCGGGAAGCATCACGACGGGTAAGGTCGTCTAAAGTGACCAATCTTGTACCAGAGTTGGGAGCCGATCCAGGTTCATTGAAACCGATATGGCCGGTACGACCTATCCCCAGTACCTGCAGGTCCAGACCGCCCATTTCTCCGATCTTGTTTTCGTAGGCCAGGCAATAATCGGCAATATCTTCCTTCTGCAAGGTCCCGTCGGGAATGTGAATGTTTTCACGCGGTATGTCGATATGGCTGAAGAGATTCTCATCCATAAAGCGCACATAGCTCTGCTTCGCATCGGGCTGCATGGGATAATACTCATCAAGGTTGAAGGTAATCACATTCTTAAAGCTCAGTCCTTCTTCCTTATGCATTCTTATGAGTTCGGCGTACACTTCAACAGGAGTAGCACCTGTGGCCAGTCCCAGCACTGCATGTTCGCCCTTTTCGTTTTTTTTCCTGATTATTGTGGCAATGCGGCGCGCCACGGTTTTGGAGGCGGTATGTTCATCTTCATAGACCTTAACGGGAAGCTTTTCAAAACGCGTTTCTTCTAATAAATTTAATCTGGCCATAATGGTATTCGTACTTTAGTTTTGTAGGGTTTTCTTTAGCTGATATGGGCTTTTACCATCGCCGTCTGATCTTTGAAAATGTTGTCCATTACCGCGATGGTGCCGCCAAAAAGACTGGATTTAGATCCCAGATTGGACAATTCTATACTTGTTCTTTCCTTGAGTTGCATCATACAATAGGTATTCATTGACTGCTGAATGGGAGTGGTGATAAACTGCTTGGCTTCGGCGATCTTGCCCTCCAGGATGATGAGTTCGGGGTTGAAGATCTGCACGAGAATGGCGATCCCCTTTCCTAAAGTGATCCCGATTTCCGAAAGCAGATTGATGGCAAATTGATCGCCCTTGTTCGCTGCTTCGATGATCGTTTGAGGTTCAAGTTTTTCAAACTCTTGTTTGCTGAGTTTATTTAAAATTGACGTTTGTCCGTTCTTCAGGCCTTCCTTCGCTTTCCGCACCAGGGCCAGCCCTGAAGCTTCGGTTTCCAGGCAGCCGCGTTTTCCGCAGTGGCAAAGTAAGCCGTCTTCTATCATGGGAATATGGCCGAATTCACCGGCAAAACCTGAAGCTCCCGCATGCATTCTTCCGCCCATGATAATCCCAAGGCCCACGCCCCAGTCCATAGAAATCACCAGGACATCATTCTTGTCCTTGGCAAGTCCGTAGCGGAATTCAGCCAGGCAGGCACTCTTGGCATCATTCAGTAGCACCACGGGTTTTTGGAATGTCTTTTCGAATTTCTGCTGAAGGGATTCCGGCTCCTGTTCAGTTAAATAATAGGTGAAGTTTTTTCCTTCGCCCGAAGAGACCAAACCTGGCATGCTCACGCCTACTCCCATGATCTGTTGATCTTTGATCTTGGTTTTTTCCAGGAGCTTCACCGCCCAGGCGTGGAGCATGTCTACAATATTGGAATCTGGAGAGATCTCGGTAGAAATCAGATTCTTCTTTTACGATCTGGTGATTATTATCTATGATCGCCAGTTTGATTTTGAACCGCTCAATGTGAAAGCTTAGCACAAAAAAGGAATGTTCCTGCAGCCCGTAGAGATCGGGTTTGCGGCCGCCTTCAGATTTCCCTCTTCCTTTTTTGGTAACAATACCTTCTTCTGTAAGCTGGTTGATCAGCGCCATAGAGGTGGGGAGGCTAATATTGAAACGGCTGCAAATATCGGCATTGGAAGTGTCCCCATTCAGAAAAAGATGTTTGATGATCTTGATCTTCTGCAGATACTTCTTGCGCTCTACGTTGCTTATTTCGGAGATTTTTTTCTCCGTGGTTAAAAAATCATTTAGATATTTCGGCATGTGTGGTTGGTACATTTAAAAAGCTTCTCATTCAATTATGAAAATATGCTGTTTTTGGAGAAATAAAAATATACAAAAAAACCAGATTTGAAAATACTTTTTATAAATTTTTATAAAAGATTGATTATTTATTTGAAATTTATACTTTTATAAAAAATAATATCTCTGGAAATTTAAGAAGCTGACTCTTGCCTCGACGGCGGGAAAAAATTATCTCTCCAATGAAAAGTACAGTAAAAGCCCCCGCCGCCCAGGTAGTGAAACCGGCGAGCTCTCAACGTTATTTTGCCCTCGATGTCCTACGGGGCATGACCATTGCTCTTATGGTGGTGGTCAACAATCCCGGCAGCTGGGGCGATATTTATGCGCCTTTTGAGCACGCAGCCTGGAATGGATTTACACCTACCGACCTGGTTTTTCCCACTTTTCTTTTCGTGATCGGGAATGCCATGAGCTTTAGTCTCAGAAAATATGAACAGAAGGCCGAAAGCGCTTTTCTGCGGAAGGTCTTCAAAAGAAGTCTTCTTATTTTCTTTATTGGCTTATTTCTGAATGCTTTTCCGTTCGTGTACCGCGAGGGTGGAGAACTGTTGCTGAAGGATCTGTCGCAGGTGCGGATCATGGGAGTTTTGCAACGCATTGCGCTTTGTTACCTGTTCGCTTCCCTCATAATATATTATCTGAAACTAAAGAGGGCATTGATCCTGGGCGGCATCATTTTGCTGGCCTACTGGTGGATCATGTGGTTCTTCGGAACACATCCCGATCCTTACAGCCTTCAGCACAATGCTTCCTTGAAGTTTGATCTGTTTTTCCTTCCGAAGGAAAACTTATGGACAGGCTTTGGAATGCCTTTTGATCCTGAAGGACTTCTAAGCACTCTTCCGGCTATCGTGAATGTGATCGCCGGCTACACCGCCGGAGTCTTTATTCAGAAGTCAGGAAACCGGATGAACACGGTGATGAAATTGGCCATTTTTGGCCTGGCTCTCCTCATCGTCGCGAGGATCTGGGATATTTATTTTCCCATTAACAAAGGTATCTGGACCAGCAGCTTTGTGCTTTACAGCAGCGGTTGGGATCTGTTGCTTCTGGGAGCGCTCATCCTGCTTATCGAGATTGCAGGCATTAAAAAATGGACCTACTTTTTTGAAGCCTTCGGAAAAAATCCGCTGTTCATCTTTATAATGTCCGGCGTAGTAGTGATGGTTATGAGCATTATCTGGATAGACGGGGAATCTTTAAAGCCGTGGCTCTACCAGAATTTTTACCTTAGCTGGCTTACCGGAAAAAATGCTTCCCTGGCCTACGCCATTAGTTTTATGCTGGTGATGTGGCTTCTGGGCTACTGGCTCGACAAAAAGAAAATCTATATAAAAGTCTGATAACTTTGAATTTAACCTGTCTAAACAATAACATGAAATTTAAAACCCTGCTTTTAGCTTTCCTATTATGCATTGTGAATCTTCAGCTGCAAGCGCAGGATTCCACGGCAAAAACTCCCGAATTCCTCCAGTACACCCATAGCCAGTGGGTGGATTCCATTATGCAGGAACTTACTCCTAACGAGCGGATCGCGCAGCTCATCATGGTGGCAGCCTATTCGAACCGGGGAGAAGAGCACAAACAGGAGATACTGAAACTCATCAATGAGCAGCATATTGGCGGACTCATCTTCTTCCAGGGGGACCCGAAGTCGCAGGTGGAGTTGATGAACCAGTATCAGCAGGCTTCCGAAGTACCGCTTTTAGGTGCTATTGATGCCGAATGGGGCCTCGGCATGAGATTGGACAATACCATCAGCTTTCCTTATCAGATGGCGTTGGGCGCGATCCAGGATGATCAGTTAATTTACCAGATGGGGCAGGAAGTGGCGCGGCAGATCAAAAGAGTTGGCCTCAATATGAATTTTGCGCCGGTGGTAGATGTGAATAACAATCCGAATAATCCGGTTATCAATTACAGGTCTTTCGGCGAGAACAGGGAAAAAGTCGCGCAAAAAGGCATTCAGTATATGAAAGGAATGCAGGACGCCAAAATTTTGACTACGGCCAAGCATTTTCCCGGCCATGGCGATACCGATACCGATTCGCACCTCGCCCTGCCGCAGATCAACCATTCTTTTGAAAGGCTGGATTCGCTGGAAATGTATCCCTTCAAACAGCTCATCAACGCCGGAATTGGCGGCGTAATGGTGGCGCACCTCAATATACCCGCACTTGATTCTACCGGCGTACCTTCTACTTTATCAAAGCCCATCATCACAGGAATCCTGAAAGAAAGGCTCGGATTTAAAGGCCTTGTGGTGACCGACGCCATGAATATGAAAGGCGTGACCAAAGGAAATGAACCCGGAGTGGTCGATAAAAAGGCCATTCTTGCCGGAAACGATATGCTGGAGTTCACCGAAGATGTTCCGAAAGCGATCGCCGAAGTGCGAAAGGCCGTAGAGCAGGGACTCATCACTCAAAAGGAAATAGACGAACGCTGCAGAAAACTTCTGGCGGTAAAACAATGGGTGGGATTGAACAAATATGAGCCTGTTCCTACCAAAAACATCCTGAAGGAACTGAATACACCCAAGGCGAAACTGCTGCAGCGAAAACTGGTGGAGGCTTCCTTAACGGTACTGAAAAATGACCAAAACCTGATCCCGTTGCAAAGACTGGATACGCTGAAGATCGCCTCGGTATCCATAGGAGCCGAGAAAAAGACCGAATTTCAGAAAAGCCTGAGCCTTTATACTAAAATTGCACATTTTCAGCTATCGGAAAATGCGGACGCTTCAGAAATAGCAGCTCTGAAAGAAAAGCTGAAATCTTACAATCTTACTATTGTGGGAGTTCACGACGACAGCAAATATCCGCGGAATTCGGTAAAATTTTCTGCGGAAGTGCTGGATTTCCTTTCCGAAGTTTCACAAAACGAGAAGACCATAGTGAGCGTATTCAAAAACCCGTATGTACTTAATAAGCTCGACCATATTGAAGATGCGCCGGTGCTTATCGAAACTTACCAGGATTCTGAACTTACGGAGGAACTTGCGGCGCAGCTTATTTTCGGCGGAATTGGCGCCAACGGAACTTTGCCCGTAAGCGTGGGAGAAAAGTTCCAATTTGGGGACGGACTTCAGGTAAAAGGCGGCATCCGCTTCAGCTATACTATTCCGGAAGAAGCCGGTATGGATTCAGAAATCCTCAATACCCGCATCGATTCGCTGATGAACCAGGCAATAGCAGACAAGGCTATTCCCGGAGGGGAGATCCTGATCGCGCGAAATGGAAAAGTGGTGATGTATAAGGCTTACGGCCTTCACCGCTACAGCGATACGGTGAAGGTGGAGCGCAGCGATCTTTACGACCTGGCTTCGGTCACCAAGATCTCTTCGGCTTTGCCAGCCCTGATGAAATTGTACGATGAAGATAAGTTTGACCTGCAGGCGGGAATCGATACCTATCTGCCGTATTTCAGGCATTCCAATAAAGCCGGGATTCCTTTTCGCCAGATCCTGGCCCACCAGGGGAGGCTTATTCCGTGGATTCCATACTGGAAGAATACCCTGCGCAGGAACGGCAGCTATAAATGGAATACTTTTAAGAAGGATTCTTCTGCACGGTTCCCGGTAAAGGTTGCCGATAATATGTGGCTACACCGTCATTATAAGAAGAAGATCTTTAAAGCCATCAAAAAATCGCCGCTGCTACCCGAGGCGAAGTATAAATATTCAGGCCTTGCCTTCTATCTTTTTCCGACCATGGTGGAAAAAATAACGGGCGAGGATTTCGTAAAATATCTTAACGAGAACTTCTACGACAAGTTAGGAGCGACCACCCTTACCTATAATCCGTCACGGAAATTTCCTGTGGATCGCATTGTGCCTACCGAGAGTGATTTTCTCTTCCGGCACCGCGCTATCCACGGAAGGGTGCATGACGAAGGAGCCATTATGATGGGCGGAGTTTCAGCCAATGCCGGCCTCTTTGCTAATGCGAATGACCTGGCGAAGCTTATGGAAATGTACCTAAATATGGGCGAATATGGTGGGCATCGTTATATTGATGCCGCTACCCTGAAGGAATTCTCGACCACACAATTCCCCGATAACGACAATCGCCGTGGCCTTGGATTCGACAAACCAGCGCTGGAATACGAAGGCATAGACAGCAATACAGCCAAAGATGCCAGCAAGGAGAGCTTTGGGCATACCGGCTTTACCGGTACTATGGTGTGGATGGATCCGCAGGAAAACCTGCTGTATGTTTTCCTCTCTAACCGGGTGCTGCCAACCCGCGACAATACCAGGTTGTATAAGCTCAATACCCGGACACAAATTCAGCAAGCTTTGTACGATGCTCTCAAATAAAAGTATTCTCAGGCAAGAATTGGATTTGTAGGAAAATTCTTAACACATTAAGAGATTTGGGAAAAAATTTAGCAAGAATGTAATAAATACTATATTTGTTTGATTTTCTATTAACCGCCCAATCTTTTTATGACAAGAAATAACTGTTACCTACTGTTATCCCTACTCCTTATTGCATCAAATCAAGCTTTCTCCCAGGAACACCTGGAAGGAAAACTTATTGACACCAACGACCAGCCCGTGGCTTACGCCAATGTGATCTTGCTTAGCCCGAAAGATTCGGTGACGGTCTATAAAGGCACCGTTTCCGACGAACAAGGCGAATTCGTTTTCGACAAGATCGGAGACACTACCTACCTTCTAAAGGTAAGCTTTGTGGGATACCGGGAGCATCTTCAGAAGGTGGAGGCTGGTATAGGAAGCCTTCAGCCTATCGTTTTAGAAGAAGCTTCCTCTAATCTTGATGAGGTCACGGTGAAGGCAAGACGGCCTAAGATCACCCAGAGTGTGGACCGGCTGACCTTCAATGTGGAGAATTCGACGCTTTCTACCGGTACTACCTACGATATCCTGAAAAGAACGCCCGGCGTAATCATCAGCCAGGGGCAATTGCTGGTAAAGAACAGGCCGGCCACGGTGTACATCAACGACAGGAAAGTATATCTATCGCAGCAGGAGCTACAGCAGCTGCTCGAAGGGTTCTCGGGAGCCAATGTGAAATCGGTTGAGGTGATAACCAATCCGCCGGCAAAATATGATGCCGAGGGAGGAGCCATCCTCAACATCACCACTTCCAAAAATATCTCCATCGGCTATAAAGGCAGCCTCAATGGCTCGGCTACCATTGCCAAACTTCCAAAGTACAGCGCCGGAACCAGTCAATACTACAAGAACGACTGGGTGAATGTCTTTGCCAGTTACAATTTTAACCTTCGGGATGATCTGAAGAAGGACGAAGGCGGCATCGTATTTTATCAACCAGGTGGCGATGTGGATTCCCGCTGGTTCACCGACTTCCGAAGAGAGACAAATACCGATAGTCACAGTATCAATGCTATTATCGATTTCACGCTGAGCGAAAAGAGCTCCCTGAGCCTTAGCGCAAATATTTTATCCACTCCAAAATCAGATTCTGATATCGATGGCAGAACGGACATCTACGATGCCGCTGGAAGCCCCGATTCTTTTTTTACTACGGAAAGTTACCTGGAGAATAACCGCGATAATATTTTGCTCAATGCAAACTATGATCTTCAGCTTGGCGAAAAAGGAGCTGCTCTTTCTGCCAACGCCAATTACATTAGTTACGACGACAGCCAGACGCAGAATCTGCTAACTTCTTATTTTACTTCCGGGGAAAGCACCAGTGATAATTCCTTTTTCACAAATGCCCACCAGCAGACCGATATCTATACCGGGCAGGTGGACCTTTCGGCACCGCTTGGAAGTCTTGCCATGGAGACGGGCGTGAAATATTCGGGAATCGATTCCCAAAGCGGACTCAATTTCTTCGACACCAATTCGGGTACCTATGAATTTCAGGAAAATCTTTCAGATGTGTTCGATTATTCTGAAAAGAACTATGCCGGTTATCTGAGTATTCAGAAAGACTGGGAAAAATGGAGCTTAAAAACAGGTTTGCGCGGAGAATATACCGATATTAATGGAAATTCGGCTTCTCTCGGGCTGGTGAATACGCAAAGTTATTTCAAGCTGTTTCCTACTTTTTACCTGATGCACACCATCAATGAGAACAACACTATCGGGCTTGACTACAGCCGAAGGATCACCCGTCCCCGTTTTCAAAGTCTGAATCCGTACCGTTATTTTCTGAATGAGACCAATTACCAGGAAGGGAATCCAGATCTACGGCCTGCCATTGCAGACAAAATCACGTTTAACTATACCTGGAAGAATAAGCTTTCTTTCGACCTGTACTGGGATCATATTAATAATTCAACGGCAGTGCTGCCATTCCAGGACAACCAGAACCACACACTGCGTACCGTGAACGATAATATGGATTTTGAGCAGCAGTTTAGCCTGGATGTTTCCTATTACGATTACATGACCGACTGGTGGTATTTGTATATTTACTCTTCGTTCTTCTATATGCAAGCCGATTTTTATGCGTTGGAAAGCGGAAATCAGGTAGTGACCAATGATGTCTTCAGTACTTATATTCAGGCCCAGAATTTCCTAACGCTTTCAGCTGACGGAACTTTCTCGGGAGAAGTCACTGCCACTTTTCTTCCCGATTATATCGCCGGATCCTATGATTTTGAAGATCCGCAATACGGCCTTAACATCGGCCTTCGCAAGACTTTCTTCAACAGCCGCCTTACCGCGACCATTAATGTCGATGATATTTTCAACAGCATGAATGTTCCGCTGAGGTCACAATATCTCAACCAGAACAACTACTTTTTCGCCAAACCTGAATCCCGCCAGGTGCGTTTTGGCCTCATTTATAAATTCGGAAATTTCAAGCTTCGGGACAACAATCGCAGCATCAATGCCGACGAGGGTGAGAGGTTAAATGAGAAGACGGTATTGTAGCTTCCACGGCTTAAAAATTTAGAAGAAATGTTAAAAAAGCCTGCCCCGAACCCATTGAGGTTTGGGTTGGGCTTCTTATTTATTAATTTTGCAGCCTGAAACAAAACAAGTTGTGGCAAAAATAGGAGACATAGATGTAGGAGAATTTCCATTGTTGTTAGCACCAATGGAAGATGTGAGCGATCCGCCTTTTCGGGCCCTCTGCAAAGAGCAGGGCGCCGATGTTGTTTATACGGAGTTCATTTCTTCGGAAGGTCTTATCCGCGATGCGGCTAAGAGCAAAATGAAGCTCGATATTTACGAAAAAGAGCGGCCGGTTGGGATCCAGATCTTCGGAGCCAACCTCGAATCTATGTTGCAATCTGTTGAAATTGTTGAAAAATCGGGTCCCGATATTATCGATATAAACTTTGGCTGCCCGGTGAAAAAGGTAGTTTCAAAAGGTGCCGGAGCGGGAATCCTGAAGGATATTGACCTGATGGTAAAACTCACCGAAGCCATGGTAAAACACACCAAACTTCCGGTTACCGTGAAAACCCGTCTTGGCTGGGATAATGATTCCATTAAAATTGTTGAGGTAGCCGAAAAACTTCAGGATGTTGGCTGCCAGGCTATTTCCATTCATGGCCGTACGCGTGTGCAGATGTACAAAGGCGAGGCCAACTGGAATCCCATTGCCGACGTGAAGAACAATCAGCGGATGCATATCCCGGTCTTTGGAAATGGAGATGTAGATTCTCCTGAAAAAGCGATGGAAATGCGCGATCAATTTGGACTGGATGGTGCCATGATTGGCCGCGCCAGCATTGGTTATCCGTGGTTCTTCAGGGAAGTAAAACATTATTTTGAAACCGGAAAGCACCTGGCCCCGCCAACCCTTCAGGAGCGGGTAGATGCTGCGAGAAGACATCTTCAGATGGCCATCGACTGGAAAGGGGAGAAATTGGGCGTTTTTGAGACCCGTCGCCACTATACCAACTACTTCAAAGGAATACCTCATTTCAAGGAATACCGTATGAAAATGGTCACGAGCGATGACTCTGTTGATGTCTTCGCTGCTTTTGATGAGGTGGAAAGAGATTTCGCCGGCTACGAATTCGCCTAGGCTTCCAGGGCTTTTTTACTTCTGCCTGCCGCAATATAGGAAGAGAGCAGGCCTAAAATTCCAATGGTAAGGATCACTATGAGGATGTTTTCCCATTTCATGGCCACAGGATAGGGTAGAGATGGGGTAATCATCACCATTTCGTATTTCATTTGCAGGTAAATAAGGAGAATGGCAGAAGCAAGGCCAATAAGTCCGCCAATGATGCACATGAGCATGCCCTGCAGGAAAAATATGTTCTTGATTTGCCGGGGATTTGCTCCCAGGCTGAAAAGCGTGCGGATATTATCCCTCTTGTCCAGGATCACCATGATAATGGAGCCAATTACGTTGAAAAGTGCGATAATAAGCACCAACGTAAAGATGAGGTAGACCGCCAGATTTTCGGTATTCAACATTTTATACAGCACATCATTCAGCTGCGCCCGGGTTTTGATATTCACCTCTCCGTTGAAAAGGCTTTTTAATTTTTCTGAAACAACCTCCGGATCGGCGCCAGGAGTTAGCCTGAATTCTACAGCCGAATATTCATCGGGACCGAGTTCCAGTAATTTTCGTGCAAAACTGATATTTGAAAATACGTATTTATCGTCCAGCTCTTCATTGATGCTGTAAATGCCCGCCACGATCACCTGCCGGCTGTTAAAGGCATCGGCGGGATTCAGAATTTGTCCTTTTCCCGGCCGTGGCACCAGCACCTTCATCAGGCTGTTAAAGTTGAAGACTCCAATATTCAGCAGCTGCGAGATTCCGCTGCCTATCACCACCTGCGGTTCGCTGCTGGTAAGCCAGGTCCCCTGGATAATAGAGCTGTCAATCGCATTGACGCGCTGGTAATTTTCATCGACGCCTTTTATAAAAGCGCTATGGTTCTTGGAGCGGTAATCGAGAAAGACGCGTTCCTCAATGACCTTACTGAAGGACGAAATTCCCTGAATTTCGCTTATTTTTTTTGCTTCGGAAGAATCTATCTGAATGACTTTTCCGCTGGCGGGAAAGAGCTTGAGATCGGGATCGAATTCGTTAGAAAAGGACAGGCTGAAGTCGCGGAGTCCCGCAAAACCTGAAAGTACTATGAACAGCGAAAAGGCCCCTGCAAAAACTCCGATAGCGGCAATAATGGTGATAATGTTGATTGCATTATTGCTGCTTTTGGTGAACAGGTAGCGCTTGGCGATGTACAGCGGAAATCTCAAAAATCAGGATTTTTTCCTTCTTTCCAGTAGATCGGGATCTGAAATAGGATCCTCTTTTCCTTTGATCGATTGCTCGATATTCTCGATATATTCCAGCGAATCATCGAGGAAGAAGTTCAGGTCGGGCATTTTACGCAACTGATTTTTGGTGCGTTGTGCCATTTCGTGTTTGATCTTCGGCTTAATTGTGGTAATCTCTTCAAGTATTTCGCTGGCGTGTTTCGGCGGAAAAATACTGAGGTAGGCCTTTGCGATAGAAAGATCGGTGGTTACCTTTACCTTGGAAACAGAAATCAAAATTCCCGTTTTGCCGGCGTCCCTCAGGTTGTTCTGAAGTATGTCGGCCAAATCTCTCTGCAATACGCCTCCTATTTTCTTTTGTCTGTTCGTTTCCATAGTGCAAAAATAGTATATTTTAACATCAAAAGCTGCTTAGGGGAAGTTAAGAAAAATAACCTGCCCTGTGAGAGGTTTTTGAAAAGGCTGAAATTATCGATATTTGGCTTGGTTTCCTTAGAGAAAAGAGCCGAGAGCCGAGAGCCGAGAGCCAAGAGCCAAGAGCCAAGAAATTTGGAATTTGAAACCTGAAGCATGAAAAAAATAGAACATATAGGCATTGCGGTGAAAAACCTCGAAGAGGCGAATGAAACCTATAAAAAAGTGATGGGCGGCGAATGCTACAAGACCGAAACCGTAGAGAGCGAGGGAGTTTCCACTTCTTTTTTTAAAGTCGGCGAAAGCAAGATCGAATTACTGGCTGCTACGCGGGAAGATAGCCCCATAGCGAAATTCATCGAAAAGAAAGGCGAAGGCATACACCACATCGCATTTTACGTTGATGATATTGCGGCCGAGATCGAGAGGTTGAAGGCTGAAGGCTTTATTTTGCTGAACGACAAGCCCAAACGAGGCGCCGATAATAAGCTGGTGGCCTTTATGCATCCGAAAAGCGCTCACGGGGTGTTGGTAGAGTTATGCCAGGAAAATGGCCAAGCTTAAAGACGCGTCGAGATTTAGAAAATAAAATTTAGATTTATATTTGGTGTTATGGGGCAAATATCTAAATTTGCGCTCCAATATTCCTTCGGGAATGGGTCCTATAGCTCAGCTGGTTAGAGCACTTGACTCATAATCAAGGGGTCCCTGGTTCGAGCCCAGGTGGGACCACTAACAAAATCAAGCCTTACAGAGATGTGAGGCTTTTTTGTTTCTCCTCGGGTACAACATATGTACAACAAATTTAAAATATTCCTGGCATGGATTCAGAGGAAAGGTTGAAGTATTTCTTTCCCAGACGATCGAGGTAAATTTTATACAATTTCAACAAGAATGTCTTTTTAGTTGTACTGTATGTGGCTTTCCTGGTGTAGCATTTTGTAAATAACCGTAGAAGGAGGAATTGGGAAGGCTCAAAGAACCTAAAATTTGAGCATCAAGATATAATTGTTAATTATATTTTGGTTCACTCTTCAGGGTTAATACTAATATTTAAGATTTTTTAAGAATTGTTCCTTTAGAAAATAATTGCTGTTATTTATTTTTCTGAAAACCAATCTTTTGAAAAATGGAAGAATTTTTAAAAATTGGTCTATTGCTGGCTTTTTTGGCCGCGATTGTATTGATTTTAATCTACATATTTATACACAGGAGATCGGGAAAAGACAGCAAAAAGATCAAAAAAGACTTTTTCATGTCTATGCTTCCTGCAGGATATAAAAGAAAGAGAAGAAAACCCGATGGATGAATAGTTCGCCGTAAAAATTCAAAACCCCTTTTTGGGCTGCTTCGACTAACCCCTACGTTTTTCGAGGTCGCGCTGAAGGGGTTTTTCTTGTATAAACCGCTATTCCGATTCTTCGTGATGCTGCTACTTTTCTACCCTGGAAATTTCTCTAAGGTGGGCATCCAAAACGACTAAATCTAACTATTACTACCTGAATAAACATACGGATAGAATAAGAGGCATAAAACGCCAAAAATGATATCTTTACAACTCGAAAGAGTAAAAAAGAATCGCCCCCAAACCGAGCTTAAGCTGTGAAAATATCTTTGCCCTACCTACTGATACTCACCTTATTCTTCTTTGCAAATGCCACCGGGCAGGATCTCACGCCTCCGATAAAAAATTATTCTTCTGCCGATTATGACGCCGCCAGTCAGAACTGGGATATTGACATGGACAAAGATGGAATTGTGTATGCCGGGAACAACCAGGGCCTTTTGAGTTTCGATGGCCAGCGCTGGGAATTATTCCCTTTGAAGAAGGGCTCGGCGATCCGTTCGGTTTATACTTCTAAAGATCGGGTGTATACCGGTTCCTATAAAGAATTCGGCTATTGGTCAAGGGACGATAAGGGCAGGATGGAATATACTTCCCTGATGCCCAGCCTGGGCGATTATCCTGTGCAGAGTGAGGAATTCTGGGGGATACTCTCTAAAGACGGAGATATTTACTTCAGGTCTTTTGCGGCCATTTACAAGGTAGAGCATGACAGCATAAGACCGCTCCGGAAGGTTGTGACCAATAAGATGACCGTATATAAAGATAAGCTGCTTGTTGCCGTTCGGCAGGACGGGTTGTTCTTTATGAAGGATAATGGCGAACTCAATGCCCTGCCAAACCAGGAGATCCTGAAGGGGAAGATCGTGCTTGATTTGCTTCCGCAGAAAGATTCCCTTCTGATAGGTACCCGGGACGCGCTTTATTTATTCGACGGTACTTCCTGCAAGCTTTTTCCCGATGAAGAGCTTAACAAGACCATCAAGGATTTTGAGCTCAATCATATTCTGAGTGTCACAAAAGATGAATTCGTCATTGGTACGGTAAAAAATGGCATTATTGATTACGACAGAAAAAGCCGGAATTTTAAAGTTGTAAACAGAAACCTTGGGCTTCAGAATAATACGGTACTGGGAATGGCCGGCAGAGATGGCAAGCTCTGGCTCGGGCTGGACAGCGGGATTGACAGGATTGACCTTAATTCTCCAATTCAGTTCTATACCGATGAGTCCGGAGAACTTGGAGCTGTGTACGACCTCGCTTTTTTCAGAAATAAACTTTACCTCGCCAGCAACACCGGGATCTATGATTTCAGGAAGGGACAACTTCAGCTTGTGGAGGGCTCCCGCGGACATACCTGGAATCTGGAGGTGCTCAATGACACCTTGTATGCCAACCACAATACCGGCACTTACACGATCATTAACGGTAACTTATCGGCCATAGAAAAACGCACGGGAAGTTTTCAGATCCTTCGTGGGCCGGAAGAAAAGCATTCCTATCTGGTAGGAACCTATACCGGGATTAGCAAGTATTTTCCGCAGAAAAAAGAGATATCAGAGCTGGAAAATATCGGTTTTCCTGTTAAAAAGATGGTGTTCGAGAACGATCATACCTTGTGGGCCGTTCATCCTTATGACGGGATCTACCGGATTGTTCTGGATAAGAAGCTGGACACGGTGATCTCTGTGAAGAAGATCAAAGAAATTGGCGGCCATAAAAATTTCAAGGCAGATGTCTTCAGTATAAATAATCAGGTGGCCGTGCTCAGTAAGCAGAAATGGTATAGATATAATGTCTTTAAAGATACGCTGGAGACTTTCGGCGAGCTGGAGAAATTTGCCGGTCACACTTTGCTTTCAGAAGATAGTGACGGGTTCTGGTTCATTGATGATTCAGATAATTCTCTTGTATTTACCAATTTCAAGGATCGCAGGCTTGATGTGGACCTCAGGGATCTTAACCAGAGACTGGTGAAAGGGAATGAGAAGGTGGTAAGGGCGAATGATTCGCTCTATTATATTACTCTGAAGGATGGTTATGCCAGGATCAATCTGAATGAATTGTTCCGCGTGAAAGAGCGGCAGGTTATTCCGAAGCCAATGATCAGGGAGGTTACGGATAACAGCGGCAGGTATTCATTGCACGGAAAACCCGTGATACCCTACGAAAATGCCCGTGAGATAACCGTTTTGGCTGCTCTTCCCGATTCTGATGCAGCTGTAATGAAATACGGACTTCAGGGCAGCGATTCGGTTGCCGGGGAAGTAAGGAATGGTGTTATCAAATTTCAAAATCTGCCGCGCGGGGATTATAACCTGAACCTGGTGGCGGTAGGTCCGCATAATTTCCGGTCGGGAATAACCAGTTACCATTTTACGATAGCGCCACCCTGGTATCTTTCTACTCCCATGAAGCTGGTTTATTTCTTTTTATTGATCGGCCTTATGTGGCTTATTTACTGGTTCAATCGTCAAAAACTGAAGAAGCATCAGTTGTTGCTCGAGGAAAAGTTTGAAAAGGAACATCGGGAACGCTTAATGAGGCTGGAGAAGGAACGCCTGATGAATGAAATTGATCTGAAGCGTAAAGAGTTGGCCAATACCACCCTTATGGCGGCCAAGAAAAATGAGGTGCTCATGGATATTCAGGGCGAGCTAAACAAGGACAAGGATAAGTTCTCCAATCAGTTCCGCGTAAAGCACATAATGAGTAAAATTAATAATGCCGTAAATAACAAAGACGAGTGGAAGGTTTTCGAAACGAATTTCAACGAACTTCATGCCGATTTCTTCCGGGATCTATTGGAAAAATATCCGGGCCTTAGCAATAAAGACCTTAAACTTTGTTCGTATCTAAAAATGAATCTCAGCTCAAAAGAGATTGCGCCACTCATGGGAATTTCTGTTCGCGGAGTGGAAGTTCATCGTTACCGGCTCCGGAAAAAGATGGATCTGGACAAGGAGGAAAATCTCAATAATTTCCTCATCCGGAATTTTTAAAATTTTGTGAAAATCGACTTCTTTTCGGTGATTTTTCACCACAACAAAACTACATCAGGGCTGTTTAAGGCCCCGTAAATATTACTTCAAATTCTATATAAGAATCTGTTAAACAGTTTCTTAAAATTTGATTTTCACCTGAAGTAGTAGTTGTGTACTAAATCGTTTTCGGTCACGACAGAAAGCCTCTATCTTCCCTCGAAAATCAGTAAAAATACCCACGAGTATGAGAGTAAAACTATTCTTCGCTTGCGCGATTTTCTTTTCCTTTTATGGATTTGGACAGGCGCAGCAAACGAAAACCATTCATGGTATTGTCACAGATGCCAGCGAGGTTCCTTTACCGGGAGCGCAGATAAAAGTGGACGGTAAAGATATTTTTGATGTGACCGATTTTGACGGGAATTTTACCCTTAAGAATGTCGCGGTTGGAGATGTTTTCCAGGTGACGTTTCTTGGTTTCAAGAATCAGGAAGTACAGGTTACTCAGGAGAATGAATATAAAATCACCCTCCAGGAAGATGCCGGACAGCTGGATGAGGTGGTGGTAGTAGGTTATGGTACACAGAAGAAGGCCGATCTAACCGGTTCTATCTCAACAGTAAAGTCTGAAGAGATCCAAAGAACTCCTACGGGCCAGGCCATGCAGGCATTACAAGGTAAGGTGGCCGGTCTGCAAATCGTTAATAATGGCGGTCCCGGCTCAGAGCCTACCGTGAGGATTCGGGGAGTTGGTTCCTACAGTGGCGATGCTTCTTCTCCATTATATGTTGTAGACGGGATGTTCTTTGACAGCATTGAATTCCTGAATACTTCAGATATCGAATCGATTTCTGTTTTAAAGGATGCTTCGGCGGCTGCTATTTATGGAGTGCGTGCTGCCAACGGAGTCGTGTTGATCGAAACCAAATCTGGTAAATTCAATCAGAAGCCGCGTATTACTTACGACGGTTATACCGGTTTTCAAAGAGCACAGAATGTGGTGAAAATGGCGAATTCTGAGCAATTTGCAACTATTGCGAGGGAATCGGGTTCAGCCCCTGATGTCCAGTTTATTCAGAATGCAATGCAGCGATATGGTCGTAGCCGTATCAATCCGAATATTCCCGCTGTAAATACCGACTGGTATAGAGAGATTCTTAGAGAGGGATTAATCCAGAACCATAGTTTGAACGTGACCGGTGGTGGGGATAATTCAAAATATTCGATAGGTGCCAATTATTTTTCACAGCAGGGCATCCTGGATATGAAAAATGAATATCAACGTTTCAATTTAAGAAGTAAGCTGGAGTTTGAGGTAAATGATTTTATCACTCTTGGTGGTAATGCATTGCTGAGCAATGCAACACGATATGATCCTGAAGGCTCTGCGTGGAGATTGGCGTACTATGCCGTGCCTATTTTACCGGTTTATGACAATCAGAATACAAATGCAGAGCCGGTGAACTACGCAAATGCCCAGGATCTTGGGTACCGCGGTGGACAGAATCCGTTTCCAACGATGGACTTTGCAGAAAACAGGAATAAGATTAGGAATGTGGTGGCGAATTTCTACGCGAAATTAAATATTATTCCAGAGAAGCTAAGCTTCAAAACAGCCTATAACCATAACTTTGAAACGGTTAACAGAAGAGAGGTAAGACTTCCTTACTTTATTGGAAACAATTTTCAGCGTGAAGACGCTTCTTTGCTGAAAAGAGCGACCACCATTTCTAACCAGATCTGGGACAATACCCTTACCTATAAAGATAGTTACGGAAATCACAATCTTACCGTACTGGCAGGATCTTCATTCAGAGATGAATCTTATGAAATGCTCCAGGCCAAGGGACTTAATTTTCCTTTGTCGGGTGAAGAAGCATATTTCCTTGACCTGGCTCAAACCATCGTATCTGATGATACTAAAGACGACGCACGGCGGGAATACGGTTTATCTTACTTCGGAAGGATCGCCTACGATTATGACGGCCGGTATTTGCTCTACGGAACTTTCCGTGCAGACGGTACTAACAAGTACCAGGATAAATGGGGATATTTCCCAACAGTAGGTGCGGGCTGGGTACTTTCGAAAGAAAATTTCCTTCAGAATAACGAATTTATCAACTTCCTGAAATTACGCGCAAGCTGGGGACAGTTAGGTAATGACCACATCGCTTCCAGTGAAGGCTCTATTACTTCTGAAGTGGTTACTACCGCTCTTGGCGATACCAGGTATAGCGGAGTTAATACCAGTAGTGATTACACCGCGTTAAAATGGGAACTGACAGAAGAGACCAATTTTGGACTAACCGCAACGCTCTTTAAAGACCTTTCTGTGGATGCCGATTATTACATCAGGGATACCAAAGATGCTGTAATTCCTGTGCCAAGACCTTTGATTCCCGGCTCAACAAGACAAAACGTTGGAGAGATTCGAAACCAGGGACTTGAAATAGTTATGGACTGGAACAGAAATGTATCTGCCGATTTTAGTTACAGAATAGGAGCGAATTTCTCCACTCTTAAAAATGAAGTTCTCGACCTGCACGGAGCCAATTATATCGACGCCGGTAGCCCGGAATTTCGTCAACGATCTATTGTTGGAAACTCCCTGTTTGCTTTTTATGGACGCGAAGTAGTTGGAGTGTATCAAAATGATGCCGAGATCCAGGCCGATCCTGTAGCGGTAGCCAATAACCTGGTACCCGGCGACCTTAAATACAGAGACCTTAACGGCGACGGGCAGATCAATGATGACGACCGGAAAGTACTCGGCTCTTATCTGCCATCATACCAGTTCGGCTTTAATCTGGGAGCTACTTATAAAGCCTTCGATTTATCGGCTGCATTTTTTGGCCAGGGAGGCAATAAGATCCTGAACAGAAAGCGAGGAGAGGTAATATACACCAGCGATACGAATATTGACAGAGACTTTGCGATCAATCGTTGGCATGGAGAAGGAACTTCAAATAGTTACCCTTCAGCAGCAGGGATAAGAAAAGGCTGGAACCAGAAATTGAGCGATTATTTTGTAGAAGATGGCGATTTCTTCAGAATCCAGAATATTACGCTTGGGTATACGCTGAACAAAGACGGGAAACTGAAAAATATTCCGGAAACAAGATTTTATCTCACTGCAGAGAAACCGCTAACGGTTTTTGATTACAACGGATTCAATCCTGAGATACCAGATGGTGTAGATAACCAGACGTATCCTGTACCTGCTACCTATACTTTAGGAGTAAATATTAAAATATAAAAAAGAAAATATGAAACTGTTCAATAAAATTTCAGCCGGAAGTCTTATGGTTCTTGCCCTGTTGGTGTTGGCGGGATGTTCAAATAAATTGGATGAACTGGAACTCAACAACGACTTTGCCGGTGGTACCGATTTTACCAAAACTGCCGATATGCAGAAGTCCATTATTGGAGCATATGCAGCTTTCCAATCCAGAGGCTGGGAACAACCCATGCTTATTGGAGTAAGAGGCGATGATGTGAATGCCGGAGGACTCGGAGATCAGCAGGATTTTGCTGAAACCGACCTTTATAATTACAACAAAGATTACTGGATGTATAACTCTCTTTGGGAGAATATGTATAAGGATATTATCTCTACCCATACTGCCATGGAGCAGATCCAGAGGTTCCAGGAGTATGCCGATGAAGACGGTGTGGCCCTGGGAGATCAATACATTGCCGAGGCCAAGGTGCTAAGGGGGATGATGCTTTTTCAACTTTCCCAGGTTTGGGGTGGAGTTTTTATTCCAACCTCATCAGATACCGAGGAACTTCTTAAGGTAGAATCACTGCCAAGCAAACAAGAAGTAATGCAACATATTTCTGACCAGATGGATGAGGCGATTCCTAATCTTCCTGATATGCGCCCTAACCAGAGAACCGACATTCCCGGAGGCGTGACCAAGTATACCGCGCTTGCTATTAAAGCCCTTGCAAATCAGGAGCTGGAGAATTATCAAGAAGTTGCCGATGCTACGGGAGAGATCATCAATTCAGGCCTTTTTAGCCTTTATCCCGATTTCTATGAGCTTTTCAAAACTCCCGGTAAACTGAACAATGGAATTCTTCTTTCTCTTCAATATTCCGATTTCGGCCAGGGAGAAGGCGACCGCGAAGGGCATCTTTATGACCCTTACGGACCGCAGAACTGGACTCCTGCAGTAGCAGGTGCAGGCAGTGGCTGGGGCTTTTATGAGCCAAGTTTGAAATTCATTGAATTTATGCTTGACCGCGGTGAAAAAGTGAGACTGGAAACCAGCGTTCTCTTTACCGATAGGGGTATCGATGAGATCAAAGCCGACGGTTATACCAACCTTCCATCATTTGTATCGAACACTACCCGCGATGGCGATGTCATCAACGATTATGCAAGAGCCTTATTTTCCAGTGGAAAACACTACTTGCCGTCTAACCAGTTGATCCCCGGAAGAACTGTATACGGAAGTAATAAGAACTACATCCTTCTTCGTTATGCCGAGATCCTGCTTACTTATGCTGAAGCTATAAAACACGGCGCAACAGGTTCTGCAATCAGTGCTACCGAAGCTGTTAACCTTGTGAGAAACCGGGCAGGTCTTTCTCCTTTACAGGATGTAAGCCTTCAACAGGTTTTAGATGAAAAATTTGCTGAACTCAGCATGGAATGGGGGAAACGCTATTACGACATGATCCGGTTAAAGAAAACGGATGAATTAAGCTATGGCGGAAGAAACTTTACCATGGACAAAGAATTTCTTCCATATCCTCAACCCCAGGTTGACCAATTTCCGGCCCTGGAAGGATCCTCTAATTAACCGCTGTCATAAAACAATACAAAGATGAAAAGAATATCAATACTATTTTTTGGATTGCTCCTCTCGTTTTTTGCATTTACTTCCTGTGAATACGATGGAATAGATCCTATCACGAAAGTAGATCCGGGCGCCGATGCCGCAGATCCGCAGATAAAAATCAGTTATCCTCTCGAAGGTACTACCATCAAGGTTGTGGAAGAGACCACTTCTATTGATGTGAAATTCGAGGTAACCGATGATATTGAAGTGGCGTATATCAACGTCCTTCTTGACGGGAATGAAATAGCCAGTATGAGCGATTTCACCGATTATCGTATCGTGAAAAGAAATGTAGGCTATGATGGCCTTACCAATGGCGATCACACTCTCAGCATAGAAGCTACCGATATGGCTGGAAATACCACCACCAATACGGTGAATTTCAGCAAGGAACCACCTTATACTCCTAAGTTTTCAGGAGAGCGTTTTTACATGCCATTTGATGGTGACTATACCGATCTTGTTAGCCTGAAAACCGCAGAAGAAGTGGGAACTCCAGGATTTACCAGCAACTCCTTCCTTGGAACCGCTGCATACAAGGGCGCTCCCGATAGCTACCTTACCTATCCTATCGCTGAAACTTCGCTTGGCGAAGAATTTACTGCAGCCTTCTGGTATAAAGTGAGTGGAGATCCTGCTCGCGCAGGAATTCTTGTGGCAGGCGATGATGCCGCTGATCGTAACCAGGGATTCCGACTCTTTAGGGAAGGTGATACCGAAGAGCAACGCATTAAGCTGAATGTTGGAACAGGCAGCGGCGAAAGCTGGAATGACGGTGGTGTAATTGACGTAACTGCCGGAGACTGGGTGCATGTGGCATTTACAGTGACTTCAACAGAAACTACGCTTTATATAAACGGAATGCCTGTAAATACTTCTACTTTGGCCGCTCCTATAGACTGGACCGGAGTTGAAAACCTTACTATAGGTTCGGGAGGCGATACCTTCAGTTATTGGGACCACCTGTACGACGGCAGTTCCCTTGATGAACTGAGACTTTTTGATAAAGCTCTTACACAGGAAGATATCCAGGCGCTTATTAGTGCGTCTGCTGAAACTTTACACATGGGCTTTGACGGCGAATACAAAGATGAGGTGGCCAACCGTGAGATCACAGTAGTTGGAAATCCCGGTTTTGCGGGTGAAGCCAAAGTGGGCAGCGATGCCTATGCAGGTGCTGAAGGTTCTTACCTCACCACTCCTTCTGACGGACTGCTAAGCCAGGAATTCAGCGCAACCTTCTGGTATAAGGTAGATGCTACGGCCGATCGTGCAGGAATAATCGTGATAGGGCCAAAGGATGAAGAAAATCCGGATGCTCAGAATATCCGTACCAGCGGTTTCAGACTCTTCAGAGAAGGAAATGCCGAGGAACAGCGTATAAAACTGAATGTTGGAACTGGTAGCGGAGAATCCTGGAATGACGGTGGAGTAATTGATGTTACTGCCGGTGAGTGGGTGCATGTCGCCTTTACAATTTCAGAAAGTGAAACCGTGATCTACCTTAATGGGGAAGCAGTGAATACGGCTAGCCTCACGGCTCCAATAGATTGGACCGGAACCGATCTGGTTTCCATCATGTCTGGTGCTCCACGTTTTAGCGGGTGGGATCACCTTTCCGATAGCAGTTTTATGGATAATCTGATTTTCTATAATAAAACGCTCACTCCTGATGAGGTGCGGGCGAGTATGTCAGAATAAACCCTGAATTTTTGAAGCTTCGGATACCCTACTATCCGGGGCTTCTTTTTTTTATGACGATGGCTTTTCAAGGCTAAAAAATACTGTATTCTCATTGTTGCAGGATTTTTGATGCTTTTAATATGACTATGAAAATTAAGATTGAGATGTTGAAAGAGTTAAGCAGGTTTACCATCCTGGTTGGGATCATATTATTTTCTTCCTGTTCCAAAGACAAGGGTCCGGGCTATCAGGAGCCTTACATCCCTACGCCGGAGGATAATGGCTCTAAGCCGCAAGTTTTAAGTGATGACGAACTTCTGGATCTCGTGCAGGAGAAAACCTTTAATTATTTCTGGGATTTTGCTGAACCAAATAGCGGGATGGCCAGAGAGAGATCACAAGCCGATGCCTATGGCGGGCAATCGCCAGATATTGTCACCACCGGCGGCAGTGGCTTTGGATTGGCTTCCTTTCCGGCCGCAGTAGAACATGGCTGGATTACCCGCGATGAGGCATTACAGAGGCTGGGTAAGATCCTGAATTTTCTGGAAACCGTTCCCACTTATCATGGCGTCTATTCTCACTGGTACCTGGGCAGTACCGCACAAACCAGGCCTTTTGGCGATTATGACGATGGTGGTGATCTGGTAGAAACAGCTTTCCTGATGCAGGGTTTATTGATCTGCCGCCAGTATTTCAGTGATGAGGAAGATATCGTTTCCCGCATCACCAATATTTGGGAAAATGTAGAATGGAGCTGGTACACCAATGACCAAAATGCACTTTTCTGGCACTGGTCTCCTAATTATGGTTTTCGCATGAATATGCGCGTTAAAGGCTGGAATGAGGCACTTATCGTATATGTTCTGGCAGCTTCTTCGCCTACTTATCCTGTAAACAAGGAAGTTTATACCCAGGGTTGGGCTTCCAACGGAAGTATTGTAACCAACAGGTCCTATTATGGAATCGATATGCCTTTAGGTCCGGCTTATGGTGGTCCCTTGTTCTTTAGCCATTATTCCTTTTTGGGATTGGATCCCCGGCACCTGCAAGATCAGTATGCCGATTACTGGAAACAGAATACGGCTCACACCCTGATAAATTATGAATACTGCGTAAGGAATCCTGAAGGCTTTAAAGGCTATGGTGAAGACGCCTGGGGATTAACCGCATCAGATAATTACCAAGGTTATTCAGCGCATAGTCCTACCAATGATCTCGGAGTTATAACTCCAACCGCTGCCTTGTCTTCTTTTCCCTATACGCCGCAAAAGTCGATGAAGGCCTTGAGACATTTCTACGAAGATCTTAACGCTGATCTTTGGGGAGAATATGGCTTTTACGACGCGTATTCAGAAGAACATAATTGGTTTTCAAATGCTTATCTTGCAATAGATCAGGGTCCCATTGTGGCCATGATAGAAAATTACAGAACCCAATTGCTCTGGAATCTGTTCATGAGTGATCCCGAAATTCAGCACGGCCTCGATAAGCTTGGATTTACCTACTAAAAAATTATAATTACCCTACTAAAATTCGAAAATGCTAAATAGATCTTTTATAATATTAAGTTTTGTGGCGGTCCTGTTCTCAGGCTGTAAAAACAAGACCGAAAAAAATGAAAACTCAACCGGAGTAATAACTGCGGAAGATCAGAAACTTTCCGACGAAGCTTTGCTGGACACCGTAGAAAGTCAAACCCTGAAATACTTCTGGGATTATGCCGAACCCAATTCCGGGATGGCCCGGGAAAGATTTCATCCCGACGGTAACTATCCGAGAAATGATGCCGATATAGTAACCACCGGAGGCTCAGGTTTTGGATTAATGGCTATTGTTGCCGGAATTGACAGGGGATTTATTCCGCGGAAAGAGGCTGTGGCGCGTTTAGACAAGATTGCCGATTTCCTCGGAAACACTACCAGGTTTCATGGCGCATGGCCTCATTGGATCAATGGAAAAACCGGTGAAACAAAGGCCTTTGGGAAAAAGGATGATGGAGGAGATATTGTGGAAACCTCATTCCTGGCTCAGGGGATGATCGTGGTAAGGCAGTACCTTCAGAACGGAAACGACAAAGAGAAAGCCGTTGCCAAAAAATACGATGAACTTTGGAAAGGCATCGAATGGAACTGGTATACCAATAATAAAAATGGCATTTACTGGCACTGGTCTCCAGATTATAAATTCGAAAAGAATTTTAAAATAGAAGGCTATAATGAGTGTCTCATCACCTATGTCATGGCAGCTTCTTCACCCGATCATGCCATAAAACCGGAGGTTTATCATCAGGGCTGGGCCCGCGGTGGAGATATCACTACCGATGCAGAAGCTTACGGAATTCCCCTAATTTTAAAACACAATACCGTTGGAGATAAAGGAGGCCCGCTGTTTTGGGCACATTATTCTTACCTGGGCCTTGACCCTAAAGGACTGAAAGACAAATACGCGAATTACTGGGATTTGAATGTGAACCATACAACCATTAATTACAAATATTGTGTAGAAGACCCAAAAGGATTTGATGAAACCTATGGTCCCGATTCCTGGGGACTTAGTGCAAGTTATTCCAGGAATAAAGATAACAGCATTGGCTACGCAGCCCACTCACCCGATAGCGACCGTGGTGTGATTTCCCCAACCGCTGCAGTGAGTTCCATTCCTTATACTCCGGAAAAGTCAATGAGAGCTATGCGGCATTTCTATACCGATCTTCATGATCTGGTTTGGGGACCGGCAGGCTTCTATGATGCTTTTAGCCTTGAAGGAGAAGATTGGGTGGCGCCGTGGTACCTGGCCATAGATCAGGGGCCGCAGGTAGTTATGATAGAAAATTATAGATCGGGGTTGATCTGGAACCTTTTTATGAGCGCCCCCGAAGTTAAAAACGGACTTGATAAACTTGGATTTACCTATGAAAACTAGAGCCATTTATTTGATCGTTTTATTAGTTGGTGTACTTCTTATGGTGCCGGTAATTGCATCTTCTCAAAACAAAGAGGCCTACCAAAGGGAGCAGTTTGTACGAAAGGGAGATACGCTTCCTTACCGGATTCTCTATCCGGAAAATTTCAGGAGGAACAAGAAATATCCTGTTGTGCTTTTTCTTCATGGCGCGGGAGAACGCGGTAATGACAACCAGGCCCAGTTGGTACATGGGGGAGATCTGTTTCTGAAAACCCGAAAGGAATTTCCCGCTATTGTGATCTTTCCGCAGGTGCCAAAAGATGATTATTGGGCCAATGTTGAGGTGAACCGGGAAACCCGGCCCTTCGAATTCGATTATGACAATGACGGGAAGCCTACCCGTTCAATGGAACTGGCTATGGAGCTGATGGATTCTCTCACTGGGCAGAAATTCGTAGATAGATCGCGGGTTTACGTGGCTGGCCTTTCCATGGGAGGCATGGGCACCTATGAGATCCTGGGGCGCAGGCCAGAAATGTTTGCCGCCGCCATCGCTATCTGCGGTGGAGCCGATCCTGAAATTGCCAAAAAATATAACCCCAACCTGGATATCTGGATCTTTGCAGGAGAAAAGGATGACATCGTTCCTCCGGAATTCTCCAAAACCATGTCCCGTGTGATCAATCACCTGGGCCGGGATGCCAAACTTTCCCTTTATCCGAACGACAACCACAACAGCTGGGATTCGGCTTTAGCAGAACCTGAACTTTTACCGTGGTTGTTTAAACATACCCTAAACAAGAAATAATATGAGAATGAAGAATATAATTAGATTAGCCTTTATTTTTTTCGGTACTGTAGCCCTGGGTCAAACCCATAGCGATATTCCCGAAGTGGAAGCGCTACTGAAAAAAATGACCCTCGAAGAAAAAATTGGTCAGCTTAACTTGCTTACGCCAGGCGGAGGCGTCGCCACCGGGGCAGTAGTAAGTAAAAATGTTGAAGATAAGATTAAGGCCGGAAAAGTTGGAGGTCTCTTTGGCGTTGCCGGCCCCGAAAAGATAAAAGTGGCGCAGGATTTTGCAGTGAAATCCACCCGCCTTGGAATTCCGCTGCTCATCGGTTCCGATGTGATTCATGGCTATAGAACGACTTTTCCAATTCCGCTGGGGCTTTCCTCGAGCTGGGATATGGAGCTGATAAAAAGAACAGCCCAGATTGCAGCCAAAGAGGCTACGGCCGATGGTATTAACTGGAATTTTTCTCCTATGGTCGATATTGCCAGAGATCCGCGCTGGGGCCGCATTGCCGAAGGCGCCGGGGAAGATCCTTTCCTGGGATCGGCCGTAGCAAGGGCAATGGTGGAGGGTTACCAGGGTACCGATCTTACCGATCCCGCAACCATGATCGCCACGGTCAAACACTTTGCGCTATACGGAGCTGCCGAGGCCGGCAGGGATTACAATACCGTAGATATGAGCAAGGTGAAAATGTTCAACCAGTATCTTCCTCCGTACAAAGCGGCTGTAGATGCCGGCGCGGGTAGTGTGATGAGCTCTTTTAATGATATAAACGGAATCCCTGCTACCGGAAATAAATGGCTGTTAAGTGATCTGCTTCGCGGTCGTTGGGGTTTCGACGGATTTGTGGTTTCTGATTATACTTCGGTTAACGAGATGATCGCCCACGGAATGGGAGATTTGCAGGATGTCTCGGCTCTTGCCTTAAAGGCCGGTCTGGATATGGATATGGTTGGGGAAGGTTTTCTCACTACGCTGAAGAAATCTCTTGACGAAGGAAAAGTAACCGAAGATGATATTACCCAGGCTTGTCGTCGTATTCTCGAGGCTAAGTACAAATTAGGCCTTTTTGACGATCCTTATAAATACCTGGATAGCAAGCGTGCTAAAAGAGATATACTTACCGATGAGAACAGGGAAGTAGCGAGAAAAGCTGCAGAACATTCCTTCGTTCTTCTGAAAAAGAATGGCACCCTGCCGCTTTCCAAAGATGCTAAGATCGCTTTGATTGGACCCCTTGCCAATAACAAGAACAATATGTTGGGAACCTGGGCGCCAACCGGAGATCCGAAACTTTCGGTGCCTGTTCTTGCAGGGATAAAGAACGTGGCCCCCAAGGCCGAAATCACCTATGCAAAAGGAGCGAATATCACCAATGATTCTACTTTGGCCAGGAACATCAATGTTTTTGGAACACGAGCCGGGATGAGCAAAACTTCTTCCGAAGAGATGCTGAAAGAAGCTCTTGAAGCTACCGAACATGCCGATGTTATTGTGGCCGTGGTAGGAGAAGCCAGTGAGATGAGCGGGGAGGCCGCAAGCCGCACAGATATCACCATTCCTGAAAGTCAGAAAAAACTTATTCGGGAATTGGCTAAAACAGGAAAGCCTGTGGTGCTTGTGTTAATGAGTGGCCGCCCTCTGGTTATTACCGAAGAAATGGATCTTCCCGTGAGTATTCTTCAGGTGTGGCATCCGGGCGTTGAAGCCGGAAATGCCATAGCCGATGTTCTTTTCGGAAATTATAATCCCTCCGGAAAGCTTACCGCTACCTGGCCTCGTTCTGTAGGGCAAATACCTATTTACTACAGCGCCAAGAACACCGGAAGACCTGCTCCTTCAAAGGAATTCACAAAATTCAAGTCGCAATACCTGGATTCGCCGAATGCGCCTTTGCTGCCCTTTGGATATGGTCTTAGCTATACTACTTTTAAGTACAGTGATGCCAGCGTTAGTAACAGTGAACTTTCTTCTGATGGAAAGATCACCATTAGTGCAACAGTAACCAATACAGGAAATTTTGATGGGGAAGAGGTTGTACAGCTTTATTTACATGACAAGGTGAGAAGTATTACTCCGCCGGTAAAACAGTTGGCCGGCTTTAAAAAGATCAGCCTTAAAAAAGGGGAATCTCAGCAAGTGAGCTTCGAGATCACGCCTGAAGATCTCAAATTCTATAATGCTCAACTGGAGTTTGTAGCTGAACCCGGAGAATTCGAATTCTTTATTGCCGGGTCTTCAGATCATGATTTCGAGGGCAGCTTTGTATTAAAAAAATAAACCGGACGATCGGGACCCATTCCGGAAATGAAGATGATGAAACCTTCTTTCCGGAATGGGTCCCGACTATTTCAGAATGAAAATGAAAATAACACAATATAAGGCCCTGGCTCTGTTGCTATTTCTGTCAGCAGCGCTATCGGCTCAAAATGGCCTTGAAAAAAGGAATTTTAAAACCTACTGTAACCCTATTGATATAGATTACACCTACATGGCGCATTATACCTTTGCGGGTGTCTCCTATCGTGCAGGTGCTGATCCTGCGGTGGTGAACTTCAAAGGCAAATACTTTATGTTCGTGACGCGATCACATGGCTATTGGGTTTCTGACGATATGAGTAACTGGAAATTCATCACTCCCCAAAACTGGTACTTTAACGGGAGTAATGCTCCTGCGGCTGCCGTAAGGGGCGATGAGATTTTGGTAGCCGGAGATCCTTCGGGACGAATGGCGGTTATCAAAACCGATTCTCCCGAAATAGGAGATTGGAAAACCACTTACAGCGTACTTCCCATTAGCATTCAGGATCCCGATCTCTTTGTAGATACAGACGGCCGAGTTTATTTGTATGAGGAAAGCTCTAATGCACATCCCATTCATGGAGTCGAACTTGATCCGGATAACCATTACCTGCCCAAAGGCGAAGAAGTTGATCTTTTCAATCTGAAACCAGAGAAACACGGCTGGGAGAGATTCGGCGAAAATCACACTTCAGATATGGCGCCGTACCTGGAAGGACCCTGGATGACAAAGCACGACGGGAAATACTACCTGCAGTATGCAGCTCCGGGAACCGAATTCAATGTATATGGAGATGGGGTGTATGTGGGGGATCATCCTCTTGGACCTTTTGAATATGCTCCCTATAACCCGGTTTCTTATAAGCCCGGCGGCTTTCTTACCGGCGCCGGTCACGGCAGCACGGTAGAAGATAACAACGGGAAGTACTGGCATTTTGCTACCATGCCTATTGCGGTCAATTATAAGTTTGAGCGCAGAATTGGCCTTTTTCCTGCCGGTTTTGAAGAAGACGGACAAATGTATGTGAACACGGCCTACGGTGATTATCCCCATTATCTGCCGGGAACAGAAGTATCAGACCACAAGAACATGTTTTCTGGCTGGATGCTGCTATCCTATAAGAAAAAAGCCTATACCAATTCAGTTATAGAAAAAGGAGTAAAGCAAAAGGTGATTGGCCGCGATATGAAAGCGGTGAACAGTGACCAGACCAATTTCGATATTTCTAATATAGTCGATGAGAATATTGGCAGTTTCTGGGTGGCCAATGGCAACGACAAATCTATGAAGGCCACTATTGATCTCGGAAAGAAGATGAAGGTGTATGCGGTACAAATCAATTTTCAGGAATTCAACGCTAATTCCTTCGGAAGAGTGCCGGGGCTAAAGCATCAGTTCCGAATCGAGAAATCTGATGACGGCAAAAACTGGACAACCATGGTAGATTATTCAGAAAATCAGAGAGACCAGCCGCATGCCTATATTGAACTGGATCATCCTGTAGACGCGCGCTTTGTTCGATACCAGAATGTTCATACGCCTAACAAGTACCTGGCTATTTCTGAATTCCGCATCTTCGGAAAAGGTTTTGGGAAGGAGCCTGCCCGCCCGAAGAACTTTGATGCCGTGCGGCAAACGGACCGGCGAAATGCCGACCTTAGCTGGAAACCGGTAAAAGATGCCATGGGTTATGTCTTATACTGGGGTATTGATAAGGAAAAACTGAATAATTCGGTGATGATATACGGGGAGAATTCATATGCGCTTCGGGCACTGAATGTGGATCAGGAGTATTTTTTCAGGGTAGAAGCTTTTAATGAGAATGGAATTTCAGAGAAGAGCCATGTTCGCCACGTGGAATAAGATATTCTTTAGAATTAATAAATTAAGATACAACTGAATTGCAAAAAGCCGCTGAATCAGCGGCTTTTGGTTTTCGGCGTCAGGAATAATAGAGGCTATAGGAAGAATTTTCCTTCAATATTTTGAATGCTAACATATTATTCAATAGCTTTAAACGTTTTTCCAGTGCAGATTTTTGAATGTAGCAGAAGTTTTTACTGTAATTTTATCTTGTATAAAAACGCGGAAAAGAATTATACATTAATATTGCACTCATACTTTCCGAAGATTCACGATGGAGCAGATTAAGCGATATAAAAGATTTGGATCCAGGGCTGTGCTTGTGCTCTTGCTGTTCCTTAGCTTTCAAGGCTTTGCCGGTCCCGACGATCCCTGTCCTCCGGGTTACCGAAAGTGTAACGGAACCGATTGTGTGCCGGCGCGAAACTGCCGTCCCGGAGTGCCACCTCCCCCGGGTCTTCCTTTACCTATAGATTCCGGAGTATATGTACTCATGGCCGCAGGCGTTGGCCTGGGCGTCTACTATTGGAGAAGAAGAGCACGAGGAACTATCTGAGCTCGTTCAGCCGTTTCACGTATTTCCCAATTACATCAAATTCCAGGTTCACAAGATCCCCTTTTTTCAGGCTCTTGAACGTTGTGTGCTCATGCGTGAAAGGGATGATGGCGACGCTAAAACTGTTTCTTTTTGAGTTTACTACCGTGAGGCTTACACCATTAACCGTTATAGAACCTTTTTCGATGGTAATGTTCTGCACCCCGGGATCATATTCAAAACTGAATTCCCAGCTGCCGTCGTTTTCCTTTACTTCATAACAAACTGCGGTCTGGTCTACATGTCCCTGCACGATATGGCCGTCGAGGCGATCGCCAAGTCTCATTCCGCGCTCAAGATTGATAAGATCGCCGGTTTTCAGTTTTCCAAGATTGGTCTTTTCCAGGGTCTCCTTTATGGCGGTTACCGTGTAGGCCCCGTTTTCCGCAGAAACTACCGTTAAACATACCCCGTTGTGCGCTACGCTTTGGTCGACCTTCAGTTCAGGCGCGAGGCTGGCCTGTATTGTGATGTGAAGATTGCCCGCTTCCTGGCGTAATTCTTTGATTTCTCCTACTTCTTCAATGATTCCGGTGAACATGGATTCTATAATATTGGTTACATTTGCTGTGTAAAAATAATTAATAAATATCGGGAAGGCATATGAAACACGCTGAAAAGATCAAATTGGGAATAAGCATTGGAGACCTTAACGGAATAGGGAGCGAAATCGTGCTGAAGACGTTTGATGATTCCCGAATGCTCGATTTTTGTACTCCGGTGATCTTTGCTTCGGCCAAAGTGATCACCTTTTTAAAAAAACAGTTTAAACTCTCCCTGCATTTTCAGGGAATAGACCATCCTTCCAAGGCCATAGACGGCAAGATTAATGTGATGAACGTCTGGAAGGAAAATGTGGCCATTAACTTTGGGGAAGAAGATATGAAGGCGGGTGAATATGCCTTCAAATCTCTAAAAGCGGCGACACAGGCCTTAAAGGACGATGAAATTGATGTATTGGTCACGGCTCCCATCAATAAACATACTATCCAGTCGGAAGAATTCAAATTTCCCGGGCATACCGATTACCTGGCGCAGGAATTAGGAGGCGAAAGCCTGATGTTCATGATCACCGATGATCTCAAAATCGGTTTATTGACAGATCATGTGGCGCTGAAGGATATTGCCAACGTGATCACGCCTGCCCTTATTGAGAAAAAAATCAATATCATTCAGCAGACGTTGAAGCAGGATTTCCGGGTTGAAAAGCCGAGAATTGCTGTGTTGGGAATCAATCCGCATAGTGGGGATAATGGTGTAATTGGAAAAGAAGACGAAGAAATTCTGAAACCAACGCTTCAGAAGATAAGAGATAAAGGAGATCTGGTCTATGGGCCTTACTCGGCCGACAGTTTCTTCGGTTCAAAGAACTATAAGAACTTTGACGCGGTGGTGGCTTCCTACCATGACCAGGGATTGATCCCTTTTAAGACGCTTTCCTTCGGAAGAGGAGTGAATTTTACTGCCGGTTTGAGCAAGGTGCGAACTTCCCCAGATCATGGTACGGCTTTTGAGATTGCAGGGACAAATTCAGCGAATATCAATTCCTTTAAAGAAGCTGTTTTTAAGGCTATTGAGATCTTTAAAGCCCGCGAAGAATACGGGGAATTGACCGCGAATCCGCTGAGAAAACAAAGGAAAAAGATATAAACAAAAATTTGTTTATAAAAAGCCCTTAATTTATTTAATTTTATATCTTTGCACCCGCCTTTGCCGAAGTGGCAGGCACTCGAAACTGATGATGATGAGGAAATTAGCAGCATATACAATCCCTTTCGTGGGATTAAAGCTGGGAAAACACCGGTTTGAGTACAAGATTGACAAGGAGTTCTTTGATCATTTTGAATATGAGGAATTCAACAGCGCCAATGTAAAGGTAGATTTGTTGTTGGATAAAAAGGCCACCATGATGGAGCTCACTTTTAGAGCTACCGGAACGGTAAATGTGAATTGTGACCTTACCAACGAACCTTACGACCAGCCGATAGACAGTAGTCTGTTCCTGGTAATAAAATTCGGCGAAGAATTCAATGACGATAATGAGGATCTGCTGATCCTGCCTCACGGAGAATTTGAGGTAAACATTCAGCAGTATATATATGAACTTATTGTTTTGGCCGTACCGCTCAAAAGGATACATCCGGGAGTTGAAGACGGCACATTAGAGTCAGACGTACTTGACAAGCTGGAAGAGCTCAGCCTTGAAAAGGAAAAGAAGAAAGAAGAGGAAACAGATCCTCGATGGGATAAATTAAAAAATTTACTAAACGATTAAAATAACAGGAAGCCATGGCACATCCAAAGAGAAAAATCTCTAAAACCAGAAGAGATAAAAGAAGGACACATTACAAAGCTTCGGTACCAAAAATTGCTACCGATCCTACAACAGGCGAGGCACACTTGTACCACAGGGCACACTGGCATGAAGGTAAACTTTACTACCGCGGTCAGATTTTGATTGACAATACAGAAGAAGTAGAAGCTTAAGGAATAGGGCTTCAACAAAAATAGAAACTCTCACAACGTGGGAGTTTTTTGTTTTAAGTTGAATAAGTCCTAAAAACACCTTAATTTGCACCCCGCTTCAGAGAAATTTTAGTACATTTCTTTGATCTAGTGCGCTCAAAATCTGCGCACTGGTGCGTAAATTTCAATTCTATGAATAAAATCACTGCAGCGATTACAGCTGTGGGTGCCTATGTGCCCGAAGATGTGTTAACCAACAAGATGTTGGAGGAAATGGTGGATACCAATGATGAATGGATCACCTCTAGAACGGGAATTAAGGAACGCAGAATATTAAAAGACCCCGATAAAGGAACCTCTTACCTGGGAATTGAAGCAGCAAAAGATCTTATCAGAAAGTCCAATCTCGATCCTAAAGAGATTGACGTAGTGATCCTGGCTTCGGCAACTCCCGATTTGCCGGTCGCTTCAACCGCAGTACATATAGCAACTCAAATTGGCGCCACCAATGCTTTTGGATATGACCTTCAGGCTGCCTGTTCAGGCTTTTTGTATGCCATGTCCACAGCTTCTGCCTATATAGAATCCGGAAGATATAAAAAGGTTCTTATTATTGGAGCCGATAAAATGTCTTCGATCATTGACTATACTGACAGGACTACCTGTATCATCTTTGGCGATGGTGCGGGAGCAGTGCTTATGGAACCAAATGAGGAAGGCCTTGGGTTGCAGGACGAAATTTTGCGAAGTGACTCTATTGGACGTGACTCTCTTAAAATAGAGGCTGGCGGTTCTTTGATGCCGCCTACGGAAGAAACCGTAGCCAGAAAACTTCATTTTGTAAAACAAGACGGGAAGACGGTCTTCAAATTCGCCGTTTCCAACATGGCTGGGGTGAGTGAAGAAGTCATGAAGCGCAATAACCTTTCGGGCGATGATGTCAACTGGCTGGTAGCTCACCAGGCCAATAAACGCATTGTGGGTGCGACCGCAAGCCGCATGAACCTGGAGGATGAAAAGGTGCTTATGAATATCGAGCGTTACGGAAATACTACTTCTGCTACGCTTCCGTTACTGTTGAGCGACTACGAGAAAAAATTGAAAAAAGGAGATAATATCATTTTTGCTTCATTTGGAGGAGGCTTCACCTGGGGAGCGACTTATTTGAAGTGGGCATATAATTCTTAAAAAAACCAACACCCTAACATTATGGATTTAAAAGAAATTCAGAATTTAATCAAGTTTGTAGCCAAGTCTGGTGCCAGCGAGGTGAAACTGGAGATGGATGATGTCAAGATCACCATTAAAACCGGCTCTGAGGAGAAAGAAACTGTGGTGCATCAAATCCCTATGGGGAACCAGATGCAGCAACAAATGCCGATGCAGCAGCAACAGCAACAACAGCCGCAGGCACCTGCTCCCGCTCAGGAAGCACCTTCCGGCGGAAATGAGCAAAAATCTGCTGAAGAAGACAATTCAAAATATATCACCGTTAAATCTCCTATTATCGGTACTTTCTACCGTAAACCTTCTCCCGACAAACCTGTTTTCTGTGAAGTGGGCGACAGCGTAAAAGAAGGGGATGTACTTTGTGTGATCGAAGCGATGAAGCTTTTCAACGAGATCGAAAGCGAAGTTTCCGGTAAGATCGTCAAAGTTTTGGTTGACGATTCTTCCCCGGTTGAATTTGACCAGCCACTATTCTTAGTAGACCCATCATAATCACTGCCAATTTAGCCGCGACTACTTAGTTTCGGCCAAAAAAATAAAAGGTATGTTCAAGAAAATATTGATAGCCAACAGAGGAGAGATCGCCCTAAGGGTCATCCGAACTTGCAAGGAGATGGGAATAAAAACCGTGGCGGTATATTCTACTGCCGATGCTGAAAGCCTTCACGTAAGGTTTGCAGATGAAGCGGTTTGTATTGGCCCTGCGCCCAGTAATTTATCTTACTTAAAAATATCGAATATCATTGCAGCTGCCGAGATTACCAATGCAGATGCAATACATCCCGGTTACGGATTCCTTTCTGAAAATGCTAAATTCTCAAAGATCTGTGACGAACACGATATCAAGTTTATAGGAGCTTCCCCCGATATGATCAGCAAAATGGGAGATAAGGCTACTGCCAAAGCTACGATGCGGGAAGCAGGAGTGCCTTGTGTTCCCGGTTCTGAAGGGATTTTGAAAGACTATGAAGAATGTCTCAAACTCGCTAAGGAGATCGGTTTTCCGGTGATGCTCAAAGCTACTGCCGGGGGTGGTGGTAAAGGAATGCGTGCCGTTTGGAAAGAAGAAGACCTGGAAAATGCCTGGGACTCTGCCAGAAAAGAAGCCGATGCTTCCTTCGGAAACGATGGCATGTATATGGAAAAGCTCATTGAGGAGCCACGCCATATAGAGATCCAGGTCGTGGGAGACAGCAGCGGAAAAGCCTGCCATCTTTCAGAAAGAGATTGTTCTATTCAGCGTCGTCACCAGAAGCTTACCGAAGAGACTCCGTCGCCTTTCATGACCGACACCCTTCGGAAAAAGATGGGAGACGCCGCAGTAAAGGCAGCTGAATACATCAAATATGAAGGCGCCGGTACGGTAGAATTCCTCGTAGATAAACACAGGAACTTCTACTTTATGGAAATGAACACCCGTATCCAGGTAGAGCATCCTATTACCGAGCAGGTGATAGATTACGATCTTATCAGGGAACAGATCCTCGTTGCGGCAGGAGTGCCGATCTCGGGTAAAAATTACTATCCGCAGCTGCATTCTATCGAGTGCCGTATCAACGCCGAAGATCCGTATAACAACTTCAGGCCTTCCCCAGGGAAGATCACTAACCTGCATGCGCCGGGTGGTCATGGGGTTCGTATCGATACGCATGTGTACAGCGGCTATGTGATCCCGCCTAACTATGATTCTATGATCGCCAAGCTTATCACCACGGCGCAAACCCGTGAAGAAGCTATCAGCAAGATGAGACGCGCACTGGACGAATTTGTGATCGAGGGTGTCAAGACCACGATTCCGTTCCACCGCCAGTTGATGGATCATCCCGATTATATCGAAGGAAATTACACTACCAAGTTCATGGAAGACTTCAAAATGAAGCCCATGGAAGAAGTAGAATAGCGATAAGAAGCCCCGGAAATTTCGGGGCTTTTTCTTTATGATTTAGACCTCTCAGGTTTCAAAAAACCTGTGAGGTCTTTTTTTTGATCAGAAGTATTTGGGCGTTCCGCCTCCTGCGTCGGCGTCGGGCTATCCGTTATAGTTTTTGTCCGCTGCCGCGTCCAAAAAGCTGCCACTGCTACCTGCCTGCCGGTCGGCAGGTCCCTAACGCGACCTCCCGACCTCCCCGCCCTGCGGGCACCCCTCCTAAAAGGAGGGGAATTCTTAAAGTTAAATCCCTTCCTTTTCAGGGAAATGATATTGTCCAGCCGCAGGCTGCCAATCAAAAAAAGCTCCTTTCCTTCCCAAGGGCAGTTAATCCAGCCAGCCGCAGGCTGCAACTCAAAGAAAAGGCTCCTTTCCTTTCCAAGGGAAGGTGGCCTGAGCAGTTTTTTCACTGCTCAGGACGGAAGGGTTAAGCTTTTTCACTGCTCAGGCCGGAAGGGTTCAGAATCTTTTGTAATTTCATCCAAATGATAAGCAGCATGAACTTCTCCTATTGGGAAACCCAAACCTGGTTCTCCCGGCCCGATTTCACGATCGTAGGCAGCGGCATCACCGGACTCAACTGCGCCCTGCGCCTTAAGGAGCGATTCCCGCAGGCAAGGATTCTCGTTCTTGAACGCGGACTTCTTCCCAACGGCGCCAGCACTAAAAATGCCGGATTTGCCTGTTTTGGGAGTGTCTCCGAGATCCTGGATGATCTTCATAGCCATTCCGAAGAAGAAGTGGTGGCGCTGGTACAAAAGCGATTTGACGGACTGGAGCTGCTACGGAAGAATCTTGGCGACGAGAGCATCGATTTCCACATCTGGGGCGGTTACGAATTGTTTTCTGAAGAAGATCGGGAACTTTACGAGAACTGCCTGTCAAGATTGGAAGATATCAACCGGCTTTTGGAACCGGTCTTTAAAGAGCCTGTTTTCAGCATAGAAAAGGACAATTTCAGATTCAGGAAAATTCAACCAAAACTGATCCTTCACAAACTCGAGGGACAGCTCAACACCGGGAAAATGATGGAAATGCTGCTGTACAAGGCGCAGCAGGCAGGAATCAAAATCCTGAACAACGTGAACGTGCAGGATTTTTCAGAAGCAGGTTCCGCAGTAGAGGTGAAGACAGAGCAGTTTACTTTCAAAACAGGGAAAGCTTTTTATCGCGACCAATGGCTTTGCTGCTCAGCTGGGAATTTCTGAGGTAAAACCGGCAAGGGCGCAGGTGCTTATCACCAAACCCATCGAAAACCTGAGGATCAAAGGAACTTTTCACCTCGACAAGGGCTATTATTATTTCAGGAATGTGGGCGATCGCCTGCTTTTTGGCGGAGGAAGAAACCTCGATTTCAAAGCCGAAGAAACTACCGAGCTGGCACAGACAAAGCTTATTCAGAATAAACTGGAAGAGCTCCTGAAAAGCACAATTTTACCCGACACCGACGTTGAAATTGACCAGCGATGGAGCGGGATCATGGGGGTGGGAAGCCAGAAAAAACCTGTTGTAGAACAACTTTCCGAAAATGTCTTCTGTGGCGTTCGCCTCGGCGGTATGGGCGTTGCCATTGGTAGCCTGGTGGGGAAAGAACTGGCAGACCTTCCGGAATGATCAGGCGCTTTTTTCGATTCGTATTAAAGATTTTTAGTTGGTTTGTCATCATCAGCGTTTTGCTGGTGCTGCTCTTTAAATGGCTGCCGGTTCCTTTTACACCGCTTATGGGTATTCGCTATTTTGAGTATCCTGGTGAAGGCATACGGCATCAATGGGTGCCGCTGAAAGAGATCTCCCCCAATCTGCAACTCGCAGTGGTGGCGAGTGAAGATCAGAATTTCATGAAACATAGCGGCTTTGATTTTAATGCCATAGAAAAAGCCCTTGAAAATAACCGAAAGGGTAAACGCATCCGAGGTGCGAGTACGATTTCGCAGCAAACGGCAAAGAATGTCTTTCTCTGGCCACAACGAAGTTGGCTTCGGAAGGGATTGGAAACTTATTTCACCTTTCTCATCGAGAACCTGTGGAGTAAGCAAAGGATACTTGAAGTTTATCTGAACAGCATCGAAATGGGCAAGGGAATTTACGGTGCCGGGGCTGCTTCGCAATACTGGTTCCACAAGTCTGCAGAAGCAACTTTCAGCTTATGAAGCGGCTGCTTTGGCCGCTATTCTGCCGAATCCGCGGGAGTATCGCGCTAATCCTGCAAGCAATTATATTCAGCAACGAAAGAACTGGATCGTACGGCAAATGAACAATCTCGGCCCGCTGAAATTCAATAATTAAACCTTCTGTTTTGACACAAAAAGAACAACTTTTCCAATCCTGCGAAACCTATCTCAAAGAGAGGATCACCCGCATTTCAGCAGCGCTTAAAGACCTCGAAAATGATCTGGAGAACGAGACCAAGAGCAGCGCGGGCGATAAATATGAAACCGGCCGCGAAATGATCAACCTGGAATGGAATAAACTTTCGGTACAATTGCAGCAATTCCGCCGGCTCAATGAGACGCTGGAAATGGCCAAAAGCAGGTCTGTTTCCGATTCTATTCAGTTGGGAAGCCTGGTGAAGACTTCGGTTGCCAAGTACTTTATCGCCATCCCGGCCGGGCAGGTGAAGTTAGGTGAGGATATTTTCTTTTGTATCGGCGCAAATTCTCCTATTGCGCAGGTTTTCCTGGGGAAAAGGCAAGGTGAAAGTGTAACTTTTAGTGGAAAACAGATACAAATTGAGAGCATATCTTAAACAACCTTATGAAACTCAAATTTTTGCCCCTCATTTTTCTTTTCTTCGGAACTTCTGCCTTTGCACAGATCAGCTTTGGAATCAAAGGCGGCCTGAATGTTTCCAATATTGATTATAATGTGCGTGATGCCAATCCTGAAGGTAGTGCCGGCGTTTTTGCAGGAACCTTTGTTAATTTTGAATTGCCTTATAACCTTCAACTGCAGCCTGAAGTCCTGTATTCCCAGGAAGGAATAAAAGACGGTGGCATTGATTTTATTAAGGTGCCTTTGATGCTCAAGTGGAACTTCTTTGACGGGATCAATATTCAGGCGGGGCCTCAATTGGCCATTATCATGGATGCTGAAGGTGGCACCAACGGACTCGAAAAAACCAGCTTCGACGGCGCCTTTGGCCTTGGCTATGAAACTTCAGGCGGGTTTATGATCACCACCCGCTATAACTACGGTCTTACGAGCATTATAGATAAAGATTTTCGGGTAGAAACAGGAATGGGGTATACCATGAGCGGCTTTCAGGGCCGCACCAGGAATTTTCAATTAGGCATTGGCTATAAATTCTGATTTAAATGGTCTGTATAGAAGCATCCGAGTCTTCCTGGGACTGGAGCTGAGACCTCACAGGTTTTGAAAACCTTTGAGTCTTGTTAAAAAAGCTGATTTTATTCCTTTAATCTCCTTTTCAAAAGCTTCTCTGAAACCTCCAATTTCACCTCTTTGCCTTTTTCTATTTCCGTCGGATTCTCAAAGAAGATCGTTTGTCCATTCAATTGAGCCTGGATCAGCCAAACATTTCCTTTAAAGTAGGAATGTTTTACTTCTGCTGAAATTGGTGAATTTTCCACGGCCTTTATTTCTTCAGGGTAAAGCAGCAGTTTTTTCCGGCTGTTTTCCGAAGGAAGAAGATTTTTCAGCATGATCTCATTCACATCGCTGAAGAGGGAAGCCACGTACTTGTTGGGCGGATTCTTATACAAATCCTGCGGACTGCTTTTGGCATGAATCTTACCATTTTTAATCACGATGGTCTGGTCGGCAAAGGCCAGGGCATCGGTGCTGTCGTGAGTGGCGATGATGCAGGTGATATTATTTTCCTTGAAATAAGAAAAGACACGACGGCGCAAATTATTCTTTCTGAAATGATCGATGTGGCTGAAAGGCTCGTCCAGCAGCAGCAGCTCCGGCTCGTTGGCCAGGGCTCTTGCCAGTGCCACTCGTTGTTGCTGCCCGCCGCTCAGGAATTTGGCTTTCACATCGGCCATGTCATCCATTTCCACCACCTTCAGCAGTTCCTTTATCCTTCGCTTCTTCTTGATAGGGTAAAAGTTGCTGAGATATTTTCCAACATTTTCAGCAACAGTAAGCGGTAGCATCAGGTCGAAATCCTGCGCGAGATATTTAATGAAATCTTCGCCGGGTACCAGATTAAATTTGGGTCCCAGCAGTTCCCGTTCGTCCCAATGTACGTTGCCGTCGGTGTGGAGCAGGCCATAAATGAGTTTCAGCAACGTACTTTTTCCGCAGCCACTGGCCCCGATCAGCGAGAGGTTCTCCCCACGGCCAAGGCTGAAATTGATGTTTTTCAGCACAGGTTCATCTTCCTCATAGGCAAAGGAAACATTCTGAAGTTTCAGCATAAAGGGCGCTTTAGAATTCGATTTTCAAGATAAGATTTTGCAGGTTATAATGCATTAAAAGAGGCTGTCTAAAAAATCTATGAAACGTCATCCTGAATTTATTTCAGGATCTTACCTAATTGAAAATCAAAACTAATTAGAAGCTGAAACAAGTTCAGCTTGACGAAATAAGAACTTTTTAGACAGTCTCATATTTAAACATTATCAAAATTATAGATTTTCGTTAACCGGATTCGGCAGTTTCGAAAAGCCCATGTTGAAAAAGGTAAAAGCGAACATATCGGCGTATTCCTGTATGATCATTTTGGTCGGTTTTCCTGCGCCGTGACCAGCTTTGGTCTCAATCCTAATGAGCACCGGGGCATCTCCGGCCTGCTTGGCCTGCAGTTGGGCAGCAAACTTAAAGGAATGGGCGGGAACCACCCGGTCATCATGATCTCCGGTGGTGATCAGCGTTGCCGGATATTTGGTGCCTGCTTTCACATTGTGTACGGGAGAATAGCCATAGAGATATTCGAACATTTCCTTGCTGTCTTCCGAGGTTCCGTAGTCATAGGACCAGCCGGCGCCAGCGGTAAAGGTATGGTAGCGCAGCATATCCATTACACCCACTGCCGGTAGTGCCACCTTCATCAGGTCGGGACGTTGGGTCATGGTCGCTCCCACGAGCAATCCGCCATTAGATCCACCGCGAATGGCGAGATAATCGCTGGAAGTGTAGTTGTTGTCGATGAGGTATTCTGCAGCAGCGATAAAATCGTCAAAAACATTCTGCTTTTTCATTTTAATGCCCGCGTCATGCCATTTCTTACCGTATTCGCCACCCCCGCGTATATTCGGAACGGCGTAAATTCCACCCTGTTCCAGCCAAACGGCATTGGTGATGCTGAAGGAAGGAGTGAGGCTAATGTCAAATCCGCCATAGCCGTAAAGCATTGTGGGATTCTTGCCGTTCATCTCAATCCCTTTTTTGTAGGTAATGATCATGGGAACTTTAGTGCCGTCTTTTGAGGTGTAGAAGATCTGTTTGCTCTCGTAATCTTCAGGATTAAAATTGATGTTAGGCTTATTGTAGAGCTCTGAAGTTCCTTTTTCGATGTTGTATTTGTAGATAGTGCCGGGAGTCACGTAATTGGTAAAGGAATAGTAGAGTTCCTCACGGTCCTTCTTGGTGCTGAAGCCGCCAGCCGAACCCACGCCGGGAAGCTTAATCTCTCGGACGAGGTTTCCCTCCTTGTCATACTGCAGTACTTTTGAAATGGCATCGACCATGTAATTGGCGAAGAAATAGCCGCCTCCGGTAGAAGGGGTTAACACGTTATCGGTCTCTGCAATAAAGTCTTTCCAGTTTTCCGGCTGCGGATTAGCAGCATCAACAGTAACGATCTTTCTGTTGGGTGCATTTTTGTTGGTAACGATGAAAAGTTTGCTGTCCTCATTGTCGATCACGAAGCTTTCGGAATCGGCAGTGCCGAGAATGGTCACCAGCTGCGGGTCTTCCTGCGTGAGATCCATCATGTACAATTTTCCGCCCGAGGTGGCATTGCTGGCGCTAATGAACAGGAAATGATCGTCTTCGCTCACATAGCCACCCACATAACGGTTCTTCTGGTCGGCAGTTCCGCCGAAGATCAGTTGGTCTTCGCTTTGGCTGGTGCCGAGTTTGTGATAAAATAAACGATGCTGATCGGTCTTTGCTGAAAGTTCGCTGCCTTCGGGCTTTTCGTAGCTCGAATAGTAGAAACCTGCGTTGCCTTTCCATGAAATTCCGCTGAATTTCACATCTCTCAGGGTATCGCCCTGTATCTCTTTTGATTCGGCATCCATCACGATGACCTTTCTCCAGTCGCTGCCGCCTTCAGAAATACTGTAGGCCGCCATACTTCCGTCTTTGGAGAAACTCAGGGCGCCAAGTGAAGTGGTGCCGTCTTTACTGAAGTTGTTGGGATCGAGAAACACCTCAGGTTTGTCGGTGTCATTCTTTTTACGATACACCACATACTGATTCTGCAGGCCGTTGTTCTTGTAAAAATAGGTGTAGTCTCCTTCCTTAAAAGGAGCACCTATTTTCTCGTAATTCCATAATTTAGACAGGCGTTGTTGCAGCTGTTCCCTGTAAGGGATTTGCTCCAGATAGCCGTAAGTTACCTTATTTTCGGCCTTTACCCAGGCTTCTGTTTCCTGGCTTCGGTCGTTTTCCAGCCAGCGGTATGGATCTTTCACTTTGGTGCCGAAATAAGTATCGACAGTGTCCACTTTCTTGGTTTCGGGATACTTCAAACTGATATTGGTGTTTTTTTGAGGGGTTTCTTTTTTCTGCTGCGCAGAAGTGGTTACCATGCCCAGAATGAGGAAAACGGGCAAAGCGATGTAACTTTTTTTCATGTGGTGTGGTTTAAGAAGGAACTAAATTTCAACAAAAAATGCCCAAAAAGCAACAGCTTCAGGGCATTCTTCTATTATTTCTGAAATAAAAGCTTAGATCAGCTTGTTTTCCATAAGATATTCAGCGATTTGTACCGCGTTAGTAGCGGCTCCTTTTCTAAGATTATCGGCAACCACCCACAAATTGAGCGTATTTGGCTGGGAATAATCCCGGCGGATCCTTCCGACGAAAACATCATCTTTGCCTTCAGCATAAATAGGCATCGGATAAGTGTTTACTGAAGGATTATCCTGCACGGTCACTCCTGGAAAATCACTCAATATCTGGCGAACTTCGGCTTCTTCGAAGTCATTTTCGAACTGGATATTCACCGATTCCGAATGGCCGCCCACCACTGGAATTCTAATAGCTGTTGCTGAAACCAAAACCGAATCGTCACCAAGGATCTTTTTGGTCTCTTTGGTGAGTTTCATCTCCTCTTTGGTGTAGCCGTTTTCCTCAAAAACATCACAATGCGGCAGGGCGTTGCGGTGAATAGGATAAGGATAGGCCATTTCACCTTTCTTTCCGGCATATTCGTTCTCGAGCTGTTGCACCGCCTTTACCCCGGTCCCGGTGATCGACTGATAGGTAGAAACCACCACTCTTTTAATAATGTATTTGTCGTGCAGAGGCTTCAAAGCCATCAACAACTGAATTGTTGAACAGTTAGGATTCGCGATGATCTTGTCTTCTGAAGTCAGTTCTTTGGCGTTGATCTCCGGAATCACCAACTTTTTGGTGTCATCCATTCTCCAGGCCGAAGAATTATCAACGACTGTAGTGCCGTTTTCGGCGAATTTCGGGGCCCATTCCAGGGAAGTGCCGCCGCCTGCCGAGAATAGCGCCAAATCTGGCTTTCTGGACACAGCTTCTTCAAGGCCGATCACTTGAACTTCCTCTCCCTTAAAATTCAGCTTTTTTCCTACCGATTTTTCTGAGGCCACCGGCAACAATTCGGTTACCGGAAAATTCCTTTCCTCCAATACTTTTAGCATAACCTGGCCTACCATTCCGGTAGCGCCTACCACTGCAACTTTCATAAGCAATTTTTTAATCTCTTCCGCCACGGCGGAAATTTTCACAATTAATAAATCTGTATTTCTGCACAGGCAGAAATCTTCGTTGGTTGTAATTCACGAAGTTACAAATGTAAAATTCGTGCGGAAACAAGCAGGGAATTTCTTTTTAAAAATAGGAGGGAATTTCGTTTTTGTACGCATTTGTACAAATTGTTAAAAAAAGACCCCACGCTTTTGACGTGGGGTTTAGTTATTACTACTCTTAAAAAAATGTGCAGTGTAGCGGTGCACGTATTGTAACTCCTACGGAGTGCTGTTTTGTTTTCTTAGTTCATCGCGAATCTCAACAAGTAGTTCTTCCTGGGAAGGACCTTTGGGAGCCGCCACTTTTGGGGCTTCCTTTTTGGTCTTGGTTCTTTCGTAAGCCCTGAGCAGCAAAAATATAAAAGCCGCCACAATTAGAAAATAAATAATCGCCTGAATCAGATTGCCATAGGTGAGGACTGCGGCTTCGGCTTCCCGTGCGGCATCCAGAGATTCGTAGTGCTGGCCGTCAAGGGCGATGAATTGTTGGGAAAAATCGGCGCCATTGGTGAGCAGGCCGATAATGGGCATAATGATATCGGCTACAAAAGAGGCGATGATCTTGTTGAAAGCAGCCCCCATCACTACCGCCGTAGCCAGCGCGATAATGTCTCCCTTCATCATGAAGGTTTTAAAATCTTTTAAAATTGCCATTTTTCTTATTTTGGTTGAAATAGTTCCCCCTAAAATAAGAAAAATATGGATAGACGACGTGGTTAGTTTGCTATTCCGGGATAATGATGCGGGTTACGCGCTGAGAAATCCCGGTGATAAGCTCATAGGAAATGGTATTTCCCGCAGCGGCGAGTTTGGTGGCGTGCTGAGGTCCTCCAAAGATGATCACTTCATCTCCTTCGGTGCAATCAATGCCGGTGACATCGATCATAATGATATCCATACAAACGTTTCCGACAATTGGCGCATACTTTCCGTGGACAAAAACTCCGCCCCGGCCATTTCCGTAGCGACGGTCGATCCCGTCGGCATACCCCACGGGCAGGGTAGCTATTTTTGTAGGCCTGGTGGCGGTGAAGCTGCGGTTATAGCCTACGGTGTCTCCTTCTTTCAGATCCTGAAACTGTGAGATCACGGATTTCAAAGTTCCCACCGGCTTCAGGTGTTTGTCTATATTTTCGTCATTTCCGAAGCCAAAAAGTCCGATGCCGCTTCTAACCATACTGAAGGCGGCTTCCGGATAATTGAAAATAGCTGAAGTATTACAGATATGCAAAATTGGTTCGTAGCCCAGGCCATCGATAAGCTTTAGTGCAATATTCTTGAATTGGTGGATCTGGCCCAGACTGAATTCCCGCTCCTTCCAGTCATCGCTCGCCGCTAAATGGGAAAAAGCCGAAACTACTTTTACCGAATCGGTTTGATCCAGACGCTCCAGGATCTTCGGAATTTCATCGGCGGTGAATCCCAGCCGGTTCATCCCGGTGTTGAATTTTAGGTGCACAGGATACTGCTTCAGCTTTTTTGCTTCCGCAGCCTTTATAAATTCATCGAAAATCGAGGCGCCATAGAGGCTCGGTTCCAGGTGATTTTCTATGAGTTCGTCAAAATTGAACACCTGCGGGTGAAAGACCATCACCGGCTTCTCAATTCCGGCTTCCCGCAGTCGGGTGCCTTCATTGGTGTAGGCCACGGCGAAATAATCGGTGCCCAGCTCTACCAGTTTTTTAGCTATTTCGGTGGAATCGCTTCCGTAGGCATAAGCCTTGATGACCGACATGAATTTTACCCGGGAATCGGTTTGGGAACGAATATATCGGTAATTATGGGCAAGGGCGCCAAGATCTATTTCAAGGTGGGTCTCCTGAGCTTTAGGCATTCTTCTGGTCCAGCTTTGGGTTAATTTCTTCGGCTTCGTTGACGTCGTATTTCTTCACCCGCTCCTTCAGCATCGCCTTGTAATAAGCGGCGCGGCTCAGCGGCTCATATTCTTCGGTTTCACCAAGAAAGACCAGATCATCATTCACCGCTTTACGGTAACTGTACTGGGCCAGATTTCCGGTCCTGGTGCAAACGGCGTGTACCTTGGTCACATATTCCGCAGTAGCCATAAGATTGGGCATGGGGCCAAAGGGATTTCCTTTAAAATCCATGTCGAGTCCGGCTACGATCACGCGAACTCCCCGGTTAGCAAGGTCGTTGCAAACCGTTACGATCTCATCGTCGAAGAACTGGGCTTCGTCAATGCCCACTACGTCGCAGCCATCGGCCAGAATCCTGATATTTGAAGCCGAAGGTACAGGTGTGGAACGGATCTCGTTGGCATCGTGAGACACAACCTTTTCTTCATCGTAACGCACGTCAATAGCGGGTTTAAAGATCTCAACGTTCTGTTTGGCAAATTTGGCGCGTTTAAGTCGGCGGATGAGTTCTTCGGTCTTTCCGGAAAACATACTTCCACAAATAACCTCAATCCAGCCAAATTGCTCTTCGTGATTTACTGTATTTTCGAGAAACATTTTGTAATTTTCAAGTCGAAACGGGAATAGGCCCTTTCGGTTAAAGGTGGAACAAATTTATTAAAAAACCAAGCCTTGACTCAGGGCTAAGTGCTAAAGTTATAAAAGCCCCGCAGGCAGTTATCAAGAGTTACAGGTTGAAAAGCCTGCTTGTGATGAGCTGTCTGGTGGCTAAAAAAGTTTTTTTATCATGAAAAAGAAAATTGAAGCTGATCTTCTGAAACTGGCCGAAAAAATAATTCAGGAAAAAGGCGAACTTGATGTGCAACAGCTCAAGGAAAGGGCGAAGAACCTGTATGAAAAACTAACGATTCTTGCCTTTACCCAAAAGCACCTGGAAGATTTGCCGCAAGAGCAGGAGGAGGTGCAGGTAAAGCCTGAAGTGAGTGTGGCCGATATTCCTGCGGAAAGAAATTCTACGCCTCAATATTTCAGGTCTGAAGAGGAATATGCGCCCGACGGCACCGAATACAACGATTCTGAAGCTATTACCGAACCGGCAACCGAAAAGATCAAGGATATCGTGGCACAAATGCCGCCTGAAAGTGAAGATGTTGACCGGATGATCAATCAGATGAACACCGAGGAAACTGCGGCACCCACAAAAGAACCCATGCCACCTAAGCCGGAAAGCAGAAAACCTGAACCTAAGAAACCGGAAACTAAAAAAGAGGAAAATAACGATTTCAGGCATATTGGCGTAGATTACGATAATTTGCCCAATTTCGAACCGCTTAACAACAGGCAAAAGGATCAAAGGCCGAAATCCCTGAACGATCGCCTGAAGAAAGGCATCAATATTGGCCTCAATGAAAGGCTGGCTTACATTAAACAACTTTTTGACGGCAACACCTCCGATTATAACCGGGTGCTTTCACAACTCAACACCTTCAGTTCTCTTGAGGAAGCTCAAAAGTTCATTCAGAAGGTAGTGAAACCAGACTATAACAACTGGGAAGGAAAAGAAGAATACGAGCAACGCTTTATGGAAGTTGTGGAAAGTAAATTCTCCAAATAAGCCCTTCCGAAGAGATCTTTATGGGAAAACTTTATCTGGTGCCAACTCCAATAGGTAATCTGGACGATATGACCTTCAGGGCCGTCAAGGTTCTGAAAGAGGTAGATACTATTCTTGCCGAAGACACCCGCAATAGCGGAAAACTACTGAAGCATTTTGACATTTCTACGCCTATGCAGAGCCATCACATGCACAACGAGCATAAAACTGTCGCTGGCCTCGTGCAGCGGATGCAAAATGGCCAAACTATTGCCCTTATTAGCGATGCCGGAACGCCGGCGATTTCCGATCCCGGATTTCTGCTTACCCGTGCCTGTGTGGAGGCGGGGATAGAAGTAGATTGTCTTCCCGGCGCCACGGCCTTTGTGCCGGCCCTTGTGAATAGCGGACTTCCTAATGATAAATTCGTTTTCGAAGGCTTTTTGCCTGTGAAGAAAGGACGCCAGACGCGACTGAAATTTCTTGCGGAAGAAACACGGACGATCATCTTCTATGAATCTCCTCATAAATTGCTGAAAACTCTGGGGAACTTTGTGGAATATTTTGGGGAAGACCGGCAGGTTTCTGTCTCCCGCGAGATCACCAAACTACACGAAGAAACGGTGCGCGGCACAGCAGCAGAAGTACTTCAACATTATAACGATAAGCCGCCAAAAGGTGAAATTGTAATCGTGGTATCCGGAAAGAAATAGGGGACTTCCTTTATTTTTATCAACAAATCGTTTTTCTCTGCCGGTGGAATGATGGCAGGCATCGAACAATTTATATTTTTGAAGAAATTTCTTCAGAAGATGCGCTGGACGCTAAAACCTAAACCGAAGCCCGAAATCGTTGATCCGTTAGCCAAAGCCCTTGGAGTGGGAAAGCCCATAGCTTCGCTTCTGGCTCAGCGGGGAATCGAAACTTTTGAGGAGGCGAAGAAATTCTTTCGTCCCAGCCTGGACGATTTGCACGACCCATTCCTGATGAAGGATATGGATCTCGCCGTTGCCCGGATAGAAAAGGCACTTGAAGAAGGGGAAAACATCCTTGTTTTTGGCGATTATGATGTTGACGGCACCACCAGTGTAGCCCTGCTTTCTTCTTACCTGCGAACACTTTCGCCCAATATCGCGAGCTATATACCAGACCGTTATGCCGAGGGCTATGGCGTTTCCTACCAGGGAATTGATTTTGCCGACGATAACGGGATCACCCTTATCATTGCTCTTGACTGCGGAATAAAAGCTATTGAAAAAGTGGCATATGCCCGGGAAAAGGGAATTGATTTCATTATTTGCGACCACCACCGTCCCGGAGCTGAGATCCCTGATGCTGTTGCGGTACTGGATCCCAAAAGGGATGATTGTGAATACCCGTACAAGGAGCTTTGTGGCTGTGGAGTTGGTTTTAAATTGATCCAGGCGCTGGCGGGAAGAAGAGGGCAAAGCATCGAGGAATTGCTGCCGTACCTGGATCTCGTGGCTACTGCCATAGGAGCCGATATTGTGCCTATCACCGGTGAAAATCGCATCCTGGCTTATCATGGGCTTCACGTCATTAATGTGGCGCCGCGAATGGGATTTAAGGCTATTCTGAAGCAGCTGAAGAAGGAAAAGATCACTATTACCGATGTGGTTTTCGTGATTGCACCGCGGATTAATGCCGCGGGACGAATGAAACATGGCTTGCACGCGGTCAATCTCCTTACAGAAGAAGATGAATTCACCGCACAGGAATTTGCAGCGGGTATCGAAACTTACAATTCCGACAGAAAGGAAGCCGATAAAGCAATTACCGCCCAGGCGCTGGTCCAGATAGAGCAGCTGCAGGAACAGGAACGCTACACCACGGTGGTCTATCAGGATGACTGGCATAAGGGAGTGATAGGGATCGTGGCTTCCCGCCTAACCGAAACCTATTACCGCCCCACTCTCGTCTTTACCAAAAGCGGGGAAAAACTGGCGGCTTCGGCCCGTTCTGTAAAGGGATTTGATGTATACGATGCTCTGGAAGCCTGTAAAGATCATATTGAACAGTTTGGCGGCCATAAATATGCAGCCGGACTTACCTTGCTGGAATCGGAGTACGAGAACTTCAAACGGAAATTTGAAGAAGTCGTTTCAGGAAGTATTGACAAGCATTTACTAACGCCCGAGATAAATATCGATGCCGAAATAGACCTAAAAGATATCACCCCGAAATTCTACAGGATTCTGAAACAATTCGCGCCTTTTGGCCCCGGCAATATGTCTCCGGTTTTTATGACGGGCGACCTAACCGATACCGGCTTCGGAAAGTGCGTAGGGACCGATGATGCGCACTTGAAATGTCAGGTGAAACAGGAGGGAAAATCGCCGGTTTTCGATGTTATTGGCTTCAATCTTGGGAAGAAGTTCGAAATGATTTCGGCGAAGAAAACTTTTAAAGCGGCCTACTCTATCGACGAAAATGAGTGGAACGGCAATGTTTCCCTTCAGCTGAAGTTGAAAGATATAATGGAGTAGATTCAAAAAGCAGCACGGTACTTTGTGCTTTGCAAGGCGCTTCTATCCAGGAAACAAAAAAAAGGCGTTCACACCGGTGAACGCCCTTTCCTTATCTGATTCCGAAGGGATTTATTTTACCTGAAAATTACTGTCTTCCAGGTTGCTGTTGATTTTTACATCCTGAACCTTCATTTCAACATCCTGCCCAAAAGCATTGGTGATTTGCTGAAACGGGATCATAATACCCTTAACTTCCTTATAGTTGCTGTACTTTGTTTTTGAACTCTTTCCTGCTGCCGCAACTTCTTCTTTCACTTTTAAGCCAGAGTCAGCGGCATAATATTCCTTGATCACTTCGCCTTCCGGGGTAGTAAGCTGCACAACATAAAGATCTTTGCCCTCGGCAGTCTGCATGCCCAGAAGTTCTGTGTGATATTCTTCTGTGTCGTAATTCAGTTCGGGGAAGATCTCGGCTTTTTTCTGAAGGCCGGCTTTTTGTTCGTCATTCAACTTTTGTTGTTGTCCCTGGCTCATAACACTAACCTCGTCGCCATTAACAGTGTACTGAACGATGGTCTGGTTGGCCGAGGGAACCTCAATAGACATCATATACTTATCTGGCCGCTTTTTCATCGAGGTGACCTTCAGGGTAGTTCCCTGCACGGTCATTTCCATTTCGGTTGAAATGTCTTTCACATCTTCCAGGGCGCTTCTTCCGCCTATTGCCTCAATATAATTCTCGATTACCTTTTTTGCGGTTTGTCCTGCCGGCGCATCAGCCAGTACTGTCATCTTGTTGTTTTGAGTATTTACATCAGGAACCCCGTGTTCCGGATCAATTTCCACGGAAACAATTTGTGAAGTCGATGGATATGTATATACATATTCCGGACCTGTCATCCAGGTCTCCACCGGAAGCTTCACCGTTTCTGTCTTACCGCCTTTCTGAACGATCTTCAAAGTAGTAGGCATTACCATTTTGCCTTTGTTAATCAGGGTGATTTTGGCTCCCTGAGAAGGATCACCATGTACATAATCGATAGATTCTACCGCCTGATCAAGTTTCCAGTTGTGCATAAACCAGCCTTTCCAGAACCAGCTCAAATCTTCACCTGCCGCACTGTTCATCGTATTGAAGAAATCCCAGGGGGTCGGGTGTTTAAATGCCCATCGTTCGATATAGGTTCTGAAGGCGTAATCAAAACGGTCCTTACCAAGTACTGTATTTCTTAAAACATGAAGCGCTGTTCCTGGTTTATAGTAAGCTTCTATCCCCAGGTTATGCTGGTTATGGATCACATCTGGCACTGTAAATACCGGGTCCAGGCGATCGTCGAACAAATTATTCCCCGCATCCTGTAAATCCCGTTCCTCGTAATATTCACCGTTGTTAAATTCTTTGGTATCCACATCGTTGATGAAGGTGTTAAAGCCTTCATCCATCCAGGCGTATTTGCGCTCGTTGGAACCTACGATCATAGGGAACCAGTTATGGCCAAATTCGTGATTAATGACGCCCCATAAGCTTTCATTTTTGCTTTTATAATCACAGAAAACAATGCCGGGATATTCCATTCCGCCTTCATTTGCACCTACGTTGGTGGCAACAGGATAGCTGTAGGGGAACCATTCTTTCGAATATAGTTCGATGGAATTCTTGACATATTCAGTAGATCTTGCGTAGCCGTCCTTTCCGGAGTTTTCTACAGGATAAACCGATTGGGCAAGCGCTTGTTTTCCCTTCGGAAGGTTGATTCGGGCAGCATCCCAGATAAAGGCTTTTGAAGCGGCCCATGCGATATCACGGCTCTGTTGCATTTTGAAATGCCAGGTGAGCATTCCTTCGCTATTGCCTTTCACATGCTTATCATCTCTGATGTCCTGAAGCGAACGAATCGTAACTGTGGTATCACTTTTCCTGGCTTTTTCCAGTTGTTCTCTTTCATAATCCGTCAACACGTCTTTTGGATTCTGGAGTTTTCCTGAACCTACTACCACCATGTTTGCGGGTGCTGTAATTTGGTAGTCAAAATTGCCGTATTCCAGGTAGAATTCTCCGGTACCAAGGTAAGGCAGGGTATTCCATCCGTCCACTTCATCCAGGACTTCCATTCGCGGGTACCACTGTGCGATGGTGTATAGCCATCCGTTTTTGGTATTCACCCTTCCCATGCGGTCTTTTCCGTGTTCGGGGATCGCAAAAGAATAGTCGATGCTTATCTCCATGTCTTCGCCTTTTGCTTCCAGGGCTTCCGGCAGGCGGATCTGCATACGGGTATCTGTCACCACATAGTCAGCTTTCTGAGATTTACGTCCCATTTTGATACTCACATTCTTGAGGTCATAGCCGTTGGTGAAGGTATGCACGCCATTGCGGTCGTTAGCGGGATAGAGAGCAGAACCGCGGGAATCCTTTTTAAAGGTGTTCTGATCAAGCTGTAGCCATAGAAAATTGAGCTTATACGGACTGTTGTTGATATAGGTAATGGTCATTTTTCCTTTCACCACATGATGAATAGTGTCTAGAGTGGCATCAATATCATAATTCGCCCTGTTTTGCCAATATTCGGGGCCGGGATTGCCGGTAGCGCTGTGATAAGCAGTAACCTGCCCGGTCATGAAAAGCGGACTAAAGGCTTCATATTTATCAAAGTTGGAGTTTTGGGCACCGTTTTGTTGTTGCTCCTGTGCCTGAGCATGATTGGTAATTCCGCCAATGAGAATAATAAAAGCGGAAAATCGCATCAAAAATTTCATAAAAAAAGAGATTAAATTATAAGGATCACAAAATTAGGCTTAATTTCCTGAAAACCTAAGAACAACAACAGAAGCCATGCCAGATTAACATATTGCTTTGAAAATTTGCAAGAAGTTCTTCAAAGGGATCTCCGGGAAAACTGTTCTATAGCTGAAAATGAGGGGAAACAGGATTGTTTCCCTTCATTCGAAGTGAAAGGATGTCTCTGTATAGTAGAGCTTTAGCGAAGTTTTTGGAAATAATTTCAGACTGTTTTTATATCTTGTAGAAATGCTAACCCCCTCTAATTTTCAGGCCAATATGAAACATTTTCGATTTTTAGTGCTCATGTTTGGAATATTTAATGTTCAGGCACAAACAGAAGTTTATAAGGCTGGTTCTCCGAAAAATATTAACCAGGTAGAATTTGAATTAAATGAAGCCGGCGTTCCTGTTTATCGGGTTTTCCATAGAGATACGCTCATCATTGATTCCTCCACTCTTGGTTTTGATCTGAAAAATGCTCCCGCCCTGGGTGGTGATTTTGAAGTTCTGAATACTGAAGAATCTTCGGAAGATGAGACCTGGAAAATGGTTTGGGGTGAGCAGTTGGAAGTGAGGAATCATTATAATGAGTTGAAAATTTTTCTTCAGGAGCGATCAGAGCTTCAGCGGAAGATGAATATTATCTTCAGGGTTTATGATGACGGGATTGGCTTCCGCTATGAATTTCCGGAGCAGGAAAATATGGATGAGGTTTTAATCACCGATGAAAATACCCAATTTCAGCTTACTGAAGATCCCATGGCCTGGTGGCAACCCGGCGATTGGGACAGTTACGAACATTTATTCAATACTTCAAAGGTTTCAGAGATCAATGCCATTAGCAAAAGACATCACCAGGATCTGGCGGCGAGTTATATTCCATTCAACGCGGTCAATACGCCGGTGACCATGAAGCTTAAAAACGGAACCCATCTCAGTTTTCACGAAGCGGCTTTGCTGGATTATGCCGGGATGACCCTGAAAGTTGATACGACTTCCCTGCTGTTGCAAAGTGGGCTGGTGGGATCAGAAAACCAGGATTATAAAGTGAAGCGGAGCCTTCCTTTTAAAACCCCATGGAGAACGATCCAGATTAGTGATACTGCAGGAGGACTGATAGAATCCAGGTTGATAGTCAACTTCAATGAGCCCAATAAATTAGGGGATATTCCATGGTTTAAGCCTATGAAATATGTGGGCATCTGGTGGGAAATGCACCTCGGAAAATCCACCTGGGACATGAGTGCCCAACAGGATATGTCAACTTTTACGAAGAAAACCAAGCCGCACGGGAAACACGGTGCTACCACCGAAAATGCAAAGCATTACATAGATTTTGCATCAAAGAACGGGATTGGCGGAATTCTGGTGGAAGGCTGGAACACCGGCTGGGAACACTGGATCGGCTTTGAAGACAGAGAAGGAGTTTTCGATTTTGTAACGCCTTATCCCGATTATGACCTGAAAGAAGTTGTTCGCTACGGAAAGGAAAAAGGAGTGGAGCTAATCATGCATCACGAAACTTCTGCCGCCCCACGAACCTATAACAAACAGATGGATACTGCCTACGCCCTGATGCAGGATTTGGGAATTCACGCTGTGAAATCGGGATATGTCGGAAAGATCATCCCCAAAGGAGAATATCATCACGGCCAATGGATGGTGAATAACTATAACAATGCGGTGATCAAAGCCGCCGATTATCAGATCGCAGTTAATGCGCACGAACCTATTAAAGCCACCGGCTTGCGAAGAACCTATCCGAATATGATTTCCAGGGAAGGATTACGGGGGCAGGAGTTCAATGCCTGGGCCAGTGACGGGGGAAATCCACCGGAGCATCTACCTATTATTGCCTTCACCCGAATGTTGGCCGGTCCTATAGATTTTACACCCGGAATTTTCGATATCAAATTTGATAAATATAAACCCGATAATCAGGTGAATACCACCCTGGCCCAGCAGCTGGCTCTATATGTCGTCATCTACAGTCCTGTTCAGATGGTGCCCGATCTGCCCGAGAACTATGAAGGGCAGCCGGCTTTTCAGTTCATAAGGGACGTAGGTGTGGATTGGAAACAGAGTAAGGTGCTGAATGGCGAAGTGGGAGATTACGTGACTATAGCCCGGGAGGAACGAGGTACAGGAAACTGGTTTTTGGGCAGTATTACCGATGAGAACGCGAGAGAAATAGATGTTCCCCTTGATTTTCTTCCCGAGGGTGAGAAATTCGATGCCGTGATCTATGAAGATGGCAAAGACGCTCACTGGGATAAGAACCCGACGGCCATTAATATCCGAAAGGCGAGCCTGTCTAAAGATGACGTGCTACATCTTAAATTAGCTCCAGGTGGCGGTGCGGCAGTAAGCTTTATGAAGGCCAAATAGCGAAATAAAGCGCTTATTTTTCCAGGTCGATCCAGGAAGAGTATTTCAGGTAATTATTGGCAATTCTTTTAATTTCACCTTCAACCAGTTCAGGGGAAATCTCCTTGACTTTTTTTGCGGGTACACCGGCATAGATACTTCCGGGTTCCACTATGGTGTTTTCCAATACCACAGCTCCTGCTGCGATAATGGAATTGCTGCCTATTTGCACATTGTCCATAACAATAGATCCCATTCCCACTAAAACATTATCATCGATTTTACAACCATGAACAATGGCGTGATGCCCTATGGAAACGTTGTTGCCAATATGGGTTTCGGTTTTTTCATAGGTACAGTGAATACAGGCGCCATCCTGAACATTCACCCTGTTTCCTATTCTTATCTTGTTAACGTCACCCCGAATTACAGCATTGAACCAAATACTGCATTCTTTCCCCATTACCACATCGCCTACAATAGTGGCGTTGGGAGCAATAAAACAGTCATCCTGCAAGCTGGGGGCGATTCCTTTTACTGATAGAATAGTAGCCATGGTTTTATTCAAGTGATTTTAGTTCCAGGTTTTTGCCGTCAAATTCGGCGTAGGTATAGTGATTAATCCAGTCGCCGGTGTTGAGATATATTGAATTTTCCTGAAGCTCGATCTCCAGTGGCAGATGGCGGTGGCCAAAGATAAAGTAATCATAATGCCGGGATTCGAGTTTCCGGCGACAGTACTGCACCAGCCACTCCCTATCCTCTCCCAGGAATTTCACGTCTTCCTCCCCGGAGATCGCTTTGTTCTTTACTGAAAAATACTGGGCAAGCGGCACTCCAAGGTCGGGATGCAGCCAGCGGTAGAACCATTTTGCAAGCGGATTGGTAAAAACCTTCTTCATCCGCTTATAGCCATTGTCGCCGGGGCCGAGGCCGTCGCCATGGCCAATGAGGAATTCCTTACCGTTAATGGTGAACTCCTTTGGTTGGCGAAAAACAGGAATATTGAGCTCTTCCTCAAAATAATTTTCCATCCACAGGTCGTGATTTCCCACGAAGAAATAAACTGGAATTCCACTGTCCCTGATCTCGGCGAGTTTTCCAAGGGTGCGGACAAATCCCTTCGGGACTACGTGCTTGTACTCAAACCAGAAATCGAAAAGATCGCCCAGTAAGAAGATAGCTTCGGCATCTTCCTTTATTTCGTCCAGCCAGCGAACGAACTTAGCTTCACGCGGGCGACTTTCCTCTGCCGTTGGCGCACCAAGGTGATTATCGCTGCAAAAGTAGATCTTCTTTCCCGGGGGAACTTTCATAGGTTTGTTTGTATGGTAAAGATAAAATAATTCTGTTTGGCTGCTGCGGAGTTTTGTTCTGAATAGAGCTGTAGGTTTATTCCTGAACCGTTTTACTGTTTTGGAGTTGCGCAAGGGATAGCAGCGGATAGCTCCCGCTTTTTCGCGGGACTAGAAGCGGATAGCCCGCCCCGCCCAATTTCCGGCGGGTGCGCCCTAAGCATTATCACTCGCATACCACTCGGCGAAAGAGGAGTCGGTTTCCTGCAATTTCAAGGAATGTAACTGGATGTGCTGCGGCAGGTGTTTCCGGATCTTTTCGGCAAAATCGATCACCATATTTTCGCTGGTTGGCTGATACTCGACGAGAATGACGTCATGACCGCGGGTTTTTAGCTCTTCGGCAAGTTCGGCGTGGGGCGTGTTTTTGTTGAAAACGGTGGCATGATCGAACTTATCCACGATCTCGCTCTTCACGATCTTCTTGAGATCCCCAAAATCGATCACCATCCCGAATTTCACATTTTTAGTATCCTCAATAGGTTCGCCAATTACGGTGACGCTAAGTTTGTAGCTGTGCCCGTGTACATTGCGACATTTACCGTCGTAGCCGTAAAGGGCGTGGCCGGTTTCAAAAGAGAATTGTTTGGTGATCCTGATCCTGCTCATTGCTGAAATTTTGCTGCAAAGATAAAAGATTTTTAGCGCCTGAAATTTTTAGCGCGGCGAAGATATTTCTGAATTATATTTGCCAAATTTTTCTAACTATGGTAAATCAGGAGGTGGAGTTATTTGAGCAGCTCGAATTCAGGGAAAATCCGTTCTATGAAGGGATCATCACGGCGCTTTTGGAGCAGCAATATTGCGTGGTAGAGGATTTTTTTAACCTGGATGAGGTGCGGGCACTGCGGAATGCTCTGCTGAATAAATATGAAGAGGATAACTTCAAAAAGGCGGCAATCGGGAACAGGACCAATGAGGTGGTCGCGAAATCTATCCGCGGCGATTTTATTCTCTGGCTGAATGAAGCTGAAGCGGGAGAAGCCGAAAAACTCTTTTTTACCAAGATCAATTCCCTGGTTGAATATCTAAACAAAACTTGTTTTTTAGGGATTCTCACTAAGGAATTTCATTATGCGCTCTATCCTGAAGGAACCTTTTACAAGAGGCACCTCGATACTTTTCAGAACGATGGCAGAAGGAAACTTTCCCTGGTTTGTTATCTGAACGAAGAGGACTGGAAGCCTGAAAATGGTGGAGAACTGGTGATCTACAAAGAGGAAAACGGCGTTGAGATAGCTGAAAGCTTTTATCCGTTTCCGGGACGGGTGGTGATCTTTGAAAGCCAGGTGCTGGAGCACGAGGTGAAGCCTGTAAAGACTGAGCGGCTAAGCATTACCGGATGGCTAAAGACCCGCTAAGGCTTCATATTCTTATACCATTCTTCTTTTTCCTTTTCGTGCCGCCTGCGCCAGCTGTAGCGGGCAAAGAGGTATACGCCCAGTACCAGAAGAATACCCAGGAGGTATTCCCAGTTTCCGGCGAGGAACTGCCATAGGCTATAGCCCCAGACTTCATCTCCTGTGGCAGGTTTATCTTTGGGTAAAAATGGCTGTTGAAAACTCATCCCTTTCTTTTCTTTAAGATACTAAAAAATAAAGGGAATTTCAAGACGGGCTTGTTCTGTCTCAGGAAGTTTTGCTGCTATTCCTGATAATAAGAAAAAGTATGCAGGCAAGTACGACTGCCAGAATGGTCAATACCCATATAAAGTTGCTGCCTAGAAAGAATCCCAGGTCGAAAGCCCAGTTTTTTGAAGCCTTGGTGGAAGCTTCCTGAAGAAGTAATAAATTTCTCATATTTCTGTTTATTTTTTAAATTTTTGAAGGGCCTTTTTGGTGAAATCCGAAAGCACCAGTTCTCCTGAAATAGCTGCCTGCTTCAACAGAAGTTCTTTCCAGTGAGCGGTATCTTTCCACAGGGTCTGCTTCATTTCATAAAGGGCTTCGGGATTATAGGAGGCAAGCTTTTGCGCGAAGAGCTCTATTTCAGAATCCAGCTCGTGGAGGTTTTCAAAAACCCGGGCATAGAGACCTTTTTCTTTTGCCCAATATGCGTTTTTCCATTCATGGGCGGCCAAAGTGAGTTCGGCTAAAGCTGCCACACCCATCTTTCTTTCAACAGCTGGTGCGATCACAAAAGGACCAATCCCGATGCTAAGTTCTGAAAGTTTAATAGCTGCGGCATCGGTGGCCATGGCATAATCACAGGCCGATATCAGTCCTACGCCGCCGCCGACGGTTTTGCCTTGTACGCGGCCTATGATGAGCTTGTGGCACTCACGCATGGCATTGATCACATTGGCAAAACCCGAAAAAAAGAATTTCCCGGCCTGCATATTTTCTATGGCCATGAGTTCGTCAAAGGAAGCGCCGGCACAAAAGGCTTTTTCGCCCTGGGAGCGCAGCACGATCACATTCACAGTTTCATCTTCTGAAAGTTTCCTGATCTCTTTCTCCAGCCTCGCCAGAAGTTCTGAGGGAAAGGAATTGCTGGCGGGATGGCCAAATTCTATAGTTGCGACTTTGTTTTCAACCTTCGTGTAAAGACTTCCGTTTTCGCGTGTGGTTTCCATGCTTAGCTTTCCTTTTTCTCAAATTTAAGGGAATATAAACAAATTTGAAGTTTCAGAAGTAGATTCTGAGGGAATGAGATGCTGAAATTTTCGGAACAGCGGGTTGGCATGACGTGATTTTAGCGAATTTTAAACCTCTTTGTGCAGATATTTTCTTCGGAATTTTATGACCAGGCCGGCGCTTCGTATGAGCATCCACACAAAAAAGGCCATCCAGATGGCGTGAAGTTTAAATCCGAAATGGTCGGCAAGTAAGAGGGTGGGCGTGAAGCCAAGGAAGGTGGCCACCAATAACAAATTCCGGAGGTATTTCGCTTCGCCCAAACCTTTGAAGATTCCATCGAACATAAAGGCGATCGCGTTTACCGGCTGCATGAGCAGTACGATCCAGAATACCGAAGAAAACAGCACCAGGACGCTGGCTTCTTTGTTGAAAAGCAGTCCAATTTCGTTGTAAAAAAGGGCGCAGATCGCCATCAGGATGAGGGCGATAAACACGGCATATTTGCTGATCTTTTTACTCAGTTCCCACAGGCTCTTGTAATCCCTGGCGCCGAGCAGTTTTCCGCCGATGGCATTTCCGGCGTTGGCATAGCCGTCAATAAAAAAGCTGAAAAACAGCCAGATATTCATCAGGATACTTTGGGCGGCGATGTAATTTTTTCCGTAGTCGGTGGCATAGGCATTAGCCAGATAAATGGCAAAATTCAATGCTGCCGTGCGCACAAAAAGATTGGCCGCCATGAGCAGCAGTGCCCGCATTTGCGGATTTATATTAAAGCTGAACTTGAGGTGGAACGGCGTCTTTTTGAAGAAAAACCACAGCGCCATAATGAGCATCACCGCCTGGGCCGTAAGGCTGGCATAGGCAGCGCCTTTTAAATGAAGTGGCGGAATATAACCCTCAATTCCGTACACGAGCAGGTAATCTAAAGCCACATTCACCGCGGCACCCGTAAGGCTGCATTTCATCGCCCACAGTGTATTCTGAAGCCCCCTAAAAACACCGAATATCGCAAAAGTAACCAGCGTTAAGAGGGTAGCCCAATGCTCTTATTTGGTAGTAATCTTCAGAATATTTCAGTATAAGACCTTCGGCATTGTAAGCGCTAAAAATAGCACGGGCAAAGTAGGCGGTGGTGGCATAAATGACTAAGCTGAAGAGGAAGTTGAAGGCGATCGCCTGAGGAACCAACGTCTTCACGGCATGCAGTCGGTTTCCGCCCAAATGCTGAGAGACAATGGCTGAAATTGCGGTTTTTGTCTGCGCTACGATCCAGATGATTGCCGATAAAAAGGAACCTACAATTCCGGCGGCGGCCAGGGCTTCTATGGAATGCTCTTCGACGTTTCCGATCACCGCGATATCGGTGAGAGAGATCAGCGGTTCGGCGATACCCGCGATAATGGCGGGAATGGCGATACGGTTGATATTCCTGAAACTAACGGTAGATTCCAATGGCTGGTTTTAAACAGCAAATATAGAACGCTTTAGATTAAAGCACTAATTCGTAGCAATGGAAAGGATAACAGCTCTGCTTCGGAAAATAAATATCTTCCAGTTTCTGATACCCTCTGGCCTCATAGAATCGCTGATTGCGGAGATTTTTGCTGAAAGTATCCAGTCGCACCGAAGCGAACTCGCGTTGCCAGGCGTAAGATTCGGCAAAATCCATTAGTTCTCTGGCATATCCTTTTCCCCAAAGATCCGGCTGCACGGCAAGCCTGTGAATATAAAGGTTGTTTTGATTACGGGTGAGCCAGGAAACCGGAAAATACTCCTCGTCCATGAAAGGAGTAAGTACAATAAGCCCGATGATCTCCTCTTCTTTTTCCAGCACAAAGAGGTCTTTTTGCTGAATATCCTTTTCGAGCCTGGGCTTTGAAGGATAATGTTCATTCCATTGATGGATTCCCAGTTCCTGTAAAGCACGGGCACAGGCTTCAGTAAGCCGCTTAATGCTGTAGAGGTCTTGTGGTTGTGCGCAACGGATCATTTTTTTAGCGAAGAAATAAAAGATTTCGTTATTAAAAGAAAAAATTATTACATTTGCTCCAGTTAAACGGGGGATTAGCTCAGCTGGCTAGAGCGTTTGGCTGGCAGCCAAAAGGTCATCGGTTCGACTCCGATATTCTCCACAAAACCACCGACATCGTCGGTGGTTTTTGTTTTTACATCTTATTCTGCATCCCCATATTCGTCCATTAATTCCTGCGAATCAGTCTTCAGGAATTTCACGGTCTGTTCGATAACATGGCTGAATTCCTTCGGCAATTCCTCTTTTTCCCAGGGATGGGAAGTACAGAAAACATGGTCGGCATTCTCTACCAACAATAATTTTGGGGCAGGGCTCCATTCAAACAGGTTTCCTGCTTCCCCAATTGAAACCGTGGTATCGTTGCTGCCATGCGCAATGAGGTGCGGAATTTCCAGGTTTTTAGCAGCCTTTTTGATATTCAGCTTTTCCTTATTTTCCTTGAAACTCCGGTAGAACTGGAAGTGGTGTGGCAGCTGCTGTTTCGTCCGTGAATTTTCAATGTACTGTACGCCTTTTTTCTCCCAGGCTTCAAGTTTCTTGCCTTCAGGGAACCTGGATCCAAAATCACTCACCGCGGCATAGGTAACAAGCTTGGTGACCCTTTTTTCGTGAGCAGCCTTGATCGTGGCAATTCCGCCACCGCGGGAATGGCCAATCAGGTTGATATCGTCAACTTTAATCTGGTTGGCATAATGGAAATCGGGTAGCAGCATCCAGTCGATCACCGTCTGCAGGTCGTCGAGCTCGATTAAGAAGTTATTGTCGCCAAAGGCTTCAATATTGAGAAATTCGGTCGGGTTTTCCGGAGTCGTGCCATTGTGGGAGAAATTGAATTTCAGAAAGAAGAAGCCTTCTTTGGCGAAGATCTCCCCCATTTCTTCCCAGGCTCCCCAATCTTTGAATCCTTTATAGCCGTGACAAAAAATGATCACCGGCTTCGGGGTTTTGTCATCCACAAAATAGAGGTCGGTGAGGATGGGCTTGTTGTGTTTTCCCTCTATCTGAAGGTTTGTCTTTTTAGTAATTTCCATAAGATGTTTTGATTTCTTTTTCCTTGAAAGCGACCAAAGGATCGCAGATCTCAGCAATTAATTTTTTTAATTCTGTTTCAAAAGCCCCGAAAACCTCATCATCAATTTGAGTTCTTTTGTTTTTGGTGTAACCGGCTTTGTCCTTTTTTGCAAATTTCAGGAATCCGCTTTGCAGATTTTTAAAGGAAATGATCCCTGCTTCTGCAGGCTTTTCGAGGCTTCCCTGGGCATTGATCATTGTGGCGTAGGCAAGTATCTGAAAGCTTTTACTGTACTTGTCGTAATCGGTGGTGATCAAATCCCAATCTACAATTTCGACCTGGCTCTGTAAAACCTTTCCCGTTTTATAGTCAATAATTCTGGTGATACCGTTAGTTTTTTCAACGCGGTCTACTTTTCCGCGGATATATACCGGAAAGTCCAGCTGCGGAATTTGAATTTCTGCTTTCAGGTTCTTTTCGATCTGAAGGATCTCAACTTGCTCCCCTTTTTTGATCCTCTTTAATTCTAGTTTCAGGAAATTATCGAGGTAGCGTTTGGCAACTTCAAAGATCAGCAGGTTCTTTCCTCTGTCCATGGGTGCTTTGGTGTAATTCCTGAAGAACTGTTTCTTTATCTCCTCCTCAAGCCTATCCTGAAAATCCCCAATTTCAGCCTCCCCTATTATTTTTCCTTCGTAAGGCTCGTAGAACTCCTGCAGGGAGTCGTGAATCACGGTTCCCAGGGTATTGTAGGCCACGGTTTCCTCTACTTCCTCCTGTTCTTTCACGCCCAGGACATACTGATAATAGAAATCGAGCGGGTTCCTCATGTAGGTAGTGAGAGCTGAAGGGGAAAAGCCGGAACCGGCAAGCGCCTTCAGTTTTTCCATAATTTCAGGAGTCTTCTGCACTTCTTTTAATTCTGAAGAAACCGAAGGCACCTTGGGACTGATGAGTTTTCTAATAAGCTGATGGGCCGGCTGCTTTTCGATCTCCAGCTGCGTTAGAAACCGGCTTTTCTCTCCCGAATTCATACCGTCAGTCTCAGTATTGTAAATAATGTACACGTTTTTCGCCCGTTGCAGAAGCCGGTAAAAGTGATAGGTGTACACAGCATCTTTTTCTTTGTAAGTCGGAAGATTATAGGCTTTCTTTAGATCGTAGGGAATAAAGGAGCTGTTGCTTTTTCCTGCCGGCAGAACTCCCTCATTCACCGAGGTGATGATCACATTTTCAAAATCAAGCGCCCGTGATTCCAGCATTCCCATTAACTGAAGCCCCTTAAAGGGTCTTCCCTGGAAATCGAGACTTTGCGTGCTCATTATCTCCTTGTAAAAGCCGTGCAGGGATTTTATTGTTTTAATATGCGGATACGTGGCATTGAGATTTGCCAGTTTGTTGAAGAGCAGGTGAAAGTGGTAAAGAAATTCCAGCCCCAGTTTGTTTTCCTGTTTCCTTAGGCTCTCTTTAATTTTCTGAACTACAAGATCCAGATTTTTCAGGGCTTTTTCAGGGTTGTTCTCCCACTTTCCAAAGCAGGCCGACAGCATTTCCCTGTGCTTTTCCGGAAAATTTTCCTGTATTTCTTCCGCGGAAAGATAGACGAGATTGTTCCGGTTTATTTTATCGAGCAACTTTGAGGTATCAGGCTGCAGAAGATCGTGAAGGGCAGGATGGTTTACTACCGAAATTACATCGCGGTAATAAAAGCCCTCGCCGGGATTCAAATGTATGTGAAATAACTTGTCGAAAAGTGAGGCTATGGGAGCGTTTTTCAGCGGAAACCCCATGGTAATGTTTAATGCCGAAATGTTGGAAGGTAAACTGTTCAAAACGGGTAAAAGAAGGTCTTCCTGCCCAAGAACTACAGCTGTTTTTTCGAGCTTAACCTCATCGAAACCAGCGAGCAGCTCCCCCAGATATTTTGCCTGCCCGATATTTTTGGGCACGCCGATGATCTCTATTGATTTTTCTTTGCCGTATTCGTTGATATTTCGAGGGAACGGATTCTTCTCGTAGAATGGCCAATCCTGGCGATATTGATTTAAAAACAAGGAAGCCTCGTGGTCCTGATCGTTCAGAAAAATTTCGTCAATATCCCAATGCACTTCAGCTTTGTTATGCTCCAGCATATACTGCAGGATCTCTTGTTCCGCAGAATTCAGCGCATTGAAACCAATAAAAACATGCTTTTTGTCGCTTTCAGAAGTGTATTTGTGAATATTGGCCGCAGCCTCCCGGTACACAAGCCCCTGGTAGCCGGCATTTTTCTTCAGAAGTTGTTCCTTAAGACCGGTGTAATAGTCGGGTAATTTGTGCCAGAACAAAAGGTAGTTCTTAATAAGCTCTGTCTTTTCTTCCTGCAGATACCAGTGATTGATATCCTGAATATCAGAGAGGTAGTTGAAAAAGCTGTTAGAATCGATGAGATAACGGTCAATTTCATTAAAATCGTGCACCAGGCTCTGCGCCCAGGTGGTGAAGGTTTCAAAATCCTCCTGTTTTTCTTCGGGGGTAAGTTTTTTATAAACCTCGTAAAACTCGAAGAGGGAAATGGTATTGTCTACTGCCCGAAGGCCGGAGATCTTTTCGGTAAATTCTTCAATGCTGAACACTTCCGGCGCGAAAAGGCTGGAATTGGTCAATGTGGAGAGTTCATTCAGCAAAAAGGATCCCGCGCGTTTGCTGGGAAGGACAAAGATGGTTTCGGAAATATTTTCTTCGGAATCGAGTAATTTCTGAAGAACCTGATTAATGAAAGATTTCATTGGATAAAAATAAAAAACGCCCCGACGAATCGAGGCGTTTTTCTAAAGAAATTTGTATTTCAGGACTATTGTCCCTGATCATTCATGTTGTCATCTTTTTGCTTCATTTCTTTGTCTTTGTCCAAAGAAATTTCAACACGTCTGTTTTCCTGTCTTCCGGCAGCAGTGCTGTTGGTAGCGATAGGTCGTTCTTCGCCATATCCTTCAGAAGTCAATCTGTTTGCAGGGATACCATGGTTAGTAAGATAATCCATCACAGAGGCTGCTCTTTCCTTAGAAAGTTTAAGGTTGTATTGAGCGCTTCCTGTACTGTCGGTGTGACCACCGATGTGGAATACTGTGTTAGGATATTCTTTCATGATATCAGCAATGTTGTTCAATGCTTCTTCAGATTCAGAACGGATAGTCGCTTTGTTCAGGTCGAACAAGATAGTGTTAGAGTATTCGTTAAGTTCTGATACAACTTCAGCAGTTGGTTCAGGACAACCGTTGTTAGCAGCAGTACCTGCTACGTCTGGACAGTCGTCATCTTTGTCCAATACTCCGTCGTTATCTGCATCTTCCCATGGGCAACCGTCGTTCTCAGCTGGACCAGCTTCATCAGGACAGTTATCTTCGCTGTCTTTCACACCATCACCGTCAGCATCTGGACAACCGTTCATTTCGGCAAGTCCGGCTACCTGTGGACATTCATCATCAGGATCGGCTACACCGTCTCCGTCAGAATCAGGACATCCGTTAAATTCAGCCAATCCGGCTTCATTTGGACATTTATCCTGGCGATCTTCGATGCCATCTCCGTCAGAGTCAGGACAACCATTGAATTCAGGTAATCCTGCAGTTTCCGGACATTCGTCGTCTTTGTCATAGATTCCGTCACCGTCAGTATCGGTACCTCCAAACATGATCTTGATTCCGGCAGAATGCTGGAAGTGAGAAGTCATATTTTCTTTAAAGGCATGTTTGTACTTAGATTCAACGAAAAGGGCGATGTGATCTGAAAACCAGAAATTCAGTCCTACTTTTCCGTTAAGGGTAGGAGCGTCATAACCTGAGAGCACAGTGTTTCCCTGATCACCAAACCAAGTGTAACCACCACCTACACCAACAACAGGATCTATCCATCCGTCGTTAAGCATGGCGCGCAGGCTATAGTCGAAAGATCCATCTACGGCATAGTATGAGATGTCAGATGTTCTTGCATCTCCATATTTGCTTATCTGGTTCATGGAACCGGCAAGTTCAAACACAAAACCGCTTCCAACATAGCGACCCACGCTAAGTTTGGAGATAGATGGCATAATATTCCAGTGATCTCCAGTGTTGAAATATTCATCAAAGAAACCACCAAGAGGAGCGTTTTCACCTGTAGGGTAGAAATCCACAGCATTGGTACTAATACCTATGGACCAGGGGTTGTTGGCATCCTGAGCCTTCACCGAAGTGACGCCCATCACCAGCAACAAAGCCAAGAATAATTTGTTAAGATGTTTCATATTCAATTGTTTGGTTTAAGTGTTAATTAGAAACAAATGTATACCCTAATTGAGTATCAGCAAAGATAAATATAATAAAGTTTTCTTAATAAGCCCTCTGTTGATGCCGTTTTTCAGGGGTTTTCCGCTTCTTTTTATCTGATTTTTTACTAATTTTTTAACACGTGTCGAATTTCTGTTTGGGTATAAAAATCTAAATAATTTCCAATTCCTTCCCGACTTTGGTGAAAGCTTCAACGGCTTTGTCGAGATGTTCTTTTTCATGTGCGGCAGAAAGTTGCACCCTAATTCTGGCCTGTCCCTGAGGCACGACCGGATAGAAGAAACCAATAACGTATATTCCTTCTTCCAGCAGCTTTTCAGCCATTTTTTGAGCCAGTTTGGCGTCATACAACATTACGGGAACTATAGCTGCATCTCCGTCAATGATTTCAAATCCCGCATCTTTGATACCTTTTTTAAAGTATTTGGTATTCTCCTTCAGTTTGTTCCTCAAGGTGGAATCGTTTTTCAGCATATCGAATACCTTGATGGAAGCGCCCACGATGGCAGGAGCCAGAGAGTTGGAAAACAGGTATGGACGTGAGCGTTGGCGCAACAGTTCAATGATCTCTTTTTTGGCAGTGGTGTAACCGCCCATAGCGCCACCCAAAGCTTTTCCGAGAGTTCCGGTAATAATGTCAACACGGCCCATCACTCCTTTTTCTTCCAGGGTGCCAATGCCTTTCTCTCCAATAAATCCGGTAGCGTGGCATTCATCGATCATTACCAGGGCGTCATATTTATCAGCCAGGTCGCAGATCTTGTCCAGCGGCGCAACGAGTCCGTCCATAGAGAAAACACCGTCGGTCACAATGATCTTAAAACGGGCCCCGTTCTCATTGGCCGATTTTAGTTGTTCTTCGAGGTCTTCCATGTCGCCGTTCTGGTAGCGGTAACGGGCTGCTTTACACAATCTCACCCCGTCAATGATGGAAGCGTGGTTCAAAGAATCCGAAATAATGGCGTCTTCCTTCGTGAAAAGGGGTTCGAAAATTCCGCCGTTGGCATCAAAGGCCGCGGCGTAAAGAATAGTGTCTTCAGTTTGGTAAAAATCGGCGATCTTTTGCTCCAGCTCCTTGTGAATGTCCTGGGTTCCGCAGATAAAACGCACGCTGCTCATCCCGTAGCCGCGCCTGTCCATGGTGTCTTTGGCAGCCTGTATTACCTCGGGATGCGAAGAAAGACCAAGGTAGTTGTTAGCGCAAAAGTTGATCACTTCCTGGCCTGTAGAGATCTTGATCACAGCGTCCTGCGGACTTGTGATGATCCGCTCCTTCTTATAAAGGCCCTGGTCTTTTATCTCTTCAAGTTCTTTCTGTAAATGTTCTTTTATTGATCCGTACATAATTCGTGTGGTTTTTTACAAAATTAAATTCTTTTTAAACATAGCTAAGCGAAACGCCGCTGTTAATGTAAACCAGTATCTTTTTTTCAATGCTGAAGCCCATAGATTCGAGCACTTCTCCATATTCGTTGATCTGCCGGCTGTGAGCTTCATTGTGCGTCCCGGTTTTGTAATCGATGATACTGACCTTTTTATTGCTGAAGTTAAGCCTGTCGGGGCGCAGTTTCCGGCCTTCCTCTAAAAGGATGTCCCTTTCGTTGAAGTTGGAAACTCCCGGCTCAAAGAATTCTTTGAGATCGGGATGAGCGATGATGTCCTCGATGAGGCTTTTCATGTTTTCACGCACCTCAGCTGAAATAATCCCTTCATGAACGGCGCTTTCTATGGCTGCATCAAGATCCTCGCGGCTATTGATCTTGGCCAAAATGTCGTGTGCGATCAGCCCTTTTTCTATGGCTTCTTCCTGCCGCGTATCCCACAGCGAACCCGAGCGCGTCACGATATTTACAGCCTGGTTTTGGGTGGATGACGAATAGAACACCTGCTGATGTTCTGCTTCGGAATTTGTTCCCGGAAGAGGCTCTTCTATTTGTCCAAATTCATACTGAAGATCACCATTCCAGAGTCCTTTTTCCTTCAGAAAACCAATGAGGAGGCCCGAGGTCTTTCCGCTTTTCTCATTGCCTGTTTTTTTATCGAATTCAGCTTTTGATAAAATATACAGTTGGCGTGAGGCGCGGGTGCAGGCCACGTAAAATACGTTGAGACTGTCGAGTTCTTTTTGCTGAAGCAGCTCCTCGTAAACCCTGAAATGCTCTTCTCCCCAATTGGCCATTTTTTGGCTGGCACTGAGATAGCTCACGGGAATGCTGTCGGAAAATTCGTCGAGTTCGAGCCAAACCGAATCTTTTTTGGTGTCCCGAAAATCTGAATTTGCATAAGGATAGATCACGATCGGGAATTCCAGTCCTTTCGATTTGTGAATGGTCATGATCTGCACGGCATTCTCTTCTTTGGGCACCACGATGCTTAAATTGGACTTATCTTCTTTCCATAATTCGATGAATTCCTGCATTCCTGTGGTATTTCTTTGCGTGGTTTCGAAGATATAGTCCAGGAAGAATTGTATGTAGGCATCGGAGTCCTTTACCAATTCAAAACTTCTTATGATATATTCCGCAGCCTCATAAAGAGAGACCGTTTTGAGGATTTCCAGGTCGAAATTGATCTCAAAGCTGCTGAGCCAGTTAAAAAAGTCTGTTCCATGAAATTGCAGGTTTCGGGAGATGATTTCATGGGGATTTTCCAGATCCAGCTTTTCCTGAAGGTAGTTGAAAATGGCCAATTTCAGCTCATTATTTTCAGGACTCAGGGAAAATTCCAGCAGGCTGACGATAAAATTCACTTCGGAAGAATTTTCGATAAGAAGCGTTTCCGAAGAAACCACCGAAATGTCATTTTCACTGAGATGCCTGGCAATGCAGATGCCTTCGCTCTTTTTTCTCGTGAGGATGCACACATCACTTTTCGAAAATCCGCGTTTTTCGAGATCGCTGATGATCTCCAGCACCTTTGCCGGATACAGTTCATCTTCTTCCTCTTTGTTTTCGGCTTCGAGGAAGGAAATATTCACATAGCCGAAATCTCCTTTTCGCGGAGTCTGGCCACATTCCTTAAAAAGCCGACTGTATTCCGGATGATTAAGAGAGCGGGAAGCGAACTGAAAAAGATCATTATTGAAATTGACGACCTGTGCGCCACTGCGAAAATTGTCGGGAAGATTCTCGACTTTTTTGTCAATACTAAAAGGATTGTTCTCTCCGCAAAGGTCGATGAACTGCTCGGCCTTGCCGCCGCGCCAGCGATAAATAGATTGCTTGGCATCGCCTACCAGCATTAGCTTTGCCAATTCTTCCTCGCTGCCACCGCCCGAAAGGCTGTGATCTATAAGCGGCATCAGGTTTTCCCACTGCATTTGCGAGGTGTCCTGAAATTCATCGATAAAATAATTTTGGTAACGCTCACCCAGCCTTTCGTAAATAAAAGGTGCAGGCTGGTCTTTCACTTCGGCGCTTATGCGCGGGTTGAATTCGGAAATGAGCAAAAGTGACCGCTCCTTCTTTATTGCTTCGACTTCGCGGTTAATGGCATTGAGCAAAGAAAGCTGTACAATTCGTTTTTTGATCTCTTCCAGGAATTCAATGCGGAAATAAACGGTCCTTGAGGCTTCGAACAGCTTTACAAAAGTCGGCTGCAATCCGTCGAGAATGGCCTTTTTCCCTTCCTCCTTGAAAGATTTGTTGTACAAAGGATCAGAATTGAGCTTTGTGATCCATTGCGCGTCAAAATTGAGCTTTTTTTCTTCCTTCAGCTTCTGAAAATGTCCGGGAAGGGCTTTTCGGGTGAAATTGGAATCTTCCAGCCCGTTTTCTTCCAGAAGAATAAAGAACTGGTCAGCCAGTTCTTTAAGGTCCTCTTTTCCCTTTTTGATTTCCTGTTTTAGCTGCTGAGTGAAATTCTCGAAATCTTCGAGACTTTTATTCTTTAGAAGAGCAAGCGGTTGCTGATTGGTTTCATTGGTGAGCAGTTCTGAGATCTGGTATAGATCCCGGCTTATATCCCAGCTCTTGTCTTCATCGGTTTTGGAGAGGGCAAAATCTACCAGTACTTTCGTGAGTTTCTTGTCGGTTCCTGCTTTTGAGATCAGGCTGTCCACAGCCTCCATCAGGATCTTTCGGGTATTGAGTTCTACCTCGAAATTCACCGGCAGGCCCAGATCTTTTGCGAAAGTTCTTAGTACGCGGTGTGTAAAGCCGTCGATAGTGGAAACTTCAAAAGCGGCATAATTGTGAATAATGCTTTTGAGGATCTTCCGTGATTTTGCTTTCACTTCGGCTTCGGCCATTCCTGTTTCTTCGCATACAGCCTTTAGCAGCGCAGTAGCGGTGGCGGGGGTTTCAGCTTCAGAAAAAGCATGAAGGCTTTCAATAATGCGGCCTTTCATCTCGTTCACCGCTTTGTTGGTAAAGGTGATAGCGAGAATATTCCGGTAGCTGTCTTTTTTTCCTGAACGGAGCAACAGCACCAGGTATTCTCTTACCAGTGTGAAAGTCTTGCCGGAACCGGCTGAAGCATTGTAGATCGTGAAAGAATTATTCAAGATTCGATGTAATTTTAGGAGGTGTCTTCAGAAGATATAATTTATAAAAGTAAAATAAATTTAGTTCCCGAACCTCAAGGCCTTTTAAGTATTTTATAACATTAAAATATTTTGATTAAGGCCCTTTATCCCTAAATTTGGGTGAATTTATTACTAATCAATAAAACAATAAACCACTATGTCTTTTGAGTTACCAAAACTTAAGTACGCTTTTGACGCGTTGGAACCTCATATAGATGCCAGAACGATGGAAATCCATCATAATAAGCATCACGCAGGCTACACGAAGAAATTAAACGATGCCATTAAAGGAACCGACCTTGAAGGCAAAAATATAGAGAACATTCTAAAGAACCTGGATATGTCCAAGACTGCCGTTAGAAATAACGGGGGAGGATATTTAAATCACAGCATGTTCTGGGAAATTATGTCTCCTGATGGAGGTGGAAAGCCAGAAGGTGAATTGGCAACCGCTATAGATAAAGCATTCGGTTCTTTCGAAGCTTTTAAGGATGAGTTTGCCAAGGCTGCTGCCGGACGTTTTGGTTCAGGATGGGCCTGGCTTTGTGTGAAGGATGGCGGTAAACTGGAAATATGCTCAACAGCAAATCAGGACAACCCAATCATGCCTGAAATTGGATGCGGTGGAACTCCTATCCTTGGACTCGATGTTTGGGAACACGCTTATTACCTGCATTACCAAAACAGAAGACCAGAATATATTGAAGCATTCTTCAATGTGATCGACTGGAAAGAGGTTGCAAGCAGATATGCTAAGGAAAAATAGTATTATTAATTGTTAGAGTGGAAAAAGGTTGCCGGAAGGCAACCTTTTTTTTGTGCTGTTCCCGGAGATGAAATTTGTCATTTTTTACAGGCAAAAAAGGGAAGAACCGAAATAAAAAAATAAAATAAAAAACTAAATCGTTTTCGCTATAAAATGCGGAGAATAATAGGTTTAAGAACTGACAACGGTCATATTTTTAGGAGAATTCCGGGGGTATTTTTATAGGGAAATCAAATTTTCGTCCTGAGAAAATCTGTAATCAACTCTTCAAAATAGTTTTTGTCATGAAAAACATTCTAATCCCTTTCGATTTTTCCGAAGTCTCGCTAAATGCTTTGGAATATGCCGTGCAATTTGCAGGTAAAGATCCTTCCATGCAGCTTTTTCTGCTTCATGTAGATAATAACCAACTTTCCGAAGAAAACGTACAGAGTAAATTCAAAAAGGCTGTGGCTAAATACAAAAAGCCGCTTAACCCACAGTTCCATACTCTTACAAAACAGGGCGAACTCATCCCAAATATTATCGAGATCCAGAAAGAGCTTGATGTTGACCTTATTATCATGGGGACAAGTGGTGCAGACGGGAATGGCGAAGAAATCGCCACGAGAACTTCCAAATTCGTACAGGAAGCCGATCTGCCTGTTCTGGTGATCCCTGAAAGCACGAAATATTTCCAGATAAAAACTATTATTATCACCGTGGGACAGGAGAAAATACTGGATACCTCTCCTCTGAATGTCTTGCTGGATGTTTCCAGGAAATTCCAGGCAGAAGTCCACGTGCTCACGGTGCACAAAGATGAAGTTTACATGGGATATTCTCCGGAGGACGAAACCAACGAGAATATACTGCAATATTATCTGGAAGATTTCTATAGCCATCACTCTTTTTCTGAAAATGAAGATATAGAGAAGGGCATTATGGAATATATAGAAAAACATGAAATAGATATGCTGGCTATCATGCCAAGAACCCACCTTAAAACCGGGACTGCGTCTGAAGGTAAACTTACCAGGATGCTCACCCTTCATACAAACATTCCTCTTCTTGTTCTGGACTAAAATAATGTGACCAGATGTATACTTTATTGGCCATATTGGCAATTGCGGCAGTACCTTTTAAGTGGAGCGTTCTAATCCTTTTGTTCTTCACTGCCGCGGTTGCTTTTGGCTCCCCGTTTACCATCACCAATCCAAAAATTCAATAAATTATGAAAAATGTTATTAGCGAACCCGAAACTGAAACCCTGGAAAAATACGGCTTAAAGAACAACCAGGTGCGGTGGAACCTTTCCGGAGAAGAACTGCAGAAGATCACTGTAGAAAAAGGAATGGGCGTAGAAACGCACAATGGTACCCTTGCTGTAAACACCGGGAAATTTACCGGAAGATCGCCTCAGGACCGCTTTCTGGTGAAAGATAACTATACCCGCGATAAGGTGTGGTGGGGAAAGATCAATAAGCCCATAAGTCCCGAGAATTTTGACCTGCTCTACGACAGGGTGGCCGATTATCTTTCCGGGAAAGAAATCTTTGTTCACGATGGCTACGTTTGTGCCCATCCTGAGTACAGAATGAACGTTCGAACTATTACCCAATATCCCTGGTCCAACTTCTTTGTCAAAAATATGTTCCTTCGGCTGAAGGAAGAAGAACTTAATGATTTCGAGGAAGAGTGGCTGGTCATCTGTGCTCCCGGATATGTTGAAGAAGAACCTGAAAAATACGGTCTGCGCCAGGGGAATTTCAGTATTTTGAATTTCACCAGAAAAATTGCGCTTATAGGAGGCTCTGCCTATACCGGAGAGATGAAAAAAGGCATTTTTTCTGCCCTTAACCTCAGCCTTCTTGTGGAGAAAAATGTGCTGCCTATGCACTGTTCTGCCAATGTTGGAGAAGAGGGCGATACTGCGATCTTTTTCGGTCTTTCAGGAACAGGTAAGACTACACTTTCTGCCGATCCTGCAAGAAAACTCATAGGAGATGATGAACACGGCTGGACTGCCGATAATGTTGTCTTTAATTTTGAAGGCGGTTGCTATGCAAAGGTTATCGGCCTTACAGAAGAAAATGAACCCGACATCTACCGGGCTATTAAACCGGGAGCACTACTCGAAAACGTGGTTTTTAAACCTGGTACTAAAGAGGTGGATTATTTTGATGGGACAATTACCCAGAATACCCGCGTTAGTTATCCTATAGATCATATCAGCAATATTCAGGAAGGTTCTTATGCCAAAAATCCGAAGAATATTTTCTTCTTAACCTGTGATGCTTTTGGGGTGCTGCCACCGGTATCGAAACTTACTCCGGGCCAGGCGGCTTATCACTTTATTTCAGGTTATACTGCAAAGGTAGCGGGCACCGAAGCCGGAATCACCGAACCGGTTCCTTCTTTTTCAGCTTGTTTCGGAGAACCTTTTATGCCGCTGCACCCTGCAGTTTATGCGGAAATGCTGAGCAAAAAAATGAAGGACTCCAATGTTAATGTTTGGCTTATCAACACCGGATGGAGCGGAGGACCTTTCGGGGTGGGATCAAGGATCAAACTGAAATATACCAGGGAAATGATCTCTGAGATCCTGAGTGGAGAACTCGAAAAAGTAGATTATGAACAACACCCGATCTTCGGACTTTTTATGCCGAAATATTGCCACGGAGTGCCTTCTGAAATTTTGAACCCGATCAACACATGGCTTCAGAAGGGAGCTTATATTCAAAAGTCCATTCAGTTGGCTCATTCTTTCCATCTGAATTTTGAAAAATTTGCGAGCGAGGCATCAGCATCGATCATGGAAGGAGGACCGCTTATTGATGAACACCACAAAATGCGGGAAATATAGTGTTTGAAGTGGCAGTCTTTTTCTGAAAAGGCTGCGAAAAAGAACCGCCTAAGTTGGTTGACTTAGGCGGTTTTTATTTCCGGTACCCAAAAACTTTAAAAAGGCGCCAGAAATTAAGTTTATAGATTGATGTTATAAGACCATTTTTGCTCGTTGCTTGTTTTTGACTCTTTACTCATCAATAAGAATTTCCAGTAACTGAATTGCAGTATCGCTGATCCTGGTTCCGGGGCCAAAAACGGCTACAGCACCCGCGTCAAATAGATACTGATAATCTTGCGATGGGATTACCCCTCCCACGATCACCATAATATCTTCACGATCATATTTCTTCAGCTCTTCCACCACCTGTGGCACCAGGGTCTTGTGTCCCGCAGCCTGGGATGAAATTCCCAGAATATGAACATCGTTTTCCACAGCCTGTTTGGCGACTTCCGCAGGAGTCTGGAACAGAGATCCTATGTCTACATCAAAACCTATATCGGCATAGCCTGTAGATACTACTTTTGCACCGCGGTCATGCCCGTCCTGCCCCATTTTGGCTACCATAATGCGAGGGCGACGGCCTTCTTTTTCAGCAAAATAATTTGCCATTTCCCGGGCTTTTTTAAAGGAGGGATCTTCTTTTATTTCTTTAGAATACACGCCGTTAAAAGATTGAATTTTAGCCTTATACCTGCCGTAAACTTTCTCTAAAGCATCGCTTATTTCACCAAGGCTAGCTCTTTCCCTTGCTGCTTTCACCGCCAGGTCCAAAAGGTTTCCTTCTTCTGAAGCAGCTGCTTTGGTTAGTTCCTCAAGTGCGGCGGTAACTTTTTCTGAATTTCGTTCGCTTCGGAGTTTTTCCAGGCGCTCTACCTGTTGTCTCCTCACGGTTTGATTGTCTACTTCAAGCGTAACCAGTGAATCCTCTTTTTCCCTGCGGAATTTATTCACCCCAACAATAATATCCTGTCCACTGTCGATCCTGGCCTGCTTTTTGGCTGCAGCTTCCTCGATCCTCAGTTTCGGAATTCCTGCTTCTATGGCTTTGGTCATTCCGCCGAGCTCTTCTACTTCCTGAATAAGCTCCCAGGCCTTTCTAGCGATCTCGTCGGTTAAAGATTCCACATAATAGCTGCCAGCCCAGGGATCAACGGTTTTGGTGATCTGGGTTTCCAGCTGAAGATGAAGCTGGGTGTTTCTCGCGATCCTGGCCGAGAAGTCGGTAGGAAGAGCGATGGCTTCATCCAAAGCATTGGTGTGCAAGCTTTGAGTTCCTCCAAAAGCGGCAGCCGCTGCTTCTATGCAGGTGCGGGCGACATTGTTGAAAGGATCCTGTTCGGTGAGGCTCCATCCGCTGGTTTGGGAATGGGTTCTCAAGGCTAAAGATTTCGGATTTTTCGGATTGAACTGCTTCACAAGCTTTGCCCACAGCATACGTGCAGCACGCATTTTTGCGATCTCGGTGAAATGATCCATGCCTATTGCCCAGAAGAACGACAACCGGGGAGCAAAACTGTCGATATCCATTCCCGCAGCCAGGCCTTTGCGTATATATTCCAGTCCGTCTGCGAGGGTGTAGGCGAGTTCTATCTCACTGGTAGCACCTGCTTCCTGCATGTGATAGCCGGAAATACTGATGCTGTTGAACCTCGGCATTTTCTGAGAGGTATATTCAAAAATATCCGAAATGATCTTCATGGAAGGTGTGGGCGGATAAATGTAGGTATTGCGCACCATGAATTCTTTGAGAATGTCATTCTGAATTGTTCCCGATAGTAGTTCGGGTTTTACGCCCTGTTCCTCAGCCGCAACAATATAGAATGCCAATACCGGCAATACTGCTCCGTTCATGGTCATAGAAACCGACATCTGGTCCAGCGGAATCTGGTCAAAGAGTATTTTCATGTCTTCAACCGAGTCAATGGCCACTCCGGCTTTTCCTACATCGCCCACCACTCTTTCGTGGTCACTGTCATAACCCCGGTGGGTGGGAAGATCAAAGGCGACAGAGAGTCCTTTCTGGCCTGCCGCCAGATTTCTACGGTAAAATGCGTTGCTTTCTTCGGCGGTTGAGAAACCTGCATATTGCCGGATGGTCCACGGCCTCATCACATACATGGTGCTGTAGGGGCCACGCAGGTAAGGCGGGATTCCCGCGGCGAAATCTAAATGCTCTAGTCCTTCAATGTCTGCTTTTGAATAGCTTTTCTTGTTGACTTTTTCTGTTGGACTCTTCGATGGCCTTGCTTCTTTAAGGCTTATATTTTGAAGATTTTTTCTTTCCATTACCTTTTTCTTTAGGTGAGAATAGTTCTTTCTTTCTGGATTCTTTCCTGTTCGGCCTTTTCACTGAGCCTTTTTTCCCGGATGGGATCAATTACCCGATTATCCGGGAGGACATGGGCGAAGGGTTCTTTTTCTAGCTGATGTTCCATTTGATCTTCCGGATTTGGAAATTTGTTTGTTCCCAACAGCGTTAATGTACCCTCGTCGAACAGCTGCTGTTCTCGTGCGGCGCTTTCCCCGATTTGTTGCTGAATAATTCCTTTTTCCAGTTGTTTTAAAAATCCTCCCCCGGCTTCAATCTCTTTAAATATTTCAAGAGCAGCTTCTGCAAATTGTCTTGTGAGGTTTTCTATGTAATAAGATCCGTCTGCAGGATTTGATACCTTATCAAAATAGGCTTCATTTTTCAGGATAAGGAGCTGGTTTCTTGCGATCCTCTCCCCAAAATTGTTGGGTTTGTGAAAGATGGTATCATAGGGCATATTGCATACCGCATCGGTGCCTCCTAAAATTGCGCTCATACTTTCGGTCGTAGTGCGCAGCAGGTTCACATTGTAATCATAGAGGGTTTTATCGCGACGGGTAGGTTCTGCTAAAATATGGCAGGTTTCCGGTAGCCCGTATTCCCTGGCTAAATTTGCGTACAACCATCTAAGCGCTCTCACTTTGGCAATTTCGAAGAAGTAATTTCCTCCGGAAGCCAGGATAAACTGAGGGTGAAAATTGCCCAATTTGGCCGTCTTTCCCTCCATGTAATTAAGGTACTCGTTGAGGTGAGCCAGGGAAAAGGCCAGTTGATGCGGAATGCTGGCGCCTGCATTTTGATAAAGAGAGGCATCAATGCTTACTACAGACCGGAAGCCGGAAGACCTTTCGATCATACTCTCCAAAATGTAGAAATCCTGTTGATGGTCAAAATACCAGTTTCCTGTTCTGGCCAGATTTCCGATAATATCGGTCTGAAGATAAACACGGCTTTCCCTGTTTTTCAGGTAGTGCTGTAAAAGGATGTAATATTTCTCCGATAAAAACCTGAGCTTGATAAATATGGGGATTTCGGTGAGGTCTATTCCGTCGAAAAGAACTGCGGGGTCAACTTCTTCAGAAATGACGAACCAGAGACTTTCAGCTCCTTTTTCAAGAACATGTTTTGCTTTGGCGTTCCCTTCTTTGGCAGTAGCTACCTGGATTTTTTCGCAGATAAACCATTTTTCGGGCGGTGGGGGCTGTTGACTTTTCGCGGTTTCCGCGGAATGGTAGAATGGTTGTACCTCGATTCCGTCGTGGGAATGGAAGATTAGTTTTTCGTTATAGTCGGCACCTTTAAGGTCCTGCTCTATTTGCTGTTTCCATTGCTCTGCTGAAACTTCCGGAAACTCTCTGAATAAATTTTCCTCCATCTTTTAATATTGATTAGGGTTAGTTGAAGTACGGGCAGATGTTACGGACCTCTGCCAATGGTTGTTGTTAGTGAGATATGAAAGATGTTGTGACTGAAAACCTTTGTCCTGTGGTTGTTCTGGATTCAGCAATGAAAATTGCGGCTGTAGAAGATGTTCTACAATAAAAAGATCCGGCTTTAGGTTGAAGTTTGATGCCGGAACCAGGCACTTTTGAATGTGTGACCTGAAGTTCAAAACCTGTTGGTTAAAGGTTGATCCAAATGCAGATTTTGAAGGCCGGAAACTATCCTTAAAAAGCCAAAAAAATCCTTCTCTAAATTTACTCAATAGATTCCGAAACGACTTTATATTTTGAGCTTATTTACTTTATTTTTTAAGAAAACGTTATAGTTGATAATCTCGTCTGGAAAAGTGATGAATGTCATATTTTAAATTGAGCTAAATCCTTACGTAGCTTAGGATTACAGGTTTTTTTACCCGAAAAAATACCCGAAATTAGAAGGGGCGAATTAACATTTTATTTATCTTTATAGAGCGAATTCCGTGGATTGTCATGAACGAAAAATTAAGAATCTGGCAAGGCTGTTTTAGTCGATTTTATGAACCGAAGTTGGAGGTATTTAATTCAGCAATTCTCCCTTCGGAAAATCTTGTTTTGACCGTTCCGGTTTCGGGATTTTCTTCTCTGCAACAAAGACCATTTATAGATGTGAAAACCAGCCGCAATTATGCGGTTTTTTTATTGCCAAAAACTGAAACTAACTAATTGAAATATGAAAAATATGAAACCAACCCACATTGAACATATCGGGATTGCAGTGGAAAACCTGGAGAAGGCGATTGCTTTCTATGAAGACACCTTCGGATTTAAATGCTATTCGGTGGAAGAGGTGAAGGATCAAAAGGTGAAAACCGCTTTTTTTAAGGTAGGACAAACAAAAATAGAACTTCTCGAATCTACAGATCCGGAAGGCCCTATAGGAAGGTTCATTGAGAAGAAAGGGCAGGGGGTACATCACATTGCCTTTGCCGTAGATGATCTTTCAGCAAACCTGGAAGAGTTGAAGGATTCAGGAGTCAGGTTGATAGACACACAAGCCCGTAAGGGAGCGGAAGGCCTCAATATAGCCTTTCTTCATCCTAAATCTACTTTTGGCGTATTAACAGAATTGTGCGAAGAACCCAATAAAAATAAATAAGATGCCAGGTCAGGACAAAATCAACGAATTGATCCGAAAACGGGAAGAAGCCCGTTTGGGAGGAGGCCAGAAACGTATAGATGCCCAACATGGGAAAGGAAAGTTTACGGCTCGTGAAAGGATAGATATCTTAATGGATGATGGCAGTTTTGAAGAATTCGACATGTTCGTCACCCACCGTTCCACCAATTTCGGAATGGAAAAGAACAAATTTCTGGGAGACGGAGTAGTAACCGGCCACGGCACGATAGATGGCCGTGTAGTTTACGTTTTCTCACAGGATTTTACCGTTTTTGGCGGATCCCTTTCTGAAACCTTTGCTCAGAAAATATGCAAGATCATGGATATGGCTATGAAAGCCGGTGCTCCGCTTATTGGAATTAATGATAGTGGAGGTGCGCGTATACAGGAAGGAGTGACTTCTTTGGCCGGTTATGCTGAAATTTTTGAACGTAATATTCTCGCTTCGGGCGTAATCCCTCAGATCTCTGCCATCTTTGGACCTTGTGCAGGCGGGGCTGTTTATTCACCTGCTCTTACCGATTTTGTAATGATGACTGAAGAGAGCAGTTATATGTTCGTTACGGGGCCCAAAGTTGTAAAGACGGTGACAGGCGAGGATATTAGTGTGGCTAATCTTGGAGGAGCCAACATACATGCCTCCAAATCGGGAGTCTCACATTTTAAAGTTTCTTCAGAAGAAAACGGCCTGTTACTTATCAGGAAATTACTGTCGTATCTGCCTCAGAACAACCTGGAAGAAGCGCCGCTTATGGCGACGGGTGATTCTATTGACCGGGTAGATGATTTGCTTAATACCATCATTCCCGACAACCCCAACCAGCCTTACGATGTACAGGAAGTGATCTTTAGTATTGTAGATGATAACGAATTCCTTGAGGTACATAGAAATTACGCCAAGAACATTGTGGTGGGTTTTGCGCGGATGAATGGTGAATCTATCGGTATTGTGGCTAATCAGCCTAATTTCCTGGCAGGAGTTCTGGACAGTGACGCCTCGCGCAAAGCTGCGAGGTTTGTGCGTTTCTGCGATGCCTTTAATATTCCCATTCTTACCCTGGTAGACGTTCCCGGTTTTCTTCCGGGAAGCGGACAGGAATATGCCGGTATCATTATTCACGGGGCCAAGTTGATGTTTGCCTATGGCGAGGCTACGGTGCCCAAAATCACCATCACACTGCGTAAATCTTACGGCGGAGCACATGATGTGATGAGCTGTAAACAATTGCGCGGAGATCTAAATTACGCGTGGCCTTCTGCGGAAATCGCGGTAATGGGAGCTTCCGGAGCTATTGAAGTGCTGGAAGGAAGGGCAATGAGCAGCATTGAAAATTCCGAAGAAAGGGAGAAATACAAACTGCAAAAAGAAACCGAATACAAGGAGAAATTTGCCAATCCTTATGAAGCCGCTTCTTATGGCTATATAGATGATGTGATCGAGCCCCGAAATACAAGATTCAGAATTATAAGAGGCTTGCAATCGCTACAGACGAAGAAGCTTACCAATCCGCCCAAGAAACATTCTAATATTCCCCTATAAAAGTAATAGATATGAATGATTTAGGAACTTCTGCAGTGGACTGGTCACAAATATGGATCATCACGGTTGTGGGCTATTCAGTGGTTTTTGTGGCCCTGGTCGTGATGGTGTTTGTATTTATAAGACTCCCAAAAATTCTGAAGTTGAATTTCAGAAGGAAAAAGCCGGAATTGGAAACCGAAGAAGCAGTGCCGGGTTCGGGAAAGGAGAAATATCTTTCGGGCGAAGTGAGCGCGGCTATTGGTATGGCGCTTACTCTATACTTCAAGGAACAGCATGACGAGGAAAGCGGCATTCTAACCATCAAGCGGGTTTCCCGCACTTATTCTCCCTGGAGTTCAAAAATCTACGGAGTTAACAACAATCCCAGGTAAAGCAACTAAGCATGAAAAAATTCGATTTTAACATAAACGGAAATAACTATTCGGTGCGCCTCAAGGATTTTGATGATGAGGTGGCGACCATTCAGGTGAATGGAACTGAATACAGGGTAGAAGTACTGGTTGAAAAAAGAAAACCGGTAAAAACGCCCAGGCTCGTACGGGAAAAAGTAGTTCGGGAACCCGGGGAAGGACAGATCAAAAAACAAGAATCTACAGGTGGTTTTCAGGTACTGGCACCGCTCCCGGGAAATATTTTCAAGCTAATGGTCAAAGAAGGGGATGCGGTTTCGAAAGGCGATGAGCTGCTTATTCTGGAAGCTATGAAGATGGAAAACCATATTCTGGCAGATCAGGGCGGAGTTATTAGAACTATCAAAATAAAAGAAGGGGATAATGTGCTTCAAAATGATCTTCTTCTGGTGATAGAATAACTCTGCAGATACTGTTTCAATAGCTGAACATGCTTACCAATCTTTAATCTTACCATTGTGAAAAAATTTATCACTGTTGTCGTCATATTGGGCATATTAGCCCTTATTCCCTTGATCGCGGGAGAAAACTTAATGGCCCGGGATCTCATTCCGCAGGTTTCTGAAAATAGTAGTGGTCTTGTACGAGGGCTGCAACAATTCTGGGATTATACCGGATTTGCCAACGCCAGCCTTGGCAATATCATGATGATCCTGGTGGGGCTGTTTTTTATTTTTCTCGCCATAAAATATGATTATGAACCTTTGTTGCTCATCCCTATAGGTACGGGTATCCTTTTAGGTAATATTCCGTTTCACTCCGGTGTGGGGGTAGGCATCTATGAAGAAGGATCCGTTCTTAGTTACCTTTATTTTGGGGTGACACACGGTATTTATCCACCCCTCATATTTCTGGGGATAGGGGCAATGACCGATTTCTCTTCCCTTATTTCCAACCCCCGGCTAATGCTCCTGGGAGCTGCCGCACAGGTAGGGATCTTTGGAACTTTTATCGGAGCCGTCGCACTTGGTTTTGAAGTACACGAGGCTGGCGCGATCTCCATTATTGGAGGAGCCGATGGGCCTACGGCCATTTTTGCTTCGGCTAAACTGGCGCCGCAGTTAATTGGTAGCATTGCGATAGCGGCCTATTCTTATATGGCCCTGGTGCCGGTAATTCAGCCTCCGATCATGAAACTTATCGTCACAAAAAAAGAGCGTACGATAAGAATGAAACCTCCGAGAGCCGTCTCCAAGCTTGAGAAAATATTGTTTCCCATCATCGCATTGCTGCTTACCACCTTTATTTCACCTACAGCTATGCCGCTATTGGGAATGCTCTTCTTCGGAAACCTTCTGAAGGAAAGTGGTGTTACCAACCGGCTGGCTGAAACCGCCAGAACCAAAATGATCGATATTGTTACGATTCTTCTGGGAGTAACCGTAGGTGCTTCTACTCAGGCCGATGTTTTCCTTACTTCAAGCTCCATAAAGATCTTCCTTCTGGGGGCGGCATCCTTTGTGATTGCGACCGCCGGGGGCCTCATCTTTGCCAAGGTCATGAACCTCTTCCTGGGCAAGGATAACAAGATCAATCCGCTAATAGGGGCGGCCGGGGTATCGGCAGTTCCCGATAGTGCCCGGGTTGTGCAGCAGGAAGGCCTGAAAACCGATCCTTCAAACCACCTGCTTATGCATGCCATGGCACCCAATGTGAGCGGGGTAATTGGTTCAGCCGTAGCAGCCGGGATCATGATGAGTTTTCTAAGTTTTTAGAATTGGGGACATAAAAAAAGGCGGTTTTTTTGGAAATATTTATTTTTTGGGCGTTCCGCCTCTTTACGTCGGCGGCGGGTTATCCGTTATAGTTTTTGTCCGCTGCCGCGTCCAAAAAGCTGCCACTCCTACCCCTAACGCAGTTCTTTTCTAGAGCCTGCTTAAAAAGCACGATTTTTGTTTTTTTATGATTTCTCCCAGGATCTTTTTGGGGAGCAGGAAACCCTTTCAAACCTCACGGGTTTTAGAAACCCGTGAGGTCTCTGATTGTGCTGAGGCTTAGTACATGACAGGAACCATTCTGAAATTGCCCAATCTCGCCCGCCCTAAATCTTCTTCTTTGAACAAACTCCATAAAAAAAGGCGGACTTTTTAGATCCACCTTTTTTTGCCCCAAATCTACCATGAACTTAACCTACTTATGTTATGGTGATACTAAAGTAAGTCAGAGGTTTGCACCTGCAAAATTTATTAGATGAACAGTTTCTTAAAATCGTTAACTTGTTGAAACCGGGTATTTTACCGTGGGAAAATTGGTGAATTTAATAGGATAGACCATCCCGGGAATTCATAGAAAACCAGATGTTATGAGGGTTCGCAGAGAAACGCCGGATCAAAGGTGCCTAAACAAGATAAAAGACTGTTTTTCAGAATCAGAGGTAGGAATTCACCGCGGTTTTTCAGGAGGAGCATAAAAAAAGGCGGATTTTTGGTCCACCTTTTTTTGCCCCAAATCTACCATGAACTTAACCTACTTATGTTATGGCAATGCTAAAGTACAAAACCCTGTTGGTGTTAAGAATACTTTTAGATGAACTGCCTAAAAATTAGTTTAAGTGCAGAAGTTTTCTAGTATGCACGGTCTTTGTTGCCTTCGTAAAAATTAATGAAGGCCCGGTTTACCACGCGATTTCCTCCGAAAGTAGGATAGTCTCCTGTAAAATACCAATCGCCAAGATTTTTTGGACAGGCTTTGTGTAAATTTTCAACCGATTGATAGATCACCTTTATTTTGGCCTTAACTGTTGGTTCGCTTAAGAGCTCTGAAATTTTATGGGAGATCTGCTCATCGGTAAAAGGATCGTAGATCTCTTTCACAAAATTCTTTACTTCTTCATCTTCGAGATCCACCTGCTCCTTGCACTTGGCATAGACTTCTTCTACGATGTGATAGGAATTGTTTTCGCGAAGCAATTCGAGGGCAGCCTTGAAAGCCACCAGGTCTTCAATTCTTGCCATATCGATCCCGTAACAGTCGGGATAACGAATTTGAGGAGCTGATGATACCACGACGATCTGTTTTGGGTCCAGCCGGTCCATCATTTTGATGATACTCTTCTTTAGGGTGGTTCCGCGTACAATACTGTCGTCGATGATCACCAGGTTGTCTTCGGGTTTTACGACGCCGTAGGTAACATCATAAACGTGCGCCACAAGATCGTCCCGGCTGCTGTCTTCGGTGATAAAAGTGCGCAGCTTTACATCCTTGATGGCGATTTTTTCTGTTCGAAGACGGTGCGACAGGATCTCTTCCAGTCTTTTATCGGTAAGGTTTTCCTTTTCGGCCAGAATGGCATCGTTCTTCTGCTTGTTAAGTTCATCCTGGGCTGCTTCAACCATTCCGTAGAAAGAAGTTTCCGCAGTATTCGGAATAAAGGAAAAAACGGTATTAATGGTGTCGTGCTGAATGGACTTCAATACTTCCGGCATCAGTAGCCGCCCCAGCATTTTCCGTTCCTTATAGATCTCGGCATCACTTCCGCGTGAAAAATAGATACGTTCAAAGGAACAGGCCTTACGCTCGAGCGGTTCCAGGATCTTTTTGATTTTCACTTTCCCGTTCTTCTTGGTAATAATGGCATGTCCCGGTTCCAGTTCCTTTACATCGTCAAAATCGACGTCAAAGACAGTCTGGATTACAGGTCTTTCAGAAGCTACTACCACTACTTCATCATCCTGGTAGTAATAGGTAGGGCGAATCCCCGAGGGGTCACGCAGCACAAAAGAATCGCCGTGGCCAAGTAATCCTGCCATGGCATAACCTCCGTCCCAATCTTTGGACGATTTTCTAAGGATTTTGGCTACATTTAGTTTTTCAGCAATCACGGGTGATGCTTCCACTTTTGAATAGCCTTCTTTTTTGAGTTTTTTATAAAGCTTATTGACCTCGTCATCCAGGAAATGACCGATCTTCTCCATTACCGTCACCGTATCGGCACGTTCTTTTGGATGCTGCCCCAGTTCCACCAGGTTGTTGAACAACTGGTTCACATTGGTCATATTGAAGTTTCCGGCCACTATCAGATTACGGTGCATCCAGTTGTTTTGTCTCAGGAAGGGATGTACACTCTCAATATTGTTCTTGCCAAAGGTTCCGTAGCGAACGTGCCCAAGAAAAACTTCACCCACATACGGAAGGTGTTTTTTCTGAAGAGCAACATCATCAGCATATTCCGGATGTTCCTGGATTTCCTGGTTAATGCGCTGATTGATCTGCTCAAAGATATCCTGAATTGGCTGTGCCTGATTGGACCGAACCCGGCTAATGTAGCGATCGCCTGGTTTGGTGTTCAGTTTAATGCTGGCGAAACCCGCCCCATCCTGGCCACGGTTGTGCTGTTTCTCCATCATCAGGTACATTTTGTTAATTCCGTAGAAGGCACTTCCGTATTTCTCCTTATAATATTCCAAAGGCTTCAGTAAACGGATTTGTGCAATCCCGCATTCGTGTTTTATGGCGTCACTCATATTGGTAGTTTCCCTTTAGGATTAGGATGTTATTTCAAATTGGTCACAAAAAAAGCCCTGAAATTACAGGGCGTGAGTTTTAGGTCAATTCTATTTCGAATTGTGTTAGCTTTTTAAATTCCTGCAGGCGCTCCTGCACTTCGGCAGGCGATATTTCCTGCATTCTCTCGGTGCCAAATTTCTCGACACAGAAGGAGGCGAGGTTGGAGCCGTAAATAATGGCATTCTTCATGTTTTCGAAGGAAATGTCTTCGCTCTTTGCCAAATATCCGGCAAAACCTCCGGCAAAAGTATCTCCGGCTCCTGTGGGGTCAAATACTTCTTCCAGCGGAAGGGCGGGTGCAAAGAATATTTCTTCCTCATGGAACAACAATGCGCCGTGCTCCCCTTTCTTGATCACCACGTACTTAGGTCCCATTTCGCCAATCTTTCTCGCGGCTTTCACAAGAGAGTGTTCTCCTGAAAGTTGTCTAGCCTCCTCATCATTAATGGTAATCACGTCAACTTTGGCGATCACCTTCATCAGGTCATCCCAGGTATTGTCCATCCAGAAATTCATGGTATCCAGGATCACCAGCTTCGGATTTTCGATCTGTTCCAATACACTTAGCTGTACTAAAGGATGAAGGTTCCCCAGCATCACGAATTCGGCGTCTCTGTAAGACCCGGGAACCACGGGTTGAAAATCGGCCAGCACATTCAGCTGCGTGTCAAGGGTGTCACGGGTGTTCAGGTCGTTGTGATATTTCCCACTCCAGAAGAAGGTTTTGCCTCCTTTTACGACTTCAAGTCCGTCAATATTGATATTATTTTTGGTAAGAAGATCAAGGTAGTTTTGAGGAAAATCATCTCCTACCACAGAAACCACTGCGCTGTCCACATTGAAATTAGCGGCCGAGAGGCCTATATAGGTGCCTGCACCTCCAAGGATTTTATCGGTTTTTCCAAAGGGAGTTTCAATAGCATCAAAGGCTACAGTGCCTACAATCAATAATTTACTCATAATCAGGTTTAAAAAATATGCTGCAAATATACAGTTTGTTTTTCAAGGGATAAACCAAAAGCTGTATTAAGAAAAATCACAGTTTAGTTTTCCTGAAATCCTTCATCTATGAGTAATTTTTTGGCTTTGGAAGCCGCTACGGCAAGCTGGTCACAGCGTTCGTTTTGTGGATGATCGTTATGGCCTCTTATCCACTTGAAGCGTACCTTATGTCTTCGGTATTCCTTCAGGAAATCCTGCCAGAGATCAGCATTTTTACGGTCTTTGAAGCCTTTTCTTTCCCAGTTAAAGATCCAGCCTTTTTCCACGGAATCGGCGACATATTTAGAATCGGTAAAAACCAGCACATTCAGGTCTTCTTTTTTCAGTTTCTTCAAAGCCATAATAACTGCCAGAAGTTCCATGCGATTGTTAGTGGTGTGTTTGAATCCTTGTGAGAATTCTTTTTTGTAGGGTTTTCCAACCCATTCCATAATGATGCCGTAGCCTCCGGGGCCGGGATTACCTCTGGCGGCACCGTCGGTATAAATGTGAACCTGGGGTGTTTGCACTAGTTGCCTGGTTTTTCGAGAAGTTCTTCGATGACTTTAGGAAAATGAGCGTATTCCAACTTGTGGATCTTTTCTGCGAGACTATCTGGAGTTTCCTTTTCTCCTATCGAGGTGGTTGCCTGAAAGATAATCTTACCCTCATCGTATTTGTCACTTACATAATGAATGCTGATGCCGCTCTCGTCCTCTTTATTCTTGATGATGGCTTCGTGAATACTCATGCCGTACATGCCTTTTCCGCCATAATTGGGTAGGAGGGCCGGATGAATATTGATAACCCTGTTTGGGAATTTTTCCAGGATATGTTCGGGGAAGATCCAGAGGAAACCTGCCAGCACGATGAGTTCAGGATTGATGTCCTGCAGCACATGCAGCACTTCCCGGGTGTGATAAAGAGCGTCTCTGTCAAAATAAAGTGCCTTGACCTTAAGATCGTGAGCGCGCCGAAGGGCCAGGGCCGATTTTCGGTTAGAAAAAACAGCGGCTACTTCTGCATGGGGGGAATTTTGAAAATATTTTATAATATTTTCGGCATTGGTTCCCGATCCCGAAGCGAAGATGACTATTTTCTTCCTATACGTACGCTTAGCACTACTCAAAACAAGGCTTTTAATAATTATTAAGAGGTAAAATTAACCCCTTTCATCGAATTTTGTGTAAATTAGGATCACATTTTTAAAGGAAAAATCGGTTTTAAAATAAAGTTTTTTATTTTTGCCACCTAATCAAAATTAAAATAAAATATTATGTCAGACATTGCATCAAGAGTAAAAGCGATTATCGTTGACAAGTTAGGTGTTGACGAGAACGAAGTTGTAAACGAAGCCAGCTTCACAAATGACTTGGGTGCTGATTCATTGGACACAGTGGAATTGATCATGGAATTCGAAAAAGAATTCGATATTCAGATCCCAGATGACCAGGCTGAGAACATTGCCACTGTAGGTCAGGCAATTTCTTATATCGAGGACGCAAAAAAATAAAAAACACTAAGACCATATGGAGTTAAAGCGAGTTGTAGTAACGGGCCTTGGAGCCCTAACCCCAATTGGTAACAATATTGAAGAATATTGGGATGGATTGGTAAATGGAAAAAGTGGTAGTGCTCCTATCACCTATTTCGATACCGAAAAATTCAAGACTAAATTCGCTTGTGAACTTAAAAACTTTAATGCTCTTGACTTCTTTGACAGAAAGGAAGTGCGAAGGCTGGATAGATTCGCTCAGTATGCCATCGTAGCTTCAGATGAAGCTATTAAAGATTCGGGAATTAATCTCGACACAGTCGATAAATACCGGGTTGGCGTGATCTGGGGTGCCGGAATTGGTGGCCTGGAAACTTTTCAGGATGAAGTGATCAACTTCGCCAAAGGTGACGGCTCTCCAAGGTTTAATCCATTCTTCATACCAAAAATGATCGCAGATATTGCCCCTGGTAATATCTCGATTCGTCACGGATTTATGGGGGCGAATTATACCACGGTTTCAGCTTGTGCTTCTTCTGCGAACGCAATGATCGACGCGCTGAATAACATTCGGTTGGGATACAGTGATGTGATTGTTTCCGGAGGTTCAGAAGCCGCTGTGACTATAGCTGGAATGGGTGGCTTTAATGCCATGCATGCCCTTTCTACTCAAAATGATAATCCCGAAACCGCCTCAAGACCTTTCGACGCTACCCGCGACGGATTTGTTTTGGGAGAAGGTTCCGGAGCACTTATTCTTGAAGAGTACGAACATGCGAAAGCACGGGGAGCAAAGATCTATGCCGAGATTATTGGCGGTGGTCTTTCTTCTGATGCTTATCATATGACCGCGCCACATCCCGAAGGGAATGGTGTTGTTGCTGTGATGGAGAATTGTTTGAGAAATGCCGGCCTGAAGCCTGAAGATATCGATGCGATTAATACTCATGGTACTTCTACCCCTTTGGGAGATGTGGCTGAGTTGAAGGCAATCGTAAAAGTCTTTGGGGAGCATGCGAAGCATATCAACATCAATTCAACCAAATCAATGACCGGGCATTTGCTTGGAGCGGCTGGAGCAATTGAAGCCATAGCCTCTATCCTTTCGATGGAGAAGGGTATTGTTCCTCCAACCATCAACCATGAGCATCCTGATGAGAACATCGATCCGGAATTGAATTTGACGTTGAACAAGGCGCAAAAGCGCGATGTAAAGATTGCAATGAGCAACACCTTTGGATTCGGCGGACACAATGCTTGCGTAGTTTTTAAAAAACTTGACGAGTAACCCATGAAGTTATGAGTGTTATTCGAAATATATTAAATTCCCGTTCTTCTAAAGGCGGGAATTTTTTTGCTTTTCTGCAAAATATAATGGGCTTTAGCCCAAAAGACATCAGCTATTACCAGAAAGCATTTACACACCGCTCTCTTAACAAGAAAGATGAAGAGGGAAATGCCATCAACTTCGAACGTATGGAATTTCTGGGTGATGCCATGCTTAGTGCGGTGATCGCTGCTCATCTATTTGCGGCGGTACCTGGCGGCAACGAAGGCTATCTCACCAAGATGCGCTCCAAGGTCGTGAGCCGGAAACACCTCAATGAACTGGGGAAAGACCTGAACCTTATCGGGCATGTGAAAACCAATATTCCGAAGGAACAATTCGGAGTGAATATTCATGGAAACCTTTTTGAGTCGCTGATAGGTGCAATTTATCTGGATCGGGGCTACAAGTATTGCCGGCGTTTTATCAACGAACGGGTCATAGATCCTTACGTAGATATCGAGCAACTGGAGGGAAAAGTGATCAGCTATAAAAGTTTGCTCATCGAGTGGTGCCAGAAAGAGAAAAAGGATTTCAACTATGAGGTCTACGAAGATACAGGCAATGATGAACTCAAGCATTTCGCCGTAAAACTGCGCATCGACGAGAAAGTGGTGGCCAAGGCCAGGGCAACTTCTAAAAAGAAAGCTGAAGAAAAGGCCTCGAAGAGAGCTTTCTATGCTCTGCAAAGCAAAATTGAATAATTGCGATAAATCGGCTAAAACTATATCGTTTTCGTAAATAATTGTGAAATTTATAGGCGCTTAAGCCGCATTTTTGTCATTCTTATTATATCTTTAGCCTTAAAGTAGAGAGGCTATGCAATCGCATAAATTGATGTTGGAGGAGGTGGAAGAAGATCATTTTCAGCTAGTTGCGATTTACTCTTCAATAGAGGATTACCGGATCGCTTATCTCCTCAACAAATATTTAAAGCTGAACCTGAAAAGGGAACGCCGCGATGTAGATTTTAATCAGAAAAACATCCGGGCATTGTTTGCTCTCTATACTTTTAAAGACCCTACAAACTACCGTACCTATCACTTGGTCGCCAACAAATTCAAAGGTGAAGCCAAGAAGGTATTGAGTTCCGGGTCCTTATTTACGGAAGAAGAAGTGAGGCCCCTGGAGGTACAGCTCATTCCCGAACAAAAGAAAGTAGATTTTTTCTTGAAAATTGAAGAAGACATAAATCCTATGCAGCTCAACAGGCTGGTGAATCGTATAGGCCAGATTCCACATGTCCAGGCTGCTTACCGAATTGATCTGGACCAACTTAAATCCAAACAAAATTTAATTTTTGAATAATGCCAACAAATAAAAAGACTAAAATAGTTGCGACCCTCGGGCCTGCAACTAGTTCTAAAGATACCCTAAATGAAATGCTGAAGGCCGGAGTGAATGTTTTCCGGATAAACTTCTCTCATGCCAACTATGATGACGTGAAAGAACGCATGCAAATGATCAGGGAGCTCAATAAAGAGCACGGGTATAATGCTGCCATCCTTGGCGATCTTCAGGGACCTAAACTTCGTGTGGGTACCATGAAAGAAGAAGTGGTGGTTTCTAAGGGAGACGAGATCATCTTTGCCACCGGGGAAGAATTCAAGGGTACTGCCAGCAGGGTGTACATGAACTATGATACTTTTCCACAGGATGTGAATCCCGGAGAGCGAATTTTGCTGGATGACGGAAAACTGATCTTTGAAGTGGTAAGCACCAACCGTGAAAATGAAGTAAAAACAAAGGTTATTCAGGGTGGACCGCTGAAATCTAAAAAAGGAGTGAATTTGCCCAATACGGCCATTTCTCTTCCGGCTCTTACCGAAAAGGATGTGAGAGATGCGATTTTTGCCTGTGAGCAGGAAGTTGACTGGATGGCGCTTTCTTTCGTGAGACATGCCGAAGATCTGATAGAACTTCAGAATCTCATCAAAGAGCACAGCGAGCATAAAATTCCGATCATCGCGAAGATCGAAAAACCCGAAGGCGTGGCCAATATCGAAAAGATCGTGGCTTATTGTGACGGACTAATGGTAGCGCGCGGGGATCTGGGTGTTGAAATTCCTGCCCAGGAAGTACCTTTGATTCAGAAAAAACTAGTTCTTACCGCTAAGAAAGCCAGAATTCCGGTAATTATTGCCACTCAAATGATGGAAACTATGATCACCAGCCTTACCCCAACCAGGGCCGAGGTGAACGATGTAGCAAACTCTGTAATGGACGGTGCCGATGCCGTAATGTTGAGTGGAGAAACTTCAGTGGGGCAGTATCCCGTTCAGGTGATCGAGAAAATGTGTCAGATTCTTGAAAGTGTTGAGAATTCACCTCTTATCAAGGTACCACACGACCCGCCACACGTTCGTACTAAAAGATACATCACTAAGGCTGTTTGTTACCACGCGGCACACATGGCCAACGAAATTAAGGCGAAAGCAATTTGTACCCTTACCAACAGTGGTTACACAGCTTTCCAGATCTCTGCATGGAGACCGGAATCGCACATCCTTGTGTTCACCTCTAACAACAGGATTCTATCTCAGTTGAGTCTGCTTTGGGGAGTGAAAGCCTTCCATTACGACAAATTTGTGAGTACCGACGATACGATCGATGACATTAACAGGATCGCTAAGGAAGTAGATTATGTTGTTCAGGGAGATTATGTGATCAACCTGGCCGCAATGCCTATTTCTGAAAAGGGAATGGTAAATACCCTGCGCGTTTCTGAAATTCATTAAGAAATTACCCTTCCATTATTTTTCTGAAGCCACGGATTCTTATTCGTGGCTTCTTTTTTTCTTCAGAATTCAAACTTCAGCTGCACGACAATCTCCTTTTTTTCTTCTTTTTGGGCTGCTTTATCGGTATTGAGATTGGAAAGTGAAATTCCCAGTAATCTCACCGAATCCTTCATCTTTTCCTGGTACAGCAATTCCTGTGCAATTTCCAGGATCAGTTCTTTACTCGAGATATAATAGGAGATGGTTTTACTGCGGGTCTGGAGGGTAAAATCGCTGTATTTGATCTTCAGGGTGACTGTCTTTCCGGCTACCTTGCTCTTCTTGAGCCGGCGTTCAATTTCTTCGGCGATATTTTCCAGCCTTTCCAGCATAAATACTTCGGAAGAAATATTCTCATTGAAGGTTCTTTCGGCGCCAAGCGATTTTCTGATGCGGTTCGGCTTTACTTCGCTCAGATGAATTCCGCGGACGACATTGTAATAATATTCGCCGCTTTTTCCGAAGTGTTCGTTGAGAAAATCCAGGCTTTTTGCCTTCAGATCTTCACCGGTAAAAACACCGAATCTGTACATTTTTTCAGCCGTTACCTTGCCCACGCCATGAAATTTCCTGATCTCGAGCTTTTCGAGAAATTCCTCTACTTCTTCCGGGTTTACCGTCTTCTGGCCATTGGGTTTGTTGTAATCGCTGGCAACCTTGGCAATGAATTTATTGATCGAAATTCCGGCTGAAGCATTCAGGCCGGTTTTCTCTTTGATCTTTGCCCGTATCTCCCGGGCGATGAGCGTGGCGCTGGGATTTCCCTTTTTGTTTTCGGTCACGTCGAGGTAAGCCTCGTCCAGGGAGAGCGGTTCCACGAGATCGGTATATTCCAGGAAAATGCTCCGGATGCGCTGTGAAATTTCGCGGTAACGCTCAAACCGCGGCTTCACAAAGATGAGATGCGGACAGTTGCGTTTGGCGATTACACTGCTCATGGCACTTTTTACGCCAAACTTTCGCGCCTCATAGCTCGCGGCACTCACAACGCCGCGTTGGGAGCTTCCGCCCACGGCAATGGCTTTTCCGCGTAATTCGGGATTGTCGAGCTGCTCTACCGAGGCGTAGAAAGCGTCCATATCTACATGTATGATCTTGCGGAGCTGTTGCATTCTGCAAATTTACACAAACGGCCGGGCCTTACCTTTTCCTTAACTCAAAAGTGGCCCGGAAAGACTTATATTTGAGTAGGTCTTGCATTTTAAAACCTGAAATTATGAAGAAAACGGCTATTTTATTGGGAGCAACAGGGCTTACTGGAAATATTCTGTTGCACCGCTTATTGAACGACGAACGTTACGAAAAGCTTATTCTCTTCTCGCGCAGTACTACGGGAATTGTCAATCCGAAGATCGAGGAGCACCTGATCGATCTTTTCTGGTTAAAAAATGAAAAGGAGAAGTTCAGGGCCGATGAGGTCTATTGCTGTATCGGTACAACCAAAAAGAAAACGCCCGACGAGAATACATACAGAATGATCGACTACGGAATTCCCGTTACTGCCGCTAAACTGGCTGCGGAAAACGGAATTTCCACCTTCGTGGTCATGTCGGCTATGGGCGCCGATGCCAATAGCCGGATGTTCTACAACCGTACCAAGGGTGAGATGGAACGCGATGTGCGTGCGGCCAATGTTGAACATACGTATATCCTGAGACCATCGCTTATTGCCGGCGATCGCGATGAAAAACGACTTTTTGAGGGAGTGGCAAAAAACGGGATGAAAATTCTCGACAAGGTTTTGACAGGTTCCCTGAAAAAATATCGATCTATTCATCCTGAAACTATCGCCAAAGCTATGATCTTTGCAGCCAATGAAGGCTACGGAAAAAAGATCATTGAATCTGACAAAATTCAGGAGCTTGCAGAAGAAGCCGATTTGAAGAACTACTATAATGACTGAAATTGAAAAGAAATTCCTCGTCTTATCCGATGTCTTTAAAGATGAGGCTTCAGGAAAGATGAAGATCCTGCAGGGTTATTTGAATTCAGATCCTGAGCGTGCCGTTCGGGTTCGCACCAAAGGGGATAAGGCTTTTATTACCGTTAAAGGAATGTCTAATGATAGTGGCATGAGCAGATTTGAATGGGAAAAAGAGATCGACCCTGAAGAAGCTGAAGCTCTCATTGCACTTTGTGAGCCCGGAGTCATTGAAAAAACAAGGTATGAGGTGGAGTTGGGCGATCACACCTTTGAAGTGGACGAATTCTTCGGGGAGAATGAGGGGCTTATTCTTGCTGAAGTCGAACTGAATTCGGAGGAGGAACAATTTGAAAGGCCCGACTGGTTAGGTGAAGAAGTAACCGGAGACAAACGATATTACAATTCGCAATTGAGCAAGTATCCATACAAAGACTGGAAAAAGAAGAGCTATGATTAACCGATTTAGAATTCTTGGTATGGCCCTGCTCTTAACTGGCTGTGACCAACCCGTAACAAAATCCAAAGACATACCCGCAAAGGGAAAGGAGGAAGCCGAAATTCAGGATTCGCTGCCCGATCTTAAAAGCAGGTCAGAAGAACTAATGAAACAAGGTTATCAAACTTTCATCTATGATGAGGGCGATACTACCTACCTGATGCAGCAATATTATATGGTTTTCCTGAAAGCCGGAAAAATCCGCAGCCAGGATTCTGCAGAGGCTGCACAACTTCAGAAAAAGCATCTGGAACATCTGGGACGAATGGCCCGGGAAGGCTATGCCAGCTTAATTGGCCCCTTTGGAGATGATGGCGAAATAAGAGGAATTGTAGTTTATAATACTCCTACTCAAAAAGAAGCCGACAGTCTTGCTAAGCTTGATCCCATGGTAAAGTCGGGTAGACTCGAAGTTGAGGTCCATCCCTGGTGGGCAGCTAAGGGCGGGAAATTAAATTAAATAAAACAGCCCCGGCCTTAACAAAGGCCGGGGCTGTTCCCTTCAACAATTAACAAACATAATCCAACTATTGCCATCCACCGCCAAGGGCTTCATACAGCTCTACTATTGATTTCAGCTGATTGAATTCGGCGTTAATAAGTCCTAATCTTGAATTGAGTGCATTCTCGCGTGCCGTAAGTACTTCCAGGTAATTTGCCAGACCATTGTTCAGCAGTTCCTGGGAATAGTCCGAAGCTTTTTGATAGGCCCCAAATTCTTTGGTTTTCACTTCTATTTTGTCGGTGCTCGCCTGGTAGTTGTAGAGCGCGTCTGAAACTTCTTTTCCCGCGGTGAGGATCGATTGCCTGAAATTGAGCAAAGCTTCCTGCTGTCTCGCCTGTGCTGCCTCATATTGGGTTCTTATCCTTCTTCCCTGGAGAATGGGTTCAGCAAGGGAGCCGGCTAGATTGGCGAAAAGCGAGTTCGCGTTGAACAGGTCTTTCAGGTCAAGGCTTTGGAATCCGCCAGATGCCGAAAGTACCAGCGAAGGGTAGAAGTTGCTTCTCGCAACATTGGTCAGTTCAAAGGCGTTTACCAGGTTGTATTCGGCTGCGATTACATCAGGTCGGTTTCTTAAAAGCTGCGCCGGAACACCCGTGTGAAGCGGAGTGCTGATCTCCTGATCCTGCAGCTCCCCACGGTCGATTTGCTGAGGCGCGGTACCGAGCAGGATAGAAAAACTATTTTCCAGGAGCCTGATCTCGTTGTTAATATCAATCAGAAGAGATTGCGCAGTATATAATTGTGCTTCGGTTTGCTGTACGCCTACTTCAGTTACATTCCCTGCCTCCTTTAGAGCCTTGGTGGTTTCCAGGCTTTTGCTGCGGGTGTTTATGGTTTCAAGGGTGATGCGCTTTTGTTCATCCAACATCAGCAACTGGTAATAGGTGATGGCGATATTGGCGATCAGGCGGGTCTTTACAGCTTTATGCGCTGCAACAGTTTGCAGGTAATCGGCTTGCAGAGCCCTCTTATTACTGCGAATCTTGCCCCAGATATCGGCTTCCCAGGAAAGGTTTCCGGTCACGTCGTATTGCGTAATATTTCCGTTAAAAAAGGAACCAAACTGGCTATTCTTTGAGAGGATTTGATGATTCACATTCGCACCAAGGTCCAGCGTCGGAAGATAACCTGCTTTTCCCTGCTTCACATAAGCTTCGGCGGCGAGCATCTGCTGAATGGCGATCCTGATGTCGATATTGTTTTCCAGCCCTTCCTCTATATAAGACTGAAGCCTGGGATCGGTAAACATCTCCCGCCAGGAAACTTCGGCCATATTGAGGCTGTCCTGTGGAAGCAGATCGGTTCTGTAATTTTCCGTCTTTACCACATCGGGACGTTCATATTCTTTGGCCGCGAAACAGCTTACAAGGAGAAGCGGCGTAACGGCTAAGATCAGGAATGAATATATTCGGCTGCTTTTCATTCTATTCAATTTCTTTAATGTTTTCATCATTTTCGGGGCTCGGTGCGCCGGTCACTTTTTCCTGTAGCCACTGGAAGGCCACAAAAAGGGTAGGGATCACAAAGACTCCAAGTATAGTTCCGAAGAAGAGTCCTCCTGCAGCACCTGTACCGATAGAGCGGTTTCCTTCTGCGCCTACCCCGCTGGCCAGCACAAGTGGCATCAACCCGAGAATAAAGGCAAAGGAAGTCATAAGGATTGGCCTTAGCCTCACTTTTGCACCTTCTACGGCGGCTTCTACAAGTCCCAGGCCGTGGCGTCGCCGTTGAATGGCAAATTCCACGATCAGAATGGCGTTTTTCGCCAGTAATCCGATGAGCATGATCAGCGCAATCTGGAAATAAATGTTATTCTGCAGTCCCATTGACCAGGTGGTAAAATAGGCGCCGGCAACTCCCAGCGGCAGTGAAAAGATTACCGCGAATGGAAGCAGGTAGCTCTCATACTGTGCTGCCAGAAGGAAATACACAAACAGGATACTTAGCATAAAGATAATGCCGGCTTGTCCTGCGGAAGCGATCTCCTCCCGTGTCAATCCTGAAAATGCGATGTCGTATCCCGATGGCAAAGATTGATCGGCCACCTCACGAATGGCTGAAATTGCATCCCCGGAGCTATACCCTGGCGCAGTGGTCCCGTTTACAGTAACGGCGTTAAAGAGGTTGAACCTGTTGACGGTTTGAGGGCCATAAACCCTGTTAAGGCTTACAAACTGAGAAACCGGTGCCATCTCTCCGCCGGGTGTTTTTACATAAATACTGTTAAGACTCTCCTTGTCGCTACGGTCTTCAGGAAGGGCCTGTACAAAAACCCGGTATTGTTTCCCAAAGCGGCTAAAGTCGCTGGCGTAATATCCGCCAATATAGCCCTGCATGGCCTTCAGAATATCACTGATCGAAATTCCCGCTTCCTTGGCCTTGGCTATGTCAATGTCTAATTGCAGCTGCGGAAAATCTGTGCTGAAGGAGTTCGAGGCAAAAGCTACTGATGGCTGCTGATTCAGTTTTCCGACGAAAGCAGAAGCGGTTTTGTCCAATTCGGTCAATTTCCCGCCCGTCTTGTCCAGCACCTGCAACTCAAAACCATCGGCACTACCAAAGCCGGGTACACTCGGAGGTGTGAAGAACAGAATTTTGGCATCGCTGATAGCGGCGGCTTTTTGGTTCAGTTTTTTAATAATTCCCTGCACCGAAGTTTCATCGGTTTCCCGTTTGCCCCAGTCTTCAAGAATAATGAAGCCCATGGCATAGGAACTTCCCGAACCGGAGAAGAAGTTTCTCCCGCTTATCATGGAAGCAGTGCGTATTCCATCGATTTCCTTCATTTTGTCGTAAAGGGTTTCGGCCACACGTTGGGACCGGTCGAGGGAAGCACCTGCGGGAAGATCGATGTTGACAAAGATCACGCCACGGTCTTCGGAAGGCACAAAACCCGAAGGGATCGTGCTGTCAGCCCAGAAAATACCTGCTACGGCCAGGCCAAGGGCTAAGACCGGGATCCACTTATGTCTCATTAAGAAACTCAGGGAGCGCACGTATTTTTTTCTGGTAGCTCCAAAGCCTGCGTTGAAGGCGATGTAAAAGCGCTCCAGCAGATTTTTCTTTTTGTCCTTTTCGTCCTTTGGTGGTTTGAGGAAAATGGCACAAAGCGCTGGGCTCAGCGTCAAAGCATTCAGGGCTGAAATCAGGATCGCAATGATCAGGGTGACCCCGAATTGTTCGTAAAATACGCCCGATGGTCCTTTGATAAAAGTAATAGGGATAAACACAGCAGCCATTACCAGCGTAATGGAGACAATGGCTCCGCTAATTTCTCCCATGGCAGAAACAGAGGCTTTCTTGGGGTCTTTCTCTCCGCCTTCGAGCTTGGCGTACACCGCTTCAACTACCACAATGGCATCATCGACCACGATCCCAATGGCAAGCACCAGCGCAAATAAGGTGAGCAGGTTGATCGAATAGCCCAATACTCCCAGGAAAAAGAAGGTTCCGATGATCGAAACCGGCACCGCGATAGCCGGAATAAGTGTAGATTTTATATCCTGAAGGAAAATAAACACCACAAGAAAAACCAGTAGAAAGGCTTCAATGAGCGTAGATTTCACCTTCTCGATGGAAGCGGTCAGGAATTTATTAGTGTCGTAGTTAACGAGATATTCGATCCCGGGAGGAAAATCCTGCTGCAGCTCGTCCATCTTGTCATAGATCTTTTTAATGATCTCCTGGGCATTGGAGCCCGGAGTCTGAAAGATCCCGAAGTTGATGCCGGGATAGCCTTTAGACCTGGAAACAGATGAAAAGTTGAAGGCATCTAGTTGCACTTTGGCGACGTCTTTTACCCGTAGGAATTTTCCGTTGTCCAGAGCTTTGATGATGATATCGCCATATTCTTCAGCCGTTTTGTAACGGCCTTTGTATTTGATCACATACTCAAAAGATTCCCCCGAATTCTGCCCCAGCGAACCTGCCGCGGCTTCAAGGCTCTGCTCATTGATGGAGTTAATGACATCGGTAGGAGTAAGGCCGTAATTGGCCATTTTTGTGGGGTCTAACCAGATGCGCATGGAATAATCGCGCCCTCCGAAAACATTCACCGCGCCTACACCGTTGATCCGTTGGAGTTCGGGTTTTATATTGATGTTGAGGTAATTCTGAACAAAGGTGGCATCGTACTCCGGATTTTTAGAGTACAAGGCGGCATAAAGGAGTGCCGAATTTTGCTGTTTTGAGGTGATAACCCCTGCACGAACCACTTCCGAAGGTAAAAGAGCGTTGGCCCGCGCAACCCTGTTCTGCACGTTTACCGCAGCGATGTCGGGATCTACGCCTTGTTCGAAGAATACCTGAATACTGGCACTTCCATCATTACTGGCGCTGGAAGTTATATATTTCATTCCTTCAACCCCGTTGATCTGTTCTTCAATAGGAACGATCACACTTTCAAGGATAGTCTCGGCGTTGGCCCCGGGATAAGAAGCGGAAACCTGCACTGTTGGCGGTGCGATATCGGGATATTGGGTAACCGGCAATTCCTGAATTCCCAGAATACCCAGTATTACCAGGATAATGGAGATAACGGTGGAAAGAACCGGTCTTTCAATAAATTTCTTTAGCATAATTCCTATTTAAAAACTGTATCAAATGAATTGAGGATGCTGTCCATAGCCACAGGCTGGGGCTTGATCTGCATTCCCGGGCGCACCTTGCTCACTCCGTTAGCCAGAATGACTTCGCCTTCGTCTACTCCTTCTTTGATCACATAAAGTTTTCCGGCTTCGTCCTGAACTTCTACTGCATGGCTGGCGAGGCTATCATTCTGCACCTTGTAAACCAGTTTTTTTCCTTGTTGTTCAAAGGTTGAAACTGCGGGGATTACAATTGCATTCTCATAGGTTTTGGGGACGAGAACGGTGCCGCTGCTTCCGTTGCGCAAAAGTCCGGTGGTATTGTCGAAAAGCGCCCGGAAAGTCACTGTTCCGGTCTGAGGATCGATGTCTCCCGAGATGGTCTCGATCGTTCCTTTTTTAGAATATTCTTCTCCGTTTGCCAATAGCAACTTTACCGGCGGCAGGTTTTTGATCTTTTCTTCCTGGGTTTTTCCTTCAGCATTCTGAATAAAATTCAGAAAGTCTTTCTCATTCATTGAAAAGTAAGCATACACTTTTTCTATGGAAGAGATCCTGGTGAGAGGCTTGGGATCCTGAGGCGTTGCCAGTGCCCCTTTCCTGTAATTGATGGAACCCACCACACCATTTACGGGGCTTTTAACATTAGCATAGCCAATATTGGCGGCGATACTGTTGTAATTGCTCTTTGCCTGCTCCAGTTTAGCTTTGGCGGTTTCCAGCTGCACTTCGCTTATGATGTTCTTCTCCACCAAAGGCTTCAGTTTATTAACCTCCACCTGGGCAGCATTTACATTAGCTTTGGCGGCGGCCGCATCCTGGTTGAGAGATTCGGTTTCAAGCTTGAACAGTATCTGTCCTTTTTTAACTTTTTCCCCTTCATCTACGAGAACTTCCCGGATGTATCCCGGGATCTTCGGCCTTACTTCACTGCTCACTTCGCCTTCCAGGCTTGCGGGATACCTGCTGTAGGTAGTAATAGTACGCCTTTCAACCTTCACTACGGGAAAAGGTGAAACCTGCGATGCAGCCTGAGCCTGAGAATTGTCGGCTGAATCTTTACAGGCTGTGAAAGACAGCATGAGCCCAATCGCGATAAAAGGGACGAGGTATTTATTCATCTTGTAAATGTTTGTTGGTAAGTTTTTCTTTTAGATTCTCTATACTTTCAGCCGCCGTATGGATGAATTCGAGGTATTCCTGGTGGAATTCCAGGTCGAATTTGTCTTCTTTCTGCGGAAGATCCTTGTTGACAGCTTCCTTATAACGCAGGATGTCCTGATGGATGTCCTGCTGAATTTTCCAGCTTCTAAGCATTTGCTCCATCACCTGCACCAGGTTGTCTGGATGTACTATGAAATAGCGTTTGCGGTCGCCGGGTTTGGTGAAATAGTCAGCTTTTCCGCTGGCCTGAAGGCTGTTGAGGTGAGTGCAAATCGTGCTTTTACTGGCATTAAGAGAGGTGACCAATTCTTCGAAAGTGATGCCTTTTTTGCCCGTAAGAATAAGTGTGGCAAAGATGCGTGCGGCCAGGGGAGCCAACTGGGCTTGATTCTCCATATATACCCCCAGACGTTCAATTAACTGCTCTCTCTGTTCCTGTAAATTCTTTGCTGCCCCCATTTTCTCTGATAAAAGCGCAAAATTAGGATTAGTTCGGATATTCCCGAACCAATCAAAATGTAAAATTTTGTTAAAGTTGCCGGTGGACGGGCTTCAGGAAGTTGAGGTCCGAAGATTTGATGACATAACCCACGCGGATCATACTGCGGTAGTCCCGGTATGAGATGAGGCTTTCAGCATAGCCGGCAAACCACTCCAGCATCAGGTATTGATTGGTGTTCTTGGAGATCTTGTAGAACAGCCTTGTCCTTACGGCTCCTTTCCAGGTCCAATTCAAGCCTTTGCGCAAAGAGACATCGAGCAGGAGCTGCTCAGGTTTAAGGTCATATTTTAGGTTTATTTGCCCATATCCCATGTACTCCATGAGGTCGGGATTGTCCTCTTTATAGCGGAAAGGATACCAGGCTTCCAGGCTTAGCAGCGTTTTTTCGCCCAAAGCTGTGGTATAAGCCAGCGTTATATGATTCCAGCTTCGGGAGTAAATACTGTCCCGGCCGTTAGATTCGTGCTCAAACTTTAGCTCGGCCAATCCTGTAAGCCGATTGTTCTTATCGTAAATGGGTTTTCCCAGGCCGATGGTAGGATTGAAGTTGATCTCCTTAAAAGGGCTGGAGGTCTCATAAACATTCCAAAAGGCTTTTTGGGTGTAGGTGAGAAAAAGATAGGTATCGAGCGGTAGCGTATTTCGGGTGAGAAGCTGCTTGAAACTGATCTGGTATTTCGCATCAGCCGTGTGTTTGGTAATGCCTGTATGGGTGGGAACACCGCTGATGAAGTAATTGTCTTTGTAAATGGTAAAAGAAGGCATGGTCTTGATAGTGTCATTCGCCTGGGCCTTGGTGAGGGCCTGAGACCGAAGCTGAAGAGGGATCAGGGCTAAAAGGACAATAATAAGCTGAAAATACTTCATAGAAAGACTGCCGGTGTTGTGTTGAGATTCCAGGATATCTGCGAAGGTAGTAGCAGTTCGTACAATCTTCAAAACTGCGGGAATAATGTTCTGTTAAAATAGGGGAGAGTGGAGAGTTCGGACTTTGGATTGCGGGTTTGTGACTGGGAGTTTAAAGGGTACGTCATTGTAAGGCGGAGGCGAATCATTCTTTGAAGCAGAGATTGTTCCGTCTTGGGATAATCAGATGTCATCGTCGTACACTGAGCGCGAAGCAGTCGAAGTGTTTGTTATCTGTTGTCGGTTCTAATTTGTGGAATTGGGTTTCGAATTGGGGTCTGCTTTCGTTTCCCGCTTTTTAAAACACTGCGTCAACTGCCAACCGGGACTGCATACTGTCAACTGAAATTACTTCCCGTAGATACCAATTTTAAGATCTCCGTTTTTGTTCATGGTGGCGCGGTACATGCCGGCGGTGTCAAATTCCATAGCTACATTCCCGTCGTGATCTATGGCGATGATTCCACCGTCGCCACCCATTGCCGGAACTTTCTTCTGAATAACCTCTTTGGCAGCTTCCTGCAGACTCACGCCTTTGTATTCCATCATTGCTGAAATATCATAGGCCACCACCCCGCGGATGAAATATTCTCCCCAGCCGGTGCAGGAAACCGCGCAGGTTTTATTGTTGGCGTAGGTGCCGGCACCGATAATGGGCGAATCGCCAATGCGATTATAACGTTTGTTGGTCATGCCCCCCGTGGAAGTGCCCGCGGCAAGATTGCCGTGTTTGTCCAAAGCGGCGCAACCCACGGTGCCGAATTTGGAATCTTTGATGAAAGGATCCTCGAAAGCCATTTTTCGTGTGTCTACAGAAGTTTTAGCTTCTTCGGCGGCTTTTATTTTCTGAAGGCTCTGGAATCTTTTTTCGGTGTAGAAATATTCGGGATCTACAATTTTCAGACCTCGTTCCCTGGCGAATTCCTCGGCGCCCTTACCTGAAAGCAGCACGTGATCGGAATTCACCATGACCTGGTAAGCCAGGTTGATCGGGTTCCTTACTGTAGTCACTCCTGCAACCGCGCCGGCATTGAGGGTATTGCCATCCATAATGGAAGCGTCCATCTCATTTTTGCCTTCGTGGGTGAAAACAGCGCCTTTCCCGGCGTTGAAAAGCGGGGAATTTTCCATGACATTAATGGTTCGTTGCACGGCTTCCACCGCGGTGCCGCCATTGGCAAGAATACGGTGACCGGTCCTGATGGCTTCTTCCAGTTTTGCCTTGTAGACGGCCTCTAAAGAATCGCTCATGTTTTTTTTGAGGATGGTACCGGCCCCACCATGAATGACGATCCCAAAATTTACCGTGGTGTCCTCAGTTTTTCTTTACAGGTTGATCATCTACGATCTTTCGCGACATGTGAGATTCTTCGTTGCAGGCAAGAAAAGCACAAAGGCTAAGGAGGAATATGAATTTTTTCATGAGATTCTGGTTTGAATGGAAAGTTAACGAAAATCGTGGAAAACTGGAAGAGAGGAAAATTTGCGCCAGGGACCTGCCTACCGTCAGGCAGGTCGTAGCGGAAAGCCCGCAGGAGCTTTTGCGACGAGGACTTGAAGGGGAGAGCCCGGTGCCGCGGTTGCGGCAGGCGCCCGGAAAAGTATCCAGTATCGCATTGGGCGGTTTGCAATCTTTTCTGTTTAGTGCTTTGTAATTATTTGTTCCTGATTTTCCAATCAGGAGATATTCGTTTGCTGCACGCAGGTTTCTGGGGGAGAATGCTTAATTTTAGTTCAAATTCGAAATTATGGGTATTCTTAAACCTTTTAACCTGAATAAATGGGTGGAGCAGAACCGGGAAACGCTGAAGCCGCCGGTGGGAAACAGGAATCTTTACAAAGACTCGGGAGATTATATTGTGATGGTTGTGGCCGGGCCCAATGCGCGGAAAGATTACCACTACAACGAAACCGAAGAGCTTTTTTACCAGCTGGAGGGTGAGATCGAGGTGCATGTGCAGGAGAACGGAGAGAAAAAAACCATGAAATTGGGTCCCGGCGATATGTACCTGCATCCGGCTAAAGTTCCACATTCTCCCGAGAGGAAAGATGGTTCGATTGGGCTGGTGGTGGAGCGCAAGAGGATTGGGCTGGACGTGAAAGACGGACTCATCTGGTATTGCGACAACTGCAATCATAAGCTGTATGAGGTTTACTTTCCGCTGCACGACATTGAGAAGGATTTTCTGAAGCATTTCAAGGAATTCTACGGAAGTAAAGATCTGCGCACCTGTGATAATTGTGGCGAGGTCATGCCGGCAGATGCGCGTTTTGTATCCGATGAGGAATAGCGGTCAAATTTTACTATTTTCGCAATAACTACACATAAGAACAGATAAAACCACAAATTAATGAGTGAAATTGCAAAAAAATTCGGGATCACTCAAGCTTTGAAAGAGCTTGGCCTGAATGAAATCAATAACGGAACTTCTACCGGCGAAGATTTCTTCGGAAACGGGGAAATCATCGAATCTTATTCGCCTGTAGATGGCGCCTTGATTGGCAAGGTGAAAGCTACTACTAAAGAGGATTATGAAAAAGTTGTAAGTACGGCTACTGAAGGATTTAAGGAATGGCGCAGCTGGCCTTCTCCGCAACGGGGCGAGGTGGTGCGACAGTTCAACGACGAACTTCGCCGCCTGAAGGAACCTCTGGGAAAACTGGTTTCTTACGAGATGGGGAAATCCTACCAGGAAGGGCTGGGAGAGGTACAGGAGATGATCGATATCTGTGATTTTGCAGTGGGTCTTTCCCGGCAGTTGCACGGGTTAACCATGCATAGCGAGCGCCCCGGCCACAGGATGTATGAACAATACCATCCGCTGGGAGTGGTAGGAATTATTTCGGCCTTTAACTTTCCGGTTGCCGTTTGGTCATGGAATACCGCCCTTGCCTGGGTTTGTGGCGATGCCTGTATCTGGAAGGGTTCAGAAAAGACACCACTCACTTCGGTAGCCTGTCAGAATATAGCGGCGAGAGTTTTTGCTGAAAATGGAGTTCCTGCAGGAATTTCTTCTTTGATCACCGGCGATTATAAGGTTGGTGAGATGATGACCAATGATGAACGCGTGCCGTTGATCTCGGCTACCGGTTCCATAAGAATGGGTAAGATCGTAGCTCAGGCAGTAGCAGCGAGATTGGGTAAAACTTTGCTCGAGCTTGGAGGGAACAACGCCATTATCGTGACTCCCGATGCGAATGTGAAGAATACGGTAATAGGTGCTGTGTTTGGTGCGGTTGGCACCTGTGGTCAACGTTGTACTTCTACAAGAAGGCTTATTATTCACGAAGATGTTTACGATAAGGTAAAAGATTCTATCGTTGATGCCTATAAACAACTTAGAATCGGAAATCCGCTGGATGAGAACAATCATGTGGGGCCGCTTATCGATAAAGATGCTGTGAAGAATTACCAGGCTGCCCTGGATAAAGTAGTGGAAGAAGGTGGAAATATTCTCGTTGAAGGCGGAGTGCTGGAAGGTGAAGGTTACGAAAGCGGTTGCTACGTGAAACCTGCCATTGCCGAAGCTAAAAATCATTACGAGATCGTGCAACACGAAACTTTTGCGCCGGTGCTGTATATCATGAAATACTCAGGAGATCTTGAGAATGCGCTCGATCTTCAGAATGGTGTAAAACAGGGGCTTTCTTCAGCGATAATGACCAACAATCTGCGCGAGGCAGAAAGATTCCTTTCGGTTGCGGGATCTGACTGCGGAATTGCCAATGTGAATATTGGAACTTCCGGAGCTGAAATTGGTGGCGCTTTTGGTGGTGAAAAGGAAACCGGCGGCGGCCGCGAGTCTGGTTCTGATGCGTGGAAAGTTTACATGCGTCGTCAAACCAATACGATCAATTATACTACAGAGCTTCCCCTGGCGCAGGGAATCAAGTTCGATCTTTAGAGATTAGACATCAGATCTCAGATCTGAGATTTTAGAAAAAAAGGCTGTCGAAATAGAGGAATTTTATCCTGAAAAAAGCTTCAGGTTGAAATTGGATCTTTTTGGACGGCCTTTCTGTTTTGTTGAGAGTGAGTAATCTGCTGTATTTCAGAAGAATTCGCTGAAGTTCAGGAGTTATTGCTAATTTCAGAAGCTATTCATAGAAGTTTCAGAAATGAAGGAAAACGTTTGGAGGCTAGGCTTTTATGATGCACACGGTGAAAAGGTGAAAGGAAATCAGAATTAGCCAAAGATGTTATCTAAGTCCTGGCTGCCCACAATGGCCATTATCTCAACCACGTTCTCATTTATTCGGTAATAAATACTATCGGCGCCACAGGCACAGCGCCTGTATCCCTCTTTTATGAAACCTACAGATTCAAAAGAGAAGGGATTTTCTGCTATAATGTCGAAATAACGGAAGAAATTGTTGAAATACTTATCAGCCTGATCCATACCAAACCTCTTAAGCCCATATTGATGGATGCGTATAAGATCTTCTTTAGCCTGGTTGCTTATCTTGTATTTAGCCATTTTTCAGTAGAGCCTTCGACTGAGCCAGGATCTGCTCTTTGCTGTCATTTGTAAAGCCGCTGTTCTCTGCTTTCTCCAGTTTAGCTTTGATCCAGTCAATTTGAACCTGTTGTTTCCTTGCCTGCCTTATCAGATCATTTACTACTTCGCTTTTGCTGGAATACTCCTCGCTCTCCACCTGCTCTTTTAGCCATTCATCGTTGGGCTTGGTGAAGGAAATACTTTGTCTTGCCATAATAACTAAATCCTGTTTGGTGTAAAAATACACCAATTTTGAATCAATAGCAATTTTCCGAAATCAGGAATTTTTACCTCCCATTTCTCTAAATTGAAGAAACTATCTCGTAATGCCGCACTTCTTTGTCAAAGTTCAGCATCATTCTTTGAGCCTTTTCAGCTACTACTGCGGTACTGATATCTTCCCCGGCGAATTGTTTTATGGCTTCTTCGGAATCCCACTCAGAAATGAACAGGAATTCTATCGAATCCTGAAGTTTTCTTTTTCGGATGCTGGCGCCGCTGAAACCTTTCATTTCTGAAAGATGCGGCAGGATCTCTTCCTGTAGATATTGGACGTAATTTTCGGCTTCTTCGGGTTTTATGCGACCCGCCCAGTGTCTGGCGATCATTTTGGAAGTTTTTAGTTCTTGTTACAGGCTGAAATTACGGAAAAATACATTCTTTGTCTGGATTTGAGGCTTTCTGTAGCTGAAGCAATTGGCATCAGAGTTAATTTTGCGCTAAACTCACAGCAGAGCCTTGGCTCGTGTTCTGCTTTTTTTTATTTTCGGAATTCATCTAAAACTAACGGAATGAGCCGAATTTCAGAAGAAACAGCAGAAGAGCAGCACAATAAACAACAAAGCGAATTCGAGGAAAAGGATGTGCATACAGTCCTGAAAGAGGAGGAAAAGATCAAGTCGAAATTTGAGAATAAGAGTAAACTGCATCGCTATATAGATGATGTGCAGATCCTGTTTTCGCTGGTGCGCGATTATGCAAACGGCACTTACCGCGAAATTCCCTGGAATATCATAGCTTCTGTAGGCGGGGCTTTGCTGTATGTGCTTTCTCCTATAGATCTCATTCCTGATTTTATTCCCATTGTTGGCTATCTTGACGATGCAGCGGTGATCGCTTTTTGCCTGACCCTAATAGAGAAAGACCTGGCGGCCTATAAGGTCTGGAAGCGGTATTCTTCAGAAACAGAAGCTTAATTTCGTCAGCTGAAGCCGGAGGAGCAGAGTTTCAGAATCTTTTTTCAAATGAACCGCGGAATCAAGTGGATGAGATTCTGAAATAAATTATCATTGATATTATCATTAGGCATGAGGTTTTTTCCCTTCGGTCATTAAAGATTCGTGTTCCCCCGGCTAAATTTTCTCCAAGGCTTCAAAAATTTTTAACGCCGGGGAAGCACTACACTTACAAAAAAGATCCTTCACAAGAATATTTCTACTAAATAGAATATGCCGAGATTTTCATCCACCAGATATTTTTAACTCATAGGTCTTGGAATGACCTGGCAAAAGAGACTAAATTCAACAAAAAAAGTCCGCTTCTCGTGAAGCGGACTTTCTGTTTTTTATATGCAAACCGTTTTACAGCATTCCGTTGGCTTCAACCCACTTGAACTGATGCGGATCTTCAGGTACAGAGATGCGTTGCGCAATTCTTGTCATTCTATCGGGAAGTTTCATGAGGAAGTCCCGTGCTTTTTCAGCTTCATCGGTAAGAGAGTTCATCTTGTCAATCTCCCAGTGAGCGTTCAGCTTAGCCAGAATATCAACGTAATCGTGAGTAGTATAAACTCCAAGTCGTTGTGCGGCGTTTGAGAAATTCTCAAAGGCTTCAGCAATTCCCTGTCCTGATTCCCGGATGAATTGAGCGGGCATTACGATCTTTTTCTTCATCATATCGGCAAAGGCCAGCATCATTTCGCTTGGATCGTATTCAAAGATGGTTCTCACAAATTCTCTGTAAGCCAGGTGGTGTCTCATCTCATCCCCGGCGATGATGTTGCACATCTTGGCCAGCATTTTATTGCCTTTTTTCTTTGCCAGCTGTCCCACTCTCTTGTGAGAGATGTTGGTAGCCAGCTCCTGAAAACTTGTGTAAACAAAATTGCGGTAGGGATCACGCCCGGTTCCGATATCGAAACCGTCGTTGATGAGGTGATGAGTGGTTTTCTCGATTTCTCTCATGTTCACCCTTCCGGATAAATAAAGGTATTTATTGAGCGCATCGCCGTGGCGATTTTCTTCTCCGGTCCAGTGGCGTATCCACTTAGCCCAGCCGTTTTGCTCAGCTTTTGAGGCACCATGTTGTTCGACTCCTTCCATATCCATAAGCCAGGATTCGTAGGTAGGAAGGGCTTCTTCGGTTACCATATCGGCAACGAGCACTACCCAAAAATCGTAGCCAAGTTCCTTGGCTTCTTCCCTTATCTGGTGAACAACTTCAAATCCGTCGTCATCCTGAAGATTGGGCAAAAGATCGGTGGGTTGCCAGATATCCTCAACCGGTATCAGGTATTTCTCCACAAAACTATCGATCGATTTCTCGACAGTTTGCATTACTTCTAATCGTATATTTTCAAGGGCCATATTATTCTTTCTCTAGTGGAACTTGTTCATTTTTAATGAAATAATCCCGTTTGGTACTTTATTCTCAATAACCGTGCTGCAATTTGCTGCTACGCGTTCCTTGCAAATTAAATACAAAAAGGTTGAAATTCAAAGGTATGAAGAAGTGAATCGGGACTTTGGTAAAATTCTCTTAATTTCTTCCGTTCTCTTCGGGGTATAAAGTATATACCGGGTCACTCTGCCAGATTTCCTTGGAATCTATCTCTATTGCTGAAAGTTTTCCCTTGAAGGCCGCGCCGGTATCTACATTCCATACATTGGCGCGATGGTAGGGTTTCGACTGGCCAATACGCGTTACCGGAGTATGGCCAATGAAGATCTCATTGAACAGTTGCAGCCGTTTGGGGTAATGGTCGTGATCCTCTTCAAGTTTACTGTCAAGAGCCAGGGTCATTTCCCAAAGGGTGCGATCCCAGTAAAATCCGGTTTGATGATATTCGCTTTTTGGGCCATGCAGATTGGTGAAGCCCGCATGTACAAACAGGCGGTTCTTTTTATCGATATGATAATTCAACATCTGGTTGAAAAATTCAATATGGCTGGCGATCTCTTCCGAAGAAAAATTCCGGTAGGCATCAATGCTCGACTGGCCGCCGTGTTCCAGCCACTGCGGATTGAGTTCACCGCTTTTGAGCCAGCGATGTGCGAGGTCATCGTGATTTCCCCTAATGAAAATGCAGGTATTTTGCCTGGCCAGATCGATGAGGTAAGAGACGACGTTTGCAGAATCGCTCCAACCGTCAACATAATCTCCCAGGAAGATCATCTTGTCTTCAGGTGTGATATTTATGCGCTCCAAAAGCTGGATGAGCGCTTTCAATCCTCCGTGAATATCTCCTATGGCAATGGTTCTGCCCATATTAGTTATATTTTACTTTTCTTAAAATTCGCATGCTTTCCTTGTAATAATTGTAGGCTTCTGCGCTGTATTCTTTCAAATAGGGCTTTGATTCTTCCAGTTTCTCCAGGGCTTTCCTGAAATTGTTCAGATAACATATTAAATATGTGGAAGGCAGATTCTTCAGGTCCTTGAGCTGATGAGAATTGAGCGGCAGATGCTTTTTTAGCCGTTCCAGCAAACTGTTGTTACTGTTATAGATATGATGCAGGATCTTTTTGTCGAATTTCGGCGGTTCGAACAGCAATTTGCTCTCGATCTCATAACTGGCATTATCCTTAAAATGAATGATCACCTCTTCCAGCGGGTAATATTTATACTTGTCGTGCAGCCCTAAATGCACGAACTCCTGGATCCTGAATGAATCCTGGTCCATCCCGATGGTGACTTCATCGAGATCGGAATAAAAAAGCTTCACCTGTTCATTGATGAGCTCAATATCCACCCTGGAATAGTAGGTCTCATTCCTGAGGTTTTTCTCTTTTCCGGCCCAGCAAACCACGAAATATTCTTTAAAGACCTTGTACGACGGATTATAATCGCGGCGCTTGGCCATAAAATCAAATACCCCGTCGAGGGTAAGTTCTATATTGTTATGGGAGTGGTTTTCTACGGAAGCTACAATTTTAGAGTTCACATCTTCGATGTTGATCCCATAGCTCTTAGGCATACTCATGCTGCCGTCCCGCAGAAATACCGTACGGGCCATGTATTTCCAGATGTTCTTTTTGAGTGAGCAGACCTTCCCGTGGTTTGGCCTGATGGTTACCAGCCCCACCACCAACTGATCTGGCAGGTGGGGGAATGGAATGTTTTCGTAGGAGATCAACGGCGGATTGTGCAGATAGGCATTCACCAGATTCTGGATCTTACTGTCGTCAAAAAAGTCAATTCCGGCAATGGTATTGTCGGCATCCTCTACTCCAATCACGATGTATGAATTATTCTCGGGATTGGAGTTGGAGAGCGCGCAAACGTGTTTCAGGAATTTCGCCTTGCCTTCTTTTTCGCCAATATTGAGCTGCCGCTTTTTGTCGTAAAAGCTGTTCTCGTCATTGTGCGCGAGCAGGTTCTTTATGAGAAGGCGCTTGTTGATCATTCCGGGATATTACCTATTGGTATTACTTATTTCTATTTGTTAATCAAATTTTGATCCTCGCTTTTCAGATTTTTTGAGGTAATTAGAAATTTGGAAATCTGTTCATTCAGGATCACCGACTTATCCAAAAGTTTTTCAAATTCTATTTCTGAAGAATGCCATAATGAATGTAATAAGAAGAATTATTCCTTCTTAACTATAGTAGAATTGGCCTGGGCAGTTGGCAGAACCGTAAGATCGGCAATGTTCACGTGGTATGGTCGGGTCACCATGAAGCGGATGATATCGGCAATGTCTTCCGGCTGCAGGGCTTTGAATCCCTCGTATACTTTTTCGGCCCGCTGGGTGTCTCCCTTAAACCGCACTTCACTGAATTCGGTTTGTACCAGCCCCGGATTGATGGCTCCAACTCGTATGTTGTGCTTATTCAGGTCGATCCTCATCGCCTGGTTCAGGGCATCAACCGCATGTTTGCTGGCACAGTACACATTCCCGTTGGGATAAACCTCTTTTCCGGCTATAGAGCCAATATTAATAATATGACCTGAATTCTGACTTATCATCTTCGGAAATACCGCCTTGCTTACGTAAAGCAGACCTTTCACGTTGATGTCCATCATTGCATCCCAGTCTTCTATGTTCCCGTCCTGGATAGGATCCAGGCCGTGGGCATTTCCGGCATTGTTTACCAGTACATCAATTTTACTGAATTCTTCCGGAAGGTTTTGCAACTTTTCAAAAACCTCTTCCTTGTTTCTTACATCAAAGGAAAGTGTATGCACCTCGCAATCGTCTGAAAGGCGTAGCCGAAGTTTCTCCAGTCTTTCCTTGCGTCGGCCGCAAATGATCAAATTAAAATTCTCTTTTGAGAGCGCAATGGCTGTGGCTTTTCCAATTCCGCTGGTGGCGCCGGTAATTAATGCTGTTTTCATTCTTTTTCTTTTTTGATCTCTAAAGTAGTAAAGTATTTAAAGGTAAAACCCCTGTAGTTATTAAGGAGGGGTTAATTGCTGTTAAAATTCGTTAATTCAGAGCAAACTTAAAAATGAAATGCTCCTCTCTGCGTTATCAATGCCAAACAAAAACAATCTACTTATGAAAATGTCTATGGGAAAAATGAACTTAAAAGCTTTGCTTTTACTGGCCGTGCTGGCCTCAGGATTGGTGAGCTGTAGTGATAATAACGACTCAACCAATGGAGACCAGACCGCGCATTTAAGTGTGTCAATGACCGATGCGCCCGGGGATTATGAACAGGTGAACATTGATGTGAAAGATGTGATGATCCAGACTGCTGCTGCTCAAGGTGATGGCGAAAACTGGGTGAGCGTAGGTGATGTGCAGGAAGGTGTATACAACCTGTTAGATCTTACGGGCGGAGTCACTCAGCTGTTAGCAGATGCCGAAGTACCAGCAGGATATGTTGGGCAAATACGCCTGGTTCTTGGAACCGACAATAATGTAAAACTGGCCGGGCAGGATACTCCAGAGCCGTTAAGTACTCCCAGTGCGCAACAATCTGGTTTAAAACTGCAGATCAACCAGGAACTTGAGGCCGGAAAACAGTATTCTTACCTGCTCGATTTTGATGTAGACCAATCTATAGTTACTACGGGCAATGGGGGATACATCCTGAAGCCAGTCATAAGAGTATCGGCTGAAGAAGGAGCCGGCACTGTGGTGGGCGCTGTTCATCCTACGAACTTCCAAACACTGGTAGAGCTAAAGAATGCTTCCACTACTATTTCGGCTTATGCCAACGAGCAGGGAGAATTTGCTTTGCACGGAGTTCCGGCCGGAACTTACCAACTAACCGTTACTCCGGCTCCTGAAAGTGGAATTCCCGCAGTAGTTCAGGATAATATTGTAGTCGAAGAGAATGCAAGCCTTGATCTTGGCACGATTTTTATGGAATAAACCCTGCCTTGTGAGCGAAAATAAGAGAGCAGCCCGCGGGCTGCTCTTCTGGTTTTTTAACCATCCGTTAACAGGCTTACTGCGCAGAATTTCACAATTTGCGCCGTTAATCCGAACTGACTATCTCACGTTTTAAAATTTGACATAATGACTGAAAATGATGCTTCGGTAGATATCGCAAGCCTTAATGAAAAAATTGAAAGAGAAAGCGCCTTTGTAGACATCCTGACCTCCGAAATGAATAAGGTCATCGTAGGGCAAAGGCATATGGTTGAACGTTTGCTGATCGGATTACTGGGGCAGGGGCATATCTTACTCGAAGGAGTTCCCGGCCTCGCCAAAACCCTTGCCATCAATACTCTTTCTCAGGCTGTTCACGGCAGTTTTAGCCGGATCCAGTTTACTCCAGACCTTCTTCCTGCCGATGTGATCGGTACTCTTATTTACAATATGAAGCTGAATGACTTCAGCATTAAGAAAGGTCCTATTTTCGCCAATTTCGTACTTGCCGATGAGATTAACCGGGCGCCTGCCAAGGTGCAATCGGCGCTGTTGGAGGCTATGCAGGAAAAGCAGGTGACCATCGGGGAAGAAACTTTTATTCTTGACCGTCCGTTCCTGGTAATGGCCACCCAAAACCCGGTAGAGCAGGAAGGAACCTATCCGCTGCCCGAAGCACAGGTCGACCGTTTTATGCTGAAGACCGTCATCAAATACCCGCTGATGGATGAGGAACAACTCATTATTCGGGCTAATCTAAAGGGAGCCTTTCCGAAGGTGAATCCGGTGGTGAGTATCGAGCAGATACAACGTGCGCAACAGGCGGTAAGAGAAGTGTATATGGATGAAAAGATCGAAAAGTACATTCTCGATATAATTTTCGCAACCAGAACTCCCGAAAAATATAAACTGGAAGAGATAAAACCCCTCATCAGTTTTGGAGCTTCTCCAAGGGGTAGTATCAACCTCGCGACAGCGGCCAAGTGCTATGCCTTTATAAAAAGAAGAGGCTATGTGATTCCTGAAGATGTAAGGGCGGTGGTACATGACGTATTACGCCACAGAATAGGGATTACCTACGAGGCTGAAGCCGAAAACATCACCTCTGAAGACATCATCAACAACATCGTCAATGAGATCGAAGTGCCATAAACCGGCACTTTTTTGTTCTTAAAAGTTGAGTTGAAATGTCATTTTTCTTTCTGCAAATCCAAAGCAGATAATATTTTCTGATGGAAACCAAGGAGTTACTTAAAAAAGTACGCAAAATAGAGATCAAGACCCGCCGTTTGAGCGATCACGTCTTTGGTGGAGAATATCACTCTACCTTTAAGGGACGCGGTATGACCTTCAGCGAAGTGAGGCAGTATCAGTTTGGGGACGATGTGAGGAATATCGACTGGAATGTTACCGCGCGTTACAACGAGCCTTTTGTTAAGGTTTTCGAAGAAGAGCGGGAGCTTACCATGATGTTGATGGTAGATGTTTCGGCCTCAGAAATGTTCGGAACCCAGGAGCAGCTCAAGAAAGATGTTGTTACCGAGATCGCTGCTACTCTGGCCTTTTCTGCCACTCAGAACAACGATAAGATTGGGTTGATGCTATTTACCGATGAGATCGAACTATATATTCCGCCGAAAAAAGGAAGATCACATGTGCTTAGAATCATTCGCGAATTGATCGAATTTCGACCTAAAGGGAAAAAAACCGATATTGAGGGCGCGTTGAAGTATCTTTCGAACGTGATGAAGAAGAAGGCCATTGTGTTCATTCTTTCCGATTTTATGGATGAAAGTTATCAGCGAACTCTGAAGATCGTCGCAAAGCGCCACGATGTTACGGGCATCCGGGTTTACGATCCCCGTGAAAAAGAGATTCCTAACCTCGGTTTGGTACAAATGTTGGATGAAGAAACTAACGAAATTTTGACCGTTAATACCGGTTCAAAATCGGTTCGCAGTGCCTACACCAGATATTATATGGAAAGGAGAGATTATTTTCAGGAAAGTTTCACCCTTAGCGGTGGAGGCGTGATAAGCAACCGCGTTGACGAAAGCTACGTAAAAAAATTACTCGGCTATTTTAAAAGAAGAGCATAAGGAGTCAAGATGAAAAAAGAATTATCGGCACCGTTCAGATTGAAATTACCTCAAAGATTGTATACTGGAAAAATAACAACAGCCTTTCTCTTAATCCTACTGCTCTTTGCCTCCCCTTTACTTCGGGCCCAGCAACCACAAGTGAATGCTACCGTTGATTCTACCCAGATAAAGATTGGAGAACAACTAAACTATTATATCTCGGTAGAGACCGATTCCAGCGATTTGGTGGTTTTTCCTGAGAATTCCTTTTCTCCTCTGGAAGTGGTCGAATCCCATAAAACCGACACCACCAGAGTTCAGGACCGTTTCCGGCTGCTCAAGGAGTACGCTCTTACGCAGTTCGACTCTGGAAAATATGTGATTCCGCAGCAAAAGGTGTTGGTAAACAGCAGGCAATTTTTAACCGATTCTATCCCGGTGGAAGTTGCTACCGTGGCTGTGGACACTACAAAGCAGAAGATGTATCCCATCAAAGCTTCGGTAGATATCCCGGACAGATTTACAATCCCCGGCTGGATTTGGTGGCTGTTGGGAGCTTTGGCCCTTATTGCCGTTGTCTTCTTTTTCTTCCGGAGAAAAAAGAAAAAAGAGGAAGCCGCCAAAGAATTGCCCCCTTATGAAGAAGCTATCACAGCCCTCAATTCGCTTGACAATTCTCCCTTGCTGGAGCGAAGGGAAATCAAGGAATATTATTCCCGCCTTACCGATTCGGTAAGAAGATACCTGGATCGGGAGGTTTATGACCGGGCGCTGGAAAGTACCACTGCCGAATTGATCGCTTTTCTTGAAGCGAGCAGGAGTAATGGGAAGATCCGTTTAGATGAAAATACGATTCAGGATCTTCAGCTAGTCCTGCAACGTGCCGACCTGGCGAAATTTGCCAATTCCCGTCCTGATGTGATCACTGCTAAGGGAGACCGCAGCAAGGTAGAACACGTGATCAATGATGTGAAAACCTCTATTCCGGAGCCTACTGAAGAAGAATTATTGAGAGATGAAGCCTACCGCGAGGCGGCAGCGAAGAAGCGCAAACGAAAACGCATCCTCGCCTGGTCAATTGTGGGAGCCCTGGTTCTCGTTGTGGTTGTGGGCTCTCTTATGGCGACCAAAGGCATGACCTATTTAAAAGACAGTTTTCTTGGTCATCCGACTAAGGAACTTTTAGAAGGGGATTGGATCCGCAGCGAATACGGAAATCCACCTGTAGCCGTCACCACGCCCGAAGTGCTGAAACGCGGGGAGATGACAAATCCCGAGGTAAAAAACACCAATCTTGCCGACAGCGAGACCTTTATGTACGGCAGCCTTATCAGTAATTTTTATACGGTGGTGAATACGATCAAATTTCAGGGGAAGGTGAATTTTAAACTGGACAAGGCGGTAGACGGAATTTACAATTACCTGGAACAGCAGGGCGCGAAGAATATTGTGATGAAGCAGGAAGATTTCACCACTCTCAATGGAGCCAAAGGCATCAAAGTCTTCGGAACGCTTGAAGTGAAAAGTCCGGTGACCAATAAGCTTGTTAAGAATAAATACGTAATCCTGAATTTCGCTGAAAATAATGGGTACGAACAAGTGATCGTCATCTATAGCGAAGGAGATGATTCAGCCGAAGAGATCGCCCAGCGAATTATAGATTCTGTAGAACTTTTAAACCTGAATAGCTGATGTTTGCGAATTTCACTTTCGAAGATCCGGAATTTTTCTGGCTGTTACTGCTTCTGCCGGTCGCTATAGCCTGGTACTTCTGGAAGCGAAACCGGCAGACCCCGGAGCTTCGCATCTCGAGCATCAAAGGCTTTAAAGCTAAACGAAGTCTGCTGGCCCAAATAAAACCTGTGTTATTCGTGCTGAGGCTTATTGCCCTGGCATTGATCATTACCGCGATGGCCAGGCCAAGAACGGTTGATGTTTCGACAAAATCCAGTAGTACGCGTGGGATAGATATTGTGATGGCTATAGATGTTTCGGCCAGTATGCTGGCCCGTGACCTCAAGCCCAATCGCCTGGAGGCTCTAAAGCAGGTGGGCTCTGAATTCATCAAAGATCGGCCTAATGACAGGATAGGGCTGGTTGTCTATGCCGGCGAAAGCTTTACCAAAACGCCTATTACCAGCGACAAACGAATAGTACTTAATGCCCTCGATGACATCAAGTACACCAATATCCTTCAAAGTGGAACGGCTATTGGGTCTGGCCTCGCGACCGCTGTGAACCGGCTGAAGGACAGCAAAGCAAAGAGCAAGGTGATCATCCTGCTTACAGACGGGGTGAATAATTCCGGGTTTATTGATCCGAAGATCGCCAGTGAACTCGCCGTGGAGTTCGGTATAAAAGTGTACACCATTGGCGTGGGGAGTAACGGAATGGCGCTTTCACCGGTTGCGGTTTTGCCTAACGGAAAAATTCAGTACGGCAATGTGCAGGTCGAGATCGATGAAGGTCTGCTGAAACAGATTGCCGATGAAACCGGAGGAAAATATTTCAGGGCGACCGATAATAAGAAACTGGAAGAGATCTACAAGGAGATCGATTCCCTTGAAAAAACGAAAATAGAAGAGTTCAAATATTACAACTACGACGAAGAATACAGGCCACTGGCACTTTTAGCCTTCGGGTTACTGTTCTTCGAGATTTTGCTGAGATACACTCTTTTCCGAAGCTTTATTTAAAGCCGAACCTTTTGAATATCGACTGAAGAATGTACATATTAGAAGAGAAAATATATTTTTGGTTGCTGCTCGCCATTCCGGTGGTGCTATTGTTCTACGTGATTTTGTTGCTGTGGCAAAGACGTACGCGAAGGAAATTTGCCGGGGCGGGCATGTTTTCCTTTCTCACTCCCAACCGATCTTCCTTTAAGCCCGCAGTAAAGATCATTTTCTTTTTACTGGCTCTTACCGCCCTTGTAATTGCACTGGTAAATCCTAAGATTGGCACAAAATTGGAAACAGTTAAAAGGCAGGGAGTTGATATTGTTTTTGCGATAGATGTTTCCAAAAGTATGGAGGCTGAAGATATTGCTCCCAGCCGCCTTGAGAAAGCCAAACAACTGGTAAGGCAGATCGTTAATAACCTGGCAGGCGATCGCGTGGGAATTATCGCCTATGCAGGAAGTGCTTTTCCGCAGTTACCGATCACCACCGATTATGCTTCGGCTAAAATGTTTCTGCAGGCGCTCAATACCGACATGGTGAGCTCGCAGGGTACAGCCATCAGTGATGCGATTGACCTGGCGACGACCTTTTATGATGATGAGCAGCAGACCAACAGGGTGTTGTTCGTGATAAGCGACGGTGAAGATCACGAAGGGAATGTGGAATCTATTGCTGAGGAAGCGGCCAAAAAAGGAATTAAGATCTTTACCATTGGAGTGGGAACCGAAAAAGGAGGTCCTATTCCTATTAAACGAAATGGGGTAGTCCTGAATTATAAAAAGGATAACCAGGGAGAAACGGTGATCACGAAGCTTGATCCGCAAACGCTGAAGGACATCGCTTCGGCCACAGATGGAGAGTACATTAAAGGAAATGTAACTTCTAATGTGGTAGACAAGGTAAAAGATGCCCTTCAGCATATCGAGAAAACCGAATATGAAGCCAAGGAGTTCGCCGATTATAAATCGCAGTTTCAGTGGTTCCTGGGATTAGGCCTTTTGTTGTTATTTTTGGACATCTTCTTGCTGGAAAGAAAAACTGAATGGGTGAAAAAGCTCAACCTGTTTAACGAGAAAAAGAAAAAAGGAGAAGTAGATGAAAGCTGATTTTCTTAATAAAAAATACGTTTTTAGCCTGCTGGCATTGCTACTATTTGCAGCCATGCCCGCCATGGCGCAGCAGGATAAACCTGAAAAGAAACAGAAAGAAGCACAGGAGCTTCTGCGGAAAGCCAAAGAAGCGATGGCTGAAAACGATTTTGCCACGGCCGAAGCGTCCTACCGTAAAGCGGTGGCGATAGATCCTTCGAATACCGTTGCCCGTTACAATATGGGGAATCTCTATTACAACAAGGAAAAAGCTTCCGAAGCAGGAGAACGGCTAAAGCAGGCCGCGAAAGTTGCAGGAACCAAGGAGGAAAAGCACAAGATCTTCCACAATCTTGGCAATTCCTTCATGAAAGAAAAAAATTATAAAGGAGCGGTTGAGGCTTATAAAAATGCCTTGAGGAACGACCCCACCGACGATGAGACCCGGTATAACCTTGCCCTGGCGAAGAAGATGCTTGAGCAGCAGCAGAAAAATCAGGATAAGAACAAAGACAATAAAGACAACAAGGACAATAAGGATAAAAAGGATCAGAATAAAGATCAGAACAAGAACGGCGACAGCGACAAGAATAAGAAAGACCAGGGCGATAACAAGAAGGATCAGAATAAAGATCAAAACCAGGGCGACAAGGATAAAAAAGATCAGAACAAGGGCGATCAGGAGAAGAAGGATCAGGATCAGAATAAAGGAAATCAGGATCAACAGAAGAAGAAAGAGGAAGGCGACAAAGATCAGCAAAAGCAGCCCCAGCCTGCTCAGGGACAGCTGTCACAGCAGCAGATAAAAAGCCTGCTTGAAGCTATGAACAATGAGGAGAAGAAGGTGCAGGACAAGGTGAACGCCAAAAAGGCCAAAGGCGCTAAAGTAAGATCAGAAAAAGACTGGTAACATCAATGAAAGAATATCCTAATAAGGAGGATCAAAATGAAGATTAAAATTGCAATATTAAGTTTGTTTTTGTTTGTGGCCGGTATGGTCAACGCGCAGGTGAAATTCGAAGCCAGCGTGAGCAAAGATAAGCTGGGAATTAACGAACGTCTGCGCGTAGATTTTGAAATGAACGAGGACGGTGATAACTTCAAGCCGCCTTCATTTTCTGGATTTACGGTGGTAGGTGGGCCCAACCAGGCTGTAAGTAACAGCTGGATCAACGGGAAAAGCACCTATTCCAAGACTTACAGTTACTTTCTTCAGCCTGAATCCCGTGGAAAACACACCATTGGGCAGGCAGAGATCACTATTGATGGAAAAGTTTACAAAACGGTGCCCATAGATGTTGAGGTCACCGCTGCGGTAGACAAACCAACCGGCGGTAACGACAGCGATGTTCTGGCTTCTGAAAATCTGCACCTTGTAGCCGAGATCTCCAATACCAACCCTTACCTGAACGAAGCCATTACGGTGGTGTACAAGCTTTATGTGAGTCCGCGCATTAGCGTGAGCAACTGGCGGGAAATGGACAACCCGAAATTCACCGATTTCTGGAGTCAGAATATAGACATCAAGCAACTTCGGGTCGAAAATGGCCAATACGAGGGGGAACCATACCGCTATGTGGTATTGCGAAAAACCATTCTTTATCCGCAAAAAACGGGGAAACTCGATATTGAACCACTTACGCTTTCGGTGTCTGTAGATGTGCCGGGAGAAAGACGCGACATCTTTGGCAGCAGGATCTATCAAACGGTGAACAAAACCGTGGCTGCCGGTAATAAAACTATTGAGGTAAAGCCACTGCCAACCGAAGGAAAACCCGCCGATTTCTCCGGAGCAGTAGGGAATTTTGACTTTAGTGTAAAGGCCAGCAAAACGCAGCTCGATGCAGGGGAATCCCTTACCGCCACCGTAGAAGCAAAAGGAAACGGAAACCTGAAATTGTTCGATCTGCCAACGCTTACCGCGCCCAGTTCGCTGGAGATGTATGAGCCTGAAAGAAAAGAGAACGTCCGCACCACCCTTGATGGAATGCAGGGCAGTATTAGTGAGAATTATACTATCGTCCCCACCAGGAAGGGAAAATATCCCATTCCGGCCCTTAATTTTTCCTATTTCGATACTAAATCGGAATCTTACAAGACCATCAATTCCGACGAGATCCTTATTGATGTGGAGAATGGTCCCGTGAGCGCGCCTGTAGCGTCGAATTCCGGTACTTCGGGAACCACGGCTCAAAAGCCCAATCTTTCCGCAGAACAATTCCGTTTTATAAAGCCCGAAACTAATCTGCAACCTATTCAGCACGATACCTTTTTCAGGAGCTGGCCTTTCTGGAGTTCGCTCTTCCTGCCTTTGCTGGCTATTCCACTGGCAATTGCCTTCGGAAGAAAACGTGAAGCTTTGGCCAATGATGTGCAGGGCAACCGCAGCAGAAAAGCCGATAAGCTTGCGAGGAAGTATCTTTCAGAAGCCAAAAAGAAACTGGGCGATCAGGCCAGCTTTTACCTGGCGCTCGAAAAAGCAATGCACAACTACCTGAAGGCGAAGCTGCACATACAGACTTCCGATATGAGTAAAGACCGCATTCGCGGAATTCTTGAAGAGCGAAATGTAGACGAGGCAAGTATTGCCGATTTCCTAAGCCTGCTGGAAAGTTGCGAATTTGCCCGCTATACGCCGGCTTCCATGGCTACCATGAAACAGGATTACGAAAAAGCCGTACGTGTGATTTCAACTCTGGACAAACAGTTATGATGATGAAAAAGATCTTATTTTACACATTTCTTCTGTTCTCGGTCGTTGTTTTTGGGCAAAATGAGAGCCTCTTTCAGGACGCCAACGCGGCCTATACAAAAGGGAATTACGAAAAGGCGATTGAAAAATACCAGCAGATCATCGCTAACGGAGAAGCTTCGGCCGAGGTGTACTACAACCTTGGGAACGCGCACTATAAGCTCAACCATATTGCGCCCAGCATTTACAATTATGAAAAGGCTTTGCAATTAAAGCCTCATGATGAGGATATTCAGAATAACATACAGTTCGCGCGGAATATGACCCTCGACGATATTCCCGAAAATGAGAAAACCGGCTTCAGCAAGACCATCAACGGGCTAATTTCAACCTTTACGTTCGATACCTGGGCTGCATTTGCCGTTTTTGGAAGTGTTTTGTTCGTGGTTTTGTTTCTTCTCTATTATTTCTCCGGAAGAACGCTGGCCAAAAGACTCTTCTTTGCCGGGGCCGGACTGGCCTTTCTTTGCACGGTGGCCTGTGTCTTTTTTGCCTATGAACAGCAGGATATTCAGATGAACAATAAATATGCGATCATCTTCAGCGAAGAGGCTGAAGTGAGAAGCGAACCTACCATGAGGGGCGACGAAGCTTTTATGCTGCACGAAGGCACCCGCGCCAAGGTCCTTGAAGATTACCAGGGCTGGGTCAAGATCGAACTGGCTGATGGCAGCCAGGGCTGGACCCGGGGAGATAATCTGAAGGAGTTATAGAAAAATCTTATCGGTATCTTTTCATAAAGAATCGAGGTTGACTTTCAGACAGACTTAATTTTACCTATTTTCGCGGCGATGAAAAAATTCGCTTATATCCTGACTTTTGTCTTCATGGCTGTTATAGCGCTGCCTACCATTGTCGCCCTTGTGGACGACAAGGCATCTATAGTTTTTGCTATTGATGAAGAGGAAAAGTCGAAGGAAAAGATAGCGTTTGAATTCGATCTAAAAGAGCTGCATTCCAATTACGAAAGCATTCGTTTTTTGAAGGAGCAGCAAGACGATCTTCATCAATACCTCGATAATTACCGTCCCGTCTTTCTTGACGTGATCTCTCCGCCTCCTAAACAGGCATAATACTTTCAATTTTCGGGAACATTTTTCACGCCCTTTCGGGGTGAAGGCTTTGCTGTATCTGCACGGCGCTACTCTCTTGTTTCCTCAATTCAATTTTAAAAAATCAAAGGCTTCTGAAAAGCTCCAATTTCAGCATGCAGTAAAATAAAAATCTGTGCTGGCTGAAGTTGCGGGAGAACTGAATTCTTTTCAGTACAGCCTGTAAAAATTATAATAATGTTTAAACATCTAAATAAAGATATACCGGCAAGTCTTGTCGTGTTTTTTGTGGCCCTGCCCTTGTGCCTGGGTATTGCCCTGGCCAGTGGTGCTCCTCTTTTCTCCGGATTGATCGCCGGGATGGTAGGCGGGGTCGTGGTAGGTTCTCTTTCGGGTTCCTCGCTGGGGGTTAGTGGCCCCGCTGCTGGTCTCGCCGTTATCGTTCTTGGTGCCATCCATTCGCTTGGGAGCTTTGAAAGTTTCCTGCTGGCCGTGGTGCTGGCTGGAGGGATCCAACTGATTCTTGGGCTGCTGAAGGCCGGGATCATCGGTTACTATTTTCCTTCCGCGGTGATCAAAGGAATGCTTGCCGGGATAGGGATCACTATCCTGATCCAGCAGATTCCCAATGTCTTCGGGCTTGAAAAAGGAATTGCCAGCATACACGATCCGGGAGAAGGGATCTACACTTCCATCGCCATGTTTACACAAATGATCTCGCCGGGAGCAGTGATCATTAGTGCGATTTCCCTCGGAATTCTACTGTTGTGGGAAAAGGTCTTGTCTAAAAAACACCGGATTTTCACCATTGTTCCTGGTTCCCTGGTCGCAGTAGCCTTCGGAATTCTATACTATATGTTCGTTCCCGGAAAGGTCTTTGGAATAGCCAAAAATCAGGTGGTAACGGTGCCGGTGCCAGACGGATTCTCCTCCTTCCTTGGCCAATTCACGCTGCCTGATTTTTCCCAGATCGCCAATCCGGATATCTGGATTGTGGCGGCGACTATTGCGGTCGTGGCTTCCCTGGAAACTCTTCTTAGTGTTGAGGCCATAGATAAGATCGATCCGCTGAAGAGATCTACGCCTACAAACCGGGAGCTTTTTGCCCAGGGAGCAGGAAACATTGTTTCAGGACTCATTGGCGGTCTTCCCATCACACAGGTGATCGTGAGGAGTTCGGCGAATGCTCAATCTGGCGGAAGAACAAAGCTTTCGGCTATTATTCACGGCTTTTTGATCCTGTTTTCGATCATTACGATTCCTGCCTTACTTAACACGATTCCGCTAGCCGTTTTGGCGGCCATTCTGCTGTTGGTAGGATACAAGCTCGCGAAGCCGGCGCTTTTCATGCAGATGTTCCGATTGGGAAAATCGCAATTTCTGCCGTTTGTGATCACCATTGCGGGTGTGGTCTTCACCGATCTTTTAACCGGAATTGGTCTTGGGCTCATCGTGGGCATCAGTGTGATCCTCATCAACAGCTATAAAAATTCGCATTTTCTCCACAAGGAAGGTTATGATAGTAAAGACGGAAAATTCCGGATTACTTTAGCTGAAGAGGTGACCTTTTTGAATAAAGGCGCGATTCTTCGGGAGCTGCACTCGCTTCCCGATAATGCTTATCTTGAGCTTGATGTGAGTAATACCCGCGTCCTGGATTACGATATTCTTGAAATCCTGGATGAGTTTGCTATTAAAGCGAAACATCGTAATATTACCATTAAATTAGTGTCGCAAAGAGGAGAAATCCTGAACCCCGAAAGTTATCGCGGGTACTTTGGTCTGGATATGCCGGTTTAATGAATTTTTAAAAACTTAAAAAAACAGAATATGGACAGATTTTATGAACAGCTAATTGAAAACAACAAGGGATGGGTAGAAAGTAAACTGGCTATCGATCCTGAGTATTTTAAAAAACTGGAAAAAGGACAGCAGCCGCCGCTATTGTGGATAGGTTGTGCCGACAGCCGGGTGCCGGCCAACGAGATCATTGGGGCGCAACCGGGAGAGGTATTCGTGCACCGGAATATCGCGAACATGGTCGTACACAGCGATATGAACATGCTAAGTGTGCTCGATTTTGCCGTGAATGTACTCAAAGTGAAGCACGTGATCGTTTGTGGTCACTATGGTTGCGGAGGAATTAAAGCGGCTATGAACAACCAGTCTATTGGGATCATCGATAACTGGATTCGCCACATTAAGGATATTTACCGGCTTAACAAGCAGGAGCTTGACGCGGTTGAAGATGAACAGGAACGATGGGACCGCTTTGTGGAGGTCAACGTCAAGGAACAGGTTTTTGACCTTGCCAAAACTTCTATAGTGCAGAACGCCTGGAATAACGGTCAGGAGTTGCACCTTCACGGCTGGGCTTACGGGGTAGGTTCGGGAATAGTGAAAGACCTGGAGGTGAACGTGAGCAACGATTCTCAGCTGGATACCGTGTATCAGCTTAACTTCTAAGAATTTTTTTCTGAAGTAATACTAAAAAGAGGGCTGTAGTTTCAGCTCTCTTTTTATTAATTTCCACACCTCTTCATCCGGAATTCAGGAATTTGAGTATTGTTTGTACCACGCAAAGATCGCAAAGTTCTTTCGCCAAGAGTGCAAAGAAATTCTCTTTAAAAATTATTTATCACTCTATGGATGTTGTCTTTGAGTAGCTTGAAAATGAAATGGTAGCTAAAAAAGATGGCGTGATGAATGGGTGTCAGAATTTTTTAAAGACTTGTTGATCTCTATGATGGCTTTTTTCTGCGTTCTTTGCGCTTTTCTTTGCGGCCTTTGCGTGAGAAGAGATTTTCATTTTTAGGTGACCCAGCGTCGAGGTCAGGAGCTTAATTTTCTAAAAAATTTTTCCGAAGCAATACCAAAAGAGGGCTGTTATTTCAGCTCTCTTTTTTTATACCCAGATCTTCGGATTTCTTCAGAATTCCGTGCTGCCTGGCCTGGTCAAGAATCGTAGGCAAAAGTACAGGTGCAAGGGCTTCAACAGGAGGAAGGAGGACAGAATTTTCCAGGGTTTTTTCAGGAATGAGTTCGAAGTCCTGGCGGGAGGCATTAAAGAACATGAGGATCACACTAAGAACAAAGGCTACTTTCAGAAATCCGAAGAAAGCGCCAAAGATTCTGTTCAACATTCCCAGCGCGGCGAGTCCGGCGATCTTGGTAAGAACCTTTCCTACCAGGGAAATGGCGATCACAATAACGAGAAAGGTAATAGCAAAAGCCAGCAGGTACACATATTCCGGGTCCCAATCGAGGTGGCGGCGCAGGAATTCTCCCGCGAAGTAGGAAAAGTGGATGGCACCAAAGATCCCGGCAATGATCGCTACCAGCGAGGCGACCTCTCCCAGGAAGCCTCGCATAAAACCTCTTATGAAGCCGTACAGCAGAATAAGGGCCAGAATGATGTCTACGGTATTCATGTTCCAAATATACTAATTTAAGCAAGTAAGATATTATCTTTGCCGCATGGCAAAAGACGAACAACTTAGAGCGCGGTGGGAAGGTCTTCAAAAGAAGCTTTCCGACCAATTTGCTGACGGAGAATTAATGGACCTTGATGCCATTATTTATATTATTGGAGTCCAGGAACTGGGGCAGATTCATCGCAAATTCAAGAAAGATCATAAACTGGATCTTATGCATATCGCGATTTGCCGGTTGCTGGAACCCTATGGCTATTATGAATTCGATTATTTTGATGACGAAGGCTGGCCACACTACAAGATCCTGGAACAATTACCGCAGCTAAAGGCCGGCGAACAGACGGTATTGATGAAAGAAGCAATAGTTCAATATTTTCTGGAAAAAGAGTATATTTCGTAGCGAATATTCTTTTAACCATGAACCTTATTTTATTAGCACTTGCCGCTTTTCCAAATGATAGCGGTCCCATTTACCAGGAGACCATCGCGGGTAGATTCCCCGTGGAACCCTATAACACCTTCAGCAATTTCCTGTTTTTGGCCGTTGTCATTTATTTTTCGGTCAAGGTATACAGCAATTACCGGCAACACCGGTTCCTTGCCTTCAGCTTACCGGTCATTTTTTTTGGTTTCGTAGGCGGTACGGTGTACCATGCCACGCGAAGCCACCCCTTTTGGCTATATCTCGACTGGGTGCCTATCATGCTGCTTTGCTTTGCGGTTTCTATTTATTTTATTCTGAAGGTGGATCTTAAAAAACGCAAAAAAGCGGCGATGATCACGGTAGTATTATTACTGATCTTCGGAACCAAATTTCTGCCCTGGCCACCAGAAATCGAAAATTCGGCAGAATATGTCGGGACGTCCCTCGGGCTGCTTCTGCCGCTGGTAGTTTACCTGTTAAGCAGCCACTTCCGTTTTTCAAAATATATTTTCCTTGCCTTTGGCAGCTTTGGAGTTGCCATCACCTTTCGCACCCTGGACAGGTTCCTGTATTTCCTGCCAATGGGTACTCACTGGCTCTGGCATAGCTTTGGCGCGCTGGCTGTTTTCTTTCTCGTCAAATACATTTACCTGGACAAGGAAGCAGAAGCCCGGGAGGAGTGGAAGACTGTAGATTTCGCTGCTTCAGCGCCTGAAAGTAAATATGTGAAGAACCAACGGGTTAAGGAGTAATTTTTTTTAAATTTGCCCTTCTGAAAAGTATAGCATCTCATGATCGATAAAATAAAGGAACATATTGCTGAAGCTGAATCTTTTAAAGCTGAAACTAAAGAAGGAATTGAAGCTTTCAGGATTAAATATCTTGGCAAAAAAGGAATTCTCAACGAGTTTTTCGCCGAGTTCAAAAATGTTCCGAATGAGCAGAAAAAAGATTTCGGGCAGGCCGTAAATACGCTGAAGAAAGCTGCTGAAGATAAAGTAAATGAGCTCAGGGAAGAGCTGGAAAGCAAACAGGAAGAAAAAGGAGTGTACGGTGACCTCTCCCGACCCGGAGAGCCGGTAGCAATAGGCGCAAGACATCCAATTTCGATCGTTAAGAACCAGATCATCGAGATTTTCTCGAATATCGGCTTCAACGTTTCTGAAGGACCTGAGATCGAGGACGACTGGCACAACTTTACCGCGCTTAACCTTCCGGAATACCATCCTGCACGTGATATGCAGGATACGTTCTTTATTCAGACCAATCCCGATATTCTGCTGCGCACCCATACCTCTTCTGTGCAGGTTCGGTACATGGAAAATAACAAGCCGCCAATTCGTACAATTTCGCCCGGAAGGGTCTTCAGAAATGAAGCGATTTCTGCACGGTCCCACTGTATCTTTCACCAGGTGGAGGGGCTGTACATTGACAAAGACGTGTCCTTTGCCGATTTAAAGCAAACTTTATTGTATTTTACAAAACAGCTCTTCGGAAAATCGAAGATCAGGTTGCGCCCGTCTTATTTCCCGTTTACCGAACCGAGTGCCGAAGTTGATATTTACTGGGGCCTGGAAACCGAAACCGATTACCGTATCACCAAGGGAACCGGATGGCTGGAAATTATGGGCTGCGGAATGGTAGATCCCAACGTGCTTAAAAACTGCGGAATTGATCCTACCGAATATTCCGGCTTTGCCTTTGGGATGGGAATAGAACGCATTGCCATGCTGCTTTACCAGATTGGGGACATTCGCATGTTCTATGAAAACGACGTGCGTTTCCTGGAACAGTTTAAGTCTGCTTTATAGCTTAAACCTGCTCCCTGATCTCTTATACTAAAAAACTGATCTTATGCATAAAACAGCTTTTTTTATTCTGACGTTAGTGGTCTTGGGGGTAGTAATCTACCTGATGATCGCAGTGGTGAAGATCACCATTGGTCTTATCATCCTTGTTATAGCTGCGGCTCTTTTGTGGTTCCTGTGGTCCAGGATCAAACACAAATGGGAGGAAACTTTTGAAGACGAACCAGAATAATCTTTTTGAGTGAAGAAGGATATTGAAATACCTGAAGTTGAAAAGGTCTATATAGCTGCGGTAAAGGAATTCAATAAAGAATTCGGGGCAGAGGAGTGGAACGCCTACATCATCAATGAGCGGGAAGAAGACCTGGAGACAGTGCTTATCGTAACCCGTGGCTTTGAGGGTGAGAAGCAGACTTCTACGATGCGGCATAAACTCGAGAAGCTGCCACCGCAATCTTTTGCTAAAATCGAATATCTGCAGGATGAGGTACTGGCCCTGAATAACGAATTTTGGGTTACTTTTTTTGCCGGCGGCAAAATGTACGAAAAGAAGTTCCTCTTCCGGAAAAACACCATTAATAGCAATGCCCTTCGGGAATTACCGGTAATGCAGAAAAAAGGAGTGCTGCTAAAGTAGCGCCAGCCTTTAATTCATCTTATCGGCGAGTTTCTTCATTACCTTCTTCGGGTTTTTTCCTTCGTAAAGAATAGAATAAACCGCGTCGATAATCGGTGTTTTTGCACCTTTTTCCTGGTTGATCTTGTAGGCGCTTTCAGTAGCATAATATCCTTCGGCGATCATGCTCATTTCCATTTGTGCGCTCTTTACGGTATAGCCTTTCCCAATCATATTCCCGAACATCCGGTTTCGGCTGAAGATAGAATAGCCGGTAACAAGTAGATCTCCGAGGTAAGCAGAATCGTTAATATTCCGCTTCATCTTGTGTACTTTCTTGATGAATTTCTTCATCTCTCTAATGCCGTTGCTCATCAATACACTCTGAAAGTTGTCACCATAGCCAAGGCCGTGCGCAATGCCCGCAGCAATGGCATAAATATTCTTCAGCATCGCGGCATATTCGGTACCAGTAACATCGTCGCTGATCTTGCATTTAATATAATCGCTGCTAAGGTGGTTGGACAGGGTTTTGGCTTTTTCTTCATCGGAACAGGCGATGGTAAGATAGGAAAGTCTCTCGAGGGCAACTTCTTCAGCGTGACAAGGACCTGTGATCACCCCGATGTTTTCCATCGGAATATTGTAAAACTGGTTGAAATGTTCTCCCACGATAAGGCTGCTCTCGGGAACAATGCCTTTGATTGCTGAAAAGATCACCTTACCATCCAGAGAGGTCTGGAGCATATCGAGTTCGCGCTTCAGAAAAACCGATGGAATGGCGAATATCAGATAATCTGCCGCTTCTATGGTGTGGTTGATGTCGTTGCTCAGGTCAAGTTGTCGGGTATCAAATTCTACGGAACTCAGATAATTCGGGTTGTGTTCCTGCTTCTTTATATGTTCGATCGCGTAAACGCTTCTCATATACCAGTGCACGGTATCGACGTTTTCACTCAACATTTTCACGATCGCGGTTGCCCAACTTCCGCCACCTATTACGGCGAACTTAGGTGATGTCTCCATACATTTCATTTATATTCCCAAAAATAAGCAAAATAATAAGGATTTGCGATGAAAGACAATTTTTACCGCCTAATATTGAAAAATTCGTAACAGACAGGTTTTCAAACTTTAACACAAAAGAATGTAGAAAAGAACAATCTTAAACCCGAAAGTGGCGTTGTAGATATACACTTTCCGCGATAAGCTGGAAAGGTGAATTTTCTTTGTTTTTTGGTTGGTTATTTAGTTTGAAAGCCGCCTCCGGAGAAAACCGGGGTCGGCTTTTTTCAGTTAAAAACTAACAAAAATTTAGGAGTTGGCTGTTTGACAAACTGCAAGGCTTTCGTATCTTACTTCAGCATAAAAAAATTACAGCCACGAATGGGTATTTTTTCGTTTATCAAAGAGGCCGGAAATAAAGTATTTGGAATAGGAAAATCAAAGGCCGAAGAGACTGCCGAAAGGACCGAGGAGAGCCGGGCACTGGAAAGAAAGGAAAATGAAAGGGCCGCCCGAAAGCTGGAAGAAAAAATAAGGGAGCATAAACTCGATATCGATAACCTGAAGGTAAGGATTGAAGAAGATATGGCCACGGTCTCGGGAGAAGCTTCAGACCAGGCGACACGTGAAAAAGTGGTGCTTGTAGTGGGCAATACCGAAGGCATACGCCAGGTTGATGATCAGATGGACGTGGAGAATTGCGAGCCCGAAGCGGTTTTTCACACCGTAGAGATTGGCGATAACCTCGAGAAAATAGCCGAAGAACACTATGGCGACCCAAAGAAATACATGCTGATCTTTGAAGCCAATAAACCTATGTTGAAAGATCCTAAAAAGATATATCCGGGCCAGGTACTTCGAATTCCGCCGGGCGAAACCGAGAAAAACAAGAAATCAGAGACTGTTTAAAGATTTTGAGAGAGCTAAACTGAGGGCAGTCGACGTCCTAAAGCTTGTAGTTCCGCAATGAAAAAAGCAGGTTCAATCAGCTAAAATTGAGCGCTCAAAAACAGATTTTCAAACAGTCTCTTTTTTATTCCATTCCTACTTGTAGAAATTCATCAGATCGGCGTATTCCCACACCTTGTGGTGGAAGCAGCGGCTTGATGTTCTTGCCTTCCTTAATAGATTTCCTGATAAAAGTGGCTGAGATCTCCATTCTTGGCGCAGCAACCCTCGTGATCTTTGGGTGCTCTTTGAACTGGTTCTCTACCGTTCCCCCAGAAATACGCGGATATACATACAATTGGTGATTCTGAATGATCACTTCGAAATTCTTCCATTTGTGGAAGCTTTTCAGGTTGTCCTCCCCCATAATAAGGCAAAATTCCTGATCGGGATATTTTTCCTGAAGATACGCCAGGGTATTTACCGTATAATTGGGCTGCGGCAGGTTGAATTCGATATTGCTGGGTTTCAGCTTATCGTATTCTTCACAGGCTTTATAGACCATTTCCAGGCGATGGTGATTTTCAAGAAGGCTGCTCTTTTTCTTATGCGGATTATGAGGCGTCACTACCAGCCAGATCTCGTTCAGGTCAGAAAATTCTGCCATGTGGTTGGCGATGATGAGATGCCCGATATGAATTGGGTTAAAAGTGCCGAAAAAGAGTCCGATCTTCTTTTTACTCATTCCCCGTTTTTTTTACCCCCACGTAAGAAGCTACAAGGTCGTAGCTCTCTTTAAGCGCAATTTCAAGGTTGTTGTTCTCAATGATGAAGTCGAATTGCGGCGCTGTGGCCAGCTCGATAGAGGCCTTCGCTACCCGCATATTGATCTTATCGGGAGTTTCGGTTTTGCGCTTTTTCAGGCGGATCTTGAGTTCTTCAATGCTCGGCGGTTTCACAAATACCGCCAGTGTATGATCGGGATAAATATTCTTGATGTCCAGACCGCCTACCACGTCAATGTCAAAAATAACATGTTTGCCATGTGACCAGATTCGTTCAATTTCACTCTTAAGGGTTCCGTAGAAATTATCGCGGTAAACTTCTTCCCACTCCAAAAATTCATCGTTCTTGATCTTCTTTTTAAAGTCGGACAGGCTGAGGAAGTAATAATCCTTCCCGTCCACTTCATTTCCCCGGGGCTCGCGGGAGGTCGCCGAAATAGAGAATTCCAGGTTGAGTTCCGGTTGCTTTAATAGATGCTGCACTATCGTGGTTTTTCCCGAGCCAGAAGGCGCCGAAAAGACGATAAGTTTGCCGTCGTTCATTTAAAGTACGTTTAAGAGTTGCTCTTTTATTTTTTCCAGTTCATCCTTCATCTGCACCACTACCTGCTGCATGGGCGCGTAATTTGATTTACTGCCAATGGTGTTGATCTCACGACCCATTTCCTGGGAGATAAAAGCCAGCTTTCTTCCGTTGGAATCATCACTGTTAATGTTTTCGCTGAAATAATCCAGGTGGTTTTCAAGCCTCACCTTTTCTTCGGTGATGTCGAATTTTTCGATGTAATAAACCAGTTCCTGTTCAAACCGGTTTTCATCTACATTTTCTTTGATGTCTTCAATTCCCTTCCGAAGGCGCTCGCGAACCGCGTCGATCCTGTCAGGATCAATTCTGATCACCTCTTCCAACAGATTCTTAATATTTGAAACCCTTAGCTGAAGATCTTTTTCAAGCGCTTCTCCTTCGGTAGTCCTGAAATTGTTGATTTCTACCAATGCTTCTACTACCGATTCTGTAATTGCCTGGAATTCGGTCTCATCGATCTCTTCCCTTTCCGTTTTCATCGCATCGGGCATTCTTACGGCCATTTTCAGCAGTTCGGTTTCATCACCGTCAACGATCTCTCTTAGCTGCTGAATATATTTTTTTACTACTGCCGGATTGACTGAAGCTGTGGTTTCCTCGCCGGTGATCTCTACAAAAAGTGAAAAATCGACTTTTCCGCGGGTAAGTTCGCGGGAGATCATGTTGCGCAGCTGAAGTTCTTTTTCGCGGTACTGTGATGGAATTCGGGCATTCAGGTCGAAATTTTTGCTGTTAAGGGATTTGATCTCAACAGTGATCTTTTTCGAAGGAAGTTGCGATACGCTCTTCCCAAAGCCGGTCATGGATTGAATCATGCTTGATTTTTAAAGGATTGCGCAAAGATAAGCATTTCTGCAGCAGTGCAAAGCCCGCGGATGCCTATTTTGTTGACACGGCAAGAGCTAAGTCCTGTCGAAATTTCCGTAAAGATTGAGATAAAGGCTTGGCGATTTTCCGAAGAGAACAGCCGATAAGCATCAATTAAGGGTGGTAAGATTGGCGTGGCGTGCCACCATCATATTGAAAACTCCGTAGCCAATCAATCCCAGCGCTACAGCCGCCAACAAAAAGGAGCCATAGGAGTAACTCAGGAGGTATTGCAGGGCACCCTCCGTTCCTTTATAGGCATTGGCATTGTGCTGCAGGATCACCTTTACCAGGAAAAAAGACAAGACGCCAAACACCACACCGCGGGCGGAATACCCAATGCGTCCCATATTCCTTATCAGGTCGTATTCATGTTTAATATTGGGGTAATTATCTATCTTTTTCATGAACTGCGCGGTATAGGCCAGGTAGAATTGTCTCAAAGCCTGCCCGGCAACAATAATGGCGGCAATCCAGATGAGGGCAGGCCCCCAGCTGTGTGAAAGTAGTTCGCCCAAGGCCGCTTTTTGGGTTTCGTTATCACCGGAGCTGCCGTTGCTTTGAGCTTGTTGCGCGAAACTTTGAATAAGGGGTTTGGCAAAGGAATAGGCGATAAAACCGTACAATACTCCCGAGTAGAAGTAACGAAATTTCTTAAAACCTTTTCTGAAGTTCTCTTTGGTTTTCCCATTCTGGTCAATGGGTTCTCTAAAGATCTGATAGAGCCTCCACAGGGAATAGGCAAACAAGCCCAGGGCTACAATGCCAACCAGGATCTTTCCCAGGGGAAGCTGCAGCAAAAAACTGATCACCCCATCCTTACTGGAAATGTCGCCGCCTAAACCCAGGGCAGCCATAAAAGTCAATGCCCCTATCAGGAAATACACCAGCCCCTTGGTGAAAAACCCGGCTGAACGAACTTTGGCGATCTTACCCGCATTGGAATTGTTCTTCATTTACTCCTTTTAAAGCTAATTTAAGTGGAAGAAGTAACATCTGTCGCTATTGGAGATTTTTTAACCCGGTTTTAATATCTGCCGGAGCAATGGCAGAAAGAGAAAAAAGTTGCATTTCTAAATCCGGCTTTCAATAAACTCCAGTGCTCTTTGCTCGTGGTAATAGCTTTTATTGCGACGAATGAAGCCTACGTGGCCGCCGTGTGTGGGAATCTCGAGGTGAAGATGCTGAGAATTTTCTGCAATCTCAACAGGATAGGAATTAGCCGACAAAAAGGAGTCATTTTCAGCGTTTATGATCAGGCTTGGAATCCTGACATCGGGCAAAAACTGAAGACAGCTGCACTTTTCATAGTAGTCCTGCGCACTTTTGTAGCCATGTGCTTTGCTGGTGTACAACTCATCGATGGCCAGCAGCGAATTGCAGTTTGCGATCTCCTGTTTCTCCAGCTGGTCGGGAAATGCCAGTTGCCTTTGATAAAGTTCATCTTTCAGGTTTTTCTCAAAGCGTTTCGAATAGATGAAATTACGGCTTTTGTTGAGCTCTTCCAGGGAAGCGCCAAGATCACAGGGGGTGGAAACAGCTACCGCAGCTTTTATCTCTACCGGGAGCTCACGGCTCTCTCCAAGGTACTTCATCAGCAGGTTTCCGCCAAGGCTAAAGCCCGCTATAGCAATCTCCTTGTATTTTTTCTTTTCGAGAACGTGCTTGACCACTGCTTCGAGATCTTCGGTAGCCCCTCCATTATAGCTACGGAAGAGTCTGTTGAGTTCGCCGCTGCAACTCCTGAAGTTCATTGCTGCCGTGTCCCATCCGTTTTCAGTAAATATCTTTGACATTCCCAACATGTAAGGTCGCTGTGCGCTGCCGGCCAGTCCGTGCATGAGGATCAGTAGTCTTGAAGATTTTGCTTCGGAAAAGCTCCAGTCGAGATCGAGAAAATCTGAATCGGGCAATTCCAGCCGCTCCCTTTCCTGAGTAGCGAAATTTACCTTGCGAAGGGTGGCGGCGTAGATCGTGGAAAGGTGAGCATTCCTGAACAATCGCGGGGCCTTATATGTGCTTTTGAGAAGTGGCATGACCGGCGCAAAATTAATAATTAAAGGTGTATCGAGACCCTAAACTAATCATAATAATTATGCATGCATAGCAAAGTTTTGTAGTTTTAGGCGCAATTTTATGAAAAAGCAAAAACAGAAGAAAGAGATGTACACTAAAGAATTTGAGATCCGCTGGAGCGATATAGATGCCAACCGCCACCTTGCCAATACTGCCTATATTAATTTTATGAGTCACACTCGCATGGGGTTTTTGATGGAACACGGTTTTGGACATAAGGAACTTGCTAAACATAACCTGGGACCGGTGGTTTTTTATGAGCATGTGTATTATTTCAAAGAGGTTTTTGCGGGGGAACCTGTAACGGTAAGTCTTGAGTTGAAAGGCCTTTCGGAAGACGGGATGTACTTCGAATTTCTTCACAACTTCTATGACAGCAAAGGGCGGAATTTTGCCAGCTGTGAGATGATGGGCGCCTGGATCGACCTGAAGGAACGCCAGCTAACTGCCCTGCCCGAAGAGCTTTTCGCTAACCTGAACAGCCTTAGCCATACCGAAGATTTCAGGATCTTGACCAAAGAAGATACCCGCAAATTTGGAAAACGTCCTAAGGATATGGTGGTGGGATAGGTCTCCCTAAGTCTCGAGGATTGAAGGGCGGCTGAAAATTGCTTCGGAAGAAGTGAATTTTGTGCTTTCTGAAGAAGGAAATTAGCTAAATTAGTCCGATTTCAACAGAGACTAATGCAACTTGCCAAAAACACCAGATCCCGGTTTAAGCTGAAGAAAAGCGCAAAGCTGGCGGTTTCCTTTTTTGTGCTTTTTGCCTTCTACCACCTGGCAGAATACATGATCGTTTTTCGGAACAATGCTACGGGCTTTCTGATCTTTCAGTTGTTCTTTTTTCTGTCGGCATTTTTGCTGGGAAACTGGTATAATAGCGAAGGTCTCGCCGCCTGGGGCCTCACCAGAAAGCTGAAGTTGAGTCATCTTTTAATTGGGATTATTCTAGGGATCGCGATCTATGCGACTCCTTATTTTATTTCGGTGGCAACGGGAAATGAGATCATAACCAAAATTCCGGGTTTTACAAGTATTTTAAGCTCCAGCCTGCCTTTTGCTTTCGGGGTTTTATTTTCTTCTTTTTCTGAAGATATTCTTACCCGGGGACTGATCTATGCCGGTTTTAAAAATAAACTGAAGCCATTTTGGCTGGGTCTGCTCTCGGCGCTGCTGTATTTGTTGAACCACATTTACCGGCTCGCTGATGGTCCTGAATCCTGGCTGTATCTCTTTCTGCTCGGAATTATTTTTGTGATCCCGCTCCTCTATACACGCCAATTATGGCTCACCGGCATGATGCACTGGGCTGGCAACCTCTTCTTTTTTATTTCTCATGAGGTCATTACTACAGAAACTTCAGCCGAATGGATAAGGCCTAATTACCTCTTTTCCTGCTGCCTCATTTTATTTATTCCTGTGGTCTGGTTCATTAGTAAAAGACTGGGGAAAGTGCACAACATAACTTAACCCGCCGTTTGAGTTTTCTTTTTTGTCACCATATAAACTCCCGCAAAAACCAATATTCCTGCTGAAATTTTTACCAGGTTCAAAGTATCTGCACCCACGGCGATGGCGTAGATGATGGCAATGAGCGGCTGCAAATAAATAAACGCGCTAATGGTGGAAGCCGAAAGCTCCTTCATGGCATACACATTCAGCAGATAGGTGAGACAGGTGGTGCCGAGAACCACAAAACCCATTCTCCAGATGGCGCCCCATGGCAGGGTGAACCAGTGAACATCTGTAAATTGCCCGAGAGCGATAGGCATATTGATAATTACTCCAATGCTGAACAGCCATTTCATCAAGGTGAAGGAGTGGTACTTCGCTGTGAGCGGCTTCACCAGGATCAGGTAAAGTCCGTAGGAGAAAGCATTGACGATAAAAAGCAGGTTTCCGAGGGGAATATTGGGCGCATTCCCGGTACTTTCAGAGCTGAACAGAATGAGCACCAGCGCGCCGGCCAGGCCCACAACGATCCCAATGCTTTTTAAAAGAGTGATTCGTTCCTTGATGAGGATGGAAGCCAAAATCAGCACCATTACCGGCGAGAGGGTGACGATGACCGAGCTGTTAATGGGGGTGGAGAGGCTCAGGCCTTTAAAAAAGAACAGCATATTGATCACCATTCCGAAGATGGCGCACATCACCATCCGCGGCCAATCAGAGGTCGCGATCTTTTCTTTGGGACCAAAAAGGCTGATGATCCAGAAGAGAATGGCTGCTCCAAAAACCCTGAGGAAAATGAATCCGAAAGGTTCAATGTAGGTAGGCATCACGCCTTTGGCAATGGTGTGGTTGAGCCCGTAAATGGCACTGGCCACGATGGCCGCTAATATGGCGAGCAGCCGGTTATTCATGAATCGATTCTTTCGCAGCGGCAACAGTTTTCTTGGAATTCCCTATAAAGATCTCATCATTGTTAATGATCACGGGACGTTTCAGGAAAGTGTAGTGCTCCAGGATCAGGTTTTTGTACCGGTCTTCGGTGAGCTCTTCATTTTGCAAATCTTTCTCCCGGTAAAGTCTTGCTCTTTTGCTGAAAAGCGCCTCATAACTTCCCGCCAGCTCCTTCATTTCTTCAAGTTGTTCAGAAGTAATCGCTTCGGTTTTGATATCCTGCAGGATGAAGGCTGAAGGAGGATCTATTTCCTTAAGAATGCGTTTACAGGTGTCGCAGGTGGAGAGATGATATATTTTTTTCATTGCAGGTCTTTTTTAAACCTGCAAAGTAAAGACTTTTAGCCGAAAATCATGGATTTTGGAGCAGGGCCTGCAATTCCTTTTCACCTTCTGGCTGCAGATCGATCTTCAGGTATTTTTGAATCTCTTCGTAAGAAAATTCCATGCGGAAACTGCCCTGGGCATAGGAAGCGATCTCATAGGGATTGTAATGAAGAATGACTTTATTATCGGTGAAGCCGATATTCTCCGGAAGCTGAAATTGGTCATTTTCGAAGAACATTCCGGTGCTGTTGATGGATTCGTCGGCCGCAATTTGCTGATCCCGGCGGAATTGCTTTTCAGCAAAATCCTTAAAGCCGGCTTTGAAAAGTTCATCTTCAGAATAAAGCTTTCCGGTTTTGGGGTTGATGTTCATGAACGTGACACTGCTGTAGCCATGCGCGCCGCCAGAGAAGACTTCCGAATCAAAACGCACCGAGATAAGATTCCCTGTTTTCAGCATAAGATCGCCGTAAACCGAAGCTTCCCAGGGCAGTTCATACTCGGCGAATTCTTCGGCTGTATCGCTGTAATCTTTTATAAAAGCGTCGGCCATGGCCTCGGCAGTATTAATGCTGTCGCTTTCCTGATAATCGACGATCTGGATCACGTGCTGCTCGATCTTTCGGTTTATATTTTTCCCTTTGTCATCTTCGGAAACCACCAGCGGATAGCTCAGGCGGATATAGGTGCAGGCGCTGTCCGTTTCAGGATTACAATCATTAAAGCTCCTTTCGACCGAATAATTCTCGAAAACAAGCTCTTTTTCTTTCTCTTCTTCACAGGCTGTAAATAGCAGCCCCAGGACCAGAATGACTATAATTTTTTTCAAGGGAAAAGCAGATATTTGGATAAAAGATAAAGGTACAAGCAATTTTGCGATTGCCCAACAGGAGCGTTACATTTGCTTTAAACAATTTTTTCTATGAAATTCAATACCAAGACCATACATGGAGGTCAGGAAAATGTCGATCCGGCCTACGGTTCGGTGATGCCTCCTATTTATCAGACCAGTACTTATTCACAAAGCACGCCGGGCGGCCATAAAGGCTTTGAATATTCCCGAAGCGGAAACCCTACCAGAGCAGCTTTGGAACGGGCGCTGGCAAGTATTGAAAATGGAACTTTCGGGTTGGCTTTTGGCTCTGGACTTGCTGCTATTGATGCGGTGATGAAGCTGTTTAAGCCCGGCGACGAGATCGTTTCAACCAACGATCTTTACGGCGGTTCTTATCGGTTGTTTACGAAGATCTTTGAGAATTTCGGACTTAAATTCCGTTTCGTGGCAATGGAAGAAGCCCAACATATTGAAGATTATATTACCGAAAAGACCAAACTCATCTGGGTAGAAACGCCTACCAACCCGATGATGAATATCATTGATATTGAAGCGGTGTCGAAAATAGCCAAAAAGCACGAGCTGCTGCTGGCGGTCGACAATACCTTCGCCACCCCTTATCTTCAGCAGCCACTGGATTTGGGTGCTGATATTGTAATGCACAGCGCCACGAAATACCTTGGCGGTCACAGCGATGTGGTGATGGGAAGCCTGGTGGTGAGAGATCGCGAGCTGGCCGAAAAACTCTATTTTATTCAGAATGCCAGCGGCGGAATTTGTGGTCCACAGGACAGTTTTCTGGTATTGCGCGGCATCAAGACCCTGCACCTCAGGATGCAGCGGCACTGCGAGAATGGTGCGGCCGTAGCCAAATATCTCAGGTCAAATCCGAAAGTGGATAAGGTATACTGGCCCGGATTTGAAGACCATCCGAATCATGAAATTGCGAAAAAACAAATGAGAGATTTCGGCGGAATGATCTCTTTTACTACTTCGGAAAAAACCCTGGAAAGTGCCGTGAAAGTGGTCGAAAAACTCAGGGTTTTCACCCTTGCTGAATCTTTAGGCGGCGTAGAATCGCTTGCCGGACATCCTGCGAGTATGACCCACGCTTCCATTCCTAAGGAAGATCGCGAGAAAAACGGAATTCTCGATTCCCTTATCAGGCTTAGTGTTGGAGTAGAAGACGAAGAAGATCTCATTGCCGATCTTAAGCAGGCGCTGGGATAAGCACAAGCGATATTTATAAAAATGGCTGAAGAATGTCCATTTTCTTCATTCTGAACCTGCCTGGCCGGCAGGCTTGTTTCAGCTTCTCTTTTCCCGAAGAGAAAATTAAACAAAAAAACCAGACCTCACAGGTTTTCAAAACCTGTGAGGCCTTTTTGCAAGAGGCTGATATTGCAGGCACTGATGATAAGACAGAAAAGTAAAAAGGGTGAAAAATCTCCATTTTCGTCATTCTGAACCTGTCTTGCCGACAGGCAGGCTCGTTTCAGAATCTCCTTGGAAGAGAAGCTGAAATAAATTCAGCTTGGCGGTTGACAAAATTTCTTGATTTTCAGCAAAAACAGAAAGGATTCAGGCCATGATCTTTTCGAGGATGCTGAGGAGCCTTGCCACTTCCTGGCGAGTGTTGTAATGCACCAGGCTTACCCGCACCACGCCGTTCTTTTCTTCGAGCCCGGCGTCTTTAATAAGTTTTTTCGCGTAGAAATCGCCAAATCTGATCCCGATCCGGTGATCATCTACCTGCCCGACAATTTGGTCACTTTTCAGATCTTCATGAACAAAGGAAATGGTGGGCACACGTTTGCTGCGGTCTGCAAATGGATGACCAATGATCCTGATTTTTTCGTGGGATCGCAGATAATCGAGCAGCGGCTTACTTACCTCTTCTTCATATTGAGCAATCATCTCAAAATTCCGCGAAGTTCGCTCCCTGATATCGCTGGTGTGTTGCTTCGGAAAGTGGTGCTTGTAAAAATCCTGGTAGTATTCGGCGATCCCGAGCAGGCTATAGGTAAGCTCGAAATTGAAATTCCCGGGCTGAAATTTATAGGGCACATCCTTCTTCTGAAAGAAGTAATGATTGATCCCATCCATCTTGTAGAGCAGGTTGTATTTGCCATACATCACCGCCAGGTGCGGACCATAAGTCTTATACCAGCTAAAGACGTAAAAATCCACATCGAGTTCCCTTACGTTTACAGCCCGGTGTGGCGCATAGGCTACGCCATCCACACAAATAAGGGCGCCCGCTTTATGTACTTCGCGCGCAATCTCCTTAATGGGATTAATGCTGCCAAGAATGTTGGATGCATGCGTTACCGCAACCAATTTGGTGTTCTTATTCAGTAGTTTTTTGAGATCTTTGAGCTCCAGCTCCAGCGTATCGGGATTGGCTTTCCATATTTTTATCCTGATCCCTTTTTCCTGAAGATCGGTCCAGCAGGAAACATTGGCTTCATGATCGGTATTGGTCACGATCACCTCGTCTCCTTCTTTCCACTGGCGACTGATGCAAATGCTGAGAATGCGCAGCAGCATAGTGGAAGAGGGCCCCGTCACCACTTCTTCGGAACGAGCGGCATTGATGAATTTGCCGATCTGGCTGGTGGCATAGGCGAGTTTTTCACCGGCTTCAGCCGAAACTTTATAGGAAGCACCTAATTGTACATTGTGATGCACCAGGTAGCCGCTAATCCTTTCGATTACCCTTCGCAATACCTGGGAGCCGCCCGCATTATCCATAAAGACGAAATCCTGCTCCAGGGCTGGAAATTGCCGTCTTACGAAATCTATGTCCATTTTTTTCTGAGCCATCTTTAGTTGAGTTGAAGTTCAGCCTGTTCTTTTTCGGTCAACAGGGTTTCGTTAAAGAGCTTGAGGATACGACTGTATTCATCGGTCCAGCTGCTGGGTTCCACAAAACCATGGCTCTCTACGGGGTAAACCGCCAGCTCCCAGTCGTCTTTCCCTAATTCTATCAGTCGTTGCGCCAGTCTTACCACATCCTGAAAATGCACGTTGGTATCAACCATTCCGTGAGCGATAAGCAGGTTACCCTGCAGACCTTCGGCGAAATAAATAGGAGAAGATCGTCGGTAGGCAATTGGGTCTTTAGCAGGTTCGTTCAGAATATCAGAAGTATAGCCGTGATTGTAGTGAGCCCAGTCTGTCACCGACCGTAATGCCGCACCCGATTTGAAAGTTTCCGGTTCAGTAAACATGGCCATTAGAGTCATGAATCCGCCGTAGCTTCCGCCGTAAACACCCACTTTTTTAGGATCAATATTATAGTTGTCCACGAGGTATTTCACACCATCAACCTGGTCGCTGAGATCTTTTCCGCCCATGTGACGATAGATAGCGGTACGCCAGTCGCGGCCGTAACCCGCACTGCCGCGGTAATCGATGTCGATCACGGTGTAACCCAAATCTGTCAGCAGGTTGTTGAACATGTATTCCCGGAAATAGGCAGACCACCATTTGTGTACATTCTGAAGGTACCCGGCGCCGTGAACGAATACGATGGCCGCATTGTTTTTGGTAGCTTTATCGGGTGTGTACAACCGGGCGGGAACCATCGCGCCGTCCCGCGCCTGGAATTTTATGAGTTTCGGATCTTTCCAGTTGTAACTGCTGAAGGTTTCCGATTGTCCGTGGGTTAGCTGTTTAGCCTCGGCCCCGCTGCTGTTTTTCTTCAAATAAAGCTCCCACGGCTGGTTGCTGTAGGAATGCCTGATGGCCATATATTTTTCATCGGGTGAAAGTGAAACCTGGTTATTTCCTTCCATATGAGTGAGCTGTTCCATTTTTCCGCCCATCAGCGGCATCTTGTAGAAGTGTCGCTCCCCGGGACCCACTTCAGAAGTGGTCAAATACCAGGATTTTTTGTTGTTAGAAAGAAACGGGTCAAAAACCTCGAATTTCCCTTCGGTTAATTGTTTTTTTCTGCCGGTGTCAACGTTCAGCAGGTAGAGGTGAGAATAGCCTGTTTCTTCAGACTGGTAGTAGATGTGCTGATTGTCTGGAAGCCAGCCCAGTTTCTCGCCGCCTTCAAAGGTGTAACCGATTCCGGGGCCGCCAATCCAGGCCTCATCCCGCTGGCGGTCCAGAGAATGCAATTCGCCGGTTTGCAGGTCGATCTCTGCGATCCAGCGGTCTTTATTGTCTTTAGAACGCAGATTCACAATTCCTTTTTTTCCGTTTTCTGAAAAATAAACGCTGGAAGGGATCACTTCCCTGGCGGTTTTTTCCCATTCCTTATCTGGATAATCTTTTACGTAATCGGGAAGATCGGTGATGCCGGGAAGATTGTCTGTATTTACAATAAATACCGTGTCTTTTTCCAGGTTGTAAAGGGCCAGTTGTACGTGGGTATTTTCATCTCCCACCTTGCTGCGGCCAGGGAATATCAACCGTGTAACCAGATTTATCGACGAAATTGGGGATTTTCGTGCCCTTGCTTTTCTCTGTTTCTATTAGCCGGAAAGAAACATATTCTGCATTAGGTGAAATATGAAGTTCGCTCAGTTTTTTGTCGTTCAGATAGAAGGTAAATTCCTTAGGAGCAACAGCTTCCCGGTATTCTTTGCTGCTTTCTTTTTTTTCCTTGCGCTCATTGACCACCTGCAGGAGCTTTAGATTTTCCTGCTGAAGGAATTCCGCCTTCGGGGTGAGTTCCTCGTCTTCAGCTTTTTTTCTTCCGTTTTCAATATTGGTGATTTTTTTAATGCTTCCGCTCTTAAGATCATAAACAAAAGCATTGTTGTTGAACACAAAGCCAATCTTGCTTTCATCCTTCAGAAACTGAGGATTTTCGATCTTTCCGCCAAGGTCCAGCAACTGCTTTTTTTCTTCGGAACGGGAGTCGTACAAAACCAAACGTCCTTCTTCAGTAAACACTTTTTTTGTTCTCTTCTCATTGAAATCGCCCTGTTGCGGAACCAGGTTCTCTTTCTCCTGAGGGCTCACCTCCTTTATTTTTCCTAAGGAATGAATATTGATCCTGTAAAGGGAATCAGCCGGGTCGCCATCGGGATTGTAGTCAAAATAGATGTTTTCACTCTCCACTCCCCAGTGGATGTTGGATGGAAAAGTGCCCATCCATTTCGGGTCCTGCATGATCTTTTCTACGGAAAGCTCACTTTGCTGAGCGCTAATGTTGCTGAAGGCTGAAGCTAAAATAAATAAGAGAAGAAGCTTGTTTTTCATGAATTCTGAAGGTCTTTTTTAATGCAATTTCGTGCCTGTTGATGATAAATTGTGATCGAAATTCTTCTGAAGGCCAAGTTAATTAATTTCGGAAGACCCAAAAGCGTTCCTTATGACCACAATTGGTGGCGCATATTGGAGGAGGAAGGTTGGAGTAACTTCTTTAATTAATGATCTCGTCGAGTTCTTCGTCAGAAACATTGAGCAATCCGGAAGCCGGCAGTCTCATGGTCATGATGCGCCAGTGATCGTTTTGGGCAAATATTTCCCTGAATATTGGCAATGCCTCTTTTACCTTTCCATTATTGGCCATGGCCACTGCTTTCCAGTATTTCATTTCGAGATTCCCGGGGAACATTTCTCCGGCAGCGCCATACTCTTCCATGGCTTTTTTCATGTCGTTGTTTTCCACAGCCAGGTCTCCCTTATTCATATGTTCATATGCCCGCGCCGTGCGCAAAAGCCGGTCCAACTCTTGTACGGGAGTGTCACTGTCGTCTACCCGCAGGTCGATCTTTTTATCTTCCCACTCCTTGTCGGTTTTTTCGGGGCCGACCACAATGAGTGCCGCCGACTGTCTTCCGCGGAGATCACCACCCGCTTCCTGAGCTGCCTTCAATACTTCCATCACCCTTTCAGCCAAAGGGAGGTCAGAATTCTTCCGGAAAGCTTCGGCCATGGCAGGAACGACTTTGTCATTGAGCATCATATTGGCCTGTACCGAAAAATTCTCACCGACTATCTGAGCAGCCGATTCCACACATTTCTCGCCGGTGTATGCAGCGGCATGCCCTGTGTCACCGAGCAGCGCCACCTGGCGGTAGTCCCGGCCATCGTCTTCGCGAATGAGTTCTTCCAGGGCTTCATCGGCAGTTTTTCCAGATTCCATCAGGGCAAGTCCTTTGGGGCCGAAAGCAGGATTTACAAAAGATTGTGTTGCGACCACTCCCACGCCTGATTTTCCCCAGGGCACCGAAGTTCCAACAGAAAACCAGTGGCTCTGTACTCCTACGGCCATTTCACCGGTAGCCGGATCGCGGGCCACTATTGAAAAAGTATGGGCAAAAGCATCAGCGTCGATATTGGCGGTTTGAGCAGACATTTTTCCGAAGCTCAGGGCCAAAAGAAGCACAGGAAGTATAGTTTTTTTCATTTTTAAGGTCTTTAGTTTGACCTAAAGTTAGGCATTTCGGCTAAAAGGAGCAGAGCTACTCCTTCAGCTTTAGCACTTCCAGCAATACAGGGCCTCCTTCAAGAGGGTAACCTTCAACTTTTTTGCCCGTAATAGTTACTGTTTCGCCTTCATAATCCTCAAGGCTAATCTTTTTGCTTTTAAGGGCATACACCTTGTCCTTGCTGTTGATGATGTGAGTTCCGTACTGATAGCTGGTAATTCCGCGGGGCTGAAGTTTGCCGGTAATCTTCATGTTGTCAGAACTTTTGCCGTGATTGCAGGTGGCGGCAAAAAGCAGGAAAACAACTCCGAAAATGATACTGAAAAATTTCATAGATCAGATATTTTGGTGGCCTCAAGGTAAGAATTTCATTGGTCTGGACAAAACCAGGAGAAGACTGCAGGGAAGTTTTAGCCACATCCTTGAAATTATTCTGAAAACATTATTATTTTTGTGCCCCGAGTTTGGCCTCGTAGTTCAACGGATAGAATAGAAGTTTCCTAAACTTTAGATCCAGGTTCGATTCCTGGCGAGGCTACTGGAAAGGGTATAGCCCGAATCAAAACCTTGTTAATCTCCTGATTTTCAAGGTTTTAATTTTTTTTGATATTATTTGATATCATCTGAAATCAAGCATTTTGTCACGCAGATCGTCAACATTTTATCAGGAAAATTTCTTACCTTAATTCTGCGAAAAACCACACTATCACTGATTTGACTTTCGTTTTTGTGTAACGCTTAAAAATGTCAAATCATGAGAAATTCGTCAACATTTTCAGTACTATTCTGGATTTATGTACAAAGAGCTAAGAATGGGGAGGCTCCCGTTTATGCGCGTATAACGCTGAATAACAGGAAATTGAACGTTAGTTTGAAGCGTAAAACTGCGGTAAGCAGGTGGGACGCTGGAAAACAGAGGAGCCAGGGTGTGGACGCATTCTCGTTAGAGCTCAATGAGTTCTTAGACCAGGAATACTCTAGGTTTTTCCAATGTTATCAGGAACTCAGATTTGAGGGTAAGGTTCTATCCCTGGAAAATATTAAAAGGAAATACACCGGTCAGGAGAATAAATTGTACTCGCTGGAGGATATTTTTGAGTATCACAATAACGTATGTTTCTCGAAGCTAAAGCCTAATACCAAAAGACTCTATCACACCAGCCAGAATTATCTAAGGAAATTTGTGAAACAAGAATTCGGGAGGAAAGACTATTATTTACAGGAGTTGGATTATAATTTCATCCTGAAGTTCGAAAATTTCCTTAGATCGATAAAACCCAAACATTACCAGAAGAATTTACAGCACAATGCTGTCATGAAGCATATACAAAGGCTCAAGAAAATGATTTCTCTTGCGTATCGCATGGATTGGATTGAGAGAAACCCTTTTAGAAAATTTGAGTCGACTCTTGAGCCGCGGGAACGTGAATTTCTTTCGCCGAAGGATCTGAATGCCATTGAGACAACCGAATTGGAATGTCAAAGACTACAGAGAGTGAGGGATCTGTTTGTCTTTAGTTGTTATACCGGGATCAGTTATGGCGACCTGGTACTGTTGAAACCAGAAAACTTAACGGTAGGTATTGACAGGAAGCTATGGATAATTACGAAACGGATGAAAAATGGTAATTCCGTAAAAGTGCCTTTACTGAACAAGGCTGTTGCTATTATCGAGAATTACAAAGATCATCCTCTTTGTGAAATAAACAATACGCTATTGCCTAAGCTATCGAACCAAAAAGTCAATCACTACTTAAAGGAGATTGCGACCATCTGTAAAATCCAAAAGCATATAACTTTTCATCTGGCGCGGCATACCTTTGCTACGACAGTCGCGCTCTCAAATGGAATGCCTATTGAAACAGTATCTAAAATTTTGGGGCACAAGAAATTGTCCACTACCCAGATATATGCTAAGGTGGTAGAAAGAAAGTTAAGTGATGATATGGAAATGCTCCAACAAAAAATCAATGCTCAAGTCAATGAAGAGGATGCTTATGGGGAGATTGGCACAAAGCAATTTTAAGACCTCATTCTTTTAGTTATTCCTTGTGTGGCCAATTACAATCGTGATTTTCCTTTCCATGGAGATAAATTGATTTTTGCTTTTGATACGATCAAATGATAGTATCAAAACGAAATCTCCCATACGACTTCCTGAATTTTTTAACTACAGAGACTTTAATCCTGATCGTCATAAATCCTTCTTTTTCATATCCTCTGTCCATTTTTTAGTAATTTTTTTACCGGTTTTGCCGGGCTGCCGGAGTTTTTTAGTAAAGAATCGCGGTTAAACCTAATTTTTATCTTTTACGAAATATCCGCAACACCCCCTTACAGCAAGGGATTACAACCAAAAGTGGAAGAATGAAACCTCGCGCAGCGGGTTACCCTCTTGCTATTCCACTTTTGCCCCCCAGGGCAAAAATTTCATACCTCCTGCTTATACCAAAACCGGTGTTTAGGACAGGAATTCTCCTCAATAAAAATTTGATGGATACCTATGATTCTATTTGATATAATATAATTGTTTTGTGGGGAAAAAATAAAAAAGACTTCAGGCATCAAACTACACTAAAGGGCATTCAATTAAAATGAAAGCATCTTTTCCTATTTACTTTTTTTATCCTGAGCGTTTTCCATTTTTTGAATTTTTTGAAGGGAAAGCGAATTGAATAGGAGCTTCTTTTGTTCTATTTACTTCCTTCAGAGCCTTCGCTGTTACCATTTTTTGTTGCCTGATAAATATGGGATTTAGAATTAGGATAGGACGTATTGACAGAATATCAACCGGGGTAGTTTTTGCTTTCCAGTCCGGCTAACTTCTAAATCCCATAACTTCGCATGAATAAAAATGGTAATGCTAGTAAGGGAGCTGTAGTAGAAACCCGAAGAAGATTATAGCAGGTACTTTAGGATAAGTAAGATTAGAAGTTCGATCAACGGACTCATACCTGAAATTTATGAGGTGACGAGTGATTTTCAGGTATGGGTTCATGATCTTTTGACGAAGCGCTTTTCTCTGGAGGAACGGAAGGGAAATGTGCTGAGGAGTGTAAACCTTGATTTTAAATTTATTTACAAGATTTCATTTTCTCTTTCTTGCTTTCGGGTCATTATCTTTCTCAGCAGCGGCAATCCTTTTCTTTAAAGAATTCATGTCTTCACTTAATTTCTCATCCAGGATTTTCGCGTAATGCTGAGTGGTTTTTAATGAGCGATGCCCAAGCATTTTACTAACCGATTCAATGGGTACACCATTGGAAAGAGTTACCGTGGTGGCAAAAGTGTGTCGGGCCATATGGAAGGTAAGATTCTTTTTAATTCCGCAGCTATCTGCAATTTCTTTCAAATAACTGTTCATTCTTTGATTGGTATAGACTGGCAGTAATCTGTTCTGAGAGAATTCCATATTCTCATATTTTTCAAGAAGTTTTTGGGCGACAGGAAGTAAGGGAATGCTGCTAAGGGATTTTGTTTTGGTTCTTTTGGTTTTGATCCAGAGGTTTCCGTCTATGCCTTTGACAATATCATCAGGCTTCAATTTCTGCACGTCGGCATAGGCTAAGCCAGTATAGCAGGAAAAGAGAAAAACATCTCTTACATGTTCAATCCTCGGAATAGAAAATCCCTTCTCCATGATT
>CAVUJH010000024.1:0-18289 GCA_963741775.1 uncultured Flavobacteriaceae bacterium | reverse complement strand
CAGGGACCTTAAGGAAAGATTGACCAACCTTGAATTAGAACAGGCTAAACTTAAAACTCAACTAGTAGAGGCCAGGGGAGATGCAGAAAAGACTGAACAATTATTAAAAGCCTTGCGTTCCAGGAATATTTCAAAAGTGCCTCTGCAGGGTCAGGATTTTGCTCCTACAGCTTATGCTACCGCTTATTGGAATAAAGACGGGGGTATAACGTACATCGATGCCCAAGATCTTCCTGCTCCGCCAAAAGGTATGGTATATCAGGTATGGTCATTAAAATTAAACCCCCTAACACCAAGTAGTATTGGTCTTCTTGAAAAATTTGAGCAAAATAGCAGTAGAATTTTCGTAGTTGACAATGATTACGATTCGGAGGCTTTTGGAATAACTTTGGAACCTGCTGGAGGAAGTGAATCTCCTACGCTTGAAAAGCTAGTGGTATTGGGAACAGTTTCCACCATCTAATTGGAAATTTTCAGGAACAAGATTTCGGGGAATGTTAGCAAACACTTCTATTCAGAGGAAAGGGTTTAAGCATTTCTAAGTTACAGAAGTCCGGAAGTTTTGCTTCAGCTCAACTTTTTAAAAATATGAACCAGCGTCTCATGATTCTTTGAAACCTGTGATCGGATAGGGGCGTTTTTGAGAGTGTTATAATTGTACTTTTTACCATCTGGCCGGAGAATAAGACCTGAAGTGACGAAGAGGTCTTTAAGCTTCAATGTGTTAATTGGAAAAGTTTTGGTAAGATGGTCGTAAAATTCCCTGCAACTGGGGCCATCCATTTTTAAATGAAGTTTGGAATGGTGACAGGTCCAATCTTCAAGAAGAACACTTCTGAAATCTTTGAAAGATGTTTTTTCCTGGTCTATGAGATCATATCGTATCATCTCGTTGTATAGCTGGGTCATTTGTAAATCTGAAATAGAAATATTAAAGTTTTCAGTAGATCGGGTAGGACTTTTTTTTATTTGTTTCTGAAAGGAAGCCTGGAACTTTTCTGTCCAGGATAATTGGCAAAAAATAAATCCACAGGTAAAGGCAGCCGAAATAATCAGCTGAAAGAGCAAATTTTTATTTTCCATGGACCAATATGAGTAGTACATATAATGCATAAAGCTCAATCCAACCAGGTGCAATAGAATACGAGGTTTTTCTAGCTTTTCTTGATAATTGGAAGGTTCATTTATGAAATAGCTCCCAATCTCCGGAAGAAAATGGGTTGCCAATCGCCCGTAGGTATATATAAAAACAAGCGTTGTGATATATCGAAAAAGATCAATTTTCATAGTCCATTTTGAGCTCGGGAATTAAATAAGCCGCTTCCTTTTTCTTCTTGTCTACAATTTTCGCATAAACCTGGGTAGTTCTAATTTCCTTATGCCCCAGGATTTTAGAAACAGTATAAATATCAGCACCATTTTCCAGCAATAGAACCGCATGAGTATGCCGGGCGCTATGGAAGGTGATGTGCTTGGTAATGCCGGCACGCATGCACCACCTCAGGATTTCTGCATTGAAATGAGCTCCGTATTTTAGACCTTGGAATACCCGGTCACTTTCCCTTTTTCTTTTACCCATCAATCCTCGGGCCTGAGGGGAGATGAACTGGTATTCCTGTCCGGCTGTTTTTTTCTGCTTAAATATCAGCTGTGTTTCGTCTCCTGATTCCCGAACTTCAGACCAGGTAAGTTTGTTGACATCACTCCACCTAAGTCCGGTTAGGCAACTAAAAAGAAATGCCGACTTAAGAACAGGATGTTTGCACTCCGCCTTCACCATTGCCTGTAACTCTTCGTGCGTAAGATGCTCTCTTGTAGTTTCCCCTTGTGCAAAACCCTTAACAGTGGTGGCGAAATTCCTGCTTGTATAGCCATCTTCAAAAGCGTTTCGTAAGGCTGCTTTGAATTTGTTATAATAGGTGTATTTCGAGTTCTGCGACAAAGGAGTCTTCGATTTTGTCTTGGCCCTTGTGTTTAAGAATTTCTTGAATCCGAGAACGAACTCTTCGTCAATATCCTCAAAAGTTATTTTTCTTTTTTTGCAGTAATCCTCTATATGGTTTTGAGCGGCATCCCAGTTATCATAGTTTCCTTTACTCTCGTAGCGTTCCTCTTTAAGTTTATCATAGTAGGTAAGGAACAGCAGCTTATTTTTGGACCTGTCTTTTATGCCGTATTTTCCCTGGGCATATTCAGCTCTTCTGATCGATAGGATTTGTTCAGCTCTTAAGAGCGTCTCCTCATTCTGTTTTTTTTCAGAAGGATTTTTGGGATGGATGTACAAATATTCCTTTAGGTACTCAAATTCTCTTTTCTGGATTTGTTTTCCATTTTTGTCTAATGCACTTCCTTTATAGTAGTCCAGATAAAGGCTGTACTTTCCAGTTGCCAATTTCTTCTTTCTAAGATTTATTTTCATAACCCTCTTATTTCCATAAAGATATAAAAAAACAGGAATGAGATACATATTTTGTACCTCGTTTCTCTAATTTTAACATTGAGGTACATATGGGGTACAAAAACACCAAGAATAAAGGTTATCTACAAGAAAGAATATTTCATAAAAAAGGGGCTTGAAGCCCCGTAAAATATACTGTTTTGGTGTTGTTTGATGCCAAATGATATCAAATAAAATTTGCTGTTTATTTGCCAATACAAAAATTAGCAAAAATATTTCCCAGCAGATCGTCATTGGTGATCTCTCCGGTTATCTCGCCAAAATGATGCAGCGCCTGGCGAATATCGATGGCCAGAAGATCTCCCGACAGATCGGCATTTAAACCATCTTCCACCTTGTTGATTTCCTCTAAAGCTTTTAAAAGTGCCGCATAATGCCTGGAGTTGGTGACAATGGTATCGCTATTACGCAGTGCCCCGGTATTTACATATTCCAGTAATTTCTGCTTTAGTTCTTCAACTCCCGATCCGGTTTTTGCTGAAAGCAATTGCAGGGATGTATGAGAGATATTCCCAAGATCAGACTTTAGCGCATCCAGTTCTTTTTCCGAAAGCTGATCGATTTTATTGGCAATGATGATCAATGGTTTTTGCGGAAATTTGTTCTTGATCTTTTCAATTTCGATCCAAACCTCCTTAAGCCTTTGCTCGTCATTTTCTATCCTGGAGCTGTCTACCAGGTATACAACTACCTGTGCCTGACTAATTTTTTCGAAGGTCTTTTTAATTCCTATACTTTCTACAACATCGGTAGTTTCCCGAATCCCGGCTGTGTCAATAAATCTAAATCCAACACCGCCAATGCTCATTTCATCTTCGATAGTATCCCTGGTAGTCCCGGCAATTTCTGAAACGATGGCCCTATCTTCATTCAATAAAGCATTCAGCAAGGTTGATTTACCAACGTTTGGTTCCCCTACAATGGCCACAGGAATTCCATTTTTTAAGACGTTTCCGGTAGCAAAGGAATCTATAAGCCGCTTAAGTACTGTCTGTATTTTAGCGATGAGGTCTTTAAACTGGTCCCGATTGGCGAATTCCACATCTTCTTCTGAAAAATCCAGCTCCAGTTCTATGAGAGAAGCGAAGTTCAACAGTTCTTGTCGTAGTTTCTGAATTTCATTTGAAAAGCCACCGCGCATCTGCTGCATCGCCATTTGGTGGGAAGCCTGGTTTTCTGAAGAAATAAGATCAGCTACGGCTTCAGCCTGGCTTAGGTCCATTTTTGCGTTGAGAAAGGCCCGAAGGGTAAATTCCCCGGCCTCTGCAGAACGACAACCTTTACGGATGAGTAATTGGATAATTTCCTGCTGAATATATGGACTTCCGTGGCAGGATATCTCGATGGTCTCTTCGCCGGTGTAAGATCGCGGTGCCCTGAAAATAGATACCAGCACCTCATCCAGCGTGCGTTCTCCGTCCATAATATTTCCCAGGTGCAGCGTATGGCTTGGCTGATCACTCAGTTCTTTTTTGCTTTTAGCCCGGAAGAGGGGAGAAACAATAGAAATGGCCTCAGGTCCGGAAACCCTGATTATGGCAATGGCTCCGGCACCCGAAGGTGTAGCGAGTGCAACTATGGTATCGTTCAGCTTCATACTGCAAAAGTAATAAAATAGAAGTGAGAAATCAGACTTGAGATCTTATGCGGGAAGTGGGGAAGCAGTGGCCGGTGATGTTGTGATGTTCCTCTTGTTAAGAACCGCGAACGAAAAACGACTCCCTCAGATTTTCTGTAACAATTCTCATTTCTATTCGTCTTATAAGTACCATGTAAAACCAACTACCTCTGTGCTTCTTAGGGAGCAGATAAAGTAGAACACAGATTTTGCAGTGTGATACAACCTGGATTCTGAAGAATTTATGTTTTTATCAGCCAGGTCTAAATGCTAATTACTAAAATCTCAATACTAAAAAGATGAGAGAAGATAATCAAATGCTTGTATTAACCCATTTAAGCCAATTGCTGGAACTGGTCACGGGTATCGGGGGTTTCCTTGTACCACTGGTGCTTTGGCTCACGCAAAAAGATCGTGTGGCGGGAATGGATGCCCACGGGAAAATGATCCTGAACTTTCAGATCAGCATTTTTATTTACAGCCTGGTTTCGGTGCCGCTGATGCTGCTTTTTGGCCTGGGCCTTTTTTTGCTGATAGCCGTGGGGATCATTTCTGTAGTATTTCCCATCGTAAACGCCATCAAGGTGAGCAATGGTCAAATGCCCAATTACCCATTAACTATGGAGATCATTAAGTAATTCCTCCCCGGCCTTGAGTCACCCCTTCAAAGGAAGGAGGGAACGGAAAGGGATAGAAAATAACAAACCTCTGAAAATTGATTTTCCAGAGGTTTTTTCTAACAGCCACCGCAGGTGGCGGTCTAATATCTAAAATCTAACAGCGCAGCGATCTACAACTAGCTGTTCAACATTACCGGCATTACCAGCATGGTGATCTTTTCTCCTGGATCAAGTCCGTCAATAGGAGTAAGGATTCCGGCGCGGTTTGGAAGGCTCATCTCCAGCTGAACTTCATCTGAAGTCAGGTTGTTCAGCATTTCGGTAAGGAACCTCGAGTTGAAACCAATCTGCATATCGTCCCCCTGATAGGAACAGGTTAAACGTTCTTCTGCCTTGTTGCTGTAATCAACATCTTCAGCTGAAATATTCAGTTCGGCCCCGGCAATTTTTAGTCTTACCTGGTGCGTGGTTTTATTTGAGAAGATCGATACCCGACGTACCGAACTCAAAAACTGATTTCTTTCAATGCTCAGTTTGTTCGGATTTTCCTTGGGAATTACCGCTTCATAGTTCGGATATTTTCCGTCGATAAGACGACAGATCAGCTGAGTATCGTCAAAAGTGAATTTCGCATTCGACTCGTTGTACTCGATCAAGACTTCGCTTTCACTTCCGCCAAGGATACCTTTCAAAAGATTCAAAGGTTTCTTCGGCATGATAAATTCCGCAGTTTGAGAAGCCTGCACATCTTCACGCGAATATTTTACCAGTTTGTGAGCATCAGTTGCCACAAAAGTTAATCCTTCCGTAGAAAACTGAAAGAAAACTCCGCTCATCACAGGGCGAAGATCGTCATTTCCGGAGGCAAAGATGGTCTTACTGATCGCGTTTGCAAGAATATCAGCTTCTATCACGGTACTGCTGGGCTCTTCCAGCTCTACCGGATTCGGGAATTCTTCCCCGTCGGCATAGGCCAGCGCATATTTCCCGTGGTTCGAACTAAGTTCTATCGTATTATTATCCTCAACTACAAAAGTCAGAGGTTGTTCAGGAAAGGTCTTCAAAGTGTCCAAAAGCAGCTTCGCAGGTACAGCGATTTTGCCTTCAGAATCAGATTCTACTTTTAGTTTGGCAGACATGGTGGTTTCAAGGTCCGAAGCAGAAACCGTCAACTCATCTTCCTTCAGGTCGAACAAAAAATTATCAAGAATGGGTAAAGTATTGGTGTTATTGATCACACCGCCCAATATTTGTAGCTGTTTCAGCAAATAACTGCTGGATACAATAAATTTCATCGGCTTTTATTGATTAATTAGAATCAGTTACAAATATATTTTAATACTTGAAAAATCACGGTGGCTTAGCCCAGTTTTTATTAACATTGAAAATTCGCCAAAATAAAGTATTATGCTGTTATTCAGTTAAATACGAAGAATTAGCTGTCTTGAATTGTTAATATGTAGAGGAAGCTGAAGAAAATGCCGTTTGGCACGAGCCTAACGCGTATATTTCCTCTTTCTGAAAAAGTTAAAGAGGAAGGCGAAAATGCCTAAAAGGACCAATGGAAGCAGCAGGTTAAGCAGCTGCCACTTTTCGCGTTCTGCCGCAGTTTTTTCGGGATCCAGGAATGGGATTTTGATCTCTTTGGAGCGAATGTCGATCAGGCCGGTATCGTCCAACATATAATTGACGGCATTCAGAAGAAATTCCTTGTTTCCGTAGGTATTTCCAGTATAGCGCTCAAATCCCAATTCCTGCGGAACGCCTTTCTGAAGGTCATTTTTGATCACGTCTCCGTCTGAAATGACCAGCATTTTCGTGGGTTCACTCAGAGTTCGATCATTTTTGAGGCTGAATGGTTTTACCCTGTTCTTATATACCGAAGTGAATTTCCCTTCCAGGAGCACAGCCAGTGGCTGCTCACCGGAAGTATAACTGGCGAGATTGGGCTTTTTTCCAACCATTTCCAGGCTGATCTGTCGCGGAACTCCTTCCAGCTTTGTCTGTGGCGAACTGCTTAACAGGATCGTCTTTTTAACGTCATTCTTCAGCGTATCGATGGGGCTGGCATATTCGAACTTCACCGCTTCAATATTGTTGATGATCGGGTGATCGTTGGGCGAGGAGGTAAGCGGACTGTAGAACCACGGAAAAGGATTGAACCGGGTGTTGTTTCCGCTGCCGGTAGCCAGAATTATGGGTGCCGAATAAATATCGTTTACCAGTTCAGGATTGATGCGTATTCCGTAGGAAAAGAAAAAATCGCCAAGATTGAGATTGCGCGGAAGGGCAAAAGCGGTACCAGAAGGATTGAAAAGACTGTCATTCTCCATGGCCACCTGGTCCACGAGCCACATCGATTTTCCGCCGTTCATGCTGTACTGGTCGAGCAGGTATTTTTCATTTTCTGTGTAAGCTTCTGTGGGCTTGGCCTCAATAATGAGATCGTAATTCTTTAGTTCCTGCAAGGTTTTCTGCGGATTTACGGCTGCGGAATCGAGCGTAAAAGGCGCGATGTAGTAATACTGCTGAATGGTCTTTATGAAATCGGCGATCCTGGCATCAGGTAATTCACCGTTGCCGCGCATGATGGCGATTTTCTTTTTCCGCGGATAAATAAGTCTGCTCAGGGCATCGGCGAAACCATATTCCAGCTGCTGCACCGAATTGGTTACCCGTTCTTCATCGGTCGTCCCGATTTTGTTCTTTAAAAGCGGAATCTTAACGGTTTTCTTTCCGAAGTTGGCGATAGCCCATGGAAAGATTATAGCCTCACTGGTTTTTCCGTTTTCCTTGACATTCACCCGGGCAGGGGTCATGCCCATTTTGTAAAATTCCCCGGCCACTTTTCTGGCATCATCTCCTTCCGCCAGAGGGTCGATAAAGTCGAATTTGATGTTGGGATTATAGGCGGCGAATTCTTCCAGCAGTTGCCTGGTTTCATTCCGAAGCCGGCGAAATTCCGGAGGAAAATTTCCCTGAAGAAATACATCTATCATCACCGGTTCCTTTACATCTTCCACGATCTTAAGCGCGGCAGGGGAAAGGGTATAACGATGATCTTGCGTAAGGTCGAATCTTTCAAAGAATTTTGAAGCCAAAATGTTCGCGATCACCAGCACAATGATGAGAAAAAACAGGGAACGATATGACTGGAATTTCTTCAAGCTTATGATTTTTTCTGAATGGATCTGAGGTTCACCTGCGTGGCCTTCAGGAAAAGAATAATAATGCTAAAAAAATAGATCAGGTCGCGCGTATCGACCACCCCGCGGCTAATGCTCCGGTAGTGATAGCTGATGCCGAGATATTCGAGGCCATAGGTGCTGTTTCCGAAGAGATGGTAATCTGCCAGGCCTTCAAAGGCAAAAAAGCAAAGAAAACAGAGGAAGACGGCGATGATAAACGCTACGATCTGGTTAGTGGTGAGGCTGGAGGAAAAAATACCGATCGCTGCATAGCAGCCTCCCAGGAATAACAGCCCGAAATAAGAACCCAAAGTCGCTCCCAGGTCGAAATTGCCGGGTGGATTTCCAAGTTGATCGATGGTAAAGACATAGAGAATGGTGGGGATAATGGCCAAAATTACAAGGATCAAAGCCCCAGCATATTTGCCCAATATCAACTGCCATAGACTCACCGGTTTAGTGAGGAGTATTTCCATGGTGCCCTGTCTTTTTTCTTCGGCAAAGCTCTTCATGGTAATGGCAGGAATGAGGAAAATAAAGATCCACGGCGCCAGGTTGAAGAAAGGCTTCACATCGGCGAAACCATTGTCCAGAATATTGTAATCTCCCGAAAATACGAACAGGAAAAGTCCGCATACCACCAGGAAGATCCCGATCACGAGATAGCCTATCGGAGAGGAAAAAAAGGATTGTATTTCTTTATTTAAAATCGACAGCAAAGTTAGTTATCGGTTATCTGTTGTTGGTTTGAGGTTTCTGGTTTGAAGTTTCAGGTTACACGTTTGAGGTTTCTGGTTTGAAGTTTCATGTTTAAAGTTTAAAGTGCCTGGTCTCTTGCCTCTTGCCTCTTGTCTCTTTATTCTCCGCTCTTTCCACTTTCCACTTTCCACTTTCCTCTTTTCCCTATTTCCAAACACTTCTTCTTCTCAATTGTCTCACTTCTCACTTCTCAATACTCATATCTCACATCTGAAATATCTAATCGCTGCTCCATACCTTATCCACGCTCCAGGCTTCGGGACGGTCATTAAAAAAGATCTTCGTCTTTGCCCAAACTTCCTTAAAAAGATCCGAATTCCGGTAATTTTCAAGCGCTGCTTCGTCTTTCCAGTAACTATACGTAAAAAATATATTTCTATTGTCTTTGCCCCGGTACAATTCCAAAAACTCGCAGCCTTCAAATCCGCGTATCTTATGACGATTTTCTTCGAAATTGGCGAGAAAGTCTTCGATCTTTTCAGGAATAAAACTCATTTTCACGATTCTTACCAGCATCTTAATTGAAATTTATGGTTACTGTATCCCGGTGTTGGAGCCCAAAAAGGCTTGCAGCACTGCCCACCGTAGAAGGATTGCTCTTGTAAATGGCCAATTCCACATATCCGCCGGAATTGAAAACAGCCAGCTTCTTTCCGTCTTCCTCTCCGCGCTTTTCCTTCTCAACATTGAAGTTGATGGCATCGCTATAGGTCTCATGGATCTCGTCCAGATTGGCGGTTCGGGCGGTAATGGTAAAATTGCGGCCTTTTCCCACGCTTTCAAAAAGTTTACGCGAGATATTGGTGATCACATTTCCGTAGTTATCAATATACAGCACATGGCCAATAATCTGATTTTTCTCACTGTTGATAAGCGGCTCCACCTGTTTGAGATATTTCATTTCCCCCACGTTTTTGCCGATAACTTCAAGGGTTCCGCCGCGGGCCAGGTGACAGGCAACCTTCACGAAGACATCCAGAACAGGGAAATTTGTGCTCACTTTATCGTGAATATTGATCTCCACGATCTTCTCGGGTCTTACTTCGGAAGCGATAAGCGATAGGATCCCGTTGTTGGCGCAAATAAAATAATGATCATCCAGCAGCACGGCCAGATGTTTGTTCTCGGGTGTAAGTTCAGAATCTATTCCAATAATATGAATGGTGCCGGGCGGAAAGCTCCTGTAGGCATTCTTGATGATGTAGGCCGCTTCGCTGATGTGAAAAGGTGAAACCGAATGGGAAATATCAACAATTCTGATGTCGTCCAACTCACTGTAAATAGCTCCTTTAACCGCTCCTGCAAAATGATCTTTTTCTCCAAAATCGGTGGTTAAGGTGATGATGGCCATACGAAATTGTTAATATTTTTTTAAAGTCCTAATGGTTAATTTTACGTAAGTTTGTGTAGTAGCGAAGATAAATTTATTTTGGTCAATTCGCCGGAATTAGGCGAAAAAAATATGCTTTCAGGCGCCGTGCCGATGAAGAAAAATGGCGGCAGCGAAACCAGGAGCATTCAGACTTGTTTTAAATACTTAAGAGACAATGCCCTTAATCAGTTTAACCTAAAATCAAAGGCTTTTGAACGAAATCATCATCGAACTTTCAGAGATCAATCCGCGGGAATTTTTCGGACAGCACAACGAGCATATCGAACTTCTAAAAAAATACTTTCCGAAGCTAAAGATTGTGGCGCGGGGCAGTAAAATAAAGGTTTTTGGGGATGAAGAAATGCTGGAGGAATTCGACAAGAGATTTCACATGTTGATGGAGCATTTCGTCAAGTATAATAAACTTGATGAAAATGTGATCGAAAGGGTGCTCACCAGTGAGAGTCGCGAAGATTACCAAACTTCTGCAGAAAGTGGCGAAGTGCTGGTTCATGGCGTGAGTGGCCGAATGATCAAAGCGCAAACGGCCAATCAACGTAAGATGGTCGAATTTTCGAGAAAAAATGACCTTGTTTTTGCCATAGGTCCTGCGGGAACCGGGAAAACCTATACGGGTGTTGCGCTTGCAGTGAAAGCTTTGAAAGAGAAAGAAGTAAGGCGAATTATTCTTACCAGACCTGCGGTGGAAGCCGGGGAAAACCTTGGATTCCTTCCCGGAGACCTTAAAGAAAAGCTGGACCCATACATGCAGCCGCTATATGACGCTCTGCGCGATATGATCCCACAGGAAAGACTGGATTCTTTTTTGGAAAAAGGAGTAATTCAGATCGCTCCCCTTGCCTTTATGCGGGGACGCACCCTTGATGATGCCTTTGTGATCCTGGATGAGGCGCAAAATACCACCCATGCCCAGATGAAAATGTTCCTTACCCGGATGGGGAAGAATGCGAAATTCATCATTACGGGCGATCCCGGGCAGATAGACCTTCCGGGGAGAGTGATTTCAGGATTGAAAGAGGCGCTTCTCGTATTGAAAGAAGTAAAAGGAGTAGGCATGGTGTACCTGGACGACAAAGATGTAATAAGGCACCGACTGGTCAAGAAGATCATTGCGGCCTACAAAGAAATTGAACATACTGAAAATTAGTAATACGAAAGCCTCGCAAAGAAACTTGTGGGGCTTTTTTGAATAAAGAACAAATGAATACGCCCGATCTGTTTTCAGGTTTGGCTTCAGAAGAAAACACAATGAAGAATACGATTACCAGGACCGATTTTCATTTTCCGGGCCAGAAGAGTGTCTACAAAGGAAAAGTAAGGGATGTCTATACTCTTGAAGATGACCGGCTGCTCATGATCGCCAGCGACAGGCTTTCGGCCTTCGACGTGGTGATGCCGAAAGGTATTCCATACAAAGGCCAGATCCTTAACCAGATCGCGACGCAGATGATGAAAGATACCAGCGATATTGTACCCAACTGGCTGGAAGCAACCCCCGATCCTAATGTGGCCGTAGGCCAGCAATGCGAGCCTTTTAAGGTGGAAATGGTTATTCGCGGTTATCTTTCTGGACATGCTGCCCGGGAATATAAAGCGGGAAAAAGATTGTTGTGTGGAGTAACAATGCCTGAAGGAATGCGGGAAAATGACAAATTCCCCACTCCGATAATCACTCCGGCTACCAAAGCTGAACAAGGCGATCATGATGAGGATATTTCCAGGGAAGAGATCATCGCGAAAGGTATTGTTTCTAAAGATGATTATGAACAATTAGAAAATTACACCCGTAAACTCTTTCAGCGAGGTACTGAAATTGCAGAAAAACGAGGCCTGATCCTGGTGGACACCAAATATGAATTCGGAAAAAATTCTTCGGGAGAAATTGTTTTGATAGACGAGATCCATACGCCTGATTCTTCGCGCTACTTTTATCTACAAGGTTATGAAGAACGGCAGCGGAACGGGGAGCCTCAAAAACAACTTTCTAAGGAATTTGTTCGTCAATGGCTCATTGAAAACGGTTTTCAAGGGAAAGAAGGACAGCAGTTGCCCGAAATGAGCGATGAATACATCGAAACTATTTCTGAACGCTATATTGAACTCTATGAAAATATTACCGGGGAGAAATTTGAGAAGGCTGATGTTTCCAATATTGAAAAGCGCATAGAAGAAAATGTGCTGGCATATTTAAAATAAGGCGGTGATATTTTGAAAATATAAAGCGGGATGATAGTTTTCATCCCGCTTTTTTATTGGTAGAAGTCCGTAGCTTCCTTAAAAATTATATCTTTATACTTCGGGTTCAGCAAAAAATTGAGAAAAATGATTACAAAGCCGCGTAGAGGAACCTTTTTTAATGCCGATTTCTGAAAAATAAAGATCAATTATATAGTATTCTTAGATTATGAGTAATTACCACATCAAGCATTTAGAGGAGTATTTTCAGGTGTACCGAAAATCGGTGCGCGAACCAGAGAATTTCTGGGAAGAAGTGGCGGAAGAGCACTTCACCTGGAGGAAAAAATGGGACAAGGTTCTGAGCTGGGATTTTTCCAAGCCCGAGATCAAATGGTTTGAAAATGCAAAGCTCAATATCACTGAAAACTGTATCGACAGGCATCTGCTTACCCGCGGCGATAAAACGGCCATTATCTGGGAACCCAACAACCCTGAGGAAGAGGCCCGGAATATCAGCTTCAACGAGCTTCACAGGGAAGTGAACAAATTTGCCAATGTCCTGAAGGATAACGGAATCAAAAAAGGAGATCGTGTTTGCATCTATCTTCCTATGATCCCTGAACTTGCAATTGCCATGCTGGCCTGTGCCCGTATAGGGGCAATCCATTCGGTGGTTTTTGCAGGTTTTTCCTCTAAAGCACTTGCAACCCGAACCAATGACGCCGGCTGTAAGATGCTGCTCACTGCCGATGGTTCTTTCCGCGGAAGTAAGACCATTGATCTTAAAGGCATTGTAGATGAAGCTTTGGAAGATTGTCCTGATGTGGAAACCGTCCTGGTCGCTAAAAGGATCAAGAGCGATGTAAACATGAAAGAGGGCAGGGACAAATGGTTACAGCCATTGCTGGATAAGGCTTCTGACGAATGTGCTCCTGAAATTATGGATGCCGAAGATCCCTTGTTTATTCTGTATACTTCAGGCTCAACCGGAAAGCCCAAAGGCATGTTGCACACTACCGGGGGTTATATGGTCTATACCGCTTATACTTTCAAAAACATTTTCAGATATACCGAAAACGATGTATTTTGGTGTACCGCCGATTGCGGCTGGATTACCGGCCATTCCTATATTGTGTATGGACCGCTTGCCAATGGCGCCACCACAGTCATGTTTGAAGGCGTACCTTCATATCCCGATTATGGCCGTTTCTGGGAAGTTGTAGAAAAGCACAAGGTAAATCAGTTCTATACAGCTCCAACAGCCATCAGGGCTTTGGCTAAAAAGAACCTTGATTTTGTGGAAGAACACGACCTTTCAAGCCTGAAGGTTTTAGGATCGGTAGGGGAGCCTATCAACGAAGAAGCCTGGCACTGGTTCAATGACAATATTGGGAAAAACAAGAGCCCTATTGTCGATACCTGGTGGCAAACCGAGACCGGGGGCATTATGATTTCCCCAATTCCCTATGTAACACCTTCCCGTCCTACTTACGCGACCTTGCCCTTTCCGGGAATCCAACCGGCTATTATGGATGAGAATGGTAATGAACTGAAAGGAAATCAGGTGGATGGCAGGTTGTGCATCAAATATCCCTGGCCTTCTATCGCGAGGACCATCTGGGGAGATCACCAGAGGTACAAAGACACCTATTTTAGTACTTTCGACGATATGTATTTTACGGGTGATGGCGCTTTAAGAGATGAAGTTGGATATTACCGAATCACCGGAAGGGTAGACGATGTTATTATTGTTTCAGGACATAACCTGGGAACAGCGCCTATAGAAGACGCGATAGATGAACATCCAGCTGTGGCTGAATCTGCGGTGGTTGGTTATCCGCATGAGATCAAAGGAAATGCTCTTTACGCCTTCGTGATCCTGAAGGATACCGGGGAAGTTCGTGACCGCGATAACCTTCGACGGGAGATCAACCAACAGATTTCCGACAGGGTGGGCCCAATAGCCAAGCCGGAGAAGATACAGTTCGTAAAAGGACTTCCAAAAACCCGAAGTGGAAAAATTATGCGTCGAATTCTACGGAAAATTGCTTCAAACGATACTTCCGATCTTGGAGATACTTCTACCTTGCTTAATCCTGAAGTTGTTGAAGATATCATTCAGGAAGCGAATTAATAACCGATAATATTAAAATATAGAAAGAATGAAAAAGATATTTTTTTTAATGAGATTTTTTTATTTGCTCCAGGAGTAGAAGCTCAGTTAACGATTGGGTGCCAGGCAGCATATCCCAGCTCGAATATGTTATTCTTCCCGATGCGAAAGACAATATTGTGGGTTCGCCCTATTTTGAGGATGAGTTCACCCCGGGCATCATTATGATGGAAGGTAAAGAAAGCCTCAGAGCCTATCTTAGGTATAATGCAGTAAAAGATCAGATAGAAGTGAGGATAGCTCCCAATGAGAAAACACTTACATTTTACCTATGGGATTCTTAAAAAACGCCATTCTCTGCCGGAATGGCGTTTTTTATTTTCCGAAGAGATCCTTCATTTTAAGAGGGCGTCTTTTTTCCAAATAAATCACCTTTACTTCTTCGGAAATTCCACGAAGCTGTTCCTCCTCGATCAGATCAAACGGAGGAAATTCCTGAAGGAAATCGGCAATGCGGGCCACAATGGTATTTTTCATGGCGCTCATTTATGAAAGCTGCAGATTTCCTGTGCTGTTTTTGGGGAATTTCAGGCAAGGCTTCAGATCTCGATCTCGTATTCCTGAATAAGCTTCAGGATTACCTTTTCGGTTACACTCAGGCTGGTATAATCTTTCTTTTCATCGGCCTTTACTTTTTTGAAGTACGGCACAATATCTCCATTTTCGTAAGATTCCACCACCTTGGGGTGTACATAGTAGCTGCGGCATACCGCGCGGGTGTTACCAAGTCCGGAAGCCGCCGCATCGTAGGCATTCAAAATATTCTTTTTGTTTTCTTTTTCGTCCGCGGTGTATCCGATCTCGTGAAGCGTCTCGAAAAATATCTTGGTGGCCGACCAGGTCCTGAAATCTTTGGCCGAAAAGATCTCCCCGCTTATCTGCTGTATGTATTCGTTCACCATTCCACTATCAATGCTCTGTTTTTGACCATTTTCATCAAAGAATTTGAAAAGCTCCCAACCAGGAATATCCTCACACTGGTTAACCAGCTTCGTAAGTTTTCTGTTCTTTACGCTCACCGAATGCTCCTTGCCACGTTTCCCTACAAACTCAAATTCCACCTTGTTTTTATATGTTTTAACGTGACGGCTTCTGAAGGTGGAAAGTCCGTAAGTCTTGTTCTTCCTGGCGTAGTAGTCATTGCCAATCCTGATGTGGGTCTCTTCCATTAAACGAATGACCAGTGCCAATACTTTTCGTTGAGACATATCGGGGAGGTCAAGGTCTTTGTCTACCTTTTTTCTGATTCTCGGCAGCATCTTTCCGAAGGCAGCCATTTTAAAAAATTTTGTTTGATTCCTGATTTTCCTCCAGTGCGGATGATACATATATTGTTTGCGCCCTTTTTCGTCGCGCCCAACCACCTGTAAGTGGCCGTTTTTGAGGTGAGAGATGCGCACCTCTTTCCATGCCGGCGGGATCACCAGTTTTTTGATGCGTTCTATAATTGCTTCATCTGAGATCTTTTCCCCATTCCGTAGATAGGTGAAGCCGCGGCCGACGCGTTTGCGCTGAATGCTGAGGTGGTCTTCAGAAACATGTACAAGATTGGCCAATTCTACCGCTTCATCCGGATTCTTTATCAGCGTATCTACTTCGTTGGGAGAAATCGTCATCTCTTTTTCTCTAAAGATAACGGGAATCGCCCTGCACCGATAATAAAGATTTGTGAAAGTTGAATTAAGAAAAATAAAAACTCCTTTGCAGAAAACCTGCAAAGGAGCTCAAATTTCTAAGTAGAAAGTATCTTATTTGAAATAGCTGAAAGTTTCGCCATTCTTTATTTGCAGGACACTTTCGTAGATGAGTTTAATTACGTTCTCTACGTCATTCTTGTGCACCATTTCTACAGTGGTGTGCATATAGCGAAGTGGCAGGGAAATCAAAGCCGAGGCCACACCGCCGTTGCTGTAGGCAAAAGCGTCGGTATCGGTTCCCGTCATTCTTGAAGCAGCCATGCGCTGGAACGGGATCTTTTTCTCTTCAGCAGTTTCTATCAGCAATTCCCTTAGCTTGTTCTGCACTGCAGGAGCGTAGGAGATCACGGGGCCATCACCGATCTTGGCAAGTCCGTTGGTCTCTTTTTTGATCATAGGGGTCGTGGTGTCATGGGTAACATCGGTCACGATAGCCACGTTGGGCTTGATGCGTTGGGTGATCATTTCGGCTCCGCGCAGGCCAATTTCTTCCTGAACAGAATTGGTGATGTAAAGTCCGAAAGGCAATTCCTTTTTATTTTCTTTTAAAAGCTTCGCTACCTGTGCTACCATAAAGCCGCCAATACGGTTATCCAGGGCGCGGCAAACGAATTTATCGTTGTTCAGCACAAAGAATTCATCGGGGTAGGTGATCACGCAGCCTACGTGCACTCCCAGTTTTTCTACTTCTTCTTTGGAAGTACAGCCAACATCAATGGTGATATTGTCTAATTTTGGGGCCTGTTCTTTTTCTTTATCGCGGGTGTGGATAGCTGGCCAGCCGAAAACTCCCTGGACGATCCCGTTCTTGGTATGAATATTTACCCTTTTTGAGGGGGCGATCTGGTGGTCACTTCCACCGTTCCTTATAACATAAATAAGTCCGTCGTCGGTGATGTAGTTCACATACCAGGAAATCTCATCGGCATGTCCTTCAATGACCACTTTAAATTCTGCTTCGGGATTGATCACTCCAACAGCAGAGCCGTAGGTATCGGTAATAAATTCATCTACATAAGGCTTCAGGTATTCCATCCACAATTGTTGACCTTCCCACTCATATCCTGTGGGAGCGGCATTGTTGAGGTATTTTTCGAGGAAGTCCATCGACTTATCATCCAAAATATTATTTTTCTCCATATCTGTAAATTTGACACGAATTTAGTAAGAATTAAATACATGACAGCCGGAGATTCATTAATTTTGGAATGGTTTTGGCTGAAGTCAGAATGAATTTTAAGATAGCTTTGTGAAGAGGATTTTATTAGGAATATTATTAATGATGGTGGGGGGCATGTATTCACAGGAGAATACGGCTGAAACTGATACTGTCCAGAAAAAATATATGATCATTGCGGGAGACTCCATTCCGCGTGAGGCGATAGATCTGGATGAGGTGATTATTCTAAAGAAGCTGCATTTCAGATCTCTCGAAGAAAAACGCCGCTACCTCATTCTGCGCCGCAAGACGCGTAAGGTATACCCGTACGCCAAACTGGCATCTGAAAGATTGGTGCAGCTCAATAGCAGGCTGGATCAGATCAAGTCTCGTCATGCCCAGAAAAAATACACCAAGATCGTCCAGAATTATATAGAAGATGAATTCTCTACAGAGCTGAAAAAACTTACCCATACTGAGGGGCAGATCCTCGTCAAACTCATCTATCGTCAAACCGGTATCACTGCTTTTGATCTTGTGAAGGATCTAAAAAGCGGGTGGAGGGCCTTCTGGTACAATACCACCGCGAGTCTTTTTGATATCTCCCTAAAGGAAGAATATCATCCCGAAAACAATGAAGAGGATTACCTTATAGAAGATATTCTTCAGCGTTCATTCCAGTCTGGTGTGTTAGAGCCCCAGGCCACGGCTCTCGATTTCCATTATCTCGAGCTTACCGACAAGTGGCATAATTCCAATACCCGTACCAAGTAGTATTTGGGCGTTTCCTCGCGCAAAGGCGCTCGGCCGGGCCATCCGCTGTATCCTTTGGCGGGCGTAATTCGATTCGTATATATAAGGAGTGAAGAGAAGGGTGAAATTCCCCGAATTTTGACCTTGTTCTAAGAGTGGCCCGCCAAAGGGATGCCGCTGCTGTCCCTAACGCAAAAAAAGTTTTGATCTTAAGTAGTTTTCCTTCAATTCTTTAAGGATTAACCCTGTCTAAAAAGGCTAAAAAATTCTTATCTTTAAGCTTGCCCAAATTA
>CAVUJH010000023.1:0-42482 GCA_963741775.1 uncultured Flavobacteriaceae bacterium | reverse complement strand
ATATCATGCCCACCCTTATAGGTAATGATCTCCAGGTTCGAAAACAGCTGCTTCAGCCTTTGTTCTTCAACTTCTACAATTCCTCTTTTTAGGTATTCATCTTCGGTTCCGTAGATATAAGAAACTGGAGTATTCTTCAGAAATTCAAAATCCTCCGGCTGCAATTCCTGCGGAACTCTTCCGGAATGCAGGATCAATCTCGACAGCTGATCTTTCTCCTGGCCACAAAGCGGGTGGCGACCGAAACTCCCTGGGAATAGCCCAGGATGATAAGATTCGAGGTTTCCGAAAGGTTTTCCGCTTCGTAAACAGCATCGAGATAATTCAGCATATTTCCAATTTCTGCTTCAGTGTTTTCCCGGGTAAGCCAGGAAGCGCCCACATGGGTATATTTGTTGCTGAGGTAATATTTCGACTGGGCCTGAGGGGCGATAATATAATTCTCTTCCTTGTTCAAATGCTGAAAATGCCGAATGAAGTATCGGCTTAAATACCCAATTCCGTGGCAGACGAGCCAGATATTCTTCGTTTTTGAAGTCCGTTCGTTCAAGGTACTGTAAGTATTGCTGATCTGGTAAGAAACCTGTTTTTCGGTACTCATTTTTCCTGACTGGTTTTGTATTTTTACAAAGAAACCAATCTATTTGCTATGACCAAAGAAGAAATACTGGAGCTTTCCCGGAAGGTTTGTAAAAATACCTTAATGGAAACTCTTGATATTGAATTCACTGAAGTCGGAGAGGACTATCTTGTTGCCAAAATGCCTGTTAACTCCCGTGTGCATCAGCCCGATGGCGTATTGCATGGCGGGGCTACTGTTGCCCTGGCCGAAAGTGTGGGCAGCATGGCCAGCTACGTTTTTTTGGATACTGATGAATTCTTTGTTCGTGGTATTGAGATCTCCGCAAATCACCTGAAAAGCATTTCTGAAGGTGAGGTTTTTGCTAAAGCCAGCTTTATCCATAAAGGCCGCACCACGCAGCTTTGGGATATCAGGATAACAGATGCTGAGGAGAACCTTATTTCAGTAGTGAAATTGACCACCATCACCCTTCCAAAAAAGAAATAGATGATAACTTCCGAAGAATTTTTTACACGTCTGGAAAAACAGCTGGAGAAAGGACTTCCTTTTGTCGCTTACAGGAAACCTGAACTTTCTGAAACTCCAGAAAATACTTTTGCTTTTTTGCAGGAGGATAAAGCGGCTCACAGGATGGAAAATTTCAACGACAGCGGCTTTGTCTTCGCGCCTTTTGACGATCGGGAGGAAAATTATTTGATTCCCGCAGATGCAGCTGAAAGGCTTGAAACTTCCTATGATGGCATTGAAGCCGAAGAAAAAGATGTGGAGCAGGAGGATGTGGAATTTCCGCCGGTGCAATTGGAAAAGAAAGAAAGGGTGGCGCACGAGGAGCTGGTGCAAAAAGCCGTAGATTTTATAGAAGACGGTATTTTTAAGAAAGTGGTAGTTTCAAGAAGGGAAAAGGTAGAGACGCAGCTGGAGGCTATTTCGATCTTTAAAACTCTTTTGAAGAAGTACAAGAACGCGTTCGTTTACCTGTGGTTTCATCCTGAAACCGATACCTGGATGGGCGCCACTCCCGAAACTTTACTGAGTGTAGAGAGAAATCGCTTCTCCACCATGGCGCTCGCAGGAACGCAGGCCTTTATAGATACTACTGATGTGGAATGGGGAGAGAAGGAAAAAGAAGAACAGCAAATAGTTACTGATTTCATCCTTGATAGTCTGAAGGAAGTCGGAATAGAGCAGGTGGAAACTGCCGGACCTTACACTGCCCGCGCCGGAAATCTGCTGCATTTAAGGACAAATATTATCGGGAGCCTGGGACCTTCAAGAGGGGCGGAACATCAACGGTCAGAAAGTTCGAATCTTAAACAAATAGTCAAAGCACTTCATCCAACCCCGGCGGTTTGCGGACTTCCGCGGGAAGCAGCCAAAAAATTCATCCTGGAGAATGAGAATTATGACCGGGAATTCTACACCGGGTTTTTAGGCGAACTCAATCTTAAAACCGAAATCAAGAGAAATAATAACCGCCGAAATCAGGAGAATCAAGCCTATGCCAGTATTCTGAATCAGACTTCGTTATACGTGAATCTGCGTTGCCTGAAACTCGATGGTGGAATCGCCAATATTTATGTGGGCGGCGGAATCACCAAAGATTCGAAGCCCTCGCAGGAGTGGGAGGAGACCGAAAACAAATCCCAGACCATGAAATCGGTGTTGGTCAAATAAAATTATTGAAGCTCTTACTGAATTCGTAAATTTGGTGGAATCAAACAAGACCTCAGGTCTTCGAGACCTGCGGGGTCTACCTCATTCTTCGAACAGAAAAATTTTATTAGTGAAATACTCCAAAATTCCTGTAGCGCGTTCCATAGTGGCGCTTTGCGTTGCAAAAAATATAAAACACGTAGTGATCTCTCCTGGATCCAGAAATGCTCCTCTCACCATTGGGTTCACCCATCATCCCGAAATAAAAGCTTTCAGTATTGTTGATGAACGCTGTGCGGCCTTTTTTGCCCTGGGCATGGCCCAGCAGTTGCAGGAGCCGGTGGCGCTGGTTTGTTCCTCGGGTTCAGCTTTGCTAAATTATTATCCGGCGATTTCCGAAGCTTTTTACAGCGATATTCCGCTGGTGGTGATCTCTGCCGACAGGCCTGTGGAACGCATAGACATTGGCGACGGACAAACCATTCGGCAGAAAAACGTGTTTGAGAATCATATTCTGTATTCTGCGAATTTATATTCGGAATTGGTGCTGGAAACGGCCGCCACCGACAAGAAACTTCAGCAGAAACAATTTGAGGCCCGGAAGCATAACGAGCGGGAAGTGAACCTTGCCCTCAATAAAGCTATTGAAGAAAAAGGGCCGGTCCATATTAACGTTCCCTTCTACGAGCCGCTTTACGACCTGGTGGAAAATGTGGAGGTGAACCCGTTGCAAATCCTTCCCGAAATTGAGGAAAGGCATTATTCTGAAAAGCAATTGCAGAGCTATGCAGAGCTTTGGAATAAGGCGAAACGGAAAATGGTCATTGTTGGCGTGGCGCAGCCAAATGTGGTGGAACAGAAATTTCTCGACAAACTGGCCGCCGATGATTCGGTGATCGTTTTTACCGAAACCACCTCGAATCTGCATCAGCAGGAGTTTTTCACGAGGATCGATACTATTATTGGTCCCATAGAAAAGGACGAAAAACGCGAGGCGCTTTTTGAGGCGCTTCAGCCGGATATTCTGCTCACCTTCGGTGGAATGATCGTTTCAAAAAAGATCAAGGCTTTTCTGCGCGATTATAATCCGAAGCAACACTGGCACGTCGATCCGAAGAAAGCCTACAATACCTTCTTCTGCCTGAACAAGCATTTTGAGACGAATGTAAATTCCTTTTTTGAAGCCTTTTTTCCGCTTACGGAAAAGGTGGAAAGTGATTATGGCCAATTCTGGAAAGATATCCGGAAGAAAAGGCAGGTGCGGCATGAAGAATATATGGATGAAATTCCGTATTCCGATCTGAAGGCGATGCAACTGATGTTGCCAAAAGTGCCGGAAAATAACATTCTGCAGCTAGGGAATAGTTCCACAATCCGGTACGCGCAGCTTTTTAAATGGAAGGAGAGCCTGAAGATCTATTGTAACCGCGGCACCTCAGGTATTGACGGCAGCGTCTCTACAGCAGTGGGAGCAGCTTGTGCCAAAAATCAGCCTACGTTGATGATCGTAGGAGACCTGAGCTTCTTTTACGACAGCAATGCTCTCTGGAACAATTATATCCCTTCGAATTTCCGCATCATCGTATTGAATAACAATGGCGGTGGAATCTTCAGAATTTTGCCCGGAAATAAAGACAGCGAAAATTTCGACACCTACTTCGAAACCGTTCACAACCTGAGTGCGAAATCTCTTTGCGAAATGTACAATTTCGAATATCGCGCTGCAGCATCTTCGGAAGAGGTTTCAGCGGGTCTGGAAGATTTCTTTGAAGCTTCGGAGCGGCCAAGGCTGCTGGAGATCTTTACTCCGAGGAAGGTGAATGATGAGGTGCTGCTGAACTATTTCAGTTTTATGCGGTAAAATTCCGCAGAAATAGAATTCATTCGTAAACCGGGAAATATAAAGTACCTTTGCAGCCTAAATTGAGAATATGCTTAGAATTGGCGAATATCACAAGTTGATCATAGATCGGGAGACCGATCCAGGACTGTTTTTGCGGGATGACGAAGGGAATGAAGTTTTGCTTCCGAATAAATACATTCCGAAAAACTTCGAACTTGAAGATGAAATTGAAGTTTTTGTTTACCTTGACCATGAGGAGCGGCCCGTGGCCACTACGCTTGAGCCCCTGGTGAAACTGGATGAATTTGCTTATTTGAAATGCGTGGAAACCACCGAATTTGGAGCTTTCCTTGATTGGGGGCTTGAAAAACACCTTTTTGTGCCTTTCAAGGAGCAGGCATACCCTATGAAAAAGGGCAGCTGGTACCTGATCTTCTGTTATCTTGATCTCGAAACCGAACGTCTCGTTGCTTCAAGTAAAGTGCACGCCTTTCTCGATAATTCTGAACTGACCATAGAACCTTTTGAAGAAGTTGATCTGATCATCAGCAATAAAAGCGATTTGGGCTATAATGTGATCATCAATGAACTGCACCTCGGCCTGATTTATCACGACGATATTTTTCAGCCGATCAATGTGGGCGATGAAATGAAAGGCTACATCAAAAAGACACGTCCCGACGGCAAGATCGATGTGACTTTGCAGCGACCTGGTTATCGCAGTATTGAACCGAATGCACAGACTATTCTTGACGAACTTACCCGCCACGGAGGTTCTTTAAAAGTTACCGATAAATCTGCTCCGGAAAAAATTCAGCAGCTGTTGAAAATGAGCAAAAAGAGCTTTAAGCGTGCTGCGGGAAATCTTTACAAACAAAGACTGATTGATATTCGTGAAGACGGAATTTACCTGCAAGAGGAAGAGAAAGATCAATAGTAATAGATAGGCCTGAAGGGCACATAGTAACTGCCAAAATAAGAATTTGAGTAGTTTTGCCTGAAAGTAGGGTTGCCAGAATTTCCGGAGAAAAAGCTACGGTTGGAATGATCTCTCGCAAAGGGATCTAAAGGATCATATTCGTTGATCCTGGATTTAAATTCGAAGGTGTGCTTCTCCTGTTGCGGCAGATTAAAATTGAGTTCCATCACCTTTGGAGCTTGCTGATCTTCGACTCTCACAATAAAAGAAGACACATTCACTTCCGGCCGTTTGCGGTCAATGTTCAGAAAGCGGCCGTCTGGCAGGTCGAAATTGTTCATTAATGGCATATCTGTCCGTAGTATCGCCATAGTGGGCGCGGAAATATGCCCAATCTCGAAATTGGTGATTTTCAGTGTTTCCTGAGCCTTTGCGCTTAAACAGAGTACACAGAAAAGGCAGAATATAATGATTCGATTTCTTCTCATTGTTTTCAACTCGTTTCAAAAGTAGTGAAAGCTGAACTTATTTTCAATTAAGTTTTTCCCTTCCGTTCAAAAGCAGAGCTCTTAAAAAAGCTTATTTTTACATTAAAATTTATTGACATGAGTGAAATTGACTGGCAAGTAGCCAAGGAATACGAAGATATCACCTATAAGAAATTCAACGGGGTCGCCCGCATTGCTTTTAACCGGCCCGAGGTGAGGAATGCCTTTAGACCCAAGACCACCAGCGAACTTTTAGACGCTTTTCGTGACGCCCATGAAGATACTTCCATTGGTGTGGTGTTGCTTTCTGCGGAAGGGCCTTCACCAAAAGATGGCGTTTATTCCTTCTGCAGCGGGGGAGACCAGAAAGCACGCGGAAAACAGGGTTACGTGGGAGAAGACGGATATCACAGGCTTAATATTCTGGAAGTTCAACGTCTCATTAGGTTTATGCCCAAGGCTGTGATCGCCGTAGTACCGGGATGGGCCGTAGGTGGTGGTCATAGCCTGCACGTGGTGTGTGACCTCACGCTCGCGAGTAAGGAACACGCGATTTTCAAACAAACCGATGCCGATGTGACCAGTTTTGATGCCGGGTATGGATCGGCTTATCTTGCCAAGATGGTCGGGCAGAAAAAAGCCCGTGAGATATTTTTCCTCGGAAGGAATTATTCAGCTCAGGAGGCATTGGAAATGGGAATGGTGAATGCCGTAATTCCTCATGATGAATTGGAAGATACGGCTTACGACTGGGCGCAGGAGATCCTGGCGAAGTCGCCAACTTCTATAAAAATGCTGAAATTTGCCATGAACCTTACCGATGATGGAATGGTAGGGCAGCAGGTTTTTGCCGGAGAAGCTACCCGTCTCGCCTATATGACCGATGAAGCAAAAGAAGGACGCAATGCCTTTCTGGAAAAACGTAAGCCAAATTTTGAAAAAAAATGGATCCCTTAAAAAGGTAGGAAAATTCCTTATAGCATCTCAGCCCCGGATTTGGTAATTTAAATAGTAACTAAATCCGGGGCTTTCTTTTCCCTACCTATTGCCCTTTTGTTCCTTTTAAATTTTTTGAGATGAAAACCTTTTCAGTCAAAATCCTGATTTTTACCCTGCTGTTGCTTTCAGGAGCCTGTAATTTGGTGGAGTTTTCCCTTGGCAGAATCAAAGGGGATAGTGGAATAAGCTATAATGACAGTAAAGTTTTATGGGAAGAATTAAAAACCACTAACGGCAATTCCTATAACTATACCATCCGGTTTTTATCGTTTGCGGGCTTTGGAAGTAATACCACTATTACGGTGACAGAAGGACTCGTGACCGAAAGACGCTATGAGTCCTTTCAACAACGTGAAGAAGAAGGAGGCTTGGTGGAAGAAATCACAGGATCTTATACAGAAACCGGCGCTGACATAGGTACCCATGAAGAGGGTGCCGAAGCTCTCACTGTAGATGAGTTGTATGAGTTGTGTATTTCAGAATATCTTGTGGTAAGTCCGGCAGAGAATACCGTTTATTTTAACACTTCGGGGGAAGGAGTCATCTCGACCTGCGGTTATGTTCAAGATGGTTGTATGGATGATTGTTTTATCGGTTTTGAGATGTCGCACTTTGAATGGATGTAAGCCGCCACAAAAAACGAGCGGCCGCAATTTGTTTATTGCGGCCGCTCTCTCTAACTAATCAATAATTACAATTATCTGAGTCGGGGAAATTTCTCCGGATCAGTTTCGTGCATTATCCCATATATCTTTTCGAAAATATCTTCGGCTGATGGCTTTGAGAAATAATCGCCATCGGTGCCATAAGCAGGGCGGTGTTCTTTAGCCGTTAAAGTCTGGGGTTTGCTGTCCAGGAATCGGTAGCCGTTCTGTTCATCCAGGATCTTTTGAAGTATATATGCTGAAGCCCCACCCGGTACATCCTCGTCAATAACGAGTAATCGGTTGGTTTTTTCGAGGCTTTTCACAATATCGTGGTTCAGGTCGAAAGGCAGTAAAGACTGAACGTCAATAATTTCAGCGTCAATCCCCACTTCCTGCAGTTCTTTGGCTGTCTGTTCTACGATTCTGAGTGTAGAGCCATAAGAGACAAGCGTAATGTCTTTTCCTTCTTTCAGCGTTTCCACCTGGCCGATGGGGGTTTTGAACTGCCCAAGATTATTCGGCATTTTTTCTTTGAGGCGATAACCATTCAGGCATTCGATCACAAGAGCCGGAACATCAAGTTCCAGAAGGCTGTTGTAGAAACCGGCGGCTTTGGTCATATTTCGCGGTACCAGGATATACATTCCGCGTAGCAGGTTCAGCAAACCTCCCAGTTGTGAACCACTGTGCCAGATACCTTCAAGGCGATGGCCGCGGGTTCTCACGATAAGCGGAGCTTTTTGCTTTCCTTTTGTGCGATATTGGACGGTGGCGAGATCATCGCTCATGGTTTGGAGCGCATACATCACATAATCCAGGTATTGAATTTCGGCAATTGGACGAAGGCCTCTCATGGCCATTCCTATTCCCTGGCCCATGATAGTGGCCTCGCGAATTCCTACATCGGCAACACGAAGTTTTCCGAATTTCTTCTGAAGTCCTTCCAGTCCCTGGTTTACATCGCCAATCTCCCCGGAATCTTCTCCGAAAATGAGCGTTTCAGGCCTTGTGGCAAAGATCTGTTCAAAGTTGTCACGCAGAATGATTCGGGCGTCAACGTCTTTTGCATCAGCATCGTAAGTGGCTTCTGTTTCTTCGACTTCAGGTCGTTCTATTCCGTAAAGGTGGCTTCCGTAGTCTTCTTCGGCCTCTTTAATAAACGTATTGATGTACTCCAGAAGTTGTTGCTTTTCTGAAGATTCTTCGCCGCGTAAAAAACGCAGGCTTCGTCTGGCAACAGTAAGCACATCCTTTTTCAGTGGCTCTTTGACTTCCTTCAGTTCATTAATAAGTGGAAGGAGTTCATTCTTTTTATCGCTGTTTCTGGCAACTGCGGTAAGCAATTGAAGAAGTTCTTTTTGCTTTTCCCGCATAGGGGTGAGGTAAGCGGTCCATGCAGCTTTTTTTCCGTCGCGAACCTGTTTCTTAATATCCTTTTCGATTGCATCAAGATCTTCGTCACTACTGAAGTCGTTCTCTATGATCCACTCGCGGAATTTAGTGTTACAGTCGTGCTGCTTTTCCCAGGCCAGCCGGTTTTCATCTTTATACCTCTCGTGAGAACCTGAAGTAGAGTGTCCCTGCGGCTGAGTTAGTTCTTTTACGTGGATAAGGACCGGGCAATGTTCATTCCTGGAAATATTTGAAGCCCGCTCATAGGCTTCTACCAGGGCCACATAATCCCAACCGTTCACCACGATGATCTCATAGCCTTTTTCATCTTCGTTGCGCTGGAAGCCCTTCAGAACCTCTGAAATATTTTCTTTTGTAGTCTGATGTCTGGCGTGGACCGAAATTCCATATTCATCGTCCCATACGCTCATCACCATAGGCACCTGCAGTACACCGGCCGCATTGATGGTTTCCCAGAAATGACCTTCACTGGTGCTGGCATTTCCGATGGTTCCCCAGGCTACTTCGTTTCCATTATCTGAAAATTTTTCAGTATCAATACCTTTTACATTCCGGTAAATTTTAGATGCCTGGGCCAGTCCCAGCAATCTCGGCATTTGACCTGCGGTAGGGGAGATATCGGCACTGGAATTCTTCTGTTGCATAAGATTTTTCCAGCTTCCGTCTTCATTAAGGCTGTGGGTGGTGAAATGCCCACCCATTTGCCTACCTCCCGACATAGGTTCGTGCTCTATATTGGAGTCGGCGTAAAGGCCCGCAAAAAATTGTTCAATAGAAAGTTCATTGATGGCCATCATGAATGTCTGGTCACGGTAGTAACCCGATCTCCAGTCGCCTTTGCGGAAGGCTTTGGCCATTGCGAGTTGCGGAACTTCTTTCCCGTCGCCAAAAATCCCGAATTTGGCCTTTCCGGTCAGGACTTCTCGTCTTCCCAGTAAGCTGCATTCGCGACTAGTGACGGCAATCTTGTAATCTTCTAAAACCTGGGCTTTAAAATCTTCAAAAGAAATGGAATCCTTAGTCTGTGTTTCGCTTTGCATGAACTTGTGTTTGTTGGTAACAAATGTAACGAAAACTATGATTATATACAATTCATTATTTTTCGTTTATTTTGAATTATATTCATTTACACCTCTTTATTCTGAGGTATTTTAAATTTAAACCTGGTTAAAGCTGTGCTTTTTAGGAATAATATAATTTACTTGAAAATAAACGGAAATACAAGGCCCAGACGTAAAACGGGGGTTAATACCAGCGTCGGGTAAACAATTTGATCAAGGTATTTAGGTCAAGAGAAACGATAAATCTTATCTTCTGATCATAATTGGGCTGCGCCACTTCCCATCCAAGGCTGGAATACACGGGGAAGAATACCTCAAAATAATCTTCCACGAAACTCACCCGTAACCCGCTGTCGAAAAGAGGAACTGCATCATGATTTTTGTTCTTGACCAATCCCACGTCGCTATAAGCAAAGATCCAGCGCCAAAGATTCGTGCTCCCATTCAGGGAAATCAGCCATTGGTTGGCGTAGGCGGGTTTCAGCTTCGATTTAAAACCGCCTTCAGCCATGATGATCTGCTGACTGAAAAGTCCGCTGCCCTGGCTTCTTCCGTAGTAATTATAATCGAAGAGATAATCGGTAGGGCGGTCAAGGGCGAAACTAAAATAATCGGTGTCTTCGGTATCGCTGTAGAGAAAAGTTCCGGCATACATTCTGAAATTGATTTGCCGGTTGTTTCTGAAAAGCTTTCGATATTCCAGGCTGAAGGAGACCTTACTGAATTTTTTAGCAAGCTGATAATCAAAAGAAGCCGAAGAATAATCGGCCAGATGCGGATTGCTGTAACGGTAATGCACATCAAAAACCCCATAATTTGGCTGATTTACCGGCTTTAACGGATCAATGTCCCGCCTCACATTCACGCTGCGAATAACTAAAGACTGGCGTTCGTTATCTCTTAAATATTTATTTCTGAAGGAAAAACTCAGGAAAGGCGTGTATTTTTCATAGAACAGGTTATATCCATAGGAAAAGCGGTTGCCGCTGATCCCGTAATTGATGGCGTAGAGTTCCTGGTTCTGAAACTGTTGCGTATAGGCAACAAATGCCGAACCGACGACCGTCTTGCTCGTAAATCCATATTTTGGAGCGATCTTAAAATTGAAATTCTTAGCCAGGATGGTCTTGTTGTAGACTTTAGGCCCGATCGAGAGACCATCATAAAGGTTGTAGTCAAATTCGGGCATAAAAAAAAGCTGCGTATACCTGGGATCTTCCACATCCTGCAGCAACCGGAACTGCAGCGGCTTATCCAGCAAAGTGGTTACCCCTTTATAATTGTTTCGCTGATTGAATTCAGGGATTTTCTGCTCATAATTGAGAGCGAGCCGTTGAATATTTTTTCTGGGGATCCTGACGGTCGTCAGGGAATCTACATCTTCAACCCAGGTTTTATAAACGATATTACCGTCATTCAGTCCATATAGGGAAACCGGAAGATCATTCTTTGCCCTGTTCTTGATCGTGACGTACAAAGAATCAGGTGTTTTTTTCAGATTCTGAATTTTGAAGTCGATCTTTTGATTCGTCTCCACATAGTCCTTAAAGAACCAGGAGATGTCCTTATCGGCATTCTTTTTCAAAACCTCCCTAAAATCCTCTTCGGAAACTGGCTGGAGCTTTTTCTCGTGGTAAAACTCAGATATAGATTTGTTCACAGCATCGGTAGAAAGGAAGTTCTCGAGATATTTCAGGCCGACTCCTGCTTTGTAGGCATTGGCAATATTGGTATTAAACTTTATAAGTGAATCGCGAGGGGTAATAAGGCTTTGTTCAAGATTGAGCCGGGCAGAATTCATGTAAAGAAACTGGTACTGATCGTTGAACTCAAGGTCGGCAGCGTGGAACCAGCGAACCCCGATCACATCGCTCAAATTCCCGATAAGTTTCATCTTCGGATAATAGGTATCTACATAATCCATCATCAGGGAGACCAAAATCGCGTCATTCACCCATTGTTCCTTTCTCGGATTCAGCAAAAGTGTATTCTGAAGATAATAGTTGGTGATCGTTTTCAACTGCTTGATGTCGTACTGAAAACCATCGGGAAAAGGACGAATAAAGCCCGGCAGTTGGTTGAGCCCGTAAATAGGGCTTCCGAGGTAATCTTCACGGGTCACAAAGAGTGAACGGTGAGGATATGGCCCCAGTCGTTTTTCCAGAAACTTAAGAATGCGGTCGAGGATAAGATTTCTGATGGCCGGCTGCAGATCATTTTCTTCAACATTGGTGAGAATATCGTGCTGATCGGTTTCTATACGCTCAAAAACATAGGTGTGCGTGAGATATAGTTTTTCGCTTACCCTGTTCTTTCCTTCCAGCTCCACCGATTTAAAGCCGTTGATCGTTTTGGTGTCTGTAACCTTCAGCGCCGAGGCCACATAATAGTTGGGCGGCATGTGGAGTGTTATCTTAAGATCAGCGGGCGGAGTAAATTCGTCGTTAAGGTTTTTGTTGCTGTAAAGCTTCCATTCCTTGTCAAAAACCGCGGGTGTCATATACCAGTAGCGCAATTTGAAATTGTTTTGCGGATCTACTCCATACCTGGTGAACTTTTCACTGGGAATGTGTACGGTATAATTCAGCTTTAGATCGACAGATTCTCCTGGCTTCAGGGGCTTCTGAAGATCGATCTTCACAATATCGGGGTGCAGGAGCGGCCTGTCCCAATGAAGATCTTCCCCCTGCTGCGACCTGATATAATAGATACTGGTGCCGCCTCTTTCCTCTTCGGAAGCAAAGTGGAACCGTCTCATATATTCTTCGGAAAAACGTCTTGCCAAAGGAGTGATCTTGCTGCTGAAGGCATTTATCCAGTCATTCAGATAAATTTCATTCAGCTCGCTATCACTCGAATTCTCGTAATGGATATCCTCCTGGATATGAAGAAAGTGATTTTCTTCGTCCAGCTGAGCACTAATATTCAGGGATTTTTGCCCGAAACATCCACATGTGCAGCACAAAAACAGCAAAAAACCGGGAAAATATCTCAAAGGAAAATGAAATTATTGCATAAGCAGTTCAGAAATAAATATAAGGAACTTTACCTGCCCGTTGCAGGTAAAGTTTTTAGAAATTTGGACTGAGGTTATATTCCTCGTAAAACTTGTTGAGGATCTCGATCACTTCATCTTCGGTATCTACCACCTGCACGAGGTCAATATCGGCTTCGCTGATGTTCTGAAAACTGTCGAGAAGAGTGGTTTTGATCCAGTCGGCAAGCCCGCCCCAGAAATCACTTCCCACCAGGATGATGGGAAATTTGTCGACTTTGTGGGTCTGGATCAAGGTGATCGCTTCAAAAAGCTCGTCGAGAGTTCCAAAACCGCCGGGCATCACTACAAAACCCTGTGAGTATTTTACGAACATTACCTTTCTCACGAAGAAGTAATCGAAATCAAGACTTTTGTCACTGTCTATATAGGGGTTGTCGTGCTGCTCGAAAGGTAGCTCAATGTTAAGTCCTACGGATGTTCCGCCGCCAAGATGCGCTCCTTTGTTCCCGGCTTCCATAATCCCGGGACCACCGCCGGTGATCACTCCGTAGCCATTTTCTACGATCTTCTTGGAAACGCGTTCTGCCAGTTTGTAATATTTTTGATCGGGTTTGGTACGCGCCGAACCAAAAATCGATACACATGGGCCTATCTGGCTCAGTTTTTCGTAACCATTTACGAATTCACCCATGATTTTAAAGATTGCCCAGGAATCGTTTGTCTTTATTTCATTCCAGGCTTTATTTCTTTGACTTGCTCTCATTCTTTATTTATAAACTTCTTTGATTATTGTAATTCTTTTTTTAGGAATTTGGCCGTATAGCTTTTCCTGTCTTTCGCAACTTGTTCGGGAGTGCCTTTGGCCACCACTTCTCCGCCATTCTTTCCGCCTTCGTAACCAATATCGATGATGTAATCGGCCATTTTTATTACGTCCATATTATGCTCAATAATAAGGACTGTATTTCCTTTATTGGTCAGCTTATTCAAGACTTCCATCAATACCCTGATGTCCTCAAAGTGAAGTCCTGTTGTAGGCTCATCCAGGATATAGAAGGTATTTCCGGTGTCGCGTTTTGAAAGCTCGGTAGCCAGTTTGATACGTTGGGCTTCGCCTCCCGAAAGCGTCGTGCTTTGCTGGCCAAGAGTGATGTAGCCTAGCCCTACGTCCTGTATGGTCTTCAGTTTCCTGTATATCTTCGGAATGGGTTCGAAGAATGGAGTAGCTTCATTGATGGTCATTTCCAGCACATCGGCGATCGATTTGCCCTTGTACCTTATCTCCAGGGTTTCTCGATTGAAGCGCTTCCCCTGGCAGGTTTCACATTCCACATAAACATCTGGCAGAAAATTCATTTCAATGACGCGCAGGCCACCTCCTTTACAGGTTTCACACCTTCCGCCTTTAACATTGAAACTGAATCGGCCGGGTTTATAGCCCCTGATAAGCGCTTCCGGAGTTTTAGCGAAAAGGCTTCTGATCTCTGAAAAAACGCCGGTATAAGTTGCGGGATTCGAGCGGGGAGTCCGCCCAATTGGTGATTGATTGATGTCGATGACCTTATCTATATGATCAAGGCCTTTGATACTGGTGTATGGCTTCGGAATCTTTACCCCATTAAAATAATGAGCATTCATAATAGGGTAGAGGGTCTCGTTGATCAAGGTTGATTTTCCGCTACCTGAAACTCCGGTCACGGCTATCATTTTCCCGAGTGGAATCTTGATCGAAACATTCTTGAGATTATTTCCTGTAGCTCCCTTTAATTCGATAGATTTTCCATTGCCTTTTCGGCGTTTAGCGGGAACCTGGATCTTTTTTGAACCATTGAGATAGGCCGCCGTAAGCGTGTCGTGCTCTTTCAATTCTGAAGGAGTGCCTTCGCTGATGATCTCGCCACCATGCCTTCCGGCCCTGGGCCCAATATCGATCACGTGGTCGGCACGTTCTATCATATCCTTGTCGTGTTCTACTACGATTACTGTATTTCCGATATCGCGAAGGGAAGTGAGCGAATTTATCAGCTTCTCATTATCTCTTTGGTGCAGCCCAATACTGGGTTCATCAAGAATGTACAGTACACCGACCAATTGAGAACCGATCTGGGTGGCAAGCCGAATTCGCTGGGCCTCGCCTCCCGACAGGGATTTTGAACTTCGGTTAAGGGAAAGGTAGGTAAGTCCTACATCGACCAAAAATTGTATCCGGGTTCTTATCTCTTTGATTACTTCGGAAGCGATGGCATTTTGTTTTTCACTAAGATGACTTTCAAGATCTGAAAACCAATCGGCAAGATCGCTGATGTCTTTATTGGCAAGTTCAGCAATGTTCCTTCCGTTGATCTTGAAGTAGAGTGATTCTTTCTTCAGGCGGCTGCCGTTGCAGGTAGGACACTCGATCTTGTCCATATATTCCTTGGCCCACCGGCGCAGGGAGGTAGAATCGTTATTATTGTAGGTAGTTTCAATAAACGTAGCTATTCCCTCAAAATCGATCTTAAAGTCGCGGGTAATTCCAAGCGCCTTTGATTCCTTGGAGAATTTTTCCTTACCTCCATGGAGGATCATTTGCAGGGCTTCTTCAGGGATAGAAGATATAGGATCACTCAGTTTGAAATCAAATCTTTCGGCGATAAGCTCGAGCTGAGAAAAGATCCAGTTTTTCTTTTGAGGACCTTGTGGAACAAGGCCTCCGTTTTTTATCGATTTTGACCAATCGGGAATGATCTTGTCTACATTCACCTTGTGCAGTGTTCCAATACCATTACAGCTTGGGCAGGCTCCTTTTGGTGAATTAAAGGAAAAAGTATTAGGTTCAGGATTAGGATAAGAAATACCTGTAGTTGGACACATCAGATTTCTACTAAAAAACCTGAGCTGGCCGCTTTCCTGGTCCATGATCATCAGCACGTCGTCGCCGTGATACATGGCAGTCTTTATACTTTCTTCAAGTCGCTTCTGAGAATCGGTCTTTTCATCTATTTTCAACCGGTCGACTACAATTTCAATATCATGAGTCTTATAACGATCCAGCTTCATACCTTTTACGATATCCCGTACTTCTCCGTCGGTCCTTACTTTTACGAAGCCTTGTTTCGCAATTTGCTCAAAAAGTTCACGGTAGTGTCCTTTCCGGGAACGCACCACGGGTGCAAGCACAGAAACCTTTTTGTTGCTGAAGTCTTCAATAATAAGTTCCCGGATCTGGGCATCGGTATAGCTCACCATTTTCTCCCCGGTATTGTAGCTGAAGGCTTCGCCGGCCCTGGCAAACAACAGCCGAAGAAAATCATAAATCTCGGTGATCGTTCCTACGGTACTTCGCGGATTTTTACTGGTGGTTTTCTGCTCTATAGCGATAACGGGGGAAAGCCCGTCTATCTTATCAACATCGGGCCGCTCAAGGCCGCCCAGGAATCGCCGCGCATAAGCCGAAAAAGTTTCAATATAGCGGCGCTGGCCTTCGGCATAAATGGTATCGAATGCCAGGGAAGATTTTCCGGAACCCGAAAGCCCCGTGATAACAACTAATTTCTCCCTGGGAATAGTAACATCAATATTCTTGAGGTTATGGACCCGCGCCCCCAATACCTCTATGTTTTCTTCCGTTTTGGTCATATTTTTAATCAAGGGCGCTAAGTTACTCAAAGTGTTGCTAACTAAAAAGGAAGGCTCTTTCTGTATGTGTTAATAATGATGTAAAATTCCGGCAAGGGCTGGAGTTTTTCTTCAGCTGAAAATAAAAAGATGAGATTGTAATTTAGGACTCTTAAATCTTGTTAATTCGTGTTATTTATATCATAAAACTGTTTTTTGTCAGGAACTTAATACTTTTTGCCGTTACCGTAACTAATTGTTGGTCAGTATAATATTACTTTAAATTTTGACGAGGAATACATATTTTCCCTTATATTTGAAATATTCATTGTTCCCCCAAATCTCTATTTTTCTCCCCAAGATTTCCATAATTCCTACATGCGTTTTTGGTGCTATTGCCCCGTTTGTTTCTGTTTTTAATTTGATGACCTAAGGGTGATCCAAAAATGTGATGCGTGATGAATGATAAAAAACAATTGCTGGTAATTAGCACGAAGCCGGAGCTGATAAGGACCCTTAAGGAAGGCCTGAGCCTCCACTTCGAGATACATGTAGCGAATTCGGTTCACACGGGTTATAGTGTGGCCCTGAATTTACTTCCCGATCTTATTCTCCTGGATCAGTCTTCCCTCAAGACCACCAAAAGCCTTAAAAATCTGTCGAATTTCAAGAGTACCCACTTCCTGAACAGATGTTGGTTGATGATGTATGCTGAAGAGGAGCGTAAACAGGAACTGGAAGGAGCGTATAAAAATATTGTCGATGAATTCTTCTATGATTCCGATTCTGGAAAAAGCCTCTGCGGAAATCTGATCAAACGGGTCTTTTCCAGTTTTTCTTTATCCAACTACTGGAAAGATTCCTTTTTGGGGCTATTCAATCTTATTCCCAAGCCGGTCCTGTTATTGGATCAGGACGAGGTGGTTGCGATCAATGATGCCTTTAAGCAAACCTTCAGGATCACTAAATGGGAAGGATTGAAGCTTACTGATTTTGTGAACTGTGAGAATAAAGTAAAGGTAAAGGCAAGCCTTCGGAATTTTGCGAGGGGTAAACACCTTAAGGCCAGTACCAAAACTTCCCTGCTGCTGAAAGACAATAAAGAACGGAATGCTAAAATAAGTTTTTCAAAGCTGAACAAGAATCATGGCGATCAATTCATAATGATCATAGATTTTACCGGAGAAGAAAGTCTCATTAATGACAAAATAGGAACCAGCTCTGATCTCGTGGAAAATTGTTTCGAAGAGAACAGCAAACTTCGGGATTTCAGCTTTACGAAGAGAGAGAAAGAGATCATTGAGCTTCTTTGTAAAGGGTATAAAACCAAGGAGATTTCTTCAACTCTTTTTATCTCCCCTAAAACCATAGAAAAGCACCGTTCCAATATTATCAAAAGAACGAATTCAGATACCATTCTCGAAAGTATAATTTACGCTCTTAATCATAATCTCATAGATATCTCGGCGCCCTAAGAGAGTTTAACGTTCTTTTATACGGGGAAACCCCCATAGCTTCCGCCTCTTTTTGTTCCTACATTTATGTGGAAATAAGATAGTCACCCCACTTCTTCTTATTTACTAAACAACTTACCCCAATATCTGTCCCGGACATTGACCTTTTTGTTATGCGTATATACGAGGTAATTCCCTCTTATAGAGGTTTTACATAAATATTTATTAACCATTCAAACTTTTATTAACCTAAAAATTCTTCTTATGAAAAACTTTAAAAACTACATGGCTTGTATTGCAGTTTTGGCTTTACTATTTAGTTCCTGTAGCAAGAATGATGTGCCGCAGGCAGATAATCCTGCTTCAGATCAGGTAGCAGTCCTTTCTTTTGGGCCGGTACTAAATGATATGCTGAACAAAGCAGTTTCAAAACAGGCGATGGAGCTTCCAGCCTGTTCTGACACCACCCCGGCTTATGCCAGAATATCCTTATCCTATGGCGATACGGATGTTGATGTGGTTGTAGAAGTTTTAAGCGATGAAAATGGCCTTTTCACTGCTTATGACGATGCCCTGGAAATTCCTATTCCGTCGGGATCTACTACAGTGAGTGTGACCCTTAATGATTTCTGGGTGTATGATGCCATGCCCGATATGGCCAACCCTCAAATGAATGCTATTTGGGTAGCTCCTCATTCCGATAGTGACTATGGCGAATTTGTAGATCAGGGTCTTCCTATGAGCTTTGATCTTCGGGCAGGATCCAAAACCTATACTGATGTTGAGGTACTATGTTATGACAATAGAGTTGCGAACCACTATGGTTACCAATTCTTTGACATTACACCGACCCCACTGATCAAATTCTGTTTCTTCGGAAACTTCTGTACTGATAGTGGAAGACACTATCCTGCTGCTTATAGTGTAGATGTATGGTCTGGTACTAATGACCAGGGAACCCAGCTATATAATGATGTTACCAGCGAGGTGATGATGGATAACGGAGAATCCTATGCCGATCCGCTTTGTGTATTCTTACCAGACCGCGAAGGTCAGGATCAGTATTATTTCGAAATCACTTTGCTTGATACAGATGAATATGATGGACCAAATCGGGTTATCCTTGCAGGAACTATTACCGACGATGAGATCAAGCAATTCTATGATGGAGATTATATGGATTACTATCACTTCCAGTTCGGCTGTGATGGAGGTACACCTCCTCCATTTTATGATCCTGAGGATAATGCAACCCACTATTCGGCTTGTATAAAATCACTCACCAATGATTCTTATGTTGTAGGTTTTGCTTATCTGTCTCTGTCAGGTACTAACCTGGAGGCGACTGTTCTTGCCGCCAATGTAGAGCCTAATCAGGAACATCCTCAACATGTGCATGAAAATGCCACTTGTGGAGACTACGGGAATGTATTCTGGGCACTGGATTTGGAAGGCGGAGGTTTTCCAACTGCCGATTCAATGGGATTCATTACCTATAAGCGCAGCTTTACCCTTACTCCCTCACAAGCTGCTTCTGCCAACTTTGCTGACAGGACTGCAGTAATTCATGGGAAAACTGTCGGAGGTACTTATGAGCCAATGACACCTATTGGATGCGGAGAGTTTTCAACTTACTAACCAAAAGATTTGCCGGAAGAGCCAGCCTCTTCCGGCAAATCTTTTTACCAACAAATTTAATTATGAAAACAATTAAAGTTACTTGGTACTTTTTGCCATAGTGACTATGTTCTTTTCATCCTGTAGTAAAGATGAGGTGCAGAATGATCCAGGGCAGGAGTCCTACGCAGTTCTTCGACTTTCTCCGGCTTTAAATAATATGCTGAATAAATCAGCTATTAAAGCAGGCAGTTGCAGATCTTCCCGCGTGTTCCGATGCGGCACCAGCCTTTGCAGAGGTTTCTCTCACTTACGGAGATGCCGATACGCCCATTACTGCGGTAGTAGCTATCCTTTCTGATGAGAATGGCTTATTCACCGATTATAATGATGATCTGGAAATACCTATTCCTGCAGGTGGAACCTCTGTTTCAGTAACTTTGACCGATTTTAAAGTGTATAATGAATCTGGAGTTGCGCCAGAAAATCTTATCTGGATCGCTCCAAAAGAGGGCAGCCAGTTTGCAAGTTTCGTCAACCAACCTCTTCCTTACACTTTTGATCTGCGTGCAGGTAGTAAAAATTATGTTGACGTCGAAGTACTATGTTTTGATAATCGGGAAGTGAATCTCTATGGTTATCAATTCTTCGATCTCATCCCTATGGAATTGTATGAATTCTGTGTATTCGCGAACTACTGTACAGATGCTGGAAGGCACTATGCTGCCAACTATACTTTTGATATTACCTATATAGGTGATGGTCAGAACATTCCTGTCTACACCGGTGAGATGCCTGCAACAGGAAATACAGCTGCAGAAAACGCTGGAGAGTTCTATGCAGATCCTCTGTGTCTGGCTATTCCAGGTCCTCAATTCGGTGAAGCAAGCGATGTTCCCTATTTGAGGGTAACAGCTACTCTTGTTAATTGGGATGGAAATTATCCTGCTCCTTCCGGTATTGAACCCGTTACGGCTGAATTAAGCTGGGATGATGTTCAATCCTATTTTGTAGGTGAAGATGCCATCAACTACTGGCATATCTTCTTTAACTGCGACGTTTCAGAATGTGATCCTCTTATCGATGGGGACTGTGATGGTCAGAATGATGACACCGACAACTGCCCGACTATGTACAATCCTGATCAATTGGATACTGATGGAGACGGAATAGGTGATGCCTGTGATAACTGCATCGATACCCCTAATCCCGATCAGGCTGATTCTGATGGAGATGGAGTAGGTGATGTTTGTGATAATTGTGTGGGAACTGCTAATGCTGATCAGATGGATAAAGACGGGATGGAATAGGAGATGCCTGTGATGCGTGTCCTAACACTGCCGCCGACACAGCTGACGGATGTCCTGTAGAAGATTGCTCATTACTTGATACTGATGGAGATGGAGTAAACGATTGTATAGATCAGTGTATTGATACTCCCGGTCCGGCCGATAACGATGGTTGTCCATACGAGACGGGTGGCTGTGAAACAGCGTTCAGGTTCGGAAGCATCTCTTTCATCAATGACATTGGCTTTAACAGCAACCGTTGGGGTTGGGCCGAGCAATATGCCGGCGAAACCGGAACCAGCACCCAGACCTTATGGGCCGGTGCCGGACAGGAAGATACCTCTAACGGGTATGCCGCCGGTACTGTGACCGTTACCTGGAATGCTGATGAGGTAAGATTCGTAGTAGACCTTGCTAATGGTGTAACCATAAATGAGGTGCATATTTTCTTTAACGAAGATGTTCTACCCAGCAAATCTGCTCCCGGTCAGTATGGCTTCACTGATGATAGTCCAAGCGATGGAAAAGAATATGTCTTTGACCGCATGGAAACAGATGGAGACTTTTACGTGATCTTCCACGCCAAAGTTTGTGGAGGAGCTCCCAATTAGAATAGAACCAGAGCAATCCCCGTTCGGACAACCGCGCGGGGAAATTGCCGATAACTCCTTTAAAAGAGGATAATTGATACTTAACCATTCTAAATATTAATCTAAAATTAAAATTATGAGAACATTTAAAAGTTATATCGCCTTCATGGCTTTATTTGCACTGTTGTTTACTTCCTGTAGCAAGGATGAATCTGTCGTAAATGACCCCGCTGTTTCTAATGATGTAGCCGTTTTATCTTTAGGGCCCGTATTGAACAGCATGATAAATAAAACAGCTGTGAAGCAAGCCATGGCAGATCTTCCTGCCTGTTCAGATGCAGCTCCTGCTTATGCGCAGTTATCGTTGACATACGGAGACGCAAATACTCCAGTTGATTTGGTAGTTGATATTCTAAGTGATGAAAACGGCCTATTTACTGCCTATGACGATGCACTTGAAATACCAGTACCATCAGGATCAACCACAGTCTCTGTAACTCTGAACGACTTTTTGGTCTGGAGTGATAATGGAGGTTCTCCTGGGGATGTAATCTGGGCTGCGCCCAAGACCGGAAGTGACTATGCTGATTTTGTAGATCAACCTCTTCCAATGACATGGGATCTCAGGGCAGGTTCAAAGACTTATACCGATGTGCCTGTATTATGCTTTGATAACCGCCAGGTGAATCTTTACGGCTATCAATTCTTTGATATTATTCCAACCCAGCTTTCCACTCTATGCTTCTTTGCAAACTATTGTACCGATGCAGGAAGACACTACACTGCAAATTATAGCCTTGATCTTTATCTTGGAACTTCCGATGCCGGTACACCATTATATATGGATCAAATGCCTGCAACAGGTATGGACGGAGAATTTTATGCAGATCCAGTTTGTCTTGCCGTTCCGGGTCCCGCAGCTGGTGTAGGTGCCGATGAACCTTATCTGTACTACGAAGTAACACTTATGGATTGGCCGGATAATTATGGTACCGCCGGAGATTATGTTGAAAGTGGAACCCTCACCTGGAATGAGGTACAAGCTTTACTTAATGACGACGGAACTACTGCAGAGTATGAGCACATCTTCATCAATTGTGATGGAGGAGCTCCCAATTAGAATAGAACCAGAGCAATCCCCGTTCGGACAACCGGGCGGGGAAATTGCCGATAACTCCTTTAAAAGAGGATAATTGACACTTAACCATTCTAAATATTAATCTAAAATTAAAATTATGAGAACATTTAAAAGTTATATCGCCTTCATGGCTTTATTTGCACTCTTGTTTACTTCCTGTAGCAAGGATGAGCCTGTTGCAAATGACCCCGCTGTTTCTAATGATGTAGCCGTTTTATCTTTAGGCCCCGTATTGAACAGCATGATAAATAAAACAGCTGTGAAGCAAGCCATGGCAGATCTTCCTGCCTGCTCAGATGCAGCTCCTGCTTATGCGCAGTTATCGCTGACATACGGAGACGCAAATACCCCGGTTGATTTGGTCGTTGATATTTTAAGTGATGAAAACGGCCTATTTACTGCCTATGACGATGCGCTTGAAATACCAGTTCCATCAGGATCAACCACTGTCTCTGTAACTCTGACCGACTTTTTAGTCTGGAGTGATAATGGAGGTTCTCCTGGGGATGTAATCTGGGCTGCGCCCAAGACCGGAAGCGATTATGCTGATTTTGTAGATCAACCTCTTCCAATGACATGGGATCTCAGGGCAGGTTCAAAGACTTATACCGATGTGCCTGTATTATGCTTTGATAACCGCCAGGTGAATCTTTACGGCTATCAATTCTTTGATATTATTCCAACCCAGCTTTCCACTTTATGCTTCTTTGCAAACTATTGTACCGATGCAGGAAGACACTATACTGCAAATTATAGCCTTGATCTTTATCTTGGAACTTCCAATGCCGGTACACCATTATATATGGATCAAATGCCTGCAACAGGTATGGACGGAGAATTTTATGCAGATCCTGTTTGCCTTGCCGTTCCGGGTCCTGCAGCTGGTGTAGGTGCCGATGAACCTTATTTGTACTATGAAGTTACTTTAACTGATTGGACTGATAACTACGGAACCGCCGGAGATTATGTTGAAAGTGGAACCCTCACCTGGAATGAGGTACAAGCTTTACTTAATGACGACGGAACTACTGCAGAATACGAGCACATCTTTATAAACTGTGGAGGCGAAGCACCACCAGTCTGTGATGTCAATGATCCCGAAGCTGATTGCGATAACGATGGAGTTCTTAATGGGGATGACCTGTGTCCAGATACTCCTGCCGGAGTGCAGGTGAATGCTCAGGGATGTGAAGAAACTACTTGCGATCCCAATGATCCCGAAGCCGATTGTGATAATGATGGCGTATTAAACGGAGATGATGAGTGTCCCAATACTCCTGCCGGAGTGCAGGTGAATGCCGTGGGATGTGAAGAAACTGTTGTAGCTTGTGAAATCGACGCTTTAGATAGCGAAGCATGTGCAAGAGGAATAACTCCCGATTCTACGACTCCTGATTATGCTAATATTGGTGACTTCTTTGAGGTTGCTGCCGATGGTCCCCTGCCATTACTTCAGGATGAAGGAGATGCATTTGGTGCTGCAATAGGTACTTGTGGAGTCACTATTTCGGGAGGAGCTCTTACAGTTTCTCTTGATCCTACTATCTGGCCTTTATTTTACCGATTACAGAATAGAGGTATCCGATTCTCAGGGAGGGAATATTTCCTGTCTCGCTGGTGTAGACCTTGCAGTTGTAGATAATGGCGACACTGTAGATTACACACTTAATATAGATGGTTCCTTCAGTTATCCTATTTATGTTAGGGTAATGAGCAATGAATGTCCCTTGCCACAACAGGGATAAAAGTTAAGCCCAATCAAATTAATTAACCGGGGGGTGACTAATTTATTGGGTTTTTTATCACCGCCAGGCTTCTGGTGGTAATAAAAGAGGCTGTTCGAAATTCGTTTCGGACAGCTTTTTTTGTTACGAATATTTGTTAAATATCTGAATAATAAAGTCTTACAAAACGATTTAGAAGATGGAACTGAAGATCGTCTATCTCCCTAAATGATCGATGAACGGCAAATTAGCAATAATGGACTACTTTATGCGTTTCTGGAAAAAGATTACATGGTTGGCGATAAAACGACTTTATTGATTGTAGGTAAAATACTACACGACAAAGTGTTAAGGTTTTTTGGAACAGACTTTGTAAATCTCCTAATCGTTATAAAAGAAATGTTAATTTAAATTAGAGAAATTTAACCCTACTTATGAAAAAAAGTAAATTTATGTTTTTACTACCGGCTCTGGCGCTTCTGTCCTGTAGTAAAGATCCGATCACAGACCCGGCATCAACAGAAGAGCAAGTACTTCCAGAACAGACTACCCAAACTAAATCAGTAACCGAAGTAGCATATCCCGATACACGCGGCCCCGTATCCGATGTATACTTCGCTGGCCAAAAGCTGGCTGTTGAAGAGCAAAACGGTGATTATATCTACGAAGGAGATATAGTTTTCCCTAAGAATATGGTTACTACCAGCCCGGTAAAAATGGTTTATGAAAAGGGAGAAACCCCGTCGGCTCAAAAGAGTGTTGGAAGAACTTCCGGGTATTGGCCTAATAACACGGTTTACTATTCAATAGATCCTAATTTACCTAACTCAAGTCGTGTTACCGCAGCCATTAAACACTGGCAAAGCTCTACTCCACTAAAGTTTGTTCAACGAACAAACGAATCCAACTACATCTACTTTACTCCTGGTTCAGGCTGTTCCTCGAGCGTGGGAATGGTAGGCGGAAGGCAGAATATTACTCTGGCAGATGCCTGTACATCAGGAAATGCTATTCACGAAATAGGCCACGCAGTTGGTCTGTGGCATGAACAAAGCCGTGTAGACAGGAATAATTACATCACCATTCACTATGGAAATATCAAAAGCGGAATGGAGCATAACTTCGATACCTACGCCCAGAGTGGTTTTGATGGTAAGGAGTTTACCTCTTCGCTTGATTTTGGTTCTATCATGATGTATGGTCCTTATTCCTTCTCAAGCAATGGGCAACCTACCATTACAAAAACCGATGGCAGTACCTATAACGTACAGAGACAGGCTCTTTCTTCCCAGGATATCCAGGGCGTGGAAAGCATGTATGGAGGAAGTACCACCGGTGGGGGAGGCACCGAGTATATTGATGGTGAGTATTATACCATCAGTGGTCTTAGAGTGTTGAGATCATTCGGAATGTGGTACTACTATTCACAATGGGGCTGGAAACAAGTGGAATTGAAAAACGGTTTCTGGTATTACGCTTAGATAACCCTGAAATAAGAACGAAAACCCGGCTGCCCCGCCGGGTTTTTTTATGCCTTAAATTGAGGAATTCTGGAGTGCGCTCCACAGTATTTGTAGAAAATTTCCACAGGAATTTAAATTTGGTCTGAAACCACCAATCTTGATGAAAAAAAGTTCAAATTTTAACTATTGAAGGAAAGTCCTTGCGTTTCCTGAAGTTTTGTAAGATTAATGAATTTCATATTATAATTCCGGGAGTTTTCTTTTCGTGAAATCCCGGAGCTCTTCAAAGAACTCAAAAAATTCCTTTTCAAAATCCTGATAATGGTTTTGCAGGTCTTCTACCGCAAAATTCATTTTTGATTTGTTTCCCGTTCGCATGTTCATCTGATACAGGATCTTACCAATGCCTTCGATAGTAGCATAATTCAGCAACCAGTTATTTTCTATCATAACGGGCAGGAAACGCTGAACCTTCTTCGGAAGAATATCAAAGTGAGCGTTGAGCATTTGGTAGAATTGATCTACGTATGTTTCAAGAGGGACTGAATAATATTTCTCCCAGTTTGCGGCCAAAAAATGATCGTATAAAATATCTACGATTACTCCGCTGTAATGCCGGTACTTTGGAAATAGCCGCTGCGAACTTTTACGGAACACCGGATGCGTATCTGTATAATAATCGATGGCGCGGTGCAGAATGATCCCTTTTTGAATTCCTTCAGGATAATGCAGGAATTTTCGCCCCTTGATAGAATCAGCAATGAAATTACCGATTTTCAGCTGATCATCTTCCCCCGAGAGATATATGTGCGCCAGATAATTCATTCGATTAAGTTAAGAATTTAGAAGTCATTCCTGTTTAATTTCTGTTAAGTTTTGGGGTGAAGCCTCATGGCCTTGTATATTTGCTCTCAATGAAATAAATCCAAAATAAACTATATGAGTCTTATAAAATCTATTTCCGGAATTCGCGGAACTATCGGCGGTGCGCCCGCTGAAAATCTTACTCCTATCGATACCGTAAAATTTGCTGCGGCCTATGGAACTTTTCTGAAAAAGGTCACCCAAAAGAAGAACCTTAAGGTAGTAATAGGCCGCGATGCGAGAATTTCCGGAAAAATGATCCAGGAACTTACCATGAATACCTTGGTGGGACTGGGAATAGACGTAATAGATCTCGGTTTGTCTACCACCCCCACAGTAGAAATTGCTGTGCCTATGGAGGAAGCTGATGGAGGTATCATTCTTACTGCCAGCCATAACCCGAAACAGTGGAATGCTTTAAAACTTCTGAATAGCAAAGGTGAATTCCTTAGTGGAGATAATGGGGCTCAGATCCTTGATATTGCTGAAAAAGCCGATTTTGAATTCGCAGAAGTAGATGAACTCGGTAAAATAACTTCCGTAGAAGATTATATCGAGCGTCATATAGAGCAGGTGCTGGCGCTAAAACTGGTGGATGCAGAGAAGATCAGGAATGCCGGTTTTAAAGTAGTGGTTGATGGAGTTAATTCTACCGGAGGGATTGCAATTCCGAAGCTACTCCGAAAAATGGGTGTTGAAGTTGTGGAATTATACTGTGAACCAAATGGACAGTTTCCACATAATCCGGAGCCGCTCAAAGAACATCTCACAGATATTTGCAATCTGGTCAAAAAAGGAAAAGGCAGATCTTGGCATTGTGGTAGATCCTGATGTGGACCGGCTCGCTTTCATTGATGAAACCGGAGAAATGTTTGGAGAGGAATATACCCTTGTTGCCTGTGCAGATTTTGTCCTGGGGAAGACCCCTGGAAATACTGTTAGTAATCTTTCCTCTTCGAGGGCGCTTCGCGATGTGACCGCTAAACGCGGTGGACAATATCAGGCCAGCGCTGTTGGCGAGGTGAACGTCGTGCAGCTCATGAAAGACAGTGATGCTGTGATTGGAGGAGAAGGGAATGGCGGGATTATTTATCCTGAAGCACACTACGGCCGCGATAGCCTGGTAGGAGTGGGGCTGTTCCTTACTCATCTTGCTGAAAAAAAAGTTAGTGTTTCTGAACTTCGGAAGGAATATCCGGCGTACTACATGAGCAAAAATAAGATTCAGTTGACTCCCGATCTTGATGTGGATGAAGTGTTGAAGAGGGTGAAGGAAAACCACAAGAAAGAAGAAATTTCTACCGTTGACGGGGTGAAGATCGATTTTCCTGAAAATTGGGTGCACCTGAGAAAATCAAATACCGAACCTATTATCCGAATTTATACGGAAGCAAAAAGCCAGCAGGAGGCAGATGAATTGGCTGAAAAAATGATTAGCGAGATCAAAGGGATTATCGCTTAGTCGAAAGTCACGGCATTTTTGGGTTTGGCCGAATTGCGGTGCTTCCAGCGTTTGTGCGTCCACAGGTAGTACTCGGGCGCTGTTCTGATCTGGTTTTCCAGCTTTTCGAAAAATCTTTTGGTAACATAAAATTCCGGCTCCTCCCGCGGGGAGTCGGTAATACTTTCCAGAGTGGCATGATACCGGCCTCTTCCCACTTTTTCAATATGAAGATATGCAACAGCCATGTCGAAATCGCGTGCAAGTTTTTCTGAACCTGCGAAAACCGGAACCTCAATATCCATAAACTCTGTCCAGAACTTCGATTTTGACCATTTTGGAGATTGATCGGCGATCATGGCATAGATGCTATTATTTCCTTTCTTTTCATTTGCAGCTATGGTTCTTGACGCTTCGACCGTGGGAATAAGTATCCCTTCGAATCTTCCCCTGATCTTTCTTACGAGGTCATCAAAATATGGGTTCTTGATCTTCTTATAAATTCCGTAGGCACGGTACTTTACATCATAAAGCTGAAGTGCGATCATCCATTCATAGCTGGCGTAATGTCCGCACATGAGAATGAGGCTTTTGTCCAGCTTTTCGATCCTTTTGATCTCTTCAGGATTGGTAAAAATAAATCGCGCTTTGAGTTCTTCACTTGAAATAGACATGCTTTTAATCATTTCCAGGAACATGTCGCACATATGAGAATAGAATTTCCTTCGTATTCTAATGATCTCAGGCTCGGGTTTTTCCGGAAAGATTAATTTCAGGTTCTCGGTGACGGTTTTTCTGCGATACCGGAAGATGCGGTACACTAAAAAACAAATGAAATCAGATACCAGGTAAAAAAGCCGGAAAGGAAGAATGGAAATTAACCATAAGAGAGGATATGCTAACCAGAAAACTAAAGCCTGCATGAAAAAACTTTCAGCAAATATATGGTATATTTGGCTTAAAACTTAGTGCATATGGGAGAATTGAATCTCGTGACTATCATCATCATCGCGGCCAATGTAATTATTTCCTTTAAAGGTTTTAATGATCCGGCCTTTTTTCAAAAATATAAATTCAACATCGGAGATATTAAAAGGGGCGCTAAACATCAGGTGCTCACTTCCGGATTTTTGCACGTGGATACTTCCCATTTGCTGGTTAACATGCTCACGCTGTATTTCTTCGCTAATGTCGTGATCTTCTATACGGGAGCAGTAGGTTTTTTGCTGGTGTATCTCGCCTCACTGATTTTGGGTAATCTCTTGTCATATTTCTTTCATAAAGATGAATATGACTATAGCGCGGTAGGGGCCAGTGGAGCGGTTATGGGAGTCTTGTATTCGGCGATCTTGTTGAGGCCCGATATGACTCTTGGCTTGTTCTTCGTGATCCCGGTCCCCGCCTACATCTTTGGGATTGGGTATTTGTTGTACACTATCTACGGAATGAAGCGCCGGTTGGGCAATATTGGCCATGATGCTCACTTTGGTGGAGCCATTGGCGGCTATGTCCTTACCCTGATCCTGGCGCCCTGGGTTTTTCAAACCCATCTGTTGATGGTGATCCTTTTGGCCATCCCAATCATCGTACTTTTTGTACTTCAGAAGGCCGGAAAGATCTGAAAGTGGTATTCTTCTTGATCTTTCAGTAAAAATTAAACCTATTACTATGAAAAAAATAATCTTTCTTTTCGCTCTTACTGCTTCCCTGGGAATGCAGGCTCAAAATAATCCTGCTGAACCTACCGTGAGTGTCACGGGGGAAGGCACAGTAAAAGTGGTGCCCGACCAGGTAATTATAAAATCCCGAATTGAAACTGAAGGTGCCGATGCCGGCGAAGTGAAAAAACAGAACGATGCCACTGTCGATAAGATCATCAGTTTTCTTAAGAAACAAGGGGTAGATTCGAAGAATATCGAGACAGATTATGTGAATCTCAACAAGCGCTACAACTACGATGACAAAACCAGCACCTATGTTGCCAACCAGGCAATTTCCATAAAGCTTGAAGATCTTTCAGATTATGAAGAGATAATGAGAGGCCTTCTGGAAAATGGTCTTAACAGGATCGATGGGGTGCAGTTCAAATCTTCTGAAGTTGAGAAATACGAAAGTGAGGCCCGTCGTAAAGCGGTGCTCGACGCGAAGCAAAAAGCCACGGAACTCGCTACTCCGCTTGGACAAAAGATAGGGAAGGCCATCAGTATCAACGAAGTTGGCAGCAGCAATATCCAGCCGGTATATCGAATGGCCGAAATGAAGATGAGCGACAGCGCCCAGGGGCAACAAAGCATTGCTCCCGGGGAAATGGAGATAACCGAGAAAGTGAATGTGAGTTTCCTGCTGCAATAACTTCCGAAGGGGAAAATAAAAGCAATAAAAAAGCGCCTCAACGGGCGCTTTTCTAGTTTAAAAACAGAAGGTTTTTTACTTGCTGTTAAGCATTTCTTTGATCTTGTTTTCCAGATCGTCTCCACGAAGATTTCTGTCAACAATAACGCCATTTTCGTCCAAAATATAAGTAGCAGGAATCGCTCTAATGTCGTACTTCCTTGCCACAGGATCCTGCCAGAATTGTAGATTCGATACATGTTGCCATTCAAGATTGTCATCTTTGATAGCCTTTAGCCATTTATCTTTTTGGCCTGGTTTGTCAAGAGAAACCCCGATGATATTCAATCCCTGGTCATGATATTTTTTGTAGATCTTCACGACATTTGGGTTTTCTGCACGGCAAGGCTTGCACCAAGAGGCCCAGAAATCGATAATGGTCACTTTTCCCATTGCATCTTTTAGACTAAGTTCTTTTCCATCAGGAGTTGGAGCCGAGAAATTGGGCGCTTTGGCACCTATATCTACGGCGCTGCGTTTATCAAGATTCTCCTTTAGAGCCTTTCCTAAGCTGCTGTTCTGTACATTTTCTCCAAGGCTATCGTACATTTCCTGAATATCTTTCCCGGGATAAGACTGCATTCTTAAAAGATCGGTCAACGCCATTACAGATACAAAGTTATCCTTGTTTTCTGTGATCATTTTTTTCTTGTAGACCTTATCATTGTCCATGATCTCTTTTTGCGTTTGCTGAAGCTGTTTCAGTTTAGCCGTATCCTGACTCTGAATAGCTTCCCGCATATCTTTTCGGGCATCCATCATTTCCTGGTTCACATTCTTCAGGTGGCCAAGGTATTCGTATAGCGCCTTGTTTTCTTTACCGCCATTTACTTCTGAAGTTCTCAGGCTGTCTTTATGTACCTCAAAATTGATCTCTTGGTTTTCAGAAATAAAGAGTACATTCCCGGGAATTCCCTGAAATTCAAGAAAAGAAAGATTTGGGCTTTGCACTTCTTTCATATCCAGCTTAAACTCGCCGCCTTCAACTGTAGTCGAATCAATACGTTCAGGTCTGTTTTGATCACTGATTTCAGAAACATACACTTTAGTGCCATCATCAGCATTATCGATGGTTCCGGAGATGTAATAACCCTTGTCATTTTGACAGGAGAAGCTAAGCGCCGACAAAGCCAGAACGGCCATTATTTTTCGCATAATCTTAATTGTTTTGGGCAAAAATAAACAACTACAGATTTAATACCCTTCCTTTTTAATAAAAAATTGTTAATTCCCGGGGGCTGAACCTGCGCCACAGGTAGAAATTTTATTTTTATCTTATATTGGGAGGTTATGAAGCAGCAAATAGAAGATTTTCCTTTAGATGTAAAGATCAGCTTTCACAAGGTTATTGAGCAATACAAAAAGCAGGTAGAGCAGGAGCAGAGTGCCGTCGCGAAGGAATATATGCAGAATGTCCTTGACTATGTTTCTTCTTATCCGGCTTTGACCGAAGGTATTGAAGATGCCAGTGAGCTTAAAAAATATGAGGAGCCAATCGAGGTCCTGCTGGATGACTTGTTTCCAAGCGTACTCACTAACAATGAGATCAAAGCGGTTTCCATTCCTTATCACAATAAACTTTTTAATTGTTCGCGCCGCCTCAGGAAGATCCTCGAAATGGCAGGGGAAGATTTTGAGCTGAAAATGCGCAATATGGACGGTGACATGTATTATGTGCAGGCGTGCGTCAATATTCTAAATGACTACTACGGTTATGATGTTGATTTTTCGCGTCCGCTCTACTACGATATTCCCGCTGAAAATGGTATTCTGAAGCATTACCGTATAGCGCTGAATGGCGATTTTGTGGAAATTCAGCCTACTGAAAAAGCGAAGGAGATAAGCCAGGAAGATGTGGATAAACTCATTCAGAATGTGGAGAATATTGAATTGTGGAAGGAGATGTTCCCGCCCAAAAGCTGGATCTTCAAAGGCTTCACGATCCTTAACCTCACCGATGTCACTATTGATGATGCAATTTCTGAACTAAAGACCACTTTGCTTTACCAGGAAACTACAGAAAAGGAGGAGCTTTTAAAGCTTCAGGAGATCTTCCGTTCTATTTATAAGATTCCTGATCTTCGGGTGGGTTTTACTGTTTATAATCCGGAGGAAAAGATATTCGAGCGGATGGAGGCTAAAGATGCCCAAAGCTTCATTTTGAATAAACAGCTGGTAAGTGATTGTAAAACCGGGATCTGCGAAGATTCCTTCAATAAGCTCATTACTCAGAATAGTTATTTCACTATTGCCAACGTGGAAACCTATGCCAAAAAGAACAATGATAACCTGCTTTCCCGAAATCTCATAGAAAACGGAGTGATGAGCTGTATCCTGGCGCCGGTGGCCAAGAACAAGCGCCTGCTGGGAGTTCTGGAACTGGTTTCAGAAAGGAAAAATGAGCTTAACAGCATCAACGCGATCAAGCTGGAGGATATATTGCCTTATATAGTGACCGCTGTGGAGCGTAATCGCACCGAATTCGAAAACCGCGTTAAAGCGGTGATCCAGAGTGAGTGTACTTCCATACACCCCAGTGTGCTGTGGGTTTTTGAGAAGGAAGCCCGAAAATATATCAAAGATCTCGACGAAGACGGCCTGGCTTCCTTTAAGGATATTGCCTTTAAGGATGTGTATCCTTTGTATGGACAAATCGATATCGTGGCCTCTTCGGAAGCCAGGAACGAGGCTATTCAAAAAGACCTGCTTAATCAACTGGAGACGATCCTGAAGCTGATAGACAAAGCTTACGAGATCGAAAAACTACCTATTTATGAGCAGGTAAAATTCCGGCTAAGGGATTTTCAGGAAGACCTGAAAGAAAATCTGAATGCCTCCAGTGAACAGAAGGTTTTTAACCTGCTTCAGAAGGAAGTGAACCCAATTATGGATCACATCAAAAGACAATCGGATGAGTTGAAAAAAATGGTAGATGATTATCAGAATTCGCTCAATCCCGAAACCGGTATTGTTTATGACTATCGGAAGCATTACGACGAGACGGTTCAGCAAATAAACAGGACTATGTCCCGCTATATTGACCGGAAACAGGTAGAGGCGCAAAAGATCTATCCGCATTACTTTGAGAGATATAAGACCGACGGGGTTGACCACAACATCTATATTGGCCCGTCTATGGCCAACAACCGGCCTTTTAATAAGGTATATCTTTACAATATGAGACTGTGGCAGTTGAGCACCATGTGCGAAATGGAGAACAGGTTTTACCAGCTCCAGGAGACCACTCCTATAAAACTGGAGGCAGCTTCGCTGATCCTGGTCTATAATACCACGCTTTCGATCCGTTACCGTATGGATGAGAAAAAATTTGATGTGGATGGTACCTATAATGCCCGTTTTGAGATCATCAAGAAAAGAATAGATAAAGCTTTTATTAAAGACACCGAAGAACGGATCACTCAAAAAGGGAAAATAGCCATTATCTATTCGCAGCGCAACGATGAGCGCGAATATCTGAGGTACATTCACTACCTGCAAAAAAAGAACTACCTCGGGGAAGAGGTGGAACTGCTGGAACTCGAAGATGTGCAGGGTGTGGTTGGCCTCAAGGCTATACGGGTGAATATTCTTTACAGCACCAGAGATGATGATTCCCGTGAGGAAACCATCACTTATGAGGACCTGATGGAGGAACTACATTAGGTAAAACGCCAGTACAAAACTGATCACTGAAATGATGATGCCTACCATAAAAACCGTGTAAGTTAGCCGGAGCAGGAGGTATTTTCTGTGCAATACCTTTCCGAGTAAGTGAAGGTCCAGCATGAGCAATTCATAAACGTGATCATTATCTTCCATGGCTTCCTGGAGCGCCCACTTAAAACGATCAAAAGGCATCTTGTGAAAATTTCCGAAGAATAAAAGATTTACTTTCCGGTTTTCGACCTGCTCATTGGTGAATTCTCCGCTGGTGATATTAGGCCGGGTAGACATGATCGAAAGGATTATAGAGGCTACACTGAAGAGCACAAGAATCAAAGTTGGAATCAGTAAATGTCTGTTGGTAGCAGCGTCGAGTTTCGGGATAAGATTCGAAAGAGCCAGGGATATGATAATGGCATTTACCGAAAGGAGAATATTCGCTTTGGTATCGGCTATATCACTCAGTTTTATATGGTTTCTAAGGGTTGTGCGGAAGAGCGTCTGGATGCTTCTGTCCGGAACGTTGTTTTTGTATTCCGCTTTTAGCCTCGCCTTATGCTCCTCTTTTTTTAGCTTTTTCTCCTGCTTATTTTGTTTTTCAATAAGTTTCAGCAGGTTTTCTTCTTTCTGCGGTTTCCACTTCTCCAAGGCGTAAGAAGTGTAATATTTATGGTCTTCAGTAAACTCATGAATATTCTCCTGAACCCATTCCCTGTTGGTGAAATTCCTGATATGATGTAGCTCGAGTTCCTGCCTTAGTAGCTCACTGGTTTCCTGGAAATACTCCCTGGCGAAATGGGAAGAATCCGCATCCCGTATGATCTTCTCCGGCAGGCTTTCCGGCTGGTGATTAACTTCGGTAGCCGCAATGCATTTAGTGACTTTTTCAGTCAGCTCGGGAGTGGCATTATTCTCCTTTAGAAAATCAGAAGCGATCTTTACACTTTTGGCTTCGTGGCCCTTATAAGTTTCGGTGTAGCCCGTGTCATGCAGCCATGCCGCAAGGATTAACGCCTCTTTGTCTTTAACATTAATTTCAGAATTATCAATTAATTCTTTGGTACTTTTAACCACACGCTGAGTATGCTTAAGGTTATGGTATATATAGGTATTCGGTAGTTTTTCTTTAAAAAGGTTCGATACGAACTCTTCTGCTTTCTCGGTGAGGTTGTTCATCTATGAGTACAAGTTTTGAATAGCCCAAATTACAAAAAATGTTCAAACCCATTTATGAAATATACTAACATCTTCTTCGCACTAATATTTATGGTAGTGCTTTATTCCTGCGCTTCGACAGCCCCAAAATATCGCAAAGGAGAACCCGAAGAGAATTTTGGTTATCCCCTTGGCAAGAAAATCGAAAAATCTTTTTACCTGATCGGGGACGGAGGTTATTCGCCGATTGGCGGTAGTTCGAAGGGGCTGATAGCTTTTAAGCATTTTCTTGATTCGGTACAGAAAACCGATAATTATACGATCTTTTTGGGAGACAATGTCTATCCCTGGGGTATGCCCAAAAAAGACTCAAAAGCAAGGGAAGCCGCAGAATATCGTTTGGATGCACAGCTGGACGCTATTGAGAATTACGAAGGTAAAGTGCTCTTTATTCCCGGGAATCATGACTGGTACAATGCAGGTATTAATGGCCTGGAGCGCGAGGCGAAATATCTTCGGAAGAAATCGGAAAACAAGCTGATTTGGGCTCCGGATACGGGGTGTGGTCTGGAAATAAGAGAGATAACTAAAGATATTGAATTGATCGTGATCGATTCGCAGTGGTACCTGACAGACTGGGACAACCACCCCACGGTGAACGATAATTGTCCTGAAATAAAATCCAGGGAATCCATGTTGCTGGAGGTTCAGAATGAAATTGAAAAAGGCAAAGACAAAACCATCATTATCGCCATACATCACCCGCTTTACACGAATGGTGTGCACGGAGGACAGTATAATTTTGATGAAAACCTGTATCCTTCCCAGAAAAAGATCCCCGTGCCTATCCTGGGTTCTCTCGCCATGCTAATCCGCACTTCAGGAGGAGTTTCCATTCAGGATCTTCAGAATGAGCGCTACAAAGCAATGCGAAAGAGGCTGCAAACCATGGCGCACAATGGAGGGCGGCTAATCTTTGTTTCGGGACATGAGCATACTTTACAATATATCGAACATGACAGCATTAGACAGATCGTTTCGGGTGCCGGGTCTAAAGGGAATTTCGTAACCCTTAGCAACGACGGACTTTTCGCTTATCCCGAACAGGGCTTCGCGGTTTTGGATGTTTTTGAAGACGGATCTTCCTGGGTAAGCTACTATGGCAATGAGAATAATCAGCCGAAGTTGCTGTACCAGAAAGAAGTTTTTGCCGCTCCCAAACCCTATGATCTTTCGAAAGTTCCTTCTCATTTTCCAAAGACCATCACCGCTTCCGTTTATAAAAAAGAAGAAACCGAAAAAACTCCTTTACAGAAAACCATCTGGGGCAAGCGCTATCGCAAAATATACGGCACCAATGTGAAACTAAAGGTGGCCGACCTCGATACACTATATGGCGGACTTGAGCCTATCCAGGAAGGTGGCGGGCATCAGACGGTTTCGGTGCGTGTAAAAGATAGTCTTGGCAGAGAATACAATTTGCGGCGCATCAAGAAGAAAGCTGTACAATATTTGCAGAAAGTGGCCTTCAAGAATACGCCCATCGAGGATAAATTGAAAAATACTTTTGCTGAAAATGCGCTAAACGATTTTTTCACTGCAGCTCATCCATACGCTTTTCTCGCGATTCCTACTCTTTCAGAGGCTGTGAATGTGTACCATACCAATCCGAAACTTTTTTATCTTCCGAAGCAAAAGAAACTTGGACGCTATAACAGAGATCATGGAGATGACATCTATATGATCGTGGAGCGGCCTGAGGAGCACTGGCTGGGTTATGACAGCTTCGGAAATCCGAATCATGATATTGTGAGCACCTCCGGAATGATGGAGCGTTTGCGCCGCGATGAGAAATACCGGTTGGATGAACCAGCCTATGTGAAGGCGCGGATCTTTGATATGCTTATTGGCGACTGGGATCGGCATCAGGATCAATGGCGTTGGGCAGAGATCGAAGATGAATCGGGAGATCATACTTTTGAACCAATTCCACGCGACCGCGACCAGGTTTTCTCCAATTTTGACGGGGCTTTCCTCGGAACGCTACGCGGCCTAACCGGCTTTGCAAAGCAATTCGGGGTTTATGGAAAAGATATAAAGGATGTCGCATGGTTTAATGCTTCTGCTGTAGGACTGGACAGGTCAATTCTTCAGAATGTTGGGCGGGAAACATGGCTGGAAGAGGCAAAATTTGTTCAGAATCATATTACCGACGAGGTGATCGAAGAGGCTTTTTCAAAACTTCCGCCGGAAACCCAGGGAGAAACCAGCGAGGATATTATCGAAAAGCTCAAAGGCCGCAGAGACAATATTGTGGATATCGCCATGCGCTACTACGATTATTTTGCCAAACTGGCTATTGTAACTGGAACCGACAAAGATGACTTTATTGATGTTATGCGCATGCCCGGAGGCAAAACCCGGGTCACCGTTACCCGCAATAAAGGAGGTGAAAGAGGAGAAGCGCTAAGCGATAAAGTCTATGATAAAAAAGAAACGAAGAATATCTGGATTTACGCGCTGGATGATGACGATAAGATAAATGTTGATGGCACCGGTGATAATCCGATTCTTGTAAGGATCATTGGTGGACAGAATAATGATATTTATGATATCAAGACGGGGGAAAATGTGAAGATCTATGATTATAAAAGCAAGCCAAACACTATAAAGAAAGAAGGAGAAGCTAATTTCCGTCTTACCGATAAGTATGAGATAAATACCTATGATAAAGACAAGAAGATCTATAAAACGGGGAATATCTCCCCTGGTTTCGGTTATAATCCCGACGATGGCTTTAAGATTGGAGTAGAAACGGTGAGCACCAATTATGGTTTCAAAAGGAATCCTTTCACCTCGCAGCACACTTTTGGGGCCGGCTACTATTCTTCCACAGGAGGTTATAAACTTTACTACAAAGGGAAATTTGCGAGTATTATTGGAGAATATAACCTGGAAGTGGGCGCGCATTATACCAACAGGAATTATCCGCAGAATTTCTTCGGATTCGGGAATGAAAGTCAGAATCCAGACGATACGGAAGGCTTCGATTACAACCGGGTGCAAATCGATGAATATGGAGCTGATTTCGGATTTGTAAACGAAACCCCCTTCGGAAGTTATTTCAGTTATAAAGGCACATTTGAAGGCGTGAAAGTAGAAGATTCTCCGGGTCGTTTTGTATCAGAGGAATTCAATCCCGGAGCAGATTTCTATGACAGAAAGTATTTTCTGGGACTGAATGCCTTGTACAAGTATGAAAGTTATGATGATGTGCTGAATCCTACCAGGGGAATGAAATTCCTGTTGAATTTGGGGGGTAAGGCTAATGCTGATCAGATCAAAGATCACTTTGGCTATTTTAAATCTTCTTTGGAATTTTATAATGCACTTACCCGTGACCGCAAACTGGTGCTGAACACCAAAGCTCATACCCATCTGCTTATGGGCGATGATTACCAGTTTTACCAGGCAGCACAATTGGGGGATGACAAAGGCTTGAGAGGATTCAGAAGAGACCGTTTTACCGGGAAGAGTGCTTTCGCGGCGGGTGCTGATCTTCGGTACAGTTTCAATGAATTTGAGACCCATTTCTTACCGATGCAGATCGGAATCTTTGCCGGCTATGACCTGGGTAGGGTGTGGTATGATAATGAAACCAGTCACCGGTGGCATGATGATTACGGCGGTGGGTTCTGGATAAACAGCGCCGATGCTATTAATGCAACTTTCAGCCTTTTCGACAGCAAAGATGGCCTTCGTTTCTCTGCAGGACTGGGTCTGAAGTTTTAGGTCCAGGAATCCCTCTCTAGCTCCCCTGGACGGAGGACAAACTTCACTGAATCATTGTGACTGGGAGTCGCATGTCAGGCTGAGCCCCGAAGGGAATAGTCGAAGCCCATTACAAAAAGAAAAAATCCCTCGCTGATATTTCGGCGGGGGATTTTGTTTTTAGATAGATATTATCGGGATTTTAGCAAACAGGAAACCAGAAACAAGAAACAAGAAACAAGAAACAAGAAACCGGATAATAAAATTAGCTCCAGCGAGATAAAATGCTTATGCTTGCGTCATGCCGAACCTGTTTCGGCATCTCTTTTTAAGAGCATCTGGAATTTATGCAAAATCGGTTGCAAAGGGACCGTAAACAAAAAAGCTGAAACAGATTTTGGGAGAAGTCCTATTGAGCATCACCGGAATCTGTTTCAGCTTTTCTTTCTGTTTCTTTAATTTTACTCCTGGTCTGGAGAAGGTTTATTCAGGCTAAGCCTGTTGGAAAAATCGATGGTTCTGATTGGGAATGGGATGTTGATATCGTGAGCATCGAAAACTTTTTTCAGCTCAATAATAGCCCGGTTTCGGGCAACAAGAATATCCCTGTTTCTTTTTACGTCGGTCCAGAATCGCACGACGAAATTGATAGAACTGTCTCCAAATTCCTTGTACATGAATTCTACTTCTTCATTTCCGCGCTGCGGAAACAGGTTATCCATAGTTTCAAGGGTAAGTTTCTGTACCATCTCGAGATCTGAATTGTAAGCCACGCCGCAGTCAAGCATAACTCTCGAACGCACTGTACGGGAGAAATTCTTGAAAGGTTCTTCCACGATCTTGGAATTGGGAATAACCACATAGTTGTTATCTGATTCCTTAATCACGATGTTCCGCAGATTGATCTCCACTACTTCTCCTGCAAAGCCGTTGGTTTCTACCCAATCGCTAATCTGTAGTTCCGGTAGAAAGCTTAGGATAACCCCTGAGAAGGTATTGTTTAGGGTTCCCTGAAGAGCCAGGCCAATAGCCAAACCAACCACACCGGCACCTGCCAGCACCGAAGTTAGAATCTTGTCCAGATTTAGCAGCCCAAGGGCGATAAAAAATCCGATAAGGACAATGACAGCTTTCAGGACTTTAATAGAAATCTCCCTGATACTATCCTGTTTTACCTTGTGGCGCAACAGGTTATTGAGAAGCTTGCCCAGATATTTTGCGCCCAGAACAAAGAGCGCGAAAACCAGAATGGCCAGCAAAAAATTAGGGAGGCCTACAATAAGAGTGTTGAGCCAGGCGGTCAGTTTATCCCCAATTTCACTCAGGGATTTATTTAAATTAAAGTCGTTGAACATATATTTTTAGCCTGGTGTTATTTTTTATCGCTGGTCTTCATTTTCCAGGCTTCGAGCATCCAGCTTGTCTTTTCCAGTTCCCTGATATAGCCGCCGATAAGATCTATGGTTCCTTCGTCTCCGGCCTTATCTGCCATTTTGCCTACTTTTCTCAATTGTTTCAGCAGGAGTCCATGGTCTTCCAGAAGAGTTTCGATCATTTCAGAATCACTGAGATTTCCTTCTGATTCCTTCAGATTAGATGCCTTGAGGTAATCACTGAGGTTACTGGTTGGCCGCTCCCGTAAAGTAAGGATGCGTTCTGCTATCTCATCAACTTTTAGCTTGGCATCATCGTACAGCTCTTCGAATTTCTCATGAAGGTCGAAGAAGTTTTTTCCGATGATATTCCAGTGAAAATTTCGAAGTTTTTGGTAATATAGGTGATAATCTGCAAGTAGAGTGTTCAGGTCTTCTACTGTCTTAGACGTCTTGTCTTTATCTAAACCTAAATAGCTCATAGTTTTTGTTTATTGATTGTTTGATTTCAATTCAAAAATACGATTGTCGTAAAGTGAAAGGCTTCTTTCTTTATTTTTTTAGAAAATGTGAAGAGAATTAGCCTATGGGACGGTTCTTCTTTAGATTCAGTTTTTTCATGAGTTCAGTAGAAACCTGGCCACTGGAGTAATCATAGCCATCGACCAAAACCCCTTTGCGTCCTGAAGAAGTACTTATCACATAAAGGATGGCTTCGTCTCCGGGATTCGAAGTTCCTTCAAAGCGGTAAACTTTATCTACCACAAAATCCTGATTCAGAAATTCTTTTTTTTCCGCTTCAGATTTCACCTTTTTGTCAAGCAGGTTCAAGTCTTCCTCATAACCTTCCTGCAGGCGCAACATATTTATAGTTTCTGATAATGTGTCCCCTTCTGTTTCATTTGCTGTTTATTTTTAACTTTCAGTTTAAAATACGCCTGAAGCACGGCCTTTGCAAACGGGAAGAAGGCTTTAGTATAAATTTAACTTGTTATTCTTCCTGATCCTTTTTTCCCGACCCAAAAAAACCGAAGGGAATGACGAGCAGCAGAAAGAAATACCAGCCGGTGACCAAACCAATGATGGTGATGGCTGCGGCAATAATGTAAAGCCAGTAAGATTTGTGGAATTTCATATTGCAAAATTAGGAATTGCTTCGCAAGAAAGAAAAGGGAATTGCCTGTTACTTAGTTGGAATACGGGAAAAAATGGCGTGTGTGGGAGGAAAAAGATATCTGGTCCAAATTTTTTCAGCAGCTAAGAATATACGATTTTTGCTTTTTATAAAATTTTAAAAAACTGTCCTTTTCGGAGCAATTTTTTATTAATTATGTAATCATGAAGAACAAAATCACTCTGAAGGAACTCGCCAGGCTTTGTTTTGCATGTGTCGGTTTCCACAGTATTCCAAGGCTCTGCACGACAGCCCTGAAATAAGTCCGAAAACCATAGAACGGGTAAAAGAATTGGCGGCTTTGCATAATTACCGGCCCAATCCGGTTGCAGTAAACCTAAAGAGCAGTAAGAGTGGTACCATTGGAGTCATTGTTCCCAATATTGAGAACAGCTTTTTTGCCAAAGTTCTTTCGGGAATTGAGGCTCAGGCTCGAAAAGGAAGGTCTGCAGGTGATCGCCTGCCTCTGCTCGATAAATTCTAAATATCGCGGAAAAGGAATCGCCCGACCTCCTGACCTCCGGATTTGTGGATGGGGTTTTATTGGCCATTGCTGAAGAGACTCAAAGGAAAAAGGAATATGATCACATCCTTAATATAATAGACTACAATATTCCGGTGGTACTCTATGACCGTATAAATTTTGATATGCAGACGGATAAGGTAGGAGTAGATGATAAAAAGGTATTTTACAAGGCGACGCAGTTCCTGCGGTCCAAGGGAATAAAAAAAATAGGATTGGCAACCTCCATTCATCACATGGGTGTGGGTAAAGAGCGCATTTTGGGATATCGCAATGCCCTGGGATCTGAAGAGGATTTTTACATCGCAAATTCAGCCCGGAAGGAAAGCTTGAAGGAAAAGCTCCTTCATTTGTTGCTGGAAGAAAAAGTGGATGCTTTGTTGGGTAGTGATGTTGAAAGTACGATGATGGCCTTCAGGCTGGCATATGAGAATAATATCAAAATTCCGGAAGATCTGAAACTGATAGGATTTCTCAACGAAAATCTCGCTTCATACCTGGCGCCATCAGTGAGCTATGTGAATCAGTTTCCGGAGAGAATAGGCAAGACCGCCATGGAGTTTCTGGTAAAGCGATTATACGACTCATCAATTCCGGAACAGAAGAAGATCTACGAAACCGAGCTGGTACATCTGGAATCGACGGGGTTTT
>CAVUJH010000022.1:0-9134 GCA_963741775.1 uncultured Flavobacteriaceae bacterium | reverse complement strand
CCTGGCGTGAGGCTATGCCCTTTACTTCCGACGGTGAAAATGTGACGGATCCATATCACCTGCTGAATGCGAAATTCGGATATCGCCGAAATCTGGGGAATTTTGAACTGGATGTTTTTGCCGGAGCAAAGAACATTACGGGAAGCCAGCATTATTACATGGTTTTTCTGAATCAATTGCCCGACGCATACCTACCGGCGCCTTTCGAGATCAATTATTTTGGCGGACTTAATTTGAGGTATAACTTCTAAAATTCAACTTTAGCAGGAAAAGGTCATCTGAAATGGATCGTGAAGAGACCATTCAGATGGCCTTTTTTCTTTTCCGGCGGAAGAATGCTGGAAACAGCGGCCTTTCCGCTTTTTTTATTAACTTGAAAGAAACTTCTTCTCATCAATCAAAATTTATGAGCCTGCTAAAGACCATTTTCTATTACCTTATTGTTGTTGTAAGCGCGGTACTCATTATCGCAACGATGCTCTCGCTCGTGCACGATCTCATGTACTGGTATTCCGAGATCCTAGACTTTCCGCGCACGCAATACCTGATCGCCGGAGTCGTTCTTCTGGTGATCTTTGTCCTTATCAACAAAAAATGGAATTGGACAGCTATTCTGCTTGCTGCAGGGCTGGTGGGGACGATCGTGGTGCAGGGAACTTTTGTATATCCATACCTCCTCGGAAAAAAAACAGTAGCCGATGTTCCTGCCCAGGCAGTTTCTCCAAAAAATGACGTGGGCTTGCTGGTGGCAAATGTGCTAATGAAGAACCGGCAACCGCAGGAATTTCTCAATATTGTAGAAAATACCGATCCCGATATGTTGCTGGTGATGGAGGTCGATCAATGGTGGATCAAGCAGTTGGAGCCCGTGACCAAAGAATATCCTTATCGTATGGAAAGTCCGTTTCACAATGCCTATGGCATGGCGCTGTATTCGAAATATCCCATGGAAGAAAGAGATGTACGGTTTTTTAATCATCGAAAAGTGCCTTCTTTTCACGTAAAGGTGATGCTGCCTTCGGGGAATGCTTTTCGTCTGCATGCGGTTCACCCGGTAGCGCCTTTTCCCAGCAGCGAATATCCCGACAATGTGGGAAATAAAGAATGGGCGCTGGTGAAGACCGGTGAAATGGTGGCGAAGGACAGTCTCCCTTCTGTTGTGGCGGGAGATTTTAATGATGTATCCTGGTCTGATACTTCCGGGATGTTTGAGAAAACCAGTAAGCTAAACAATGTCCGGCTCGGGAGAGGATTGTTCAATACCTTCAGTGCAAAATCAAATATTATGCGCTGGCCTTTGGATCATTTCTTCGTCAGCGATGAATTTGGTGTGGTGGACCTGGAGCGTTTGCCAAAATTTCATTCTGATCATTTCCCGATGTACGCCCGACTTCAGCTCATGGAATAGCCAATTTTGTGAATATTATTTAGCTCTGGTTCTTCGGAACTTTTTATGCGACCAAATCTATTTGCCTATTTTTGTGGGAATACTATTCTAAATTCTCAGCGATGCAATTCTTTTCCCTACCAAACGAAATGCCCCAATTCCGAAGTAATTTCTGGAGAGCCTGCCTGTTTTTTGGCGCTCTGTTTTTGCTTGTTTCCTGCAACGACCAAAAAAAATCGGAGACCGATACCGCCGAAAATTCCAAGCCGAATATCATTTATATCATGGCCGATGATCACGCGGTGCAGGCGATCAGCGCCTATGGGCATCCGTTGAGCAAACTCGCGCCTACTCCAAACATTGACAGAATTGCTAAAAACGGAGCTATCTTTTACCGCAATTACTGTACAAATTCTTTATGTGGGCCAAGCCGCGCCACGATTCTCACCGGGCAGTTCAGCAATGAAAATGGCTTCAGGATGAACGGTGACAAATTCGACGGCAGCCAGGTGACCCTTCCGAAGGTGCTTCAGAAAAATGGCTATAATACGGCTATCGTCGGAAAATGGCATCTGGGAACTACCCCGACCGGATTCGATTATTACGATATCCTAAATGACCAGGGACATTACTACAATCCCGATTTCATTAGTAATGGTGATACTACCACCGTTCACGGCTACACGACCGATCTTATTACCGAAAAAAGTCTGAAGTGGCTGAAACAACAGCAAAAATCGGGTAAACCTTTCTTTTTGATGATACACCACAAGGCGCCGCACCGCAACTGGATGCCGCCGCTGAGGTATGCCACGGTTTACGACAGTATTGAATTTCCGCTTCCGGGCAGCTATTATCCGGAATTCGATTCCACACAGATCGCTGCACGGGAACAGCTGATGACCATTTACCAGGATATGTATGAAGGCTATGACCTGAAGATGACGGTGAAGGAAGGAAGTCCTGAACTCATGCACGATCCATGGCACAATGAATTTAGCAGAATGACTGCGGAACAAAGGGCAACCTGGGACAGTCTTTACCAGCCGAAGAACGATGCCTTTCATCGCGCTAATCTGAAGGGAAAGGAACTGGATAAATGGATGGGGCAGCGTTTTTTACATCAGTATTTAGCCACTGTTAAAGCGGTGGATGACGGAGTTGGTGAAGTGCTGGATTATCTGAAGGAAAACGGCCTTGACAAGAATACCATTGTGGTGTATACTTCAGACCAGGGATTTTATCTGGGTGAAAATGGTTGGTTTGACAAGCGTTTTATGTATGAGCCTTCCTTCAGAATGCCATTATTAATGCAGTATCCGGGACATATTCCGCAGGGAGAAAAGATCAATGCTTTAACACAGAACCTGGACTTTGCCGAAACTTTCCTCGATTATGCAGGAGCTCCGGTTCCTGAAAGTTTTCAGGGTAAATCTTTCCGTCCCGTGCTGGAAGGGAAAGAGCAGGATAGCAGCTTCCGCAGCGCGCTTTATTATCATTATTACGATTTCCCGGCTTTCCACATGGTCAAAAAGCATTACGGAATAAAAACTGAACGTTATGCCCTGATGCATTTCTATGATAATATCGACAATTGGGAGATGTATGACCTTCAGAAGGATCCGAAAGAACAGCATAATATTTACGATGATCCCGCTTATGCCGATGTTCAGCAGAAATTGATGGAACAGCTGCAGGGGCTTCAAAAGAAATACAAGGATACCGGCGAATTCAAAAAGTCGAGCCCTGAGCAAGTGAAGCGCGCCTACCGCATGTTTTCAAAATTGAAAGGTAAGGCCGAAGATTATTATCCGCGTCCGGAAGGAAAATAATATGATGAAGAATTTAAGCAATCTTATGCCGAAATTGGGGAATTTGAAGGTGCTCTTGCTGATGAGCCTGGTCTTGCTGAATTCCTGTAAGGATGCGGAGAAACAGGAACAGGTGGAAACTTCGAAAACTTCAGACAGCCTTACTGATCTCGTGGTGAAAATTCCTGAAGGGATCAAAGCTCCTGATGGAATGGTGTGGATTCCGGGCGGGGAATTTATGCAGGGAGCCGTAGCCGAGGATAAAATGGCAAAAAAGGATGAAGGACCCGCTCATCCTGTTGCTGTGGATGGCTTTTTTATGGACAGCACCGAAGTGACCAATGCGGAATTTGCCGAATTTGTGGAGGAGACTAATTATGTGACACTGGCAGAACGCAAGGTAGATTGGGAAGAACTGAAAAAGCAGCTTCCGCCGGGAACACCAAAACCAGCAGATTCTTTACTGCAGCCGGGTTCGCTGGTCTTCAAGAAAACTAAAAGCTCTGTGCCTAACCTTTATGACTATTCCCAGTGGTGGGAGTGGAAAATAGGGGCAAACTGGCGTCATCCTTTCGGGCCCGGCAGCTCTATAGAAGGGAAGGCAGATTATCCCGTAGTGCATATTGCTTATGAAGATGCGGTAGCTTACTGCGATTGGGCCGGAAAGCGTTTGCCAACCGAAGCCGAGTGGGAGTACGCTGCCCGGGCGGGGCAGAAAAATGCCAGGTATGCCTGGGGCGATGAAGATTCCACTTTTTCGACTCGCGCCAATACGTGGGAAGGAGAATTCCCAACCAGCAATACAAAAGTAGATGGCTTTGAAAGCATAGCGCCTGTAGCCTCTTTTGCGCCTAATCCCAATGGCCTCTACGACATGGCCGGCAATGTATGGGAGTGGACGCAGGATTGGTACAATGGGAATTACTATTCAGAAATGGCCAAAAAGGGCAGAATCAGGAATCCACAGGGGGCTTCAAAAGCTTACAATCCAAACAACCCGAGAGCTGCGGAAAAGGTGATGAAGGGAGGTTCTTATCTCTGCAATGCTTCCTATTGCGCGAGTTATCGCATTTCCGCACGCATGCCTACCACGCCTGATTCTTCCCATGAGCACGTTGGTTTCAGAACTGTGGTGACGCCGCAGATGCTGGGAGGGGAGAATGTGAAATGAGGATGTTGAAAATCACCTTTTGCGTCCCCCCTGCCCGAACAGCCATGGGGAAAAATTCAGAATCTTAGCAAAATGGGAAGAATCATAAAAGACCCTGAAACAAGTTCAGGGTGACGACTTTCACGCAGCTTTTTTGGGACAAATTGATTTTCTGCTCTTATTCCGGGCCATGTGGTTTTCTCCCGGCTTCCAGGGAAAGCGGACCTAGCTTAATGTTGACGTCATTTTGGAAACGTTTGCCCTTCACTTCTCCATGGCGGGGAAACTGCGGAGCAGGAAAACTAACTTCTACGGTATAATCTCCGGCTTCAGGAATGTGAAAGTTTGCGCCGTAATGGTTGAGAAAAGGATGCCAGAAGAAAGGAAATTCCTTCTCTTCGACAAGATCTCCTTTTTCGTTGAAAACCTTTCCGGTGATCTTCAGGCCGGGTAGAAAACGTTTGTCATGCTTGTCCCGCACCAGGATCTCCATGTGAGTGTTGAAATTTTCCGGCGGAACATGCCATTGCAGCTCACCATTCTTAAACTGGTAAGTGCCTTCGGCTTCTTCAGAAACTACCGTGATAATATAATCGTCAACTTCCTTTTCCACATAGGTATCCATGCCTTTCATGTAATCGGCAGCAGCATTTAATGCTTTTCCCTGATTCTCGGCAAGTTCAATTTTCTCCTTGTTGTCTTTGATCTCCATCTTCTTTTACATTTAATGTTCCCTATCAAGTTAGGGGCTGCATGTAATTTTTCATATTAAATAGCTGTTAAACCTGCTCATTTTTACGAAGATTTAACTTCGGAAAAAGTTTTGGAGCATAGCTGAACATTTCTTGGTAAAAATGCAGCTTCCAAAAATTTTCTAATTTTTAGGTTAAAAAGGTTAAATCTCCTTCTTATGTGAATCCCTGAAAGTAAATTAAAGGGTAACTGAATAAAAACGGAAATACGAACATTAATGGATAGTACAATAGGAATCCTTCGGAAGGGATATGGAAATTTTCAGGAGGCGTTCGAAAAAGAACAATCTGATATTATTACTACTCGGTTACTTTTGAGAAAAACCATTGTAGTAAGAGGAGAAGAGGCCGCTGAAGTATTTTATGATCAGGAAAAGTTTAAAAGAAGCGGCGCGACCCCAAAGCGGTTTCAAAAGACTTTGTTCGGGCAGGGCGGAGTTCAGGGCCTGGACGGCGAGGCTCATCTTAAGAGAAAGGATCTCTTTATGCAGTGCATGAATAGAGAGTCTATCGAGCAACTTCAGGAGAATTTTAGCGCGTTGTTCAGGGATTACATCCAGAAATGGGAACAGCAGGAGGAAGTTGTTCTTTTTAAAGAAGTTGAAGAAATTCTCACCAAAGCGTCCTGCGCCTGGGTAGGAATTGAACTGCAGGAAAAGGAAGTGAAGAAGAGAACCCGGCAGTTAAGTAGAATGATCGATTCTTCAGGAGCTGTGGGGATTCGGCATTACAAGGGGAGAAGAGCAAGGAAAAAAGCCGAAAAATGGATCATGGCGCTTGTTGAAGATGCGCGCAGCAGGAATGCTTCCGAAGAAAAAAGTATCCTTGACAGATTCTCTTTTTACCGGGAGAATGGGGAATTGCTGAACAAACGTATTGTGGCTGTGGAAATTTTGAACCTGATACGGCCCATAGTCGCTATCGCGAGGTACATCACTTTCTCAGCCCTGGCTCTGCATGAGTATCCGCAATATCTTGAAAGGCTTCAAAAGGATCAGGGAGAACTTTCCCATATGTTCGTGCAGGAAGTAAGGCGATTTTATCCCTTTTTTCCTTTTGTGGCCGCAGTGGCGCGAAAGGATTTTGAGTGGAGAGGCCAGGATTTCGGAAAAGGAACCAGAGTTTTACTCGATCTCTATGCTACCAACCACGACGGTAGAATTTGGGTGAATCCAACAGCCTTTTATGCGGAACGTTTTGCAGACTGGAATGAAAGTCCGTTTAATTTTATTCCGCAGGGAGGAGGAGATCATTATCACAATCACCGGTGTGCCGGAGAGTGGATCACTATAGGAATTACTAAGGTCGCCTTGGAGATGCTGGTTAAAGAGATTAAATACCAGGTTCCGGAGCAGAATCTGAAAGTTGACCTGTCAAGAATTCCGGCCATTCCTAAAAGCCGCTTCCGCATCAGTGAAGTAAAAAAGCTATAACGGAAAATTTTTGTACTTAAATGTCAAAAAAGATATTCATAGGCACGAGTGGTTACCAATACAAACACTGGAAAGGAGATTTTTATCCGGAGGATATGCCGGTGAGTCAGTGGTTTGATCATTACGTCAAATCCTTTGATACGGTGGAAATCAATAATACCTTCTATAAAATGGCAGATGCCGAAACTTTTGCCGATTGGCGAAAGGCTGCACCGGAAGGTTTTTGTTACAGCATTAAATACAGCCGCTTCGGAACTCACCGCAAGAAGCTCAAAGATCCGGAAGGTCATGTGAATTATTTTATGGATCGCGTGGTTCACCTTAAGGAAAAGCTGGGGCCGATTCTTGTGCAACTGCCGCCCAACTGGAAACCGAATATTGAGCGGTTGGAAGCTTTTCTGAAAGTGACGCCAAAGGACCTGAGGTGGGCAGTCGAAATTCGGGATGAGAGATGGCTTTCAGAAGAACTGTATGAATTGCTGCGGAAGTTCAAGGCGACGCTGGTGATCCACGATATGATCGCCGATCATCCGCGGGTAACCACCACTGACTGGACTTACCTTCGCTTCCACGGAAAAAATTACTCTGAGAGCTATTCCAAAAAACAGCTGGACAAGATCGCTGAAGATATCCAAGATCACAAGGCAGACGGCAAGGATGTGTACGTATACTTCAATAACGATCTGGGCGGCCATGCCATCAGAAATGCACTAAGCCTGAAGGAGAAGTTGGGGCACTAAAAACCAGATCAATCTACAAATTAAAAAACCCCAAACTGAATAGCTTGGGGTTTTAAGGTGGTGCCTCCAGCCCCGACGCATCGGGGGAACCAGGGACTAATGTTTGTTTAAGAATTCATCAAGAATATCCGGGTTAGAAATGATCCTCTCAATGAATTTTCTGCTTTTCATCCTTTTTACAGAGCTTTCCAGTAATAAAGCATCTTCTTTACCATCTACTTCTTTTAAAAGAACCATTTGCCAGTCCTTCGCAATATTGGTGAATCCATTCTTATAGGTATGTTTGTTGTGTCTGATAAGTCTTTCTTCGGGGTCATGAGTTTCGCCGATGTAGTATCTGTTCCGGGATTCACTGAAAATGATGTAAAGGAAATGCAGGATCAATCTCAAAAGTTGGGGAGGAATTGAGGTAAAGAGCGATATTTGCAAAAAGGATATCGACTTTGGATAAAAATTACCTGGACCTTATTAAGCTTGTATTACCACAGTTTCTTGTGGAGAATTTTGATCTGACAAAAAGCAAAAAAGAAAAAGAAGTTCTCCACCTTTATTTTGAAGAACGTAATACTCCGCCAGAAGAACATGCTACCAAACTATTAATCTCCAAAGGGTTCCATAAAGAAGTAACCATTCAAGACTTCCCTTTGCGGGGAAATACGGTTTACCTCCATGTTAGACGTCGCAGATGGACAGATAAAGATACTGGTCAAATAGTCCAAAGAGACTGGAATTTAGTAGCACAGGGAACTCGTATGACCACAGAGTTCGCTGCTTTTTTAAAAGAAATTAGTCGATACTAAGGCATCTGATTGCCATACTATAGGCTCCTTCTTCGATGTTAATGGAAAGAAACTGCAGCGCCAGTACAAAGATCACTTAAGTGATTTTAAAGAATGGAAGGAAAAGAAACACGCCAGGCGTTTTCTGATCTTTCCTGAAAACATCGGTCCTTATCTTTCTCTCGATGAGACTGCATTATCCCAGGGAGAACTCTACACCATCATCACCAACAAAAAAGCTAAGGGAAAGAAGGGTGCTTTAGTCGCCATTATAGCAGGAACAAAGGCTGAACCAATCGTTAAGCAGTTGCTTAAAATATCTTCATCCCTGCGCAACAAGGTCAAAGAGATTACTTTAGATATGGCTTTTTCAATGAAGCACATCGCTTCTAAATGCTTCCCAAAAGCTATTCAGGTAACCGACAGATTCCACGTCCAGAAATTAGCTATAGAAGCGCTTCAGGATCTAAGGATTAAACATCGCTGGGACGCTATAGATAAGGAAAATGAAAAGCTGCAAGAGACCAGACAAAAAGGAAGGCAATATATACCGGAGCTGCTCTCTAATGGTGACTCTCATAAGCAAATACTCGCACGAAGCAGATATTTGCTTTACAAAGCGACCTCCAATTGGACAAAAAAGCAATCAAAACGTGCAGAGATCCTCTTCAAGGAGTACCCTGATATCCATCAGGCTTATTCTCTGGTAAATAACTTAAGAAACATTTTTAACCAAACTAAAGACAAAGGTGTCGCCATGACAAAGCTGGCGCATTGGTATAAAGAAGTGGAAGAAACCGGTTTTAAAGCCTTTAATACTGTCGCCAATAGTATCAAGCTAAATTACAGAACGATCTTAAACTACTTTTATAACAGGAGTACCAACGCCTCTGCAGAATCATTTAATGCAAAAATAAAAGCTTTTAGAAGCCAGTTTAGAGGAGTAAAAAATATTGAATTCTTCCTGTTTAGATTAACCACAATTTTTGCGAATTCCCCAACATTTAGGAATGATCCGAAATGTATCTGTAAAAAGTACAAAATTAAAAAACCCCAAACTCAATAGCTTGGGGTTTTAAGGT
>CAVUJH010000021.1:0-120330 GCA_963741775.1 uncultured Flavobacteriaceae bacterium | reverse complement strand
TGATTTAGAGGCTTTTTAGGTGATTTTGGCTTTGCCAAAGCGGTCTGGACGAGACTCGAACTCGCGACCCCCTGCGTGACAGGCAGGTATTCTAACCAACTGAACTACCAGACCGTTGCGTTATTGCGAGGGCAAATATACTACCCTTTTTAAATTCCACAAACCTTTTTGAAATTTTTTTGAGGGCATTTTTATACCGCTCACACAAGCTTTTGTCTTTCAACGAGGTAGGTCGTCAAAATTTTATCAAACTTTTCATTGATGTCGGCTCCTACATAGCCAATCTTGTATTTCCCGCATTCCAGCTTCAACTGCTCCACATATTTTTTAAGCAGTCTTTGGTAACTTTCCCTTATGTTATCGCTATACAAATCGATCTGCTCCCCTGTTTCCACATCGGTAAAGCGTTTGGGGCTATTGTCGAATTCAAAGCCCAACTCCCGTTTCTTGTCGGTCACATGAAAAAGCACCACCTCGTGCCGGTTGTATTTCAGATGCCGCAGGGCTTCAAAGAGTTCTGCTTCCGCAGCATCGGCCTGGAACATGTCGGTGAACAGGAAGACCAGCGAACGCCGCTTTAGCTTCTCGGCGATCTGATGCAGATAGGTATACGTATCAGTGGCCCTGTTGCGTACAGGATTTCCCGCCATTTGATCCAGTGCATCCAGCAGCATGTGATAATGCCGCTCACTGCCTTTCTCAGGGCTGTAGAATTCGAAATGGTCGCTGTAGATACTTAGCCCTACCGCATCGCGTTGACGCCTCAGGATCTCTATGATGCTCGCCGAAGCCAATGCTGAAAACCCGATCTTATTCAAGGAATCCAGATGCTGCTTTTGCACTGCCGGATAATGCATCGATGCCGAATTATCGATGATCAGGTGACACCTTAGGTTTGTCTCCTCCTCATAGCGTTTGGTGTACAGCTTATCGGTTTTAGCAAAAAGCTTCCAGTCTATATGCCTGGTGCTATCCCCGTTGTTGTAGATCTTGTGTTCGGCAAACTCGGCCGAAAATCCGTGAAACGGACTCTTGTGCATGCCCGAGATATATCCTTCCACCACCTGCCTTGCCAAAAGGTCCAGGTTCGTAAATCCGCCGTTCCTGTGTATTTCCTGCTCTAGATCCATTTTCTCTATTCTTGCTCCTTGAAGATATGGATTTGTTCGATTTAGTTCTTTAATTCCTGATTTCGACAGATTTTTTTTAGCTGAATGGCTGCAATTGCGAATATGCTATGTTAGCCACGGGCGAAATTATTGGGTCGCTAAATATTCTTTTGCCGTAAGTACGGGTAATTTCGAATTTTTATAATCTTTCTTATTTCTTGTAATTATTATATCTACATTATTTTCAATCGCAGAATAATATTGTAGTCCATCCTCAAAATCAGCAAAACTTTCATCACTCAAAGCGAGTTCGGTTATTTTATCATCAAGACTTAGAACTTCTACCAGCACCTTGAATTTCCTCAAAATTTCACGGACTTCTTTTGCTGATTTTAATTTTGTAAGGATATAATTGGTGTTTACGAAAGTTAAAGATGAAATTGTCAATTGAAGTTGTTTTCTATCCGCTTGTGAAAATAAAATAGCTGCATCATCATAAAACTCTTGTCTTTTTGAGAGTAGATCTATGACGATGTTAGTATCAATCAATATTCTTTTCATTTATATTTTTCTATTAAATATTGAGTGTATTCTTCTTTTTCATCAAAATCCTCATCAATTGAAATTACTCCACTTAGACTTTTAACCAATGGTGTGATCTCAACTTCCTTTTCTTCCTTTTTTGTAAGTGAACCAAGATAGGATTCTATCAATTTAGATAAGCTAATATTATTCGATTTTGCATAACGTTTTGCATCTTCAATAATATTGCCGTTTAAACTTAATGTGAGCTTTTTATCCATTGCAAAAAGTATTTACGTGTAAATATACATGACTATTACGTAAAATAAAATCTGGATTCTTTGCTTTAGTTAACAGGAAAGATAAACAAATTCCACCGTTCTTTGTGTGAAACACAAGGCAGACTCCTCAAAAAAAGCCATAAAAAAAGCCCGGTAAAAACCGGGCTTCAATATTTTGGTTTCAGCGAAACCGGAAAGCACTACAACAGTTCGTCCAATGCTTCAGAATAGGTGTTTTTAGGAGCAACTCCCACCTGGCGGCCTACAACTTCTCCATTTTGGAAAATAAGCACCGTTGGGATGTTTCTCACGCCGTACTTAGCGGCAAATTCCTGGTTGGCGTCCACGTCGAGTTTTCCAACCACCGCTTTTCCGTCGTATTCCTGGCTGATCTCGTCAATGATCGGTCCAACCATTCTACAAGGTCCGCACCATGCAGCCCAAAAATCAACCATTACCGGTTTTTCGCTTTTCAATACTTTCTCTTCAAAAGTAGCATCTGTTATTTCAATTGCCATAAGTTATGTGTTTAAATTGCTGTTTCCTTTCAATATTTCGTAAAATTAGTCAAATATTCTGCCAAATCTTACAGCGTCAGCATTATATTTAGCTATGAGCATATTGTGTAGCTTTATTTGGGGTCCCTCCCGCAAAAGCGGGAGCCGGGCTTTCGGCGCTACCTGCCAGCCTGACGGCCGGCAGGGTAGCTCGCCTCTATCCCTGGCCCGGGGTTCACAAGAGGAATTTCTCCCCCTTCACATCCCAGGTAAAAAAGTGGAATTTTGTCAGTCTTAATTCAACTTATAAGCCACCTGTTCTGCCTCCAAATGTTCCAGTAACTCCTGAGAGATCTTCACCTTCTGTTTGCGGCTGGGCATGTGCAGTTTCACCTGCTCTTTCATCTCGTACACCACAAAATTGAGCTTATGGTCTCCGCGATGAGTTTTAAACAGGTCCTTTAGCAGTAGGATTCGTTCCTCCTTCAGGTCATTTATATCGAGCTGAATGGTCAGTTTCTTCGCATAGGTATCCATCACATCGTGCAAGAGCTGGAAAGTGTTGAACTGAATTCTCGGCTCACCTTTCTTCCCTGTTTCCTTATTGGTCCAACCTTCCTTTATAAAAGCCTTGACATGCACGAAAGAATTTGGCACTAAAAAGTGACGAAATTTCAGGTATTCTTCCCCAAACATCCTGAACTCATACGTATCGGTATAATCTTCTACCGTGAAAGCCGCCCAGCCTTTCCCCATTTTTGAGGTACGGTGCTGCACATCGCTTATTACTCCACCAAAGGAAAGTTCCCTGTTTACCACCTGCTCCAGATTTTTAAAATCGGACAGATTGCCATTGCAGAAATATTTCATTTCAAACTTGAAATCATCCAGCGGGTGACCCGAAATATAGATTCCTACCACTTCCCGTTCGCGGCGCAGTTTCTCCATCGTGCCCCATTCATCACAAGGAGGCACCACCGGCTCGGGTATCTGCACTTCACTGGCTTCCCCAAAGAGGCTCACCTGCGAAGAGTTCTCATTTTCCTGGAATTTCTGGGCATACTTGATCACTTTCTCAAGAAAGCTCATCCCGTCGCCGTCATCGTGAAAATATTGCGCTCTATGGGTTCCACCGAAACCGTCGAAACCTCCAGCTAAAGCCAGGTTCTCAAAGGCTTTTTTATTTGCCGCCCGCAGGTCGATGCGCTTGGCCATGTCGAAAATCGATCGGTAATGGCCCGCTTCAGATTTCCTGTTTTCTACTATGGTCGCTACCGCACCGGCTCCTACTCCTTTGATCGCTCCCATTCCGAAGCGCACGGCATATTCCTTATTTACAGAGAATTTATAGTAAGATTCATTCACATCGGGGCCAAGAACATTCAATTTCATCCGCTTGCACTCTTCCATAAAGAAGGTCACCTGCTTAATGTCATTCATATTGTTAGAAAGCACCGCTGCCATATATTCCGCCGGATAATGCGCTTTCAAGTAGGCCGTCTGGTAGGCGATCCAGGCGTAGCAGGTAGAGTGGGATTTATTGAAGGCATAGGAGGCAAAGGCTTCCCAGTCTTTCCAGATCTTCTCAAGTACTTCCCGCGGATGTCCTTTTGCTTCACCACCATCGAGAAATTTAGGTTTCAGTTTTTCAAGCAGCGCAAAGATCTTTTTCCCCATGGCTTTCCGCAGCATATCGGCTTCACCTTTGGTAAAACCGGCGAGTTTCTGCGACAGCAGCATCACCTGCTCCTGGTAGACCGTAATCCCGTAGGTATCCTGCAGGTACTCCTCCATATCAGGAAGGTCATAGGCGATCTCTTCCTGCCCGTGTTTACGGGCAATAAAACTTGGAATGTACTCCATCGGCCCGGGACGGTATAAGGCGTTCATGGCAATAAGGTCATCAAAAACAGTAGGTTTTAAGGCCTGCATATGCTTCTGCATTCCGGGAGATTCATACTGAAAGATCCCCACCGTTTCCCCTCTCTGGAAAAGTTTGTAGGTTTCCTCATCATCCAGCGGAAAACTGTCGGGATCCAGGTCAATATTATGCCTTCCTTTCACGATCTTCACCGTATCCTTGATCAGGGTCAACGTTTTCAGACCCAGGAAGTCCATTTTTAGCAGCCCCGCACTTTCTACCACCGAGTTGTCGAACTGCGTAACATAAAGATCGGAATCCTTGGCTACCGAAACCGGCACGTAATTGGTAATATCGCTGGGGGTGATGATTACCCCGCAGGCATGGATCCCGGTGTTTCGCACCGATCCCTCCAGCACCCGCGCCTGGTTCACCGTTTGCGCTTCCAGGTCGTCCCCTTCAGATATATTGAGTAATTCGTTTATTTTTTCAACTTCTTCGCTTCGGAATTTGCTCTTCAGCGCCTTCGCATCCATTCCGAAGATCTTAGCCAGCTTGGTATTCGGGATCAGCTTGGCGATCCTGTCGGCTTCGCTTAGCGGAAGGTCCAGCACCCGCGCCGTATCACGAATGGAAGATTTTGCAGCCATGGTTCCGTAAGTGATGATCTGCGCCACCTGGTTCGCCCCGTATTTCCCGATCACGTAATCCATCACCCGGCTCCGGCCTTCATCATCAAAATCAATATCAATATCGGGCATGCTCACCCGGTCCGGATTCAGGAAACGCTCAAAAAGCAGATCGTACTTAATAGGGTCAATATTGGTGATCCCAAGGCAGTAGGCCACCGCCGATCCCGCAGCCGATCCCCTTCCCGGCCCCACCGAAACATCCATATTCCGCGCTTCGCGGATAAAATCTTCCACAATAAGGAAGTATCCCGGGTAACCGGTCTTCTCGATCACCGAAAGCTCAAAATCCAGTCTTTCCTTAATATCGGGGGTGATCTCAGGATAACGCCTTTTCGCTCCTTCGAAAGTAATATGCTTCAAATAGGCATTCTCCCCACGTTTTCCGCCGTCAACCTTATCCTCTTCCACCAGAAATTCCTCCGGAATCGTAAAGGCAGGAAGCAGTACATCACGAGCCAGTTCGAATGGCTCCACCTTATCGATGACCTCCTTAATATTAGCAATGGCCTCTGGCAGATCTTTGAAGAGATTCTTCATCTCTTCAGCACTCTTAAAGTAATATTCCTGGTTCGGAAGTCCGTAGCGGTAACCACGGCCACGGCCGATCGGCGTCGCCTGTTTTTCCCCGTCTTTCACGCAGAGCAGAATATCGTGTGCGTTGGCGTCTTCCTGTTTCCAGTAATAGGTGTTATTGGTGGCGATGAGTTTAATCTCGTGTTTTTTGGCAAATTCCACCAACACGGGATTTACCCTGTTCTCATCTTCCTGATTGTGGCGCATGATCTCCATATAAAGATCATCACCAAATTCCTCTTTCCACCAGAGCAAGGCTTCTTCAGCCTGCTTTTCCCCAACATTCAGCACCTTGCTTGGCACTTCTCCATAAAGGTTCCCTGTGAGAACCATCACGTCTTCCTTATATTTTTTAACAACCTCCTTATCTATCCGCGGCACATAATAAAACCCATCGGTATAGGCCATCGAGGACATTTTGGCCAGATTATGATATCCTTTTTTGTTCTTGGCCAGCATCACGACCTGGTAGCCGTTGTCTTTTCTTGATTTATCCTTGTGATTCTCGCAAACAAAGAATTCACAACCTACAATGGCCTTTAGCTCCTTAGCTTCGGCCGGCTCGTCATTGGCCAGCGCAGCCTCGTTCTTTTCCTTAACCGATTTATTGTAGGCTCCAACCTCCTTCACAAAGTGAAAAGCACCCATCATGTTGGCATGATCGGTAAGCGCAACGGCCGACATATTTTCTTCGGCAGCAGCATCCACCAAATCTTTGATACTAATAGTAGATTGCAGTACCGAGAACTGGGAGTGGTTATGCAAATGAGCAAAAGGAACCTCATCGAGCTTCTCAAGGTTCTCCTCGATCTCTGCTGTGGTTATTTCGTCGGAAGGTTGTTGTTTCTGAAGTCGTTTCCTAATCTCTTCGGAAGCCTTCTTCAGGTTGATATGCTTCAAACCGATCAGTTGGATCGTCTGTGGATTCGCTTCCGAAAAATTCTCGAAATAGTTGGAAGGCACATCTAATTCTTCCCTCGTATAGGCTCTTTTCCTGATCAGTTCAAGGAAACAGCGGGTAGTCGCCTCCACATCGGCGGTCGCGTTGTGCGCTTCGCCAAAAGCCTCATGAAAAAGAAATTCGTGAAGTTCGGTAAGGGTTGGGAGTTTGAATTTTCCTCCGCGTCCGCCAGGAATACGGCAAAGCTCGGCAGTGACTTCGGTACAGGTATCCAAAACCGGCAATTCCTGCAGGATATTTTCCATCTCTTCCCTGTGGAATTCAGCTCCCATGATATTCAGGTCGAAACCAACGTTCTGCCCCACCACAAATTTCGACCTTGTGAGAGCAGACTGAAATTTCTCCAAGACCTCCCTTAGCGGGATTCCTTCTTCCGCAGCAAGTTCGGTGGAGATGCCGTGCACCTTCTCGGCATCATACGGAATATTGAATCCTTCCGGTTTTACCAGGTAATCCTGATTCTCGAGGAGATTTCCCATATCGTCGTGTAACTGCCAGGCGATCTGTATACATCTCGGCCAGTTGTCAGAATCGGTTAAAGGAGCATTCCATCGCTTAGGCAGACCGGTGGTCTCGGTGTCAAAAATCAGGTACATAGATGTCGGTTATATTTTTGTTTCCTGTTGATAATCAGGCATCGAAAGAAGGATAATTCGTCAGGACTTCAGCGATAAAAATAGGTATTATTTCAGGGGAAATAAAGGAAAGTTTTTAGGAATTATTAACGAAGCAGAACCTCAGACATTTCTTCAGAAGCCCAATCGGCACTTTCAAAACAGGAACAAAAAAAAGCCTCACAAACTTAAACCCGGGAGGGCATTGCTTGTGAGGCCTGATACGAACACTAAAACTACTACTATTTCAATCAAACATCTGTCCGCATCGTCGGTTCATGGTGAATATGTTTATTCTTTTTAAGATCATCTTTGCTGCTCAAGGCTTTTCACCTTATTAAGAGAGGCGACGATCGCATTTTTCTGTTTCAATAAAAGATTGGCGGTAGAAGGCGGAATATCGGGATCTTTCAAGACGTTTTCGTAATCTTCAACCGCAGCTTTTTCACCTCTTACGGCTTCTTCCAGCACTGCTTCTTCCTTATCTGAAGAAAAAGTGGCTTTCAGGTTCATCCAGGTGCGATGGGTATCGCCTTTTACACTGGAACCTTTATCGGGGCTTTCCCCAAAGTTTCTAATCTCAGCCTTCAGTTCGTGTCCAAAATCATATCGCTCCGCGGCTCTTTCTTCGAAGAATTTCCTCAGATCGGCATCTTCAGCTTTTTCCGCAGCAAATTTATAGCCTTTTTCCGCGTCATAATTCTTCTCTAAAAGCTCATTGAGCTCTTTGGATACTTTTTCGGTATATTTCATATCAATTCTAGTTTCTTCTTTTCAACAATTTTTCTTGTCTAAATATACTTCCAAAGAATCGCCCTAACAACCTATTTAACAGGCTTTAGTACTAATTAACTGCTTTTAACAAGCCGGTGCTTCTTCAGCCTAAAAACTTCCTAATTTTATATAATTTCGACGGAAAAAGAAGGCTGCGGCATGCTTCCGGAGAGATTTGATAAATCCGCTCCCAACAACTTGTAAATTAGAAAAATGTAGTATCTTTGCCCCCTCATTAATAATCGGGGTCGGGAACCCCACAAATTAATTTTTATGCCAGTAAAAATAAGATTACAGAGACACGGTAAAAAAGGGAAACCTTTTTTCTGGATCGTAGCCGCCGATGCGCGCGCTAAAAGAGATGGTAAATTCCTTGATAAACTTGGGATCTACAATCCAAACACCAATCCTGCAACTATCGAACTTGATGTTGACGGTGCGGTAAAATGGTTGCAAAACGGGGCTCAGCCAACTGACACTGCCCGTGCTATTCTTTCTTACAAAGGAGCTTTACTTAAAAGACACCTTGCAGTAGGAGTGAAAAAAGGAGCGATGACCGAAGAAGAAGCCGAGAAGAAATTCCAGGATTGGTTAGATGAAAAAGAAGGCAAGATCAACGCCAAGAAAGAGAATCTAAGCAAAGAGGAACAAGATGCAAGAGCTAAAGCTTTGGAAGCTGAAAAAGAAGTGAACGCCAAGCGTGAAGCTGAAGCAAAAGAAGCCGAGGAAGCTGCACAAGCAGAAACCGAAGCTGCTGAAGCTACAGATACCGAAGAGGCTACTCCTGAAGCGAACGTTGAGAAAGAAGTAGATGCTGAGACTGCTGAAGAAGCAAAAACTCAGGAGAAAAAAGACGCTTAATTTTACTGACTGGCGATGACTAAAGAGGAATGCTTCTATTTAGGAAAGATCGTTGGTAAATTTAGCTTTAAGGGCGAGGTGCTCATAAAACTGGACACCGATGAACCCGAACTCTACACAGAAATGGAATCAGTATTCCTCGAATATAGCGGGAATCTGGTTCCATTTTTTATTGAAAAAAGCAGCCTTCAAAAAAGCACACTTCTGCGGGTCAAATTTGAAGATATCGACACCGAAGACGACGCTGAAGACATCATTGGCTGCCAAACCTACCTCCCGCTCAGCTTACTTCCGGAACTGGATGAAGATCAATTTTACTTTCACGAGATCATCGGTTTTGATGTGGAAGATGCCGCCCATGGCAACATCGGAAAAATAGTGTCGGTAAACGATGCTACGGCCCAGCCGCTCTTCGAGATCAAAAACGGCGACAAACAGATCCTCATTCCCATGAATGATGAATTCATTGAAAAGCTGGATAAGAAGAATAAGACGATCTACCTTAACACTCCCGAAGGCCTGGTTGATCTTTATTTGGGGTGATTTCTTCCATCAATTTCGGAACCAGGTATAGACGTCATTGCGAGGCATGAAATGCCGCGGCAATCTCACCACTGTTTTTGACCATTGATTACAAAATCCAGTCCCTGGCTAAATCCTCCCAATCCGGATTCATTTCATGAATTAATTTCTCTTTCTTTGCCCGGTTACCTTCCTTAATTTTTTTCTCATATTCTATAGCCTGTTCAATGGCAATAAATTCTGCAAAGAATACCAATTTTGTACAATTATACCTGGAGGCAAAACCTGGTTTTGACTTTTCCTTATGCTCCCGGATTCGCTTCTGAAGATTTGATGTAACTCCTGTATAAAGTACAGTATCATTCTTGTTCGTAATTATGTATACCCAGGATTGCCGCATCACTTAAAGATAATAAATCAGGTTGAGATTGCTTCGCTCCATTTCATTCCGCTCGCAATGACGAAATCAACAAAAAAACCGCCTCCTTACGGAAGCGGCTTTGAAATTATCTAATTACAGAACCTGTATCAGCCTACGATATTCACGATCTTACCTGGCACAATGATCACCTTTTTAGGGGCGCGTCCGTCAAGTTGTCTCTGCGTTCTTTCATCGGCCATCACGGTCTTTTCTATTTCATCTTTCGGCATATCCAGCGGCAGTTCCATCGTGAACCTCATCTTTCCATTGAAGGAAATTGGATAGGTTTTGGTGCTTTCCACCAGGTATTTCTCTTCATATTCAGGATAGGGCGCTGTAGAAACCGATTCGTTATGGCCCAATTTCGACCAAAGTTCCTCTGCGATATGCGGCGCATAAGGAGCTATAAGTACAGTAAGCGGCTCCAGCACTTCCCGGCTGTTACATTTTTGAGCTGTAAGTTCATTCACACAGATCATAAAGGTGGAAACCGAAGTATTAAAGCTGAACTGCTCAATGTCTTCGGTAACTTTCTTAATCGTCTTATGCAGCGACTTCAAAGAATCGGCTGAAGCTTTCTCTTCCGAGACCTCAAAATTATCGCCGTTATAAAAAAGCTTCCATAGTTTCTTCAGGAAACTATGGACTCCGGTGATCCCGGCGGTATTCCACGGCTTCGCCTGATCCAGCGGCCCAAGGAACATCTCGTACATTCTAAGGGTATCTGCTCCAAAATCCTCACAAATATCATCGGGATTCACCACGTTGTATTTGGATTTGGACATTTTCTCGACTTCACGTCCCACTATATAGCTGCCGTCCTTTTCCGTGAGGAATTTAGAATCCGCAAATTCAGGACGCCATTTTTTGAAACCTTCAATATCCAGTTCGTCGGAAGAATTTACAAGTGCTACATCAGCATGGATTGGCTGCACAGAATTCTCTCCAACGAGATTCTTTGAGACAAAGACATTCTCCCCTTCCACTCTGTATACAAAAGCACTGGTTCCAAGGATCATCCCCTGGTTGATCAGCTTTTTGAAAGGCTCTTCCACCGTGAGGTATCCGCGGTCATGAAGGAATTTTGTCCAGAAACGGGAATACAGCAGGTGACCTGTCGCATGTTCGCTTCCGCCGATATAGAGATCGACATTTTCCCAATATTTCTGCGCTTCTTCTGAAACGAATTCATCGGGATTTCCGGCGTCCATATATCTGAAAAGATACCAGGAACTACCTGCCCAGCCAGGCATGGTATTCAGCTCTAACGGAAATACAGTCTCATCGTCAATTTCAGAATTGGAAACGACTTTATTGTGCTTGGTGTCCCAGGCCCAGGTGGTAGCATTCCCCAAAGGAGGCTCGCCGGTTTCGGTAGGAAGGTATTTTTCAACCTCCGGAAGTCGAAGCGGTAGATGTTTGCTATCTATCATCTGCGGTAAACCTTTCACATAATAAACAGGGAAAGGTTCTCCCCAATAGCGCTGACGGCTAAACACCGCATCGCGCAGCCTGTAATTCGTTTTTCCGTAACCCTGCCCGGTCTTCTCCAGTTCCAGGATCACTTTATTCAAAGCTTCTTTATATTCGAGTCCGCTCAGGAAGTCGGAATTGGCGATTACAGTTCCTTCCTTCCCAGCAAAGGCTTCTTCAGAAATATCAACATTTTCAAAGATGTTGCGGATAGGCAGCTCAAAATGCCTTGCAAAATCATAATCCCGCTGATCCCCGCATGGAACGGCCATTACTGCTCCGGTTCCGTAACCGGCAAGCACATAGTCCCCGATCCAGATCGGCACCGGCTCTTTGGTGAACGGATGTTCTGCATAAGCCCCGGTAAACACCCCGCTGATGGTTTTTACATCGGCCATACGTTCGCGCTCACTGCGCCTTGAACTGGCCTCTACATACGCCTCTACCTCGGCTCTTTGCTTATCGGTCGTGATCTTTTGCAACCAACTCATGTTCGGGTGCCAAGGTCATGAAAGTCACGCCAAAAATGGTGTCAGGACGGGTCGTAAAAACACCAATTTTAAATTTTGAACTTTGAACTTTAAAATCTACATGCGCCCCTACCGACTTTCCGATCCAGTTACGCTGACTTTCCTTCAGGCTTTCGGTCCAGTCGAGCTGCTCAAGGCCCTGCAGCAAACGCTCAGCAAAGGCTGAGATCCTCATGCTCCACTGCGTCATTTTCTTTCTTACTACGGGATAACCCCCACGTTCAGAAACGCCGTTCACGATCTCATCATTTGCCAGTACTGTTCCAAGTTGCGGACACCAATTTACTTCGGTTTCAGCAAGGTAGGTAAGGCGGTATTTTAATAAAATTTGTTGTTTTTCTTCGGAAGAAAAAGCCTTCCATTCCTCCGCAGAAAACTGCTCAACCCCGTCGTCACAGGCGGCATTTACTCTTGTATTTCCTTCCGCAGAAAAAATTTCTTCCAGCTCTGAAACAGGCCGTGATTTATCGGCTTCCTGATCATACCAGGATTCGAAAAGCTGAATAAATATCCATTGCGTCCACTTGTAATAGTCAGGATCGCTGGTACGCACCTCGCGACTCCAGTCAAAAGAAAAGCCAATCTTATCCAGCTGTTCCCGATAGCGCTTGATATTCTTTTCAGTAGTCAGGGCAGGATGCTGTCCTGTCTGGATCGCATACTGCTCTGCCGGAAGCCCGAAGCTGTCATAACCCTGCGGATGCAATACATTATAACCAGTATGGCGTTTGAAGCGGGCATAGATATCACTGGCGATGTACCCCAGCGGATGCCCCACGTGCAAGCCTGCTCCCGAAGGATAGGGAAACATATCCAGCACGTAGTATTTTGGTTTATCTGAATCGTTGGAAGCCCTGAAAGTCTGGTGTTCGGCCCAATATTTCTGCCACTTGGCTTCTATTTCGTTGAAATCGTATCTCATTTCTTTAATTTTCTAACAGATAAAAAAGGTCCTCCTGAACCTTGATTATCAATTATTGCAACAGCCTGCAAATTTACAATTTTAAACGGGTTAGGGGAATGCAGTTCAAAGGAATATAAGGCCAAAATCCAGTGAAAGGAAAATAATCCTGATCTTTAATCAAATCGAAAGGCATATTGCCTAATTTCAATAATTAAGCTTTTAAGAAGATTTCTACGGATATTCAATCTGAAAAAATAGAGGTGGCCAAGTTGCTTATTATCGCCTTTTCCGGGCTTCCCGTTCCATGGGGAGCAAACATTCATAAATAAAGCGATTCACAGGAGTTTCAAGCTTTAGCTTTTCCCCTTCTTTTACAATATAGCCATTGAAATTCTCTAATTCTGAAGGTTTTCCGGCCATGATATCGCGTTGGGTAGAAGCCGTGGTCCCTTCCGGCTGATTTTGGACAATTTCGAAGGCCTTTTCAAGATGCTCCTTTTCTAACGGAATTCCCTTTGCGTTCGACACAGCCTTGATCTCTTCAGCAGTTTTGCGCATCAGGTCATAGAGATATTCGCTCTCCCTGATCTTGTCTATAGGCACCCGGGTGAGTCCGCCAATACCGCTCACGGTGGTTATATAGAGGAATTTCTTCCAGATCTCCAACTTAATATCCTCTGGGATGGTATTATTTATCTCCGCTTCGTCCAGCAGATTTTTAACACGCAGTATCCTTTCGGATTTCACATTGTTCAGCTCGCCGAAAGTGATCTGAGGCTCGAAGGAGGGATGTTTTATTTTTCCCGGCGCCTCCACGAAACTGATGATATGGCACAGCCCCGCCAGCACATTTTTTTCCGGCAGCACCCGAAGGAGCTTTTCCACATTATTGGCACCGTTCTGCAATGGAAGCACCATCGTATTTTGGCCAATAACGGATTTTAATTCCCTCGCTGCATCTTCAATTTGCCAGGATTTTACGCCCAAAATGACCAATTCGGGGGTTTCGGCTTCAGCAACATCAGAAGTTGCAAGTTTCGGGGTAACTTTAAAATCTCCGTTGATGCTCTCCACCTCTAATCCGTTCTCCTGTATCGCCTGCAGGTGTTTTCCGCGGGCGATCATGGTCACCTCATTTCCTGCCTTGGCCAGTCTCCCGCCAAAATAGCCACCAACGCCGCCAATTCCGTAGATCAAAATCTTCATCTTGTCATTTTTATCCAAATCTAAGCTTATCAGAATAAAACCGAAAGTTTAAACGTTTTAAAGAAATGGGATTCATTAACTTTCTTATTTTTACAAAAAATCTGAGTTCAATTTTATGAGCACATCTTTTGAAAGGTATCAGAAACGCCGCCTTATTTCCTCGTATTTCTCGGTAGTCATCAGTATCTCCCTGGTTCTCTTTTTGCTGGGAATTCTCGGGTTGCTGGTATTAAATACCAAGAAAGTGGCCGATCATTTTAAGGAACAGATCGCTCTTACCGTCTATCTTAAAGACAACGCGAAAGATGTGGAAATTGAACAAATCCAGAAGAGCCTTGCCATGGCCGACTATACTAAATCTACCCATTTTGTTTCAAAAGAGGAAGCGGCCAAAGAAACCAGTAAGGAAATAGGGGAAGATTTTATGGATTTTCTCGGTTATAATCCGCTGCAAAACTCCATAGATGTGCACATGAAGGCCGATTATGTCTCTTCGGAAGAAGTGAACAAGATTGCCGGCGACCTCAAGTCCAAATCTTTTGTAGACGACGTGGCTTACGACCAGCCACTGATCTCCTTGCTAAATGAGAACGTGCGCAAGATTAGCTTCTGGATCCTGATCATAAGCGGAATTTTCACTTTTATAGCAGTGCTGCTCATCAACAGTTCCATAAGGCTGGCGGTATACTCCAAACGTTTTATCATCAAGACCATGCAAATGGTGGGAGCCACCAAGGGCTTCATCAGGAGGCCTTTTATCTGGCAAAGCGTAAAATTGGGCATTATAGGTGCTGTGCTGGCGCTTATTGGCATGGCAGGAGTTTTGTACTACCTTAACAACAGCTTCACCGAACTCAACCTTCTTGAAGATGTGCGGCTTTTAGCAGCGCTATTCATAGGAATTTTTCTACTGGGCGTGCTCATTACATGGCTAAGTACTTATTTTGCCACTTCGCGCTTCCTGAACCTGAAAACCGACGAGCTTTATTATTAAGGACAACTTTTTTGCCACGAATACTTTTTCAAAAATGGCCGATATACCTTTTAAACAGAAAGCTACGCACTTTTAGGCGCCCTGTTTGAAGTTCATAATCAATTGGGAGGAGTTTTTGGAGGCAGTATATTCCGATGCTATTGAACAGGAACTTAAGTTGCGGGAAATTCCTTTTGAAAGAGAAAAAAAGTTCCAGGTGTTATATAAGGATAAGATTCTTCCGCATCATTACTTTGCCGATTTTATTGTGTTTGACAATATTATTCTGGAAATAAAGCTGCGACACATCTTTCTGATGCACATATCGCACAGTGTTTAAACTATTTAAAGATCTCTGGGAAAAAGCTGGCAATTTTGGTTAATTTTGAAGCCGATCAACTTATTCATCAAAGAATCATCTTTTGAGTATATATGCATAATTAAATCAAGTTGAATTAATTCAGCTTAATACATAAAGAACAAAATGAGTAAAAAGAACGAACCCGAATACAACCACAAGACCTATTTTGTCTTCGGCAAAAAGAACTACACCTTCATGTTCATTGGTCTCGCCGTGATCGCTCTGGGCTTTATCCTAATGGCCGGCGGCGGTAGTGACGATCCCAATGTATTTAATCCGGCTATCTACAGCTTCAGGCGTATACGCCTTGCACCGGCTTTTGTCCTTCTGGGATTTGGAATTGAAGTGTACGCGGTTCTTTTAAACCCAAAAAAGGACAAGGAGTAGATGGGGTATATTGAAGCAGTAATTCTTGCAATTATTGAAGGCTTAACAGAATTTCTACCGGTTTCTTCTACCGGGCATCTTATCATAGGTTCTTCCTTTTTTGGCATTGCGCAGGAACCTTTCACCAAACTTTTCACCATCGTTATTCAGCTGGGAACCATTCTCTCTGTAATTGTGCTGTACTGGCGCAGATTTTTCCAGAGCATGGACTTCTACTACAAGCTTTTTGTAGCCTTTTTGCCCGCCGTGGTTTTAGGACTTTTATTCAATGACATTATTGACGAATTGCTGGAAAGTCCGTTAGTGGTTGCTACAACACTCATCCTTGGCGGAATTGTGCTGCTGAAGGTGGACGACTGGTTCCGAGATTCTTCCGGAGACGACATTTCCTATCTCACCGCCTTGAAGATCGGATTTTTTCAATGCCTGGCCATGGTGCCCGGAGTTTCCCGTAGTGGCGCCACCATCGTTGGCGGGATGAGCCAGAAACTCTCCAGAACCACAGCTGCGGAATTCTCTTTCTTTTTGGCCGTTCCCACCATGCTGGGCGCGACCCTCAAGAAAAGTTTCGACTATTACCAGGACGGTTTTGTTTTGAATTCAGAACAGATCAACCTGCTTATCATCGGCAATGTGATAGGTTTTCTGGTGGCTATGCTGGCCATTAAAAGCTTTATCGATTATCTGAGTAAGCATGGCTTCAAAGTCTTCGGGTATTACCGAATCATCTTTGGGCTTTTTATCTTTGCCTATCACTTTTTTATAAATCCGCTAAGCGTGTAATGATGGAGTTGGAAGATTTCAAGGATGGGCAAATCCTTTTATTTGACAAGCCTTTGGGATGGACTTCTTTCCAGGTGGTTAATAAGGTGCGATGGCTCATCAAAAGGAGCTATAAGATCAAAAAGATCAAGGTAGGCCATGCCGGGACGCTCGATCCGCTGGCTTCAGGCCTGCTCATCATCTGCACCGGAAAATTCACCAAACGAATTCCTGAACTTCAGGGACAGGTGAAGGAATACACCGGCACCTTCAGCCTGGGCGGTACTACTCCTTCCTACGATTTGGAAACTGAAATCGAAGAAACCTTTCCCGTCGATCATATTTCAGAAGCAGATCTGCAAGAGGCTGCCAGCAGAATTTCAGGGTGAAATTGAACAAATTCCGCCGGTATTTTCAGCATTGAAAAAAGACGGAAAAAGGCTGTATGAATACGCCCGAAAAGGAGAAGAGGTCAAGGTGCAGCCCAGAACTATTGAAATTGAAAGCTTCCAAGTTCACACCGACAATTTCCCTAATATTGATTTCAGAGTAGTTTGCAGCAAAGGCACTTACATCAGGTCTTTGGCGCATGACTTCGGAAAAGCCCTTGGCAGCGGGGCTCATCTTTCAGCCTTAAGGCGCACCGGAATTGGAGAATATCGTGTTGAGGATGCTCTTTCGATAGAATCATTCCAAAAATTGCTACCTTCACAGGAGAATAATTCAGCATAAGCGCAGTTTTATTTTCATATGGATTTCTTCGATAAACATAAGGCCCTTATTCTTACGGTGCTGTGTTGCGGCATACTCATCCTGGGATTGATCAATTTCAGGCTTTCCCAGTATAAGAAAGAATCGAATGAAATGCTGGTCAATCTCGACCAATACAAGCCCGAAGAAAAAAAGGCTGAAGAGGAGAAGAAAGAAGAAGAGCCGCCAAAGCCGAAAACGCAGAAGGCCAAAACGGTTGAAACTCACCACGCCTTCAATGAAAATCAGGAAGAACGCAAGGAAAACTTCGACCGGCAGCTGGATGAGATCCTGAAGAAGAACTCTGCCAAACAGGAACAGAGTTCTAAGGACGAGAACAAAGCGGGCGAATATTCCCTTCCGAAGAAAAGCGCTGAGAAAAAGAAGAAAAGTTCACAGGGAAATGACCAATCTAAAGAGCTGGCGAATAAGAAGGGTGGAATAAGGAATAGTTCCATCTCCTTTTCGTTGCGGGGCCGCAGTGCGATAGATATTCCAAACCCTGTTTACACCTGTGATGTGGCGGGTAGGATCGTCATTAACATTACCGTCAACGCCGGCGGGATGGTGGAAGAAACTTCCTACAATAAGGCCAGCAGTTCTTCTGAAAATGAGTGTCTTATTGAACAGGCTCTCAAATATGCATCGGACGCGAGATTCAGTTCTTTGCCAGGTCGGGATGAACAACCCGGCACCATTACTTACCAATTTGAACCCTAGAAAATGAACGAAAAACAACGTTGCGGCTGGTGTGTAGGCGATCCGCTTTATGAAGCCTATCACGATGAAGAATGGGGCGTGCCGGTATATGAGGACGACCGTCTCTTTGAATTCCTGGTACTGGAAACATTTCAGGCGGGACTTAGCTGGATCACTATCCTGCGGAAGCGGGAAAACTTCAGAAAAGCCTTCGATAATTTTGATTACCAGAAGATCGCCCAATATTCCGAAGAAAAGATCGCCGAACTCCTTCAGGACGCCGGCATCATCAGGAATAAACTAAAGGTAAGGGCCACGGTGACCAATGCGCAGGCATTCATGAAAATTCAGAAGGAATTCGGGGATTTCAGTAACTATATCTGGAGTTTTGTAGACGGCTCGCCTATTGACAAGGCTGTAGAGAATTACAAAGAAGTTCCCCCCACCACTCCGGTGAGCGATAAGCTTAGCAAAGACCTGAAAAAACGAGGTTTCAAATTCGTGGGTTCTACAGTTATTTACGCCCATATGCAAGCCACAGGTATGGTAAACGACCATGAAATCTCCTGTTTTCGATACGAAGAAATTAAGCAAATACAGCCTGCTCTGTAAATATGGAGAAAAGTGGTTTCTACAGGGTCTTTCTTCTTCTGCTACTGGTGCTTTTAGCAGAATCAGGTTTTGGTCAACGTACACATTCCCTCCTCTGGGAATCTGATGTTAAACTGGAACTCCCCACAAAAACCCGCTGGGCCTTTTCGGTGGGCGCAGCCAACCGGACACTTATTTCACAGCAGCTGGATGGCAAAAAAATCACCTATTATCAGAATAAATATTTTGAAGTAAATCAGTTTAGCAGGTATGCTTTTACTTCAGGTTCTGCCCTTGCTCTTGGGCTGCGATATCGTTTTCAAGAGATCTTTGATGAGTATGCAGAAGATGAATTCAGCTTAATTGAACAATACAGCCTTAGCTCAGCACTTCATTCTCTGAAACTGAAGCACCGTCTGCAGATCGAGGAGCGGTTAAAAAGTTCGTCCACATCATACCGGTTCCGTTACCGGCTTCGCCTCCCGGTGCCGCTTAGCAAAGAGTTTGGTCTCGTTTTTGGCACCGAAGCCCTCTACAGTATTTCTTCAAAATTTGATCCTCATGCCGATCAGCGCGTTGGAGCCTGGGTAGGCAATTCCTCCTTTGATAATCTTCATCTTCTGGTAGGATTTCAATACCGGCTCGAAAATTACCTGGACAACGCGCAGAACAACTACTTTTTTCTGAGTTCAGTTGCCTATTCTCTTTGATTCACTCCAGGTATTCCAGAAAGTCTTTCCGCGGAATTTCCTCTGCACCCAGGCTTTCGAGATGAGCGGTATAAACCTGGCAATCGATAAGTTCTACGCCATTTTCCCGTAACTTTTCCACCAGTTTTATGAAGCCGTATTTCGAAGCGTTGCTCACCTTGGTGAACATGCTCTCGCCACAAAAAACCTTTTTTCCCTTTAGGTAAATACCGTAAAGCCCTCCAACCAGGCGATTATCCTGCCAAACCTCAACCGAAACAGCAATACCCAACCGGTGAAGGTCAAGATAAGCCTGTTTTATCCCGGGAGTGATCCAGGTGCCGTGCTGACCTTTGCGCCTAATCTCTGCACAATTCTCTATTACAGCTTCAAAATCCTGGTTATATGTCACCCTGAAGGCCTCTTTCCGCAGAAGGCTTTTCATACTTTTTGAGACCTTTAGCTTATGCGGAAAAAGCACCATCCGCGGATCGGGACACCACCAAAGCAATGGCTGAGATTCGTCATACCACGGAAAAATTCCACGTTCATAGGCTCGTAATAACCGTTCCACAGAAAGTTCTCCTCCAATAGCCAATAGGCCTTGCTCATCGGCATATGCGAGGGGTGGAAATTCTTCGTTTGGCTTTAAAAAATACAAATTGGAGGATTTTCGGATGTAATGAAAATAAGCTAAAGCCGCTAAACAAAAAAGCTTAGCAACGTTAATTCGTTACTAAGCTTTTCCTAATGTTAATACTGGGCAGCCACTGCTGCCGTATGTTTAATTAGAAAGGCAGATCATCAAAATCTTCCTCGTTAAGATCGCTCGCAGGTTCAAAATTATCTGGTGGCGGCGCGGTTTGACCCGGTGCCTGAGACTCCAGGTTCTCAATCCTCCAACCCTGAACAGAATTGAAATACTTGGTTTCGCCCTGAGGGCTCACCCATTCTCTTCCTCTCAAATTGATCCCGATCTTTACAGCCTGTCCCACCTGAAAATTGTTGAGCAGATCGGTTTTATCCTGCACAAACTCGACCAGAATAGGCTGAGGATATTGTTCTTCGGTAGTAACTACCATTTCTCTTTTTCTGAATCCGTTGCTACCAAAGGTCTTGGTTTCACCTATCAGTTTAATTTTTCCTTGTACTTCCATCTTCTTTTATTTTGCTAATAGTATTTTCCAGGCTTCTCCGGCCCTGTCTTCTTTCAGATATTTTTGTGCCTGACTGTGAATCTTGTCCAGGTCTTTAGACTTTACCAATGCTGCAGCGTCGGGATCGGCTTTCAGAAAATCCGATATATCGCTTTCGCTTGGCAAGGCCTCCACATTTCCAAGTTTTCCGAAGTCATTACCCGTAAGCACGTGACTTTCTTTTATTTCCTGCGGAATGCTATCTACACCAATTCCCAAAGTTGAAAGCGGCTTAGGCACCTCAAAAAGGCCAAGATTGGCCCTGCTGTACCAGTTACCACCCATACGCGCTACCTGATCTATCTTATGCTGATCAATATGACCTGTTTCATCAAGAATATCTTCCTTAATGTGCATTCTCAGCACCTCACAGATCACCAGGTTTCCGGCACCGCCATTCTCACCAAGCTCCACTACTTCATTCACCTTGCATTCGAACTGTACCGGTGACTCGGCTACACGTGCTGGCTTCACAAGGTCTGATTTCAGCATGGTTAAACCCGACTTTTCGAATTCATTTACCCCTTCAGCATACTCGGTGCTCGAAAGGGACATTTGCTGTACAATATCGTAATTCACGATATTGATCACCACCTCCTTTGTAGCTTTAACATTGTTGTAGGTGTGCTTTACCGTGTTATCCCTACCGCGTCTCGCCGGAGAAAAAATAAGTATCGGCGGATTTGCGCTAAAAACATTAAAAAAACTGAACGGCGACAAGTTGGGTCTTCCTTCGGCATCAACAGTACTGGCAAAAGCAATGGGCCGTGGCCCTACCGCTCCCAACAAATACTGGTGAAGTTTTCCGGTACTTACCTCGCCCGGTGTAATACTCAACATAGTTAAATTTTGGACAAAGGTAACGAAACCACACACGAATGAAAAGAACCGACACACAATAATATTCGTCTAAAAACGCTTATCTTTAGAAACACAAAGCCTTCAAATATTCATGAAGTTTACCGACGAGCGCACCTTTAACCGCTGGTTTATAATCGTTTCCTGTCTGGCCGTGGTAGTGCTGGTTTTATGGAACACCAGCATTTTTTTTCAGCGGCTCAAGGAGGATGAACGCTCCAAGATGAGCGTCTGGGCTAAGGCCCAGGAAGCTCTGGACCGCGACCCGCCACCGGAAGATGCCGACCTGGAGCTGGTGCTGGAGATCCTGAATAACAACACCAGTATTCCCATTATCAATACCGATGAAGAAGGCAATATTGCCTACACCTCCAATATCGATTCGACCATCGTAAATAATTCCAGTAAGGCGCATGATTTTCTGGAGAGGATCCGCGACGAGAACGAGCCGATTATAATTGATCTCGGGGCGGGGCAAAAACAGTATATCTACTACGGAAATTCACCCGTGCTCAATAAGCTGAAATATTACCCGATTGGCCTCACGCTGCTGGGATTCCTCTTTTTAGGCATTGTCTACTTCTTTTATAAAACGACCAAAACTAGTGAACAGAACAAGCTTTGGGCGGGAATGGCCAAGGAAACGGCTCACCAGATAGGCACTCCCCTTTCCTCTCTCATCGGATGGACCGAGATACTGAAGGAAGAGAAGGTAAATCAGGCGTATGTAGATGAAATTGAAAAGGATGTAGACCGCCTGAAGACGATCACCGAGCGTTTTTCAAAGATCGGTTCTTCCCCTTTGCTGAAGAAAACCGACATCGTAAAAGCTACGCAGGAAAGTTTTCAGTACCTGGAATCAAGAAGTTCCAATCTTATCGAATTTCAGCTGAAGATACCTCCAAAACCCATAGAAGTGGAGCTCAACGAACAGCTTTACAGCTGGACGATCGAAAACCTGGTAAAGAATGCTATTGACGCCATGCGCGGAAAGGGAAAGCTTTCAATCGAGATCAAAGACGATCCCAAATGGGCGTACATCTATGTGAAAGATACCGGAAAGGGGATAGAAAGGAAGAAGTTCAAACTGATCTTTGAGCCGGGACAAACCACCAAAAAAAGAGGTTGGGGCCTCGGTCTTTCTTTGGCCAAAAGGATCGTGGAAGAATATCACAAGGGCCGTATCAAAGTGGAACATTCCGAAATCAACAAAGGAACCACCTTTAAAATAGCCCTTCGGAAAGCCTAAAATTGTGACATTTTCTCCCGAATTTCTTCCGGAATCCTGAAGGTCCTGTCTTCGTCAAAATCATAGCATACCACTACATCGCGGCCTGTGGCACAAACTTCGCCGTTTTCATTCAGGATAAGGTGATCAAGCCCGAAGCTGGAATTCTTCATAAAGGCGAGTTTGGTCTTCACGATCGCCTTCCCTGGGTAGAACAAGGGCTTTTTAAAATCGCAGTGAGTAGAGACCAGCATGGTTCCCTGGTTAGTATTTTCGTAGGTCTGGTAAATGCCGGTGGCTTCCCAGAAATTCACCCGACCCGACTGCAGGAACCTCATATAAGACACATTATTTACGTGCCTGTACATGTCCAGATCGCTAAAGTCAATTCTTAGTTCAAGACTCAACTTATAGTCGTCGCTCATAGATTAACGTGAATAGATTCGGCCAGCGATTCGAATTCTTCGTGTTCCATTTTCACACTTTGGCTAAAGTCCATATCCTTCATGCTGTTGAGTGGGATAAGGTGAACATGGGCATGCGGTACTTCCAGGCCAACCACAGCCATTCCCACTCTTTTGCAGGGAATAGTTTTTTGCAGAGCGAGAGCCACCTTGCGCGAAAACCGCATAAGTTCCTGGTAAACTTCTTCATCGAGATCAAAAATATTGTCGATCTCTTTCTTCGGAATACACAGGGTATGTCCTTTCGCATTGGGATGAATATCGAGGAAAGCCAAAAACTGGCTGTCTTCAGCAATTTTATAAGCAGGGATCTCTCCGTTAACGATTTTCTTAAATAAAGTGGCCATAATTTTGAATTTTGGTTAGGACCCATAAAAATAAAAATCCTTTTCAACTTCCTGCGTTAAAGGATTTCGAAAAGGATCAAAATTGTGAGGAAAATAAGCTTATTCCCTCCAGATCTCCAGGATTTCGAATTTCATGGTTCCGTTAGGAACCTGGATTTCGGCATTCTCACCTACTTTTTTACCAAGCAAACCTTTTCCTATAGGAGAATCTACAGAGATCTTTCCAGATTTGAGATCGGCTTCGCTTTGGGCTACTAATTTGTATTTCATTTCAGAACCATTCGTCAGGTTCTTGATACGCACAAAAGAATGAACCAGAACTTTAGAAGTGTCCAACTGGCTTTCGTCAATCACCCTGGCATTGGCTACCACCTCTTCCATTTTCGCGATTTTCATCTCCAGCAATCCCTGGGCTTCCTTGGCTGCATCATATTCGGCGTTCTCACTAAGGTCTCCTTTGTCCCTGGCTTCGGCGATAGCCTCTGAGGCCCTTGGGCGCTCCACATCTTTCAGTTGGTTTAGCTCATCTTTGAGCTTTTTTAGCCCCTCTGCGGTATAATAAGATACTTTGCTCATAACTTCATCGTTTAATAATTTCAGCCGGGACTTTTGTCCATACTGAACAATGCTATTTTGTATAAAAAGAATTTTTGTAATAAGTCAATTTCCCGTGAATCGGAAAAAAATCGGGATTTAAAGCTTAACTTTCGGCCGGTTAAGCTAAAGGCCCTTTATTAACAGAAAAAATCCCATTCTGGACGGGATCTATCTTAACAAAGATAGGAAATTTAATGATTCAGTACAATTATATTAGAATCGTTTGAAAGAAGAAATTCTATGAAAAAATACCTCTTTATGCTGCTGGTTGCGGTGCTGTTTGCCGGATGTTCTGCAAATGATGAAAACCGCATCAACAATCCCAATCTTATAGATCTGAATATCAGATATCAGATCAATCTCGATCTACCCGAATACAACAACCTGCTGTACCCCGGGAACAGCTATGTTACCCACAGCCAGGGAATAAAGGGCATTGTGGTGTACAATATCAACAATTCGCAATATACGGCTTATGAATTAAGCGATCCAAACCATCCGCCCAGCGACTGTTCAACAATGACGGTACACGGGATAACGGCAACCTGCAGCTGCGAAGGAAATGAATACAATATCGTAACCGGCGAACAGACAAAAGGTACAGGAGAGTACACTATGAAGGCGTACCGCATTGAGCGTCGGGGGAATATCCTGGAGATCTATAATTAAAAAGCCTTTCTCCCTGTCGCTGCCAGCAAAAAGAAAGGCGCAAACAATGGATAATATTTCTAGAATTTCAGGGTGATCCCAGCCAGGAAATTGGTGGTCGCCTGCGGATAATACCCGGCCCCGTCATAGGTTTGCCCCTCATAATCGTAAGTGTAGTAATAGCCATTCGACACATACTCCTCTCCAAAGATGTTGTTTACAAGAACTGTAGCTACAATTTCATCAAACAGCGGCACCGATTTCCAGGTGTATTGGGCATTGAAATCGTTGACGAAGTAAGCATCAAGTTTTGAATTTTCGTTCTCGATGTTGCTCATGTACTGGTCACTCACATATTTGGAAAGCAACTTCAGCTCAAGACCATTCACCGGAGTATAATTAATGATATTTCCGGCCACGATTTCGGGAGAAAAAGCGATATCGGTATCGCCATAATCTACGAGCTTACCATTCCATGGAGCTACAAAACCAACATTTTTGTTCCTGCTAAGGGCAAGATTGGGGCGAATGCTGAGCTTATCAAGAAGCCGGATATCAGCATTCACTTCAAGTCCAAGCCTGTAGCTGTTTCCGCTATTCTGGCGGATTGGCGCGCCCTCTTCATCTATTTGCCCGGTTAACACCAGCTGGTTGCGGTAATCCATCAGGTAAACATCTGCACTAAGCTGAACTGCGGGTTTGGCAAGCCTCCAGCCAAGCTCGTAGTCATTGAGTTCTTCGGCTACAGGTTCTCCATTCTCATAATCGGTGCGGTTAGGCTCCCGATGTGCTCTTGCATAGGAAGCGTATAGTTGGTTGGCACGATTAAACTGATAGGTAAGTCCCGCTTTTGGATTAAAAAAGTCGAAATTATCATCTACTTGCAGGCTGCTTCCGTCGGCCAGTGGCCCATGTGCTTTGTAGGTAACGGTTCTCAACTGAAGGTCGGCATAACCCGAAAGTTTTTCAGTAATATCGAAATTCGCTTTTCCGTAGACATTAAAATCGGTTTTTATACCCGTATTCGTATAAAAAGGTTCATAAGGATCCTTGTTTTTGGCGAATCTTGTGTAGATCACTTTTCCGAAGTGATCGCCTTCATACTTGTTCCAGCCACCACCAAAGGTCACATCCCAGCTGGAAGCATCATAATTCAGACTGAAAACGCTTCCGTAGAAATCATTATCCAGCCAGCTTCTCACCACGAGATCGGAGGTGGTGATGTCTTCTCCGTTTGCAGTGAACGGCTGAAGCCCCACGCTTGCGAGATCTGAATCTTCTTCATATTCTTCATAATAGCCACGGCCATAGGTATAGTGCAGCGCGAGATTGGAAGACCATTTTCCGCCGAAATCCTCATTCCAGAGCAGCTGATAATGATCCTGCTTGTAATTATCGGTCTGGTTTTGGTAGAATTTCACATTCCCATCCTCGTCAGTATACATCCCGGCCGGGTTGAAGGTTCTGTTACTTTCCAGGGTTTCCTTGTCGATTCCGTACCAGGCCTGGTAGGTAACTTCGCTCCCGCCAAAGGCCAGGGCCTTGATGAGCGTGTTGTCATCAACGTAAGTTCCCTGTAAAAAATAGGATTTCAGATCGCTGTCGGCGCGGTCAATATAGCCGTCGCTTCGCACTTTGGAAGCCCTTCCTGCAATTTCGAAATGATCATTGATAAGACCGGTGCTGAACTTCAGCGTATGCTTGAAAGTATTAAAAGATCCCATACTGTTGGCAATCTCGGCCTGGGCATCCTTTTTATAGGAATCGGTCAAAATGTTCAGGCTGGCACCAAAAGCCCCTGCGCCGTTCGTAGAAGTACCGACTCCCCGCTGTAGCTGAAGATTTTCAACCGAAGAGGCAAAATCGGGCATGTCTACCCAATAGCTACCCTGGCTTTCGGCATCGTTGTAAGGAATTCCATTAATGGTCACATTAATGTTCCTCGAACTAACCCCGCGAACGCGAATGCCGGTATAGCCAACTCCTGCACCGGCATCGGTGGTCGTCACCACATTGGGCATATAATTCATGAGAACCGGAATATCCTGCCCCAGATTGCGGTCTTCAATCTCTTCATTGCTAAGATTGCTGTAGGTAATAGGATCCTGCTTCTCGACCCGCACGGAGGAGAGAAATACCTCATCCAGTACTTCCTCGGCATTTGCAAGATCAATGTTCAGCAGTTTATCGTTGCTGAGATCGACCTGCATTCGCTTGCGGTTTCCGTAGGAGAACAAAATGGTGTACTCGCCCTGCTTTAGCTGCAGGGAATAATTCCCATTACCATCGGTCTGGGTGCCGACACTGGTTCCCACCGCCAATACACTCACCCCTGGTAAGGGTTTGTCATCTTCGGTCACTGTTCCCCGAAGGGTGTAGTTTTGAGAGTAAGCCTGAATAGTGAAGAATAGCAGGCTCACAAAAAATAATACGTTTTTCATTCGTAAGAAATTTTACGAATAAAAGGGGTGATTATTCTGTGGTTAAAAAATTGAAATAAAAAATCCTGAAATCGCCAGGTGCACCTTTTTGACGTTTTCAGGAGTACATACACTGCGCGGTTTGCGCATTCCCTTGGCAGCATTACCTGCCCAGGTTCATTGGGTATGATCTCAGCCCATTTAAGGACACCCCTTTGAGATTGGCTGCAAAGGTAAAAAGGTTTTTTTGAACAATGGCAACATTATTGGATTTGATTTAAAAGGCGTATTTTTATCGCATACGAAATGCCAAACAGCAAACGCTCCATAACATTCAAAGTTATTGCCGGATATGTACTCATCGCGGCCCTTGCCGGCATTTCGGTTTGGTTTATCTACACCCAGGTGGTGGCTTTCAGCAACCTTTCCCAACAGAACAATAATAACAACGAAAAGCTATTCCTGGTGAGCGAAATCACCAGCAGCCTTTACGAATCTGAAAATATAAGCCGAAGGGTTATCCAGACAGGCGATGAAGAGGACCTCTCTTCCTACCGGTCGCAAATCGACAGTATTCGGCAATCGGTAACACACCTGAAGACGATCTACCAGGACAGCCTGATGCAAAAGGAACTGGACAGCATCAATAAGTTGCTTTCGCGGAAAACCGATAACCTGGAGGAGCTCGCTACTCTGCGCGAAAAAGACCGCAATACCAGTTACTACACCCGGGTCATCAATGAACTGCGAAAGGTGGATGAATCTTTTGGCGATTACGATGAGCGCTTTCCTAACCTGAAACCATACCAGCGCCGGGTATTGGTCAAATACCTGGAATATGCCAAAAAAGACAATGCCAAGCAGCTAACCAATCAAACTGCCGATTCGCTGATCAATGCCGTTAAAAATGTGCTGAGCGAACTGGAGATTGCCAATCAGCAATTTCGTCGCACGGTAAGCGAGAAGGAGAACGATCTTTTGGGGAATGACGTCATTCTGAATCAGCAGCTTCGGAAACTCCTGGCGCAGATCGAGAAAGAAGAGAGACAGCAATCTTTTTCCAGGGCTGAAGCTTCCCAGCAGATGCTGGAAGATACATCGCAGATCATGTTTCTTGCCGGCTCTGTAAGCGTGGCTATTATTCTCCTGTTTTTGATACTCATTGTGCGGGATGTCACCCGAAGTCAGCGATACCGGATACAACTGGAAGAAGCCAAGAACTTTGCGGAAGGACTACTGAAAAGCAGGGAGCAATTCACGGCCGCCATCACCCACGACCTGCGCTCCCCTCTTAGCACGGTGATAGGCTATACCGATCTTATGCAGAAAACCACATTGGATCCCAAACAGAAACATTACCTGCAACAAATGCGGAAATCTTCAGATTTCATCCTGCATCTCGTAAATGACCTGCTGGACCTCTCAAAGCTGGAAGCGGGAAAAATGCTCATCGAAAAGCTGCCTTTTAATCCGAAGAAATTAATAGAAGATACGGTTTATAATTCCATCCCCGGAAATAGTGAAAAAAATGTGGAGATCGTTGTGGAGACTTCCGAAGATGTCGACACCGAAGTGCTTAGCGATCCTTTCAGAATAAAACAGATCATCGCCAACCTTGTGACTAATGCCTACAAGTTTACCGAAGAAGGAGAAATCAAAGTGAAAGTTCTCCTCAAAAAGGAGATCGAAGACAGTTATACCCTGTTGTTTTCGGTAAAAGATACCGGAATAGGGATCTCGAAAGAGAAGCAGGAAGATATTTTTGAAGAATTCTCGCAAGAGAACAGCAGCATTGAGAAGAAATACGGCGGCACCGGTCTTGGCCTGAGCATCACCAAAAGGCTCACCGACCTGCTTAAGGGAGAAATAAGCCTTAACAGCAGCCCCGGCGAAGGCAGCGAATTTATCGTTTGCCTTCCCGTCACCAAACTCTCCAAGCAGGAAAGCGTCGCGAAAAAACCGGAAGAAAAACCAGCCGAGACGCCCGACCTTAAAGGAAAGAAAGCCCTGGTGGTCGATGACGAAGCTTCCCAGCGCACGCTCACGCAGGAACTGGTAAAATCCCTGGGTATGCAATGTGAATCGGCCGAAAACGGAGAAGAAGCCTTCGAAAAGCTGAATTCCGGCAAATATGACCTCGTCCTCACCGATATACAAATGCCGAAAATGGACGGTTTCGGCCTTATTTCCAAAATCCGGAAAAATCCGAAATTCGCAACGCTGCCGGTGATCGCACTTTCTGGAAGAACCAATGTAAATGCGGAAGATTATTCCAAAGCCGGCTTCACCAAAAGCCTGATCAAGCCCTATAAGCCTGCAGAGTTGCTTCAGAAGATCTCAGAGATCTTTAAACTTCAGCTAAAGCAGGAGCAAAAACAGGAACTGAACCGGAAGAAAAATTCTGCGAACTACGACCTGGAAGAGATCTTCCTTTTTTCCGGCGGAGACCAGGAAGCCATGCAGGTGATCATCAAGGCATTTCTTGAAAGCTCAAAAAATAATCTGCAGGACATGGAAAGCGCCATGGAAGAAAACGACCGTGAGGAAATGGGGCGTATCGCCCACAAAATGCTGCCGATGCTAAAGCAGATGAAAGCGACCCACCTGGTGCCAGAACTTGAGAAGCTGGAAGCTCATGAGGCAGTTCCCGAAGCTGAGATCAATCAAACTATTGCAGAAATCAGGAAGCTGATGCAGGAACTGGAGGAAGAACTTACAGTTTAATGCCGTATTGCTTCAACTTGTTGTAAAGTGTTTTTCGGTCTATAGACAATAGCCTTGCCGCCTTGCTCTTATTGCCGCCCGATTTTTCGAGCGCATCCAGGATCAGTTGTTCCTCATTCTTATTGCGGAAAAGCCCATAATCGGTCTCAGATTTCGTGGCTGTGGAAATTTCATGCGGCAATACTTTCACGGGAATAAGATCTCCCTGGCTTAGCAATACCGCCCTTTTTACCATATTTTTAAGCTCACGGAGATTGCCGGGCCAGTTGTAATTCTTGAAGGCCTGCACGGCTTCATCGGTAAAGCCTACCACATTCTTTTCCAGCTCAAGATTGGCCTCTTCAAGGAAGTGTTCAGCAAAGATCATGAGATCCTCTTTTCGTTCTTTAAGAGAGGGTACTTTTATGGAAAATTCGTTGAGGCGATGGTAAAGATCTTCCCTGAAATTCCCTTCTTTTACCGCCTGTGCCAGGTCTTCGTTGGTCGCGGTCACCACGCGGATGTCCACTTCAATCTCCTTATTGCTGCCCACGGGTTTAATTCGCCTTTCCTGCAGCGCCCTTAGCAGTTGCACCTGCAATTCATATCCCAGATTGCCAATTTCATCAAGAAAGAGAGTGCCACCATTGGCAGCTTCAAAATGACCAGTTTTATCATTGATGGCACCGGTGAAAGACCCTTTGATATGTCCAAAAAACTCACTTGAAGCGATCTCTTTTGGAATTGCGCCGCAATCTACAGCTATAAAAGGCGCTCCGCTTCGCTTGCTCTGCTCATGAATGCTCTTGGCTACCTGTTCTTTACCGGTTCCGCTTTCCCCTATGATGAGCACGCTCATATTGGTGGGAGCGACCAGTTCGATATAATCGTTCAGGCGGATCGAAACATCACTTACTCCTTTTATAAAAGTGGAACGGCGGTTATTTGAAGAAGAAGATTTAGGCGCTGACTTTTTAGGCTGCGCAGGTTTCTTCTCTTCCGCCTCGCTCTGCTTCATCGCATTCTCAATAGTCTGCAGAATAGCCTCAGGCCTGAAGGGTTTGGAAACATAATCGAAAGCGCCATTTTTCATGGCTTCCACAGCCATGCTAATTTCAGCATAACTGGTCATAACCACGACCTGTGTTAAAGGATCTTTGGTTTTCACCTCCTTTAAAACATTCAGCCCGTCATTGTCGGGAAGGCGAACATCGGTGATCACCAGTTGAAAATTATTCGCGGCAATTTGTTTGGAAGCTTCGGCAGCTGAAAAAACATGCTCAACCTCATAGCCTTTTTTCTTCAGGAAAGTTTTCAGCATTGTCCCAAATGCCACATCATCTTCTACTATGAGAATTTTTACCATAATTATTCTTTAACCACCTAATGCAAATTTAACAATCTTATAGTCATGGCTTTTAAATATAAGCATAAAAAAAAGAGGCCTTAAAAAAAGACCTCTTTTTCCTGACAAATCTAAAGAATTTATACTTGTCATTGCGGGTATCCATTTATCAGACGAACAGGAATGGCGCCTCCTTTACAGCTCCCGATGCAAGTCTTCAAGTGTTAGTTGATGTAGCGGAGAACCGCTGAAGAATCTCGCATCTGTCAAAACTCCGAACCAGATTTACAACCCTGCGGGTTGTGCTATCTTGTTCCCCTGACACCGGAAGAGTTGGCTTCTCTTTATTTCCGGCTTTATAAGTTATATACCACCATAGCGATTGAAAGGAATCACTATGGTGGTTTCAGGAATTAATTTCCCAAGAGTAAATTAGATTGGTTGGTTAACTAAGAACAGCTAAATGCTATTCCTCATCCTGATCCTCACTTTTTTGGATCCAGTTCCCGTCCTGGTCAGCATAAACAGTTTTTGTTTCTCCGTCAACGTTTAGGGAAAGCTTGTAAATGGTTTTACCATCTTCTTCTTTAGACCAGGCATCTTTGGTAGTTGCGCCTGTATAATCATTCATCACCGCATCTTTCACGGCCTGAGGTAAGGCTGCCGCATCTACTGAAGCCCAATCTTCCTGCGCCTGGGTAGTAGTTTGTACTTCGGTGGTCATATCTGTTTCTGTTGTTTCTGTTTGAGCCTGCACATTAGTACTAAAGAAAAACATTCCTGCCACTGCAATTAAAGATAATCCTAACTTTTTCATAATTCTGAGTTTTAAAGGTTTTTACTATTTAAGCCTTATGGTTGATAAAGTATATGTAAGAATCGGGCCATTTCTGCAGGACTTTATGCAAAGCCTTGGTTTTAAAGCAAAAAAGGACTTTCTACGGAATTTGCTTTGGCAAATTTTATGTAGAAATGATGGGATTTAAGAAAAAATTATGTAGAAAATCCCCCTCAGAAAAACCCTTAATGGCAGCAACAGCCGCCAAAACCGAATTGTTCTTTCTTCAAAAAAGCAACAGCAGGAAAAAATCAGCGTAAAAAAAGAGGCCTTCCCAGGCCTCTTTTAATCCGAAAATCTAAAAATTGTACAGCAGTAAATCTGCACGTTTTAAATCATACAATGTGCATGTCTCATTGCAATCACTTATAACAGGGGCAAAATTATACCAAAAGCTCCAGGTCAAGGCAAACAGCTTAAGACACAAGGAATTAGGATCTTCCTATGACTTCTCAAAAACTGCTGATATTGTGGAATCCAAGCCTTTATCTCTGTTGATGTGTGGAAATTTTCCCCATACTGCTACTGAAGAGGATCCTTTCGCTGCGCCTTTTTCTCGGACTGCATTTTCTTCTTCTTCAGCCGTTTTATTTTGGACGCCTTGGTGGGTCTCGTCTTTTTCCTGGGCTTTGGCTTTTTAAGGGATTCTTTGATAAGCTCCAGAAATCTGGCAATTACATCCTCTTTATTGGCATGCTGACTTCGGGTAGCGCCGCTTTGCAGGATAAGCTCCGATTCCTTTGGTGAGCCGGGAACTGAGTTTTTTCTGAAGCCTTTCCTTTTCAGCTTCAGTAAGCGCCGCAGAATTTTCCAGATCAAAATGAAGCTCCACCTTTGAGGCCGTTTTGTTTACATGCTGGCCGCCAGCCCCCGAACTCCTCACCGCCTTAAACTGAAGTTCCTGTATTAGCTTGTCTTCTTCCAAACCGCTTTAACTTACCTGATGACTCTGCTTGAGCAGATCGGCCACCGTCTTCACCGGATTAAAAGTAGAAACCGGGATTTCCACAAAAACAGTATTCCAATGTGCCATTCCACCGTTCCATAAGCCGGGACGCTCCAGGGCTTTCAATGGCTTACCATCCTTGGTCTTATCGGCAATGAAGCTCATATTGGGATCAACATATTCAGGAAGGTCAAAACCTTCTCCCTTGTAATTCCGAAGACCACAAACTATGTCAACCGGATTAAAATGCGTAGCTTCCTTTGCTATTTTTACCTGTTCAGGATTGTCGTTATCTATTTGTGCGCCTTCTATGATCTGCAGAGAAATTTCCCCGTCTTCTCCTTTTACAAGGAAAGGTCCGCCGCCGGGCTCACCTTCATTTTTCACCATGCCGCAAAGGCGCAGAGGCCGGTTTAATTTTTCTCTCAGGAATTCCTTTTTTTCTCCTACGGAAAGATCCTTAAAACCAGGTGCAGGTTTTATAAATAGTTCCCTGTCCTGAAATTCAACGATCTCCTCAAGAAGCTCTTCGGAAGTTTCTTCTGTTTCCAGACTCTTCAGAAAGTGAAATATCTGCTGCTGAAGCTTCAGTAACTTTCCGCCCAGCATCTTTTTGTACTCCACTACTTCGCCAACATTTTTTTCGGTAACAACATTGTCGATATTCTTCAGAAATGCCAGGTCGGCATCCTGTTCATTCAGATTCTCGATAAGTGCCCCATGACCTCCCGGCCTGAAGAAAAGCCGGTCTTCTTCGGTCCTGAAAGGTTCAAAATGATCATCGAGAGCTATAGTGTCGGTCTTAGGATCCTGGTAAGAATAGGATATCTCATAACGGGTATGGGTTTCCTCTTCAAGCCTGTCCTTAATTCGGTCAAATTCAGCCTTGAACTTATCTTTGTCGCCCTCGGCTACGGTAAAGTGCAATTTTGCCACTCCGCCGCTTTTTAAATATTTCGAAGCTTCAAAAAGATGTTCCTCAAAGGCTGTGGCGGTGTGATCGCGGTAACGATGAAAAGGCACGAGCCCTTTTGGGTAATCACTGAGGTGCAAACCTTCAGAATACAACATATTCTTTACCAGTTCCAGCTGCTTTTCATCTGCTGAAAGATCGGCGTATTCGGGATTATTCGATTTTGCAGCTTTTAAAGCTTCGTCGTAGAACGGCAGCTTTTCCATATCGATAAAGAATTGCTGAAGTTTATGGTTTTCCTTGCGATCAAGATATTCGCGCAGACTTTCTTCCCCGGGATTGAATTCGTAAACAAAATTGTGCAGCGCCTTAAACATTCGGGTGGCAGCGCCCGAGGCAGGAATAAATTTGATAAGATCAAGTTTATCCATTTCCCGCTCGTAATAATGGATTAGATCTTTCTTTTCGGCTTCGGAATATTGAAAGATTCCGTCGCCCAGGGTGGCCGCTTTACGAATATCCACCTTGATATTCCCTCTTTTGAAGATCTCTATCTGTTCTTCGACTTCGCTCGTAGTTAATCCTTTCTCCTGAATTTGCAGGATGTCCATTTCACTGAATTTCACGTTCTTTTGTTTTTAAAAGTTGGTCAATTATGGACACCGCTGTTTCAAAACGCTCATTTTCGTCACCTTTTAAAACCACGTAAGGCTTGTTGTGAAGTTGCAGGGCCTTCTCAAATCTGGAAAACATGCCTTCCCTGTCGTTGGGTTTATCCCTTAGATCATCGGGTGTCCAGGGAACATCAATATACGTTAAAAAGTAGACATGATAGTGGTTGTTTAACGCATGTTTAAGAAGACCAGGCTCACAAAATCCGTCGTAATAAGCTTCGGAATAGACCTTAAGTTCCAGCAGATCAGTATCGCAGATGAGCAAGCGGTTCGCCTCGGCGGAAAGCTGATTTTCCCGCTGAATTTGCCCTGCGGCAATAGGCAGTAAATCCTGCGGTTCGCACACCTTTTGATGAAGGTCCCATTTCTCCTGAAGATATTCGCGCATAAATTCTTCTACCCACACTGTACTGTAATGTTGGGAAAGTCTCTCTGCAAGCGTAGTCTTTCCGGTAGATTCCGGGCCGAAAAGCACGACTTTTACGAGATCACATGGCCTCTGTTTAAGCTTTTCTTCCATACCAAATAGCCCTGAATGGCCAGAATTGTGAAAACCAGATATTGAAGTGCCAGCATGCCCAGGCCTCTGTAGGCGTATAGCGGCACCGTTATAAGATCGGCAAAGATCCAAAGGGTCCAGTTTTCCAGTTTTTTAATTGCCATATACCACATGGCGGTAAAGAACACTCCCGAGGTGAAAATATCGATATAATTCGCCGTTTGAATCTCATAGCCAAAAGCACGATAGACACCGTAGGTAACGATCATAGTGAGTACAAAAAGCCCAAAACCAATAATTTTTTCGCGGGTATTGGTCCGCGTGATCGGCACCACATACTCTCCTCCTTTTTTGCGGGACCAGTTGATCCAGCCGTACACACTCATCACCGAATAGTATACATTCATCATCATATCGCCGTAATATTGCGCCCTGTACAGCAGGTAAACAGTGATGATAGTGGCGATAAGCCCGGTAGGATAAACCAGGATATTTTCCTTCTTGGAATAATAAACGCTTAAAATCCCGAAAATGAAGACTACGGCTTCAAAAATTATGGATAAAAGGCTGGCGTCGCGATAAGGTTCAAGAAAAAAATCAAAAATCTGCTGCATAGTTGCTTCGGTCAGATTTTACGATTTTCATGTAAAGCAACCCGCGGTCCATAGCCTCAAAAGCGGTTTTTATCTCTTCATTGAGTACCTCCATCACCTTATCGTAATCGCCGTAAACCTGCGTACTCAAGGGATTTTCCATCACGGTCAATCCGGAATGACGCATTTTTTTGATAAAATTGATGATCGCAGGTTCAAAATCATCCTGAAGAGGAGAAAGAGTTAATTCTACTGAAATTTTCATCTAAACGGGCTTAAAATTGGGGAATTCCGGGGTCTTTTTCAGCGGAATTCCAATCAGTTCGATTTTCGGAAACCAAAGTTAGTCATAAATCGACAGCATTTTCAGCATACCTCATATGGAATTTCAAAAGTGAAGAATTATTCAGCAGAAAAGATCTGAATCTTTTCCTCCGACTGCTGTTCAAATTGGCCATTTTCAAAGGCAGTTCCAATCACCACCATGTCGGCTCCGGCAGAAAAGGCCTTTTTAAGACCTGCTGAAGAACGGATTCCGCCGCCAACGATAAGCGGAATGTTGAGAGCCGCTCTCACTTCAGAAATAATTTCGGTGGAAACGGGATTACTGGCACCACTTCCGGCTTCGAGATAGATCAGCTTTTTTCCTGAAAATTGTCCAGCCAGGGCGGTGTTCACAATGTTCTGAATATTTTCCTGCGGAAGTGGTTCGGTCTTGCTCACCTTTTGCACCGCGCATTCGCGGCCGCCATCTATCAGGAGATAACCGGCGGGGATAATCTCGAGGCTGGAATTGCGCAAAAGACCCACCGATTTCACCTGCTGGCCAATAAGATATTCCGGATTTCTGCCGGAGAGCAGGCTAAGAAATAAGAGTGCATCGGCAGCTTCAGTGATCTGGGTATAATGCCCAGGAAACAGCACGACAGGCAGCGAAGTTTCTGCTTTTATTGCCTTCACCGTCGCTTCAGTTTGTGGCAGGTTCCACGGTGCTTCCGCCTACAAAAAGATGAGTGACTTCCGAAGGCAATTTCCGAAGAAAAACCGCTGCAGTCTGATTGTCAAATTTATCGGGATCTATAAGAACCGCCAGCAAGGACCGACCCGAAAGCCTCGCCTGCTGCAGATCTTTCAAAACGGAAGCAGGATTCATCAATTGCTTGTTTTTACCTCTAAAGGCTGGGCATAGACACAGGTGAAGCCATCAAATTCAAAGAAGTCGATCGCATATTCCGATTTTTTGCCTTTGAAATTGACCTTTCCAGTAGTTTTTGCAGCGTCAAAATCGAAGTCTTCAATATAGATATGCTGCAGGAAACCCAGCCCCGGCTCGGCGAACATCTTGTAAATAGATTCCTTGGCACCCCAAACAATGGTGAGCTTTCTGATAAGCGCTTCCTCGTTGGCCACGGTGTGATACTCTTCAAGAGGAGTGAATTTTTCAGCAATCTTGAGAATCTTTTCACGCTGCTTCTCAATATCGATTCCCACGGCATGATCGCCTACAATAATGCCGGTATAGTTGAAAGAATGCGAGATCGAAATGTGTTTATCGTCTTTGAGATGTGGTTTTCCCAGCTCATCATAATACAGATCATGATCCACATAGCCAGCTTCAGCCATCAAATGCCTGATACTCATGAAGCCGCGCTTGTGGATCTGGGATTTCATTCCGTCCACTCTTCTGCGGCAGTGAGGAGTCAATTCGATCCCTTCACTCAGCCATTCATAAGATTCTTCCACCTTCCAAATGAAGACCTTAGTCCCCGGATTTACTGTTATTGTTTTGTAAATAGGCATGTAGATTTATTCTATATTATGTATTTTTGCACTGCGAAATTTCCTAATATTCAAATATAACAATATGTCAACTAAAACAGTGCCTTACACGGCCTATAAAGTTAAAGATATCAGCCTTGCCGATTGGGGGCGTAAAGAGATAGAACTCGCCGAAGCCGAGATGCCGGGCCTAATGGCTCTGCGCAAGGAATATAAAGACGAACAGCCTTTGAAGGGCGCCCGTATTGCCGGTTGTCTTCACATGACCATCCAGACAGCCGTTCTTATCGAGACGCTTATCTCTCTTGGAGCTGAAGTTACCTGGAGCTCCTGTAATATTTTCTCTACCCAGGATCAGGCTGCTGCAGCCATTGCCGCCGCCGGAATTCCTGTTTATGCCTGGAAGGGTATGACCGAAGAGGAATTTAACTGGTGTATCGAGCAAACTCTGTTCTTTGGGGAAGATAGAAAACCGCTCAATATGATCCTTGATGACGGGGGAGATCTTACCAATATGGTGCTGGATAAATATCCTGAACTGGCTGAAGACATTAAAGGTCTTTCCGAAGAAACCACTACAGGAGTTCACCGTTTGTACGACCGCATGAAAAAAGGAACACTTCCTATGCCTGCGATCAATGTGAACGATTCGGTGACTAAATCGAAATTCGATAATAAATACGGATGTCGTGAGAGCGCTGTTGACGCGATTCGCCGTGCTACCGACGTAATGCTAGCCGGAAAAAGAGTCGTGGTTTGTGGTTACGGAGATGTTGGAAAAGGTACTGCCGCTTCCTTTAGAGGTGCCGGTGCTATTGTGACTGTTACCGAAATTGACCCCATTTGTGCGCTACAGGCGGCGATGGACGGTTATGAAGTAAAGAAACTTGAGACCGTGGTTTCAAAGGCGGATATCGTGATCACTACCACCGGAAACAAAGGGATTGTTCGTCCCGAGCATTTCAAGGCTATGAAAGATAAGACCATCGTTTGTAATATTGGCCATTTCGACAATGAGATCGCTGTTGCCTGGTTGAATGAGAACTACGGAAACACAAAAGACGAGATCAAGCCGCAGGTTGATAAATATACTATCGACGGAAAAGACATCATCCTTCTTGCCGAAGGTCGTCTTGTAAACCTTGGTTGCGCTACCGGTCATCCAAGCTTTGTGATGAGTAACTCCTTCACCAACCAGACTTTGGCGCAGATCGAGCTTTGGAACCATCCTGATAAATACAAGAATGAAGTTTATATGCTTCCGAAGCATCTTGACGAAAAAGTTGCGGCGCTTCACCTCGATAGAATTGGCGTGGAACTTACTGAATTAAGTGAAGAACAAGCCGAATATATTGGTGTAGAAGTAAAAGGTCCGTTTAAGCCGGAATATTACAGATACTAGTTAGACGTTAGACGTTAGACGTTAGATAAAATTAAAGATCCTTTCTGAAGAGCTGCTTCGGAAAGGATTTTTTTTATTCAGGAATTTTTCAGTATTCGAAGGAAAAATGCGGGGAAGACATAGCTTTTTAGGGCAGAATTTGAATTCTTCCGCCTGCCTTAAAAATGTTCCCAACTCTTTCAGGCTCTCATGAACCACATTACAAGCAGCGCAACAATCACGACTACTACTGCGGCAAGAAAGAGGATCATCCAACGCTTGATGGGTCGCTTGCGGCCTTTCCGGTGAAACTGATAAGCAGAGCGAATGGCACCCTCGCGAAGAAGCTCATCGGAATCGTCACCTGCGACACCACGCGGATTCATTCTAAAACCGGCACCGTCTTCAGCAAAAAGCGACAGGAAGATGGGAAACATCTTAAAAAACCACCAATTATAACAGACTAAGGTTTTCATGATCAACAATTTAGCCTATTAAATATACAAAAAAATCCCCTTCCGTTTCCGGAAAGGGATCTTCAATTTTATCTAAAAAGATGCTGCTAATTAAGCTTCGAAAGGCTCAATAGAAACATAAGATTTGTCATCTTTCTTTTTAGTGAATTTTACAATACCGTCTACTTTGGCATGTAAAGTATGGTCTTTTCCTGCATACACGTTATCACCAGGATTGTGCGCAGTACCTCTTTGTCTTACGATGATGTTTCCGGCTACGGCAGCTTGTCCTCCGAAGATCTTAACACCTAGGCGTTTCGATTCTGATTCTCTACCGTTCTTGGAACTACCAACTCCTTTCTTGTGTGCCATTTTATTCTAGGTTTTTAGTAGATTAATATTAACTCAATGCAGCAATTAATTCTGCTTTTTTCATTGAAGAATATCCTTCAACTCCTTTTTCTTTGGCCATTTCTCTCAATTCAGCAACAGTGTTCTTGCTTAAATCGTTAGAATTGTCCTGAGCCTTGCTCTCTTCTTTTTTCTCTGAAGAAGCAGCTTTCTTTTTCTCTCCTTTAGCAGAAATGCTTTCAATAAGAATCTCGGTCAAAGCCTGACGGTGACCGTTTTTCACACGGTAACCTTTACGTCTTTTCTTTTTGAAAACAATAACTTTATCACCTTTCAAATGACGGGTGATTTTGGCTCCTACCAGAGCTCCTTCTATAGCCGGGGCGCCTAAAGTAATGTTGTCTCCGTCGCCGGTTAGAAGAACTTTGTCAAAAGAGATATTATCTCCTTCTTCTCCTGCCAAACGGTGTACAAATACTTTCTGGTCTTTTGCAACTTTAAATTGCTGCCCTGCTATCTCTACAATTGCGTACATAGCGTTCTGATTAATTAATTTTTATCAAAAATAAATATGCCTGCTCTTCACAAGCGGGTGCAAATATACTCCTAATTAATTAATTGGCAAAGCCTTTGAAAAATTTTAGAAAGTATGCTCCCGGCCTTCCTTGGTGTTCCAGGAATCCTTGAAGATCTGCATGTAGGCGAGGGAAAGTACCAGGCTGGTGGAAAATCCCATAGCCGCCACACTAAAGATCACAACCCCCAGGCCAGTACCGTAATAGGAAGCCCACATTTTGATAAGATTGTCAAGAAACCCGGGATTGAGCTCGGTACAATAAATTCCGAAGAAAATAGTGAAGATGATCGTCGCATTCGCACCGGTGAGCAAAGTTGCCATAAAACCTTTCTGATACTTGAATTTCGCCTTTTTCCCCCGCCTGTAGTCTTTTAAGGCAAGGTACATTCCTACAGCCATGATCACCACGTTAAAGATACTATACAGCGGATTGGTATGAAGCCCGAAGAGAGATAATATCAGAAAATAAGCGATCAAACCTACGGCAATGGCAATTCCATATTTAATGGGGATGGTGAACTTTTTCATAGTTTCAGCTAGTTTATTTTCTTAAATTTCCAAAAAATGAGGCAGCTTTTGCCTTAAGAGCTTGTTAATTTTGGGCTTTTCGCCAATGACCTGGAGCTGAAAACGAATGATTCTTCCCCGCAGATTGAAAGTTATGCAAACGAACCGGCCTTTATAACAATTTTTTTCCATTCCTTGTAACAAATAGGTGTTTCCCCCTACATATTAGAAGCATTAATGAAAAAAACATTATAAAATGATCAACAAAATCAGAATTGCAGCCTGCACGCTACTCATGTGTGCAGCAGGTCATGCCCAGGAGGTAAAATTTACCGAATACAACCTGGACAACGGCCTTCACGTTATTTTACACCAGGATAATACTGCGCCTGTAGTAACTACCTCGGTCATGTACCATGTGGGAGCAAAAAATGAGAATCCCGACAGAACCGGATTTGCCCATTTCTTTGAACACCTTCTATTTGAAGGCACCGAAAACATTAAAAGAGGCGAATGGATGAAGATCGTCTCTTCCAATGGCGGTTCCAACAACGCGAACACTACCGACGACCGTACGTATTACTACGAGGTTTTCCCTTCAAACAACCTGAAACTGGGGCTTTGGATGGAATCGGAACGCATGATGCATCCTATTATCAACCAGGTAGGAGTTGACACGCAAAACGAGGTGGTAAAAGAGGAAAAAAGGATGAGATATGATAACTCACCTTACGGACAAATCCTTGCACAGGTAAAGAAAAACCTTTTTAATAAACACCCATACCGCTGGACCACCATTGGATCTATGGACCATCTTGATGCCGCTACTCTTGAGGAATTCAGGAATTTCAATAAGAAATTCTACGTTCCCAACAATGCTACTCTTGTCGTAGCGGGAGACATCGATGTTGATCAAACCAAAGAATGGATCAAAGATTACTTCGCGCCCATTCCAAAAGGGGAAGCGGTACAACAAATCAACATTAAAGAAGAGCCAATCACTCAGGAGAGACACGCCACTTACGAAGATCCGAACATCCAGATCCCGGCGATCGTTCTTGCTTACCGCACACCTTCCATGAAAACCAAAGACGCTCATGTTCTGGATATGATTTCTTCGGTACTTTCTGACGGAAAATCTTCAAGATTGTACAAAAAACTCGTTGACGAGCAAAAACAGGCCCTTCAGATAGGTGCCTTCAACATCAGCGAAGAAGATTACGGACAATACGTTGTTTTCGGACTTCCTTTGGGAGAAACTTCTCTTGATACTTTGGTTTCAGAAATCGATGAAGAGATCGTGAAACTTCAGAATAACCTCATCTCTGAACGCGAATTTGAGAAACTTCAGAATAAATTTGAGAACCAGTTTGTGAATTCCAACAGCAGCATTGCCGGAATCGCCAGTTCGCTTGCTACCTACCACGAGCTTTACGGAAACACCGATCTCATCAATAAAGAGATCGATATTTACAATTCCATCACCCGTGAAGACATTAAAAGAGTAGCCAATGAATACCTCAAGCCAAATCAGCGCCTGGTATTGAAATACCTACCAAAAAAGAGCGATTCTGAAGCTGAAAACCAATAAAATAATGAAGATGAAAAAAAATATATTAGCATTTGCAGCCTTATTGTTCATCGCAATTGGCGCCAACGCACAGGTCGACAGAAGCAAACAACCGCAACCCGGTCCTGCCCCAAAGATCAATATCGAAAAACCACAAACCTTTAGCCTGGATAACGGACTAACAGTCATGGTGGTTGAAAATCACAAGCTTCCGCGGGTCTCCATGACGCTTACGCTGGACAATCCTCCGCATCCTGAAGGATCCAAAGTAGGAGTTTCCAGCCTTATGGGAGACATGCTTGGCGAAGGCTCCAAAGATATTCCGAAGGACAAATTCAACGAAGAGATAGATTATCTTGGAGCAAGAGTGAATTTCTTCTCCAGTGGAGCTTCAGCTAATACCCTTTCCAAATATTTCCCGAGAGTATTGGAATTGATGGCCGACGGAGCTTTGCATCCTTCTTTCACTCAGGAGGAATTCGACAAGCAGAAAACCCGCACTCTGGAGAACATGAAATCCAACGAAAAGGATGTGGCTTATAATGCAAGCCGCGTTCGCACCGCTCTTGCCTACGGAAAAAATCACCCTTACGGTGAATTTCCTACCGAGGAAAGCGTGGATTCATTAAACCTGCAGAATGTAAAATCATACTACAACACCTATTTCGTTCCGCAGAACGCATACCTTGTGATCGTTGGAGATGTTGACTTCAAGAACACAAAAAAGCTGGTGAAGGAAAATTTCGAAGACTGGAAAAAGAGCAATCTTCCTTCTTTTACCTTACCTGAAGTTACCAATCCACAGTACACCCAAATCGATTTCATAAATATGCCGAATGCGGTACAGAGCGAGATCGCAGTGGTGAACACTATCGACCTCAAAAAGGGAGATGAAGATTATTTTCCTGTACTTCTCGCTAACCAAATTCTTGGAGGCGGTGCTGAAGGACGTTTGTTCATGAACCTTCGTGAAGACAAAGGTTATACTTACGGAGCTTATTCCCGTACCGGAGACGACAAGATCGCTTCTACCTTTGTGGCAAGCGCCAGCGTAAGAAACGCGGTGACTGACAGTGCGGTGGTAGCCTTCCTGGACGAGATTCACAAAATCAGAAATGAGAAAGTTTCTAAAGAAGAACTTGCTAACGCCAAGGCAAAATACACAGGAAACTTTGTGCTTTCCCTTGAGCAGCCTTCTACCGTGGCAAGATTTGCCCTAAACATCGAGAAAGACAACCTGGACAAGGATTTCTACGAGACTTACCTAAAGAAACTTAATGCAGTTACAGTAGAAGACGTTCAGCGCGTAGCTAAGAAATATTTCCAGGCCGACAACGAAAGAATCGTTGTTACCGGAAAAGGAAGCGATGTTCTGGAAGGACTTCAGAATGTCACCTACGACGGAAAAAAGATCCCGGTGCAATATTTCGATACCGAAGCAAACCCGGTAGACAAACCTGAATTCAACAAAGAACTGGATCCTTCAGTAACCGTAGAAAGTGTCTTCAACGACTATATTAAAGCCATTGGCGGCCGCGATGCCGTAAATGATGTGGAAAGCGTAGTAATGCTTGCACAGGCAGAGATCCAGGGAATGAAACTGGACTTGGAGCTGAAAAGAACTGCTGAAGGGAAACTTTTCCAAACCGTCTCTATGAGCGGAAATGTAATGAACAAAATGGTTTTCAACGGAGAATCAGGTTTCGTGATGGCCCAGGGCCAAAAGATCCCTTACAATGATGAGCAGGTGGCTGCAGCCAAACTGGAAGCACAGCCTTTTCCTGAATTGAACGCAGGAAACGCCAAGCTTGAAGGAATTGAGCAGGTAGACGGAAAAGATGCTTATGTAGTGGCGCTTAGCGATAACGAAAAAGCTTACTACGACACCGAAAGTGGACTGAAAGTACAAAGTGTAAAAACTGTGTCACAAGGAGGCCAAACTATGAGCATTCCTACGGCCTACGGTAACTACCAGGAAGTGGAAGGAGTGGAATTCCCATTCAAAATGTCTCAAAAAATGGGACCTCAAACCATCGAATTTAACGTTTCAAAGATCCTTGTAAACGAAGGAGTATCAGAATCGGATTTTCAATAGTGATTTTTTCTTAATGTTAGAAAAGGCCGGCTGTTTAGCCGGTCTTTTTATTTTCAGGGCGTTTTGCTTTTTCGCCCTGCATACAGATTCTTTGCTCTGTTTACAATAAAAACGCCGGTGAGGATTATTAAAGCTGAAATAAATTGCCAGCTGCTGAAGGTTTCGCCATCCAGAATTCCCCATCCCAGCGCTACCACCGGAATGGTATAGGTTACTGAAGTCGTAAAGACAGGATCGGAGATCTGCACCAGTTTATTGAACATGATCATGGCCACTCCCGTGCCAATAATCCCCAATATCGCCACGAACATCACCGAAAGCTGAATTTCATTCTGCCCCAGGTCCTGCTGAAAAAAGCCTGAAAGATAAAGAGCCACGAGCGCAGGGATAAGCAAGGTTGAAAAGTTTCCCGCTGCGATTCCCAAAGGAGAAATATCGCTCATAAAGCGCTTCAGAATATTCACATTCATCGCATAGCAGGCAGCCGCAATAATAACAAGCCCCGAAAACAGGTAATTTTGATCGGGATTGATACTGGCGCCGCTCAAAATAAGTCCGATAGTTCCCATCAGCCCGATCACGACTCCAATGATCTTGTTCTGCGTAAAAACCGCGCTAAAAAAGATTCCGCCGAAAATGAGCGTCAGCAAAGGAGTGGTCGCATTCAGAATAGAAGCGATGGCGCTGTCAATTTCGGTTTCCGCAAAAGAGAAAAGATAAACAGGGAAATACGAACCCAGAAAACCGGAGATCACGATCCATTTCCACTGCCGCCGGTTCAGTTTCAAAAGACTTTTGAAACCGACCAATATCAGGAAAAGTGCCGCAAAAATGATCCGGAAAGAACCAACCTGCAGTGCGGTGAGTCCAACGAGTCCCTTTTTGATCAAAATAAAAGAACTTCCCCAGACCAGGGAAAGCAGGATGAGATAAAGCCATTTCAGGTTTTTCAGAGGCATCGCAGGATTTTTTGCAAAAATCGAACTTTTACCCCAGCATCAAAGGTTTTCCTATTGTTTTTCGTCTTTCCAGCGCAGGGTCTCCATCAAATGCCGCATATCCTTTTTCAGGTAATCGGCTGCAGGAACCAGGGAATCGTAGTTGGGCCTGCGGTTGAAGTAAAGCGAACCCGTGATGAAGTGCTTCACGCTATCGGTAAGGTAAAATTGTGCCTGTGAAGCCGCGTTTCCACTCACCTCATAAAACATTCCGTAGGTGTGATGAAGATCGTTGGTATAGATATCCCCTTCTATTTCATCCGCTTTAATGGTGTGCTCCAAAGGCAGTTTCTGAGCATCCATTAGCAGGGAATCAAGATTGCCATGAACCTCTTTGTAAGTCAGGAATATGGAACCGTTCAGCAGATCATATTTCAAATTGACCCAGCAGGGAATATTGTTCATGGACGGCACAACGGCCGCGAGTTTATTCTTTTCAAAGGTATAAGGGCAACCAAAATCGATCCTGGCATACTCCGCTCCGGGATATTCCAGAGACAGGAAAGCCTTAGGCTTTGGCTTCGGCTCGTCTTTGCAGGAAACGAGCACCAGCAACAGGCAAAATATGGCTAATCCCATTTTTCTCATACCGGCGCAATGCTTAGTTTTATCTGTTTTATACGCTTATCGTCAATCACCTCGATGGTGAATTTATAATTAAGGAAGGTGATTACGTCGTTTTTCTTCGGAAAACCACCTGAGATCTCCAGACAGGAAACCGGCAAGGGTTTCGGCTTCTCCCTTCTGCTCTTCGAAACCTGAAGCATCTTCAAGCTTGATGATCTTATAGAAATCTTTCAGCGGCGTTTTGCCCTCGAAAACATAGTTGTTTTCGTCCAATTTCGAAAAGACGAGATCTTCATCGTCGAATTCATCGCTGATATCTCCCACAATCTCTTCGATGATATCTTCAAGGGAGATCAATCCGCTGGTCCCACCGTATTCATCAACCACGATAGCGAGGTGATTTCTTTTGTCCTTGAAATCGTTCAGCAGATCGTCCAGCTTTTTATTTTCAGGAACAAAATAAGGCTCCCTGAGCAGTTTTGTCCATTCAAATTCCTTTTCCTCAAGGTATGGCAAAAGGTCTTTGACATACAGAATCCCTATCACATTGTCCACATTTTCCCGGTACACCGGAATCCTGGAATAGCCATTTTCGATAATTTCAGGAATGATCTCGTGGTAAGGCTGAGTTTCGTTTAACGCAAAAATATCCATCCGCGGACGCATCACCTGCTTGGTGTCGGTATTTCCGAAGGAAACAATACCCTGCAAAATCTTCTGCTCCTCTTTGGTGGTATCTTCTTCGCTGGTTAGCTCCAAAGCCTGCGAAAGATGATCAATACTAATAAAAGATCGCTGCTTCCCGAGCCGCGCATGCATAAAAAGCGTTACCGCCCGCATGGGTGTACTCAAAGGCGAAAACAAAGAATCGAGGAAATTCAGCGGGTGCGCCATGAAATTAGAGAACACAACTTTGTTTCGGCTGGCATACACCTTCGGCAGGATCTCGCCGAAAAGCAAAATAAGGAAAGTAACCACGCCTACTTCCAGGATAAACCTAACATCAATTCCGAAGAAAACGGTATTGACCCCACCAAACAGTTCATCGGTCATGGAATCAAACAAGAGCACGATAGCGATATTGATGAAGTTATTGGCCACAAGAATGGTAGCCAGCAGCTTTTTCGGCTTTTCGAGCAGTTGAATGACGATCTTCTGCGCCTTTGTCCTTTTGCCGTCTTCAGTGATGAAATTGGCTGGAGTTAGCGAAAAGAAAGCCACTTCGGCACCCGAAATAAGGGCCGAGCAGAACAGCAACAGCAATAAAATTACAAGGCTTATTACCTGGGTGAAATTTAGAGAGACCCAAAACAGAAACAAACTGGGAGGTTCCGAATCCAAATGCAATGGTTTTAGTTAAACTTAGAAAGGCAAATCGTCTTCCTCTTCATCTTTTGCAACAGATTGATTTGCAAAGCTATCATTTTTTGAATTGCTTTCGGGCCTGCTTCCCTGATTTTGTTGCCCCTGGGTTTCCGAACCACCTTCTCCTCCTTTTGGAGTTAAAAAGGTAAAATCGGTGCACTGAATTTCGGTGGAATAACGATCATTTCCCTGGTCATCCTGCCATTTGCGGGTCTTGATCCTTCCTTCAATATAGACTTTATCGCCTTTTTTGAGGTATTTTTCACAGATCTCGGCAGCTTTATTTCGCACCACGATATTGTGCCATTCGGTATTGTTCACCTTTTCGCCGCTGGTCCTGTTCGTATACACTTCGTTGGTCGCTAACGGAAAACGGCCAATTACACCGCCACCCTCAAAATAATGCATTTTCACATCATCTCCGGTATGCCCTATCAACATTACTTTGTTTAGTGTTCCAGTCATTTTTATTGTTTTTTGAACCGAAGTCCTGTTTTGTTTAAGTTTAAATGTAACCTAAAATACTGAAAAAATTTCTGCGAAATAAACCAAAATTCGGGAAAGTTCTAAACATTGGTTGATTACCAGCTCTCCAGCCCTACCTCGTTCAGAAAATTCTGGATAAGAACCGGCACAGGATAATCTTCTACATTTTCTATGGAAATCCCCTTTTCCGGAAGGCTTTCGCTTTTCACCAGCCAGAAATGCGTATAGATATGCTGATGCGAAAGTTTGTGTACCACCGGCGCATCATTGTGCAGGATGAGCTCCACATTTTCTTCTCCTATAATTTCGCGGAATTTCTCTTCGGAAGTAAAAGCTTCGGCTTTCACAGGATTTTCGGTTTCCACAAGCGGAAATTCATACAGCCCGTTCCAGATGCCTTTACCTGTGCGTCGCTGAAGCAGGGTTTCATTCCCTTCCGACTTAAATACAAGGTAGTTGAAATAGCGCTTTTTGACCTTAGCTTTCTTAAGCTTCACCGGTAATTCCGGAATTTTATCATTCTTAAGGGCAAGACAGCTATTATTAAAAGGACAATCTTCGCAAAGCGGATTCTGAGGTTTGCACTGCAGCGCGCCAAATTCCATCAACCCCTGGTTGAACAGGGAAGGTTCCTCTTTATCAAGCAGCTCTTGTGCCAGCGCTTTAAATTCTTTCACCCCGGCAGTAGAATTAACAGGAGTATCAATTGCAAAGTACCTTGCCAGAACACGGTAGACATTTCCATCAACAACCGCAACCGGCTCATTATAACAAATAGAAGCAATAGCGCTGGCTGTATAATCCCCTATTCCTTTCAGCTTTTTCAACTCCTTATAATTATAGGGAAATTCACCCTGTAATTCTTCAGCTACATATTGGGCAGTTTGGTGAAGATTTCTGGCTCGGGAATAATAGCCCAGGCCCTGCCAGAGTTTGAGCACTTCATCCTGTGGGGCAGCGGCTAAATCAAAAACAGTGGGATAAGCCTCTGTAAACCTGTAATAATAAGGCATCCCCTGTTCTATACGCGTTTGCTGAAGCATAATTTCACTCAGCCAAATCCGGTAAGGATCGGAAGTTTTTCTCCAGGGCAGTTCTCTTTTATTGTTTAAGTACCAATTAATCAGTATCTTAGAAAATTCCATGTGGCGTTTTAAATTAGTGCAATAATAAATGTTTATTCGGTTATTATTTAATGGATTAGGCTTGAAATATTGCAGATTTAATTCTTATATTTGCGCCCTTGAAAAATTTGAAACCCCAATTTTATAATATTAAATAGTACGAAAATGACGAAAGCAGATATTGTAGCGAACATTTCAGAAAAATTAGGAATGGAAAAAGGTGATGTGCAGGCTACTATAGAGACCTTCATGGACGAGGTCAAGACTTCATTGGAAAGTGGAGATAACGTATATTTAAGAGGATTTGGAAGCTTTGTGGTAAAAACAAGAGCCGAAAAAACCGGAAGAAACATTTCCAAAAACACTACTATCAAAATACCTGCTCACAACATTCCTGCCTTCAAACCTGCTAAGATTTTCGTTGAGGGAGTGAAAACTAATGTTGAGGTAAAGTAATACGATCACGGTGCTACTCCAGCCCCGGATTGCAGAAAAATAATTCATTAATTAAAACCTAACACTATGCCAAGTGGTAAAAAAAGAAAAAGACATAAGGTAGCCACGCACAAGCGTAAAAAAAGAAGAAGAGCTAACCGCCACAAGAAAAAGTAGTTTTCATACTACTTTTTTTATTTAAAAACGTTCTTTGAAAATGAAACTCAAAATCAACAATTTCAACAGGTTTAGAGTTTCTTCAGGATTAAAAACCCTGTGATAAATATTGTTTAATCCATCTGTGTCTGCCCCCGGGTAGGTATGGATAAAAATCTAAAAGAGTGGACAAAGAATTAATTATCCGGTCCGAAGCCTCTGCTGTAGATTTTGCCTTATTAAAAGATGGAAAACTTGTTGAACTTAACAAAGAAGAAGACAGCAACAAATTCAATGTAGGCGATATTTTTATCGCCAAGATTCGAAAAGCTGTCCCTGGGTTAAACGCGGCCTTCGTCAATGTAGGCTACGAGAAAGATGGTTTCTTACACTATCATGACCTGGGTCCTCAAGTTGCTTCGATGTTAAAGTTCATAAAACGTGTAAGCACAGGTAAACTAAAAGATTATTCCTTAAAGAATTTTACTTTTGAAAAAGACATAGACAAGAACGGTACTATTACCGATGTCTTAAAGTCTAATCAATCGCTACTGGTTCAAGTCGTAAAAGAACCAATCTCCACAAAAGGCCCCCGAATAAGCTCTGAGCTTTCCCTCCCGGGCCGCTATATTGTACTGGTCCCTTTTTCCAACCGCATCTCGGTCTCTCAAAAGATTGAGAGCAAGGAAGAAAAAGACCGTCTTAAGAGATTGGTAAAAAGCATTAAACCCAAAGGTTTTGGGATTATTGTGAGAACCGTAGCCGAAGGCAAAAAAGTAGCAGAACTGGACAGAGACCTTCAGAATTTAATGGGTCGCTGGACAGCAATGTGTAAAAAACTGTATAAACCGCATCATCCTTCGAAAGTTTTGGGAGAATTAAACAGGGCTTCTTCCCTGTTAAGGGACGTTTTTAACGACACCTTTACTTCCATTGTAGTAGACGATGAAACGCTTTATACACAAGTTAAAGACTATGTGGGCGAGATCGCCCCGCAAAAAGAATCAATTGTAAAATTGTATCAGTCGAATGTTCCCATTTTTGAAAAATACGGTATCGAAAGACAAATAAAAACTTCTTTTGGGCGCACCGTTTCTATGAGTAAGGGCGCCTATCTGGTAATAGAACACACCGAAGCCATGCACGTTGTAGACGTGAACAGTGGTAACCGATCTAACAAATCTAAAAACCAGGAAGATACTGCCCTGGAGGTCAATCTTATTAGCGCCACGGAAATCGCCCGGCAATTGCGTTTACGCGATATGGGCGGGATTATCGTGATCGACTTTATAGACATGAGCAAATCTGACAACAGAAAAGCTCTTTATGACCACCTGCGGAAGGAAATGAGCGACGACCGCGCAAAACACAAGATTTTGCCACCGAGTAAATTCGGATTGATACAAATTACAAGACAACGCGTACGGCCCGAAATGAATATTAAAACCCGCGAGGACAACCCTAACGGAACAGGTGAAATTGAGGCACCTATCATTTTAATAAACAAGATAAAAGCCGATTTTGAGAGATTGACAAAAAAAGATTACAAAAAGATCACTCTCAGTGCGCATCCATTTATTGCCGCCTTTTTAACAAAAGGCTTTCCATCGCCCCGATCGCAATGGTTCCTTGACCATAAACGTTGGGTGAAAATTTTACCAAGAGATGCTTACACGTACCTCGAATACCACTTTCACGATAAAGAAGGGAAAGTGATTCAATAATTTCCAAAACGCCTTTCGTTCATTCGGGAGGCGTTTTTTTTGTTAGAAGTGAGATTTTAGATGTGAGATGGGAGACTCTGGATACTATGATCTTAGATTTTAGAACATGAGAGCTTTTCCACTTCCCATCTCTCCACAAAATCTCCCGCAGATCACGCTGAAAACCGCAGAAACTTCTTCAGATTTTCTCTTATCTCTTGTCTCTAGTATCTTGCTTCCAGTCTTTACTCTTTCCACTAATTTTCACTTCCGAAACAACAAACACCAAACATTCCAACTTTCCACTTCCACTTTCTTCCTTATTTTTGTTCTGAAATGAAGAACGATCCCTCCCAAAAATCCTATACCGTAAAGGAAGCTACCGTAAAGCTGATGCAGTTCTGCGCCTATCGCGACCGCTCGCATAAGGAAGTTGAAGATAAACTGAAGGAGATGCGGATGATTCCGGCGGCACAGGAGCAGATCATTATGAAGCTGATGCAGGAAGGCTTTCTGAACGAGGAGCGCTTTGCGCGGAATTTCGTACGGGGAAAATTCAGGATCAAGAAATGGGGAAGGATAAAGATCAAACAAGAACTGAAATTCCGCGAAATTTCCAGTCCCATTATCAAACTCGCCCTTACCGAAATAAATAATGAAGAGTATAGATCAGTGCTTTATGAGCTGGCTGAGAAGAAGCTGAGATCCATCCGTGAAACCGACAATTTCAAAAAGAAGAAAAAGCTCTCAGACCATTTGTTGCGAAAAGGCTACGAAGCGAGCCTGGTCTTTGAGATCACCAGCGAACTTACAGACTGATATTGTTCTTTTTATGGGTGCGTTCCACCGCCTGCCTGTTCTTATAATCTATCCACTTCTGCCCCCTTAGTTTCCGCATATAATTATCAAAATGCCTCATAAAAATAAGGTTGTACACGGCCTTTGAAAAATTGGTCAATGTCCTTGGCGTGGCCCGAAGGCTCATGGAAAATCCGGGGGTGAGATAAGTCATCTGGTGCCAGTAACCTTCAGGCATATACAAGGTTTCCCCGTGATTTAATTCGGTAATAAAACCCTGCGCTTGCTGCAGAGCAGGAAACTGGTCAAGATCAGGATCGGTAAAATCTATATCTTCCCGCGAGATCAGCGCATGCGGCACTTTGTAGAGATACCTGGTTTCTGAGGGAGGATAAAGAATACACTGTTTCTTTCCGTGGAAATGAAAATGCAGAATATTGGCATAATCGATATCATAATGCATAAAAACCTTGGAATTCTCTCCTCCAAAGAACAACATGGGCAGCTGCTTAATGAATCTAAGGCCGATTTCAGGGAATTTAAAGTCATTCTGAAGGCTTGGCACCTCTTTCATGAGATGATACAGGAAAATGCGGTAATTCGTCGGCTCCGACTTAAGCAGATCAATATACTCCCTCATTTTCATTTCGGTATGAGGCTCGTTGAACTTAAATTCGGAAGTAATCGGCCGGTCGTCATAAAGCGGCACCGTCTTATCCCCGGCAATTTCTTTGATGTAATCCAGGTCCCATTTCTCGTATGCAGGCCAGTCGTCGATGAAATGCCGAATGACCACAGGCTTCTGGGGGCGCACGTAATTCTCCAGGAAATCTTCCCTGGAAATACGCTCCACCCGCGGAATTTCCTTCAACTGCAATCCTTCAACCTTCAACATTCGATATTCGCCTTTTTATGTGTCCTCTTTATTGCCTGCCGGTTCTTGTATTCTATCCATTTTTGCCCCTTTAGCTTGCGCATGATGTTGTCAAAATTCCTCATGATGAAGATGTTGTGCAACACCTCCAGCAGCTTTCGCGGCGATCTGGGCAAAGACCTCAGCGTCAAAGACAAGCAGGGGGTTTCGTATTTGATAAAATGCCACCAACGGCTTGGGATAAAGACCGCCTCACCATGCTTGTAGCCTCACCTCATAGCCTTTTGCTTTTGCCAGGGCCGGGTATTTTTCGAAATCTGGGTCATCCATGTCAATAACCTCCATGCTCACTATGGAATGCGGCACTTTGTAGAGATATTTTGTCTCTTCCGGCGGATAAAGGATCACCCTCTTTTCCCCCACAAAATTGAAATGAAAATTGTTCGCCAAATCCATGTCGTAATGCATCACCACCTTTGCACCTGCACCACCAACAAAGAGCACCGGCAATCTTTTAAAGAATTTCACGCCCAACTCCGGATACCTGATATCCTCTAAAAGTTCGGGACAATTCTGAAGCAGGTTAAAGAAAAACATCCGCAGGTCGGTAGGACCTTTTTTCAGGATTTCGATATATTCCTTCATTTTAACCTTCTTCGCAGGCCCGTGAGAATTCTTTCTCCCGCTGGCAGGTTTTCCGTCGTATAAAGGCACGACGATGTCGCCCGCTTTCTCTCTAAAATACTCGAAATCCCACTTTTTCGTCGCAGGCCAGTCCGCACTCAGATCTTCAAAAACTACAGGTTTACCGGGAATAAAGTATTCTTTGAGGAACTCCTCTTCTGAAATACCCTTCACCCGCGGTATGTCCTGCAGATCGAGTTTCATAATTCTAAGCCTTGGTTTTGGCCTTTTCCTGCGCCTGAAGGTTTCTTTCTATAGTATGGCCGGGTCTGGACCATTTTGGCTTTTCTCCCTGGTTCTGGAATTGAGAATCTTCAGCTGAAATACTTTCCGGCTGAGATTTCTTTTCAAAGGGTTTCTGCGGATTTAAGTCCCAACGCCCTGAACATTTCCATATCCTCATTCACATCTGGATTTGGAGTGGTCAACAGCTTGTCTCCCGCAAAAATAGAATTCGCTCCGGCGAAGAAACACATCGCCTGTCCTTCCCTGCTCATTTGCGTTCTACCCGCTGAAAGTCTCACCTGAGTTTCAGGCATCACGATACGTGTAGTGGCCACCATTCTCACCATTTCCCAAATGGAAACGGGCTGCTGTTCTTCCATGGGTGTGCCCTCTACAGGAACAAACGCATTGATAGGCACCGACTCCGGCTGCGGATTCAAAGTAGCCAAAGCTACGAGCATTCCGGCGCGGTCATCCTCGCTTTCGCCCATCCCGATGATCCCTCCGCTACAAACCGTCACATTGGTTTTGCGCACATTGTCAATGGTCTTCAAACGGTCTTCATAGCCGCGGGTCGAGATCACCTCTTTATAGTATTCTTCTGAAGTATCAAGATTGTGGTTATAGGCATACAGACCGGCTTCTGCCAGACGCTGCGCCTGGTTTTCAGTAAGCATTCCCAAAGTACAGCAAACCTCCATGTCCAGTTTATTGATACCGCGCACCATCTCAAGCACGTTGTCAAACTCTTCCCCGTCCTTTACGTTTCTCCAGGCAGCGCCCATACAAACACGGGAACTTCCTGCCTCCTTGGCCCGCAAAGCCTGAGCTTTCACCTGGTTCACACTCATCAGGTCATTGCCTTCAAGATCGGTATGATATCGCGCCGCCTGCGGGCAATATCCGCAGTCTTCGGGACAACCGCCGGTTTTTATGGAAAGCAAAGTGGAAACCTGTACTTTATTGGGATCGTGATGTTCCCTGTGAACGGTGGCCGCTTCGTAAAGCAGCTCCATCAAAGGTTTATTGTATATCTCAAGAATTTCTTCCTTAGTCCAGTTATGTCTTGTAGCCATTGAAAAATTGTATTTGAACTTCAAAAATAAATAAAACTGTGCTCTAATAGCCTCCGGTAGCCAATTAATTTGGCGGCTTGCAGCCCTCTTCTGGCTGCTGTATCATTTGCGGCTCACGAGGATTGAAACGGCATTCCCGCCAAAACCAACTGCATTTACCAGGATATTCTCCAGCTTTTCCGGACTTTTACTGATGTCTGAAAAAGGCACCTCAATAAATTCCTGATGCTGCAGCATCAGCAAGGCCAGCTCCAGGTTGAGCAAACCGGAAGCCGCGAAAGTATGGCCGGTTTTCCACTTATTGGAGGTCATTGCCGGCAGCTTTTCTCCGAAAATAGCCTTTATCGCGTTCACTTCAGCCAGGTCACCTTTCAGCGTACCGGGAGCGTGCATCACCACCGCGTCAATCTCTTCAGGTTTGCGATCGCCCATCGCCATTTTCATCGCCTCCTGAAGACAAAGTCCTTCCGAAGAAATTGAAACGCTGTGCTTCAGTTTTTCGTTGGCATAGCCCAGCCCGGAAATAAAAGCTAGAGCATTGCTTCCTTCGCCTTTTTCCATCGCAACGATGCCCGCAGCTTCTCCCAGGATCATCGAATTCCGCTTTTTCTGCATGTTCAGGGCCTGACATGGATATTCGAGATCTTCAGAAGCGTAGATCTTCATCGCCTTCATCTGTGCAATGGTAAAGGGAGTAAGTGGCGCTTCGCTTCCGCCGGCAAGAAATTTATCGGTGAATCCCGCCTGCATCCATGCCGCGGCGTTCAAAACCGAATGCAGCCCTGTGGAACAGGTAACGCTGTGCGAGAATTCCGGGCCATCGCTCTCCAGGTCCTGCGCCACCCACGAAGAGATATTTCCCAGGGTAGTGCTGGGAGAAGCCTGGACTGAGGCCTTTCCGCTATTCAGAAATTCTGCATGGTATTTTTCAAAAAGACCGGTGGCACCGCGGGAACTTCCAATATTGATCCCAATATTCGTCGAATTTCGCCAATTGGCTTTTTTTACAGCTTCGCGCCCTGCCCGAATGGAATACAGCACCGTCTCGTCCAGGTTTTTGTACTGAAGATTTTCCTGGCGCAAATCTTCAATTTCTTCCTTTATTTTCTTCGGAAGAAAAGCGGCAAAAGCCTCTTCCTCCTGAAATTTCCCTTTGCCAATAAAATGATCGGGTTTTTTATAATTCTCCCAAACTTCTTCTGAATTTCCACCCAAAGGTGAGATACAGGCGAGGGAGCTAATGGCTATTCTGGTTTTCAAAAGCAATTATTTTTTCGACAAAAATAAAGCCTGCAGCTGCGTTGGCTAAATTTTGAATGCTAAAAGTTTCGGAATAAAAGCAGCGTTTCAGGAGTTTTCTCTGTAATAGAGATTTAGAATGGAATCCATTTTTTCCTTTCCCTCAACAATGAGATCGAGTTTTTTAACTAAAGTCGGGGAAAGAAGCCTCTTTAAAGGTTGCGGCACCTGTTCCAGATCACGAAAAGCCTGTTCCAGCTGCTGGTCCCAATCCCGGTGATAATTCAATAAATCGTCGGGATAAACAGCCTTGCGCGGCGTATGCTCTTCACGGGGCAGAAAGGCTTCGGTAACATTGAGATAGCCGTAATCATCGGTTAATTCTTCTCCCGCCGAAATATCCCGAACGGCGATCTCGAAATCATAGGCTGTGGAAATACAATTTGACCGGAAGCTGTGATTCACATACTTCGATAGGTCCCAGCAAAGCACAAAATTGCCCTTATTGTTTCGGAAAGAGAATTTATTGATCATTTCCTGAGCGGTTTTGCTCATCGCGCTCACCTGCGCAGGAACAAAGATCTGGTCCAGCTCATCCTGCACCCAGGTAATGGTTCCCCGCGGAATATCTTGCGTAGCAACAATTCCATAACCAATTTCCTCGTCAATAAACCGCAATTCAGTAGCCGGATGCATCATGATCTTTCCTCCTTTTGTACTTCTAAAGTACAGAATAAAAGAAAGATATGAGGCAATATTGGACGAAATGGGAAGAATTTAAGCCAAGCCGCAGAATGTTCCTCTTCTGCTTCATTTTGGCCATTTTCATGCAGGATTTTCCCTGCAGGATCCCCTAAAATATTTCCAGCGCTTCTTCTATACTGGAATAGATCTTTTCGAGCTCTTCCGCAGAAATCACAAAAGGCGCGCTAATGTAGATCGTATTTCCCAGAGGCCGCAAATACACCCCACGCTCCATAAAATGTTTAAAAAGCCTGTTGCGCAGATTTCCGTAGCGCTCCATTTCCACATCCAGTTCAAAAGCATAGATAATTCCGAGTTGCCTGCTGTTGGTCACTTTTGGATGTTTTTCGATCCTTTTAGCGAAAGCCTGGTGCGACTTCATCACCCTGTCAATATTCGCTTGCATCTCTTCGGAAGTCAGCAATTCTATTCCGGCTAAAGCTGCCGTACAGGCCAGCGGATTTGCAGTGTAGGTATGCCCGTGGAAAAGTCCCTTGGAAATATCTTCGGAATAAAAAGCATCAAAAATTTGCTGTGTGCAGGAAGTAGCTCCCATAGGCAGAAGCCCGGCAGTAAGCGCCTTGGACATGCAGATGATATCGGGCTGCGTCTGAAGGTATTCTGAAGCGAAATTTTTCCCGGTTTTTCCAAAGCCGGTCATCACCTCATCGGCCACCAGCACCACTTCATTCTCTCTGCAGATCTTCAGGATTTCCTCCAGGCCTTCGGGATCGTACATTTTCATAGCCGCCGCGCCCTGCACCAAAGGTTCGTAGATAAATCCCGCAATTCGATGTTCCCGAAGAAGTTTTTTCAGCCGGTCTTCAACTTCCGCATTATTTTTTCCATCGGGAGTAGGAATACGTACTACTTCAATAAAATGATCTTCAAAAGCGCCATTATAAACCGAAAGACCGGAAACCGACATCGCGCCGAAAGTGTCGCCGTGAAATCCGTTCTCGAAGGCCAGCATCACTTTGCGATCATTTCCGAGGTTGTGATGATACTGCAATGCCATCTTGATTCCCACCTCGGTAGCCGTGGAACCATTGTCGTTAAAGAACAGTTTTTGCTGATTTTGAGGCAGAATGTTTATAAGAGCCTCCGAAAGCTTAATGGCCGGCTTATGTGTGAAGCCGCTGAAAACCACCTGGTCCAGCTGCTGCATCTGGGCCGCGACACGCTGTGTTATAAATTCGTTGCAATGCCCGTACACACAGGTATACCACGAAGCAATTCCGTCGATATATTCTTTTCCCTGGTCATCGTAAAGTCTGGCGCCTTTGGCTTTGGTGATCGCCAGCATTTCAGAAGCAATCTTGTGCTGTGTAAGCGGGTGCCACAAATGCGCTTTATCCCTTTCGGAAAGGCTTTTGTCTTTTACATTCTGCTCAATATCATCCATGCTACCTTTCTTATTCTGCATTATCTTCCCTCAATTTTTCCCTGAATTTATCGGCGTACTCAAGAACCACATTTTCATCGAAATACGGCTCCTGCTCTACCCTTCCCAGCACGGGAACTCCGCTCATTTTCTCAATGATGTCTTCGGTAGAAGGCTTTTTATCCCCACTAAAGATGATGCCGTGACAATGGAGTCCGCGGCTCTTCAGGGCTTCAATGCTCAGTAAAGTATGATTGATACTACCCAGGTAATGCCTCGAAACCAGGATCACCTTATACTCCGGTTTTATGAGGTCGGCGATGGTTTGGGTGTCGCTGATGGGAACCAGCAAACCGCCTGCTCCCTCTATAACAAGATCATTTTTGGTTTCGGGAATTTCCATTTTTTCCGCGGAAATCTCTACCCCGTCGATCTCTGCCGCCGCATGCGGACTCATCGGCGTTTTCAGGTTGAAGGCGCTTTGATGGAAAACTGTTTTCGGATTCGAAATTAGTCGTTTTACCTTGTGAGTATCAGAATTGTCGAGATCTCCCGCCTGAATTGGCTTCCAGTAATCGGCTTCAAGGGCTTCGGTGACAATGGCCGAGATCATGGTCTTCCCGACTTCGGTCCCGATCCCGGTAATAAAATATTTTTCTGGCATTTTTCTTCTTCATTTAGCCTCCCGAAAAAGCTCCGGGTTCTTTAAGGCTGCACAAAGTTACCTAAGACTTTCAAAACCTCCGAAATTTCGGTGGCAGAATTGAAGCTATGAAGACAAAAACGCAGTCTTTCCCTGCCTTTAGGTACGGTGGGAGAAAGAATAGGTCGCACCCCGAAGCCTTTTTCTTCCAAAGCTGCTGAAATTTCCTTCACTTTTTCGTTTCCGGGAACCACACAGCAATGAATGGCCGATTCACTTTCGATGAATTGAGACTGAAGTCCGTTTTGCCGAATCTCAGTCCGAAAATGGCCAATATTACGCTGAAGTTGGTCGATTTCAGAAGCGCCTTCAGCAGTGTCCAAAAACTTCAGGGCGGCGAGAATAGTAGCTACCGAATGAGGCGGCAGGGCAGTGGTATAAATAAAGCTTCTTGAAAAATTGATGAGAAAATCGCGCAATTCCGACGAACCCAAAATAGCCGCCCCATGACACCCCAGGCCTTTTCCGAAGGTATGGATACGGGCGAAAACCTGCTCTTCAATTCCCAATTCCTGCACCAATCCTTCTCCATTTTGACCAAAAACACCGGTGGCGTGGGCCTCATCAATAATAAGGAAGTACCCGGCTTCCGAAGAAAATTTTGCCAGCGACTCAAGATCGGGGCTATCCCCATCCATAGAAAACACAGATTCTGTAACGATAAAAATATCGGCTTCAGGGAACTTTTTTTGCTGAAGTTGTATTCTCTTTTTCAGGTCTGCCAGATCGTTGTGGCGAAATTTGAAAGATTTGGCGTGGCTTAGAGAAATTCCTTCCCTGATGGAGGCATGCGCAAGTTCATCAAAGAAAATGAGATCTCCCCTGCCAGGCACGCTCGAAAAAAAGCCCAGATTGGCATCAAAACCGGAATTGAAGATCAGCGCGGCTTCAGAATTATGGAAATTGGCCAGGAAATCTTCGGCCGACTTGTATAATTTATGATTTCCGGAGAGCAGGCGGGAACCAGTGGCGCCGTTCCTGCAAAGATGATTTTCTTTCAGGATCTCATTAGCATTCGCAAAAACTTCAGGCTTACCAGCCAGCCCAAGATAATCGTTAGAGGAAAAATCGACTGCTTCCCCCTGAGGATTTAAACTCCGAAAAGCGTTCTCCCGCTTTCTATTCTGCAGGCTTTTCTCTAATTTTAGAGGAAGGTTTCGCATAGCGCAAAACTACAACTTTAACCAATCAAAATAATGGAACTGGGAGAATTCATCCTCAGAATTGGTGTTGCCTTATTCGCCGGGCTGGTGATAGGCGTGGAACGCGAAATTAGGGGAAAACACGCCGGTCTTAAGACCAATGCATTGGTTTCGCTTGGAGCCTGTGTTTTTATCCTGCTTTCGCTTCAATTTCGGGGAGAAGCCTCGGTGGATATCACCCGGGTACTGGGACAAATCGTCACCGGCATTGGCTTTATAGGTGCCGGCGCTATTCTTCAGCATGGGAAAAGCATTACCGGCCTTACTACCGCAGCCACCATCTGGTGTAGTGCCGCAGCGGGGTGCCTGGCCGCTTTCGACATGTATAAACAAGTAGCTGTTCTCGCTGTGGTTATTCTCGTCACCAATCTCGGCTTCAGTTACCTGGAGCACCATCTAAAAAGGAAAAAGCTGATGGATGAAGATAAAGACCTCGATTAAATTTCTTCGTCTTCCTCTTCCTCTTCATATTCATATTCATCTTCGCGGGTGTGGTCGATGTTATCTTCAGGAGTATCATCGGTTTCGCTCTTGAGTACGTGAGAATACTTCTGATATTTTCCGCGGAGATCATCCATTACAGAACCTTTCCAGAGCTTCACGCCAATAAAATAGGAGGCGCGGCCAATAAGATGGGCACTAACGGGCGAAGTAAGGAAAATAAACAGGATGATCACGATAACCCGTGAAGTTGTAGAAAGATTATTGAAATGCAGGGCGGTTGCCACAAGCAACAGGCCAATTCCCAGGGTAGCTGCTTTGGTGGTCACCGAGATGCGCAGATAAGTATCGGGCATTCGCACAAGACCTATCGCCGCCAACAAAACGAAGATGGCGCCAAAAGTGGCCAATATTCCTATAAGAATTGTCATTTTCTTTTTCTTGTTCTTTGTTCAAGGTAATAGGAGAAAGCAACCGTGCTCAAAAAGGCGATCAGCGCCAGGATCATGGCAGTGTCCAGCAAAGTAGACTTATCGCTCACAATACTGTAGATGCCTATTATTCCTATTCCGGTGGTTATAGTAAGGTCTACCGCGATGATCTTATCGGCAATGCTCGGCCCTACGAGGAACCGGTAAAATATAAGCAACATGGCAAGAGCCAATACCGGCAGGATCACGTAGTATAAATAATCATTCAGCGTCACGTCCATATCTCCAATATTCGTTTTTCGAATCCGTTCTTAATACTATTCACAAAATCTTCCCGGTTACTGATGTACATAGCATGTACAAAAAGTACTTTCCGATCGTTTGAAACATCCAGACTAAGGGTTCCGGGAGTAAGGGAAATCAGGTTGGCCAGCAAGGTAATGCCAGCGTTCGATTTTACATCGAGGGGAATCTTCACAATGCCCGGCGACATCTTAAACTTTGGAGTGCTCACCTCATAGGCCACCTCAAGATTTGCCTTCACCAACTCATAAAGAAAGAAGAAAAAGAAGCTGATGATCTTTGGCAGAATAGTAAAATACTTTGAAGCACGCTCTCCCCTTGTTGCCACCCACAGCACATGAAAACTCAGCACAAAGCCAAAGATATAATTCTCAAAGCTGAAGTCGCCGGTAAGAGCGACCCAGATGAAGGTAAGTAATAGGTTTGAAACGAACTTGCTTTTCATCAGTGCAATGTTTGGCTTTTATGTAAAACTGCATCTATATAAGGCTGCGGATTAATAAGCTCATGTGCTATTCGAGAAGAAAGCACCTGAATACTTTCAGCTCCAAAACCTATATAAAGCGACACCAGGCTCAGAAAAACTATAGGCCCCACAAAACCGATACGGCGGATGCCTTTAATATCTTTAAAATACTCAAAATGCTTTCGCACAGGCAGGTCGGCAGGATTCTTCCAAAACACCTCAGACCACAGCCTTGCTATGATCACCAAGGTAATAAAACTTGCAAATATAATAGCTCCCACCGTCCAGTAACTTCCGGTAGAAAAAGAAGCGCTTAGCAAAGAGATCTTTGGCCAGAAACCTGAAAGCGGCGGAATTCCCACCAGTGAAAAAAGCGGAATGAATATCAGCAGGCTCAACTTGGGATACTGCCCGTACAACCCGCCAAGAGCTCTCATGCTATTAGTACCTTTGATGCGGTAAACGAGACCGCTCAACATGAAGAGGTTTGTTTTCACTACAATATCGTGAATCAGGTAAAAGATTGCCCCTGCAACGGCCACCGTGGTAAGCATCCCCAGCCCTGCGATCATATAACCAATATGGCAGATAATGAGATACGAAAATACCTTCCGGATATTATTCTGCACCAGGGCTCCTACTCCCCCGCTAAACAAGGTGAGGATAGCGACCACCATCAGCACCTGATCAAGGAACACATCTCCCACAAAAATAAGGGTAAACACCCTGATAAGCGCGTAAACCCCGACCTTGGTCAGTAAGCCTCCAAATATGGAGGATATCGCTGAAGGAGGGGTGTGATAGGAAGCCGGCAGCCAGAAATAAAGCGGGAACACCCCGGCTTTTATTCCGAAGCCTATCAGAAAGAGAATTGCCGAAACCTCAATAAGGCCGCGGTTAGGCGTTGCCGCCACTTTTGCTGCGAGATCGGCCATATTAAGACTTCCGGTCACGCCATAGAGCACAGCGATGGCGGTAAGGAAAATAATGGACGCCAGAATATTCAGCGTAAAATATTTGACCGCGCCGTCAAGTTGGGCTTTTTCACCCCCAATGGTGATCAATACGAAAGAACTTATAATAATGATCTCGAACCATACGTAAAGGTTGAAAATATCTCCTGTAAGAAAGGCTCCGTTAAGGCCCAACAACAGAAAATGAAAGATGGGAAAATAGCCAAATCTTAACCGGTCAGGGATCACCGAAACTGCTGAAAAGCAAGAAACCGCCAGTCCTGAAACAGCGGTAAGCAACACCAAAGTTGCCGACAATGTATCGGCTGCAAAAGTGATCCCGAAAGGCGCCTGCCAGCTTCCCGCCTGGACGGTCTGAACGCCATTATTCCAGATAAAGTAGAAAACCCATATAGCCACAGCCAGCACGACGGTGCTGCCAACCACACTTATGCCCCGCTGCCAGTCTATTCTTCTCCAGAAAAACATCAGGAGAATACTGATAAACAGTTGCAGGAGTAACGGGTATATAATTAATTGTTGTGTCATGAATCTTCGTCGGTTGCGTTCATTTCATCCAGATCATCGGTCTTCACCACCTTGTGCGCTCTTTTTACAAGTATGATCGCGAAAGATTGTAAGCCGAAGCTGATCACGATTGCTGTCAATATTAAAGCCTGCGGAACAGGATCGGCATAGGCTTCCAGAAAAACTTCAGAATTTTCGGGAATTATAGGTGGCGCTCCCCCGGTGATCCTTCCGAGGAGAAAAATAAGAAGGTTGGCGCCATTGCCCAAAAGAATGATCCCAATGATAAGTTTTACCAGGCTGCGGCGAAGAATCATATAGATTCCCGCTGCATAAAGTATTCCTACCATGATCGCTAAAAGAATTTCCATATTCTAAGCCGATTCTGAAATTGTAAAAATTATGGTCAGCGTCACGCCGACTACCACCAGGTAGACCCCCATATCAAAGGTCATGGCGGTGCTGATTTTTCCCAGCACAGGCAAAGGATCATGCATCCAGATGTGGGTCATAAAAGGATTCCCCTTAAAAACCACCGGCGAGAGGCCGCTCAGGAAGGCCATTGCCAGCCCGGTAGGCATCAAGAACCCAGGGTGTATCTTGATGAGATCTTTAGTATTTTTGAGGCCGTTCGCAAAGGAATGCAGCACAAAGGCTATGGAGGCAATAAGACCACCCACAAATCCTCCTCCCGGCAAATAGTGCCCCCGCAAAAGGATAAAGACGGAAAACACCAATAACACCGGTAAAAGGTAGTCTGAAGCTGTTTTTAATATTACTGTTCTCATTTATATCATCATTAGCTTAAAAAGCTGAGCTTTCAATTATTTGGTCCTGTCTGAACTTTTCAGTCTTAACTTCAGCAATCCAAAGACGCCAATCGCAGCAATCGCCAGCACCGAAATCTCGACCATGGTATCAGCCCCTCTGAAATCGACCAATACCACATTCACAACGTTCTTTCCATGAGCCATAAGATAGGCATTCCTGGCGTAGAAATCGCCAATTTCACTATGGGTCGGTTCCGAAAGCACCTCAAGCGCAAGCAGCGTGATCAATGCTCCAAAAGCTCCGGAAAGAATACCGTCACGAATCCTCATTTTATAATCGGAAAGCCTCAGGTATTTTGGAAGCCTGTACAGTACGAGCACAAACAGGATCACTGTTAAGGTATCAATGGAAAATTGCGTCATCGCCAGATCGGGAGCGCTGTAAAAAACAAAAATAGCACAAATCGCCAGGCCTATGACTCCCATTGCCGCTACGGCAGCGAGCCTGGAGGTTGTAAAAACGGTATAAAAAATGGCCAATACCATAATAAGCATGATCACTATTTCGTAGGCGGTAACTTCAGCGAGCGCGGCGTAATCTATCAGATAATCGCTGGTAGTAAGCAAGGTATAGCCTACGAGCACCACCAGGAAGAAAATGATCGTCGAAACATAATTCCGCAGATAACCATTCTGGAAAATCTTAGTCCAGATAGCGGAAAGGTCCAGAAAGAGGTGATTGAACTTCTTCATAATGCTTTCCGGAGAAATAAATTCGAATTTCGCGATGGCCGACTCAAGTTTATTTGAAGGACTTAAAATAAAATAAAGGCCTGTTCCCACTCCAATGGTAATGAGACTGAGGACAAACACCATGTTGAAGCCGTGCCAAAGGGCCAGGTGCAGGTCTCCCACATCACCACCCATCGCATGAACGACCGGCTTCACAATAGAGTCCTGGATGAGTGCCGGAAAAGCACCAAAAGCGATCCCAAGTACGGCCAGAAATACGGGCGGCACCCACATGATCGCGGGAGGCATTTTTACTTCGGAAAATTTTTCAGGCAGTTTTCCGGTAAAGGGTTTGATACCCGCCACAAAACCGGCGTGCAACAGAAATATTTTTGTAAGCACGATCACCACGACCAGTAAGATCATCAGCAGTTCAGAGTCCATCGTAGCTTCATAGGTGAGTTCTTTTCCGAGGAAACCAATACTTGGTGGAATTCCCGCGCTGGAGATCGCAGCGAGAAAAGCCGCGATGCCCACCGGCAACATTACCTTGTTGAGACCGGCGAGTTTGGTCATATCCCGTGTACCCGTCTGCACGTCGATGATTCCTGTCACAAGGAACAGAGTAGCTTTATAAAGCGCATGCACCATAATGAAGACCGCGGCGGCTGTCAAAGCACCGGGGCTTCCGAGGCCAATAAGATAAACCAGGACGCCGAGAGCCGAAATTGTGGAATATGCCAGGATCCCTTTAAGATCGGTCCTGAAAATGGTATGTATAGCCGAATAGAGCATCGTGAAAGCGCCCACGGCAATAAGAGTGTTGTTCCAGATATCGTGACCTCCAAAAACAGGAGTGAAACGCATAAGCAGGTAGACTCCGGCTTTTACCATTGTAGCGGAATGCAGATAGGTAGAAACCGGCGTGGGAGCCTTCATCGCCCCCGGGAGCCAGAAATGAAACGGAAACTGCGCCGATTTGGTAAAAGCAGCTCCAAAAAGCAGCACCACGGCCAGCCAGTAATATTCGTTTCCCGCAATAGCATCTTTCATACTAAGCATTTCGGTAATGCTGTAAGTACCGGTCATATTGCCAATTAGCACTGCTGCGGCAAGGAGAAACATTCCTCCAAAACCGGTAATTCCCAGCGCCGTAAGGGCCGATTTACGCGAGGCTTCACTCGTATTATTAAAGCCGATAAGGAAAAAAGAACTTATACTGGTAAGCTCCCAGAAAACAAAGAGGGAGATAAGATTATCAGATAACACCAGCCCCAACATGGCAGCCATGAACACACTCAGGTAGCCATAGAACCGGTCGAGATAATGATGCCCCTTTAGATAGGAGGAGGTATAGACAAACACCAGGAAACCAATGCCCGTGATCATTAAAGAAAACAGGAGTGAAAGTCCGTCGAGGGTGAAGCTGAGATTTGCTCCAAAAGACGGGATCCACCGGTAGGTTTCGTAGATCACCTTCCCTTCTGAAACTTCAGGTATGAAGCTACAAAAATAGACGAACAGACTAAGAGGTATGAGCGCCGAAAGAACGGCAAACCTTCCTTTGAAGAGTTTACCGGCAAACACTAAAAATAAAGCGAATAAAAAACCTAAAAGTACGGCTGTTAGCATATTTTTTTGGAAAAGGGTGCGTGCTTCGCAAATATAACAGATATTATTTAAGTTTTAGTCTGGTGTTTATACTTAAATGCCTCCTGCTGCTACTGCTTAGAAGCTTTTCATTTTTTAGGATTCAAATCAAAGGCATTCCTAAACAGTCTCTTAAAAGACCAAGAATATTTCAAGGCTACGAAAAAGAAAAAAAGTGAAAATTTATCGTTTTTCAATAACAAACTATACATTTGTTATCGAAAAACAATAATTATTATCAATTTATGAAACAGCCAATCTTATTAAAGACTCTTTTGGATATCGCCTTCATCGTGCTAATGTTCAGTTTTGTAGGTGCTATTGCCTTAGCCACCGATGCTCTCTTTTCGGCTGAACCCGCTTTACCTCTAACCATTAACAGCGCAGAGATATCGGAAGTAACAACCGGGGTCAAAGTTCTGCTTATCGCAAAATTAATTGTTTCCGGGCTTTTCATTTATGTGATCTTTCTTGTTCGCAAACTCATCAGGAACTTTTTCAGGAACCGACTTTTTACAAGATTACAGATCTCCCTGCTCAACCTTATTGGCCAACTCATCGTGCTCACTACTGTAGCTCAGGGCGCCACCGATTTTTTCGCTAATCTCGTGCTGAAGGATGAAATCTCAATCGGCATTAAGCTCTCTTCCTCTATAGGTTCGTTCTGGTTTTCTCTGGCCCTTGGCCTTTTCTTAATGTATTTGAGTAAGCTTTTTGAACAGGCCAAAATGCTGAAAGAAGAAAACGAACTTACCGTTTAAGCTATGGCAATAATCGTAAATCTCGACCGGCTTTTAGAACAACGGCAGATGAAAAGCACCGAGCTTGCTGAAAAAATCGGCATAACTCCGGTCAACCTATCTATTCTGAAAACCGGAAAAGCAAAAGCCATTCGTTTCTCAACCCTGGAAGCTATTTGTGAAGCATTAGAATGTCAGCCGGGCGATATTCTGGAATATAGCAAAACATCTTAGCTAATGGTTCCCTATAATTTTTTAATTTACAGCCAAAAACACCCCATATCTATGCGAATTTTATTCATTTTCCTGTTTGTTTCCGGACTTTGCTTCGGTCAAACCAATACTTATGACGTCTCTTTTAAAAATGCCGAACATCACGAAGCGCAGATCAAAGCTCATTTTCCAGAGTTGGATACCGCAACCCTCGTGGTGAGGATGAGCCGCAGTTCTCCCGGGCGCTATGCTCTTCATGAATTTGCAAAGAATGTGTACGGGTTTAAAGCAACCAACAGCAAAGGCAAAGAATTAAAAGTCACCCGGCCCGATCCCTATTCGTGGAAGATCTCCGGAATTGACGGCTCGGTGAATATCGAATACACCCTTTTCGCCAACCGTGGTGGCGGAACCTATTCCCAAATTGACGAAACTCACGCCCATCTCAATATTCCCGCGACCTTCATGTATGCGAATGATCTGAAGCTTCGACCCATAGAAGTGACTTTTCACACCGAAGATCATCCAGATTGGAAAGTAGCCACTCAACTCAAGGAATTGGGCAAAAACAAGTATGCTTCTCCCGACCTGTATTATTTCATGGACAGCCCTATAGAAATCAGCGATTACCGCTCGCGGGAATTTAGCGTGAATGGGAAAAAGATCCGCTTTACCTTGCACGATCCGGGTACAGAGCAGGAAGTGGATGAATATTTTGAAAAAGTAAAAAAAATAGTAGATCAGGAGCGGAAAGTCTACGGGGAATTGCCCAATTATGACTTCGGAAAATACACCTTCCTTGCCTGTTACATGCCTCAGGCTTCAGGCGACGGCATGGAGCATCGCAACAGCACGGTGATCACCAGCAGCAGAAGCCTTGGTGAAGGCGGAATGGAAAAAAATATCGGCACCGTGGCCCATGAATATTTCCATTCGTGGAATGTGGAAAGGATAAGGCCCAAAGGCCTCGAACCTTTCGATTTCAGCAAAGCCAATATGAGCGGTGCGCTGTGGTTTGCTGAAGGTTTCACCAGTTATTACGGCCCGCTGATCCTGTGCCGCGCAGGCATCATAAGTCCCGAAAAGTATGTGGAAGGGCTTAACGGCAGCTTCAATTATGTATGGAATTCGCCGGCACGGGAATATTTTAACCCGGTGGAGATGAGTTACCAGGCGCCGTTTGTAGATGCGGCGACTTCAGTAGATCCTGTAAACCGTGAGAATACGTTTATTTCCTACTATTCCTACGGAAGCGTTCTTGGCCTGGCGCTCGACCTGAAATTACGCGAAAAAGACCTTAATCTTGACGATTTTATGAAGCTGATGTGGCAGAACTTCGGAAAACCTGAAATTCCCTACGCAGTAGAAGATATCGAAAGCACCTTGGAAAAATATGCCGGCGAGGAATTCGCTGATGATTTCTTCAGCAATTATATCTACAACAGCAAAATGCCAGATTATAAGGAGCTCTTTGCCAGCGTAGGCCTGAATATAAGCAGACAGGAAGACAAAGCATATTTTGGCGCTTCGGTGAGCAATGGCGACGGCGGCATCTTCATTAGCCGCAACACCATGAAACACAGCCCCGCCTACGAAGCCGGCCTGGACAACGGCGACAAGATCATTTCTCTGAACGGTATGCCCCTGGAAAATTCAGAAGCCTGGAATGAAGAATTAAAAAAATATCATCCGGGCGACACTGTTCAGGTTGAAATAGAAAGGTTCGGAAACAAAATGAGCAAAGAGGTAAAACTTCAGCCTGATCCCGAGTACACTATCAGCATTGACGAAGATGCCGGTAAAAAAGCTAAAGAAGCTCGCGAAAAATGGCTTTCAGCCAAATAAACTGAAGAGTCTAAAAAGAAAAAACCTGTTGTGAACGCTCACAACAGGTTTTTTTATATGATTAAAAATGAGATTTCTTAATCTGCAAGCACGATAGCTTTATTGTCTTTCATTTCAAGCACACCACCTTTGATTTGGTAGTAAAGCACATCGTTGTGCTTCTTGTCCTTCATGAAATCTGAAGACAGCTCTTCCAGGATTCCGCGCGACTGCGAATTAATGTTAATTTTCAATTCACCTTCAGTAAGGGTAGAAACAATAGGCGCGTGGTTGTCGAGCATCTGGAATTCCCCGTCGTAGCCGGGAACTCTCACCGCGTCAACTTCGGCCTCAAAAACTATCGCTTCAGGAGTTACTATCTCTAAGTGCATATTTATGTTTATTAGAAAGAGGGAATTATTTCCACCCCCTCTGCCCTTCGGGCATCTCCCCTAAAAGGGGAGAATTTTTTCAACTTCTTTTAAAGCTTGCGTTAGGCTTCAGCTAACATTTTCTCTCCGGCTTCGATAGCTTCCTCGATGGTACCTTTAAGGTTGAAGGCAGCTTCAGGAAGATGATCTAACTCACCATCCATGATCATATTGAAACCTTTGATGGTATCTTTAATATCAACCAAAACTCCTTTAAGACCGGTAAACTGCTCGGCTACGTGGAATGGCTGAGAAAGAAAACGCTGAACACGTCTTGCGCGTGAAACGGCAAGCTTATCTTCTTCAGAAAGTTCTTCCATCCCAAGAATAGCGATAATATCCTGCAATTCCTTATATCGCTGAAGCAACTCTTTTACTCTTTGAGCACAATCATAATGCTCGTCTCCCAGGATATCCGGAGCCAGAATTCTAGAAGTAGAATCCAAAGGATCTACCGCAGGGTAGATACCAAGCTCGGCAATTTTACGGGAAAGTACAGTTGTTGCATCCAGGTGGGCAAAAGTTGTTGCCGGCGCCGGGTCAGTCAAGTCATCCGCAGGTACGTAAACCGCCTGTACAGAAGTAATAGATCCGTTTTTAGTAGAAGTAATTCGCTCCTGCATCGCACCCATCTCGGTTGCAAGCGTTGGCTGGTACCCTACCGCAGAAGGCATACGCCCAAGAAGTGCAGACACCTCTGAACCTGCCTGGGTAAAACGGAAAATGTTATCTACGAAGAAAAGTACATCTTTCCCCTGTCCTGTTCCTGCTCCATCACGGAAATATTCAGCAATGGTAAGTCCGGAAAGGGCCACACGGGCACGTGCTCCAGGAGGTTCGTTCATCTGGCCGAAAACGAAAGTAGCCTTAGACTCTTTCATCGCTTTCTTATCCACCTTCTGAAGATCCCATCCGCCTTCTTCCATAGAATGCATAAAGTCTTCTCCGTACTTGATAATTCCAGATTCAAGCATTTCACGAAGCAGGTCATTCCCTTCACGGGTACGTTCCCCAACTCCGGCAAATACTGAAAGACCACCGTGACCTTTCGCGATATTATTAATAAGTTCCTGGATAAGTACTGTTTTACCTACTCCGGCACCTCCAAAAAGACCAATCTTACCACCTTTCGCGTAAGGCTCAATAAGGTCAATTACTTTGATCCCGGTGAACAATACTTCAGTAGAAACAGATAAGTCCTCAAATTTTGGAGCTTCCCTGTGAATTGGAAGACCAGCTTCACCTGCTTTAGGAAGGTTTCCAAGACCGTCAATAGCGTCACCCACAACATTGAACAAACGACCATAAACATCAGTACCCACCGGCATCTGAATTGGCGCTCCGGTAGAAACTACTTCAACTCCCCTACTCAAACCATCGGTAGAATCCATTGAAACTGTTCTTACGGTATCTTCACCAATGTGTGATTGCACCTCCAATACCAAAATGGAACCGTCTTTTCTTGTAATTTCCAAAGAATCGTAAATCCTTGGCAATTCGTTTTCTGAGTCGAACTCAACGTCAACTACAGGACCAATAATCTGGGCAACTTTACCTGTGATTTTAGACATTATCTAATTCTTTAATATTTAGTTTTTACATCTTCTAAAACAGCCAAATACCTGAAAGATAAAAACATAATTATCCCATAGGCCGTTTTCAGGCTGCAAAGATAGTTTTTTCTATATAAATTCATACTTCTCTGAACATAACTTTTTTAGATAGGGAAAAAGCCCCTGTTTTTAACGAATTTGACCCGATAGGCTTGCATATTTTTAATTTCTTCGGAAGCGGAAACCGCTACCAACAAGTTCTTCAGCGCCTTCTTCGTGTTGAATGCCTTTTTATTTATAACTTGAGGTCATCTCTAAAACTCAAGAACTCACAGATGAAAGTAAAACAGATCTTCGCTTCCTGTTTATGCCTGCTGGCTTTAAACCTTCCGGCGCAGGCACAGCAAAAAAATGAAAATGAAAAATCTCAAAAACCGACTCCGGCGGATAGTATTTACGACAAGTACAAGCAACCGCTGAAGGCAGTCAGTCACGGTTCTGTAAACGTTGAAGGTAAAAAAATCGCCTACCAGGCAGTGGCCGGAACGCTTGTTCTAAAAGACAAAGATGAGAAACCAACCATCAGCATGTCTTATACTGCCTACTTCAAAGATGATGCAGAAGATCGGGCAGAGCGCCCACTCACTTTTGTGTACAATGGCGGCCCCGGAAGCGCAACGGTCTGGCTTCATATGGGCGCCTGGGGCCCGCGCCGCGTCTTCCTGAACGACACGGCCGCTACCCGCGCCCCCTATAAAACCGTGAATAACGACTACAGCCTGCTCGACGCCAGTGATCTTGTATTTATTGATGCCCCCGGAACCGGTTTCGGGAAGATCATCACCAAAGACATGGGCGGCACCGGCAAAAAAGAAGATTTCTACGGAATAGACCAGGACGCCAAAGCCTTCGCTCATTTTATAACCAATTTCCTTTCAGAATTTAACCGATGGAATTCTCCGAAGTATCTGTTTGGAGAAAGTTACGGCACCTTTCGCTCTGCGGTGGTGGCCAACGTACTTCAAAATGAAGACCAGGTGGAGCTGAATGGAATCATTCTGCTCTCCCAGTTGCTCACCTACGGCAATATGACCGAAGGCGCCGGAGAAAACCCCGGAAATGACCAATCTTACAAACTTATCCTTCCATCTTACACAGCCACGGCATGGTATCACCAAAAGCTTCCGGAACAACCGGAAAAACTGGAGCCGCTTTTAAAGGAAGTAGAGAATTTTGCTTTGACCGACTATGCCCTCGCTCTTAATAAAGGATCGGAAATAGACTCTACCACCTTCAACAATATCGCCAGGAAACTTCATCAATACACCGGCCTCCCCGTCAATTATATCAAGAAGGCGAATCTTCGCGTTAGCGGGCCTCAGTTTGAGCAAACGCTGCTCGGGAAGGATAACAGGATCACCGGGCGACTGGATTCCCGCTTTACCGGCGCAGCCGTAGATCCGCTTAACGAATATGCCGAATATGACCCGATGACTTCCTATATTGGCTCTGCCTTCACTTCCACCTTCAATAATTATGTGCGGCAACAGCTGAATTTTGGCGACGGAATGAAATATAAGATCTTCGGAAAGGTACGTCCCTGGAAATTCCAGCGAGAAGAAGGCTTCGGGATTTTTCCGAATGTGATGAACGACCTGGCGCAGGTGATGATCCACAACCCAAACCTGAAGGTGATGCTGAACATGGGCTATTTTGACCTGGGCACGCCTTACTTTGAAGGAATTTACGAGATGCACCATCTGCCGATGCCGGCATCACTGCAGAAAAACATCGAATACCAGAAATATTATTCCGGTCACATGGTTTACCTCCACCCGGATTCTCTAAAGCTGCTGCACGACAAAGTAGCGGAATTCATCAACTCCACTTATTGATCAAATTCAAATCTAAAAAAACGAAAAGCCCCTGCGGAATCCGCAGGGGCTTTTATATATCAATCCTAAAATTGTTTATTCTACAGTAACCGATTTTGCCAGGTTTCTCGGCTGGTCAACATTCTTACCTAACATCACAGCGATGTGGTAAGAAAGCAACTGCAAAGGAATGGTGGTCAAAAGCGGCGTAAGTGATTCGATTGTTTCAGGCACTTCGATCACGTGATCTGCCAGATCGCGCACTTCGGTATCCCCTTTCGTAACAATGGCGATAATCTTTCCTTTCCTGGACTTGATCTCCTGAATATTGCTCACTACTTTTTCGTAATGTCCTTTCTTGGTCGCAATTACTATTACCGGCATTTGTTCGTCGATAAGCGCGATAGGCCCGTGTTTCATTTCGGCGGCAGGATACCCTTCAGCGTGAATATAGGAGATCTCTTTCAATTTCAAAGCTCCTTCCAGCGCAACAGGGAAATTGTATCCTCTTCCGAGGTAAAGACAATTGCGGGCATCTTTGTAGATATCGGCAATGATCTTAATGTGCTCGTTGCTCTCAAGTGCCTGCGCTACTTTGTCCGGAATTCTCTCCAGCTCCTGAAGATGGAAATTGAAATCGGAATTCGAGATCGTTCCATTATGCTTGGCGAGTTTAAGCGCCATCAGCGTAAGCACGGTAATTTGTGTAGTAAAGGCTTTTGTAGAAGCCACGCCGATTTCGGGACCCGCGTGAGTGTATGCGCCGGCATCGGTCTCTCTCGAGATAGAAGAACCCACTACGTTACAAACGCCAAAAGCAAAGGCTCCTTTTTCCTTAGCCAGTTTGATGGCAGCCATGGTATCGGCGGTTTCCCCACTCTGGGAGATCGCGATGACCACATCTTTTTCAGAAATGATAGGATTCCGGTACCTGAATTCTGAAGCGTATTCTACTTCAACAGGAATTCGTGCCAGGTCTTCAAATATATATTCGGCTACAAGGCCTGCATGCCATGAAGTTCCGCAGGCCACAATGAGAATTCGTTTAGCATTGGCGATCCTCTCGAGATTATCGTCTACACCGGCCATTTTGATGATCCCCTGCCCGGGACGCATTCTTCCGCGGTAAGTATCACTAATGGCATTTGGCTGCTCATAGATCTCCTTCAGCATAAAATGCTCATAACCACCTTTCTCGATCTGCTCGAGATTCAGTTTCAGCTCTTGCACATAAGGATCTACGAGAGAATCATCGTGTATTTTTCTCACTTTCACACCTTTACGACGTCTCACCACCGCCATTTCACCGTCTTCGAGGTAAATGGCATTGTTGGTGAATTCGATAAAAGGCGAAGCATCAGAAGCTACGAAAAACTCATCTTCTCCTACCCCAATAGCCAACGGACTACCCAACCGGGCAACCACGATCTCATCGGGTTTTTTCTTATCAAAAACAGCGATCGCATATGCACCCACCGTTTGGTTAAGTGCGATCTGCACCGCTTTTCCAAGCTTTACGCCCTCTTTCTTAATTACATCTTCAATAAGATTCACCAATACTTCGGTATCGGTTTCACTTTCAAAAGTGTAACCACGGGTTTTAAGCTCTTTTTTTAAAGCATCATAATTTTCTATAATTCCGTTGTGAATAATCACGATATCCCCGGAATTAGAGTAATGAGGGTGAGAATTCACATCATTTGGCTCGCCATGCGTAGCCCAACGGGTGTGACCTATTCCCACGGTCCCGGTAGTACTGATTGAACTCTCGAGTTTACCTTTAAGATCGGCTACTTTTCCCTGAGTTTTACAAAGTTTGAGTTCTTCACCGTCATATAAAGCGATTCCCGCACTGTCATAACCTCTGTATTCAAGTCTCTGAAGACCTTTCAGGACGATAGGGTAAGCTTCCCTATGCCCAATATATCCTACAATTCCGCACATTATAGTTTTGGTTTAATTTTGATCTAAATCGGTATAATAAATCCTCAATTTCAGCCTTTTATCTTCATTTTCGGCTTCGTCTCCATAAAGTACCGTTCCTTCAGGAGTAAGGACAGACATAGTTGGCACCTGCTTCACCGCCTGGCCCTCTGCATTCTTTACAGATACCATGCCGGTTTTATTGATATTTTGTGTCACCACCAGTCCAAGTTTTACATTGGTCGAATCCTTCTTGAGAATATTACTGATGTGTTGTGTTAATCTGATGGTATACTTCACACCATTCCCGTCTGCGTCTCTTTCCAACCTTTTGGAAAAATTAGTAAGGGAATTCAATGGATCAGAAGGATTGTTATCTTTGATAAAATTCGCTGAAAAACTGTAATCGGCAAGTATAGTATTGTTATTCAAATCGTAGAGATATAATCTCTCAGGTTCTTTTGCCCCCTGCATCTTGTCCTGATCTACATAAATTTCAAGATCGGCATCATTTATAAGCCAGTTATGACTTCTCAGTTCTTCCAGCTGGCCTTCTTCACTAAACAAGTTGATCACCGCCATACTGCCTTCGCCACCTTTCAGATAAAGCCTTTTGGAACCTGTTGCAGGATCGTTGCTTTGGATACCCTGAAGAATGTCATCGGGAAACTCTCCCTGGAAAGTATTGACAATATTCGAACCAAACTTGAGCTTGTAACTTCCGTAGTTGGTAGTAGTTTGGGTTTCTCCCGCATCATTAGTGGTTTCAGTCTCCGTTGTATAATAAAGGGTGATTCCCGCATTGGCATCCAGCATGTTTAATAGCATCATGCTGCCATCGCCGTTAACAGGCTCGGCTTTCAGGAAAAGTCCGCGCAGGTAATCCTGGAAGTTACTGTCATTAAGCAGAGCTGAAGAGCCCTCCTTATCGATGATCTTTTGCTGAAAGAATTCCACTGGCAGCTTCACGTGCAGGGCAGGTGTCAACACCACGGTATCCTGCTCACCGGTATCCTTCGGCTCATAAGAAACTATAGCGGAAGGAGAAGGGATAAAGTTGTCATTTTCATACAAAGGTTCCCCTACCAGATGCTGTTCAAAAACATCCTGCTGATTGGAGTAATATTTCTGACGATTCTGGAAATCGGTTTCCGGATCATAGCTCGCCAGGTAATAATTGGACTGGTATACAGATAATTTAAAAGGAGCCTGACCATAAATGGAGTCCAGCTTATAAGATTTGGCGCCGGTATCATCGGCCTGTACTTCAGTGCTGAAATATGGAATATTCATTACTACACTGTCCAGCTGAACATCTCCTTCAAAAGTAGGATCGACAGGGGCAAGCGATAGCTGTGTAAGAACACTTGCCTGAGACTGGCCATATACAGGGTCGTTATAAACGCCCAGTAAATTATTGGCCAACCCGTTGCTCTGTACTGCGTCAAGTTTCTGGGTATAGGCATTCACCTCTACCTCCTGCACATTTACTCCTGCTGGATTGTTAATTATTTCCCCTCCTATGGTACTGAAATTATCATCACATGCTGCAAAAACAAAAATAACAACAAAAAGTGTTGTTATTTTTTTTATCACTTTAAAATTCATTCGGTCTTTGTTACTATTGAGATAAAACTTGGGTGGTGTAAAATTCCTGATAAGCCTGACTGAATTCTTCCCTGTTTTTATATGGCAGAACCGGCTTGTTCAGGTTATTGAGATATTTTTTAAGTTCTTCAGGAAGGTTGTCACCACCAATTATGGCAGCATCAGAATTGTCTACTGCGGTTTTTATGATATTCACAAAATCGGGCTTCTTCAGATATTTCACATCCTCATTTTCCATTCCGTCGAACAGTACTTTCTTATACATGTCTTTATTCAACGTGCCATCAAAGCTTTGATTGTACACCGAAGTGACGATTTTTGAATCGCTGAACAAAGGTTCATTTCCGTAATACCTCCTTAGGTAAAGCGGCAGCAACGAAGAAAGCCAACCGTGAACATGGATAATATCGGGTGACCAGTTAAGTTTTTTAACGGTCTCAATTACCCCTTTGGCAAAAAATATCGCTCGCTCATCATTATCATCAAAAAGGTTGCCATCTTCATCAGAAAGAGTAGCCTTTCTTTTGAAGTAATCTTCGTTATCAATGAAATAAACCTGCATTCTTTCCTTCGGAATAGAAGCCACTTTAATGATGAGTGGCATATCCAGATCGTTGATCACAAGGTTCATCCCCGAGAGCCGTATCACTTCATGCAACTGGTGGCGGCGTTCGTTGATATTGCCGAATCTCGGCATAAATATGCGAATTTGACCTCCAAGGTTGTTCACCATTTTCGCGGCTTCAAAAGACGTGGATGATATTTCGGTTTCAGGTAGGTAAGGTATAACTTCAGACGAGACGTACAATATCCTCTTATCTTTCATAGATTTAAATGCTTTAACTGCGATTGCGAATAAAAAACACGCAAAATTACAAAATTTTATGCAGATTGCCCGAGATATATTAAGTTTGCACGCTGTTAATTTTATAATAAAATGCAGGTTTTTAAGGAAAAAGAGGCGCTGCAGTACGCGATAAAAACTGAAAAAGCGAAGGGAAAAAGCCTGGGATTGGTACCCACTATGGGTGCTTTACACCAGGGCCATTTATCCCTGGTTAAAGAGGCGCTGGAAACCTGTGATTTCGTGGTGGTGAGCATCTTTGTGAACCCCACTCAATTCAACAACTCCACCGATCTGGAGAAGTATCCGCGCACCCTGGAAAAGGACCTTTCCCTGCTGCAGGATCTCGACGGGGAAATCTATGTTTTTGCTCCCACCGCGAACGAACTTTACGGGAAAGATATCATCTCTGAACATTTTGATTTCGAGGGTCTTGAAAAAGTCATGGAAGGAAAGTTCAGAAACGGACATTTTGACGGGGTTGGCACCGTGGTAAAATTGCTTTTCACCACTATCGGGCCTGACAAAGCCTTCTTTGGCGAAAAAGATTATCAGCAACTACAAATTATCAGGAAACTCACCGAGAAAGCACAGCTTCCGGTAGAAATCATAGGCTGTCCTATTCTCAGGGAAGAATCGGGTTTAGCAAGGAGTTCACGCAATGAACGACTAAGTGAACCGCATCGCCAAAAAGCTGCCTTTATTTACCAGACCCTGTTGAAAACAAAGGAGCTGTTTGGCACAAAAAGTGCTGAATATATAGACCAATGGGTAAAAGAAGAGTTTGAAAAATGCCCTCTTTTGCAATTGGAATACTTCGAGATCGCAAACACGCGCACTCTTAAGAAGATCAGCAGAAAAAGAAAAGGAAATCAATATCGCGCATTTATTGCGGTTTATGCCGATGACGTGCGCCTTATCGATAACATTGCTCTAAATAATTAACTTTGAATATGCAAGTTCACGTAGTAAAATCAAAAATCCACAGAGTAAAAGTCACCGGAGCCGACCTTAACTACATAGGCAGCATCACCATTGATGAAGACCTGATGGATGCCGCCAACATTATTGAAGGTGAGAAGGTGCAGATAGTGAATAACAATAATGGAGAACGCCTTGAAACCTACGTAATTCCCGGCCCGCGCAATACCGGCGAGATTACTCTTAATGGTGCCGCCGCAAGGAAGGTCGCCAAGGGAGATATCCTTATCCTGATCGCGTATGCCATCATGGATTTTGAAGAAGCCAGGGAATTCAAACCTTCGCTGGTATTCCCAAATGAAGAGACCAATCTACTTACCTAGCAGTACCATTCTTTGAAAAAAAGAACCAAAAAAATCCTCAAGATCATTCTCCCCCTGTTGCTGGGGATCTTTTTGATCTGGTACTCCATTCAAAGCGCGACTCCTCAGGAACGGAAAGAGCTTTTAAACAATATCCTTACCGCCGACCCTTTTTGGGTGGCGGTTTCTTTTATTTTAGGAACCCTCTCCCACCTTTCCCGCGCCTACCGCTGGAAATTCATGCTGGAGCCCATGGGCTATAAACCAAAATTTGCCAATAATTTCATGGCTGTAATGGTCGGTTATCTGGCCAATTTCGGCATCCCGCGTTCCGGCGAAGTGCTGAGGGCCGCTACCCTTACTTCCTATGAAAAAGTTCCCTTTGAGAAAGGCTTCGGAAGCATTATTTCTGAAAGAATCGCCGATCTGCTCGCGCTTTTCCTGATTGTCCTCATAGCGCTCATCCTGCAGACGGACACGCTGCTCACGTACTTTGAAGCCAATAACATCAATCCGGTGCTCAGCATCTTTCTTCTGCTTCTTCTTATAGGGCTGGGAACGATCGGGCTTTACTTCGTCAAGAAATCAAATCTCCCTCTTATCGTCCGCTTCAAAAAGATGGCTGCCGGGCTGCTGGAAGGCATGCGCAGCATCATCAAAATGAAGAAAAAGTGGGCATTTCTCTTCCATACCGTTTTCATTTGGGTGATGTATGTATTGATGTTTTACACAATCACCTTCAGTATACCAGAAACGGCAGGCGCAGGCGCAGGCGCTATCATGGCCGCTTTCATTGCCGGCTCTTTTGCGATTTCGGCCACCAACGGCGGGATTGGGGTTTACCCTGTTGCGATAGGCGCAGTACTTATGCTTTACGGCATCAGCAAACAAAGCGGTGAAGCCTTTGGCTGGATTACCTGGACCACACAAACCATGGTTGTTCTTATCTTCGGCGGACTTTCCTTTATCTTTTTACCCATTTTTAACAGAAAAAGATAGAAAAGAAATAATTGGTTATCTTGTTATCCTTTTGATAACCAATATCTACAACACCTATGATTAAAAAATTACTCTTTCTGTGGCTGCTGATGCTGCCCTTCATCACCTCTGCTCAAACTATTTATGAAACAATTTCTTCCGAAAAACTCGGGGAAACAAGGGAATTAAAGATACAGTTGCCCCGCAACTACGACAAGAATACAGACAAGACCTACCCGGTTATGATCGTGCTGGACGGCGATTATCTCTTTGAGCCCGTTGCCGGCATTGTAGATTATTACTCCTATTGGGAGGATATGCCCGAAATGATCGTGGTGGGAGTAAACGAGGCAGGCAGCCGGGAAAAGGATGCCAACTACGACACTCAGCATTTTTTACCTGCAGACCAGGGCGCCGCGTTTTTTGAGTTCCTCGGAATGGAACTTCTGCAGAAGATCGATGAAAAATACAGAACTGCACCTTTTCACATGATCATCGGGCATGATTTTACAGCCAATTTTATCAATTATTACCTTCTGAAACCCGATCCAATCTTTAAAGGCTATATCAATCTAAGCCCCGATCTCGCCCCCGAAATGGCCGACAGGATCACCCATGCCCTGGCAACTTCAGAATCTAAAAAATGGTATTACGTGGCCACGGGAAGCGATGATATTCCGCAGCTCAGAAAAGCCATTCTCTCTTTCGACGATCAACTCAAGACCATCAACAATAAACTGGTAGATTACAAATTCGATGATTTTGAAGGCGCTACCCATTATACGCTGGTAGGCAAAGCCATTCCTTCGGCTATAGAAGATATGTTCAAGGTCTACCGCCCTATCAGCCGGGAGGAATACCGTGATATCCTTCTTCAGACTTCCATTTCTGGCTACGACTATTTAGCCGATAAGTATGAGACGATCAATGAGCTGTACGGGATCAACAAAAAGGTTCGCATCAACGATTTCCTCGCCATAAATAAAGCCATAGAGGAAACTCACCGCTGGGAAGAGTATAAAGATTTGGCCAAACTCGCCGAAGAGAACTACCCTAACACCATGCTTTCCACTTATTTTGAAGCCCGATACGAAGAAGAGACCGGTAACCCTAAGAGAGCCATGAAATTATACCAGAAGGCATACGGCCAGGATAAGATCGCCTTCTTGAATGTCGATTTTATGCTTGCAAAAGCCAATGAGATCAAAAAAGATTTCGGTTATTAGTGACCAAAATTGTAGCTGAATGGCGAAAGTAAAAACCGCATTTTATTGCCAGAATTGTGGCGCCCAATATTCAAAATGGCAGGGCAAATGCACCTCCTGCGGCGAGTGGAATACCATTGTTGAAGAAATGGTAGAGAAACCCGACGCGAAAGACTGGAAATCTCCTGCCGCGAAGGAAGCAAAACGCGCTTCAAAACCACTGAAAATTGCCGAAATTGAAAGCTCTCCAGAATACCGGCTAAAAACCAGCAATAATGAGCTGGACCGCGTACTTGGCGGCGGACTCGTGCCCGGTTCTCTCACGCTTTTGGGCGGCGAACCTGGTATTGGAAAAAGTACGCTCCTGCTTCAGATCTCGCTTCAGTTGAATTACAAGGTTTTGTACGTTTCCGGAGAGGAAAGTCAGCAGCAGATCAAAATGAGGGCAGAGCGTATCGATCCGAATCCCGCCAACTGCTATATCCTCACCGAAACCAAAACTCAGAACATTTTCAGACAGATTGAAAGCATTTCGCCCGAAATAGTGATCATAGACTCCATTCAAACGCTGCACAGCGACTATATCGAGAGTTCTCCCGGCAGTATTTCGCAAGTAAGGGAATGTACTTCCGAATTGATCAAATTCGCTAAGGAAAGCAACACGCCGGTCATTCTCATCGGCCATATTACCAAGGAAGGCAGCATTGCAGGCCCTAAGGTGTTGGAGCACATGGTAGACACCGTGCTTCAATTTGAAGGAGATCGAAATCATGTTTACCGGATTTTGAGAGCGAATAAGAACCGTTTCGGCTCCACCCATGAATTGGGGATTTACGAAATGCAGGGCAGCGGACTTCGGGAAGTGAGTAATCCTTCCGAAATCCTGATCTCTAAAAGCCAGGAAGACCTCAGCGGAACCGCGATCGCCTCCACCTTGGAAGGAATGCGCCCTTTAATGATCGAAATCCAGGCGCTGGTGAGTACGGCCGTTTATGGCACACCTCAGCGCTCCACTACCGGCTATAATTCCAAACGGCTGAATATGTTGCTGGCCGTTCTGGAAAAAAGGGCGGGCTTCAAACTTGGCGCGAAAGACGTGTTCCTGAATATCACCGGCGGGATTTCAGTGGATGATCCGGCGATAGACCTTGCCGTGATCGCGGCCATTCTTTCTTCTAATGAAGACATTCCCGTTGAAAAAAATATGTGTTTTGCTGCGGAAGTAGGACTGGCAGGAGAAATACGTCCCGTTACCCGCGTAGAACAGCGCATTATTGAAGCCGAAAAACTTGGATTTGCAAAGATCCTCATCTCAAGACAAAGTAAAATTCCGAAGGAAATGAACGGTATTGAGATCGTAAAGGTTTCCAGAATCGAAGATGTGGTGAGCCATCTTTTCGGCTAACGGAAACTGATAACAGAAAAAATAAAGGGCCTTGAAATTCGCGAATTTCAAGGCCCTTTATTTTTAACTAACTTTTGATGTTAAGGCGCAGGATTTGGGTTTGCCTCATGTATTTTATTGATCTCTGAAATGATCTCTTCGGAAAGCTCTACATCGATACTCCCGATATTTTCTTCCAGTTGTTCCAGGCTTGTGGCCCCAATAATATTACTGGTCACAAACGGCTGCTGATTTACAAAAGCCAGCGCCAAATGAGTAAGGCTCAGGCCGTGTTTCTGCGCGATCTTCTGATAATCGCGTGTAGCTTTTACCGCCTGCTCTCCGCTGTAGCGACTGTACTGCGGAAAAAGACTAAGCCTGGTGTTTTCCTTGATCCCGTCCAGGTGTTTTCCCGAAAGGGTTCCCATTCCAAGCGGAGAATAGGGCAATAAACCTACATTTTCGCGATGGAATATTTCTGTGAGGCCTATCTCATCTTTTCTATTCAACAGGCTGTACGGATTTTGCACCGTACTTACCCTTGGAAGATCATTTTTGCTTTCCTCCAGGAACCTCATCAATCCATAAGGAGTTTCATTGGAAAGACCGATATGTTTGATCTTCCCTGCTTTTACAAAATCCTTCAGATTCTCCAGAATTTCAGCAAAATTGTCTTCCCATTCTTCATTTTCATCTTTGCTGAAGCCCCTTTTTCCGAAGAAATTGGTGCTTCGCTCCGGCCAGTGCAATTGGTAAAGATCAAGAAAATCAGTTTGAAGGCGTTTCAGGCTGTCATTGAGTGCTTCTTCCATAGCCTCTTTAGAAAAACCGAGATTTTCACGAATATGAGCCACCGCGTCTCCGGGACCCGCCACCTTCGAGGCGAGAACGATCTCGTCTCTTCTCTTAGTCTTCTTAAGCCAGGTACCGATGATCTCTTCGGTTCTTCCCTGGGTTTCAGGGCGGGCGGGCACCGCATACATTTCGGCGGTGTCTATAAAATTGACACCATGGTCCAGCGCATAATCCAGCTGTTCATGGCCTTCAGCTTCTGTATTTTGTTCACCCCAGGTCATCGTGCCGAGGCATATCTTACTTACTTTAAGTTCAGAATTGGGTAAAAAATTGTACTTCATTAAATGTTTTTCTTTTCCTGATTAATCTTCCTGCAGCAACTTTGTGATCTCATCCAGTTTAGGAGTAAGAATGACCTCAATGCGCCTGTTTTTGGCACGGCCTTCGGCTGTTTCGTTGGTCGCTACCGGGGCATATTCGCCTCTTCCGGCAGCGGTGAGATTTTTAGGGTCGATATTGTTGTTTTCCCTAAGAATCTGAACGATGGAAGTCGCACGCTTGGTTGAAAGGTCCCAGTTGTCTTTTAGCTGACCACTGCCTGAATAAGGCACATTATCGGTATGTCCCTCAATGAGCACGGCGATATCGGGATTTTCAGCCAAAACTTCCCCGAGCTGTCTCACAGCCGTGCGTCCTTCAGAATTCACGGCCCAGCTTCCGGAGTCGAACAAGAGCTTGTTTTCCATAGAAACATACACCTTTCCGTTTCGTTGCTCTACGGTAAGACCTTTTCCTTCAAAATTTGTGAGCGCCTTAGAAATTGCATTTTTCAAAGCATTCATTTTGGCATCTTTTGCCGCGATCACCCTTTCCAGGTCATCAACTCTTCTTGACCGGGCTTCAAGATCACGCTGTAATTTGTCCAATCTCGCCTGCTCCCTGGTCAAAGCTCCTTCCTTTTCTTCCAGTTCGGCAAGTAATTCGCGGTTCTGGCGGGAATTCTCTGCAATAGCGGCGGAACTGTTCTGCTCCAGGGCGTCGTAGGAATTCTTCAGATTTTCATAGCTTTTTTTAGTGTTGGTTAGCTCATCTTTGAGAGCGTCACGTTCGGCTACGGCAGCGCGATGCGCCTCCTTCAGCTCCTCCATTTGTTCGCTGAGATCGTTGCTGTTATTTTGTAAAGTTTCGAGCCGGTCTTCCAGTTCGCGGTTATCTCTTTGAAGATTGGCGTGCCTGCCTTCCAGGTCCTTATACTTCTTCGAAGACACGCAGGAATTCAGCAGCAATAAAGAAAAACAAGCAAGGATAAAGGTTCTTTTCATCATTTTATAAAATTTTTATTCCAGTTCAACTAATACCGGGCAATGGTCGCTGTGCGCGGCATCCGGTAATATAACGGCTCTTTTGAGCTTTTCTTGCAAAGGTTCAGAAACCAGGTTATAGTCGAGTCTCCAGCCTTTGTTGTTCGCCCGCGCATTTGCACGATAGCTCCACCATGAATAATGGTGCGGCTCATCATTAAAATGCCGAAAAGAATCGATGAACCCGCTTTTCATAAAGTTATCGATCCATTTTCTTTCTACCGGAAGAAATCCCGAAACGTTTTTCAGCCTTACCGGATCGTGAATATCGATCTCTTCATGGCAAATATTGTAATCTCCACATATAACCAGGTTTGGAAGATCCTCCTTCAGCTGATCTATATATTCCTGAAAATCGGCCATGTACTGCAACTTATGCTCCAGTCGTTCAATATTGGTGCCGGACGGCAGGTAAAGGCTCATCACCGAAACATCATCAAAATCGGCCCGCAGGTTTCTTCCTTCGTGATCCATATAATCTATACCGGTTCCGTATTGGATATTGGTAGGTTCTGTTTTACTCAGGATGGCCACCCCGCTGTAACCTTTTTTCTGCGCCGGATACCAGTAATGATATGGATAACCGGCTTCTTCGAACACCGAAAGATCAAGCTGCTCGGGCATAGCTTTGATCTCCTGCAAACAAACAACATCGGGATCTGCCTGCTGCAGCCACTCCAGAAAACCCTTTCGCATGGCCGCCCTGATCCCGTTCACATTGTATGAAATTATCTTCATGAAAATCAATTTTCCCCAAAAATAGGGCTCTCCTGAAAAACAACAAGATGAAATTCATAAAGAAGCCGAATAAGCTGAAAGAGAAGGTCTATTATTTCACAATGATCCGCTTCACCTTACCTGCCTTCCGGGTTCCGACTCTTACCAGGTAAACGCCGCGCGCGGCATAGGACATATCGAGTGGATAGACATAGGCTTCGCCATCACTTTCAATTTGATTATCCAGAAGTTTTTGCCCCAGAATGTCGTGAACAGTGATGCGAAGAGGAGCATCAAGGCTCGTCTCCAGTACCACCTGAAAATGTTTATAGTCCTCACTAACGATCAGAAGTTTTGCATCCTCCGACAAGAAATCATCTATACTAAGCGTAGAATCGGTGATATTGATCGAATAATCATGGGTAGTACCATATTCCATCACCGAGCAGGGATCATTCAGGTCGCCCTCGTAAGAAGTATCCCCGGCTCTTACCCTCATCAAATGCTGCCCCAGAGCGGCATTTGCGGGCAAGCTGAAATCGTAGGAATAGGATTCATCGGCGGTTGGGATCACTTCCGAAGAAATTACCATTTCAGAATCTTCAAAAACAGCATTGTCGTTGAGATCGATCCACAGGGAGAATTTTTCGTCCCCATCGGTGGTCAAAGTGTAGTAGGACTGCACAGTTACAGTAAAGCTATCCTGAGAACGATCGAGAGAATAGGTATCACGCGAGCCTATAAAGTCTTCATAGCCATTTCCGCAGGGAATCCTTTCGTTGCTGCTTTCGCCAAGCTGAAAGTAATAGATACCATCGCCAAAAGAACAATCTGATCCTTCCGGAATACAGTTAAGATGAGCCACCGATCTCTCCTGTTTGTCATTCGAGGGGTCAAAATCATCTTTCAGATCGGTTTCCGCTACAATTCTGTACCGCGCCGGATTGGATAAATCGACCGTTTGGGAAAAGGTAAAAAGCTTTTCTTCTCCCACCGGCAGTGGTCCGGGAAAGACTTCTTCTACGGGATTCCTCACCCCAATGCGATAGGAAACCGGAATATCCTGCTGGGGCTGCCCTCCAAAGTTTCCGATGGTGACACTCACCTGTTCATTGGCCGAAAGATTCTGCCCGGTGGAAGGAGAGGCAATAGCTACCACCCCAACATCTTTGGCCGGAAGGTTTCTTACCTCCCCGGAAAATTCGTCATTCGACGGCTTTTCATCAATATCGAGAGCTGTAGTAGCGGTGACAGTATATGTTTCACCAATATTGGAAAGATCGGTGGTTTCAGAAAACGTGTAGTTCACCGAAGTAACGGCGGGAAGGTTATCGCTGAAGGTCTCGGTTACGGTTTCTCCGTTTATCGTATAGCTTACGGGGAAATTCGACTGTGCATTGCTTCCGAAGTTCCTTACAGTAATGGTTATTTGTTCAGCAGTCCCAAGCGTGGCATTCTTTGGAGCAACAAGAGCGGTAACTCCAAGATCATTTGCAAAATCGGGCGCAATTTTAAATACGCCTACCTTATTGTACCTGCGGGCACCCTGGAAATATTCGGCATTGTGCCAAAAGGTCAATTGATCTGCAGCATCAACAGTGAGGTGGGCGTAATCGCCATACCTTCCATATTCTTTATCCGGATCGGGGCTTTGCCCTTCCACAATACTTTGTTCCTCAATGCTCATTTGCCCCAGCGCATCTTTCTCATACCTGCCGGTGTACCTTATACTCGGGTAAACTGGATTAAGAGGGCTGTCGTTGACCACGGTAAAGCCCAGGCCAATATTCCCTTTGGCGTCCATCCCGATACTGCCGCAAAAACGATCGCTTTCATCGGGAGCATAAGTTCCTTCCTGAAACACCTGCCACGGGCTACCGTCGGAATTTTGCCTGAGTTCATACCAGCGGATGCCGGCATGTTTCGCTGCTGAAGGATCTACATCTACCACGAAATTCATCACGGCGGAATTATGGTCAGGAAATCGCCGGTAAGGCGTCATGTACATCATGCTGGCCTGCAGCGCATCAATGGAAGAACCATCGTTTGGCTGCGGAATATTTCTGGTTCCTCCCCCATCAAAAGTGGAAATAAAAGGGGTCACTCCATCTGCAGCTCCCAACTCCTGGGATTCTGCGATCCTCGAGTTATCGACAGCATTCCAGTCAACATTGATGAGCCAGAGCTTCAGGTGATCTTCGTTCACTCCTTCCCAGGCGTCATCCTGCAGGTAAACTATAGGTGAATTTCCCTTTGGGGGCGGCGTCGTTCCCACGGCGTTAAAGCCGGCAGGGCTGTAAAAACCATTATTCCTGATTCCCGGAAGCGGAAATCCCATGATTTTAGCGGTTTCACCCTGGAGCATCTTGTCTCTCTCCAGCACGAATACGATCTCCTTGCCCTGCGGGGACAAAGCATCTTTATTGGTGGTGATATAATAGCCGTCGCTCCACAAGGAGATCTTTGGATAATCGGGAAGGGAACCGGTGTTAAAACGATAGGTGTACCAGCCGTTGTTCACCGGGTCGGAACCCTGTGAAACCGCGATAAGTAAGCCCGCCGGACTCTCACTTTCGATGCCGGGCTCATCGCTGAACTGCATAATCAGGTAACGATCGGCAAAGCTGTCGTAAAGCACGATTGGATCACCATCATCTTCATTTTCGAATTCGCCGCCAATACTCTTTAATTCGGAAGGAGGTACCAGCTGATTCCCTTGTTTGTCGAAAATGGAAAAAGACCGGTTCCAGGCATTTACATAATGATTAGGGCCCGCCACACCGGTAGGATCCATGGGAGTCGCAACGCCGTTCGCGGCATCAAAGGTGAAAATGGGCTTTTTGGAAGGGATCTTCCCCATTTTCTTCTGAACGTCTTTGTATTTGGTCTTCGGAAATCCTTTCCCCGGAATTATCCGGTTCACCCCAACATTCTTCGGATTGAACAACTTAAATTCATCCCGGGCCGGAATGAGGGTTTTACGGGAAAGTGCAACAGAAGGAACAGCCTGCGCCGAATCCACAAACACAGGGCCGGCAGATTCCTTTTGCTGAGCCTGTACCTCCAGCTGAAAAATAAAAATTAAAGAAAAAAAAAGTAAAATTCGTTTCATAGTACCAGCATCTTCTTCATAGAATTCTTAAAAATAATCAATCTTGACTTAATTGAAGTAAAAGAGGCAATCATTTAATTGATTGCCTCTTAAAAACTTAAAATTTTAGAAAAATCTTATTTGCTGGTGATCCACTTTTTGAAATCTACTTCTCCTGCAATGATTTGTTTTAATTCAGAAGCCGGAACCCTTTTCTGTTCCATAGAATCCCTGAAGCGAACAGTTACCGTTCTGTCTTCCAGCGAATCGTGGTCCACGGTGATACACAGCGGCGTTCCCGCAGCATCCTGTCGACGATATCTTCGCCCAATGGCATCCTTTTCATCATATTGCACCTGGAAATCGTATTTAAGATCTTCAATGATCTCCTGTGCAAGCTCAGGCAAACCGTCTTTTTTCACTAACGGAAGAACAGCGGCCTTGGTAGGCGCCAGAATTGAAGGTAATTTCAGGACAGTTCTTGAACTGCCGTCTTCCAGTTCTTCTTCTTTCAGCGAAGCCGAAAGAACCGCAAGGAACATCCTGTCTAAACCTATAGAAGTTTCTATTACGTAAGGCACATAATTTTCCTTTAGTTCAGGATCGTAGAAACGCAGTTTTTTTCCTGAATGTTCTTCATGTGCCTTCAGATCGAAATCGGTACGGGAGTGAATTCCTTCAAGTTCTTTGAAGCCGAAAGGAAAATTAAATTCTATATCGGCGGCGGCATTGGCGTAATGCGCCAGTTTATCATGGTCGTGGAAACGATAGTTCTCTTCTCCCAGGCCAAGGCTTAAATGCCATTTATGACGTACTTCTTTCCAGTGTTCGTACCATTCCAGTTCCTGCCCGGGACGCACAAAGAATTGCATCTCCATCTGTTCAAATTCCCTCATCCTGAAGATGAACTGTCGGGCAACAATTTCATTTCTGAAAGCTTTTCCTATTTGGGCAATTCCGAAGGGTATTTTCATTCGCCCTGTCTTCTGCACGTTCAGAAAGTTCACGAAGATCCCTTGTGCAGTTTCCGGTCGAAGGTAAAGCTGGGTAGCGCTTTCAGCTGAAGCACCCAGTTTTGTTCCAAACATCAGGTTGAACTGTCGAACTTCGGTCCAGTTTCTGGAACCGGTTTCAGGATCGGCAATTTCAAGCTCTTCGATCAGCGCTTTGACATCGGCTAGATCTTCCTCGGTGAGCGAACGACCTAACCGTTCGAGGATCTCTTTGCGTTGCCCAAGATAACGCTGTACCCGCGGATTTGTACTTGTAAATTGCTCTTCGTCAAATTTGTCTCCAAAACGCTTTTCGGCTTTAGCGATTTCCTTTTGTGCTTTCTGAAGCAGTTTTTCAGCATAATCTTCCACCAAAACATCTGCTCTGTAGCGCTTTTTAGAATCTTTATTGTCGATCAATGGATCGTTAAAAGCATCTACGTGACCGGAGGCTTTCCAGGTGGTAGGATGCATCAAAATAGCTGCGTCCAGTCCCAACGATGTTCTGATGCAACTGCACCATACTTTTCCACCAGTATTCCTTGATATTTTTCTTGAGCTCAGCTCCGTTTTGTCCGTAGTCATAAACGGCGCTCAGGCCGTCATATATTTCGCTTGAAGCAAAAATATACCCATACTCTTTTGCATGGGAAATTACGTTCTTGAATAGATCTTCTTGTTTTGCCATAGCGCAAAAATAAAAAAACCGCCCTGATATCTGTCAAGGCGGCTTTCTAATTTTATGATTTTGATTACCTGAGACTAAAGGAGGCTGTACCTATAAGCATTGAATCGGCGTAAACATACACCTTATAGGTTCCTTCGATGAGTTTATCCTCCTGGGTATTGGCCAGGATACATACGTCCAGTTCTTCATTTTCATAATAAACTTTTGAAGCTGCGCTGTACACCATTACCCCACCTTCATGCTGCACGGCGATCTGGTCTCCCACCAATTCATTATCGGGATTATAAACCTGCACATACATGTTCCTTTCGCCCGGTTCTGCAAGGTCATTGGCAGTAATGGTAAAGCAGGTGCGAATTTGGTCTATTCGTCGGGTACGGTCATTTTCCACAAGTTTTCCGCTGTTCCTCACAATAACACCTTCCCCTGAAAGTCCGGTGATCTTCAATTGAGACGCCTTATCCACCTTATTGGTCAGGCTTCGGTTGGTAGTACTCAGAGAGTCAGAAAGGCGTGTCTTTTCCTCGAGCACCACATTCGTACTGTCCAGCGTGGTGGTGATGCGTTCATTTTGTGCGCTCAGACTGTCTACGACTTTAAAGAGTCTTTCTTTTTCGGCTTTCAGATTATCTATCTCCTTGCGATATCGGTAATTGAGAGCCTGGGAAGCCTCATAATCCTTCACAGAGTCCAGCAATACCTGGATTCTCTCCCTTGCATCCACCAGGTTTTGGTCCATAATGTCATTTTCATCTATTGCTTTGTCGTACTTCACGATAAGATCGTTCAGTTCATCCTCTATGGCAGTTTTTTCGTTTTCGAGATATTCTGCGTGTTCCTTGCTGTCGTTATAGAGTTTGATGGTATAAATTCCAATGGCAATCAATGCAACCGCGAGGATCCCGGTTAGGATCTTGAGGGTATTGTTATTTTTCTTTTCGTTTTCGTTCTCAGTGGCCATAATGTTTGATTTTATATGTAAATTTAGGAGTTTCAAGGGGTTTCCTCCAATATGTTAACAAATGTTTCACGATTTTTTGGATCTCTTATATCCGCGTCTCTGTAATTGCTGCAACGAAGAACTGGTCCGGAATGAGGAGAGCATCTGCACCTCCTGTTTGCACGAACTTCCGGTCACCAATTTCCATCTTGAAAAAGAGAATCCTGCGCTGAAGATCTTCTACGGAAGGGCAACTATCGAAAATGCCGCCTGTCTCTTGTTTTTCTACAAAAAAGGAATGGTACAAAACCTCATTCATAACCTTAAATATCGGGGCCATCAGGAGGTAGGTTCTTTCCTCGGAAAATGGATGGGCAGCGAATTATCCAAGGCTGAAGATTTCCGCAGAACAGAAGCTGTGGTGCCCGTACCGCTGCATTCCAAAAAACTGAAGTCGCGCGGATTCAACCAGGTCGAAGGTTTTGCCAGGGAGCTCGCCGCCAACCTTAATGCCGAATACGTAGATGATGTCCTCCTGAAAAAGACCAATACTAGCACCCAGACCATCAAGAAGCGACTGGCCCGCTGGGGCAGCATTGAGGAAACTTTCGTCCTGGAAAATTCTGAAAAGCTTCGGAATAAGCACATTCTTCTTGTGGACGATCTGCTAACTACCGGCGCCACCCTGGAAGCCTGCGCTCATCGGCTGGAAAAAATCGAAGGCATCAGCATCAGCATTGCCACCATGGCAATTACAGCCTGATATTTGCATAAAAACTCAAAATAGTCGTTTCTTTGCTATAAATTTTCAAGCTTCTAAAATGATCAAGCGGATTCCCGGTTTTATCCTGGTAATTATATTGCTCTTTTGCCTGGTTCGATGTGCAAAGAAAGGCATGCCCGAGGGAGGCCCGAAAGATGAGGATCCGCCAAAGTTCATCAGGGCCACTCCGGAGAATTACACCACACATTTCAGCAAAGATGAGATACGGATCTTATTTGACGAATATGTAAAACTGAAAGATCCGCAGAAACAGATCATCATCTCTCCTCCCATGGATCCCAAGCCCTCGATCATGCCTTTGGGAAGCGCCCGTAAAGATGTGAAAATCGAGATTTTTGACACCCTTCAGGAGAACACCACTTACACGATCAACTTCGGAAAAAGTATTGTAGATAACAATGAGGGCAATCCTTTGCCTTATTTCAAATACGTATTTTCCACCGGCGATTATATTGATTCCCTCGCTGTTTCAGGTACTGTGGAAGACGCCTATCTGAAGGCGCCCGACGAGTTTATTTCGATCTACCTGTACGAGATAGATACTGCTTTTTCAGATTCCGCAGTTTTCAAGACCACACCGCGCTACGTCACCTATACGCTCGACAGCACAAATAATTTCAGCCTGGAGAACCTGAAGGAAGGGAAATACCAGATGCTGGCTATTTTAGACAAAAACAACAACTACCTCTACAATCCAAAGAGGGAGAAAATTGCTTTCCTGGGCCACTACATCAATATTCCTACTGACAGTACCTATACGCTTCGGCTTTTCAAGGAAAAACTCCAGTTCCAGCCAGACCGGCCCAAGCAGTATAAAGGGCAACAGATCATTTTCGGCTATGAAGGCAGCACGCACCTGGACAGCGTGCATATCAATCTCCTGAACGACAAACCTTCAGGTTTTGCTTCCCGAATTGTAAAAGACCCGGAAAAAGATACGCTGTATTACTGGTATGCGCCGAAATTGGAAACCGACAGTCTTTCCTTTGAAGTGGCAAGTCCGGCAGGAATCGATACGCTTTACACCAAGATCGGCGAGGTAGATCGCGATTCGCTGAAAGTAAGCGTAGAGCCTTCTTCCAACATCAATTTTAATGAAAATGTGGTGTTGAAAGCAACCACCCCAATGGTTTCCTACGATGAAAATTACCTCAAGCTGCTGGACAAAGATTCGGCTGCCGTACCTTTTACTACGGAATTTAAGCCGCTGGAAAATGAGCTGCTGATCAAGTTCGAAAAAACTGAAAGCAACAAATATCAGTTCCAGGCTTTGCCCGGAGCAGTGACCGATCTTTTTGCAGCTACCAACGATACCATCAACAAACAATTCCGCACCGCCGCGCTGGCCGACTATGGGAATATAGTATTGCGCCTTCAGAATGTGCAAAATTACCCGATCATCGCGCAGCTCACCAATTTAAAAGGAGAGGTGCAGGCCGAAAAATATTCAACAGGCGACAATACCTTTGAATTCAAAAACCTGAAACCCGGCAAGTTCTTTATCCGCATCATTTTCGATAGAAATGGAAACGAAAAATGGGACACGGGAGATTACCTTCAGAAACGCCAGCCCGAAAAGATCGAATATTTCCCCGATACGCTTGATGTTCGCGCCAACTGGGATATTAATCAGAGCTTTATCTTAAAGTAAATTCATCGCGGTCCTGCAGGAATTTCAGCTGTTGCCGTGTCTTCTGAAGGTGTTTTTTGTCCAGGCTCACTTCCTTTGCAAAAGGTTTTTCAGCATTCTCTTCCGTAAGGTAATTTCCGAGGCAATCATAAACCGCCGAATGGCCATTGTATTCGTAGCCATCGCCGTCGATGCCTACCCGATTCAGGCCAACGCAAAAAGCCATATTCTCAATGGCACGGGCTTTGAGCAGGGCATCCCAGGCGGCGACTCTTTTCTTCGGCCAGTTCGCTACGTAAATTAACAGGTCATAATCTTCTGTATTTCTGGCCCAAACAGGAAATCTCAGGTCGTAACAAATGAGGGGACAAATTTTCCAGCCTTTATAATCCACGATCAGCCGTTCCTTTCCGGCGGAATAGGTTTTATCTTCCCCCGCCAGCGTAAAAGTGTGCCGCTTGTCGTATTTTTTGTAGCTGCCGTCAGGGAAAACAAAGAAGAGCCGGTTGTAATATTGGCCATTTTCTTCTATGATCACACTTCCGGTAATAGCTGCTTTTTTCTGTTTTGCCATTTCGCGCATCCACTGCAGGGTCTCGTCATCTGTTTTTTCCGCCAGCACTTTAGCATTCATACTGAAGCCGGTAGTGAACATTTCAGGAAGAATGATTAGTTCCACCTCATCTGAAAGCGCATTGATCTCTTTGGTGAAGAGGCTGCGGTTCTCCCGTGCATCTTCCCATTTCAGGTTCACCTGTAATACTGCGATCTTTAATTTTTCTGCCATACTCTAAATTTATCAAAATCCTCTGAAAGCCTCCTAAATACTTGTTAAATGATTGGATTTGAAGGGGCTATTGGATAGCTTTAATATGAAAAAACCTGCTAATCATGAGTTTAGACACTTTTCTAAAAAAGGATTCATTTACTTCCAATACCAGCCGCGGCGTGATCGCCGGTTTACTTGGCGGACTTGCCGGAACAGCCGTAAAAAGCCTGGTAGAACATTTTTTACCTGTACGGAAGGTCGAACAGCGATCGGCGCAGCGAAAGATCCTGGACAATATTTCCATGAAGGTCACAGGCTACCCCATAAGCGAACAAAATGAAGCTTTGGCTGAACAACTGGTGAATTTTCCCCTGGGTGCCGGTGTGGGTATGGCCTATGGCTACGGAAAAAAGAACCGGGACGCGCTCAACCTGAGGGATGGCCTCCTGCTGGGCAGCACCACCTGGATCTCTACTCACGAAACCTCACTTCCCATGGCCGGGCTGGAGTCAAAACCTTCTGAAATTCCTGTCAGACTGCAGGCCAATGAACTTCTGGCGCATGTGCTCTTCGGAATTACTACGGAACTCGTCCGAAGTTATATCACAGAACAGCTGAAGGATTAATTAATCTTCAAATTGCTGCATCATCCTGCGGATGCGATCTTCCAGCTTTTCCGAAGATAATTTCTCCCGAAGCCGGTCCGTAATGATCGGAAACGCAAAGGGCGTTGGTTTTTCACAATTTCGCCATATGATCTCCTGCGCGTGAATCCTTTCCAGGGCCTGGCGCAGCCTTCCCTCCTCCAGCTGATGTTCAAAAGTTTCCCGGAACGCCTGCTGATACAGCAGATTTTCACTTTCATAATCTTTAAAAACACTGAACAACAACTGCGAACTTGATTGCAGGTGCTTGCTCTTCACCACTTTGTTGGGATAACCGGTAAACACCATTCCTGCAATTACCGCAATATCGCGGAATTTACGCCTGGCCATTTCGGTCGCATTCAGACTTTTGTAAAGGTCGTCCATCAGGAATTCCGAAGAAAAAAGATCGTTATCCAGCACCTGCTGCATATCGATCTCCTGATCAGAAAGTAGTTCAAAACCGTAGTCGTTGAAGGCGATGGAAAAAGTAACCGGAGAGAGCAAACTTATGCGATACCCCAGCAAACTTCCCAATGCTTCATGTACAAACCGACCTTCAAAAGGATAGAAAACCGAATGATAGCCTTCGCGGGTCTTAAAAGTCTCTATGAGAAACTGGTCGCTCTTCGGAATAATGGACTCTTTTTGCTGCCTCTCCAGAATTGGCCGTAGGGCCAGCAATTCTGGCGTGGAGCTGCCTTTGGAAGCATTCTTCCGAAGGGAAGCCGCGGCAGCATACATCTCTTCCCGCAGCAGCTCACTCATTTGAGCAGAAAAGCTCATGCGGCCACCCATCCAGCTGGGAATTCGGGAACTCTTTTTACTGGATTTACGTACCAGCACCTGCATGTTCTTGATGCGAGCCAGCTCAAGGTTTCTGCCGGCAAAAGTAAAAACATCACCCGGATTCAACTTAGAAATAAACCATTCTTCGATGGTGCCAATATACCCGCCTTTCAGGTATTTCACGCTCAGCATGGCATCACTCACAATGGTGCCGATCTGCAGCCGGTGCCGCATGGCCACAGCGCGATTATTCACTTTAAACCTGCCATCTTCTTCAATCTCCACCTTCTTATATTCGTCGTAAGCCTGCAGGCTTTGGCTTCCTTTGGTGATAAAATTCAGCAGCCATTCCCATTCCCGCTCCGTGATGCCCTGGAAACAAAAAGTGGATTTTATCTCCGGAAAGATCTCCTCCGGAAAAAATCCGTCAGAAACCGCCAATGTCGTCAGATACTGAATGAGAACATCGAAACTCAGCAAATACGGAATTCGGTCTTCAACTGCCGTTTTCAGCACAGCCTTCTTCAGAGCCGAAGCCTCTATGAGTTCAATGGCGTGCGTGGGCAAAAAGTAGATGACACTTTCTTTGCCCGGGCGGTGGCCGCTTCTTCCGGCGCGCTGTAAAAATCTCGCGACGCCCTTGGGCCCGCCTATCTGAATAATAGTTTCCACCGGTGCAAAGTCAACGCCCAGGTCGAGGCTGGAAGTACAAACAACCGCCTTCAGGCTTTCATTCCGTATCGCCTGCTCAACCCACAGTCGCGTGTCGCGATTGATACTGCCGTGATGCATCGCCACTTCCCCGGCAAATTCGGGGTATTTGATCATTAATTTCTGAAACCAGATCTCGCACTGCGAACGGGTATTGGTGAACAGCAGCGTGGTTTTGGAATTCTTGAGGATCGGCACCACCTCATCTATAAGGTGAAGTCCTAAATGACCGCGCCAGGGGAATTTGTCCATTTTCTCCGGAAGGATCGCCTCCACCCTTATCTTCTTCTTAAGATTGGCTTTTATCAACACCGAATTCTCATAGGCTTCAGAACCTGGCCCCAGCAAAACCTCCCGTGCCTGCTCAAGATTGCCGATGGTGGCTGAAATTCCCCAAATCTGTAGCTCTTTGGCTATCGTCTTTAACCGCGACAGTCCCAGCTCCACCTGGACGCCTCGTTTGGTGCCCAGCAACTCGTGCCATTCATCTATTACCACAGCGTTCAGGTTTTTAAATGTCTTTGCATAGTCTTTAGAAGAAAGCAATAAATGCAGACTTTCAGGAGTGGTGATGAGCAGGTCGGGCATCGATTTCTTCTGGGCTGCGCGTTCCTTTTGCGGCGTATCACCGGTGCGGATCCCAACGCTGAAACCGGTTCCCATCTCCTCAGCAAAACGGCTGGCGGCCTGCTCAATTTCTACGGAAAGAGCCCGCAGCGGCGTGATCCAGATTGCTTTTAGTCCTTTTTTATGCTTTTCCCTGTAAGCAGGATTTTTTCTGATATAGTTCAGCACGATCGGAACCCAGAGCGCATAAGTTTTCCCGCTTCCGGTTGGAGCATTCAGAAGGCCGTGCTTACCTTGAAGAAAAGCATTCCACGCCTGCCTCTGAAAAGCAAAAGGTTTCCACTCCTGTTGTTCAAACCAGGATTCGGCTAAGTCTAAAAGTTCTTTTTTTATCATTTCGTCAATTCTTCCTTTTGAGGAAAGCCCTTCATTTTTCTTCAGCAGAAAGAATGAAGATAAAAAATAACCTTCAAAACGGCGGTTTTGAAGGTTTATCAATATTGGTGATTAATTCGTTAACTCCTTCCAGTTTGCGATTCATCAGCCCGCGGAATGATCTTTTGCCGGTTGTCGTAGAACATTTGCGGATAATTCTGTTTCAGGAATTCCCGGTGGAGCGAATCCATTTTCTTGATCTGCTCCTGAAAATCCTGCGCCATCACATGATTTCTAAAAAAATCATCCCTAAAGAAATCCTCATTTCCGCCTAAAGAATCATTGGAAAAAGACTCCATTAAAGCCGACTGGTCTCCCATGCCATTGCTTTCAAAGAATTGCCGGAAGTTCTTCATGGTCTCATCCATATTGGGATTAGAAATGGTGTCGCCGTTTACGGTGCTGTACGAATAGACATAGGTGGAATCATAACTGATAAGGTTTCCGTTTTTGTCAAATTTCTTGTTCACTTTCCACTTTCCCTTCGGAACCGCCTGTGCCTCTCTATCGTTGTTCAAAGCTTTTTCTTTTTTGTCCTGCGCGTTACAACTGCTAAGGCTCAACAGAACAGCCATTAGCATAAGAACTTTAGTTTTCATTTTACTGCGATTTTTATTCAACGAAATAGTTAAAAAAGAACGTTGAAGATGTTGCAACTTAAGTACCAAAGCAGCAGCAGCAATTATTAAAAATTTGTAAAAAACCCAAAACCCTTCCGTCTTCATCAGCTAAAACGCTGATGAAGCCACCTTCCCTTAAAAAAAGGGAAGGTGCTTTTTTCAACAATCTTGTATACTTCTCCTCTTTTTCGGGGAAGGAGCTTTCTTATACAACAATTCCATCTCCCCTCCTTTCCAAGGAGGGGTGCCCCACAGGGCGGGGTGGTTATGCATTTTCAAAATTATCTTTTATTTCCTTCAAAACCGAAGGAAGAAAATCAAACACCATTCTATTCTCAAACCTCAGAATTCTAAAACCCAGCTCCTGCAGAATCTTATCTCTTTTCTCATCCTTTTCCCTCGCAGTTGCATTTTGATGAACGGCTCCATCGAGCTCAATGATCAATTTTTCTTCAGGACAATAAAAGTCCACTATAAAATTTCCAATACTGTGTTGCCGCCTGAACTTCCTGTTTTCAAACTTTCTGTTTTGCAGACACTTCCAAAGGGATGCTTCGGCAGGAGTAAGTATTTCCCGGAGCTTCTTACGCCTTGTTTCCAGAAATTTTTTGTTGTGGATTTTTTTATTCATGGTTTCACTTAGTTTCGGGTTCTGTTGAAACCCTTCCGTCTTCATCAGCTAAAGGCTGATGAAGCCACCTTCCCTTGAAAAAAGGGAAGGAGCTTCTTTTCAATAATCTTACATAATTCTCCTGTTCGTTAGGGAAACATATTTTTTCACAACTCTCCTTATTTTCCTCACCCTCTTCGCTGGGGGCGCCACCCGAAATTGAAGACATTTCATCAGCTAAGGCTGATGAAGCCACCTTCCCTTGAAAAAGGGAAGGAGCTTTTTTTACAATCTTACACATTCCCCCCTTTCTCAAGGTAGAATTTTTTTACCCAACTTTCCACTTCTCCTCTTTTCAGGGAGGTGTCCGAGAGGGTACGATAGATCCTCCCATCTTCTCTCCTTCTCAAAAACATCCTTCTTCACAAAAATCCCAAAACATATCACCCCTCCTTTTCAAGGAGGGGTGCCCGAGAGGGCGGGGTGGTCACGGAATTAGTGCCCGCAGCTCTTCCAGGGTATTGGCTTCATGAATATTCTTATCGGTGCGCCAGCGCACAATCCTGGGAAATCTCGTGGCCACCCCGCTCTTGTGCCGTTTTGACTCGGCGATCCCTTCGAAGGCAATTTCAAAAACATGATGGGGAGTTACGCTTCTAACCGGGCCAAACCGCTCCAGCGTATTTTTCTTTATCCAGGCATCCAGCCGGCGGAATTCTGCATCGCTAAGGCCGGAGTAAGCCTTGGCAAAAGTTACCAGTTCCTGCCGGTCGTCGTCCCAAAGCCCGAAGGTATAATCGGTGAAAAGATTGCTGCGCCGGCCATGGCCCCGCATGGCATAGGTGAGTACGGCATCTACGGTAAGCGGATCGACCTTCCATTTCCACCAGTCACCTTTCTTTCGACCCACCAGGTAGGGCGAATCCAGCCGCTTCAGCATCAAACCCTCCGATTTCTCTTCCCGGGCTCGCTCCCTTTCTTCCGCAGCCGCCTCCCAGTTGTCGAAAGTAATGGCATGGGATAAATGCAGCGGATTTTCTTCGGAAGCGACTTCAGCATAAAGCTTTTCCAAAATTTTTCGTCTTTCGGCAAAAGCGAGATCGCGGATATCTTCCCCCTTCCACTCCAGCACATCATAAGCCTTCAGGATCACCGGCGTTTTCTTCAGCAGATTTTTGGAAATATTTTTTCGGCCTATCCGGGTTTGCAGATCATTAAAGGTACCGATAGAGCCCTTCGGAAAAGGCAGAATCTCACCGTCCAACACGGTTCCGTTTGGAATGAGTTCCGTGAAAACCTCAAATTCGGGATATTTATCGGTAACGAGTTCTTCCCCACGGCTCCAAACAAATAACTCATCATTCCTGATGATCACCTGCGAGCGGATCCCGTCCCATTTATGCTCGGCGCTCCATTGGTCGGGATCGCCCAATTCCTGCACCTCATCCTCAAGGGCGTAGGCCAGGTAAAAGGGATAGGGTTTGGACAGAAAATCTTCTTCATTTTCTTCCAATATCAGCTTTGAGAAAGTAATCGTTGCAGGATCCCAGTTACCCATCATCTTGTATGCAAGAATATCCTCGTCTATGGAAGTCGCTTTGGCAAGTGCCCGGGTCATGAGCTTTTGACTAACGCCAATGCGGAAACTGCCCGTGATAAGTTTTGTAAAAACGAAGCGTTCATAATAGTTAAGCCTCAGCCAGTTCTCATGCAGGTATTCCTTCTTCTCCCCCTCACTTTTGGCTTTCAGCTCGATGATCTCCTGCAGGAACTGATTCAGGCTTTTTTCTGAAGATTCTTCGGAAACAGGGATTACCAGGGCAATAGTTTCAGCAAGATCGCCCACAATATGGTAGGATTCTTCGAAGAGCCAGAGCGGAATTTTGGCCAATTCTGAAGCCCATTCGCGCATCAAGGTGGTATTTACAGGCCGCGGCGGGCGACGATGCGAAAGGATGGCGATCGTCCACACCTTATCCTTGTCGGGGGCCTCTTCAAAATACTTTGTAAGCGCCTCCACCTTCAGGCTGGTCTTATTGGTGCTGTCCAGGGTCTTTATGAGTTCTGCAAATCTCTTCATCTTCTGCGCGGACTCTTTCAGAAAAGAGGCTGTTTTTTATTCATTTTCGACACTTTCTTTTTTCGTTTCCAATTCTCCTAACTCCCCTTCATACTGAGTTTCTTCAGTTCGGGCATCATATCCCTGCTCTCTGAGATATTGTGAAAAAATATCGGCATAACCGTGAGTACAGATCACCTTTTCACATCCCATTTCTTTAATGGAAGAAAGCAGCCCCTGCCAATCGCAATGATCGGAAAGCACAAAACCCTTATCAATAGCACGCCTTCTCCTGGCCCCGCGAAAGGTCATCCAGCCGCTGGCCGAAGCGGTGACATAAGGCACCATCTTTTTGATCCAGGAAGAGCCATGAGCGCTGGGCGGGGCAAGAACAATATTTCCCTTGAGTTCATTCTTTGTTGTTTCGCGGGTAATAAGTGTGGTTTCGGGAAAATCGCACATTTCTCTCAATACTTCGGTCATATTCTCCACTGCGCCGTGCGTATATATTTTTCCGACGGAAGTATCGAGATGCTTTAGCAAGCGCTGCGCTTTTCCGAGGGAATAACCAAAGAGCACCGAAGTTTTTCCGTCGTCCCGGTTGCGTTGCCACCAGTTATTTATTTCAGCAAAAACCTCTTGCTGTGGCTGCCATTTGAAGGCTGGCAACCCAAAGGTACATTCAGTAATAAGCGTATGGCATTTCACCGGTTCATAGGGAGCTGAAACCCCATCGTTTTCGGTTTTATAATCGCCGGTAAAAACCCATATTTCTCCTTTATATTCTACCCTTATCTGGGAGGAACCAATAATATGGCCGGCCGGGTGCAGAGAAAATTTCACACCGTTAATACTGAAGCTCTCGCCCCAATCTTTCCCGGTAACATTGATCTCCCCAAGCCGGTGCCTGATAATGGGCACATTGCGATGATGGGTAATGTAATGCTTATGGCCCCAGCGGGCATGGTCGGCATGGCCGTGGGAAATAATCGCCTTATCCACCGGTTTCCACGGGTCCAGGTAAACATCGGCCGCGGCACAGTAGATTCCTTTCTTGTTAAAAGCCAGTAAAGGTGGTTCCATTTTTTTTGAGGGTCAACTATCAAATTAGCCAAAATAGGGAGGCTTTGGAAAAACGATTAAGAAAACATTAGCGAATTGGCCGTTTTCTTCAATTTTTTAAATAAATTTTGAAGAAAATAATTGCGGGGCTTTATCTATATTTGTAGAAATAAAAACACTATTTCATGTCTATTTCAGATCTTTTTGGCTCGGGAGAGCATCTTCGGAATGTCGGCCATTTTGCCGCTATTGTGAACCTGGCTTCGGTAGACGGAGAGATTAATCCGCAAGAAGAAGTACAGCTGCAGCGTTTTGCCGCAAAGCTTGACATTAGCGAAGAAGAATACAAAAAAGTATTGAAGGAGCCGGGCTCCTTTCCTATAAGTCCGTCGAATAGCGTGGAACACCGCCTACAGAGGCTGCACGATCTTTTCACGATCATTTTCGCCGATCACTGGATAGATGATGAAGAAAAAGAATTGCTCAAGAAATACGCCATTGGCCTTGGCTTTTCACACCAGGCTTCCGAAGGTATCATTGAGCGGTCTATCCAGATCTTCAGCGGACAGCTGAATTTTGAAGATTACCGTTACCTGCTGGAGAAAGAGTAGTCTTAGTCGCTATATTTCCGCATAAATTCTTCCGCTTTTTCCACCATTTTTATGCTTCCGCAGAAAAAAGGCGTCCTTTCGTGCAATTCCTCCGGCTGGATATCCAGAATCCTGTTGAAACCGTTGCTGGCTTTGCCCCCGGCTTGCTCTGCAAGAAAAGCAATGGGATTGCATTCGTAAAGCAACCGCAGTTTCCCACTAGGCGCATTAGAAGTACTCGGATACATGAAAATTCCACCCTTCAGGATATTCCTGTGAATATCTGAAACCATAGAACCAATATACCGCGAAGTATAGGGCCGGTCTTCCTTCTCTTCCTGGCAATACTTGATATAATCTTTCACGCCCTGCGGAAAATGTACGTAATTCCCTTCGTTGATGGAATAGATCCTTCCGTTTTCAGGGAATCTCATATTGGGATGGGAAAGGTACCAGGAGCCAAGAGCCGGGTTCAGCGTAAAACCGTTCACCCCGAATCCGGTCGTGTATACCAGCATGGTTGAAGTTCCGTAGATAATATATCCGGCCGCGACCTGCTTATTCCCCGGTTGCAGAAAATCTTCTTTTGTCACGGGAGTTCCAATGGGCGTAACACGGCGATAGATGCTAAAAATGGTTCCCACCGAAACATTCACATCAATATTGGAGCTACCGTCCAGCGGATCCATCAGGACCACATATTTGTTCTTATGATCGCCATTACAGCCGGCGATGGTGATAAAATCGTCATTTTCTTCGGAAGCAATTCCGCAGACGATCTCACGGTTAGTTAAGGTTTGAATGAACTTATTGTTGGCATAAACATCCAGCTTTTGCTGCTCTTCGCCCTGCACGTTGGTTTCTCCGTAGGCCCCGGTAATATCCACAAGACCTGCTTTGTTCACCTCGTGGTTCACCACCTTTGCGGCGAGACGAATAGAGTTAATAAGTCGCGACAGCTCCCCTGAAGAATAAGGAAAGGCTTCCTGATTGTCAATGATGAATTCGCCGAGCGTCTGATTTTTGCGTGCTGCCGGCTTGGGTAGGTTCTTTTTTTCCTCCAAAATGTATGATATTATTGATACTATAACGTTTGCGCAATTTAACTTTTTCATTGCTTAGTTTTGTAAAAAAATAAGTTAAACATGAGTACAAAAATCAGAGAAGCTTCCAAAGAGGATATGCCCGCCGTTCTGGAACTCATAAAAGAATTGGCCGTTTTCGAAAAAGAACCCGATGCCGTGATCGTAACTACGGAAGACCTCAAACGGGATGGCTTTGGCGAGAATCCGGCTTTCAAATGCTTTGTAGCCGAAGTAAACGAAGAAATACAGGGAATGGCGCTCATCTATTTCCGGTATTCTACCTGGAAAGGTAAGACTGTGCATCTTGAAGACCTTATCGTAAGAGAGGAATTCCGCGGAAGGGGTCTGGGAAATGCCCTTTATCGCCGTGTAATAGAATATGCCCGCGAACAACGCGTAAAGCGCACCGAATGGGTTGTATTAGACTGGAATACAGCGGCCCGCGACTTCTATGAACGCAGCGGAGCCACCGTTTTCACCGACTGGTGTACTGTGCAGATGGATGCAGAGGCAATGGAGAAATTCCTGAAATAAGCCCAGACAATCGGCTTTGCGCGCTTCTTTGTGAAAATCAATTGCTATTTTTGTAGGAAACACATGAGCTATGGAACCAATTATACGAGAAGCGAAGAAAGAAGACATGCCTGCTGTACTACAGCTGATAAAAGAACTGGCTGCCTACGAAAATGCATCTGATGAAGTGGAAATCACTATTGAAGAGCTGGAAAAGGAAGGATTTGAAGAAAGAAACTTCAAGTGTTTTGTAGCCGAAGTAGATGGAAAGATCGAGGGCCTCGCCCTGGTTTATTTCCGTTTTTCAACCTGGAAAGGAAGAACCGTTCACCTGGAAGACCTTATTGTACGGGAAGCAAAACGTGGTACCGGCCTGGGAGGAGCACTTTACCAGCGGGTAGTGAAATATGCCCATGAGAATGGCGTTAGAAGAGTGGAATGGGTAGTTTCTGAAGGCAACAAGAACGCCATTGAATTCTACGAAAATACCGGTGCCGATATCAAGAAAAACTGGTACACCGTGCATATGGACGAGACCGGCATTCAGAAAAATATCAAAAGAAAAGAATGAAAGTATTCAAGTTTGGAGGAGCTTCGGTAAAAGACGCTGAAGGAGTAAAAAATGTGCTCAATGTACTGGAGAAAACCGGGAATTCTGACAAACTGATAGTGATTTCGGCCATGGGCAAGACGACCAATGCCCTGGAACTGGTGGTGAAGGATTATCTCGAAATTGGAGGAATTCCGCAGAGCCTTGAGAAGATCAGGGAATTTCACATGGAGATCCTTCAGCAGCTCTTTCCGCAGGATTCAGCAGCTGTTTACAACAAAATTGAAGAACACTTTTTCCGGCTTGAAAATTTCCTTGACCATAACCGCTCTACCCGCTACGATTTTGTGTACGATCAGGTAGTAAGCTTCGGTGAGTTGCTGTCAACTACCATTGTGAGTGAGTATCTTTGGAGCAGGAATGTGAAGAATACCTGGCTGGATGCCCGTTCCTTTGTCAAAACCGACAGTACCTACCGCGACGCGCAGGTGAATTGGGAAGAGACGCAGAATGCTATTCGCGAAGGCATAAATTTGCATGAGCTGAATATCACCCAGGGCTTTATAGGTTCAGATCCCGATAATTTCACCACAACGCTTGGCCGCGAAGGTAGTGACTATACCGCCGCTATCTTTGCCTATTGCCTGAATGCAGAAAGTGTCACGATCTGGAAAGATGTTCCCGGCGTTTTAAATGGCGATCCGCGGGTTTTCAGAAACACCACCTTACTTAACCAGATCTCTTACGAAGAAGCCATAGAGCTCGCTTTTTACGGGGCTTCGGTGATCCATCCGAAAACCCTTCAGCCTTTACAGCGCAAGGAAATTCCACTTTTCGTGAAATCTTTTACAAAGCCCGAGGCCAAAGGAACGGCAGTAAGCATGGGCCGCCATATAGATCCTGCAATTCCCTGTTTTATAGTGAAGAAAAACCAGGTATTGATCTCGCTTTCTTCCCTGGACTTTTCATTCATGGTAGAAGAAAACATTAGCGAGATCTTCAAACTTTTTCACCAATATCAGATGAAAGTGGATCTAATTCAAAATTCCGCCATCAGTTTTTCAGTGTGCGTAGACAACAGATTCAATCAGCTCGAGAAGTTAATTCAGCATTTAAAAGCGCGTTATAAAGTGAGCTATCGCGACGGAGTTTCCCTCTATACCATTCGTCATTTTACCGACGAGGCCATTCACTCTCTCGAAAAAGATAAGGAAATCCTGCTCAAACAGCTCACCCACAACACCGTTCAAATGGTCACGACAGAATAGCTCCATAAAATCTAATTGCTATATTTGTTCAGGAATCAAACAGTGATTAAATGGGAATTGTAAGTGCCAAAGAGGTAGCTAAAGTGATGAATTTGGAAAAATTCGGAATCCTCGGAACCTCTTTGGGATGGGCCGTTTTAAGAACCACCAGGCTCTCACGCCTCAACAAGGAGTACCAGAAGAGAAAGGATCTGAGCGGGATCGATTTTGTAGATTCTATTCTGAAAGGATTTGAAATCGACTTCGAAATTCCCGAAAAAGACCTCAAGAGAATTCCCAAAACCGGCCCCTTCATTACCATTTCCAACCACCCTTTGGGAGGTATCGACGGAATGATCCTGATGAAACTGCTCCTGGCACAGCGGCAGGATTACAAGATTATCGCTAATTTTCTCCTGCACCGCCTTGACCCACTAAAGCCGTACATTATGCCGGTAAATCCTTTTGAAGACCGCCCCGATGCCAAGTCGAGTGTGGGCGGTATCAAGGAAGCTATCTCCCATTTGCGGGAGGGGCATGCGCTGGGAATGTTCCCGGCCGGCGAAGTTTCCACATACAAAGATCAGCGGCTTATCGTAGATAAACCCTGGGAACCTGTAGCCATGAGGCTGGTGCAAAAAGCAAAGGTGCCGGTGATCCCCATCTATTTCCACGCTAAGAACAGCACGTTTTTCTATCGCCTCGCTTCCATGAGCGACGTTCTGAGAACCGCGAAGCTCCCAAGTGAAATGCTCTCGCAAAAAAAGCGAAAGATCAGGGTGAGAATTGGCAATCCTATTTCTGTGGAAGACCAGGCAGAACACGAAAATCTTGAGGCTTTCACCGCATTTTTACGGCGGAAGACCTACATGCTGGCCAACGTATTCGAAAGCAAAAAGCTCTTCGAAAAAATTCCGAAGACCCTGAAGCTGCCTAAAATTCCGAAGAAGATCGCCCTGGAAACCAGCGAAGATCTTATGGAACAGGAAGTGGAAATATGCAGAAAGCTCGATAAGCGCCTTCTCATGAGCAAAAACTATGAGGTGTTTTTGGCCAAAAAAGAGATCATTCCAAATATTCTGCAGGAGTTGGGGAGGCTGCGGGAGATCACCTTCAGAGAAGTAGGCGAAGGCACCAATAATGCCAACGACCTTGATCCCTTTGACGACTATTATTACCATCTCTTTCTCTGGGACAACGAAGCCAAAAAAGTGGCGGGCGCCTATCGAATGGGAATGGGCGCCGAAATCTTTAAAGACCACGGCATCAACGGATTTTACCTGCAAGACCTTTTCAGGTTTGAACCTGAACTGTACGGCATGATGAGCCAATCCATTGAGATGGGGCGTGCCTTCATTATCAAGGAATATCAGCAACGTCCTATGCCACTTTTCCTTCTGTGGAAAGGGATTGTGCACTGTACCCTGCGTTTTCCCGAGCATAAATACCTTATTGGCGGGGTAAGCATCAGCAATAAATTCTCCAATTTCTCAAAATCGCTGATGATCGAGTTCATGAAATCTCATTATTACGATCCTTATGTGGCGCAGTATGTAAGGCCGAAAAAAGAATTCAAGGTGAAACTGAAGGATGCCGACAAAGATTTCTTCTTTGACGAAAGCGAAGCCGACCTTAATAAATTTGACAAGATCATTGACGAAATTGAGCCGGAAAGCCTGCGTCTCCCCGTGCTAATCAAAAAATACATCAAGCAGAATGCGAAAGTGGTCGCTTTCAATGTCGATCCATTGTTTAACAATGCTGTTGATGGCCTTATGTACATTCGCATTGCCGATCTTCCGGAAAGTACGGTGAAACCGGTCATGGAAGAACTTCAGAAAGAACTGGAACAAAAAGACGCCAATAACCACCACTAATCTCCTGTTAATTTCTTGTTATTCCGCCGCCTCTTTTAGGCTGTGTTTTAATTCATCGCTATATTCTTTTCCTCAAAACAAAAAAGAACTTAAGTAATGGAAACGATATTAATAGCTGGAGCCACAGGGAGCACAGGAAAAAGGATCATCGAGATCCTCAATAACTCAGAGAGCTTTCAACCAGTGGCGATGATCAGAAAGGAAGAACAAAAATCTATGTTTGAAGACATGGGCGTGAAAAGCGTACTTGCCGATCTTGAAAAGGACGTGGACCATGCGCTGAAAGGAATCGATAAGGTGATCTTTGCCGCGGGTTCCGGGGGCAAAACAGGACCCGACAAGACTACCGCGGTAGACCAGGATGGCGCGATCAAACTGATAGATGCTGCCAAAAAGGCCAAGGTCAAAAAATTTGTGATGCTTAGCGCCATGGGTGCTGATAAACCGGAAGAGCACGAAAAACTTCAGCACTACCTGGAGGCAAAAGGCAAAGCAGACGATCACCTGCGGGAAAGCGGACTTTCCTACACCATTTTACAGCCGGGAGCGCTTACGGATGATCTTGGCCTCGCCAAGGTAAAGATTTCTGAGCGGTTGGATGAAAAAGGTGAAATCTCAAGAGACGATGTGGCCTTTATTCTGGTAATGTGCCTGGCCGATCCATTGGTACAGAATAAAACGATCCAGGCTCTGGAAGGAGAAGAATCTATAAAATCGGCACTCATTGAAGTAAGCCGAATAGGCTAAATTCAGAAGTTAAAACACCTAAAACAAGGGCTGAAATTCGTGAATTTCAGCCCTTGTTTTTATTGCTCTTCTTCATCAGGACTCTCCTGTAAAAAGGCCTTATCGACTGGTTCCCATAATTCGATCTTGTTTCCTTCCAGATCCACGATCCAACCGAATTTCCCATATTCATAGGATTCTTTTTTATCAATCACCTGCACTCCTTCTTTCTTCAGGGTTTCAAGCAGTTCATCAAGATTTTTCACCCGAAAATTCATCATAAAATCTTTTTTTGAAGGTTCAAAATAGTCGGTGTTTTCGGGAAAAGGACTCCACTGCGTCATGGCGTCATTACCTTCACTATCCTTCCACCAAAAGCTGCATCCATAGTCATCTGCATTAAAACCGAGGTGCTTTTTGTACCATTCCTTTACTTTGCCGGGATCTTTGGTTTTAAAGAAAACCCCACCTATGCCTGTCACCCTTTTTTTCATAATTCCTTTTTTAGTTGATCTCTTCTAAAGATATAAAAAGAAACCTTCGCTGTAGCGAAGGTTTTTGAACTTTAAAATACCGAAGCTGGTCTATTTTTCTTCCCCTTCGCCAAATTTTCCAATGATCTTATTGGCGATCACGCGGGCCAGTTTTTCATGTGATTCCACCGTCCAGCCGGCAACGTGCGGACTCAAGATTACATTCTGAAGGAACATAAGTTCCCGCATTGCCTCGGGCACCGGTTCTACAGCACTAATGGCTACATTCTTTTTATTGGCAAAGAGGCTTTCAAATGATGCTTTTTCATATTCAAGCACATCAAGGCCTGCGCCCAGTACTTTTCCGTTTTTAAGAGCCTCAACAAGATCGGCCGTAACAACATTTTTGCCCCGGGCGGTATTGATGAACCAGAAAGGCTTTTTGAATTTTGAAATGAAATCTTTGCTGATCATCTGGTTCGTTTCTTCGGTCCAGGGCGTATGCAGGCTTACCACATCCACTTTTTCCATAAATTCTTCCAGGCTTACCTGTTTCGCATTTTCATCGCCTACACCTTCCTTGATGTCATAACACAGCACCTCAACCTCAAACCCTCTGAGTTTTTTGGCAAAGGCCTTACCCATATTTCCGTAGCCGATGATGCCTACGGTTTTTCCGTCGAGCTCCACACCGCGGTTTCCTTCACGATCCCAAAGACCTTCGCGCACTTCCCTGTCGGCTTTGTTGAGTTTATTGAAAAGGGAGAGCAACATTCCCAGGGTGTGTTCCCCTACAGCATTTCGGTTTCCTTCAGGTGCTGAAAACAGACTTATCCCGTGCTCTTCGGCATATTCCACATCAATGCTTTCCAGCCCGGCTCCTACCCTGGCGATGAATTTAAGGTTGGGAGCAGCATCGATGAATTCCTTATCGATAGTATAGCGGCTTCTTATTACAATTCCGTCGTAAAGATGTTGATTTTCGAGAGTTTCCTCCCGGCTTTGCTGATATCCTTCGATATTGTGATGCCCGGCATCAGCCAAAAGTTTCATCAAGATCGGGTGATTGGTATCGGCGTGTAAAATGATCATTCTTCTGTGATTTTATGAATAGTTGAGTTTACTGCATATTCTTCTTTCCCTAAAAGCAAGGCTCTTCTTAAGCTGAAAAACAAAGACTGAAATTCTTCTGAAGTATAATCCTCCCTGCCTGTGCAGAGAAGACATGGCACGGGAAAGCGGTGTTGAAAGTTGACAAGATTCATATTCAACATAAACAGCCGCAAAGTTAACGAATGATCTGAATAATCTGAAGAAAGTGTGCAGGCTTTTCCTAAAATCCCAGAATTGCCTTGGCGATAAGAAAGTAGGTGAGAATTCCGAAGACATCATTACTGGTAGTAATAAAAGGTCCGGTAGCCACAGCAGGATCGATGTTGTTCTTGTCCAGAATAATGGGAATCAGGGTGCCTATGAGTGCCGCCAGCAGAATTACGGAAACCAGGGCAATACCTATGCTGATAGATTCCAAATAACTGGTCCCGAACCAGAAACTACTGATCACAAAAACGATCATAGCGATCGAAAGGCCGTTTACCACAGCCAGGGATGATTCCTTGATAAGCCGGCCGGCGATATTTCCTTTCAGGGTACCATTGGCAAGGCCCTGCACCACAATCGCGCTCGATTGTACGCCCACGTTCCCGGCAGTCGCCTGGATCAAAGGCACAAAGATGAGTAGCTTCGGAAAAGTGTGCATGATGTTCCCAAATCCCGAAATGATACTGGCCGCTCCAAGCCCCCCAAACATCCCAATAAGCAGCCACGGAAGGCGGGCGCGGGTTTGTTTGAAGATATTGTCATCAGCCTCCACATCTTCAGAGATACCGGCAGCCATCTGGTAATCTTTTTCAGCTTCTTCCTTGATAAAATCCACAATATCATCAATGGTGATACGTCCCACAAGGCGTCCCATCTCATCAACCACGGGAATCGCTTCCAGGTCGTATTTCTGCATGATACGGGCAACTTCTTCGGCATCGGTATGCACATTCACATAATCAACACTGGGAATATAGACGTCGCGGATATTGGCGTTGCTGGGTGCAGTAAGAAGATCTTTCAGCGAAAGACGGCCCTTGAGCCGGTTCTTGTCGTCTACCACGTAAATGGAATGCACGCGGGTCACATTTTCGGCCTGTGCACGCATCTCGCTCATACACCCGGTAACACTCCAGTTCTCATTGACCTTCACCAACTCTTTGGCCATAAGTCCACCCGCAGAATCTTCATCATAACGAAGTAATTCCACGATATGGTCGGCGTGTTCTTCGTCGGTGATCTCCGAAATAACATTTTGCTGGCGTTCAGGAGGAAGTTCCGAAATAATATCGGCGGCATCATCGGTATCCATCTCCTCAAGCTCCTCGGCGATCTCTTTGGCCGAAAGGGTTTCCAGGATACGCTCCCTTACTCCTTCCTCCAGTTCCATCAGCGCTTCGGCTGTTTTCTGGCTGTCGAGAAGTTTTACAAGATAGGTAGCTTCCTCGAGGGAAAGCTCGGTAAGAATTTCAGCAATATCAGCATGGTGTACATCTTCGAGATGCAATAGAAGCTCCTCATCATTTTTTTGTTCGATGAGGAACTGTATTTTCTCAATTAGTTCATCGCTGATTTGAAATTGCATAGGGCTGAATTTTTAGAGTCAGTTCAATAAATTCGTCGGTACTAAGCTGTTCAGGCCGCTGCCCAAAGATACTATCTTCCCTAAGATTATCGGGCAAATTAAGACTTTTTAAGCTATTCCGAAGCGTTTTCCGGCGTTGCCCAAAGCCCATTTTTACTATTCTGAAAAAAAGCTTTTCATCACAGGGCAGACTAAAATCGCTTTTTCTCTTCAGCCTTAGCACCCCGCTTTCTACTTTGGGTGGCGGGTTAAATACTGAAGGCGAAACGGTGAAAAGGTATTCGGCATCATAATAAGCCTGAACCAGGACCGATAAGATTCCGTAGGTTTTGTTGCCTTTTTTCTCACAGATGCGCTTCGCAACCTCTTTCTGAAACATCCCTGAAAATTCAGGAATCTGAGCCCTTAACTCCAGCACTTTAAAAACGATCTGGGAAGAAATATTATAGGGAAAATTGCCGATCACCGCGAAAGGCTCCTGCCCGAAGATCTCGCTGAGATCGTACTTCAAAAAGTCCTTTTCATGAATGCGGCCCTGCAAATCCGGATAATTGTCTTGCAGATATTCCACGCTTTCCGTATCGATCTCGATCACATGCACCTCTGCCTGCTGCCGCAAAAGATATTTGGTTAGCACGCCCATACCGGGACCAATTTCCAGCACCTTTTCATAGCCCTCATAGCTTAAGGTTTCGGCAATTTTCTGCGCGATATTCTCATCGGTAAGGAAATGCTGTCCTAAATGCTTTTTCGCCCTTACGTCACCGTTTTCTGAACTTCCTTCTTTCCTGAAAGAAGCCCTCGAATGTCTTTTCTTCATAATTTTCTGAATGGTTTGGCGGCTACTGTTCGGTGATCACCTCAAGTTCGGTGCGAAAAGTGACGAATTTCCCTTCAAAAGCTTTTGTTCTCGCCCGAAGGTCACTGGCATTTTCTTCGTAATAACGCTGTAGCATCTCTTTACTTTCAGCCGTATATTGAACGGAATAGGTAATACCACCCATCTGTTCCTGCACAAGAACCCTGGTCATCAAAGCCTTCAGGAATTTCCCCGTTTTCAGCATATCGGGAATATGCTCATTTTTCATCCATTCCAGCCATTGGTCATGGACCTCTTCCTCAACATTGATGGTGACATTATAAATATACATAGTTCTTGATTTTGTAACAGAGAGAGTTCTCCGGTTAAACAGCACTACAAAAGGAATTATTCTACGGCGTCGCCGCGTAACATCCTGAATTTTTTCCTCGCTTCCACAAAGTAGATGCTGTCGGCAAAGTTAAAGATAATTTGCTCGTAATACTCCATCGCCTTCTCAGGTTCATTCAAAGGGCCGGCATAAAGCTCGGCCAGGCGGTAATTTGCGTTATCTGCAAGGATGTCATTATTGAAGAACTGAATGATCTTCAGATAGTTTTGCTCCGCTTTTTCATACTCCTTTTCCTTTTCAAAAAGCGAGGCCTGTTTCAGCAAAGCTTCATCTTCGATCTTTTCGCCCTTGTGGTTTTCAAGCACCTCCTGCAGCACCTCTATGGCTTTCTCATCTTTTTGCTGAAAAGAAAGCAGGTCGGCCTTGGCATATAGCTTCAGCGCAGTTTGGGTGGTATCTTCAAGAGAATTATCCCTGATGAGAAGACTCAATTCCATCGCATCGTTGGCGATAAGCTGAGATGTTGAAGCTTTCAAAACATCGAGCTGTGTTTGCGCCCATTTAAAATCACCCTTATAATAGCTCGTTTTGGCGACTTTAAAGCGGGCATTTTGCGCGATCTCATCATTCTTCACCAGGTTCTGTACCTGCGAATAATAAATGAGGGCTTCATTGAATTTCTCTTCCAGAACAAGAATATCGGCAAGGGCCATTTTCACCAATGCCTTCTGAAAATCGGACTGTGTCTTTTCTGAAAGTGCCCGCAACAGTTTGGCGGCTTCCTCAATACGATCCATCTTAAAAGCGATGAAATTCGCATAATCTACCTGCAGCGGCAGCGTACTCAAGCCGTAGCCATATTCACTGAACAAGTCTTCAAAATCTTTCGCTACTTCTTTGTATTCTGAAGGGGAAGCCATCTGCAACCTGAGATTCAGCAAAAATTGCCTCCCCTGCAATACGGTAGCTTCCGAAGGGGTTTCTTTGATCACATATTCCACGATCTCCTGCGCCGCCTCATAATCTTCAGCATCTTTCGCGATCACGGCCAGTTTTAGAATACTCTGCAGGCCCATATTGCCACGCCGGTAGATCGCTTTCTCCTGCGCAAAGGCCTTCAGGAAATCTTTCTGCTGAACAAAAAGCCAACTCAGCATTTCATTATAGACCACTGCCGGGTTGTTCTGCAGCTTTTTCAATAGAAGTTTTCTAAAAATCGTATTGGCTTCGGAATTGGGATCTTCAGAAATATAGCGCGCAAATTCGCGACTGGCAATTCCGAAGAATTTAGGATCCATATCAATAAGATCGAGATAATTCTGAAACATCTCCTCGGTTTTCCCCTGTTCGCCATAAATACGAGCCAGCTGCAGATTAAAATTGCGGTCGGTATTCATGGCCATTCCGGTTTCATACGCCTTCGCCGCATAATCCAGCAGATTGTACTTCTCAAATGTTCGCGCAATGGCATAGGCATAATTGGGCCTTCCGCCGATGGCATCGAGCGCTTCCTGGTAGAATTTATCAGCTTTTTCCTGATCTTTTTTTAGTTCGAAATTATGGCCAATTTCAATGAAAAGTTCAGGACTATTTGCCGAATTCTGCAGCTTTTGCCGCAGCAGGTCTTCAGCTGCATCAAAATCTTCCAATTGCTGATAGGAAGAAACCATTCCGTAGAAAAAAATAGGATTTGAGGGATTCTCTTTAGCGAGTTGTTGATAGGTTTTGAGCGCCTTTTCATATTCGCCCTTGTCAAAGAAGTTCTTCGCCAGTTGATCTGACTGGGCAAAAATTCCGCAGGAAAACAGCAGAAAAAAACATATAAAAACAAAACCGCGCATGTTGTAAAGATAACAAAATGCGCGGTTTAGCTTTAGCTATTCCCGAAGTTAATCAATAAGATCAAAGCCGGTATAAGGCACAAGAACTTCAGGGACTTTTATGCCATTTTCGGTCTGGTAATTTTCGAGGATTCCGGCCACTACCCTTGGCAAAGCAAGAGCGCTCCCGTTAAGGGTGTGAACGAGTTCCTTTTTACCTTCTTTATTTTTGTATCGCAATTTAAGCCTGTTGGCCTGGAAAGTCTCAAAGTTGGAAACCGAGCTAATCTCCAGCCAACGATCCTGTGCAGTAGAGAAAACCTCGAAATCATAGGTCAGCGCCGAAGTAAAACCAAGGTCGCCCCCGCACAATCTCAGGATGCGGTATGGCAGCTTCAAATCTTTTAGCAACGACTTTATGTGCTCTACCATCTTATCTAAAGCGGCATAGGAATCTTCAGGTTTTTCGATGCGTACGATCTCCACTTTGTCGAACTGGTGCAAACGATTCAAGCCGCGAACGTGGGCACCGTAAGAACCAGCTTCCCTTCTGAAACAAGGCGTGTAGCCGGTGCAGGCGATAGGAAAATCCTTTTCGGTCATCAAATTATCCCGAAACATGTTAGTAATAGGCACTTCTGCAGTCGGGATCATATAAAGATCATCCTGGGCAATATGATACATCTGTCCTTCCTTATCGGGCAACTGTCCCGTACCATAGCCGGAAGCTTCGTTCACCATCAAAGGCAGTTGAAATTCGGTATATCCGGCCTCTGTTGCCTTATCCAGGAAATAGGCGATGAGCGCGCGCTGCAATCTTGCTCCTTTTCCTTTATAAACAGGAAATCCGGCGCCGGTGATCTTGTTCCCCAGCTCAAAATCGATAATATCGTATTTCTTCGCGAGTTCCCAGTGCGGTAAAGCGTCTTCAGCCAATACAGGAATATCGCCTTCTTTATAAACCTCTTCGTTATCCTCCTCGCTTTTCCCGGCAGGAACAGCTTCATTTGGAATATTTGGAATAGTGTATAACAGCTTTTCCATCTCCACGATGGTGTTCGCCAGTAATTCGGAGTATTTTTTGGAATTCTCCTTCAGTTTTCCGGTTTTTTCCTTCAGCAAATTAGCCTTCTGGTGTTCGCCATTTTTAAACATCAGCCCGATCTCTTTCGACAACTTGTTCGATTCAGCTAAAGTATCATCAAGTCTGGTTTGAGTGGAACGACGGGTCTCGTCAAGCTGCAGAACTTCGTCGAAGAGCTCTTCAGCATCAAAATTCCTCTTTTTCAGGGCTTGTATATAAGCTTCCCGGTGTTCTCTGATGTTGTTAACTTGTAACATAAGGCTATAAATTTTAGGTCTGCCGTTTATTCGAATTCAAGCAGCAAATGTAACAAAAGCAGCGAAAAGTTTTGCTGCGGAAGAAAGCCGAAATCCTGCCACAGGGGCAGAATTGGTGAATTTTCCGGCAAATTTTCAGAATCTGGCTGAATTCTTCGGAAAGAAGGACTCTTATTCCACGAAATTGTCTTTGATATACTGCCGCGAAAAAGCTTCGTCCTGCTTCATCGCGATCTTAAGGACTTCTACTGAAGGGAATTTCTTTTCATCCCGGATACGCACCAGTAATTCCACCTGAAGTTCTTTTCCGTAAAGGTCTTTATCAAGCTGAAAGAAATGCGTTTCGACAGACTGTTCTTCACCACCCACGGTAGGATTGGTGCCAATATTCATCATTCCGAAATATTGATGACCGTCAATCATCGCCCGAACCACATACACGCCGTTTTTGGGAATTAGCTTGTACTCTTCCTTAATTTCAATATTGGCAGTAGGATATTCAAATTCTTTTCCGAGTCCGCGGCCCCGAATTACGTTGCCGGTAAGGGTAAACGGATGTTGAAGATAGCGATTGGCCTTTTCTACATGGCCTTCCTGCAGGGCTTTCCTGATCTTGGTGGAACTCACCGCCACCTCTTCTACTTCCTGCTGACTAATCTCTTCTACCTCGAAACCGAATTCCTGTCCAAAATTCCGAAGATCTTCAATATCGGCAGTGCGATTGCGGCCAAACCTGTGGTCATAGCCAATAATGACCTTTTTGGCTCTTAGTTTTTTAACAAGGATATCGCGTACAAATTCACGGGCGGAAAGCCGGGAAAACTGATGGGTGAAAGGATGAACAACAAGGTGATCTATTCCAGTTTTTTCAAGGATCTGCGCGCGTTCCTGGATGGTATTGATGAGTTTTATGTCGCTTTCCTTTTGAAGCACCATCCGTGGGTGTGGAAAAAAAGTAAGAATCACCGACTCCAGGTTACCAACTTCAGCAGCTTTCACCAGGCGCTCAATGATCTTTTGATGCCCCGCGTGTACCCCGTCAAAAGTTCCAATCGTCACTGCAGTTGAACGCGTACTGCTAAAAGCATTCGCTCCTTTATGTTCTTTCAAAGCCTTTTATTTTCCGTTAAAGGTATTCATTGTATTGTTTACTCCGGCGGTTCCGAAGGATTTTATAAGCTCGGCGGACTTCTCCAGGCGTTCCGGAAGTTTCTCCAGCTCTGCAGGCGACCATTCCCCAAGAACATAATCAATTTGCTGTCCTTTGGAAAACTCATCACTAATTCCGAACCGAAAGCGGTTATATTTGTTGGTATTCAATTGCGCCTGTACATCTTTTAGCCCATTATGTCCCCCATCGCTGCCCTTGGTTTTTAGCCTTAACGTTCCAAATGGAAGGTTAAGGTCATCGGTTACAATAAGCAGGTTTTCGTGGGCGATCTTTTCTTTGGTCATCCAGTAATTCACTGCTTTCCCGCTAAGGTTCATATACGTACTCGGCTTCAGCAAAATGAAAGTACGGCCTTTAAAGCGGAATTGTGCCACATCGCCTAACTTTTGTGTTTCAAAGTTGATTTCCTCGCGACGCGCCAGTTCGTCAAGAATTTTGAAGCCAATATTGTGCCTTGTATTTTCATATTTCGGCCCGATGTTACCGAGACCGGTTATCAAGAATTTTTTCATTGGATCTATTTCTTCCCGGGGCTTTTCCTTTTTTAATATTCTTCCGAAGAAAGACAGCATGAAATTCGTTTTGGTAAAGATAAAATTATAAAAATATTTCAGCCCTTGAATTCTGCCGCTTCGGAATTGCTTTAATAAAAAAAGCATCCCAAACTCCGGAAATGTTCCGGAGCGGAATGCTTTAAATTATTTACCGGAATGTATTTATTCCTGAGGATTTTCTTCAGTAGCCGGTACTTCGTCTGCTGCAATTTCTTCTTCTTCATCTTCCTCGTCTTCAAGAGCAACAAGGTTACGTGAAGTTCTAACCTGACAAATTACAGTGTTATCGGGATGCTGAATCTTGTAATCTTCGCTTTCTACAGCGGTAACATACAATTTCTGACCAATTTTAAGTTTGGCAACATTCGCCTCGATGTAATCTGGCAATATTCCAGGTAAACCTCTTACTTTAAGACGGCGAAGGTTGTAACGCAACACCCCACCATTTTTAACCCCACGGGCCACACCCACGGTGTGAATAGGGATTTCCATAGTAATAGGTTTGTCTCCGAAGATTTGGTAGAAATCTACGTGCAAAATGGCATCGGTTACCGGGTCGAACTGGATGTCCTGAAGCACGGCATCGTGCTGATCCCCATTAGCCAATTTAATCTCCACAGTATGCACATCGGGAGTGTAAACCAGGTCATTAAACTCAATTTCATCTGCTGCAAAGTGCACTGGCTCACCGTTTCCCGCGTATAATACGCAAGGAACCTTTCCAGCATTACGTAGTGCTTTTGTTGCTTTCTTGCCTACGCTTTCTCTTTTAGATCCGTTGATCGTAATTGATTTCATTATGAAAAATTTTTAGGCTGCAAAAGTAAATCTTTTTTCTCAGCTATTAAAAGCTTAAAGCCGAATATTTTAAAAGCCTGCCAAAGAAGCCTCTGCTAATTTAACAGCAGCCTTACATAATGAATTTCGAACTGATGGACTTGTTGTTATGCACACGCTTCATCACATCGGCAAAAAGATCGGCACAACTAACTACTTTAATTTTTCTGCTTTCCTTTTTCAACGGAATAGAATCGGATACGATAAGCTCCTGCAATTTGGAGTTCTCAATCCGCTCATAGGCCTCACCAGAAAGCACGGGATGTGTACAGATGGCACGCACACTTTTGGCTCCTCTTTCCATCATCACATCGGCAGCTTTAGTAAGAGTTCCGGCGGTATCGACCATGTCATCTACCAGGACCACATTCTTACCTTCTACATTCCCAATGAGCTCCATATGAGAAATAACGTTAGCCTTTGCACGCTGTTTATAACAAATCACCACATCGGTCTCCAGCGCCTTAGAGTAGGCATAAGCCCGCTTGGACCCTCCCATATCGGGCGAGGCGATAGTTAAATTATCGAGTTGGAGCCCGCGGACGTAGGGCAGAAAAATGGTGGAGGCAAACAGATGATCTACGGGTTTCTCAAAGAAGCCCTGGATCTGGTCGGCATGCAGATCCATTGTAATAATCCTGGTGGCACCTGCCGTTTCGAGAATACTGGCGACCATCTTGGCAGCGATAGGCACCCTGGGTTTATCTTTACGATCCTGCCTGGCCCAGCCAAAGTAGGGCATTACGGCGGTAATGTGTCTTGCAGAAGCTCTTTTGGCCGCGTCGAGCATCAGCAACATTTCCATAAGGTGATCAGATCCGGGATGGGTAGAGCCGATAATAAATACGCGGGATCCCCGCACCGATTCTTCGAAAGAGGGCTGAAATTCCCCATCGCTGTAAGTGGAAGTGATAACGTTTCCTAATTTACAGCCATAGGAGGCGGCAATTTTTTCGGCCAAATCCCTGCTTTGAGTACAGGAAAAAACCTTGGCTTCGGGAATTGTGTTGGGCATGTTGTGTTGTTTTGTGTTGCAATGCAAATTTAGAAATAATTCCTTGCTACAGAAGCCGAAAAGGAGAAGACCCATAATAACCGGATTATTTAACTGAATTTGGCTAAATTCGGTCTCATCTTCTGTTCAAAAACTAAAGCAAAAACAATGAATAAGCGAATACTCGGAAAAAACGGATTTGAAGTTAGTGAGATTGGTCTCGGCTGCTGGCAAATTGGAGGCGACTGGGGAGAAAAGATCGATGAAGCAAAAGCCGGGGCAATCCTGAAAACCGCGCTTGAAAATGGAATTACTTTTTTCGACACGGCCGATGTCTATGGAGATGGACGCAGTGAAAAACTTATCGGAAAATTTCTGGAGGAGAATGAATCCCCAGTCAAAGTAGCGACAAAATTCGGGCGCCGGGATGATATTTTTCCCGACAATTATTCCGAAGAAGCCTTGAGAGAATGTGTTGACAACTCAAGGAAAAGATTAGGCGTGGAATGCCTTGACCTGCTTCAGCTTCACTGTATCCCTTTTGAAGAGCTGAAAAAAGCCGAAATTTTCGAATGGTTAAGAAAGCTTAAAGATGAAGGTAAAATTGCCCATTTTGGCGCCAGTGTTGAAACCGTTCAAGAAGGCTTGTTTTGCCTCCAACAGGAAGGACTTCAGTCTCTGCAAATCATCTTCAATATTTTCAGACAAAAGCCGGCGCAGGAATTATTGCCTGAGGCAAAGAAAAAAGGGGTAGGCATTATCGTGCGGCTTCCTTTGGCAAGCGGATTACTTACCGGAAAATTCTCAAAATCCACTGAATTTTCAGAAAATGACCACAGAAATTTCAATCGTGATGGGGAGGCGTTCAATGTCGGAGAAACCTTTGCTGGTCTTCCCTTTGAAAAAGGAGTAGAACTGACCAACGAGCTGAAAAAACTTTGTCCGCCGGAAATAAGTCTGACAGAACTATCTTTACGCTGGATCCTTGACCACGAAGAAGTCTCTACCATCATCCCTGGCGCAAGTTCAACAAAACATATATCAGGTAACGCCAGGGTGAATGCACTGCCTCCGCTTTCGGATGAGCTAAAAGCTGAAATAGCTCAATTTTACAGGGAAAAAGTCCACGCCCATATTCGCGGTGCTTATTAAGTATTTCAGAATTTATTACGAAAATGATTAAAAAGCTTGATCACAAAAATTTGACCACAGCCAGGAATATTCGCGCTGTATTCCAGATATCCTATGTTGTGGAAGCGAATCTTTTGAAAGCTGCCGACTTCCCACCTCTGAAAAGACCTCTTGAAGGCTTTACAGAGAGCAACAATGAATTTTTCGGGTATTTTAAAGATGACGAATTGGCCGGGGTGGTGGAAGTTGACAAAAAAGTTGATTCGGTTCACATTCAAAGCCTGGTGGTGCAGCCGAATTTCTTCAGGCAGGGAATAGGAAGAGCCCTGGTCGATTTTGTTTTTCAAAATTACAAGTCCTCCACTATTCACCGTAGAAACAGGAGCAGAAAACGAGCCCGCATGCAAGCTTTACCTCCAGACAGGT
>CAVUJH010000020.1:0-93404 GCA_963741775.1 uncultured Flavobacteriaceae bacterium | reverse complement strand
AGATAAAATTTGGCTTTCCTCTCCTCATATGGGAGGAAATGAGCAAAAATATATTAAAGAGGCCTTTGACGAGAATTGGGTGGCTCCTTTAGGGCCCAACGTGAATGCTTTTGAGGATGATTTAAAAAAATATTTGTTCAGAAAGATCTCCTCCGGAACGGAGGAAAGTAAAAGAACCCCCTCCTTGAGGAGGGGGCAGGGGGAGGTCGCAGCTCTGAGTTCAGGTACAGCTGCTTTACATCTAGCCCTTATTCTCCTGGGCGTGACCCGTGAAGATGAAGTTCTCTGTCAAAGTATGACCTTTGCGGCTTCAGCTAACCCTATAGCTTACCTGGGGGCGACTCCGGTATTTATAGATAGTGAAGAAGATACCTTGAATCTTTGTCCTGTGAAGCTTGAGGAGGCCATAAAAGATAGAATATCGAAGGGTAAAAAGCCCAGGGCCATCATTGCCGTGCACCTGTATGGAATGCCATATAAGGTAGAGGAAATCCACCGTATAGCTTCCGAATATGATATTCCGGTTATTGAAGACAGTGCGGAAGCTCTGGGAAGCAAGTATAAGGGACAGAACTGTGGCACTTTCGGAGATCTTGCCATTTTGTCCTTTAATGGTAATAAAATAATCACCACCAGTGGTGGTGGAGCCTTGGTTACAAATTCGGAAGAAACAAAAGAAAAAGCCGTATTCCTCGCTACCCAGGCCAGAGATGCTGCACCTCATTATCAGCACAGTCAGATAGGCTATAACTATCGCTTGAGTAATATTTGCGCCGGAATTGGCCGGGGGCAGATGGAAGTATTAGATGAAAGAGTGAAGGCAAGGCGGGAAATGCACCAATTTTATGTAAATTTATTTGCAGATATTAAGGGTGTAAGTGTTCAGCAAGAGCCGAATGAAGATTTTTATAGTAATCATTGGTTGACGATTATTGTACTGAATGAAGAAGAAACTGGAGGGATAGACAGGGAAGAGCTTCGAAAATGTCTGGAAAAGGAAAATATTGAGAGCAGGCCTCTGTGGAAACCCATGCACATGCAGCCGGTGTTTGAAGGCGCTCCCTTTTACGGAAACGGAGTTGCAGAAAAATATTTCAAAACCGGGCTATGTTTGCCTTCAGGTTCGAATTTAACAGCGGAAGATAAAAACCGCATAGAAAAAGCGGTCAAGGACTGTTTTAATAGATAAAATCCTTTTGTAATGGGTAATAAGATTGATAATGCCCTCAAGAATGTAATATCAGGACCTGATAATTCTTTGAATTTGAGGAATATAAAATACCTGCCGAGATGGGCGGTTTTGATGATCGATATTGGGCTTGTGGCCGCTTCGACCTTGCTCACCATTCTTATTATTACCGATCTCACTCCTAATTATTATACGATTCTTAGCTTTTATGACAAAGCAATAATTGTCTTGCTGGTGAACGTATTCTATTTCTACATATATAAAACATATGCGGGAATCATTAGGTATTCTTCCAATATTGATGCTTTAAAGTTACTTCTGGCCACTATCAGCGCTTTCGTTACCCTCATTTTTATAAATTATCTGACTTATTTTATTATTGGGCAGAAGATATTTCTTGTAGGAGCTCTTTTGATCAATTTATGGATCTCTTTTTCCTTGCTGTTCTTGTTCCGGATTGGTGTAAAACAGGTCTATGAATATTTTAAACTGGTACAAAAAAATGAGAATCTTATACCTGCTGTTATTCTGGGCGCCGATGAGAATGCCATTTCTATTGCAGGAGCTCTGGATATAGAACACCCTAAAAGATTTAAGGTGATGGGATTTCTCACTCGTGAGGAGCACAATAAAAGTATACGCCTGCTGGATAAACCCGTTGTGCATTTCAATGATCAGATTCATGAACAGGTTGCGATTCTAGGCGCTGAAGCCCTGATTCTTTCTGAGAATAACTTTTCGGCAGAAGAAAAATACAATCTTGTTGAAGATTGTCTGGAAAATGACATCAAGGTTTATAACGCCCCGATAGTTTCCACCTGGGGAGAGAATAAGCCGATTGCCCAAAAGATCAAATCCCTTCAAATAGAGGACTTGCTGGAAAGAGAGCCAATTAAGTTGGATGTAGAAAACAAGATCAGGCAGCTCACTGGGAAAACAATACTTGTTACCGGTGCAGCCGGCTCGATTGGGAGCGAAATAGTAAGACAGGTAGCCGATTACAATCCTGCTAAACTTATTATCCTGGATCAGGCCGAGACCCCTCTGCATAATCTCAGACTTGAAATTGAGTCGAAATTTCCCGACTTAAAGTATAAATGCATCATTTGTGATGTGGGAAACCAGAGGCGCCTCGAATTAATGTTTCAGAATCACAAGATAGATGTGATTTATCATGCGGCGGCTTATAAACATGTGCCTATGATGGAAGAGAATCCGCACGAAGCCATCTTTGTAAATATAATGGGGACAAAAAACCTGGCGGATCTTGCAATGAAATACCATGCTGGTCATTTTGTAATGGTCTCTACCGATAAGGCAGTAAATCCGAGTAATGTGATGGGCGCCTCCAAAAGGGCTGCCGAGATGTATGTACAATCCCTTTTTCATAATCAACGAAAGAAATGGAAATGAGATCACCAAATTCATTACTACCCGTTTCGGAAATGTTTTGGGATCAAATGGTTCAGTAGTCCCTCTCTTCAAGAAGCAAATAGAAAAAGGAGGCCCGGTGACCATAACCCATCCCGAGATTATCCGGTACTTTATGACCATTCCTGAAGCCTGCCAGCTTGTATTGGAGGCTGGTGCTATGGGAAAAGGAGGAGAGATCTTTGTATTCGATATGGGAGAGCCGGTAAAAATTATGGATTTGGCCATAAAAATGATTAAACTTGCCGGCTATGAACCTCATAAACATATTAAGGTTCGTATCACTGGTCTCAGGCCGGGAGAAAAGCTTTATGAGGAACTCTTAAACGACGAATGCAAAACCTTGCCAACACACCATAAGAAAATCATGATTGGTCAGGATGTAGTGAGAGATTATGAAGAAGTATCCGGGAAGATCGAAATGATCATAAAATCAGCCAGTAAATTGAAAAGTGACAAGGTGGTAGCAAAACTAAAGGATCTTATTCCTGAATTTAAAAGCAATAATTCTTTATTTGAAGAACTCGATAAGAAAACAGATGAAACCCGAGATCAGGCTCCTGCGTGATCAGAAAAAATATCAGAGCCCCATTTTATGAAAAAGTACCTATTCTTAATTATATCTGCTTTTACTCTTTTTAGTTGTTCTACGCGCAAGGAAATCGTCTATTTCCAGGATGCGGAAAGCCTGGAAGGAATGCAAAACCTTCTGGATTATGAGCCTGTGATCCAGCCTAATGATGTGCTTCGGATACAGGTTTCATCAAGAAATGAAGAGGTGGTAGCTCCTTTTCAGACGAATACTGGCAATCAGCAGTCTGGAGGAGGCGGAGGAAGTCAAAATCTTTCATTAACCGGGTATCTTGTAGATCCCGATGGATATATCCAATTTCCTGTTTTGGGAAGGATAGAAGTGGCAGGACAGAAAAGAACAGAGCTGGAACAGGACTTGCAGTCTCAAATACGAAATTACGTAACTGATGCGGTAGTGAGTGTTCGTATTGTGAATTTCACCATTACCGTTCTTGGTGAAGTAGGAAGCCCTGGCAGGGTGCAGGTGCAGGATGGACGTATTTCTGTGCCGCAATTACTGGCTGAATCCGGTGACATCGCTTATACCGGAAAACGCAGAAATATTTTGGTAATTCGTGAAGTAGATGGTGTAAAGAAAGTGGGAAGAGTGGATATGACAGACACAGATCTTTTTTCTAATCCTTTTTATTATTTGAAACAGAATGACATTGTTTACGTGGAACCTACCTACAAGCAGGTGAAGTCAGCCGGATTTTTTACCAGTTATACCGGTATAATCTCTATCGGTACTACGATCATAAGCTTGTATCTCCTAATAAACAGCCTTTAATTTATGGAAGAACTTATAGATTACAATGAGAATCAGGAAGAGTCGAATTTCGACTTAAAAGCAGAGATCTATAAATATCTTACCCATTGGAAATGGTTAGTTCTAGGGTTGCTTTTGGGAGGTTTGGTTGCTTACCTGTATAATCGCTATACCATCCCTGAGTATCGTTCTGAAGCTTCCTTGATGATCGTGAAGGATAAAGACAAAAATGTAATGAGTGCACTTCCTTCGGGAGGAGCCTCTCTTCTTTCCCTGGACGAAGCCGGTCTGGACAATCAGATTGAAACCCTGAAGTCTAAGAGCCTGGTGCAAAATGTAATCGACGAGCTTGATCAGAATATTTCCTATTATATTGAAGGAAACGTAATTACTGTAGAAGCTTACAAGAACAGTCCTGTTCTCATCAATTTTATTACACCTGATTCCATTGTGAACGAGGCATCCGAAAGCTTTTATATTACCCCCGAATCGTCCAATACCTACAAGCTTAAAATTGAAAACTCTGATTATTCAGAGCTTTACAAACTCGGAGATACCATCGATGTAGATGGCCTGAAGTTCACGATTACTCCAAGAGGAGACCGAAATACCTTCAATTCAGATAACACTGTAAATATCCAGATAAGACCGGTATGGCAAGTTGCCAATGATTATATAGCCAAATTGCAGATTGGTCAAAAAGGAAAAGCTCAGGACATCTTATCCATGTCTATTGTCCAGGAATCGGTACAGAAATCAGAAGATTTTCTGAATGCCCTGATGGAGAAGTTCAACGAAAATGGAGTGGAGAATAAACGGGAGGTGGCCGAGAATACTGCTGCTTTTATTCAGGAACGGCTTGAGATCATTACAGAGGAATTAGACTCTGTTGAAGGCGGAATGGCTGATTTTAAGAGACAAAATCAGATCATGGATGTTGCGAGTGGAGCAGCTGAATTTCAGAGTAAAAGCAGCCAGGCAGAGCAGGAGATATTTAATCTTCAGACGCAGTTGGAGTTGATTAAATCGGTTCGTCAACTGCTTAATGCTCAAGGAGATTATGAATTATTGCCTTCTGACATTGGAATCCAGGAAAGCGGAATTTCAGGGCTTATTGGTACTTATAATCAACTGGTGCTGGAAAGGAATGCCAACCTGAAAAGTTCTACTCCACAAAATCCAATGATCCAGGATATGACCGATCAGTTGGATGCGTTGAGAGAGAATCTGCAGGATAATATAAGTAGTTCCATTCGCTCCATTAACCTTCAGTTGGATGAATTAAACAAGAGGGAAAACAAAGCTCAGGGCCATTTTAGTACATTTCCTGGCTTAGAAAAAGGGATTAGAGGAATTGAGCGGCAGCAGCAGATAAAAGAACAGCTTTACCTGTTCTTACTGCAGCGACGGGAAGAGGCGGCTATTTCTTTTGCAGCGACCTCGTCGGTAGCGCAGGGTGATCGATCCTGCCTATACCATTAATGAACCGGTAGATCCGAAGCCCTGGTTGATTTTGGTTGCTGGTTTTGCGATCGGATTGATCATTCCGATTTTGATCATTTTCATTAAAAATTTCCTTGACACCAAAGTACATCATAAAGGGGATTTGCAGCCTTTGACGAAGACAATTCCTTTTTTGGGAGAGATTCCAAGAATCGGTAGCGACCAGACAGATATTATTCAGCTTAATGACCGGTCTCCCCTTGCGGAATCGTTCCGAATCCTGCGGACTAACCTGGCTTATTTGATTCAGAATAAAAAGAAGGATAGAGGAGAGGTTATTTTCGTGACCTCCACCATAAAAGGGGAAGGAAAGACCTTTATTTCCTACAATCTTGGAAGAACCCTGGCCAGCACCAAGAAAAAGGTGCTGCTTATTGGAGCGGATATCCGGAATCCTAAATTGCACCGCTACGCTGATAATCATGCCAAAGAAAAAGGTCTTTCAGATTATCTGTACGATTATGAGGTAACCGCGCAGGATATCATTTCTGATTCTTTGGATGAATCCCTCCAGGTGGATCTGATCCTTTCAGGAGCGATTCCACCTAACCCTGCCGAACTGTTCATGAATGACCGTATGGAGGAATTGATAGATCATGCCACCCAGGCCTATGATTATGTAATTGTAGATACTGCCCCCACAATGATCGTGACCGATACCCTGCTTATTAGTCCGTTGGCTGATACTACTTTGTATGTCACCAGAGCAGACTTTACAGAGAAAAAACTCCTCGAATTCCCTAAAGAATTAAAGCAACAGGGTAAACTAAAAGGTCTGGCGGTTGTTTTGAACGATGTTGATTATTCAAAATTCTCCTATGGCGCCAAGTACGGTTATGCTTATGGCTATGGTTACGGCTATGGAGCCGATGAAGAAAGCAGGTGGAAAAGGATCTTTAGAAACCCCTTCAAAAAGAGCTAAAAGATGACTTTTACTTTTTTCGATAACCGGGACCAGTTTTTCCATCTGCTTTTTTGGTAGCCGTATGGTGGCTACTTTTTCAAGATGCTCCAAACGGTGGGAGTCGCTGCTTAAATAATCGATCATATTTCTTTCCAGAAGCTGAAAGGCGGTTTTCTGAATTCCTGTGCCGTAGTGGCCGGTGAGGGAAAGCATGTTAAGCTGAAAACTGCAGCCCCTGGACTTCAGTTCTTCATATTTTGAAAGATCTTTTGAATGGTAAAAAGCATATCGTTCCGGATGGGCAAGTATCGGCCTGTAACCTTTGTTCTGCAGTTTAAAAAGGATTTCGTGAAGGTTGATGGGAGCCTGGAAAAAAGACATTTCCACTAACACCCGATCTCCGGAAATAGGCAAGATCTCATTCTTTTCCAGGGTGTCTATAAAATGCTGGTCCATAAGATATTCTGCAGCGGCCTTCACATGGTTTCCTTGGGGAAGAGCCGGAAGTAATTCTTCCAGGGCTGCCTGAATGCTTTCCGGAGTATTTGGATAATATTCTCCCATCACGTGAGGGGTCGCGACAAAATTCTTCACCCCAAATTCATTGAATTTCCGGATCATTTCAAGAGAATCCTGCACATTCTCTGAACCATCATCTATCCCAGGAAGCAAATGGTTATGAAAATCGGTGAATCCTTCGAGATAATCTGTGAGAAATTTCTTTTTCTGAAAAATGGATAGCATGTCCCTGATTTTTGACCATAAAATTACATATTTTTAACGCCATTTTAGATTTATCGGAATATTACCTGTTTATGAAATACATTCTTACTGCCGTTTGTATCATTTTCACTGCCATGGGTATGACGGCTCAGCTGTTGAAACCCTCGGCAGATCTTAATCTCGTCGGCTTGGGTTATGCTCAGGAAGAGGCGCCCTTCTGGTTGTATTCAAACCGACGGGGACGGTTGAATGAAGCAGCTAATCTGGCAGCATGGGGCAATATTTCGACCAGGTATTACCTGGATGGCGATGCTTTTCTTGAGGGAGGAGTAGGCATTCTTTACCAGGATGGTTATTCAAATAAGGTTCAATTCGACGAATCCTACCTTAGCTTCCAAAATGACTGGCTCTCGGTTACGTTGGGAAGGAAACAGAAAAAAGAGCTGTATAAAGGATTAAGTGCAAGTAATGAGAATATCCTCTGGTCATTGAACGCCCGCCCTCTGCCTGGCATCCGGTTCTCTACCGCCAGGACTATTTTCTTCGGAAAAGAGCGCCGGGGCCTTGGTTTCGATGCCTCTCTGGAAGAATACGTTACTGATGATGACCGGTATGTTGATGAAACCCGCATTCACCATAAAAGCTTTCACCTGGTTTACAAAGCTTCCGATAAATTTGAGATCAAAGCCGGCCTGCAACATTTTGTAGAATGGGCGGGAATCTCGCCCGACTACGGCCGCTTACCCTCTTCTTTTCAGGATTATCTGAGCGTATTCGCAGGTAGGGAAGGTTCAGATTCTGTAAATGGGGAGGAGGCCAATTCGTTAGGTAATCACCTTGGAAGTTACGAGATATACTTCAGTACGGAAATCGCAAAATATAAGATTCAGCTAATTTATAATCATTTATTTGAGGACGGTTCCGGGCGGGTACTGCGCAATACTCCCGATGGCCGTTATGGAATATATATCGAAGATATAGATCCGGTGGCAGACCATTGGGTCGATGCAGTGATGTATGAGTTATATTATACAAAAAACCAAAGCCGTAACAGCCCGACAACTGATGGGCGGGATAATTACTTCAACAACAACCTTTATCGTTCGGGATGGACCTATGAGCACAGGGTGATAGGAGTACCTTTCATTACCCTCGATGAAAACAGGTTCAGAGTGGCCAATAATACGCTGATAGCGCATCATTTTGGGATTACCGGACTTCTGTTCGAAAAGCTACCGTATAAATTTCTAACAAGCTACCGGATCAATTATGGGGCTAAGGGAGGTTCTCCTAAACCCCAAAGCGAGATACTATCCACTTATCTCGAACTGTCTGTCGTTCATGGTTTCGTGGATGTGAATATAGAGATGGCTTCAGATTTTAGCTCAATTGCTGCGCCGAATCCCGGAGTGGGAGTGCGATTGAGCAAAAGTTTTTTTGAGTAGCAAATTTAACAGTCTCAATGGGAACTGAAAAAGACCGTTCGTCCAACATTGCGAGAACACCGGAGGAAGTCCCTTCAAAAATCCACAAAACCGAATCTCTTTTTTTAATTGCAGACAGAAGCTACAATATGTTGTCCTGGAGCGAATCCCTTGAGTTTGTTCTAAGGGATTTTCTGCACAATGCACCCCATAAAGGAAGCTCCTTCCTTTCCTGCTTGCCAGATGATATCCTGAAAAAATTTCAAACAGAGTTTCGGAAGGCTATTTCCGGTACAGCCGGAAACCTGGAATTAGACTCTGCTGGGAAAGATAAGATCCTGTACCTGGAGCTGCTTCCTCAGTTTGATCATTCCGCTGAAGTTCAACGTATATTTATTCGTTTCAGATTTTACCCCGTACGGGAATCGGAAGAAATAAATTCGCAGCTGAGGGCTGTCCTGAATAACGCTTCAATAGGAATTTTCCTCACCCGTCCCCAGGGAGATATCATCGATTGTAATGATGTCGCCCGGAAAATGTTCGGCTATGAGCTTCAGGATTTCAAAAGGCTCGGGCGGAAAGGTCTGTTTGCTTCTGATGGAAAAATGGAATCGATCCTGCAAGGCCAGAGCGGCAACTGGAAAAGTTGTCGGCGAATTGACGGCATTGAGACAAGATGGGAAAACTTTTCCGGTGCAGGTATTCTCCAGCCTTTTTGAAGGAACCGATGGAGAAATTTATACCAGTACGGTGCTCATCGATATTTCATCTTCTAAAGAGCAGGAGTTGAAACTGGAGGAATATGCATCCAGGATAAATGAAATTCTTGAAAGTATTACGGATGGCTTCTATTCCCTGAATGAAAAATGGGAAGTTACGTATTGGAACAAAGCCGCCGAAAAAGTGTTCAAAGTTTCACGGGAACGAATCCTATATAAGAATCTCTGGAACTTCTTTCCTCTTCAGAAAAAAGAAAAATTCTTCGACAAATATCAGCGAGCCTTGAAAACCGGAGAAAAAATCTTCTTCGAAGATTATATAGAGCAAAGCGGGGAGTGGGTAGAGATTAATGTATATCCCGGGGCGGGGGGTCTTTCGGTATTTTTCAAGGTCATTACAGATCGCAAGCGAATTGATGAGGAAATCCGGATGGCTAAAGAACGTTACGACCTGCTCTCAAAGGTGACCCGCGAGGCAATATACGATTGGGATATAGAGGAAAATGCTTTGGAATGGTCCGAGGCTTATTCCACGGTTTTTGGTTATGACTCCTCTTTAAGAGAAAGTAATATTGAGGACTGGAAGAAAAAGGTGCATCCGGATGACTTGGAAGAAGCTTTGGTAGCTCTTCATACCAGCCTGGATTCCGCCGAAATTGACCGCTGGCAATGGGAGTACAGGATGTTCAGGACAAATGGAAATATCGCCGATGTTATGGAACGCGGCCACATCATCAGGAACAACGAAGGGAAAGCGGTGAGAATGATCGGAGCCATTCGGGATATTACTCAACTAAAGGAGAACGAACGTACCTTGAAGCAGTTGAATTCTGATTTAAAGTTACGAGCCGATGACTTATTACTGCTGAATAAAGAACTGGAAGAGTTCGCCTATATAGCTTCCCATGATCTTCAGGAACCGCTTAGGATGGTGACAGGTTTCCTTTCCCAGCTTCAGAAGAAGTATGAAGGGGAATTGGACGACAAGGCACAGCAATATATCCATTTCGCCTACGACGGGGCTATTCGAATGCGCCAGATCATTCTGGACCTGCTTGAGTATTCCAGGGCAGGCAGGAATGAACTTAAAATGGAGAAAATCGACCTGAATGAATTGATGCAGCATATCACCAGCCTTTGCCATGAGGCCATTCAGGAGAAAAAAGCAATAGTGAATTGGAAAAACCTACCAGTGATCTATTCTTCGAAAACACCGCTGCAACAGGTCTTTCTCAATTTACTGGGAAATGCCCTGAAATATACCAAAACTGAAGAGCCTCCCGTGATCAATATTGCTGTAGAGGAAAAAAATAAAGAATGGATTTTCAGTATAAGCGATAATGGCATAGGGATTGACTCTGATTTCCATGAAAAGATCTTTGTGGTGTTTCAGCGGCTGCATCGCCGGGAGGAATTCTCGGGTACAGGAATTGGCCTTGCGATCTGCAAAAAGATCATCGAAAGGCTGGGAGGCTCCATTTGGGTGGAATCCAGTGAGGGAGCAGGAAGCACCTTTTATTTTAGCCTGCAACAACAATTTTAGTATATTTAGCAACGAAAAGCCCTACATCATGAACCCCGTAAATATCTTACTCGTAGAAGATAATGAAGGTGATATACTATTGACTGTTGAAGCCTTACAGGAAGGAAAAATTGCTAATAAGATCAATGTCGCCAGAGACGGTCGGGAAGCAATAAATTTCCTCAGAAGAAAAGGAAAATTCCAACATGCTCAAAGACCGGATCTTATTCTGCTGGATATTAATCTTCCAAAGTTAAACGGGCATGAGCTCCTGAACAAAATAAAACAGGATGAGGAATTAAAAGCTATTCCCGTTATCATGCTTAGTACCTCTTCTTCAGAAGATGAGATTCTGGGGTGTTATGAATCCTACGCGAATTGCTACATCACCAAACCCATAGATATCAATAATTTTGACCAGGTCTTGAGAAGGATTAAAGACTTCTGGATCTCTACAGTAGAACTTCCGCGACAAAAGAACTTGAGATGAAGAATAGTCAGATGGGGCTGCTGATTTTGGTGGTAGAAGATAATCCCGGAGATTATGTACTTATAGAAGAGTATCTCCAGGAGGAATATCCCGTGGTCGAATGCTGCTGGGTAAAGGGTGTTTCAGAAGCTAAAAATATGCTGTCCTCAGACAGGGCATTTGATGCTGTTCTTCTTGATCTTTCCCTTCCAGATGCAAAAGACACCGATCTTCTGGTGGAAGAAATGGTGAAATTGGCCAAAAATACGCCTGTTATTGTTCTTACCGGTTTCGCGAGAAAAGAGTATGGTATTGACACCCTGGCAAAAGGAGTTTCCGATTATCTTTTTAAGGATGAACTTACGGCTTCCGGGTTATGCAAAAGCATAGACTATAGTATTGAGCGGAAAAGGATCCAGCTGAAAATGGAAGAATCGGAAGATAAATACCGGACTATCTTTAAGGCCAATCCTATGCCTATGTGGGTTTTAGACAGAGAAAGCCTGAAGTTTTTGAGCGTTAACAAAGCCGCTATTGAAATGTACGGATATTCTAAGGAGGAATTTCTCAATATGAGCATTCGTGATCTCTGGTGTGAAGATACGCGGCCCAAAGCGGAAAAAATTGTAGATGAAAATCTTCACGATGAATTTAGCATCGAAGTCAACCATTTCAAGAAGAATGGAGAATGCATCCATGTTAATGTACAGAGCTCTCCTATCACCTATTCCGGCAGGAAAGCGCGCGTCACTCTGGCGCATGATATAACCGCCCGCAGGGAGGCCGAAGCTAAACTCCAGCAGAGTGAGCAGCGATTTAAATCTCTGGTGCAGGAGGGATCTGACCTGATTTCTATTATGGATTCTAAACTTAATTACCGATATGTAAGTCCCACGGTCAAACCTATTCTGGGGCTGGAACCAGATTTTTATATAGGTAAAAGTGCTTTAGATTTTATTCATCCCGAAGATATCAGCAAGGTTCTGGAACAAGTGGGGGAAATTGAAGTGCAAAAGCAGGTACAAATACCCTCTTTTCGTTTCAGGGACGGCGAAGGTGGCTGGCGCTGGATGGAAACAATTGTCACCGATTTGTCTGATGATCCTGGAATTCAAGGTATGGTTGCCAATTCCCGGGATATTACCGACTTTGTGCAGCAGGAACAGAAGTTACTGGAGAGTGTGAAGCGGTATGAAACTGTGGCAAAAGCTACCAGTGATCTCATTACCGATTATGACATTGAGAAAGATGAATTAATCTATAGTGACACGCTGTATGAGATGTTTGGCTATACCGGGAAAGAGGTGGAGAATACGGGCGCCTGGTGGAATGATAAAGTTCATCCTGAAGACCGGGAGTTGGTGAGACACCGGGTTAATGGTTTCTACCGTACCGGATCAAACACGCTTCAGATCGAGTATCGCTTTCGCTGTGCTGATGGCTCCTATAAGCACATCCTGGACCGCAGTTATCTTATCACCGATGAACACGGCATTCCGAAGCGGGTGATTGGATCAATGCAGGATATCACCGAAAGAAAAGATTACGTAAAAGCCATTGAATGTAGTAATAAGCGGCTGAAAGAGATCGCCTGGACGCAATCCCACGTGGTGCGGGCGCCTCTGGCCAAAGTAATGGGATTAGTGGATCTTCTGAGAAATCATCGAGATAATCTTGATGATGTGGACGAAATTCTTGAAAATATCTTATCTTCTTCTGAAGAATTAGATGCGATCATCAGAAAAATCGCCACTAAAACAGAGGAAACCGATATTTGATCCCAAACCAACCAGACCTATGTTGAAAGTCCTTATTATTGATGATGACGATATTGTTATTTTTATTCAGAAGAAAATGATCGTAAATCATGGCATTTCAGATGACCCCATCAGTTTTAAAAAAGCCGGTAATGCGCTTTCTTTTCTGAAGGAATTGGATGAACCGGACGAGGATTTTCTGATCCTGCTCGACATCAATATGCCCGAGATGGATGGTTGGCAGTTTCTGGAGGAAATCGCGAAATGCCCTCATAAAGATAAGATTCACGTGATCATGGTCACTTCTTCAATTGACGCAAAGGACAAGAAAAAAGCCGCGAAATTCTCGGTGGTAAGGGATTTTGTGGAGAAACCTATCTCATCCCGGGATTGTGAGCAGATCAAGAAAATTCCTGAAATTTCCCCGCTTCTGAAGTGATCTAAAAAGATGTTTCCAGCGGTTTGGCATCCCGGATCTTTTCTTCAGCCCATTCTTCTTCCTCGTGAGTATTTTTTTCCGGTTCTTCCTGTTTATTCTGAAGTTCGGGTTTATAGCAGAGCTTTATATAAATAGGAAAATGATCAGATCCTATACTCCATTCCCGTGTGATCTCAATGAGACTGAAATCTTTGGAGTGAAATACGTGGTCCAGAGGCCATCGCAGAAGTGGGTGTTCAGCATGGAAAGTATTGAAGAAGCCCCTCCCGATACGGGGATCCAGAAGTCCGCTCATTTTCTGGAAAAGTCTGGTCGTTCTTGACCAGGCCACATCATTCAGATCTCCGAAAACAAGGATTCCCTTGTCGTTCTCCTTTATATGACGCCCCAACATTAAAAGTTCGGCATCGCGGTTGGTGGAAGTATCACTTTCAGTAGGACTTGGAGGCATGGGGTGCAGGCAATGGATCTTCAGTTTTTTGCCGTTTTTCATGATTACATTGGAATGGATCGAAGGGATATCTTCCTGCACCAGGTATTTCACTTCAGTATTTTCCAGCCTTAGCTTCGAATAAAGATGCATTCCGTAGAGATTGTCCTGCGGAATTTTTACCGTGTATTGATATTTTTCTTCGAGAACACTAAGTTCCTTTTCCCAGCGCTCATCAGTTTCCAGGGTGAGCAGGATATCAGGTTCCTTCTCTTTCACCAGCTTCAGGAGTTTATCAGAGCGTTTGTTGGGCGTCAAAACATTGCTCACGAGCAGTGAGATGGTATCAGCGGGATTATCTTCCCGGCACCTGATCACCTGCTTCCTCGCGAGAAAGGTATATGGGTATATTTTGTTGAATTGATAGACCAGGCTCAGGCACAATGAAATTAGAACTATGATCTCAAGGGCAGAATAGGTAGTGTAGAACACCACCGAAGCAATGATGCCAAGGATGATCAACGCACAGATTTGAAGGCGTGGAAAATCGAATCCCCGAATCCACCATTGGTCCAAACGTGTCAAAGAAGCCAGGGTAGGGAGGATCATTACAATGGAATAGACTAAAACAATAATTTCCGAAGTACTCATGGATGTTAAGCTAAAAGGTGTAGGAGATTGCTATTCCTTTCGTTTGGATTCCCATCCCATGCTGATTGTAGCTGGTAGTGGGGAAAATATCGATATTTTCATTCCCTATCTTATGCACTTCCGGAATTAGAATTCCGGCTGCGGCTCCCACGGCATATCCGACGAGATTATCGGTAAGAAAATGTTTTCCGGCCTTCAAACGCAGATAACCCACATAAGCCGGAATGGCCGCAGCAGTTGCCCATACGTACGGAATAGCTTTGGAATCGGGGTGAAAATCATTGAATATCTTCGCGGCGAAAAAAGTGGCTGCTGCTGTCGCCGCGGTGTGACCTGCAAAAAAGGAACGCTGGGCTCCTGATTCGGCTCTTTTATCAAAAGGCAGAGAGGTATCATAAACCAAAGGTCTGCTTTTATTGACCAATCCTGTCGTTAGAGTGTACATGGCTCCCGTAGTACTCATGGTTTCCAGGTACAAGACCATAATCTGACCAAAATTACCGCGCTCTTCTTCGCTCGGTAAAAATGCTACCGGAAGGGCGAAAGAGGCATAAAAAGGGATGTAGCTTAGGTTGTCTGCGCGGTTAGAATAATATCCGGCCGACCAGCGATCGATCTTCCAGATATCAGACTTGTCGCGATTGTTCACTTCTGCTTCGGTTAAATCGTCCTTGTTCTGGATCATTAGAACTCCTGCCGCGGTAAGTCCTACTCCGCCTGTGATCCAGGCTCCGTCTTTCCAGAAGTCGGTATGATAAGGAGAAGTTTTTTCCTGGGCCAGACCAGAGGTAGAGATACTGAGACCAAGCATCAGGAGCAAACAAATTTTTTGATGCATGAAAACTATTTTTATCAAAGCTCCTATTAATATTGGTAAAACTAAAGCATTTAAGAAAAGTATAACAAGAGCAGCGGTGGCGTTTAATACTTCTTTTTCTTCCCGTTAACAAAAGTTTAATTTCTGTTAGGTCTTCTGCCTTTCTAATTGTATTCAAAATAGCTTAATTTTAGAGTATGAAGAAGAAAGATGAAATGCAGAGGAGAGGTTTTGTCTTCAATAAGTTTGAAGAACCTTTCAAAACCCCTTTTGATAAACTCTTCGAAATTTTCAAGGAATTGATCACCCACACTTCCGGAGATCTTGATGAGGCTCTCGACTGGCTAAAGCAGCTGGACGAAGAATACGGGCTTACCAATGAAGATTATACGATCGAAGATTTTGTTGAAGATCTTAAGAAAAAAGGCTACATCAGGGAAGAAATTGATCCTGACGGAAATGGAGGAATGGCCATTACCGCTAAAACAGAGCGCGCCATAAGACAGCAAGCGTTGGACCAGATCTTTGGAAGGCTGCGGAAGGGTTCAGCAGGAAGTCACCGCACTACTCATATTGGCAGGGGAGACGAACATACAGGAGATTTCAGGGAATTTCAATTCGGGGATTCGCTCGACAGAATTTCTATGACGGAGAGTCTGCGGAACGCCCAGATCAATCACGGAATTGGGGATTTCAATATGACACAGGACGATCTGGTGGTGGAAGAAACCCACTATAAATCCCAGATGAGTACGGTGCTCATGATCGATATTAGTCATAGTATGATCCTTTATGGCGAAGATCGTATTACACCCGCTAAAAAAGTGGCTATGGCCCTGGCCGAGCTCATCACCACCCGTTATCCGAAAGACACGCTTGATATTCTCGTCTTTGGAGACGATGCCTGGCCCATTAGTATTGCCGATCTGCCTTACCTAAAAGTAGGCCCTTATCATACCAATACCGTGGCGGGTCTTCAGTTGGCGATGGATCTTTTGAGACGTAAAAGGAATACCAACAAACAGATCTTCATGATCACCGATGGCAAGCCGAGTTGTGTGAGGGAAAAGGACGGTTCTTACTATAAGAATCCCATGGGTCTGGATCCTTATATTATAGGGAAGTGCTACACGATGGCGCGGCAAGCCCGGAAACTTCATATTCCCATCACTACTTTTATGATCGCTCAGGATCCTTACCTGACGCGCTTCGTGAAAGAATTTACCTTTGCCAACCAGGGAAAAGCCTATTACACGGGCCTTAAAGGACTTGGGGAGATGATCTTTGAAGACTATGAAACCAACCGTAAAAAAAGAATCAGAGGTTAAAAAAGAATTGCAGAAATGAGTGAAGAAAAAGATAACACAATGAGAATTGAAAATATTAAGACACTTGGCGAATTGAAGAATTCCGGCTATGAGAGCCGAAGTATTAAGGAAGAACTCCGGCAGAATCTTCGGGAGAAGATCAAAAAAGGAGAGCCTGCCTTTGAAGGGATACACGGTTACGACTTTTCGGTAATTCCCGAATTGGAGAGGGCGATCCTGTCTAAACACAATATCAATTTGCTGGGCCTTAGAGGTCAGGCGAAAACCCGGCTTGCACGGTTGATGGTAGGCCTGCTCGATGAATATATGCCGGTGGTGGAAGGCTCTGAGATCAATGATGATCCGTTGAATCCAATTTCGCGCTATGCCAAAGATCTTATTGCAGCCAAAGGAGATGATACTCCTGTCGCCTGGGTCCACCGGGACGAGCGATTCTACGAAAAACTCGCAACGCCCGATGTGACGGTTGCCGATCTTATTGGGGATGTAGATCCCATTAAAGCGGCCAATCTCAAACTGAGTTATGCCGATGACCGGGTGATTCACTTCGGAATGATTCCGCGGGCCAACCGCAGTATCTTTGTGATCAATGAGCTGCCCGATCTCCAGGCACGTATCCAGGTGGCGCTTTTCAATATCCTTCAGGAAGGCGATATCCAGATAAGAGGATTTAAGCTGAGGTTGCCGCTGGATATGCAGTTTGTCTTTACGGCAAATCCCGAAGATTATACCAACCGGGGAAGTATTGTAACGCCACTGAAAGACCGGATAGGATCTCAAATCCTTACGCATTATCCTGAGAATATCGAGATCGCCAAAGTGATCACGCAGCAGGAAGCAAAGCTGGATAAGCGGCAAGCGGAAATTGTACATGTGCCGGAATTGGCCAAAGACCTGCTAGAGCAAATCAGCTTTGAAGCGCGCGAGAGTGAATTCATTGATGAAAAGAGCGGAATTAGTGCCCGGATGAGCATTACCGGCTACGAAAATCTGTTGAGCACTGCCGAATGGCGCACGCTTCGATCTGGCGAAGAGAAAACCTTGCTGAGATTTAGCGACTTTATGGGCGTTATTCCCAGTATTACGGGGAAAGTAGAACTTGTGTACGAAGGGGAACAGGAGGGAGCTGCCTCGGTTGCACTTCAGTTGATAGGCGACGCTGTGAAAACTCTTTTTCCGCAGTATTTCCCGAAGATAGAGAAACTTCAGAAAGCCGAAGACAAGAGTCCTTACGACGACCTGGTAGAATGGTTCTTTGAGCAGAGCGGCTTTGAGTTGCCCGATGATATTTCAGATAAAGAATATAAAGAGAAGTTAGATTCAGTTAAACCACTGAACGAGCTCCTCAAAAAATATCAGCCTGAAATTGCCGAAAATGACAGGTACTTTATGAAAGAATTCCTACTGTGGGGCCTTGTGGAATACAAAAAGCTTAGTAAACACCGGTTTACCAAAGGAGTGCAATTCAAAGATCTTTACGGCAGTTACATCAGCGGATTGTAAAAAATCCTTCTGAAAGAAAAATAAAAATCCCCCGGTTGAATTGTCAATCGGGTATTTTTTTTCGCTTAAAATCAGAATATCATATTAATTCACAGAAACTTAGGATTTTGTTTTTTTTGCTGCTGAATTTCTATACTTTTATTCAGGATTTAAGAAAGATCATGAACAAAAATCATCTTCATACTATTAGCAATTTCGTTTCTGAAACAGGAACTGCTATGATCATGATCATTACCCGTATTACCCCTTTGGGGTAATTATATATAACTTTCCGTCCACACCTATTTTATAGCATTTTCTTTTTCAATTATAACTTACTATTCTCATGAATGTTCTCAAATTTGGAGGTTCTTCCCTTGCATCTCCGGAACGAATAAAATTAGTGGCCCAAACGGTGCAAAAGCATCTCAAGGAAGGGCCTGTTATCAGTGTTTTTTCAGCATTTGGTGGTGTTACCAACGATCTGCTGCTTATGGCCGAACTGGCTGCAAATGCAGATATTTCCTATAAAGAGATCCTTGAACGGAATGAAAAAAGGCATCTCGAAGCGGTCAAGGAACTTATTCCCGTAAAGAGCCAAAGTAGTATTCTTAGCCGCGTCAAAACCGAATTTAACCGGCTCGAAACGCTTTATGAAGGAGTTTACCTTCTTAATGAACTTTCCAATAAAACACGGCACGTGGTTTCGGGTTTTGGGGAGATCCTTTCGTCGCTGATTATCACCGAATATTTTAAGAGCATAGGTGTTGATACCGGTTTTGTGGATACACGTGAACTTATCGTATGTAAAAATACCAATGAAAAGGTGCAGGTAAATTATGAAAGGACCAACAGCAATATTGTTCATTTCTTTGCTGAACATAAAGCTGCTCTTTTTGTCGTACCAGGTTTTGTAGCCAAAAACGACCAGGGCGTACCGAGTACGCTGGGCCGTGGCGGTTCCGATTTTACTGCGGCTATTATCGCAGGCGCCCTTGATGTGGAAGAAGTGCTTATTTATACCGATGTGAACGGCATGTACACCGCGAACCCGGGAATCGTTTCCCAGGCCTATCCGCTGGAAAATATTTCCTACGAAGAGGCTATGGAGCTTTCTCATTTCGGCGCCAAAGTACTTTATCCGCCTACGCTGCACCCGTTGCTCGAGAAGCAGATCAAGATCCATATCAAAAATACCTTTAAACCCGATGAGCTGGGTACCGTCATCTCGAAATCGAGCAAGGAGAATTTCAGATGGGTTACCGGCATTACTCATATCGATTCCATAAAGCTGCTGAATATTGAAGGCAGTGGCATGGTTGGAATTCCCGGTTTTTCAAAGCGGTTCTTTGAAGTGCTGTATCAGGAAAACATCAATGTGGTATTGATCACGCAGGCTTCTTCGGAACACAGTATTTGTGTGGCGGTTAAAGATGACGAAGCTGAAGCTGCTAAAGAGGCGTTAGATGAAGCTTTCGCACCTGAAATTGAGCACAAAAAGATCAAACCGGTTTTTATAGAAGACAATGTGGCAATTGTTGCCCTTGTAGGAGACCGCATGAAGAGCCATCACGGCCTGAGCGGAAAGATGTTTAGCGCCCTCGGAAATAACAATATCAATATTCGTGCAATTGCACAGGGTTCTTCAGAAAGGAATATTTCCGCAGTGATTGCCAAGAAAGATGTAAAGAAGGCACTGAATACGTTACATGAACAATTTTTTGAGGTGCCGTCAAAAGAGCTGAACCTATTCATTACCGGCGTGGGAAATGTAGGTAGCAAACTGCTGGCTCAGTTGAAGCAGCAGGAAAAATACCTTCTTGAGAAATTGCGGTTGAAGGTACGCGTGCTGGGCCTTTCCAACTCCCGAAAAATGGTCTTTGATGAAGAAGGGCTTGATCTGGAAAACTGGAAGGAACTTCTTGATAACGGTGAGCCGGCAAATAAGAATGAATTCTTCAATCGCGTGAATGACTTCAATTTACGCAATAGTATTTTCGTCGATAATACGGCCAGTGAAGAGATCGCCGGCTGGTATAAGGAATATCTTGCCAATTCGGTTTCGGTGGTGACCTGTAACAAGATCGCCTGTGCCGATGACTTTGTGAATTATCAGCAGTTGCAGAACCTGGCACGGGAATACGGCGCTTCTTTCCTTTATGAAACCAATGTGGGAGCAGGATTGCCTATTATCGATACGCTCAAAAATTTGATGGCTTCGGGAGACCGCATCAGGAAAATTCAGGCGGTACTTTCAGGAAGTCTGAATTTCGTATTCAATACCTATGACGGCTCTGAGCCTTTTTATAAAACGGTAGAAATGGCCATGAAAGAAGGTTATACCGAACCCGATCCCAAGATCGACCTGAGCGGTGTGGATGTGGCCCGCAAGATTTTGATCCTGGCCCGGGAAAGCGGATTAAAAATGGAACTCGAAGACATCGAAAGAGAGGATTTTCTTTCCGAAGAAAGTCTGAATTCCACGAGCAATGAGGAATTTTTTGAATTGCTGAAGAAAGATGAAGAAAAGTTTAAGGAAATCTATGAAAGTGCGGCTTCTCATGATGCTCAGCTGAAGTACGTAGCGCAACTTGAAGATGGTAAAGCCAAAGTAGGTTTACAGGAAGTGGAGGCGCAGCATCCATTCTATAACCTCAACGGCAGCGATAATATCGTGCTGTTCTTTACTGACAGATATTCTGAACAGCCACTTATTGTGAAGGGTGCGGGGGCAGGAGCCGAGGTGACCGCTTCGGGAATTTTTGCTGATGTGATAAGGATAGGAAAGAAATAGCTATGGAAGAAATAAGAATATTCGCTCCGGCTACCGTGGCTAATCTCTCCTGCGGATTCGACGTGCTGGGTTGCTGTCTGGACAATGTGGGCGATGAAATGCTCATCCGGAAAAATGACCTTCAGGAGGTGCGTATCACCAAAATAACCGGCCAGGACCTCCCGATGGAAGCTGACAAAAATGTGGCGGGAGTAGCCGTGAAGGCTTTGCTGGAAAAGCTAAACGATAATTCCGGATTTGACATCGAGATTGATAAGAAGATAAAACCCGGCAGTGGTATAGGTTCAAGTGCAGCTAGTTCGGCGGGTGCCGTATTTGCGGTAAACAAACTACTCGGGGAGCCTTTCAGCCTGAAGGAGCTTATTCGCTTTGCGATGGAAGGGGAGCGACTTGCCAGCGGAAACGCCCATGCCGACAATGTAGCGCCGGCTCTTTTGGGCGGTTTCAGTCTTGTAAGGAGCTATTCTCCTTTTGAAGTATTGAGCTTGCCAAGTCCCGGAAGAGTTGAGGATGGTGATTCTGCATCCGCTTATCGAGATCAAAACCCGCGATTCGCGCTCTATTATTAAGCAGAATGTGAGTTTGCAGAAGGCCATCAGCCAATGGGGTAATCTTGGTGCTTTTGTGAGTGCTTTATATACCGAAGACTACGATCTGCTTGGCCGAAGCCTGAAGGATGAAATTGTGGAGCCCATTCGCTCTATCCTGATTCCATATTTTGACGAGCTGAAAGAAGTTTCCCGGGAAAAAGGAGCTTTGGGCTTTGGAATTTCAGGTTCCGGACCTTCGGTCTATGCCTTGTGCAGGGGCGACGAAAAAGCCGTAACCGTAAAAACCGCCATTCAGAAATTATATGAAACAAAGTCAATTGACTTTGAACTTCACCTGTCGAAGATCAATTCAGAAGGAATAAAAATCTATAAATAGCAATTAGCGGAAATGACCATAGTCGCTTTTAGCCGCAGAAGAACAATTTATGAAATACTTCAGTTTAAATAATAAGCAACATACCTCGAGTTTTGAAGATGCTGTCTTGCGGGGGCTGGCACCGGATAAAGGGCTCTATTTTCCTGAGAATATCAGCAAACTTCCGGATTCCTTCTTCAAAAATCTCCAAAACCTCAGTGATACCGAAATAGCTTTCGAGGTCATTAAGAATTACGTAGGGGAAGAGATCTCTGATGAAGCTCTGAAGGAGATCATTGAGAATACTATCGATTTCGACTTTCCTGTAGTTCCGGTACAGGATAATGTAGCAGCGTTGGAATTATTTCACGGGCCCACGCTGGCTTTCAAGGATGTTGGCGCCAAATTTATGGCCGGCAGTCTCGGATATTTTATTAAAAAAGGCGATGTAGGAAAGGTGACCGTTCTTGTAGCTACCTCTGGAGATACGGGTGGCGCGGTGGCCAATGGATTTTTAGGAGTGGAAGGTATCGATGTGGTCATCCTTTATCCGAAAGGAAAAGTGAGTGATATCCAGGAAAAACAATTGACCACTCTGGGGCAGAATATTACGGCCCTGGAAGTGGAAGGAGCTTTCGATCAATGTCAGGATATGGTGAAGCAGGCTTTTCTTGATGATGAAATTCAGCAAAAAAGAAGGCTGACTTCGGCCAATTCTATCAATGTTGCCCGCTGGCTTCCTCAGATGTTCTATTATTTTTATGCTTACAAACAATTAGCGGAAACAGGTAAAAAACTGGTGTTTTCTGTACCAAGCGGCAATTTTGGGAATATTTGTGCCGGATTATTGGCCTGGGAAATGGGCTTGCCCATAGCTCATTTTGTAGCTTCCAACAATGCGAACAACGTGGTGACGCGCTACCTTCAATCTGAAAAATACGAACCGAAAGATACGGTGCGTACTATTTCTAATGCGATGGATGTTGGAAATCCGAGTAATTTTGTGAGGATACAGGAACTTTTCGGGAATCAGTTCGGAAATATTAAAGATAAACTCTCTTCTTACAGTTTTGATGACGAAGAGACAAAAGCTGCCATGAAGGAGGTGTTTGAAAAAAGCGGCTATGTAATGGATCCACATGGGGCGGTGGGCTATCTCGGATTGCGGAAATTTCAGAAAGAAAACCCTGATTTCTACGGAATCTTCCTGGAAACGGCTCATCCGGTGAAATTCCTCGATACGGTCGAGGATACGATTGGTAAAAAGATTGAGATCCCAGAATCCATTCAGGCAGCGATGAAGAAGGAAAAGAAATCAGAACAGATCAGTAATTATGAAGATCTAAAATCTTTTTTGATGCGGTAGAACAAAGAGGCTGTGACGGAGAAGAATGAGCTTCTAAACCCAGTGAAAAAAAATTATCTAGCTTAGGAAAATTCTGCGATATTCTATTAGTTAGAAGCATTATTGTGAAGGATCTTTTTTGTAAGTGTAGTGCTTCCCCCGGCGTTAAAAATTTTTGAAGCCTTGGAGAAAATTTAACCGGGGGAGCACGGTTCCAATTTGCGTGAGCAAAATTGGAAACACCTATCAAAAAAGTGTCCTTTCCTGCCTGCTGCAGGCAGGTTTTGGTTCGTTTTTTTGGACAAGCAAAAAAATGAACAAATATGTAATTAGACGAATTCCTAATGGGCAAAGGGAAAATTCTATTCAGAATATGCTGCCGTCTCTCCTTCCTTCGGAATGCTTTTCAGGATAAATTGCCGCAGGTCATTATTGGCCGTTTTCAGGTCTTCATTGCGGAGATACATCATATGTCCGCTGCGGTAGCCTTTCCAGGTGAGGCGGTCTTTCATCTTACCGCTGGGATCAAGCTGCCACATCGAATATTTCGCGTTGAAGTAGGTGGTGGCGCCATCAAAATACCCGGATTGGATCATTAGATTGAGGTTCGGATTTTGAGCCATTGCCTGGCGCAGGTTCTCACCCGTATTGTTCTTGCTGCGGTCCCAGGGATGAACTGGCCCGAACATAAAATATTTCAGATCGGTTTTGAAATTCAGTCTTTCCCGAAGATAATAATTGATCGCCGGGGTAAAAGAATGCAGCCACGAGGTTAGTTCCGCGTTATAATCTGGATTTTCTCCGGCCTCTTTGGAATCTAGCCCTAAATACCGCGAGTCCAATCTGCCGATGGTATAGCCGTTTTTGTTGCGCAGAAGTTCCTTCCAAAAGCTGCTGATGGGCACTTCCAGGTTGTTCTTCAGGATCATATCTTTGGAAAGACCGGAATAATAGGCCATTTTTTCAGCGATTTTCTGCCTGGTGGCATCTTCAGCAAAACCCCCTTTGACAAGGGCCGGAAGCACTTGATTTATGGCATAATCTTCAACTTCGGGAAGGATCTCTTCCAGGTCTTTTTGTTGCAGTTCCTGCGGAAGTGCTTTGTGATACCAGGCTGCTGCCGTAAAGTAGGGCAGGCGATTGGCCACTTCAACAGGGCCGTTCCTTTCGATGCCAAGTTCAGTAGGGGAAACCAAAATAACGCCATTCAGATACATCCATTGGCTTTGCTGAAGTTTCAGCGCCAAACCGGCCACGCGTGTGGTGCCGTAGCTTTCGCCGATAAGGAATTTTGGAGACAGCCAGCGATTGGTGCGTGTCACAAAAGTATTTACCCATTCCGCGAGGTACGAAATATCAGCGTTCACACCGAAGAATTTCTTACGATCCACTTTGCCATCCTTGCCAGGAATAGGCCGGGAATAACCAGTATTTACAGGATTTACATAGACAATATCGGCTACATCGAGAATGGAATAGGGATTTTCTTTGATTCCGTAGGGTTGGACGGGAAATCCTTCCTTGCTTATTTTAAGCAATCTTGGCCCTGTATAGGCAATATGCATCCAAACGGAAGCAGAGCCGGGACCGCCATTGAAGGAAATTACCAGGGGCCGATTTTCGTTATTTTTGACATCTGTTCTTTTATAATAGGTATAGAACAGGCTGGCAATGGGTTCACGATCATCATTCCACACCGGCTGCATTCCGGCCGTAGCCGTATATTTTATCTCTTCTCCATTTATTTTTACGCTGTGGTTGGTGACCACCGTGGTGTCCAGGGGGATTTCAATTTTTTGAGCAAAACTGCCCATGGAGATGAACAAGATTAGAAGGAAATAGCAATGCTTCATTTTCGGATATTTTGTTTTCAAGCAGAAAAATACGTCCAATTGCAGACTCCTGCAAGAAATGGCCGCTTCCGAAGAGGATGATCAGCGAATATTTCAGCAGCAAATCACTTAATCATCGAGATTCTCATCGCGAAAAACGATGACATAGCTGAGTACCAAAGCGCCAATAGCCGCCAGAAGGAAAAAGATCATGGCAAGTCCCGGATATCCGAAAATGGTAAAATCGGAGGGTACCTGCATAAGCATGGAAGCTCCAATAATGGTCGCTGCAATGATAAGTCCAAGGGTGATGCGGTTTGCAACCTTTTGAAATCCATCGGTTACCCGTTTCTCGTCAATAGCTTCTATCTGCATTTTGAAATTGTTCTCCGCGAGATTCTCTGATATCTTATTGATGCGTTCCGGCAGGTTTTCAGCTAATTTCTTCGATTCCAGGAGAACCGTAAAGAAATTTTCAGGTTTCAGCTGTTCGAGCATTTTTTTCTGCATGATCTTCTGAACATGTATCCTTACCGCTTTTCTCAGGTCGAAATCGGGATCGAGAAAAGCGACGATCTGATCGAGGTTAAGCAGGATCTTGCCGAGAATGTTCGCTTCCACAGGGAGATGGATTCCATTGTCGGCAGCCAGTCGGTTGAATTGAATTAGCAATCTGCCAGTTTGCATATCTTTGGCGGTACTGTTCTGGCTTTCAAGAACAATTTCTGAAACCGCTTTGCTGAAGGTACTTTTATCGGCGTCCAGTTTTTTTTCACTCATAGACAAGATCACCTTGGCGGTTTCCTCGCCATTATTATTGCTCAGGGCAATAAGCAATTGTAACAGGTGTTCCTGCATTGTCGGCGAAAACTGCGCGACCATTCCAAGATCCATGAGTGCGATCTTATCATTTTTGGTGAACTGTACATTTCCCGGGTGCGGATCGGCATGTACAAAGCCATCTACGATGATCTGCTGCAGGTAAGCTTCTACAAGTTGATCTACCAGGGGAGCGTAATCAAATTCGATCTTTTTGAGTGGTGAAACGGAAGTGATCTTTGTACCTTCCACATATTCCATTGTAAGCACTTTAGCCGCGGTGTAATCTAAAATAGGCTGTGGTACGACCAGGTGCCGGAACTCCTTCAGATTTTCGCCTAATTGCACAAGATTCTGCGCCTCTCTTTTATAATCGAGCTCATGTAACAATATCTTCCGCAGTTCTGCCAATACATCGTCAAAAGCATATTTACGTGCAGCTTTGGTATGTTTTACCGCCAGGTGAGCGATTTCCTCGAGGGTGTCCAGGTCTTCCAGAAACTGTTTTCGGATACCCGGTCTTTGTACCTTTACAGCCACCGGCTGCCCCGACCGAAGACTCGCCCGGTGAACCTGCCCGATAGAAGCACTTGCCAAGGGTTTTTCTTCAAAGCTTTCAAATGATTTGGAAATTCGGATGCCCAGTTCTTCTTCCACAATTTCGCGTACCTGCTCATAGGGTATTGGAGGAAGATCGTCCTGCAGGGTGGTGAGCGCCTTCAGGTAAGCATCGGGTAAGAGGTCTGGCCGGGTAGAAAGTAATTGCCCCAGCTTGACATAGGTGGGACCCATTTTCTCCAGGTCGTCCACCAGTTCTTGTGGAGATTGATCGAAGGTATCGTCGCTTTCCTTCTCCAGGTCTTCTTCCAGGGCATTTGAAGTGGTTCTGTTAAAGAGGTCGCTGTTCCAGTATTTGAGCATGAAGCTCATGAATTTCTGATAGCGCACAAAGTGATCAGGTAGCACAGACATATATCTTATTGGTTGGTTAGGGGGTTCACTCTGTATTAAAGATATTCATTTTCTGCTCTGCAGCCAATCATAGTGCATATTTTAGCTTGTTTTAACACTGCTTTTGCAGCTTAAACCGAAAGAACCTGGTTGAGTTCATGAATATTTTGAGGGTGTCCAAAAAGGTAGAGCAAATCTCCCTTTTTTATCTTTGTTGTCGGGGAGATCTCGGTAAGATACTGGGTATTCCGTTTTATAGCCAGAACGGTGACGCCATAATTTTTGCCAATCCCACCTTCTTCGATGGTTTTTTCTACGATGGAATTTGCCCCCTGTTCCACCTTCAAAGTGACGATTTCCTTATTCGGAATATGAAGGTGTTTGTAATGAGGCGTGTGCTGATCTTTTATAGTCGTGAGCATTTCGTAATCTGAGGAACGAAGCTGATCTATGAAATGCTGAATTTCGTTGGCCGGGATCAGATACTTCCGAAGCACCCTGCTGAAGATCTCTATAGAAGTCTCAAATTCTTCCGGGATGACCTCATCTGCACCAAGGCGTATGTTCTCCTCAATTTCCCGTACATACCGGGTGCGAACTATGATCCAGGCCGTTTGGGTAAAGGAGCGCACAGAGTTGATGATCTTCATGGTCGCTTTGGAATCTGAAATAGCGATCACAACCACCCGTGCTTCCTGAACATGCACATGTTTCAGAATCACCTCGTTCGTAGCATCGCCAAAAACCACCGGTTCCTTATTCTTTTTCGCCTCCCGAAAAGCTTCAGGCTCCAGATCTACGATCACATAAGGAATATGGGCATTTTTGGCAGCTTTTGCGATATTGCGGCCGTTTATTCCGTAGCCGATGATAACGAGATGATCCCTCAGCTCGGGAATGCTTGCCTGTTCTTCGGCTCTCTTTTTTCTGAAATTTTTCAGCCGTTTTCGTACTGCTGAAGGAATAGGAATCTTCAGAAGAAAATAGGTGATCTGGCCAGATTTGTTGATAAGCACCGGCGTAAGCCCCATACTGATAATAGAGATCGCCAGAAAATACTGGTAAATGGTGGGGGAGAGCAGATCATTCTCCAGGCCTACGGCAGATAACAACAGGGAAAATTCCCCAACCTGGAAAAGTGAAAAGAGGGTCATGAATACGGTTCGGGGAGGATAGCGAAGACTTAGCACTGTAATCGCGATCACCAGCATTTTCAGCAGAACAACTCCGAGTATCAGGCCCAGGATCACAAGAATATGATTCAGGAAAAACTGGATTTCGAGCAGGGAACCAACCGAAATAAAAAAGAAACTGATGAAGATCTCCCGGAAAGGAAGCACATTGGCCGTGGCCTGGTGGCTGTAATCAGATTCTGAAATAATGAGCCCGGCGAAAAAGGCGCCCAAAGCTAATGAAAGGCCAACGGAGGACGTGAGCCAGGCGATTCCGAAGCAAAATACGATGGTGGTGAGAATAAAAAGTTCCCTGTTCTTGGTCTTTATTACCATCCTGAATACGCGCGGGACTACAAAAATCGCCAGGAGATAAATGACCAGTCCTACTATCAGGATCTTGATAAAAAGAATTCCCAGGGTTTGAAGAATATCATCTGATTTTCCGGCCAGCAGCGGAGTTAGCAAGATCATAGGCACCACCACCAGGTCCTGAAAGATAAGAATGGCTACCGCCAGTCTTCCGTGAGGGGAGGAGACTTCTCCCTTCTCCTGGAAAAGTTTCAACACGATCGCGGTGCTGCTAAGGGAGAACAAAAATCCGAGGAAAACAGCAGTGTTTAACGGCAATCCCATAAAGACCGAAATTAACGTAGTGAGCAGGATGGTGCCGCCCACCTGCAGGCCGCCTCCCAGGAGGATCATCTTTTTGATGGAAGCCAGACCTTTTAGTGAAAGCTCGATTCCGATAATGAACAAAAGGAAAATAATGCCGATTTCCGAAAGCAGTTCTACCTCGTGAGTGGAACTTATCAGGTTAAAAGCGTGCGGTCCCGCAATGATCCCTGCCAGGAGAAAACCCAGGATAGAAGGAACCTTTATCTTCTGAAAAGCCAGGATGATCAGGATCGACAAACCCAGAATTACAACAATATCTTTAAGAATGGGAATTTCCATAAAGCTTCACCCGGTTTTTGGAATTCAAAGATTCTCTTCCAAGGTAGGCGATTTCAAGGAACTTTAAAATAAAAAAGCGGTAGTGAAAACTACCGCTTTGGTTTTTATCATTGCTGAAATTCTATTCTTTGAGCCATGCTTTGCGCAGCTGTACTTCCGGACTGTCTTCCGGAAGGTCTGTCTCCACTATTTTAACAGAATCTACCGTAGGCTGAAAAGTGGTGCCGGTAAGGGTGATCTCTTCTCCGTCTCTTTCAAGAACGAAAGTCACATCGGTACCTTCTTCCCAGGATTCAGCGGTCATTACCATATTGTAGACATTCTGAATATTGTATTCTTTACCGTTGATCGATTTGATCACGTCTCCTCCTTGTACTCCAAGTTTTTTCAGAAAAGAATTGAAAGTGATGCCTTTTCTGAAAAAAAGTTCTCCGGTAGCCGGGTCGCCGTCTATATAAGGAATTTGACCCTGGAGAAAATATCCGGTCTTTGTTTCCACCTGTTTTTCTTCCAGGCCAACTTTTGCAAGGAACTGGTCGTAAGGAATCGGGGTGGTGCCGGTAACATATTGATCGAAGAAATCCTGAATTTCGGGATATGTCATCTCCACGATGGTTGGGATGAGATCCTCGTCATTAAAAGCATTGTTTTCTCCGTATTTGGCATTCAGCTTTTTCATAAGATCCAGAATCCCCATCTCACCATTGCTCAGCTCACGTAGGCGGATGTCCAAAGTCATTCCAATGAGTGCTCCCTTTTGGTAGACATTGTAGTATTGCTTGTGGTATTTTTCCTGAAGAACATTCTTGCTCAGTTCCGTAAAAGGCATGGTGTCATCATAGTTCCTGGAAGTTTCTATCTTGTCTGAGATCCTGTCGTAGAATTCCTGATTAGAGATAAGATCTTCCTTCACCTGGAAGAGATTTGCAAAATATTCGGTTACACCTTCATACATCCACAAATGCTCTGACATCTTAGGATCATTGTAGTCGAAGTACTGGATCTCTTTGGAATGTACAGTAAGCGGCGTCAAAGTGTGAAAGAATTCATGCGAGACTACATCGGTCATGGATTCCTCAAGGCGGTTAGCCGGGATGGTTTCAGGAAAAACAACGGTGGTTGAGGTGTGGTGTTCTAAAGCGCCAAAACCTCTGGCATCCATCCTGTTGGGGTCGGAAAGGTAAACCAGGATCGCATAGTTGTCGGTACTGTTAATGTCTCCCAGGAAATCCTTCTGCGCCCTGATCATTTTTTCAATCCCGGGTTTGATGTCTTTAGTTGAATAGACTTGGTTTGGAGAATATACATCCAGAAGCACTTTCATATTTCCAACCATAAAGCTGGTGGTATCTGGGGCGGCATACATGATAGGATGATCGGTCACCTGGAAGTAACGATCGGCCAGGAAAACATCAGTTTCGTTATTTTCGGCATTCTTTTCAGAAGACAACATGGTCATAGAAGTTCCCGGCACAAGAGCATCAGGGCGTTTTATTTCCAGACGATATTTGCTTTCCTTGAGATCCTGGAAATAGCCAACAAAAGCGTGAAGGTTCAAAAGGAAATTCTTATTCTTTTCAATATTGGTTCCCGAGGGAGAGAAAACATCTCTTTCTCCTTCAATATCAAAACTGTCGTTTACCCAATAGGATACTTTGTCAAGATCTTCGGCATTGGCAATGCTCCAGGAATTTTCGTCAAGTTTTGTGGCCTTAAGTTCATTTCCCTGGTAATCGAAAGCTTTAAAATCATCAATAAATTGTCCGTAATTATCGGTAGAGTAGGTGCCGGGCACGGTCTTCGGAAGGTAAAAAACAGTCGAGTCTGAAGTGAAACGGCCTGGGTCAACGCTTACCTGCACTTTGTCATCCTGCACATTTACCAGGTCGATATTGGCCAAAATTGGTTGCTCTTTGGCAGTGCTTATTTTGGAAGTTTTACAGCCGTAAAGAGCAGAGATCACTGCAACAGCATAGAGTATTTTCTTCATTTGTAAAGTAATTTTATATATAAGACTTATTTCTACTTGAAACGTTACAAAACTCTGCCTGCCGACCTTTTTTGTTCAGGAATAGAGAAAAGAAAAGCCGCTAAAATTAGCGACTTTTCTTCAATTTATATTTCTCAATTTATTCCCTTATATGGCCTTCACCTAAAACATAATACTTGTTGGTGACAAGTTGTTTAAGGCCTAACGGACCGCGGTGGTGAAGTTTATCGGTACTAATGGCAAGTTCAGCACCAACGCCCATTTGTCCGCCATCGGTAAAGCGGGTAGATGCGTTGTGATAAACAGCCGCGCTGTCTACCTGCTCCATGAAATTCTCTGCTTCCTTCTTATCTGTCGTAATAATGGAAGCGGAGTGTCCACCGGAGTATTTGTTGATCTTGTCTATAGCTGCATCCAATCCGTCAATGCTTCCGATAACGATCTTCATGGCAAGAAATTCTTCATACCAGGTATCTTCGGAAGGGATTTTTTCTTCTTCAGTCAGAACTCTAGCGACTTCGTTGTCCACAAGGATTTCAACTTTGTTGTCTTTCATCAACTTCTGAAGATCTTTTAGTTTCTCCTCGTAGCCCGGAACGTTTTTGTCTACCAACACTTTGTCTAAGGCATTACAACCTGAGATCTTGTCGGTTTTGGCGTTAAGGATGACCTTTTTAGCGGTTTCCCAATCAGCATTTTTAGAAACATACAGGAAGTTGTTTCCGCGGCCGCTCACCAGCACAGCGCCGGTAGCGTGTTCCTTTACAAAGGCGATGAGCCTTTCTCCTCCCCGCGGTACGATCAGGTCAAGTTGTTCGGGTGGGTTCTTAAGGAATTCCTGGGTTTCGGTACGGCTCATATGCAGTAACCGGATCCAGTCTTCATCAAGACCATTTTCCTTCAGAGCTTCGTGCCAGCATTCTTCCAGGATCTTATTGCTGTGAATGGCTTCTTTCCCTCCTTTAAGGTAAATTTTATTGTTTGCTTTAAAAGCGAGCACCGAGGCCTCGATGGTGACATCGGGGCGGGATTCGTAAATAATCATGATGGTCCCAAATGGTGCCGTTTTATTAGTAATGTCAAGACCTGTGTCCAATTGTCGGTGTTCAATGGTTTGTCCCACAGGATCATCCTGCTCCATCACTTCCTTGACAGATTGGATCATTCCGTCAACTTTTTTATCATCAACGATCAACCGGTCATACATAGCCTGATCGTCTTTTTGAAAAGCCTCCAGGTCCTTTTTATTAGCTTCTATAATCTCCTTGCGCCTCTTATCCAGGATCTGCATCATAGATTTGAGGACGTTATTTTTAGTTTGTGTGTCTATCAGCTTCATTTCGTGTTTCTTTTGTTGTTGCTGCGCTTACGCAGTAAATTTGGTTCCAACAGGTTTGCCTTCCATGATCTCCAGGATTACGTTCTTGCGTTTTCCATTGGCGATATAGGTGGTGATATTTTTGGAAGCGGTGCTTTTGGCGATCTTGATTTTAGATTCCATTCCGCCGCGACCTTCACCTTCACCTTTATCAGATTCCTGCACGTATTTTTCTACGTTCTGGTCAACCTGCACTTTATTCAGTTTTTCTGAATCGTCATCGTCGGGATGCCCGGTATAGAGCCCTTCAGTATCACTCAAGATGATGAGCGAATCTGCGCCGATGAGTTCGGCTACCAAACTTGCCAGTTCGTCATTGTCTGAGAACATCGACATGGTCACCGAAACGGCGTCATCTTCGTTTGCAATTGGAATAATCCCTTCAGATAACAGCGATTCATAACAATTGATCATGTTCTCCCGGTGAATACCTGGGCTAAAGTCTCTCTTGGTGGCCAGCACCTGGGCACAACGCATTCCGTAGTCATGAAAAATGCTGTAATAGTGCCTCATCATCCGCGGTTGACCTACCGAGGAATAGACCTGGCGACGTTTTGAATCATCGGAGATGTTGATTTCTCCCAGGATCTCTTTTCCGGCGATAGCCGATCCTGAAGATACCAGCACCACAAGGATATCCTGTTCGTAGAGGTGGGCAATCTGTTCCACAAGATGTTTTAGTACAGGGCCTATAATTCTGTTGTCTTTATTGGTCATTACATTGGTCCCAACTTTTACAACTATTCTCTTTTTGTCCATTTTAGGGTTTTTAAGATGTACTTTTTGTTATTCCTTTCCGAGTTCCACAGCGCGGTCAAAGGCTGCGTACGCGGCTTCTTTGATCAGTTCCTTTACATTGTTGTCTTCCATAGAATCAAGGGCGGCGCGGGTAGTTCCTCCTTTTGAGGCCACACGCTCCATCCAGGTGGTAGGAGAGAGGTCAGATTCATTAAAGAGCTTCACGGCCCCTTCAAAAGTCTGGCTCACCAATACCTTGGAATCGTTTTCTGAAAAGCCCATTTTCAATGCTGCTTCCAGCATAGACTGCATAAAATAGAATACATAGGCTGGCCCGCTACCGGAAATACCCGTAGAGGCGTCTATATCATTCTCGGTATCCACGTGAATCGATTCGCCAGTGGTATCCAGGAGGTTGCGCACCATAAGGAGTTCAACTCTCGAAACTTCTTCGGCCGCGGTATAGGAAGTGACTCCTTTTCCTACCTGAGCCGGAAGGTTAGGCATGGAGCGAACCACTTTTTTTACGCCGAGTCCTTCCTGAATTTTGCCAATCGTGACCCCGGCCATGAGCGAAACAAAAATCTGCTCATTGTTTACCATCGGTTTGATCTCTTTGAAAAGATCATCACAGTGGTATGGCTTAACAGCCAAAAATACCACATCGGCATCTGGCAGGCAGTGGTCTATCTGGTCGTATACATCAAAATGATCAAGTTTACTGAGCGAGGTGAGCACTTCAGCCGATTTGTCGAAGATCATCAGGTTTCTTCGGTTGAGTAAACTGGACTTCGCCATTCCCTCGGCGTAAGTAAGTCCCATATTCCCTGCTCCAATAACTAGTACTTTCATTCTTATTTTTTTGGTTTTTTCTCTGGAATGACCTTTTCATTCCAGATCTGAATTAATTTCACCACTATTGGCGCAAAGACTATGCGAGCTTTCCGGAAACGGGAAGAAACCCGCGTTGCCTCCTTCAGAAAGTTAATTTTTTTTCGCTTATTTTTTCGGAAAGAAAGGTTAAAACATCGACTCCGGAAGAAGTAGGAAATCATAAAAAAATGGACGCTGAGCCCTTACAGGCCCTCACTTCGGAAGAATGGTCCATTTTATCTCCTGGCCCCGTTCTTTCTAATGATTCAGCTCCTGCTGAAGCGGTAGAGGAAGAAGCTATTGAAACATTCTATTAGGAATAGGGATTTCCTATAAAACGGACCATATGACAAAATGCTGCAATATTGGCAGAGTTTGGCTCCTGAAGAAAAATCAGTTGGCAATGAAACCTTCGGATCTTAAGGTAGCCATGAGCAGGAAGACATATTTCCTCACCGAATCTTTGATAGTCTTGGGATTGATTATATCAATTTTGCCTGTCCACATGAGCTTGCTTTTTTTGCCCTCCAGACTGTAGAGCGCGGTCTCGGTCCTGAAGACTTTTTTAGGTTTGTCGGCTCCTTGATAGATCATCTTATTGTTATAATCATCGTCCTGATTGCTCCCGAAAATGCGTTGGAAGATGTTGAGAGACTGGCCCAGGTTGAGCTGATCTTTTTCTTGAGTAGTGCGGCTTAAGAGGATGCTGTTGAACCCCTGCTTTCTAAATTCTTTCTCCAGCTTCTGCAGGTCTTTTTCCGATTTTTCGGCGATACTGAAATAATCCTCAAAATGCTCAAGACTTTCCTGTGCCTCGATGCCTTCGTGCCGGAGCTTTTTTGCGAGCTGTTCCTCGAATTTCTTGCGGGCGTATCTGTTAGAGGTACTACCTATAACCAGGACCTTTTGCATCTTGAATTGCTCAGGATGCTTTTTGTCGGAATCTACCAGGCGGGCAGAGCCACAACTTAAAAAGAGCCATATCACTGCCAGAAAGGTCCATTTCATCTCGAAGAGTTTATCTGATGTTCAGAATATCAATTGTTCTTGTATAAAGTTACAATTCTTAGCTGGTTTCAGGAGCTTTTTGAAAGGCGGAATGTTTTCGAATAAAAAAGCCGGGCGCAGTTTTTTAGTGCGCCCGGCCCTCAATTTAATGCATATCTAGGTTAATAAACGTTTTTGTTTCTGTTTCTTCATCGCTTTGGAAACGATTTCGAATACTTCTTTTTTCAGCTCCTGATATTCCCTGGAAAAGACGTTGAATTCCTTGAGCAGTTGCCGGTGCTCGATCTTGTATTCTTTTTCTTCTTTAGGCTGATCTTTGCCGTCAACCATGATATCCAGACCATTGTTGTGTTCCCGTATCTTCTTCATGAGCTTTTCAGCTTTGGTTTTTGATTGGGAAAGTTTATCTATCAGCTCTTTTACTTCGGAAAGAAGCTGGGATTCGATAATAGGGAGCGTGTACTCCTTCAGCATATCTTCAAAGAAATAATGTTCGTCCTGAACAAATTCCATTTCCGATAGCCACTGAAGGGAAGAGTAATGCATTTCTTCAGGGCTTTTCCATTCGATGTACCTGAAGTTTTTATCGGTCGTTTTCATGACTACTGGTATTATTTTATTATTAGGTTTCCGGATGCTGCCTCAAAAGGGGCATCGTATACTTACAGACTTCAGATCTGAGCTGTTGAAAGAGTTTGTAGAACGCCTGTAGCTGAAGTCTTAGCTTTTCGTGTTCCTGGAAGTAAAAGGCCTCGCAGCCCACATCGTCGCACTCCAGCATTCCGTCAATATCATACCTGTGATTCTGAACCAGGGTATTGAGCTCCTGGCAATCCTCGCGCAGGCTTTCCAGGCGGTCAGAGTATAACAGGAGTTGCTGGAAGGCTTCAGGTTTGGAAATCTCAAAGATGTCGGCAGCAAGAAAGTGCCGGAAAAATTGGGCCTCTTCAGTTATTTGCAGAAGTTCTTCTTTCCATGCAGCTGTGTTGAGCTGAAATTCTTCCATGCTTTTTTCATTGCCTGTGAACCTGTGTTTAGCGGAGGCATTCATAACTTCATGCTTTTTGATCTTACCCAAGATAAGCTCAAAAAGCTTCAATTAAAATGATAAATATCAGGAGATAAAAAAGGCTAAACTTTCAGTTCCACGACTTCTTTAAGCTGCGGGATCACCGTTGCCCAGCCATAAGTATCTTCGATCTTCAGGCGTAAAGTGTCGGCGGCAATAGGTTCTCCATGGATTAAGAAGATCTTTTCAGGCGCTTTCTTCAGCTTGCTGAGCCAGTTAAGTAGTTCCTGCTGATCGGCATGAGCCGAAAGGCTTTGCATTTGGAGAATTCTGGCCTTCACTTCGCAGTTTTTTCCGAAGATCTTAATCTCGTCGGCACCTTCGAGCAATTGCCTGCCCCGGGTACCTTCAGCCTGAAAACCAGCCAGGAGAACCGTGGTTTCAGGTTTGTCTATATAATACCGGAGATAGGTGAGCACCCTTCCGCCGGAAACCATTCCACTGCCGGCAATGATGATCTTGGGTTTAGGGTCATCGATAATTTTCCAGGTGTCCCGGTAGGAAGCGGTGATATGAAAGTGTTTTCGCATTCCTTTCAGATCTTCCATTTTTAGCTTGTGCCATGACGGAAATCGTGAAAAAAGCTCAAGTACCTGGCTTCCCATGGGGCTGTCAATGAAGACGGGAATATCTGGTAAGAGGCCCTTCTTGTGGAGGGTCCATAGTTTGTACATCAGTAGCTGCAATCTTTCCACTGCAAAGCTGGGGATGATAAGATTCCCCTTTTTCTCAAGGGCTTCCCTGGCCGCGTCGAGCAGGATCTTCTCAGGATTTTCGGGTGGGTGAAGCCGGTCACCATAGGTACTTTCCAGTAGTATGAAATCGGCATGAACTGGGCGCTCCGGCCGGTCGAGCAGGTCGTCTTTTTCCCGGCCAATATCTCCGGAAAATATGAAGGTCTTGCCATAGACTTCCATTTCAATGAATGTGGCACCCAAAATGTGTCCGTTCATCAGAAAACGGTAGCGGACTTTTTCGGAGATATTGTTCCAGAAATCGGGGACTACACTTTTAAATGCTCTAATGGCGGCTTCAGCTTCTAAAACGGAGTAAAAGGGAAGGGCCGGCTCCTGATCTTCGGTTTCATCTTCACTGGCCTTCTGGGCCTGCTCTTCCATGATCTTGGCGCTGTCCAGCAGAATCACAGAGGCGACCGCGAGACTCGGCGCGGTTCCATAGACTGGTCCTCTGAATCCCTGCTGCCTTAGCTTCGGAATATAGCCGCAGTGGTCAAGATGGCCATGAGTGAGCAGGATCATATCGATCTTCCCGGGAGGGAAAGCGAATGACTCCCTGTTAAGCTCCCGCAATTCCTCTGAACCCTGAAACATACCACAATCTATCAGAATATTCTTCCCGTCCGCTTCCAGCAGGAATTTTGAGCCGGTAACAGTGCCCGCGGCTCCTAAAAAGTGTAATTTTACTTTTTCGCTCATACCGGAATGTGCTTACTTTTTTGACAGATTTTCTCCATCTCCTGCAGAATCTTTTTCTTGCGGTGCTCCGAAACATCCAGATGGTCCAGGTAAAATTTATCGTGGAGCAGTTGCCTGCACAAAACCACATCGCGGCTCAGCAGGAATTGTTTTTCCCGTTGGGTCATCAGGTCCGAAACAGTTATCGGGTAAAGGCCCAGCCTGTCGATGCGATCCTTCAGGCTGTTTCCCTTTGGAAGATCCCAGCTCAGTAAAAACAGTCCGGCGCATTTGCCATACTTCAGCGCGTCCGAAGTAAAGCGGGTGTTGGTAACCACCCATCCTTCATTGAAATATTCTTCAGCCAGGTTCTTTGAGCGGTAAAACTCGCGAATATCCCTGAACCTGGAGTCAATGTACAAAGGGATCTTTACATCGCAGTTGCGGCCTTGTTCATTGTGGAATTTACATTCTATCAGCAGCTTTTCCGGACTTTTCCAGGCAATTACATCTACCTCATGAGTAACGCAGGCTCCATTAACTATTTTGCCGGTTTCAACTTCATAACCACTGTACTGCAAAATGGCCGCGACGAATTTCTCAAAGGGGAAACCTGTGGGCCCAAGTTCATAAATTGCCTTTTTTAGTTTGTAGCGGGAGGCAGTTGTGCTGTTCTTCTTTTTCAGGAGCCGGTAGGCCCGGTTGTAGATCTCTTTGGTACTTATGCCATCGTACAATTCAGTAGCAAGGGTGTTTAGAATTGGCTTTATCACTTCTTCTTTTGCTCCGGAACGTCGTAGGGAAGCAGCAATTTTATCCATGGAGAAGGAGATCTTCTCTCCGGAAGCTTTCACTATTTTTAGATTTGTGCTTTCCATTTTCAGAAGTATTTAAAGAAGCTTTGCAGCCTGAAAAACTACTGCCGCCGGTCTTCCCAATCTTGCAGTACCAGTACCGGAATTCGCGGTTTTTGCCCAATCTCTTCAATTATAGAACCCGAAAAAATACTGTTGAAGAAATTGTGTTTCTTGTTTATTATGGCCAGCATATGGCTGCCCCGGCTCTGGATGAACGAATGTATGCCCGCGCCCAGCTCTATTTTAGTAAGCGTGTGGAAGCTATGGCTCACATCTTTCACATATTCCTGAAGCCATTCTTTATTTTCTTCCTGCTCTGACGAGAGGGATCTTTCAGTCTCCTGGATGTAAAGGATCCTTAAGGATGCTGAATAGTTTTTGGCGATTTCCGGCAGGTATTTCAGTGTTCTTTTTCTGTAGGTATCCCTGAAATTGGTAGCAAATACAACTTCTTTTTTTCCACTCTTGTGATAGGAGGCATGTTCAGGAATTACCAGGACAGGGCAGCGGTGGATCTTTTTCATCACGTTCACCGCATTGGTGCCGTACACCTTGTCTAAAGCATCATTCTCTCCCATAGTTCCCATCACCACCAGTTTAATCTTGTATTTTTTAGTTACTTCACTTACCGCCTCTACCGTGGCATTGTATATTGAAACGGTCTTGAAGCTGTGATTCTCATTTTTATAAGGCTCCAGCCTGATCAAGAGATCTTTCAAGCCTTGTTCGGAGATGGTTCTGGCTTTCTCATAGGCAACTTCCACGTTCTCCGGAACCAGTAAGGTATCGGTCGTGAAATAGTGAGAATGATAGGCATTGAGCAGATAGAAAGCCACCTTGTCATTTTCAAATAATGAAATGGCGTACTGCAGGGCATTCCAGGCGTTCTCGGAAAAATCGGTGGGGACGAGAATATTTTTCATAATCAGGAGGCATATTTACCGGAAGGAATAACCATGAACGGGACTTTTATCCGGAATCCGATTCTGTTGACCACCGGCTTGAAAAGCAGGTTTTCAAAGAATGAATGTTTGTTATTGATCATAAAAAGAATATCCACCGGATTTTCTTTCTGAAAATCGGTGATCGCTTCGGGAACGCTGTTTTTTTCCACACTATAAAACTGATGGTTAATCTTGGCGAGTTTTGTCGCCAGTTCTTTTTTGGCCTTTTCCTGTTCTTCATTCAGCGGAGTTCCGAAGTAGACATTCAGAATATCTATTTTGGAGTTGTATTTGTTCGCCATTTCCAGCATGAGCCCCACATGCTCTTCCTGGTATTCCACTCCGTAGTCGGTGGGGAAAAGAAGGTGTTTGGGATCCTGATATTCATAACCGGAAGGTATGGCAAAAAGCGGGCAATGTGCTTTCTTCATGGCGTGCACAGTATGGGTTCCGAAGAGAATCTCATCGGCACCGGTAGCGCCCTGGGTACCCATAATGATTAGCTCAATATTTTTCTCCTCTACCTGCTTTTTGATCTCTTCGTTTAGCATATTAAAGGAAGAGATTTGCGAGAAGGTGTGATTAGAGTTAGGAAAATCTTTGTGAATGTGCCGCGCCAATTTTTCCAGGCCTTTTATCGAGTTGGTCCTGTAGATCTCCTCCAGGGTAGGTTGCGTGGCATTGTACAAGATGTACTCGTTATCGTAGAGAACGGGCGTGTAGGTATTTAGCAGATAAAAACTGCACTTTTCATTCTTGAAGAGCTGCACAGCATACTTAATGGCATTGTACGCGTTTTCTGAAAAGTCGGTTGGAAGGAGAATTCTTTTCATGGCTGGTCATTTTCAATAAATATAGCTGGCTTCTACTGTTTTCACTATGACAATTGTCAATTAAACAGTGATTCTCAGCACTCACGGTTAAAATTCTGAAGTACCAGGAAAGGGATCTTTGGATGCAGCCCTATCCTGTCTATTGTGGATTCATAAAGTATGGTTTCGAGGTAGGAATGCCTTGAATTCACCATGATGAGCATATCTATTTCATTTTTGTCAATAAAATGGATGATGGCTTCAAATCTTTCAGGTTCATCTTCCCAGTGAAAATAAAAGTCGGTTTGAAAAAACTGTTCCTTCAGAAATAGTTGATTGTCCTTTTGACGAAATGATTCTGCCGGAAATTTAGAAACATAGAGCACGTGGAGCTCTGAGCGATATGAGCGCGCAATTTCTGTCACTAATTTGAGTTCCCTTTTTTGGTAGGGCACCATATAATCGGTGGGGAAAAGGAGTTTGTCGGGTTTCTTATACTGGAAATCTGCCGGGATGCACAAGACGGGGCACTGTACATATTTTAAAACCTGCAGGGTATTGCTTCCAAAACTAATATTGCGGTCATTGGTCTTGCCCCGGGTGCCCATAAGGCAGAGATCTGCATTTTCTTCATTGATGAGGTCATTCACTTCGTCTACCAGCACTCCAAAGGCCGAAATGCTGTGGAAGCTATGCCTGGGATTGGGTGAAAATTCATTGATCTCTGCCAGGATCTTCTCCAGCTTTGCATTTGATTTCTGCAGTACACTTTGCTTTAGTTCCTCCATCAGTTCCCGGGTTACAACCGCTTCCTGATTATACACCTCGTCGGCATAGGCATGCAGGATGAAAAACTCACATTTTTCATACTTGAAGAGTTCTACGGCATACTGCAGGGCATTATAGGCATTTGCCGAAAAATCGGTGGGTAATACAATCTTTCTCATCGCTCCTGATTTTCTTTTAAATTTAGCGGAAAAGAGCACCGGAATCTATGACGAATATCAGCCCCGGCTGTTTTTGGGAAGCAAGGGGGGAAATTAAAAACGGGGAGAATTCTCCCCGTTTCCTGAAAAAAACATTCTTTTAAGAAACCTTAATTGTTTTTGGTTCTTTTTGTTTTGTTACAGGTTTTTTGCTGAGCATGAGTTTAAGAATACCATTTCTGTATTCGGCTTTTACTTCTTTGTCTTCGTCGATAGTTTCGGGAAGGCTCATAGAACGTACAAAACTGTTGTAGCTGAATTCTTTGCGAACAAATCCTTCTTTTTCTTCTTCCTGGTTTTGTTCCTTTTCAGCAGAAATGGTCAAAATTCCGTCATCCATGGTAATTTTGAAATCCTCTTTTTTGAGTCCGGGTGCAGCAAGCTCTACCTGGTACTCTTTTTCAGTATCTTTCACATTAATAGCAGGAGCGTAGTCTCTGTCAACGTCACCGTTGAAAACTCGGTTTAAATTGAAGAGTCCGCGGCGGGTATCCATCAAATCAGAAAAGAATGGATCCTGGCTCATTAACGACTCACCGAAGAAAGGTAAGTTCCGTTTGTTAGATTTTACAAGTGACATGGTTTTAAGTATTAAAAGTTAATAATCAGATTATTATTCTTTCTAATTTATCACTAAACAAAGCGGATTAAAATGATAAAAATCAATTTCGAAAAATTATTTTGAGCCATATTGAAGGGAAGAAAAAAGCTATAAAAACAGAAACAGGAAGCGCATGCTTCCTGTTTCCCCAGAAGATATTAAACGTACATCTTTACTCTTAATGATACCAGTGATTTTACATGAAAGTAAAATTTGTGTATCTGGTCTTAAGTACGTTGCAATCTTCTAAATCTGATATTTCAACTCCAATAACGTACTCGAAATATCAAATATTTTTAGATGTTAACCTAAACAGTACCTAAACTTCTTTAACAGTACTAATATAGGATGAAGAGCAGCTAAAAAGCATGATAAATATCAGGAAGCTCTTTTTTAACTTTTATTTAGGATTTTCGGATTTTGTCTCCGGCGTGGTGTGATAATTATTTGATATTATGCAATTTATCTAAGTCTAGCACTTTGATGTTGCGACCTTCAATATCTATCAGGCCTTCTTTTTTCAGGCTGGAAAGACTTCTTATAAAACTCTCGGTAGATATTCCCGCCACGCTCGCAAGATCGCTTCGGGATATTTTAATACCTTCTGCCGGGTCATCCTGCAGGACTTCTGCAAACTGCAGAATCGTGTTGGTGGTCTTTTTCAGCACAGAGGCATAAGCCATTTCCAGCAAATGCGTCTTGAGGTTGGATAGATTGTCAGATAAAAGCTGGGCCAGCTCAATGGTGAGTTTATGGCTTTGGCTAAGGATCTTCTGGAACTCCCGGTTATGAAGTTTGTAATGACCGCCGGCTTCTAAAACCGTTGCCGTTTCGGGATAAGGCGCCACTTGCTTAAAGTGATAAAATCCGAAAAAATCTCCTTTCTTGTAAAGGCCGGTGATGAGTTCCTTCCCGTATTCATCCATGCGATGGGTCTTTACCAGGCCATCTTCCAGCATATAAATGTAGTAGGCATTTTTTTGTTCCTTGTAAATGATATCACTTTTCCGGACCTCTTCATAATCACCTTTTTCCCTGAAGTAATTTCTCAACAGGTCCAGGTCTGAGATTTGCTCTTTTACAGGTTCTTCTTTTCTGTTCCTTTTACGGCTCAGGATAGCGAATTTTGCAATCCTGCTTTCAATGGTGCTCAACAAGTCCTGCTCCCGGAAGGGTTTGGTTACATAATCATCGGCGCCCCGCGTCATTCCCTTGCGTATATCCTGGACTTCTGCCTTCGCCGAAAGAAAGATAAAGGGAATATAACGGGTAGCTTCTTTCTTTCCTAAAGCATCCAGAACTTCATAGCCATCCATTTCAGGCATCATGATATCGCATACAATAAGATCAGGCAGGTGTTCCAGGGCCAAAGCTAAGCCACTCCTGCCATCAGCGGTATCATAGACCTTGTAACCCGAAAGCTCCAGCATTTCTTTCGTGTTTTCCCGTAGGGTTTGATCATCTTCAATTAATAATATTTTTTTCATCTGAAAAACGATCGATTGTTATTATTTTCTAAGATGGTCAGTTCTTACCAGGAAGCGCGATGCGCATTGAAGGAAGAATACTCGTCAGTCACCCGGAAAAGCAAGAAGAAAATACATCTTCTGAGAACGGGGTATTTTCATCCTAAATATACAGACAATTTTTCTTCTTTAAGTGCCTGAGCCTTAAAAATTAATGCTTGAAATGATCTGCCGTTTAGAAGAAGGAATTGTTGGCCTTCGCGAGGTGCTTTTTCGGCATTTTCCTGTATCTTTAAAGGAATAAATATAGGCTTCTATGAAAATTCGGGAGGCACGTGAATTTTATGAGAACCTCGGAAAGGCTTTTTTTGCCGTGGCGGCTGCTGACAGAGTGGTCCGTAAAGAGGAAAAAGAAACCCTTCAGTGGCTGGTGCAGCAGAAATGGGCAGGAATTGAGAAATCGACCGATGAATTTGGCGCCGATGCTTCTTTCCAGATAGAAACAATGGTCGACTGGCTCGAAACTCATAACTTAAGCGCCAATGAAGCCTTCGAAGAATTCCATGAATACAGGCAGGCCCATGGGGAATATTTTACTGAATCCGTGAAAGAGCTAACATTAAAAACTGCTGAAGCTATTGCCGATTCGTTTTTAGGAAAGAATAAATCGGAATTGGTGATGCTTTACAAATTGAAATCGATCCTTTCAAACAGCAAGTTATGAATACTGAGATTTGCCAAAGTTGCGGTGGCCCGCTGACGGCGCAGAACCGCGGAACCAACAGGGATCAGAGTCTCAATGAAGACTTCTGCTTTGCCTGCTTTAAAAATGGAGAATTCACCGATCACCACCTGACCATGCATCACCTGGAAGTGGAACTCTTGGAAATGGCTGAGGTCCATAACGAGATAAGTCTGGAAGAAGCCCAAAGGCTCATCAAACTGTTGCCAGATCTCAAACGCTGGCGAATGAACAGCATGCTGTGATGAACGGTAAGATCAGGTTTTCACCGGAAAGCTCAAAATAGGCACCTGGATGCAGGTTTGCATGCGTTTTACTTTGTCGCGGTACAAAATATTGCTGATCTCTGCTTTTTTCTTCCGTTCCAGCATCACGACCATATCGGGCTTGGTGTCGTCAATAAAATTCTTCAGAGCTTCAAAGACCTTGTCAGAAAAGATGAGTCGGTATTTGATCTTTTCATAGCTCACTTTTTCTTCAACTTCTTTTTTGAATTTCTCAAGGCGTTTGGTTGATTTCATCTCTTCCTTATCGGTCACATGCACCACTTCAATTTCAACCCCAAGAGGGGCGACGATCCTCACGAGCTCATAAATATTAGAAATATCTTCCTTGTAAAAAAGACTGGTGTAGATCACCCTGTTGAGAGGTTTGTAATCCAGGTGAGAAGGTACAGCAAGTACCGGGAAAGTAGAAAGCGACAGCATTTCTTTGGTGGTGCTGCCCATCACGACTTCTTTCAAAGTTCCGGTGCCACAGGCGCCCATTACAAGCATGTACACATCAAGGTCTCTAACGAAATCAAAGATGGTAGCCGGTATTTTTGATCCTTTTATAGCCGCTACCGAAATGTCCAGTTTATTAAAATCTTTTCCTAGATGAGTGCTGCAGAAGTTTTCGAGCTTTTCTAAATGTTTCTCACGGTCTTTTTTCTTGTGAGAGCCTCCCGCGAATAATTCGCCGTTGCTATACACATGTAAGGCAATCAGATCTGCTTCCAGCAAAGGGGCCAGGGCATAGGCATATTTGAGGGCGGCAATTGAATTTTCTGAAAAATCGGTGGTGTAGATGATCTTTTTCATCGTGATGAAATTAGAGTATGAAGCTAAGAAGTTTCCTTTATTTTGTTAATGATAACTATCAGCTTTATTGAAATTGGTGCTATTTCAGGGTGTCTTTTTCCTCCATTTGCCTGGCCTTCTGTCGTTCTATTCTTCTGAAGTAGCCGCGAAAAAGAATATTGTGCTTTAAAGCCTCCATATTTTCGTTGAATTTCGCACTGGCAGATTCTACATTTTCAAGCGTATTGTCAAGGCTGTTCACAAAGCTGGTATCATTGATGACGTGGTTTAAAGCACCTTCTCCATTTTTTATTTCCGCGGAAAAATCCTCGAGATTGGAACTTACCTGCTGAATATTTTCGGCCGATTCGCTAAGACTGCTGATGATGGTCGAAAGTTCTTTGGCAGAAGTCGTATCTGTCAGTAATACCCCTGCTACACTTTCCTGCATGTTCACTTCTCCAATGATCTTGTTGATCTCATTGAGGGTTTTTGCAGCATTGCGGGTGGTCTGCTGAAGATTGGCGAGACTGGCTTTTATATCCTGAGCCATCTTTTCATCCTTCAGCAGAGATCCTAAAACTCCTTCCCCGGAGTTGATGGAATTGGTGATTTTAAGGAGATCGGCAGTTAAGAGCGCTGCATTCTCATTTGTGGTGTTGAGAGTGGTAAGCATATCGGCCGTGGCGATCTTACTAAGCGATTCCAGGGTGTCGCCCGGATGCACCGGCTCGTCGCTGCCTCCTTCCCCTGGAATAATATTGATGATCATGCTGCCTACCAGCCCGTCAGAATTTACAGTCGCCAGTGAATTCCTTTTAATCAGACTGATAGTATTTTCATTGATGTACATGTCAACGCAAATGCTGGTATCGTTCATGATTGTTATACCCTTCACGGTTCCTACATTAACACCCGCATAGCGAACGTTGTTTCCCAGCTGGAGTCCGTTTACATTTTTGAAAACAGAGCTGATTTTGGTAGAATTTCCGAACATATTCTGCCGTTTCCCTATAAAGTAGATCCCGATAACCAAAATGAGCAGCCCCGAAATTACAAATATTCCGAGCCGAAGGTTTTGTTGTGTATTATTTTTCATTTCTAGCTATTTAAAGAATGCTTTAATCTTTGGATCTTCAGAAGCTAAAAGTTCCTGAAAGGTTCCTTCTGCATAATTGATCCCGTCAAGTAACAGGATCATTCGGTTCGATATAACGCGGGCACAATCCACATCATGGGTAATAATAAGCGAGCTGGTCTTGTATTTCTCCTGTACGCTCATCATAAGATGCACTATTTCTTTGGCGGTAATAGGATCAAGACCGGTAGTGGGTTCGTCATACAGGATGATCTTCGGCTTCAGGATAAGGGCTCTTGCCAGGGCAATTCGTCTCTGCATTCCTCCTGAAAGCTCTGCAGGCATAAGATCAATAGCCGATGCCAGTCCAACATTTTCCAGCGCTTCTTTCACGAGTGCATCGGTATCTTTCAAATCGAATTTACTGGTGTGCCTGCGCAGCGGAAATTCGAGGTTTTCCCGTACCGTCATGGAATCATATAAGGCGCTTCCCTGAAATAGAAATCCAATGTCGGTGCGCAGTTCGTCCAGTTCTTCTCTTTTAAGATTAAGAATATTTCTTCCCAAAATTTCTACTGAACCACTATCGGGATCCATCAGCCCGACAAGGCATTTTATCAACACCGATTTGCCGGCGCCCGACTTGCCCATGAGGACCAGGTTTTCACCATTCCGCAGCTCCATACTAACCCCATTCAATATCTTCTGATCCCCAAAGCTCTTGTACAGGTCATGGATGCTCAGAACCACCTCTGTATCTTTTTCAACAATATTTGGGCTGGCCTTTTCCATATTAGTCGTAAAAAATATCGGTTATAAAAACAGCCATAAAGTCAAGGATAAAGAGCAGGAGGGAAGTAAAGACTACGGCCGAGTTGGAAGCGCGGCCCACCCCTTCGGTCCCCTTTTTACTGTTATATCCCTTGAAGCAGCCCACCAGCCCAATGGCAAAACCAAAGAAAAAGGTCTTGATCGTTGCCGGAACCAGGTCGCTGAATCCTAATGCGTCAAAAACCTGGTTGAAATAAAGCAGGAAAGAAACATTTCCCTTTAAATTTTCTACAAGGGCTGAAGCTATCATGGCAATAAAATCTCCAATGATGACCAGAAGCGGCAACATCAGGGTGGTGGCTAGGATCCTGGTGACTACGAGGTATTTAAATGGATTGGTGCCGGAGACCTCCATGGCATCTATCTGTTCGGTTACCCGCATAGAACCTAGTTCAGCTCCTATGCCCGAGCCAATTCTTCCAGCGCAGATCAGGGCGATGATGACAGGCCCTATCTCCCTAACGATTGAGATCCCTATCATGCTTGGCATCCAGGAAACTGCTCCAAATTCCTCCAATGTTGGCCGTGACTGCAGGGTAAATACCAGCCCGAGAATAAAACCCGTAACTCCCACGAGCAGCATTGATTGGTTTCCCATATTGAAGCACTGGCGCAAGAATTCCCTGAATTCAAAGGGTCTGGAAAACAGCGTGCGGAAGAATCTGCCTGCAAAGAAAGAGAGTTCCCCTATTTCAATGAAAAAGGAATTGAAGCTTTGCCTGAATGAAAATGCCTTCTTCATAACTTCACTGCTTAAAGCCAAACCATAAAATTAAAGGACACGGCTGCATCCGGAAATGACATTCATCAGTTTTTGAAGGGAGACGAAAGTGGGGGAAACCCCGGGGAAAGCCGAAAAATCACCAATTTTTATGCCTGCTTTCCCCTAATTAACAGTTGTAGCTTCATCTTTAACTTGAGTTTAACAAATCAGCAGGACGATTTGTGATAATTTCAATTTTTGGCCGTTTCAGGCCTCGCGAGAGCACCGTAAAACCTACAATTTTACTAATATGTGTTAAAATAAATGGCATATGGTGTCACCGATCTAAAGCTTATCAGGTAGTTTTGATCTTTAGCGATTTTCAATCCTGAAAAAAGATATTTTTTCTTCATAATCTGTAAATGACAAAGAACAACAACGATCAATTGGCTTCAGCTGTTAATGCCACTTCCAAATTAAAACGTCAGGCGCGAATCATCGCTGTAGGAGCGAGCGCAGGAGGACTTGAAGCTTTAAAATCTTTTTTTCAAAATATTCCCAGGAACGATACCAATGCCTACGTAGTGATCCAGCATCTTTCGCCGGACTATAAGAGCATGATGGGAGAATTATTACAGAAGAATACCAGCCTGCCTATTTTAGAAATAGCCGACGGGATGAAAGTCGAACCCGGCCATATATATCTAATTCCGCCCAAGAACAATCTCCTGCTGGAAGATGACCATCTTCGGTTAACAGAAAAACCACAGGATCAAAGCCTGAATCTCCCGATAGATATGTTCTTTGAATCGCTGGCTAAACAGCGAAAAGAACAGGCTATCGGTATAATTCTAAGTGGAACCGGAAGTGACGGTACCCGTGGCGCACGTGCCATCAAGGAAAATGACGGGATGATCATGGTCCAGGATCCGGAGCAGGCGAAATTTGATGGAATGCCCCAGAGCGCCATTAATACCGGCCTTGTTGATTATGTTTTGACCAGCGATGATATGGCTTCTGAACTGCAGGATTTCCTTACCGCTCCATCTGTTTTTCACTTTGAAGATGGCGATGTAACCTATGACCAGACGGAACTGATGAAGATCCTGCATTATGTAGATCAGAGAACCGGCCTGGATTTCAGGGAATATAAGCATGCAACCTTGGCGCGCCGGGTAGCCAGAAGGGTGAATGTGTGTAAATGCAAATCGCTGGCTGAATATTTTTCTTATCTTAAATCCAAAGAAGATGAGGTAGGCATTCTCTACAGAGAATTCCTGATTGGGGTGACCAAATTTTTCCGTGATCCCACGGTTTGGCAGATCCTTCGCAAAGAGGTGATTCCTGAAGTGGTGCGCAGTAAAAAAGACGGAGAGACTCTGAAAGTTTGGGACGTAGGCTGTAGCACCGGGGAAGAAGCCTATTCTTTTGCCATGGTCCTTTTTGAAGAAATGGAACGTCAGAAGAAGAAGCTTGAGTTAAAGATCTTCGCTACCGATATTTCAGATAAACATATTGAATTGGGAAGTAAGGGCATTTATCCCGAAAGTATAGTTGCCGATGTGCCTCAGGATTTATTGTTGAAGTATTTTTTGAACAAGACGTCGGGTTACGAAATTGTTGAAAAACTGCGGCGTACGGTAATCTTCTCCCGGCACAATGTGATCAAGAATCCACCTTTTAGCAATATGGATATGGTGTCATGCCGTAATTTGCTGATCTACTTCCAGGCGGCCATTCAGAAAAAGGCGCTGAATGTGCTGCATTACGCCCTGAAGAAAGATGGGAATCCTGGTATTAGGAACCAGCGAAAGTTTGCAGAGCCAGAGAGATAGTTTCGAAGAGATCGACAGAAAATGGAAGATCTATAAAAATGTGCAGCCAAGTACCCGGTTAAAATCCGGTTTGGCTCATTCCGCTTCTACCAATCTTTTCGAGAATCGCAGTAGGAGAGACAAAGAAAAGCGGGTCTCAGCCAAGCCCAGCCAGGCAAAAACTTGGGGATGAATTGAACGCCAGTATTCTGGAACAATTTGGCGGGGCCAGTATTTATATTGATTCAGAATATAATATTCTCCAGGCAGCAGGGGAATTTCAGAAAATATGCAAATCTGCCGGTCTCAGGCTTCTCCATCAATCTGCTGGATATGCTGGGGGCAGATCTTAAATTTATTGTGCAAACCTCCTTAAAGAAGGCACTTAAGCAGGAAGAAAAAATTTACTACCGGGATGCTGTATTCAAGCATGACGGGAAAGACATGGGAGTAGATGTTATCGTGAAGCCTGTTAGGAAACAAAACCTGAATGAGGAAGTTTACTATGTGGTGACCTTCATTGAAAAGGAAGTGAAACTGAAAGATGTACGGGAAGTTGATAATATCACCCTTACCAGACGAACAAAAGAGTATGTTTCTAACCTGGAGGAAGAACTGAAGGATACGAAGCAGGAACTGCAGACTTCTTTGGAAGAAATAGAGACCAGCAATGAAGAATTACAAGCTGCCAACGAAGAGCTTTTAGCTTCTAATGAGGAGTTGCAAAGTACCAATGAAGAGCTGCAAAGTGTAAATGAAGAGATCAATACGGTGAATGCTGAAAACCTTCAGAAAATGGAGGATCTGGCCGCGTTGAATGCCGATATGAATAACCTGTTGGAAAGCACTCAGATAGGAACTATCTTCCTCGATTCTGATCTCTGCATTCGCAAGTTCACCCCGGCCATTAAGGAGCACTTCAGCTTCTTATCTTCAGATGAAGGTCGGCCAATCAGCCATTTTACCAGCAGCATCGGAAAAAGTAAACTTTTGGAGCGCTGCAAGAGAGTCTTGCGAACCGGTAAAACCCTGGAGAAAGCCATAATATCCAAGAGTGGAGAACATTTTTTACGTCGCATCTCACCTTACCGCGATTCCAAGGAGAGAGTTTGCGGAGTGGTTATCACTTTTATAGACATTGAATCTTTGCAGAGGTCTAAAGAGAAGCTTGTGGCCAGCGAAAGGCGCTTCAAATCCTTTTACGAAGAAGATCCTGTGATGCACATTAGCATAGATCCTAAGACTTCGCTTATCGTACAGTGTAATAGGATGGCCGTTACTAAACTTGGTTATGAAAGCAAGGAAGAGCTTATTGGTTTGCCTGTTTTCGATCTTTATGATGAAAAGGAACAGATCAAGGCGCTGAAATCAAACAAGGCTTTTCTCGAGACGGGAGAACTCGTGAACCTGGAGCAGAATATGCTTACCAAGAATGGAGAGGTACTTCCGGTGATTCTGAACGCTACGGCCGAAAAGGATGAGGAAGACCAAATGATTACCGTTCGCTATACCTGTGTGGATATTTTGGCTATTAAAAAGGCAGAAGAGCAGCTCAGGGAGCAAAAAATGGATCTGGAACGTGCCAATCGTGATCTGGAGCAATTTGTTTCCATTTGTTCTCATGACCTTCAGGAGCCACTTTCCACCATTAAGTTTGGAAGTGACATCTTAGGAAAGATCTACGCCAAGCAGCTTGATGAGAAAGGAAGAAATTACATAAGCTTTATCGAGAATTCCTCAACGCGTCTTTCAGCGCAGATAAAAGCCTTGCTAGAGCATTCACGAATTGGTCGTAACGGCAGTAAGAAGATCGTGAACACCAAGGAGCTAGTGGAAGTTGTGAAATATGATCTTGGAAAACGAATCAAAGATACCGGGGCAAAAATCCATACCGGCTCGCTGCCTAAGTTAAGGGCCTACGAGGTAGAATTGCGGCTTTTATTCCAGAATCTTATTACCAATGCCATCAAGTATACTCCTGAAGAACGCTCGCCCGAGGTCAGGATCTCGGCCTATAAAGAAGGAGACTTCTGGACCTTCGCCGTAATGGACAATGGAGTAGGGATTTCAGAAGAAGATCAGAAAGAGATTTTTACCATTTTTAACCGGGTGAAAGGAACCGACAAGGCAGATGGCACCGGCGTGGGGCTCGCTCATGTAGAAAAGATCGTGCTTTTACACGAAGGTTCAATTTGGGTAGATTCCCAGGTAGGAGTAGGGAGCACCTTCTACTTTAGGCTAAAAGAATAAAACTTAATGACCGATAATTCCGTTTCTTATCCTGAGAAGGTAGACCTCTCTAATTGTAGTAAGGAACCCATTCATATTATAGGAAAATCTCAGTCTTACGGAGTTATTATCGCCTGCAATCGTGAAAATTTTGAGATTACGCAGTGCAGTGAAAATACACAAAGGTTCTTCGGAAAAGATTTTCGGGAGCTTCTTCAGCAACCTCTTTCAGTGCTTCTTGGTGAAGCCGGGCAGGAAAAACTAAGGTCTGCAATGCAGGACGCCGAAGGTTTTCTTCCGGAAGAAATCTGTATAGGGGGAGAATATTTCGTGATGTTACCCCATATTTCTGAAGACAGCCTGGTTCTGGATTTTGAACCCATTGTAGAAAATTCCGATCCCAGGTTTTTTCAGAAACAACTTACCAGGATTCTGAATAAGCTTCGTTCTTCCTTCTCAGCACAGGGATTATGTAAAGAAGCAGCTTCTCTTACCCGGGAGCTTTTGGGCTACGACCGGGTCATGATCTACCGTTTTGATGAAGAGTGGAACGGAGAGGTGATCGCTGAAGAAAAAGAAGCTCAACTGGAAAGCTGGCTTGGGCTGCATTATCCTTCAACCGATATTCCTGCTCAATCCAGGGAACTTTTTTTAAAACACCCGGTACGCATTATTTCTGATGTGGATTATACTCCCGTACCAATTTCTCCGGAAATATCTCCGGTGAACGGAAAACCCCTCGATCTTTCCAGGTCAGGACTTCGCGGTGTTTCTCCCATTCATATTGAATATCTTCAGAATATGGGGGTGGGAGCCTCGCTTACCGCGGCTATTGTAGTGAATGGCCAACTGTGGGGGCTTATTGCCTGTCATCATTATTCTGCAAAATTCATTGATTATTATCAGCGTGAAAGTTGCAGGTTCCTGGCGCAAATGCTTTCAAATGAACTGGCACTTAAGGAAACCAATCATTTTCTTGCGCAAACCGAAAAAACCGGTAAACTGCGGGAACAACTCATCTTGCAGATGCAGAATGATCCAGATCTTTCTGCGGCCCTTACAGCTTATGAAACCAAATTCACGCAGCTCGTGTCTTGTGGAGGGGGAGCGGTAATTGATAAAGAGAAGGTCGCCCTGATCGGGATGACACCTTCAAGGGAACAGGTTCTTGATCTTCAGCAAAATTTTCTGAATTCCCGGCAGGAAGATGTTTTCTTTTCGCGGAATCTCTCTGTTACTTATCCGAAGGCATCGGAATATTCAAAGGAGGCTTCGGGGATAGGAAGTGTGCGCATTGGGGAAAACAAATACCTGCTTTGGTTCAGGCCTGAAGTCGTTCAAACCATTCACTGGGGAGGAAATCCTGATAAAAAGGCCTTTTATAATGAGCAGAAAAAGCGGCTAAGTCCGCGGAAATCTTTCGGGAAATGGAGCCAGGAACTCAGGGGTATTTCCCGACCCTGGCGGGATTTTGACATCAGCACCCTTAATGCCTTGAAGGAGAGTGTGAGCTACTTCACGGTGAGGCGACAAAAGAACGAAATCAATGATCTTAACAAGCGGCTGATCGAGGCCAATAAGGAACTCGAACTTTTTAGTTATGGGCTTTCACACGATCTGCGGGCACCGTTGCGGGGCATCAATGGTTATGTTCATATTCTGAAGGAAGACCATCTGGGAGAGATCAGCGAAGAAGGAAAGGAACTGGTGGAGACCATTCTTGGCCTTACCGATAAAATGAACCTGCTCATAGACGATATTCTTTCTTTTTCCCAGATCAGTGCCAAAAATCTGCGGGAACAGGATTTTTCGGTGAATTTCATGATTGAAGAAATACTGGAGCTGTTCAATGTGAAGCTGAATTACCCAAAGACGAAGATCAGTGTACAACCGGATCTTCCGGCCATGCGGGGCGATAAACGAATGCTCTTTCAGCTTTGGTCAAATCTGCTGAACAATGCGCTGAAGTATTCGCGCAAAGAAGAACATCCTCAGGTTGAGATTGGAGCTTTTGAGGAGGAGGGAAGAACTATTTATTTCATTAAAGACAATGGGATAGGGATAGACCCTCAGTATGCCGATAAGATATTTCAGACCTTTTCGCGGCTTGCCGGGAAAGACTTTAAAGGCACAGGCATAGGCCTGGCCCTGGTAAAGCGGGTGCTCGAAAAGCACCGGGGAGAGATCTGGATAGAAAGTGAGAAGGGAGAAGGTTCTGCCTTTTTCTTTTATGTTTAATAGCTGGTAAGATTATTGCAAAATTGAAGCAGCACATAGATTACATTAGAAATTTAAACTCATGATTACTACGTCTTTGCGTATTTTACTTGTTGAAGATCTTGAAACCGATGTGATGCTTATCAAGAGGCAGATATCCAGGGTCGTGGAAGAACCAATTATAAAAGTGGTGGATGATCTTGCTGCCTGCAGGGAAAAAATGATCAATTTCGTGCCAGATGTTATCATTTCCGATTACAACCTGCCCACCTGCAGTGGTCTCGATGTTCTGGAACTTGTGAAGAATATCGACAGTTCTGTCCCCTTTATTTTCCTTACCGGAACAATTGATGACGAAGAGCTCGCCGCCAATACCATTCTTTCAGGAGCTTCAGGTTATATTCTGAAAAAACATATGAACGATCTCGCCGGGAAGCTGAAGCCTCTTTTTAAGAAGGTGGAGTTCAATATGATTGCCGGAGAAGATCTGCGGGAACGTCTGCGACAGAACAAAAAGGCCGTAAACCAGGTCTATGATTATCTCAACAATCTCAATGCCGATAATGAGGAACAACGGCAGAACATTCGTAAAATCAGAGAAACATTAGGCCAGTTTGAACTCGAAGAAGAAGATGAAAATGATGATGAATAATCTGCGGGAAGCTACAGCCTCCCTGCACGAGCAAATAGAGAAGGAAAACCTTGCCAGGCACATAATAGATCACAGCATTAGCCTTGAAGATTATAAGCTGCTGTTGCTTCAGAATTACATTGCCTACGCGGTAACTGAAAAAGCGATAGCCGCACATATTGAGGATTATAAAGGCGCGAAGCATCTTCAGCTTGAGAAGGATCTGCGCGAGCTTCAGGTTGAAATTCCGCCTTTTCTGAAGTCTTTTCAGGAAAAGATCAGCGTAAATAGCAAAACCCAGGCTTTAGGCGCGGCCTATGTGGTAGAAGGCTCTGCGCTGGGCGGCATGCTCATTGCCAAAGAGCTGAAAGAGTGTCAAAATATTTCTTCCGTGGAACAACATTATTTTTTCAACGGGGACCGCAATAATATCAATGGCTGGAAGGACTTTCTGAAACAGGTGAATTCTTCTGAGTTTACTGCGGAAGAAGAAACTGAAGCAGCTGAAAAAGCGAAGGAGACTTTTAGGTTTTTTGGAGAGGTCTTCAGGATTGATGCTGAGGCTCTTTCTGCCTGAATTTTCAGTAAGAAAAAGAAGTTTTCTCCTGAACTTCCCCCGCTTGCATTGCTCCTATTTTTTCATTCCCGATCCGCACTCTCACAAGGCGCAGGGTGGGAAAACCAACGGCAGCCGTCATTTTTTTTACCTGGCGGAATTTCCCTTCGGTTAGCGTAACCGAAATCCAGCTGGTGGGACCGTGCCTTTCGTCCCTTATTTTTTTCGCACGTTCCGGAAATACGGGTCTTTCCTGAAGCCGAAAAGCCTTGCAGGGGAGCGTCTGAAATTTTTCTCCGTTAATGCTTATATCCAGGCCCTGCTGAAGTTTTTTAATCGAGGTATCATCAATAATGCCATCGAGCTGCACGTAATATTCCTTTTCCACCTTTCTGCCGGTGACTCCCGCACTTACTTTACCGTCAGTAGTGAGCAACAAAAGCCCCTCGGAATCTTTATCGAGCCGGCCGATAGACATGGTGCCTTCGGGAAAATCGTACAAATCACCCAGCAGCTTGTTTTTCTTCCGTGGCTTCTCATTGGAGATGAACTGGCTAAGGTAGCCGTAAGGTTTATAAAGTTTGAAATGACGCTGCATATGACCAATTTCGGTTGGGGCGAAATTAGTAATTTTTTGAAGAGTTCTGGTTTTACAGAAATTTCAGATTATAAAAAAAAGAGACTGCCTGAAAGTTCGTAGGAACGTCATTCTGAACTTGTTTCAGAATCTTTAATATAATGATCTATAAATCACTAAAAGAACCTGAAATAAACCTGCCTGTTGGCAGGCAGGTTCAGGTTGACGAAAATTGACTTTTTAGACAGTCTCTGAAATTGCTACTGGTTTTCTTCCTTTTCCTCCGGAACAGGGAAGCCACGGTCTCTCATAAGAGCGTCAATCTTGGCATCTCTTCCGCGGAATTTCCTGTAGGCTTCCGCCGGATCCATCGCATTTCTTGGTGCGAACAAATACTTCACAAGTTTATGTGCCAGTTCTTTATCATAAAAACCTCCGGGAGCTTCGGCAAAAGCTTCCGCAGCATCAGAAGTAAGGACGTCGGCCCAGAGATAACCGTAGTAACCCGCGGCATAGCCTTCCCCGGAAAAGATATGTCCAAATTGGGTAGAACGATGACGCATCGGGATCTCTTCAGGCATGTTTAGTTCTTCCAGTTGTTCTTTTTCGAATTGCTGAACATCGATATTTTCAGGATCTGTCGTGTGATACTTCATGTCCATCAAAGCTGAAGCCAGGAATTCTGTGGTCGCAAATCCCTGGTTGAAAGTGGAGGTTTTTTTGATCTTTTTCACCAGTTCCTGCGGAATCACCTCACCGGTTTTGTAGTGACGCAGATATTTATTGATCACCTTATCGGTACTCAACCATCTTTCCAGCAATTGCGACTGAAATTCGGTATAATCGCGCACGCCGCTCTGCAGGGTCGGGTATTTTACATCGGCTGAAAGGAAATGCAACGCGTGGCCGAATTCGTGGAAGAAGGTTTCAGCATCATCCCAGGAAACCAATACCGGCTCTCCCGGCGCAGGTTTGATGAAATTGGCATTATTTGAAGCCAGAACAGGTTTGTCGCCGGTAAGTTCGGCCGAACTACGATAGGTCGTGGCCCAGGCTCCGGAACGTTTTCCCTGCCGGGCATAGGGATCAAGGTACCAAAGTCCCACGAGTTCTCCCGAAGTCTTATCGGTGACTTTCCAAACCTTTACATCGGGATGATAAACCGGCACGCTGCCATCTTCAACTGGAGTGAAATCAAAGTTGAAGAGTTCCCCGGCAGTGAAAAACAAAGCCTGGGTGAGATTGCCCAATTCCAGGTACTGTTTTACCTCTTCGCTGTTCAGGTCATACTTTTCCTGACGCACTTTTTCCATGTAATAGCGATAATCCCAGGGTTTAATGGTGATGTCTTTTCCCTCCTTTTGAGCAACTTCCTGCATGTCGGCAATTTCCTGATCAACTCTTGCGAGGGCAGCAGGCCACACGGCTTCCATGAGCTCCATGGCTTTTTCAGGAGTTTTGGCCATACGGTTTTGAAGACGCCACTGTGCAAAATTGTCATAGCCCAAAAGCTCTACACGCTCGTCCCGCAGCTTCAGTATGTTCTCGATCACTTTATTGTTGTCGTGTTCATCTCCGTTGTTTCCCCTGGAATAATAATTTCGCCACACTTTTTCCCGGAGCTCCCGGTTATTACTATAAGTCAGGAAAGGATCCATGGAAGAGCGGGTATTGGTAACGGCATATTCGCCTTCGTGCCCACGTTGTTCAGCAGCAGTAGCAGCCGATTTCACATAGGATTCCGGCAGTCCGCTTAACTGATCTTTCTTCAGGTAAACCGCATAGTTCTCTTCATCGGCCAGGACATTATTGGAGAACTGAGTATACAGTTTTGATAGTTCCTGATCAATTTCGGCATAGCGCTGTTTGTCTTCCTTGCTGAGATCTGCCCCCTGCATGGCGAAATCTTCATAAATAAGTTTGATCACCCTTTGCTGTTGTGGCTCCAGCGGATTCTTCTGCGCATTGTCATACACTGTTTTAATGCGTTGGAAGAGGGCTTCGTTTTGGGTAATTTTAGCCTGATATTCTGCGATCTCGGGCGATAATTCCTTCTGAACTTCACGGAATTCGGGGCTCGACATATTGCTGCTGTAGATTCCGTAGTAAGTAAAAGCGCGGTCCAGTGCATCTCCCGATTTTTCGTAAGGAATAATGGTATTTTCAAAGGTGGCAGGCTCAGGATTGGAAGCGATCTTGTCGATCTCGGCCAGGTGCATTTGCATTCCTTTTTCTATGGCAGGCTTTACAAGGTTTACCTGCATTTCGTCAAAGGCCGGAACTCCGCTGAAGGGGCCTTGCCATTCGGCTAACAGAACATTGTTCATAGTATCTTTTTGTTTCGGATTTTGGGCGTTTCCGGGCCAGACCGTCACCGTGACCAGCGCCAGCACGCCAAGATTTCTGATAGTTTTTAGTTTCATTTGATGTTTTGATTTGTTTCAGGTTTGAAGATACGAACATTCCCTTAATTCCCGTTACTGGCGGCAGGCTCAAAACCTTGGCGTACGGATTCGTCTTATGCGATTTTTCCCTTATATTTGTTAGGCTTTCCCCAAGGTGGGAAAGGCAAAAACTAATTTTAACCAAAATTACCAGATATGAAAAACCTGAATAAGCTTATCCTTTTTTTGGCTGCCATTATGCTTTTTAGCTGTGGCGATAACAAGAAAAAAGAAGAAGAAAAACAACAAGAACAGATCACCGTTGGGAACGACGAAAGTTCGAGCAATACCAGTAGTAGTACTTCAGATGAAAGCAATAAAAGCGTAGCCGATAAGACTGATATGGCCGATGACAAGGTGGTAGAGGTGCTTTTAACCGGAAATGACCAGATGCAGTACAACCTGGACGAGATCAAAGTTAAGGCCGGTCAAACTGTAAAACTAACGCTTAAACACGTTGGCCAGATGGACAAGAACGTGATGGGCCACAATTTTGTGCTACTGAAACCGGGAACCGATGTGGCAAAATTTGCGCAAAATGCGGTGAATGCAAAGGATAACGATTATATTCCGCAGGATTCAGACAAAGTGATCACTCATACAGAATTACTGGGTGGCGGCGAATCTACCACCATCGAATTTGAGGCTCCGGAAAAAGGAACCTATGATTTTATCTGTAGCTTCCCAGGTCACTATGTACAAATGCACGGGAAATTCATAGTGGAGTAAGATGATCAAAAGACCTCTGAAAATGGCCAAAATCGCCAGTAGTAAGAAAGAAGATTGAAAAATGACCAAAACCGGCTGAAAAGCCGGTTTTTTCATGTAGCCGAAGTTTTAGGCAAGCGGGAAGTATGTCTTGATGCCTACAAAGATGCTTGCAGAGGCGAGGGCTTTTTGCGTTAGGGATAGAAGCGGCGGCTTTTTGAACGCGGTAGCGGACAAAAATCACAGCGGATAGCCCGCCGCCGACGCCAGGAGGCGGAACGCCCGAAAGGAGCTAAAAAGGGAGAAAATTACTCTTTTGCTTTAGCTCTTTATCCAGGCCTTTGCCAGTTCTTTTTCTTCCAGCTTAAAGAATTTTATCTCGGCTTTGGTGAAGGGTTTCATGAGTTGTGAAAGCCAGTCTTCCCATTTTTCGGAACCCACCATAGCGATCTTCTCAAAGTTGTCTTTGTGTTCAAAATCCAATTTTGCATCCTCCCACATAGCGCCCGGGGTCCAGCCGTGAAAATTCTTCATTTCGAAATACCAGCGAATGTCCTTGAAGCTCCTGATGGTTTCTTCAAGTAGAGGCACGATCTTGTCGTAGTCGTGATCATCGAGTTTCTCTTCAGCGATGCTGTAAATAATATTGTCTTTGGCTTCAATAGTAACCATAATTAAGATTTTTGAGTTTCCTCTAAGTTCAGCATTATTGCAGGCTTTTTCAAGTTAGAGGATCCAAAGTTCACTTAAAGCTTTGTTAATCTTCAGCTTCTGAATTGTGCCGTTGAAAGGTTGGTTTCAAGAAGAAGCTGCTGCTTATTGACATTTTTCGCAGATTCCCTTTACCACCAGGTTCACATCTTCAGCTTTATAACCTTTAGGAAGACTTATTTGCGGAATGCGGTGATCGGTAAGGCAGAAAGTCTCATTGCAGCGGGAGCAGTGGAAGTGCAGGTGCAGGTCGTTGTGTTCATCGCCGGTGCACTCGGCCTCGCACAAGGCGTATTTTGAAACTCCCGTCCCATCGTCGATCTGGTGCACAATCCCTTTTTCTTCAAAGGTGCGGATGGTGCGATAAAGAGTGGTGCGGTCTGCCCTGGAGAAGGCTTCCTCGATATCGGTTAAGGTCACCGCCACTTGTTTTTCCGAAAGGAAATTAAAGACCAGCAGGCGCATAGCCGTAGGCCTTACATCTTTCGAATCTAAGAAATTTTCAGTCCGTGTCATCATCCCGAAATAGGGTCTGTTAATAGAGTTTCCAAGTTAGTGTTTTTAGGCGATTTCCGTAGGGAAACTCATAGGTTTAGTTTATCTTTATGATACATTAACCACTTCTCAAAAGCCTTGCCCCACAGGATCTTAAGTGAATCTTAAGAATTGCCTTAGGAAAGACTTAGATTGTGAAACTAGTTTTGGAGATGTAAAAAATTACTTCTGCAATGCTAGACAAGATCATCAAATACAGCATTCACCACAAGCTGATCATTCTGCTGTTTACCGCCGGTATTATTGGATTTGGGGTATATTCTCTTCTGAATATTCCTATTGGAGCTGTGCCCGATATTACTAATAACCAGGTGCAGGTGATCACCACTTCCCGTAACCTGGCTACCGAAGATGTGGAGAAATTCCTTACCTATCCCGTGGAGCTGGAAATGGCCAACTTGCCCGATGTTAAGGAGATTCGTTCCGTATCAAAATTCGGCCTTTCTGTGGTCACCGTGGTTTTTAGTGATAAGATTGGAACTTATCTGCCACGGCAGCTTATTGCTGAAAAAATAAAGAATGCTGAAGAGAAGATTCCCGCCGGCTTCGGAAAGCCTTTCATGGGACCTATCAGCACCGGGCTTGGCGAGATCTATCAATATGTTATTGATGTAGATCCCGAATATGCCGATGACTATTCCATCACCGATCTGCGCACTATTCAGGATTGGATCGTGAAACGGCAGCTTTCGGGCATTCCGGGAGTGGTCGAAGTGAATACCTGGGGTGGCTATCTGAAGCAATATGAGGTCGCTATTAATCCTGAACGGCTAAGGGCGATGAACATTTCGCTTACCGAAGTTTATTCAGCCCTCGAAAAAAATAACAGCATTGCCGGGGGAGGATATATTGAAAAGAACAGCACAAGCTATTTTATAAGAGGGGAAGGCCTGGTAAACGACCTGGAAGATCTTCGGAATATTGTGGTTGAAAACCGGGATGGTACTCCTGTTTATGTAAAAGATATAGCTGATGTGGGCTTTGGCCATGCGACCCGATTCGGCGCTATTACCGGAAACGGCGAAGGAGAAAAGGTACTCGGGCAGGTGATGATGCTGAAGGGGGCCAATTCCAAAGCCGTGATCGATGCGGTGAAAGACCGCGTGGCCGAAATTCAGCCGAACCTGCCGCCGGGAATCAGCATAAATCCTTTCCTGGAACGCAGCGAATTGATTGGTAAAACCACTCATACCATTGCCGAAAACCTCATTTTGGGCTGTTTGATCGTAATCTTTGTCGTGGTGCTCTTACTCGGGAACTTTCGTTCAGGCCTGGTGGTGGCCTCGGTAATTCCGCTTTGTTTGCTTTTTGCAATTTCTCTAATGTACATCTTTGGCGTAGATGCCAATTTGATGAGCCTTGGTGCGATCGACTTTGGGATCATCATCGACGGGGCGGTCATTATCGTGGAGTTTATCGCCTTCCGTATCACCAGCGAACGCCGGAAAGTCATGTCGCTTTCAGGAAAGAAAAGACAAAACTTCATCGACAATATTACGCATCATGGCGCCTCCAAAATGATGCATTCCGCCGTATTCGGACAATTGATAATAATCATTGTTTTTATCCCCATTCTTTCTTTAGTTAACGTGGAAGGAAAAATGTTCCGGCCCATGGCGCTGGTGTTCTGTTTTGCACTTTTGGGTGCCATGCTCTTTTGTTTCACCTACGTTCCCGTGATGGCTTCACTGTTCATAAAACCTTCAGATCCCGATAAGAAAACGATCTCTTCCAGGATCATCGTTTTTCTTCAGGAGAAATACCGTCCCACCATGGCCTGGTGCCTGCGACGAAAGGGAGTGGTACTTGGAATGGCGGGAGCTTTACTCGTGATCGTCGCCTTTTTATTCAGCAGAATGGGAGGGGAATTTGTCCCCACTCTAGATGAAGGTGATTTTGTGATACAACCCGTCCTGAAAACCGGTACCTCCCTGAGTGAAACGATCAAAACCACTACTCACATGGAGAAGATCCTGAAAAAATTTCCGGAAGTGGAACAGGTGGTAAGCCGTATTGGCGCAGCGGAAGTTCCCACCGACCCAATGTCGATGGAAGAGAGCGATATTATCCTCAAACTCAGGCCTAAGGATGAGTGGACCACTGCCGATACTAAAGATGGTCTCGCCGATAAGTTCAAGGAAGCACTCTCGGTAATTCCTGGAGTGGAATATGAATTTACTCAACCCATAGAAATGCGTTTCAATGAGCTGATTACCGGGGTGAGGGCCGATCTGGCTATTAAGATCTTTGGTGAAAACCTGGATATACTTTATAACAAGGCCCTGGAGGTGCAGAATGCCATTGACGGGGTAAAAGGCGCTTCAGATATTATCGTGGAAAAAGTGGCGGGTCTTCCGCAGATGTCTGTAAAATATGATCGTCAAAAAATTGCCAAATACGGCCTGAATGTACAGGATCTTAACAGGCTTATCACTACAGGTTTTGCCGGGGCTACTGCCGGAACCGTGTTTGAAGGTGAAAAACAGTTCGACCTGGTGGTGCGTTTCGATAAGGATCACCGACAAAATATAGAGGATATCGAGATGGCGTCGGTACAGCTTCCCAACGGCAGCAAACTTCCGCTCAGCGAATTTGCTACTATTACTTATACCCGCGGGCCCGCAAAGATTTCCAGAGACGATACCAAACGGCGTATTGTGGTTGGAGTGAACGTCAGGAACCGCGACCTGGAATCGGTGGTGCGGGATGTGCAGGATATTATTAATGAGAAAATTGATCTTCCCGTGGGTTATTCCGTTACTTATGGCGGGCAATTTGAAAACCTGAGAACCGCGAAAGAAAGGCTTATGATAGCTGTTCCTATTGCGCTGGTACTCATTTTTGTCCTGCTGTATTTCGCGTTTGATTCGGTGAAGGAAGCACTAATTATTTACAGTGCGATTCCCCTGGCGGCCGTAGGAGGTGTATTGCTGCTTTTCGTGCGTGGCCTGCCCTTCAGTATTTCTGCAGGAGTTGGTTTTATTGCTCTCTTCGGAATAGCGGTGCTCAACGGGATCGTACTTATAGAAGAATTCAAGGAGCTCAAAGCGGAAGGGATCGCTGATATTAACAGAAGGATCCTTGAGGGAACCCAGAAGCGGTTGCGGCCGGTATTGCTCACCGCCGGGGCGGCGGCATTGGGATTCCTGCCAATGGCTATCTCTACTTCTGCAGGGGCAGAAGTGCAGCGTCCCCTGGCAACTGTGGTGATTGGCGGCCTTATAACTTCTACGGCCCTCACGCTGATCGTGCTGCCGGTGTTGTATGCGATCTTTGACCGCAAGAACAAGAAGAAATCTAAGGCTAAGAAAAAGCCCAACAACGGGATGTCTCTAAGTGTGCTCCTGATACTTTTCGGACTCGGATTTACCGCAAAGGTGCAATCCCAGCATCTTACTGCCGACAAAGCTGTTGAAATTGCCCTCGAGAACAACAACCGTCTACAGGCTTCTGCCGGGCGAATACAGCAATATCAGAAGCTGGAAGGCACCGCCATAGATATCGATAAAACCACGGTCTATTATAATTACGATGAGAGCAACCTGGCAAAGAACGGGGAGCCTTTAAAAGTTTGGGGCATTGACCAATCTTTCAAATTCCCCACGGTGTACGGCGCGCAGCGGCGCCTTCTGAAAAATGAGACCGGTATCGCCCAAAAGCAGTATGCACTGGATTCGCTGCTTATAGAGCGGGAGGTGAGAAAGACTTATTTTTTGGCGCTCTACTGGCAGAACCTGGTGACTAATTACGAATATCTGGACAGCCTTTACAGTCAATTCTCCAGTGCGGCCAATCGGCGTTATGAATTGGGGGAGACCAATTACCTGGAAAAATTGACTGCCAACAGCAAACAAAAGGAGATCGCCCTTTCGCTGGAACAAAGTCGCAAAAGCCTTGGGCGTGCCTATTTGCACCTTAACAGCTGGATGCAGAGCGACTCGGTGTATCGTGTGCCAGAGCGGGAATTGCCGCGGCTTGAACTGGAAAAGATGGAGGTTGGAGATCATCCGGGGCTGCAGTATTTTGAACAGACAAAAGAGTTGGCTGGAAGTTCTTTGAACCTTGAAAAACAACGGCTTCTGCCCGATCTGCAGATCTCGGTATTCGAAGGAACCAACAATCTTCCCGATGCACAAACCTATAAGGGAATACAGGCCGGAGTAGCCATTCCTTTGTGGTTCGGGGCGCAGAGGGCGAGGATCAATGCTGCACGTGTGCAGGTTTCGATCGCAGAGAACCAATATGAAGATTATCGCATCCGGCTTCGGTCGCAGTACAATTCGCTGATTTCGGATCTGCAGAAATTCAGCGAGGCTGTGGATTATTACGAGCAAACCGGGAAGGGCCTTTCCGAAGAGATCATTCTGCATGCCGATGCTGCCTTCAGAAATGGAGAAATCGACTTCCTGCAATACACACAGCTGCTGGAGAATGCTAAAACCATTGAAATAAATTATCTCAACAATCTGCTGCAATACGACCTTACTGTTATTGAAGCGAATTATTTACACGATTAGCCATGAAGAGAATATATTTTATAGGAAAAATGAAAAGAATCACAGGGCTTGCCATACTTTCCCTGAGCCTTTTTCTGCTGAATTCCTGCAATTCTACGCAGGGAGAGCAAAACGCCCCCGAAGAAGAGCTGGCGCAGGATATGCTGCGGGTCACCAAGGAGCAATTCCAGGATTCGCAAATGCGGATGGGAACTTTGAAGCAGCATGAATTTCATCAAAAGGTAAAAGCCAACGGGATGATTGATGTGCCGCCGGATAATAAAGCTTCGGTAAGTGCCTATTTTGGAGGTTATGTAAAGAAATTGAATCTCCTGCCGGGACAAAAAGTAACGAAAGGACAGGTATTATTTGTGCTGGAAAATCCCTCGTATGTCGAACTTCAACAGAATTACCTGGAATCTAAAGGCAGGTTGAAATATCTCAAATCTGACTATGAAAGACAGCAAAAGCTTGCTGAAGAGAATGTGACTTCAGAAAAGAATTTCCTGAGAGCAGAGTCTGATTATAAAGTAGAATGGTCCAAATTTGAAGGGCTCAAAGAAAAGCTGAAAATGATGCATCTTGATCCTAATTCCATAATGGAATCAAATCTTAGATCAACGATAGTCGTTACTTCACCAATTTCAGGTTATATCACCACGGTGAATGCCACCAGGGGAATGTACCTTGATCCATCTGATGTAGCTCTTTCTATCACCAATACCGACCATTTACACCTGGAAATTAATATTTTTGAAAAAGATATGCCAAAGGTGAAAAAAGGTCAGAATATTCGGTTCAGGCTCCAGGATGATCCTGCGAAAAGCTATGACGCCACCGTACACCTGGTAGGAAAGTCGATCGAGCCTGAAAAGAGGATCATCAATGTACACGGCCACCTCAAAAATGAAGAGGATGAGGAGCTTTTTAGCCCGGGAATGTATATTGAAGCCGAGATCATGACGGCTTCAGATTCCAGTGCGGCTTTACCTGAAGAGGCTGTGGTTGATATTGAAGGGCGATCTTATGTGCTAATCGAAAAAGAACAAAATGAGGACTCCTTCATATTTCAGAAAAAGGAGGTGAAAACAGGGAATATTGAGGATGGTGCCATTGCTATCGCAAATGCTTCCGATTTTCCGAAGGGCACCAGTTTTTTGACAAAAGGCGCTTTCAACCTCATAAAGGAATAAGGACAAAACAGGAATAATTACATGCGGATCTTAGTTGTTGAAGACGAACCCGGAATTGCGAATTTCATCAGGCAGGGCCTCGAAGAAGAAGCCTATGCTGTGGATATAGCCGAAGAGGGCCGCAAAGGTCTGGAAATGGCGTTGAGCGGGAATTATGATATGCTGCTGCTCGACTGGATGGTGCCGGGCATGAGTGGCATTGAGATCTGCAGGAATTTCAGGAAGGAATTTACCGCAACGCCGGTGATCTTCCTCACCGCAAAAGATACGGTACAAGACGTGATTTTCGGCCTCCAGACGGGCGCCAATGATTATATCAAAAAACCCTTCCATTTTGAAGAATTGCTGGAAAGAATCCGGGTGCAAATGAGACCTAAGACCGGGGAGCATGAATCTCTGAAACTGGGAAATATCTTAATGAACCTAGGGACACATCAGGTTTTCAGGGACGGCGAGGACGTGCATTTAACCCAAAAGGAATTCGCCCTGCTGGAATTTCTAATCAGAAATAAAGGCCGCGTGTGCCGCAGAACCCGGATCATTGAAAGCGTGTGGGACCTTCATTTCGATTACAATACGGGAGTTATCGATGTTTATATTAACGCCCTCAGAAAAAAGCTGAGGCTGAATGAAGATCAGAATTACATTCAGACTATTCGTGGCGTTGGCTACATAGCTAAGGAACTATGAAACTGGACTTCAAAAACAGGATGGCCCTGTACTATATGCTTGCAACCGCGCTGATCATGACGCTGGTGTTTGCGGCTATTTTCTTTATCGTGAGAAATTCGGTATATGACAACCTGGACCACGCCCTTTCTTTCGAGGTTCAAAAACATATGGGAGAGATCACCTTTAACAAAGACAGCATCTATTTTAAAAATAAGGCAGAATGGGAGGAGATCGAACATCATGAGGTACAGGTAAACCCCGTCTTTATTGAAATTTTTGATGCAGAAGGTAAACTCACCGATAAATCGCCCAATCTAAAGGAAGACACGCTTCAGTTTGATGGTTCGCGCCCTGAAGGGGATCATTTCAACAGTTTTCTGAACAACCGTCCGGTGAGGCAGGTGCAGGTGCCCATTTCAGAAGCGAATGAGGTCAAAGGCTATATTACCACTGCTATACCGCTGGAATCTTCCCTGATGGTCATCGCGAATCTTCGGAATACGCTGCTCATTTTGTTCCCGTTGATCCTGATCTTATTGTTCTTCATTTCCCGCTATCTCGCCGGAAAAAATATCATTCCTATCATGGGAATCACTGAAACTACAAACCGCATTACCAGGCACAATCTAAGTGAGCGGGTGAATTTGCCAGGTTATGAAGACGAATTGTACGACCTTTCTTCTTCCATAAATGAGCTGTTGGATCGCATTGAGGATGCGTTGGCGAGGGAAAGACAGTTCACCGCCGATGCCTCACACGAACTGAGAACACCGCTGGCTTCCCTTCGCGGAAATCTCGAGATCCTGATCAGGAAAAAACGCCAACCTGAAGAATACGAACAGAGGATTAGAGGGAGCCTTATGGAGATCGACCGCATGACGCGTATTGTAGAACAACTTTTGTTCCTGGCACGTTTCGACTCGAAAGATCAGGTGAAAAAAGGAAATCCTGTATCGTTAGTGATGCTTTTGGACGAAACTCTTGGCAGGTATCACCGGGAAATAGAACAGAAAAAACTCAAGGTGGCCTTCCGGAATGAACAGAAGGGGGAAACTACCGTACCTCAATATTATTCGGGCTTGATCCTTGACAATCTTATAAGCAATGCCATCAAATATTCAGAACAGGAATCAGATTTACAGATTCGGCTTTTCAATGAAGGAACACAGGGCGTGGTGGAGATTAGCGACGAAGGTATTGGTATTAAAAAGGAAGATCTTGAAAAGATCTTCAATCCGTTTTACCGATCAGAAGCTCTGGGTCACAAGGAGATCAAGGGTAACGGACTTGGCTTGTCCATAGCCCGAAAAGCCGCGGCTTCAATTGGAGCAGAGATCAATCTTAAAAGCGAGCCTGCAAAAGGAACTACCGCAAAAGTGATTTTTCATAGCCTCAGCTAAAAGAACTGCCGGAAAGGCCAATTTCGGCATTCCGGCAGTAAGAACTGTAAAATTACTTCTTCAGTTTTTTAATAATGGCCGCGACATCTTCATCGCCTAAATCATCTTCCGCTTTGCTGAAGCTATCATAAGCAGCATTTCCCAGCGGTGCGTCCAGTCCACTTTGTTTCGCCAGCCTCAGGTCTTTCGTGAGGTGCGTGAGCGTAAAGGCGGCGTTATAATCTTCATCCATCACTGCCTGCCCTTTGATCTTGACAAAGGGGCTGCCCAGCGCGCTGTTATTGATGATCTCCATAAGATCTTCGGTTTTCACGTTGAGGTCCCGGGAGAATTCGATCACCTCTGCAAGGCCTTGGGTGACGATCCCAAGGAAGGTGTTTACCGCCAGTTTTGCCGCATTTCCTACTCCTGTATCACCTACATATACTGTCTTTTTACCGATCTTTTCCAGTACCGGTCGCGCCTTTTCATAAGCTTCTTTCTTACCGCCCACGATCACTACCAGGCTTGCTTCCTCTGCCTGTTTTACGCTTCCGGAAACCGGAGCGTCCAGATATTCGTTGCCGTTTTTCCGTAGTTTTTCAGCCATTTCTTTGCTCACATCAGGTGAAACCGTGCTCATATTGACCACAATCTTGTCCTTTACATCGGCCTTAAGAATCCCATTGTCGCCTTCAAAAACGTCGTGCACTGCAGGATCGTCGGAGATCATCAGGAAGATGAGATCGCAGTTTTCCATGAGTTCCTTTGGGGAAGCAGCAGTTCCGGCGCCTTTAGACTCCAGGGCTTCTTCTTTTTTGGTAGTTCTGTTATATACTTTGAGGTCGTAACCGGCTTTTAAAAGTTGTCCGGACATGGGTTTTCCCATTTTGCCGAGTCCTATCCAGCCTATTTTTAAATCTTTCATTGGTAATTTTTTTATTTCCTGTTAAAATTAAGAAATCCCGGCTTTTTAAGAAGCTTGTTTGGTCTTGTAATATTGTTAATGTCTTCTGCGGAAGTCTGGTTTCGTGGCATTTTCAGAAGATCTTTTTCCACAGAAAAGGATGGTTTTCTATAGTTCTTTAGATTCTTCTGAAATGATTTCCGAAGAAAAAGAGTTAAGGAATTCTTAGAAGATGCTCGTTTCCGCAGAAAACTAAAAAATGCCCGAAGCCTTTATTCCTGATGAACCAGAAGAGTAGCAGCGCAGGCAGGATCTACAGAAATTGTCTGGAAACAGCCAGTGGCACTGAGCTTTGAACCGGGCGGCAATCGGTTAAAAAAGTTAAAAAATTACCATTTCAGCGGAACGACATGTATTTTCATGCGGAAGAACCGCCATGATCTTTGGCTATTTTAGCCTTTTTTCCTGCTGTTCTTGACAAAACCAACCCAATGGATGTAAAGAATCTGAACCTCGACAAAGGCAAGATGAATTTTTTTTATGCTACTGCCTTGATCGTAGCTGTATATGTTTTTATAAGCGGAATTGCCAAAGCAGAACCTTTTTTGGCTCCCTTTTTAACGGCGATTATCCTTTCGCTGGTCACTTTGCCACTGGCTCAAAAAATGGAGCAAGGTCCTTTTAACCGTCCTACAGCTTCTTTGATTAATACCCTCATAATTTTTCTAATCTCGGTAGGACTCATCACGCTGATCTCTTTTGAGATCAAAAATTTCCTGTCAGACTGGGGCAAGATCGAACAAACCATGCAGCCTAAGATAGAGCAGGTAAAGGAATACCTTTTTGAGAGTACGCCTTTGCAAAGAGGAGATTTTCAGGATAGCGGTTCCAATAAAGACGACGGCGTCCCGGTGAAGAGTAAAAAAGCACTGAATTTCGCGGCTTACGTGACAGGGCTGGTAGGTAATTACCTCCTTGTTTTTATCTATGTTTTTTTCCTGCTGAACTATCGCCGCAGGTTTAAAGATTTCCTGCTGAAGATCTTTCCCGATGAAAAGCGGGAGACGGTGAAGAAAACCATCACCGATTCTGCCAGGGTTGCACCGCAATACCTGGTAGGCAAACTCACATTAATGGGCATTCTGGCGGTACTTTATTCCATCGGCCTGGGACTTTCGGGGGTTAACAATTTTATTCTGGTGAGTATTATTGCCGCCCTGCTGACAATTATTCCCTACATCGGGAATATGATTGGTGTTTTTCTGGCCATGGCCTTTGGGTACTTGAGTTCCGGCGATACCATGACCCTGGTCGGGATCATCGTGACCTTCAGTATTTCACAGTTTGTAGAAAGTTATATTCTGCTGCCTTATGTGGTGGGAGATAGAGTAGATGTGCATCCTTTCTTTGTAATTCTGATGGTAGTAATCGGCAACATGGTGTGGGGAATGATGGGTATGATCCTTGCCGTTCCCGTCACCGCCATTCTCACGGTGCTTCTGCTTCATATCGAACCTCTGAAAATCTACGGGGAATTGCTAAGTAAAAAGAAAATACCCGATTAAGCTTCAGACTTTACCTGCTCAGGTTTCTTCCGAAGGGAAAGAAAAATAAATATTCTCGGGGTACGAAGCTTTTAAAGTAAAGCGAAAATTTTAATTAAAAGTTGCTTAAATATATTGAAAATCAGTCGAATGTCCTGCAGGGTGGGAGATGTTGTGCAAAGAAAAACCTGTAAGACTTTTAATACAAAATAGAATTTTCTATATTTACTTTAATTAATAATGATTTGGTTGTTAATTATTGAGAGGAAACGCTCCCCCCGGAAGTTTCCTCTTTTTTATTTCCGGGGGGATTCCTTTAATTAGTCCCAATCCAGCAGTCGCTGTTCTCCTTCTATTTTTTTTATATCAGTAATGTCCTGCGACATTTCAATGACGCCGCGATACTTCTTTTCAGCGTCGCGTACCGCGAAATACCTGATGTAGATAAGGCGGCCTTTGAAATTGATCCAGAAGGAGGCTTCGTTCCTGTTGCCTTTTTTGAATTCTTCGAGGATCTTCAAAACGGTACCCACCGATTTCGGAGGGTGACAAAATTTCACTTCCCGGCCAATGATCCCTGCGCTTCTGGGGAAAACCCTTTCCTCTCCGCGGTTGTAAAAGATCACCCGGTCATTCTCATCTACATAAGTCAGGTCTAGCGGCATGGTCTTGAGGAGCAGATTTACCTGATCTACACTCATATAGCCTTCATCATAGTGAGCCGCGTTTTCGGTGGAAAAAGACAGGTCTCTTTTGGTAAAATCCCTGGAAGGATGAATATATTCTTCTTTCGGGAAATTGGCAGGGGCCTGGGGCAGCATCCAACCGATTTCCTCTTCGCCCTTACGCACTCTTATCCAGTCTTCCTCATTGAGTAACTGAAGGGAATTCGGAAATAGCACGGTTTCTTCAATATGAAGCAGGCGCCGGATACCGTTGATAAGAAATGGGGCATCGGCCGCGACTTTTTCAGGTTCGCGATCCTCCAGTTTCTTCCGTAGCAGGCGGAATTGATCTCTAAGATTGTCATGAAAAGACCACATGCCTTGAGAGGGGCCGTTCCAGCCTTTCTTCTCCAGTAGCGGGAATAGTTGATTTTCTTTGCGTTCAAAGCGTCTTTCAATGCTTTGAAGTTGATTAAAGATGTTATAGAATTTCTGGCCTTCTGTCACCGGGTTGGTGATCTCCAGTTCGTGCAGCAGCTGTTCGAGCAGTTCTTTTTCTTCAAAATAGATGCTTACCGGGTGTCCTTCAGGTAAAGCTGTGATTTCTTCAGTCTGGTTCATAGATACAGATAAAAAGGATAAAAAAGTCTTTTATTTAACGCAAAGAAAAGTGGAAAGCATTAGTAAGAATATGACGCACGTCATAATTCGTCAATTTGAGGTTCCGTTTCGGGCAGCTAAAAGGGGGGAAGGGTGAAATCCTTATTTTCTGCTGCTGATCCTGTTAAACTTATGCCAAATGCCTAAATTTTAGGGACTTCTTTTTCAGAAGAAAAATTTTTCCTTCTACTTTTATGAGAAGGAATAGGGACGGAGGTGGTTAATAACCTTTAATTTAACTACTTAATCTTGGCCGGATTCTCTTGTATTTCCGGATCCTGGCTGAAAGTTCTCACAAAGCCGATCCCACATTTCCTGCTTAATCATAGTATCCAAACCTTGTTATCAACGAAAAATGCTGTCAGCTTTTCCTGCACTCATTATTGAAGATGTTGAAAGAATTCACAATCTTTTTATTTACTTCGGAATAGCAGCAGCGGGAATCTTTGGGACGGTGATTTTTTGTACCGTTTACTTCGCCCGAAAATACCGGGAAAAACCTGGTGATGACCTGCCAGAGCAGAGCCATGGCAACCGCAAATTCGAGATAGGTATGACTCTGCTGAGCTTTGCGATAACTGTGGTTTTCTTTATTCTTACGATCAATACCATGAATGCGGTGCAAAAAGTTCCCGATAATCCCCAACCTGACATTATTATTACCGGTCACCAATGGTGGTGGGAAGCTGAATATACCAAATCGGGCGTCATAACGGCCAACGAGGTGCATATTCCGGCAGGGAAGCACGTTTTACTGGAGCTCAAATCTGATGATGTGGTCCACAGCTGGTTTGTTCCAAAATTGGGCAGAAAAATGGATCTTATTCCCGGCAGAAATAACTACCTGAGCATTTATGCCGATAAGCCCGGTGTTTATACCGGTGGCTGTAATGAATTTTGCGGGGCCGAACATGCCTGGATGCGGATAAGGGTGATTGCCCAGACCAAAGATGATTTTGATTCATGGACAGTTAAGCAGTTACAGCCCGCGGTGAGCGAAGGCAACGCTCTTTTTCAAAGAGGAAAGAGAATTTTTGAGAAAAGGACCTGTACCAACTGCCACGCTATCCGTGGATCGGGAGCCAAAGGCGGGATTGGTCCCGATCTTACCCACTTTGCTTCCAGAGACTATTTTTTAAGTAATATCAAACGAAATACAAAAGCCAATGTGCGCAATTGGCTGGCACACCCCAAAGAGATAAAACCCGGTGCCAATATGCCAAATTTTATCCTGGATAAAGAGGAACTAAGTGCGCTGGAAACCTATTTAAGCAATTTAAAATGAGCCTTTCCCTGAACATCCCTGAGAACGAAGAAAAAATTCCAACGGCAAAGACCGACAGCGGAAGACTGCAGTGGTTCTCTACGGTAGATCACAAGCAGATCGGGATTATGTACCTGTGGCTGGCGCTGCTGTTCTTTATTGTGGGAGGCTTAGAAGCGATGCTCATAAGGACACAGCTGGCTTTTCCTAAAGAATATCTGATCTCTCCGCAGCTTTACAACCAGATCTTTACCATGCACGGCACCACCATGATCTTCCTGGTTTTGATGCCGGCCCTTGTTGGCCTTGGAACTTATTTTGTGCCGCTTATGATCGGGGCGAACGATATGGCTTTTCCACGACTGAACGCTTTTAGTTTCTGGATGACCTGCCTGGGAGGTTTCCTGCTGTATTTCAGCTTTTTTGCCGGAGGCGCGCCAAATGCGGGCTGGTTCAACTATGCCCCCTTAAGTGAAGGAAAATATTCGCTTTCGGTGGGGGTCGATTATTATATCATGGGACTCCTGCTTACCGGCATGGGGAGCATTGGGGCGGCCCTGAACTTTCTTGTAACTATTCTTACCCGGCGTCTTCCCGAAATGAATATGAAGATGATGCCGGTATTCGTATGGATGATGTTCTTCAATTCATTCCTGATCCTGGGCGCCTTTCCGCTTTTGAACGCCGGATTGTTCATGCTGCTGATCGACCGGCAGATGGATGCTCATTTTTTCCTTCCGGCCACAGGAGGTTCTGCCATTCTCTGGCAACATTTTTTCTGGTCCTTTGGCCATCCGGAAGTTTATATTCTCATTCTGCCGGCTTTCGGAGTGATTTCTGAAGTTACACCCGTGTTTTCCCGAAAACCCCTTTATGGCTATACTTTTATCGTGACTTCCGGGGCAGCGATCGCATTGCTTTCTTTTGGAGTGTGGGTACATCATATGTTCGCCGTGGGAATGAGCGATACTTTCAATATTTTCTTTGCCGCCAGCAGTATGCTTATTGCCATCCCTACGGGGGTGAAGATCATCAACTGGATTGGCACCATGTATAAAGGCTCAATCCGGCTAAAGGTGCCCATGCTCTTTGTGATCATGTTTCTGATCAATTTCACTTTCGGCGGATTAAGCGGGGTTTCTTTCGCGATCGTACCGCTGGACTGGCAACTCACCGATACCTATTACGTGGTGGCACATCTGCATTACGTTTTCCTCGGAGGAACTGCATTCGCGGTTTTCGCCGGAATCTTCTATTGGTTTCCGAAGATGACGGGTAGACAACTCTCAGAAAAACTTGGAAAATGGCAATTATGGCTGTTTGTGATCGGTTTTAATATGACGTTTTTGCTTCAGCATATCCTCGGGATGCTGGGAATGCCGCGAAGGGTTTATACCTATCCTGATCAGCCTTACTGGCGAACGCTCAATGTGATCTCGAGTGCGGGAGCTGTTCTAATGTTCATTGCCGTAGCGATCTTTCTGTACAATCTGTATATCACCCTAAAGAAGAAAAGAACTGCGGAAGCCAATCCCTGGGAGGCCTGGACGCTGGAATGGTATGCGCCCTCGCCGCCCACTATCAAGAATTTCGGAGAACTGCCCCAAGTACACAGCCGACGTCCCATTTGGGATATGAAACATCCTGAAAACCCTGATAAAAAACTGAACTGATGAAGGATAAAGGAAAATTAGTGATGCTCTTTTTTATAGGTTCGGAAGCGTTCTTCTTCATTGCGCTTATTATTGCTTATGTGTATTATCGCAATTTCACTGATGCCACCGATACGGTTTCACAGTATCTGCACGAGGTTAAAATTGGGGGTTTTACATCCCTGTTGGTGGGCAGCAGTTTTACCCTGATGTGGAGCAAAAGATCCCTGCACAGGAATCAACTGCTCAAATTCAAGATCGGCCTCGGAATTACGATTCTTATGGGCATCATTTTCATGTATGGCCAGATCAGGGAATATATAGACCTGTATAATAAGCAGATGACGATTAGTAAAGATATCTTTGGTTCGATCTTCTTTACCCTTACTGGCTTTCACAGCCTACATGTTATTATTGGACTAATAGGACTTAGCATCCTTTTCGGGCTTTCATTTACGAAATTCAAACTGCTAAATGGCCCGGCGATGCGGGGTATGGAGATATACTGGCATTTCGTGGATGTGGTCTGGTTATTCGTATTTTTCTATGTTTATATAACTCCGTTGCTATGGACTTAATGCACTACATACTTCTTCCTCAAAACTGGTCGCTGGCTTCAGCAGTGATCCTGTTTGTCCTGCTTGGTGTTTTCTGGATCTGGTTTCGGCCGGAGAGCAGAAAAATGATCTCTATGACTTTGGCCCTTAGCCTGATCTACCTGGCAACAGCCTCGCCACTGGCTCATCTGCGGGACTTCGGGTTACACAGCATTACCATGATCCAGCAGGTAATACTCCTTCTTATTGTACCCGTTTTTTTGTGGAGTGCGGTGCCGCTGAGAAACAAAAGTGGAAAAAAGATCAAAAAAAGCCACAGCCCTTCCACAAAAGCTGTGCTGCTGGCATGGTTTACAGGAGCTGTTGGCATGTGGGGTTTGCATTTCTGGAGTGCGGCCAAACTTTCTTCGGAAACCGGCCTGGCCATCTGCGGAATAACCGCCGGCAATACTCCGGGCTGGATCATTGCAACTCCCGACTGGCTGATATTGTTGTTGCTACTCATCTGTGGTATGATCTTCCTTAAACCCGTTTTTCATCCCGATCCCTCCAGGAGGATCTCCCCGTTGCGCAGTGTGATCTTTCTTTTTACCTCCTGTGTCAGTTGTTCCATATTGGGATTATGGGTGGCCTTTTCAGCCGCTTCAGCTTCTATAGAACATGCTGCACCTCTGCTCACGGTTTTACGAAATCCAATCCCGATGTCGGTACGATCCGATCAGGAATTTGCCGGAATGATCATGTGGGTGCCCGGCTGTATCTTTTATGTGGCCGCTTCATTGCATATTCTTATAAAATGGATGGATTCCCGGAATGAAGCTCTCTTCGGAAATAAAAAATCGCTCCTCGTAAAGGGTGCGGCGGGAAATTCCGAAGAAATTATAGAAAAAAATATAACAGAAAATAAGAACCGCATATGAAATCTGGTCATAAAGCCAATCCTCAACGTTTGCCCAAGCCTACTTACTGGCCTTTCTTCCTGGCTATGGGAGTGGTCTTTATCTTCTGGGGAATTATAAGCGTCTGGGTGATCTCTGCTGCTGGGTTAATTATTTTTTCAGTAGCGTTGGGAGGATGGATAACCGATTTGTACAAGGAAATCAAACAGGAAAAAAAGGAAAAAGATGAGCTGTAATTGCGAAAATGAAGAGGGTAAAAAAGACGCCCTTGACCGAAGGAGTTTTCTCAGCAGGTTAACGGTGGGAATAGGCGCGGCTATAGGAGGGATTCTTTCTTTACCTCTTATTACAGCCATGCTCGATCCCGTGACGCGCAAAGAAAGGAATGTGTGGAGAACGGTTGGCAAACTCGACGAATTCAACAAAGGGGAAACCAGAATGGTCACCTTCAAAAATGCTACCTTCTACGACTGGTCCACCAAACTTCAGAATACGGCTGCCTATGTGAGGCGGCAAAAAGATGACAAGCTGCTGGCATTCGCTGTAAACTGCGCCCATCTGGGCTGCCCGGTGCGCTGGGACAAGCAAGCAGAGCTTTTTCTTTGCCCCTGCCATGGCGGTGTTTTTTACAAAGATGGATCAAGAGCTGCAGGCCCGCCTCCGCGTGGGATGTATCATTATAAGATAAGGCTGAAGGGAGATGATGTGCAGATAGCCACTCAGGGTATTCCAATAACCAACATAGGATCAGGAGCGTGAAAAAAAGATTGAAGAAATTAGGAAAATGGCTCGACGACCGGGGCGGCTTCAGTGAACTGGTCAAACCTTTGAAAACTCACCTGGTACCGCCGGGCACCGGGTGGAACTACGTGTGGGGCAGTGCGACCTTACTTTGTCTCATCGTGCAGGTGTTAACTGGTATTGCCCTGGCTTTTCTATATCAGCCTACCACAAATGCCGCTTACCAGTCTCTTCAGTATATTGAAAACCAGGCTTTTTTGGGCAGTTTTATCCGCGGACTTCATAGTTGGGGCGCATCGGGTATGATCGTGCTGCTGGGAGTCCACATGGTGAGGGTTTATCTATTCGCGGCCTATAAATACCCGCGTGAGATGAACTGGATAAGTGGGGTTCTATTGCTCGCTGTGACTATCACCATGGCCTTTACAGGACAATTGCTGCGCTGGGACAGCAATGGCGTATGGACCGCTGTTGTCGGGGCCGAGCAAATGGGGCGCATCCCTTTCATCGGGGATTCGGTGGCGCATTTTTTTCTCGGCGGCACGACGGTGAGTGGGGAAACCCTCAACCGCTACTTTACGATGCACACCCTCCTGGTGCCGGCTATTCTTTTTGCCATTCTGGGATTTCATATCTGGCTTGTTTTCAGGAACGGGATCTCTGAACCTCCAAAGGCCGGTAGAAAAGTAGATCCAAAGTCCTACCGCGAGTGGTACAAAAAGCTACTAAAAAAGAAAGGGGAGCCTTTCTTTCCGAATGTAATATGGCGGGATGCCGTCACTGCCCTGGTGATTTTGGTCATTTTGATAGGCTTCGCCTGGCTTGTGGGAGCCCCCGAACTTACCGCTCTTCCCGACACCTCCTACATTAAAGCCCATCCACAACCCGACTGGTATTTTACCTGGATCTACGCGATGTTCGCCTTGATGCCCTGGCGTATTGAATCTTACATGATTGTGCTCATTCCGCTGGTGGGCGGTGCTTTCCTGTTTTCCATACCCTTCCTGGCTAAAGGAGGCGAGCGGAGTCCGCTGCGGCGTCCATGGGCAGTTGGAGGAGTGATCTTTGTACTGGTGTCGGTTTGGTCACTTTGGTATATTGGCAATCGTGCCCCCTGGGCGCCAAGGTTTGATGCAAAGAGAATTTCTATCTATACCACGGTTCCCAATCCTTCTCCCGGGGTGCGGCACGGGATTGAACTTTTCAACACCATGGGCTGTATCTATTGCCATAAAGTAGGGAAAAATGGTGGTATTCGCGGTCCCGAGCTTACCAATGTGCAGCAGCGGATGACGAGGGAGCAAATGATCATCAGGATCGTGAACGGAGCCGAAAACATGCCCGCATTTGGGGGAACCCTGAGCAAGGAGGAACTTGACGATATTGTTGATTTTCTTATGAAAGAAAAGAAGCCAGAGCAGTAGGGGGAGAGCCGGTTTAATTAGGTGAAAAAGACCAATTTCGGCCTTCAATCCAACAGCAATCTTTTTCCTGAAGAAAACTTATTTATCTATCGAATAATTCCTGATGTCTTCCAGGATCTGCTGTACATTTTTTTCGGTCTTGAAAAGTTTATCCTTGCAGACCTTCAGCAGCTCTGAGGCACGTTTTATCTTCGTATCCAGCTCGTCAATACTTATTTCAGAATTCTCCATTTCTGAAACAATTTCCTGCAGTTCGCTGTAGGCTTCGGTATAGCTGATCTCTTCACTCATTTTCTTGATTTTTAGAAGTTTCTTCAACACGGCTCCTGATCTTTCCTTCAAAAACCTGCGTTTCTATAATGTCATCCGGCTTCAGCTGTTCATGATTGCGCACAACTTTGCCGTTTTTTCTGGTGATGCTGTAACCACGTTTTAAAATGCTTTCCGGAGAAAGCAATTTCAGCTTTTCTTCGGAAAAAAGCAGTTCCTTTTTTACTTCTTTTAAAAAAACTGGCGCAGAGGACAACAGACTTTTTTCAGCTTCTTTCAACTGATCTTTTTGCTTCTGAAGCATACGCTGATTGAGGTTTTTTAGCTGAAACAAACTCTGCTCAAGCTGATGTTTTTGCTCATTGAGAGCTGAAGCGCCAGAGCTGCTGATATTCTTTGCTGTTTCTCTCAAGAATTCCCTTTGTGCCTGAAGCAAGGCTTTGCTTTCCGAAATTAACAGACTTCGCATTCGCTCGAGCTCCGATTTATTCTGGTCGAGCGCACGGTTGGTGAGCGAATTGAAGAGGCGTGCGGTTTCCTGTAATCCCGAGCTTTGACTTCTGAAAAGTAAGCCGCTTTCCCTTTGCAGGCTTCCTTCAGCATTTTGCACTTTCAGGTGAAAATTCTGAAATCTTTGCAGCAGGAATTCGGCTATTTTCGTCGGCGTAATAAAGCTCTGAAAGCTTACCATTTCGCTGACGGTCTCGTTGGTAGAATGACCAATACCGGTGAGCACCGGAATAGGAAAAGTGGCAATTTTTTCAGCTAAAAAATAGTTATCGAAACAGCTGAGGCCTATCTCTCCACCGCCGCCGCGAATAATAGCCACAGCATCAAAGACATCAGATTTATGACTTATTTTTTCCAGCTGTTCCGAAATTGTGCTTACGGCTCTTTCGCCCTGCAGGATTGCAGGAAAGAGCAGGTGGTGAAATTGGTAATTTCCGGGGTTATTATTGATGATATTCAGGAAATCCTGATAGCCCTTGCTGCTTTCTACCGAGATCACGGCCAGGGTCTTTGGTAAAAGCGGCAGATGGGTCTTTTTATTTGTTTCAAAAATCCCTTCATTTTTGAGCTTTTGGATGGTTTCCGATTTCTCTTTTGCCAGCTCTCCAAGGGTGTATTCCGGATCAATATCTGTGATATTCAAGGCCAGGCCATGTACAGGATGGTAAGTGACATGACCCTGGATCACCACGTTCATATGATCTTTAAGGTCTTCTTTGAGGATCTCCCGGAACTTTTTGTTGATCATCTGGTAGGTGTCGCTCCAGATGTTGCCGCGCATTTCAGCGACCACCCTGCCGCGCTTCTTCTCGACCAGAGCCGGATAACAATGACCGGACTTGGGATAATGATTGAGCTTGACGATCTCGGCCTTGATCCATACCGTATTGCTGCACCGGGCACTGATCACGTTTTGGATAGAGCGCGTGAGCTGTGACAGAGAATAGATCTTTTTATCGGGCAGGGTCATACTTCAGAAATTCCTGAAGCTAAACTACGAATTTCACCGCTAAGGAAGCGAATTTCTGATCTTTCAGAAGAGAGAATTATTCTGCTTTTTTTGAAAATGATCTTAACCCCGAATCCCGAAAATATAGAAACTGAACTTGCTTTTTATTTTCACCAAAAAAACCGCCTCATTTATTCAAAGGAGGCGGTTTCTAAGCTTCAGTTTTAACCTGAATTATATTTTCACAAGTCCTCTGTTTTGAAGCATAGGAGTGATATCGGGTTTGTGTCCTCTAAAGTCGAGGAACATCCTGGCGTAATCCTGGGTATTTCCGCGGGAAAGGATCATATCGCGGAAACGTTGTCCATTTTCACGGGTCATGCCGCCATTTTCCTCAAACCAGGAATAAGCGTCATCGTCCAGCATTTCGGTCCACAGGTAGGCATAGTAGCCGGCGGCATATCCGTTGCCCCAGATGTGAAGGAAATAGGTAGAGCGATATCTCGGCGGAACTTCCTGCAAGGCAAGATTGGTCCTTTTCAAGGCATCAGCTTCAAATTGATCTACATCTTTGATAGAATCATTTGCCGAGATCGTGTGCCATTCCATATCAAGATCGGCAGCAGCCAAAAGTTCCGTAAGGGCATAACCCTGGTTGAAGGTTGCGGCTTTTTTGATCTTATCTACAAGCTCCTGAGGCATAGGTTCTCCGGTCTTGTAGTGCACCGCGTAGTTTTTGAAAACTTTTGGATAGATCGCCCAGTGCTCGTTGAACTGAGAAGGGAATTCTACAAAATCACGTGCGGTGTTTGTTCCCGACAAAGTGGGATACTGCTGGCTGGCGAAAAGTCCGTGCAAGGCATGTCCAAATTCGTGGAACATCGTGGTCACATCATCATAGCTGATGAGTGCCGGCTGTCCCGGAGCAGGCTTGGTGAAATTACACACATTGTAGATCACCGGTTTTTTGTTGAGCAGTTTAGACTGGCCCACAATATTGTCCATCCAGGCACCACCAGATTTGTTGTCGCGCTTAAAATAATCGGTATAGAAAAGTCCAACGGTAGTGCTGTCTTCATTAAAAACTTCGTAAACCTTTACGTCTTCCTGGTACACCGGAATATCGTGACGTTCTTTGAAGCTAAGGCCATACAATTCGTGTGCAGCATAAAAAACACCATCCTGCAGTACTTTATTTAATTCGAAGTAAGGTTTTACCTGGCTTTCATCAAGGTCATATTTTGCCTTGCGTACCTTTTCAGCATAATAATTCCAGTCCCATGGCTCCAGTTTGAAATTCTTCCCTTCCTTATCGATCACCTTCTGAATTTCGGCAGCTTCCTGGCGCGCTTTCTTCGTGGCAGGAGCGATAAGCTTTTCAAGAAAATCCTTCACATTTTCAGGATTTTTGGCCATTTGATTCTGAAGTTTCCATTCAGCGAAATTATTATAGCCCAAAAGCTTTGCTTGTTGCGCTCTTATCTCGGCCAGGCGTGAAATGATCTTGCGGGTGTCGTTATCGCCTCCCTGTTCAGCACGGGTCCAGGAATGCTCAAAAAGTTCCTTTCGTACATCGCGGTTGCTTAAGGATTGTAAAGCTGGCTGCTGAGTGGTATTCTGCAGCGGAAGCAGGTATTTGCCCTGAAGTTCGTTGTCTTCAGCATTTTGTGAGGCAGCCTGGATTTCATTTTCAGAAAGACCTTCCAGTTGTGCTTTGTCACCAACTACGAGAGCGGCTTCTTTTGCAGCGGCTAAAAGATGATTGGTGAATTGAGCGCTGAGTTTAGCTTCTTCTTCATTTAGCTTTTTAAGAGTGTTCTTATCTTCTTCGGAAAGATTGGCTCCTGCCAGGGTAAATTTTTGGTAGTAATATTCGACAAGTTTCTTCGATTCCGGATCGAGATCAAGACTGTCGCGCTTTTTATAGAGAGTTGTGACTCTTTTAAAGAGCTTGTCATTGAGATAGATGGCATCCTGATGTGCGGCAAGCCTGGGTGCTTCTTCCTCCTGGATCTTCTGAAGTTCAGGGTTGGTGTTGGCGCTGCTCAGCAAATTGAATACGCCATAGACTCTGTCCAGAGTCTGGCCACTTTTTTCCATGGCTACCAACGTATTTTCAAAGGTGGGAGCCTCTTCATTATTAGCTATTTCCTCGATTTTGGCGAGTTGCTGTCTCATCCCTTTTTCCATAGCAGGCTGGAAATCACTGTCTTCAATTTCATTGAAGTCGGGAGCTTCATAGGGAAGATCGCTCGGCTGTAGTAAAGGGTTATTTGATAAATCGTCGGCTGCCGCGTCTTTAGATTGGCCGGCGTCACTGTTGGCACAGGACGTCATTACCAAAGCCAGGGCAATGGACGGAAGAAAAATTAAACGTTTCATACCGTATTTGTTGATTTTTAAAATGAATTTTACCTGACGAAAATAGCAAATTATCGGTTAATGCTGCCATCTGCAGTGCTTTAATTCCCTCGGAATTCGCTGTACCTATTTTGTGATTTTCTGCGGAAGAAACATTCACTTTGCCTTCAGCTTCCGGGTATAGCCGTTAATATTATTTTCCCTGGTGTTTGCGGTTCAGATAAATTCTGATAAGAAAATAGAGATAAAGCAGCCCAAGAACAAAGCCGGCTCCCACATCGGTAAACCAATGGGCACCGAGATAAATCCTGGAAAAGGGCACCGTGAAAATGAGTAGAAATGAAAGGATTATTACGAAGATGCGCAGTGGCTTGTAGAGATAATGATTCCGCAGCATAAGAAAACTAAGGAAACCAAAGAAAACCACGTAGAACGACGTATGGCCGCTGGGGAAACTCTGGTGCTGCGCATGTACAACGATGTTCACCAGATCTGCGGTGGGCCTGGGGCGGTTGATCAGGACCTTGATCCCGAAGGTGATGAGCGTAACTCCAAGGGTGGTAAGTATAAAAAATGCTTCGGTGCGGTATTTATACAGAAAATAGATCAGGGCGGTTCCCAGCACGAGGCTAAGGGCCACTGCACTTACTCCAAACCAACTAATGGCCTTCATTATAAAATTGAGAAGGGGGCTGCTATCTTCCTGCACTTCTTCAGAAAACTCAATGTCTATAACGGTAGTGGGTAAAAAAGCGACGATGGCCGTAAAGATCAGAAAGAGGGCGATAAGAATGAAAATAAGGTAATTTGCTTTTTTCTTATCTCCGAGAAATCGGAAAAAGTCGAGTATATTCATAGAGTTGGAATTGGCTGTTTTAGTGATTTAGCTCTCCGGCATCAACAATGGACCCGGAGCAAAAAGATGAAGTTAAGAATTCAACTACAGGCTGTAGTCGTAACTTTTTATAATTTTTTGCTAAATCATCATGAAATCCATGGATTCCGGAGAAATCCGGAAGAAAATAATTGCTCTACAGCAGCTAAAGTCTGTGATTTCTTGTTTCTATTCCAGAGAAGCGTTGTGAAAAGAGATGTCAAAGCAGGTGCCAACATTGGGCTTGCTCGTTACCTTCACAGGGGCGTCGTGTTCTTCAAGAATGGTCTTTACGGAACTCAGGCCCACCCCAACTCCCGTGCTTTTGTTGGTGTAAAAAGCTTCAAAGAGTTTGTCTATCTGCTCTTGTTCCAACCCGTGCCCATTGTCCCGAATGCTCAGAATGAAATCGGTTTTGTTTTTGGTGACAGCAATTTCAATAATTCCATGATCTGGAGTGGTAGCTTCACTGGCATTCACAATGATATTCAGCAACGCAATGATCAGCTTTTCCTTGTCGGCCAAAATGGGATAAGGCCCATCAAATTTACTAATGACCTTGATCCCTGCCAGATAAATTCGGTCTGCAGCTTTCTCAATTGTACTTTTCAGGATTTCTGCAAGGTCTTCTTTACGGAGAACTGCCGGGGAATAATTGGAGGAGTTCAGGAGGTTACTCACCAGGTTGTTGAGGGTTGCGGTACTTCGGGAAAGGATATCTATATAATTTTTGAGTTCCTCTTTTTGAGAGGGATCTACTTTCTTTTCCAGTAGTTCTGCGGCCATGCCAATGCTGGCCAAAGGATTTCGAAGCTCGTGCGCCAGGGTGCGGGCTATTTCTCCCTGGATCGAGAATTTTTCAGCCTTTAGCAGTGCCTTCTGAGTATTTTTCTGTTCAGTAATGTTTCTTACGAGCAGCACATATTCATCGACCCAGGCCGCATCTTTTCGGTGAAATATTTTTCCGCGGACACTAAACCATTCCCAGGCATCTCCTTTGAGTTTAAGTCTTACCTCAATATCAATAATATCGTCGTCTGAAGATTTTAGAAGTTTTTTGTGAAGTTCTGTCACTTTCTCGCGGTCGCGGGGATGTATGAACGGCAGAATATCGGCAAGAGGCATGCCCTGGATCTTTTCGCGGGTCATTCCTACATCCGGAAAAATATCCTTGTTGATATACCTAACCTTATGGGTATTCAGGTTAATTATTAGAATCGTTTCGGGAGAAGTTCGTACCAGTTGCCGTTTAAAGCGCACTGTTTCCTTGAGTTCTTCGGCCTCGGCCTTGGGTTGGGTAATATCTTCGAGGGTGGCGACCAGCAAATCCTTTTGCGGCCGCACGGTGAGACGAAACCAGGTATCCTGACCTTCCTGATCATAATGAAAATCCCTGTCTAGAGGCTGTCCAGATTTTGCAACTTCTTTCAGAGCTTCAAAAATACCCATTTGAACGCTGTAGGTGGAGATCTCCAATACGGTATGACCCAGAGGATCTTTATCCTGATATAGCTCGCGAAGAACCTTATTGATGCGCAGGTACAGGAAATCTTTTATTTCCCCTGTTTCGTCATACAGGGTTTTTAGAACTGCAATGGCAAGGTTGGTCGTGTCAAAAACTGTTTGTAAAACTTCGGAATTATTAACCATTTCCTCCCTTAAAAGTGGATCCTTTGAAGACATAGTTCTTTTGCGTAGGTTAAGTTTATTCACAATTGCTAACTCCCCGGTAATATTTAACAAATGTTAAAATAAGCTCTAAATGTATGAAGACAAATTAACAACACCTCTTAAATTAGGGTTAAATAATGTCCTTTTAAGAAAGATTCCGGCTTGTTGAACGGGGATTTTGTTTAAAAGCAGAGGAAATTACTTACGAAAAAGGGCAGATGCACATCTGCCCTTTCTCATCCATAAAAGATTCCGAAAATTTTACTGAAGCGAATCCACTCTTTGTTGTAGTTGTTCGATCTTTTCTTCAATGAAATTCTGCATAGAAGGATCTTCTTCTTTGGCCTGGCTCAACTGGTGCAGTGCTTTGATTCCGCCCATGATGAAACGCGGGTTGTTGAAAGAATTCAGCCGGTCGCTTATCTGTTTCACGCTGCTCTTTACCAGGTCTTCATTTTGGACGTTTTCAAGCCACGTCACATAGGAGTCCAGAAGTCCCAGAGAACCAAAAATAGAAGCTTTGGCAAAACTGCTTTGGAAGAAATCTTTCTCGCTATCGGCACCTTGGGCAGCAAAGATTTGTGCCAGTTCGCTGGTAAGGCTGGAGAGATTATCTTTCTTAAAGCCGAGCGCCTGCTGATATCCTTCTTCAGTATCCAGGCCGGAAAGGCCTTTTAGTGCAGCCGCTTCCACAGCATAAGAGCGATCTTTTAGTGAAGAAAGGAATAAGCTATGGTATGATTTATCCCGAAGCCCGGCGAGTGCGTTCAATGCCGCCGCCCTTACCCTTGCATCCTTATCATTTTGTGCCATTTTCTCAAGGATTGGTGACGCTCCTTTTAACATCGCTTTATTCTGAAGGTCTAACTGGCTAAGGCTTAGTTGCCGGATACCCTGATAAGGATCCTGAAGAGTTCGCAACAGGAATTTCCGTGCCTTTTCATCATCCTGATGTTTTGCGGCATATTCGATAGCCTGCCTCCGGGTTACATAGATTCCTGCATGATCATAGGAATAGATGAATTGGTCGAGGTTTTTATGGTCGTTTATTTTTGCCAGAAGCACTTTTTCAGCATCCACATCAATAAGGGCAGGCTTTGCGCCATTTGGATATGGAATTTCAAGAGTATCATTTTTGGCATCAAGCGTATAGTCTATGCGGTTTTTTCCGCCGCCGGCGCCATACACATCGACCTTCATGGGCAGACGGAAAATACGCTCCCCGTCCTGGGCTTGTGAGATAAAAACCTTTGCCATCTTTGTGCTGTCGTCATAGGTGTATTTTACATCAAGCACAGGATAGCCCTTGCCATAATACCATTGATCCCAGAACCAGCTTAGGTCTTTTCCGGTTACTTTTTCAAACACAAGGCGTAGTTGCTGTGCTTCAGCGTTACTGTGGTTGTAAGTATTGAGGTATTCCTTGAGGCTGGCAAAGAAAGCCTCGTCGCCTACATAATGACGCAGCATGTGAAGAATGCGGCCTCCTTTCTGGTAAGACACCCGATCGAACATTTGTAGCGGGTGTTTATAGTAGAAATTCACAAGATCGCGATGAGCCCGGTCAGGCAGTTGCATGTATGCCAGCATATCGTTGTAGTTCTTCTCATCTCCCGCATCCTGCCCGTGCTTATGAGCATCCCATAAAGTTTCGCTGTAATCGGCGAAAGATTCGTTAAGGGTGATATTGCTCCAGCTTTCGGCGGTCACGTAATCCCCAAACCATTGGTGGAATAGCTCATGGCAAATAACCTCTTCGGGGCTTTCGTCGAGAAGTTCCCGCGGAGTCTTCTGAATAGATTCTCCATGAAGGGTAGCTGTGGTGTTTTCCATAGCACCCGACACGTAATCACGAACCACGACCTGAGCGTATTTCGACCATGGAAAATCCACTCCCAGGAGATCGGAGTAAAGTGATATCATTTCGGGCGTGTCTCCAAAGATCTCTTCAGCATAGGGAGCATAGGCCGGTTCCAGGTAATAATCTACCGCTTTATCTTTCCATTTGTCGTGGTAGATCTTAAAATCCCCTACAGCCATCATGAACAGGTAAGGCGAGTGCGGCTGATCCATTTTCCAGGTGTCGGTGCGGGTGCCGTCTCCGTTTTCCTTTTGATCCACCATAATTCCATTGGAGAGGCTCACGTATTTTGAAGGGACAGTCATAGCGATCTCTTCGGTGGTTTTCTGATTCGGGTCGTCAATAGTCGGGAACCAGCAGGAAGAAGATTCGGTTTCTCCCTGAGTCCAGATCTGGGTAGGTTTGTAAGGATCTTTACCTTTGCGGATTGATAAAAAACAATCCTTTGGCATCTACAATGGCGCTGCCACCGGCTAGTTTCAGCTCATTTGGCTTAGCTGTATAGTCGATATAGATCGTGTATTCATCTTCCTTTTGATACTCCTTATTAAGGGTGATATGTAGCTGAAGGCCGTCTTTGTATGAATATTGGAGCGGTTGCTTTTTTCCGTCTGTCAACAGGGAAATTTCCTGGATGTCCATACCCTTGGCGTCGAGTACGAGTGAATCTGTGGCGTAAAAATGGGGAGAAAGCGTGAGCCATTCCTTTCCGTAGAGATAAGCTTTATCATAGTCGAAAGAAACCTCCAGTTTGGTATGCACCAGGTCGTTCGTCTTGGTGGCCGTGGCTTTATAGGTTTTGAAGGGAGAATATACCTGTCCGTTAATATGCGTGCGCAGCGAATCGGTTTGGGCGAAGGCGCCTGTTTGTATGGTAAAAATAAATAAAAGCAGAGACCACAATCGCAAGGATTTACGATTGAAATTTTTCGTTTTCATAGATGTTTTTTTTAAGCGGGCTAAATATAATGAAAAGTGGAAGTTTCTCCTGACTATTCATTAGTTCCTTTTCTGAAATCCTATTTATCGCCAGGTAAGATTAGAACAAAGGAGGGCAGTATTGTAAATATTCCTTATTTTTAAGGAATCTCTACTTACACATACTTCAATATTAAATCAATTTTTATGGCTATAAAAAAATTACTTCAGGGAAGCCTTCTTTTTGCCTTTTTTCTTCTGATTTCTTTTCAGCTACAGGCGCAATCGCAATTTAAAGTTTTGCTGATCACAGAAACGGCCGGCTGGCATCATGGCTCTATTTCCGACGGAATTGAAGCAGTAAAAAAACTTGCTGAAAGGCATAATTTTGAAGTGGATGTGCAGCAAAATGCCATCCCAATTACCGAAGAGGGCCTCAAGAAATACGAGGCTGTTATTTTTTTAAGTACCACCGGAGATATTTTTAACGAGGAGGAACAAGAAGCCATCGAGCATTTTATACAATCCGGGAAAGGCTATGTGGGCATTCACGCTGCTGCCGATACCGAGTATGACTGGCCGTGGTATAATAAACTGGTTGGGAGAATGTTCCATATTCACCCTGCACAACAAACGGCTAAATTAAGAGTAATGGATCATAATTTTCCGGGACTTGAAGCCTGGTCAGACACGATGTTATGGACCGATGAATGGTATGAATTTCAGAAAGAAGAAGCAGAAAACCTTCATTATTTAGTTCGTGTAGACGAAAACACTTATAATCCAGTGGTGACCTGGAAAAACCGCGATAAAGACAAAAATGGAAAAATGATGGACCGGCATGGCGACGGAATGGGAAAAATGCACCCTGTGGTGTGGTACCATACGTACGATGGCGGCCGTGCATTTTACACCGCATTAGGACATATTCCTGCTATTTGGGAAAATCAGTATTTTTTGGATATGCTTTATGGTGGGATTTATTACGCCGCAACTGGAAAGGGTATAGAGAAGGAGTAAAAATTGCCAATTTTATTGAAATGGTTTATTTTTTATACTTTTCCTGTAAATGATTCTATAGATGTTTGAAAAAAGAAGTCACGTCGGGCGGAGTCGAGACGTAAATGATGAAAACGGCGTTCAAAGCTTATACAAACTGAGCGAAGAGCAAACGTAGCTATTAACGAGGCGAGACTTCAGGTTAAAAATGGGGATTATTTGACCGATGAGCAAGCGGACCATGAAAACTGTAATCTGGTTCTTTTGAGCTAAAAATGATAGAAAGAAATCCTGCAATATTGGATAAAGAGAAACAAATCGAATACTTATAGTAAAAAGTTAAACCTGCTTTTTAAAGAAGCTATAAAATTGATTCCTTCTTACCCGAAATTGGTAAAATAAATCAGCTAACCTGCCCTTCTAATCCCATCGCGGGTTTGTCTTAAAATTATTATATAAATCTGCATTTAACTTTTGGATGCTGCTTTTTTTCTTACATTTTGAAAAAAAAGCCATGAAAAGCAGTAATAAGACCATCGAGAGCTATCTTTCTTCTTCAGGCGAAATAGCCGGAGATATAGGGCTCACCAAAGACGACCTCAAGGCTTCTTTCCTTCAGAAGCTTTTCTACGGGCTGGGGCGAATTCCCGCCGTCACTACTCCTAATGATCTTTATACGGCTCTTGCCCTCAGTATTCGCGATCGGGTATTCCGGCAGTTTGTTCTCTCTCTTGAACAGTTTTCACAACAGGATGCAAGGGGAGTGGCTTATCTTTCTGCGGAATATCTTCCGGGGCCGCACCTGGCGAATGATCTGTTAAACCTGGGAATCACAGACGAGACAAGGGAAGCTTTAAAGGAACTCGATCTGGACCTGGACGAACTGATAGAAGAAGAGGTAGAACCGGGCCTGGGCAACGGCGGTCTTGGAAGGCTGGCTTCCTGTTACCTTAATTCAATGGCTACTCTGGGAATCCCTTCCATTGGCTACGGAATTCGCTATGAATTCGGCATATTCCGGCAGGAGATGCGCGATGGCTGGCAAACTGAAGTTACCGATAAGTGGCTGCACTTCGGAAATCCCTGGGAAATTGTACGGCCCGAGATCTCCTATGAGGTAAAATTCGGCGGAAGAACCGAAGCTCATATGGATGAAAACAATAAATATCGGGTGAACTGGATCCCGGATTCCGTTATAAGAGGAACGGCTTATGATACCCCTATTCTTGGCTATAAAAGTAACGGGATCATTATGCGGCTCTGGAAAGCTGAAGCAGTCGAATCCTTTGATTTCTCTGCCTATAACGTGGGCGATTACTACAAGGCGGTGGAAAAGAAAATGCGGTCAGAGAATATTACCAAAGTACTTTATCCCAATGACGAAAATCTCTCCGGAAAAGAGCTCAGGTTAAAGCAGCAGTATTTTTTTGTGAGTTGCTCCCTTCAGGATCTCATTCGCCTTCATTTGCTTCAGGGAAGGAAGCTGGAGAAATTCCATGAAAAATTCACTATTCAGTTAAATGACACCCATCCCTCCATAGCGGTTGCTGAGCTCATGCGCTTACTGGTAGATCACTATGAGATGGAATGGGAGGAGGCCTGGAAAGTTACCAGCCATACCTTTGCCTATACCAACCATACCCTTTTACCGGAAGCGCTGGAGAAGTGGTCGGTGAGCTTGCTGGGGCGCCTGCTGCCGCGGCACATGGATATTATTTATGAGATAAACACCCGTTTTCTCCGGGAACTACGCGAAAAAGGATACAACGGCGAGAAGATCGCGCAAATGTCCCTGATCGACGAGCATGGAGAGACTTCTGTGCGGATGGCGCATCTCGCCACCCTTGGCAGTTATAAGGTCAACGGCGTATCGGCGCTGCATTCCGGATTGCTGAAAAAGCAGGTGCTGAATAATTTCGCAGAACTCTGGCCTGAGAAATTCACCAATGTCACCAATGGTGTGGCTCACCGGCGGTTCCTGGCTGTGAGCAATCCCGGGTTGTCATCACTTATCAGCGAAAAGATCGGGAAAGAATGGATTAGCGATCTCACCCGACTGCACGATCTTGAAAAGCTGGCGGATGATGACCAATTTCAGCAAAGGTGGATGCAGGTGAAGCTGGAGAATAAGAAAAGACTGGGCCGGTTGCTGAAAGAACGAAGCAACGTTGAGGTGGATCCTGAAATGCTCTTTGACGTCCAGGTGAAGCGAATTCATGAGTACAAGCGGCAGCATCTTAAGGTGTTACATATTTTGAGCCTGTACCTTCGGCTGAAAAAGGGAGAAGGAAAAGATATAGTTCCTTCAGCCTTTATTTTCGCCGGAAAAGCCGCTCCGGGATATTTCATGGCCAAATTGATCATTCGGCTCATCACGGCTGTGGCCGATCTGGTGAATAGCGACAAGGAAGTAAACGATAAACTGAGGGTGGCTTTTCTGCCCAATTTCAATGTAAAACAGGCACAGCAGGTATATCCTGCAGCCGACCTTTCGGAACAAATCTCCATGGCTGGAAAAGAAGCTTCAGGAACGGGGAATATGAAATTCGCTCTTAACGGCGCCCTTACAGTGGGAACTTTAGATGGGGCCAATGTGGAAATACGTGAGGAAGTGGAAGCAGAGAACTTCTTTCTTTTCGGGCAAACTACCGATGAGGTAGAAGCTACCCGCGCAGGAGGATATCGCCCTTCGGAATTCTACGAGCAAAATCAGGAATTGAAGGAGGTGCTCGATTTTCTTCTTTCCGACGAACTTTCAGGGGGGAACAGAGAACTTTTCAGGCCTCTTCATGACAATCTCCTGCAGCAGGATCCCTACCAGTTATTGAAGGATTATCAGTCTTACATCGATTGCCAGGAACAGATTCACGAGGTTTGGAGAAAACCGAAGGAATGGGCACGAAAATCTATTCTGAATGTCGCCAATATGGGAAAATTCTCTTCAGACAGGTCTATAAAAGATTATTGTGAGGAGATATGGAAGGTAGAGCCGGTAAAGGTTTAGGGGGAACAAAAGGCAGCTGAATTTCAGATAAATCTTACCCCGATTTTCGGACCGCTTTTTTGATCATCTCAAGATTGGTCAGTTTTAATGGTTCACGGTACTGTTTACAATAGTCGGTATGATAGCTATGTTTCGACATGAAGCCAATTTGTATTTCATTCCACTGCCCGGGAGTGAGGTTGGGCTGGTAATGCAGTAACTCTTTGTAAAGGCGATCACTGATCTCGGTAAAGCGTGTGGTGCCCAAATATTCGAGATCGGCATCGGCGAGAATGTTTTCCAGTTTCGTCTTCGGCTTTTGAGGAATTTGGGTAGCCATGATCATATTGCAGATTATTTCGATCTCTTTTGGCTTAATTCCGTATTCCTCGAGTTCCTCCCGCGCAATCCTGCAACTTATCTCTTCATGTTTCTCCCGGCTCAACATAAAACCAGTATCATGATACAAGGCAGCCAGCTTCAGCAGGAAAAGATCGTGAGCTGAGACCCCTTCACGGTCGGCAATGAAAATCGTTTTTTCCAGCACATACCGGGTATGTCCTGGGCTGTGATAATGCAGCCAGGAGGGGAGTTTTTGTTCCAGGTTAGCCATTACCTGGCTGTATATCTTATGAAACTGATCCATTAAAAATTTCTTTCGAAAATCTTCATATTGCCTGGAAGGGACATCAGGTTGTTTTCTTTAAAAAGAAGAAATTCATACCTCTAACTTACCAAATTTTTGTGAATTACTGAGTCTCAGGATGTTTTTATGCTTTTTTTCAGAAGTAAGTAGAGAAAAACCGGACTCATATTCATGTATTTGCTCTTGTCTTCCGTAGGAAAAAAAATAAAAAAGTAATCCATTCATCTCAAGAAAGTGATATCCATCGATAAAATCGTGCATTTCAAAGGTGTTTAGAGCCGTTTACCGAAAAGTTCTTTTATGGTGTTCTTATCTTTACTACCTTGATAATCAGGTAATTTAGAAACTTCAAATGGATTAAGTATGGAACCAGACAATACTCTTACGATTACTCTTACAGTAGATACTGCAAAAATACAGCCTGGTAAGGTAGACGATTATATAAGTTTCTCTGATGGACAGGAACATCCGAAAGGTCAAAAACCCGAAGAATTTACTTCGGAAGTTAAAAAGAACATGGAGGTGGAATGGATTGGAAAGCCCAAAGATGAAAAAAGCGGCGATCGTGTAACCATAAAAAAGGTGAATTGGGAAAAGGATGCTAAAATATTAAGAGAAAAGGATCACCATGGCAATAAGGGAAAGGTTAAAGCCAGGGTAAAGGATGAACACGTTCCCGGCGAGGAAAAATATAGTCTGCACTTCTCGGTGACGTATAAAGATCAAAAAACACAGAATTTCCCCCCTATAGATCCCAAACTTACAATGGCAAAAGAGGCATAGCAATGTTTCTATACTGAAAATTTTTTAGCTGATTTTATGCGAATAAAGGAAATTCTTTTGTTTATGTTGCTCGGTTTCTTCTGTCTTGAGGGATATTGTCAGGATCAGAAGATTGCCGATAGCCTGAAGGCTATTTACAGGTCTGATAAGGGCAGGCAGAATGATCTATCATTGCTTAGGTTGATTGGTCGCAACGAAACGAAACCCGACAGTGCTATTAAATATGCTCAACTTTTGACCACACGTGCCATAGCTGATTCCAATTTTGCGATGGCGCAGGCGGGATTTATGCAGAAGGGAGCTGCACTAAGGCAGAAAGCTGATTTTGACAAGGCCCTGGAATCTCTGTTCAGCGCGATAAATTATGCCCAAAAATTAAAGGATGAGAATAGAATTGCCTCCTCTTATGTTGAAATAGCCAACGTCTACAGCCTGAATGGGAATGGAGCGAATGCTGCTCTTTATTACAAAAAGGGGCTTGATATCTTTAGAAAAGGCAATGATTCCCTGCAATTAGGAAAAGCCTTATTTAATGTGGGTGATGAGTTGCTGAGGGTCGATGACTTAAAAGCAGCCAGACAATATACGAAGGAAGCTGCAAAAATTTTCGAAAAGAAGGACTTTCC
>CAVUJH010000019.1:0-156016 GCA_963741775.1 uncultured Flavobacteriaceae bacterium | reverse complement strand
AAATCGAGATAAAATAAGGAAAGGATGGAAAATACGGGGCTGAAGGTATGATTTCGGCAGGCGAGAATGCGCGGTCAAATTAACATTCTGATGTAATAATCCTATGCATTTAGAGAGGGAGCTTTCCTATTAATAATATCCCATGAATTTTTTGTCGGAATCACCTTTTATGACTTAAAAAAACAATCAAAATCGAAGCCTCTTTCTATGTAACAATTGTTACACAATTAATTGATTATGTATTAGGTATGGCGTGCTGAAGGTGCTTAAAATAAAGGTAATTTTATACTGTTAAAAAACCATTAATTCTAACCGATTAAATATTATTTATCATGAAACAAATAAAGTATTTCTTGATGCTGTTTTTCGTGTCTTTCGGCACATTTGGTCATACCTATATGAATGGTACCCAAATCAAATTAGATCCACCAGATGAGTTTACAACCTTAGCAGAATATTTAGAAGGAAGAGTAGATTTTATCAAAGGTGATCTTCCAATAATCAAGGCAGATGAAGTTAAAAAAAACCTAAAGAATGAGGCATATCGGGTTATCGATATTAGATCAGAAAGTTGGTTTGAATATGGACATATAAAAAACGCTGCCAATGTTCCGGCTGAAGAGTTGCTTAATTATTTTGAATCTGAAATAAATCCATCCGATTTTGAGAAGATTGTAATAGTGTGTTACTCAGGTCAATCAGCTTCATACTATGCTGGTTTATTAAGAATAGCCGGATATGATAATGTATATAGTATGAAATGGGGAATGAGCTCATGGAGAGAAGATTTTGCAGACTCCTGGATAAAAAACACCAAAACCTCCCTGGAAGATAAACTGGAAACTTCAGTCAATACTAAATCCAGTTTAGGTGATCACCCTCAGATAAATACAGGAAAATCAGAAGGTGAAGAAATCCTGAGAGATAGATTACAGGAATTATTTGCTGTGCCATATAAGGAATTCATTTTACAATCTGAAGATGTTTTTGAGAGCCCCCAAGACTATTTTATAGTTAATTACGGGAAAACAAATGATTACAACCTTGGTCATGTTCCCGGAGCAATCCTCTATGATGAAGGTACTTCCTTATTATTAGACACAGACCTTTTAACACTTCCAAAAGACAAAAGAGTGGCCCTATACACAACCACTGGTCAAGAGGCTGCCTACTTAATAGCATATTTAAATGTGCTGGGCTATGATGCTGGAAATATAGCTTATGGAGAAAACGCATTTATGAATAATCTCTTGAAAAAGAATGGCAGAGATGCTTTTAGCCCCAAAGAAATAAACATGTTTCCTGTAATTGAATAAACCAAATATTTAAACTTAACAAACACGTTGTCATGAAAAAATTATCAAATTTTTTTATCGGATTACTTTTCATACCTGCTCTTTTCTTTACTTCTTGCGATAGAGGTGATGACCTAACAGATGGTGAAGTAGTATCAACACCTGCTTTTGAACTTATGACAGATTACATGGTTCAAAACAATTTGGACATTAATAATATTCTAACCAATACCGATGGCCAGAAGTTTGTAGTAGCGGCACCTGCTGAAGCCGATCTTGATGGATTCTTAGCCACTTATTACATTATGGACATAAGGAGTAATGCCGATTTTTTAACGGCACATATTAGTGGAGCACACAATGTTGCTTTTGCTGATATTTTAAACACAGCTGCCACCACAACAAAACCCATTTTAGTGGTTTGTTATACAGGACAAACAGCATGTTATGCTACGGCTTTGTTACGTCTTTATGGATACCCTGGTACACAAGCTCTTAAATGGGGAATGTCTGGATGGAATCCTGCAACTGCCGGACCATGGAATGGTAACACAAGTGATATTGCAGAAAACAGTCCTAATTGGTCATACGCTGCTGCTCCGGCAAATATAACTTATGACGATCCGGTAATTTCCACTACTCTTACCGATGGTGAAGCTATTCTTAAAGAACGTGTCGAAGCAGTGGTTGCAGAAGGTTTTAAAGGTGTTAGCGCAGGAGATGTATTAGCCAATCCTGGTGGATATTTTATCAATAATTATTTCGGGGAAGCCGATTATACCGGGTTTGGACATATAAGTTCAGCTTATAGAATTCAACCTTTTACTTTAGCAGATGACACTTATAAAGCACTTGATCCAAATGCCAATACACTTGTAACTTACTGTTATACGGGTCAAACTTCGGCTGTTTTAACTGCTGCTCTCAGAGTTTTAGGATACCGTGCAGCAAGCTTAAAATTTGGAATGAATGGATTATATAATTCAAATCCTTCATTTACATCAAATCAATGGGGGAAAGATTCAAAACCAAAAAACCTTCCGGTTTTTAGTAATTAAGAAACTAATACCTCAAATAAAATGAAAAGCAAAATATATATATTGCTAGTCTTAACATTGTTATTCAGTGCGAATGCAATGTTTTCTCAAGGATGCGAAGCAGAACTACCGGGAGCATCAAATGATTCATTACGCGGACCATCTATAAATATATTCGGATATATTCAGCCCCAATATGATTACTTTTTCACTGATGGTGATCAGGAGAATACTTTTAGATTCAAAAGAGCCCGCATTGGTGTTAGAGGAAAGGTGATGGGTGATTTTTCCTATTACTTTATGCTGGAAACCAGTCCTTTTATTGGAAGTACGGGAGACGCCTATTTAATGGATGCATTTGTTACTTATGAAGCCGATAATTGGGCAAGAATATCCCTGGGTTCTTTTAAACAACCTTTTAGTCTAGATGTGCAAACACCTTGTAATAATTTAAAAACTATAGAAAGATCAATTGTTGCCGACCAGTTAGTAGCACCACAACGTGATTTTGGGGTAGCTATTTTTGGTGGAAATAGCTTCAATAGATTGAATTATTCTGTTGCACTTATGAATGGACGTGGGTTAGGTGTCAAAGATGACAATGTGAAAAAGGATGTCATGGGACGAGCTTCTTATAAGATATTAAGAAATCTTACTGTTGGTGCTAGTTTTAGATATGGTTATCCAATTCCAAACAATAATGAAGATGACAGAACTTCTTATGGCGGAGACTTTGTTTTAGAACTTGGTAAATTCGTATTTCAGGGTGAATATATTTATGATAAAGGAGCTTATTTTGCCGGTGCAGGAGGGGGTTGTGGTTCAACGCCTATAGCATTAGGGGAAGAAAGGGATGGTGCCTATATCCTGGCAAGTTATGATGTAACTGAAAAATTTCAACCTGTATTCAAATATGAATATTTTGATCCGGACATAAACCTTAAAGATAATTTGGGATATTCTGAAAGAATGACTGTTGGCTTCAACTACTTTGTGAATAGTAAAGTACGTTTTCAAGTGAACTACTTAGCTAATATTGAGACTGTGGTAAATGTTGACAATGATGCATTATTAACACAGGTTCAGGTGAAATTTTAGGAAATATTTTCTTTAAAGCAAACAAACCTCTCTGTATATCAGAGGGGTTTTTTCATTAAATTTGTGTAGCAACAATTAAAAATAAATGAATTATAGTGGCACTATTTTAATAGATAAATTTATTCGACAATATTCTGAATTATTTGAAGATGAATTAATTCAAAAAATTACTGAAGTTGGGTTTGTCAAAAAAATTAATAACGGATCTCTATTAATTGATATTGGAGATGAATTAACTCATATCCCATTAATCATTAACGGTGTTATAAAAATTATCAGGCAAGATAAAGATGGTTTGGAGTTGTCTTTATATTATCTAGAACCTGGTGATACTTGCGCTATTTCCTTTGCAAACTGTATCAATAAAAAGAAAAGCGTTTTTAGAGGTATTGCAGAATCTGATGTTGAAGCCATTTTTATTCCTGTTGATCTGGTTGATGAGTGGTTAGTGAAGTATAAATCCTGGCGTAACTTTATCATTGATAGTTACCATTTTAGACTTCTTGAAATGGTCGAGTCAATAGATTCATTAGCGTTTCTTACATTAAGAAATCGCATATGGAAATATTTAACGGATAAAGTGAAAATTTCAAAGGATATTGATTTGGGTATTACTCATCAAGATATTGCATCAGATATACACTCTTCCCGGGTCGTGGTGACCAGGATTTTGCAAAAACTGCATGATGAAGGCAAAATATATTCAACAAGAAATAAAGTGAAGGTTTTAGAATTATATCAGTAATTTTCTTTCAACAACATCTTGGAGCGCGTTTGATGCTATCTCTGCCTGCGAAATCTCTCCTAATAACTAACGGTTTAAGCGAACTTCGTAGCACTGAAGGAGTTTAGGCCCGCTTGATATCCAAATAATTAATCATAGCCACTGTCCCAGAAGTTCTGTCTTTCACGGTAAAGCTACAAGGTTAATGAAAAGTAAGAAGAATAGGTAACCGAATAGGTTACTTTTTAGTTGATGTCAAACAAAAAAAAATGATCTCCAGTTTCATTAAAGTACTGAAAATCATTTATTTAGATGTTTTTTGGTGCTGTTTGATACAGCAAAAGTCGGGGTGGCAGGATTCGAACCTGCGGCCTCCTGCTCCCAAAGCAGGCGCGATAACCGGGCTACGCTACACCCCGAGAATTTATTAATCGCGCTCGGCGCGATAATCGGGTGGGGCCTGTCCTGAGCGAGTCTCCATAGAGACGCGTCGAAGGGCTACACCCTGAAAAAATTGCTTTCGCAATTTTAATTCAATATTTCATATTCCAGATTCCTTTTATAAGGAATGCTCCCGGAATTGGGTGGAGTTTATCTCGAGCTTGTCGAGAGGCTACACCCTAAATATTTTCGGAAAAAAGTTCAACCGGAAACTTGAAATCTGAAATTTTCAGCGGAGAGACCGGGATTCGAACCCGGGCATCCAAAAAGGATGACAGCTTAGCAGGCTGCTGCATTACCACTCTGCCACCTCTCCAATTTTAATGAACGTCGCAATCATTTTTGCGGTTGCAAATGTAACTTTTACTTATATACCCTGCAAACCTTTTATTTCTTTTTTCAGCTAAAATAAAGAGCTTTTGAAGCTTCTCCGGGATAAAGGCTTTGTCTTCAGAAAATTAACTGCGATAATATTTTTCATCAATTTCCGAAGAATTCTTCATTTCAATGAGCTTAGCTATATTCCCAAGTATCCTCTCATGTTTTTTTACAAAAGGATTCTCCTCATCCCAAACGTAACCCGCCAATACTGCACAGATCTGCCGGATAAATTCCGGGTTGGGATCAGGATGGAAAATGATCTTCTGTAAATTTCCACTGTACCATTCATTCACATAAGTCGAAAAAACAGCTACACCCTTTTTGATGTAGCCTGTATATTCCTGCTCCCAATCTACTTTTTCACCGTTAAGGTCTCTCAGCGCAAGTTTTGCTGCCAGCAAGCCCGATTCTGTAGCGAAAGCAACTCCCGAGGAGAAAATAGGATCGAGGAATTCGGCACTGTTGCCAGTTAAGGCAAAACCGTCACCATACAATTTGGTGACATTTTTCGCCATATTGCTTACTTGCACTGGTTCAAAAAGGAAATCATAATTGTCGAATCTGGACTTATAGTATTCGGTTTCTTTCAGCATTCTTCTGAAAACTTCAGAAGGCTTACCTTCAAAGTTTTCAAACCAGGAATTTGGCCCTACGAATCCCAGGCTGCTGTTTCCGTTGGAAAAGGGAATATACCAGAACCAGGTTTGAGTATCCAGCACTTCAAAAGTTATTTGTTCACCTTCCTTTCCGACGGGACTTGCAGTTTCTTTCACCTGGGTAAAAATGGAGGAGTGGGAGGCAACCTGAGGTTCGGCTTCAAGACCTAATTTGCTTGCGAGCACTCTTCCGTAGCCACTGGAATCAATGATAAAATTGGCTGATATTTGAAAGATTTCGCCATTCTTTTCCTGGACGGTCGTGATAGATTTATTTCCGCGGAAATGAACATCGGTCACTTCGGTTTCAAAAAAGATGGATACTCCCTTACGTTGTACTTCTTCAGCTAAAATAGTATCGAAATGATCGCGGGGTACCTGCCAGGTCCAGTCCCAGCCCTCGCCAAATTTATCGCTGAAATCGAATTCTGCGGCTTGTCCGTTTCGGATAAATCTGGCTCCGAATTTTTTTTGAAATCCCGCCTTCTGAAGAACCGGAAGTAATCCCGCTTCTTCAAAATTATCCATACAGCGGGGAATGAGGCTTTCGCCTATAGTGAAGCGGGGAAATTTTTGCTTTTCCACCACCAGTACTCTTATCCCTCTCTGCTGAAGATAAGAAGCCGCGACCATACCTGAAGGACCGGCGCCAATTATGAGAATATCTGCAACTTCCTTTTCCATTCCATTTTATTTGCTTCGTAAATATAGTACATTTGTTAACAGTTTTTAACTAATCCGGAAATCAACAAACAGCCATAACGGTCTATGCTCACATTAAAGAACGCCCTGAATCTTGAGGATTTTTTCGAGGTTCTTTTTGAAAACCAGGAAATTGAGCTGGAGAAGGAACTCCTTGACCGCATGGAAGAGAGTTTTCGTTTCCTTAAGGAATTCTCGCGCAACAAGATCATTTATGGTGTCAATACCGGGTTTGGGCCCATGGCGCAATACAAGATAAAGGAAAAAGATCGTGTCCAGCTGCAATATAATCTAATTAGAAGTCATGCTTCGGGCTCGGGAATTCCCATGCAACCACTTTATGTGAAGTCGCTCATGCTGGCCCGTTTAAATACGCTTTCGCTTGGGAAATCGGGAGTGCACACCTCCGTGGCCCGCAGCATGCAACAGCTAATCAATAAAGATATTACCCCGCTTATCTTTGAACATGGGGGAGTAGGAGCTTCGGGAGACCTGGTGCAGCTCGCACACCTGGCTCTGGTACTCATAGGAGAAGGTGAAGTTTTTTACAAAGGGAAAAGAAGAAAGACTGAAGAAGTTTTTCAGGAAACAGGGGTAGCACCAATTAAGATCGAACTCCGCGAAGGCCTCGCCCTGATTAACGGCACTTCGGCCATGACCGGAATTGGAGTGGTGAATGCGATTTATGCCAAACGGCTGCTGGATTGGGCGGTGTTCTGCTCTTCAGCCATCAACGAGATCGTGCAGGCTTATGATGATCATCTTAGTCCTCAACTGAATGCGTCAAAGTTGCACTCGGGACAGCAGAAGATCGCGGCTCAAATGCGTGAACACCTCAAAGACAGCGAGCTTACCCGCGATCGCAACGAGCATCTCTACACCGAAAAAGCTGATAAAAACAGCTATTTTAAAGAGAAAGTTCAGGAGTATTACAGTTTGCGCTGTGTGCCGCAGATCCTGGGACCGGTACACGATACGATTGAAAATGTAGTGAAGGTGCTGATAGAGGAAGTGAATTCGGCCAATGACAATCCCATTATCGACGTGGAGAGTGAACATGTTTATCACGGCGGAAATTTCCACGGAGATTATGTGGCGCTTGAAATGGACAAGCTAAGGCTGGTGATCACCAAACTTTCTATGCTCGCCGAGCGGCAGCTGAATTATTTGCTGAACAGCAAGCTTAACGAAATTTTGCCGCCCTTCGTGAATCATGGGAAACTTGGCCTTAATTTCGGCATGCAGGGATCGCAGTTCACCGCGGTTTCTACGACTGCTGAAAACCAGGCTTTATCTACTTCCATGTACATTCACAGCATTCCAAACAACAACGACAATCAGGATATTGTGAGTATGGGCACCAATGCGGCCAATATGACCAAAACGGTCATAGAAAATGCTTTCGAAGTGATTTCCGTAGAAATGATCACGATCATCCAGGCTTTGCAGTACCTTGATTTTGGAGAAAAACTTTCAGGGAAGACTGCTGAAAAAATGAAGGAAATGCAGGAGATTCTTCCTGAAATCAAGGAGGATATTGTGATGTATCCTTACCTGGAAAAGATCAGGGAGTATCTTAAGAACAACAACGCCTACTAAAAAGAAGAAATGAAATACGCTTTGGTAACAGGAGCTTCGCGCGGGATTGGACGCGCTATTGCCGTGAAACTCGCACAGGATTTGCAGTATAACATCCTTCTGAATTATCATTCAAATACGGCTGCAGCCGAAGAGGCAAAAGGACAAATTGAGGCTGAAGCTGTGACCTGTGAACTGCTGAAGTTCGATGTGGGCAATTTGGAAGAAACACAGCAGGTTTTGGAAAACTGGAAGGAAAATAATTCTGAAGCCGTTATTGAAGTAGTGGTGAACAATGCCGGCATCACCAAAGACGGACTTTTCCTGTGGATGCCACCTGAAGACTGGAATTCTGTGATCAATACCAGCCTCAACGGATTTTACAACGTAACGAATACGATGCTGAAGGATATGCTTCACAAACGCTATGGCAGGATCATCAATATTGTTTCCCTGTCTGGATTTAAGGGAAATCCGGGCCAGGTGAATTATTCGGCGGCCAAGGGAGCTGTGATCGCTGCCACCAAAGCTCTGGCCCAGGAGGTCGCAAAACGCAAAGTAACTGTAAATGCCGTGGCGCCTGGCTTTATAAATTCAGATATGACGGCAGGATTTGATGAGAAGGAGCTAAAGAAATTGATCCCGCTAAACCGTTTTGGCGAGGCGGAAGAGGTAGCAGAGCTCGTGACTTTTCTCGCTTCTCCCAAAGCGTCCTACATTACCGGGGAAGTGATCAATATTAACGGCGGACTTTATTCGTAAGGATGGCAAACTGGAAAGGACAATCCCGGGGAACAGTTTTGGGCTTCAGGATCTATGTTTTCATAATCCGGAATTTCGGGCTTAATACAGCCTATTTTGTGCTGCTTTTTGTGGCTGCTTATTTTGTTCTTTTTGCCTTTAATTCTACTAAAAGCGTTTATTGTCTTTTCAGAAAACGGCTGGGATATTCTGTCCCTGCCGCTGTTTTCCACATTTATCGCAGCTATTTCACCTTCGGAAGAATTCAGCTGGACCGCATTGCCATCACCGCCGGAATGCAGAAGAAGTTTACCTTCGAATTTGACGGCGTAGAGCATATTGAGGCCTTGCTTCAGCAGCAAAAAGGAGGAATTCTGCTCACAGCTCATATCGGGAATTTCAACCTGGCGAAGTATTTCTTCGAAAAGAAACATTCCGAAGCAAAAGTGAACCTGGTGGTAACCGATTTTGAGCATCAGCAAATTAAAAATTACCTGAATTCCGTTACCGGCGAATCGAAGGTGAAGATGATCGTGCTGCAGGAAGATCTTTCGCATGTCTTTGAGATGAAGGAAGCGCTGCAACGGAATGAGCTGCTCATCTTCGCGGCAGATCGCTATCTGGAAGGTGCAAAAACCTATACCGAGAATTTCCTGGGTGCCCAGGCGAAATTTCCACAGGGACCCTTCAAACTGGCAGCCCGAAATGAAATTCCGGTGCTTTTTGTGCACCTGATGAGAGAACGCAATTTTCACTATCATTTCTACGCCAGGCCCTATAAACAGGAAAAAAAATCAGCGAAAGAGTTATTAAAAGCGTATCTTGATAATCTTGAACAGATGTTGAGAAAATATCCACACCAGTGGTATAATTATTACGATTTTTGGAATGATTTCAGCTAAAACCTTACTATGGCAGAAAACCTACTAAAAGAACCCATTCTTGATCCCAACCGGATCCTTCAGCTTATTCCACAGAAACCTCCCTTTGTAATGGTCGACAGCCTGCTCGATTATACCGCGCTTACGGGAATTATGGGTTTCACCATTCCTGCGGGTAATATTCTTGTTAAAGATGGTGTTTTTTCTGAACCCGGGCTCATTGAGCATATGGCCCAAAGTATGTCGCTGCACCGAGGCTATCAGGGTTTTCTTGCCGGACTTGACAAACCGAAAACGGGCTTTATCGGCGTAATAAAATCGGTGGAGATCCATGAGCTGCCAAAGGCAGAAACCCGCTTAAAAACCTTTGTCGAGATACTTCACGAGATCATGAACGTGACTTCGGTGACAGCGAGGACCGAAGATGAAAACGGAAAGCTGCTCGCCAGTTCCGAAATGAAAACCGTTACCGTAGATTAATGCCTAAAGAGTTAAAATCAATTACCGAATTGCGGGTGCGTTTTCACGAATGTGACCCGATGCAGATCGTCTGGCATGGGAATTACCTGAAATATTTCGAGGAAGGAGCTGAAGACTTCGGGAAACAGCATGGCGTTTCCTATCTCGATATGAAGAAGGAAGGATTGTTGACGCCCATGGTAAAATCGGTTTGCGAGCATAAATCGCCGTTGCGATATGGCGATGTCTTTACTGTCGAAACCACCTTTGTGAATTCTGAAGCCGCCAAGATCCAATTCAGTTATAAGATCACCAGCCGGGGAAAATTGGCCTGTACAGGTCAGACCATTCAGGTTTTTACCGACGAAAAAGGAGAATTACTCCTTAACAATCCTCAGTTTTTCTTAGATTGGAAAAAGAAAATGGGGCTGCTGTAAATGAAAAATTTTTATCTGCTTGAAGATAGCATCATTTCACCACTGGGCTTTTCTACGGAAGCTAATCTGAAGGCGATTCGTGAAGAAAGATCCGGATTAAGGCGACATACCTCAAATTTGCCAAATCTGAAAGAGGTTTATGCGGGAATCATTGATACATCTGAACTTCGGCAGAATTTTAAAGCACTGGCCAATCCTTCTGATTATACCAAGCTGGAACAAATGATGATATTGGCCATTCAGGGAGTGATCTCCAAAATGACCAATTTTGATCCTGAGACAACCGCTCTTGTCATCTCTACTACCAAGGGAAATATTGATCTGTTAGGAACCGCTACAACTTTTCCTGCGGAAAGGGTGAAATTGCATGTTTTGGCGAAAGTACTTCAGGATTTCTTCGGATTCAAAAAAGAGCCGGTTATTGTCTCCAATGCCTGTATCTCCGGCGGACTCGCCCTGGCTGCGGCCAAAAGGCTGATGAAGATCGGCAGGTTTGAACAGGCGATCGTTGCAGGTGGCGACCTGGTTTCAGAATTTGTCGTTTCCGGGTTTAATTCTTTCCAGGCTTTAAGTAGTGAAGCCTGCCGCCCGTATTCGGCTAACCGGAAAGGGATCAATCTCGGGGAAGGAGCTGCGGCGGTATTAGTGAGTTCAGAAAAAAGAGCGGGATCGGCCAATATCAAACTTATCGGTGAAGCTTCAGCCAATGATGCCAATCATATTTCAGGACCTTCCCGAACGGGCGAAGGCTTACTGAAAAGCATCCGGAATTCGATGAAAATCGCCGGAGTTTCTTCCGAAGAAATTGATTTTTTATCAGCTCATGGCACCGCAACCATTTACAATGACGAGATGGAGGCCATTGCCTTTAACCGCGCCGGACTTCAGCAGGTTTCCGTGAACAGCCTTAAGGGGTATTACGGGCACACGCTGGGTGCTTCGGCCCTTATTGAAAGCATCATTACCAAAAACTCGCTGCTGAATAACGAACTATATGCTTCTCTTAATTTTGATATTCCCGGTACTTCAAAAGCTTTAAATATTATAAAAAGTACGACTAAAACCGACTTAAAGACAGCATTAAAAACCGCCTCGGGTTTTGGAGGTTGCAACCTGGCCCTGGTTTTTCAGAAAGAAGAGCATGAATAAGGAATTTTACATACAGGATAGTGTGAGGCTGCGGCAGGGGAAACTTTCCCGCAATGGAAAACTGCTCTTTAAAGCTGAAGATAGCTCCGGAACCAATGAGTTTTTGAAGAAATTGTACAAGGAGCTGAAGATGAATTATCCGAAATTCCATAAAATGGACGGGCTTTGTAAACTTAGGAATGATCGCCGCCCAGGCGCTGCTGGGAGAGAAGAAAGTTTCTCCAGATACCGCCCTGGTATTCGCCAATTCCAGCTCCAGCCTTGAGACTGACGAACAATACCAGGAAAGTATGGCTGAGATTCCTTCTCCTTCGCTTTTCGTCTACACGCTGCCAAATATCATATTGGGCGAACTCAGTATTAGGTATAAACTACAGGCTGAGAATGCCTTTTTTGTGTCAGAAAACTTTGATGCCGGGCTTTTAGCCGACTATACTTCGGCGCTTTTGGAGGACAGCTCAACTTCTGAAGTTCTTTGCGGGTGGATTGACTTGCACAATGAGGAATATGATGTATTTTTGTCTCATATTTCAGGAAAGGGAAAAATAGCCCTTTCCGCCCAAAATTTTGAAGAATTATATGACTTCACCCATGACTGATTTGACTGACCTACGCATAGAACTGAAGGAAAATATTATAGCACAACTCAACCTGGAAGAGCTGGAAGTGAGTGATATTCAGGATGACGAGCCACTTTTTGGGGATGGCCTCGGCCTTGATTCTATTGATGCTCTTGAGCTTATCGTAATGCTTGAAAAAGACTACGGCATTAAACTTACCGATCCTCAACAGGGAAAAGAAATTTTTGTTTCCATAAACCGCATGGCCGAATTTATTGAGCAAAACCGTACTAAATAGCCTATGAACAAAGGGGTTGCCGTTACCGGAATGGGTGTGATTTCTTCTATTGGCAACAATGTTGAAGAAAATTATGGCTCTCTCGTTGCTGGCAAAAGTGGGATTTCCTTTCCTGAAGTTCTCGATACCGTTCATAAAAACCTGCCGGTTGCAGAAATCAAACTTTCCAATGAGGATTTGGCTGAAAAGTTACAGCTTCCGGCTAAACACAGCTTTACACGTGCTGCCTTGCTGGGGACCCTCGCCGCGCAGGAAGCCCTGCTGCAGGGAGGATTTTCTAGGGTTCCGGAAGGTACGGGATTCATTTCAGGCACCAGCGTAGGCGGAATTGATGCTACGGAAAAGTATTTTTTCGATTATCCGGAACATGAGGAAAACCGCCGGTTTATCCCTGCACAACACCCTGGTTTTACTACAGAAAAAATAGCAGAGCAGCTTGGAATTTCTGGTTTTGTGACCACCTTGAGCACTGCCTGTTCTTCCGCGGCCAATGCAATTATGCTCGGGGCAAGAATGATCAAATCGGGACAATTAAAACGCGTTATTGTAGGTGGCACCGATTGCCTTACGAAATTTACTCTTAACGGTTTCCATTCGCTGCTGTTGGTTTCCGAAGAGGCTAATAAACCTTTCGATGAGAACCGACATGGACTCAATCTTGGAGAAGCCGCGGCCTATCTCGTTTTGGAAGCCGATGAAGTCCTGGAAGGAAAACCTGTGCTGGGAAGGCTCAGCGGCTACGGCAATGCGAATGACGCCTTTCATCAAACGGCTTCTTCCGAAAATGGGGAAGGGGCATTCCTGGCGATGCAAAAATCCCTGAAAATTGCAGGACTGCAGCCAAAAGATATCGATTATATAAATGCGCATGGAACGGCCACGAAGAATAATGATCTTGCCGAAAGCCGCGCCCTGCAAAGGATCTTTTCAGAAAACCTGCCGGATTTCAGTTCCACTAAAAGCTTTACCGGCCATACCCTGGGTGCAGCCGGTGCTGTAGAAGCGGTTTTTAGTCTCCTGGCCATTCAGCAGGGAAATATCTTTCCAAACCTGAATTTCAGCGATCCAATGAAAGAAACCGGGCTGCGGCCGGTAACCTTACTTGAACAAAAAGACGTGAAACATGTGCTGTCTAATTCCTTTGGCTTCGGCGGAAACTGCACCTCTTTAATTTTCAGCAGAAATGAGGAATAAGCTCTACATAAACGGAATTGCAGGAATTTCGGCACAGGCGGGAGATGCTGTCTTTTCAGGGGAAATCAACGAATATCAGCAAAATATTTTTCCTGCAATAGACGAGAATTATAAGGAATGGATTCCTCCAATGATGTTGCGACGCATGTCCAAAGCCGTTAAAATGGCGATTGCTGCCGCAAGGAAATCCCTGGCCGATGCCGGGATCGAAGATCCGGATGCGATCATTACAGGCACCGGACAGGGTTGTAAGGAGGATACCGGGAAATTCCTGAAGAGCATGCTGCAACAGGAAGAGGGACTTTTAACTCCAACTTCTTTTATCCAGTCCACTCACAACACAGTTGGCGGGCAGATCGCATTAAACCTGAAATGTACCGCCTATAATGTAACCTACACTCAAAATTCTGCTTCTCTGGAATCTGCTTTGCTCGATGCACGGCTGCAGTTTCTGGAAGATCCTGCAATGAATACGGTGCTGGTGGGAGGCGTGGATGAAATTGATGAAAATATTACTCCGTTTGATTACCTGGATGGGCAGTTGAAGAAGGAACAGATCCCGAATCTACAGCTTTTCAACAGCAATTCGCCCGGAAGTATTACTTCGGAAGGCGCGCATTTCTTTACAATTTCAACAGAAAAGAATAATCAAAGCTATGCCTGCCTGGAAGATGTAAACATTTTCAATTCGGCTTCGGAAGAGGAGGTTGAGAAGAAAATCGAAGAATTTCTCAATTTCAATAACCTCTCTTCAGGCGAAATTGATCTCGTGGTGCTTGGGAAAAATGGCGATGTCGAATTCGATAAATTTTATACACATCTTCAGAAGGGCATTTTTTCAGAGAAACTTCAGCTCGCATACAAGCACCTGGCGGGCGAGTACAATACTGCTTCGGGTTACGCCATTTGGCTGGCTTGCGAGATTTTCCGAAGAAAGGAAATTCCGAAGATATTCAGGCTAAACGATAAGCCAAGTGGGGAAATCAGAACTCTCCTGCTGTATAATCAGTACCGCGGAAGAAACCACAGCCTTATTCTTTTGAGTCGCCCGTGAACAGGCACAGCCTAAATATGATCAGTTTTTCACTGCTACTGCTGGGCGTGATGCTCATGATCCTGAAGCTTCTGCCTGTTTGGTTATTTTTCCTCCTTTTGCTGGTTTACCTGCTTTTTTTGCTGATTGTGTCCACGAATATCCGCTTTAATTTTTTTGTCAAAGCCTATAACAGCAATCCACAGGTGTCCGGAAAAAAAGTAGCCATTACCTTTGACGATGGGCCGTCAGAAAATACTTTAAAGATCCTTGACCTGCTCGAACAATACGATGCAAAGTGTGGTTTTTTCTGTATTGGAAAGGAAATAGAGGAGAGGCCGGAGATTTTCCGCGAGATCATCAGCAGAGGGCACATGGTGGGAAACCATACTTTTTCGCATACACGGAGAATGGGATTTCTAAGCAGCAGTAAGATCCTGGATGAGATAAAACGCTGTGATGAAATTGTTGAAAAAACAGCGGGCTTAAAGATGAAACTGTTTAGACCGCCTTTTGGAATTATCAATCCCAAGACACAGAAGGCCCTGCAGCAGAGTGGCCATAAGGTGATTGGCTGGAATGTACGGTCTTATGATGCTATTGTAAATTCTCCAGATCTTGTGCTGAAGCGAATCACCCGAAAGATAAAGCCGGGTGATGTGATTTTACTTCATGATAATAATCCGCAAAGCCTGGAGATATTGGAACAATTGTTGATATTTTTGCAGACGAACCATTACAAGGCCGTTAGGCCCGATAACTTATTTGGAATAGATGCGTATTCTTAAGATTCTGATATTTTTTATCTCTTTGACTGCCTTTGGGCAGGAGACTCAACTTAGCAAAGCCGAAGTCGAAGTTTTCCAGAAAGAGATGGCCCACCAGGCGGAGACTTTGCAGACCCTCATGGCCGATTTTGTACAGTCCAAGCATATGCAGATGATGGACGAGGCGGCCGAGAGCAAGGGGAGAGTCTATTTTAGATCCCCAAATGTATTGAAGTGGGTCTACTACAATCCGTACAATTACCAGATCCTGTTCAAAGACCATCACCTTTTTATCAACGACGAAGGCCATAAGAGTGTTACCGATACTAATGCTAATAAACTCTTCGGAAAACTCGTAAATCTCATCTCCGGAAGCGTTAATGGGAAATTGCTAGAAGATTGCGACAATTTTAAGATCTCCTACTATCGCCTTAATGGCGCCGTCATGGCGAGAATGGTTCCTAAAGATGAGAATATCGCCCAGATGTTTGATGAGATCGTCCTGATCTTTAATGGGGAAAATCTTGTGAAAATCGTCAAGCTGAAAGAGGAATCCGGGGATTTCACAAGGATAGAATTCAGCAACATAAGGGTTAACCAGGAGATAGCGCCGCAGGTATTCGAGAAATAGGTTGGTTCTTGACTATTTCACCCCATTATATATAACTAATATTAGCGCCTGTACTTTTGTTCCGTTTAATAATCCTGGATTAAAACTTCTGTCGGAATATTTAGAGTAGTATTTAACTTTCTTATCATCTCCAGGGTCAACTTTCTTTTTCTGTTTAAGATCTCACTAACCCGGCTTTTGAATCCGAAAACTTCTGTAAGATCTTTTTGCTGCATTCCCATTTGTTCCATTCTAAACTTAATAGCTTCAATAGGATCAGGCATTTCTATGGGAAAATGTTCATTTTCATAATTGTCAACGAGAATAGCTAATATTTCCAATTCGTCACCTTCTTCTGTTCCTTTTTTCGCATCAAAAATTTCATCAAGTCTTTGAAGTGCATTTTGATAATCTTCCTCGTTTCTAATTGGTTTTATTATCATCTTATCAAATATTATTAGCGTCTATTTTATCGTATTCTGCATGAGTACCGATAAATCTTATGAAACAAATCTGGTATTCAAAATTGAATTTTACGATTAATCTATAGTTTAAAACTAAAATAATTGAAATTCCCAAATTGGTAACTGATATCCTGAAAAAACATTGAAGCTAAGGTGTATTCCCGAAATTCTGTCTATTTTAGTAGATGCACTAATATAGGAACAGATGCTTTTAGAAGATTTTTATAGCGTAGTCAATTCTTCAGCCGTCGATGGGCATTATCAGACCTCTCTTATGATTAACAAGGAGCATGATATCTTTCGGGGGCATTTTCCGCAGCGCCCGGTCACTCCCGGCGTAATTCTCATGCAGCTTTTTAAAGAGGAAGCCGAAAGGCAAACGGGACATAAGCTTCAGCTGCAAAAGGGGAATAACGTGAAGTTCATGGCCGTTGTAGATCCCAATAAAGATTCGAGCCTCCTCCTGGAATCGGAAATCACCAAAGATAATTCCGAAGTAAAACTTAAAGGAATAGCTAAAAGTAATGGATCTATTGTATTAAAAATCAATGCTATATACACCTTAAAAGAATAGGTGTAAAAAGTGGCTTTAGGTTTTCTATGGTGTTGTGTTATTAAATGATATTTTTGCAACAAAGCGAACCAAATTGAGCGATTCACCTATATATCAATCCCGATTCGACAGCCTGAAATGCTGTATTTTAATTCCCACCTATAACAATGAAGGGACCCTGGCCAGTGTGCTGCAGGATCTTTTGCTCTACACAAAGAATCTGGTGGTGGTGAACGATGGCTCGACCGATGGCACCAGGGATGTCCTCAAATATTTTGAACAGCTTCATATTCATCACTTTCCTGAGAATCGCGGAAAAGGGGAGGCCTTAAAAGCCGGTTTCAGACTTGCGGAAGAGCTCGGCTATGAATATGCTATTACGATAGATTCTGACGGGCAGCATTACCCGGATGATCTTGATGTTTTTCTGACCAATCTTGAGATGAAAAGAGCCGAAGATCCCGAGCTGCTGCTGGTGGGTGATCGCAATATGGGGCAGGACGGAATTCCGGGTAAAAGTAGTACCGGGAATAAATTCTCTAATTTCTGGTACCTCGTGGTAACCGGCACTCAGCTTCACGATACACAAAGCGGTTACCGGCTTTATCCGTTAAAGGTGGTCAATTCCATAAAATATTATACCAGCAAATTTGAGTTTGAGATCGAGGTGATCGTAAAAGCTGCCTGGCGCAAGGTTGAAGTGAAAAATATTCCTATTAAGGTTTTGTATGAGCAGGAAAACCGGGTTACACATTTCCGGCCATTCTGGGATATCACGAGAATCGTCATTCTCTATATGTGGTTTGTGCTGGTGAGTTTCTTTTATATACATCCGCGGAACAAGTACCAGGATTTCAAGCAAAAAGGTTTTAAGAAATTCTGGAAAGAAGATATCCTGAAGAGTCAGGAGCCACCGCAGAAAAAAGCGGCGGCGATAGCTTTGGGGTTTTCGTGGGAATCTCTCCCTTTTGGGGTCTTCACACTTTGCTTGTCTTTGTCCTGGCGGCGGCCTTCAGGCTCAATAAAGTAATAGCATTTCTGTTTTCGAACATAAGTATTCCGCCGGTTATTCCGGTGATCATTTACGCCAGTTACCAGATGGGATCACTGCTTTCGGGGAAAGGATTTGACTGGGGATTAAAGCTGCAGGAGTTCAACTCGGCTTCCGATGTGTTCACCGGCCTTTGGCAATATATCCTGGGCAGTCTCGCTCTTGGAGGAATTGTGGCATTATGCATTTGGATTGTGTTTTATTTCTTATTTTCGGTTTCTAACCAAAAGCAGGTTATAAAACCCTAGATGTACAGGATCTTCTTCAACATTTATTTGTTCTTTCAGCGTCGAAAAGCAGCGGGTTTTTTCCTGTTGATCCTTTTCTGTGCCTTCGTGGGATTTTTCGCTTCCCGAATTCAGCTCGAGGAAGATATCACCAGGCTTATCCCTGCAGGGGAGGATAAGGATATGCTGAAAAAGGTGCTGGACCAGACTGAGTTTTCAGACAAGATCATCGTTAGTATTTCGACCACTTCCGGAAAGGCAAAACCCATCGAGCTCACCAGGTATGCCGATAAGTTTCTGGATTCTATCCATGCAAAGGTGCCCGAATATATTGACGGGGTGCAGGGTAAAATTGCTGATGAAGGCATCATGGAAGTCTATGATTTTGTGTACAGTCATCTTCCTATTTTTCTCGATGCTGAAGATTATAAACAAATCTCTGGCCGCATTCAGAAAGACAGTGTAGATTTCTGGCTTCGGGAAGATTATAAAAACCTGATGGCGCCCACTGGTTTTGTTACCAAGAACTTCATTTTTAAAGATCCGCTGGCACTCACCACTTTAGGCCTGCAAAAGCTTCGGGAATTAAGGGTCGGCCAGAATTTTGAGCTGTACAATAATTATATTGTTACCAAAGATCATAAGCACCTGCTGCTGTTTATAGATCCCGTGCTCCCTTCTTCGGAAACCAATAAGAATGAAGATTTTATAAATAAGCTTAATGAGATCCAGAAATCGCTGAATGCTTCTTACGAGCATGTGGAAGGAGATTTCTTTGGAGGTGTTTTGTATTCTTTGGCCAACGCACAGCGCATCAAGAAGGATATTCGTATTACCATGAGTATCGCCGTAGTTGTCCTGCTAATCCTGTTGATCTTCTTTTACCGGCGCATGTACGTGCCCCTCATTCTGTTTATTCCGAGTATCATTGGCGGGGTGACGGCCATTGCTTTTTTGTATTTTCTGGAGGGAACCATCTCAGCAATTTCTATAGGAATTGGCGCTATTCTGCTCGGTATTAGTCTGGACTACGCCCTTCATGTGCTCACTCATTACCGAAATAACAGAGATGTAGAACAACTTTATAAAGAAGTGACCCAGCCGGTGCTTATGAGCAGTTTTACGACGGCAACGGCTTTTCTTTGCCTGTTATTTCTGAACAGCGAAGCGCTGAAGGACCTTGGTATATTTGCAGCCATAAGCGTGGTGGTGGCTTCCATTTTCGCGCTCATCCTGGTGCCCTTGCTGTATAAGGTTCCGGCAGAGGAAAAGGCGGAAAGAACAACCTTCCTGGATAAGATCGCAGCTATAGAATTCCATAAAAAGAAGCCTCTTCTCATAGGGGTGATATTGTTGTTTATCCTGGGCCTCTTCTTTTTTACCCAGGTAAAATTCAATAAGGATATTTCGCAACTCAATTATCAGCCGGAAAAAGTGAAACTGGCGGAGCAAAAGATCCAGGAATTGGCCGGAAAAGAAGGCAAAGCTCTTTACCTGGTGGCCTATGGAGATAATATAGACGAGGCCTTGTTGAATAACAATAAACTGTATACCCATTTAAGTGATCTGAAAAAGGAAGGTAAGCTCGAGAGCTTCAGCAGTATTGGAGGGGTAGTGCTTTCTACCGATACTCAGCTGGAAAGGATTGGGAACTGGAAGGATTTCTGGACCGCAGAAAAGAAAGAACGCTTGCAGCAGAATCTTATAGAAGAATCGGCTAACTTCGGCTTCAGGCCAAAGGGATTCAATCGCTTTTACGATTTGCTGGATAAGGACTTCAATGCTATTCTACTTAAAGATTACCGGAATACGACCAATCTTTACCTGGATGATTTCATTTCTTCCAGCCCCGGTTTTGCTACGGTGACCACCACGGTGAAACTTCGGGAGGACCAGGTGAAAGATTTCATGCAGGACTTTAAAAATGCTGAAGGCGTGGTCGCCATAGACAGGGAACAGATCAATGAAAGTTTCCTCGGAAATCTTAAAGAGAATTTCAACAAGCTCATCTTGTATTCTATTATTGCGGTTTTTCTGATCTTACTGTTTTTTTATCAGAATCTGGAGATCAGCATCCTCACCATTTTGCCAATCGGAATCACCTGGGTGATCGCTCTTGGCATCATGGCACTTTTTAATATAGAATTCAATATTCTGAATATCATCATATCCACTTTCGTCTTCGGACTTGGCCTGGATTACAGTATTTTTATTACCAATGCTTCCCTGAAGGAATATGAAAAAGGCAGAAGTTTTCTCCAAACTTACCAAACCTCTATTCTGTTATCGGTGATTACCACCTTGCTCGGGATTGGTGCCCTGGTTTTTGCGAAGCATCCGGCCCTACGGTCTGTTTCAGTGGTATCGGTGATAGGCGTACTTTCGGCATTGGTTGTAGCTTTTGTGCTTCAGCGGGAATTGTTTGACCGGCTGTTTTCCCGTCGTTCCGAAGAAGGGCTGCCGCCATTCCGCTTCAAAAAGATAGGGAAATTCATGCGCCGAAAATCTTCTTTCCGAAGAGATAAATTGTACTACAGAGATGCGGTGCTTGAAAATTACCGCTACAAAACGGTTTACAATGAGGTGAGGAAAAATTTCTCTGAAGAGAAAGAACGATTTGTACGAATTTCGAGTTTTATTGAGGAGCATGATAAGGTGGTGCACCTTGGTTGCGGGTACGGCGATCTCACTATTTTCCTGAGCTATAAGAATCAGGCTGCACGTTTTACAGGTTTCGAGAATGATCATGAAAAACTGGAGATCGCAGCGCATTGCTTCCGAAGCCGGGATACTAACCTGGAATTTACCAATGATCTTGAGCGTATTCCTGCAGATACTGATGTCTTTCTGATCTCGGGCTCTACTCCGGTGGAATTAGAAAGTCAGATAAGGCAGTTGGTAAGCCGGAAAGCCAAAAAAGTGATTCTTTTAGATCCTGATTATCCTTACCGTTGGATCCTGGACCTCAATTTTGAGATTAGTTACCGCCAGAACCGAATGCTGGTTTTCAACAAAACCTATTAAGATGAAATTGCGCATTTTTCGCCTCATATTTCTCGCGTTTTCCCTGCTGCTATTAAATTCCTGCGGAGTGAAGAAATCGCTTCAAGATCGTCCCGACATCAGCGGAATAGAAGAAATAGATACGGCGCGCGTTAAAATAGGCGAAGATCATTACATATTGGGGAAAAACAGCCTGTTCAAAAACAAGTACGGGATATGGGAATTGTATGTGGAAGGTGATCCGCTGGAGCGGGGACTGGCTGCAGGAAGTCTCACGCGAGATTTGATCCATAAGCAGGAGGATGCCTTTATGGGCAAAATCGGGGAATTGGTTCCTTCAGAAAACTATCGCCATTTTCTGCAAAAAATGATCTACTGGTTTAACCGGAAAATGTACCTGTACGTGCCCGAGGAGTATAAGCAGGAAATCTATGGGGTTTCCAGGTTCGCTTCGAAAAAATACAACGATTTTGCTCCGGCTTATCTTCGGCTGCTTTACTTTCACGGCGCACACGATATTGGCCACGCCCTGCAGGATCTCATGCTGGTGGGCTGTACCTCTTTTGCCGCCTGGGACGAAAAAACTACTGACGGAGAATTGCTGCTGGGCCGTAATTTCGACTTCTACGCCGGTGATGAGTTTGCCAAAGAGAAAATTGCGGAATTCGTTAATCCCGATCATGGTCATAAATTCATGATGTACACCTGGGGAGGCATGATTGGTGCCGTAAGCGGAATGAATGCTGAAGGCCTAACCGTAACCCTCAATGCCGGGAAGTCGAAAATTCCTTTGGTAGCCAAAACCCCTATCAGCCTTGTAGCCCGTGAAATTCTGCAATATGCTGCCACTACCTCCGAAGCAATAGAAATAGCGAAGAAACGCGATGTTTTCGTTTCTGAAGCCATTATGGTGGGAAGTGCTTCGGAACGGAAAGCCATTCTTATCGAGGTTTCTCCGAAGAATTTCGGAGTGTATGAGGTTCCCAATACCAACGAGCTCATTTGCAGTAATCATTTTCAGAGCAAGGCTTATCAGGATGACCGAAGAAATGAGGAGGCGATCGAGAACAGTCATTCGGAATACAGGTATGAACGAATGCAGCAGTTGATAAACAGGGGAGAAGCCCTGGATCCGGAAGGGGCTGCTGAAATTCTCAGGAATCGCCGCGGACTTGACGGAAAAAGAATAGGCTATGGCAACGAAAAAGCTATTGATCAGCTATTGGCGCATCATGGGATCATCTTTAAGCCTGAAGAGAATAAGGTGTGGGTTTCGGCCAATCCTTATCAGCTCGGCGCCTTTGTCCCCTACGATCTGGACAAGGTCTTCTCCAGGTTTGCGAGAGCTGATGTAAAAGGAAGTGTGGCTACGGCTTCGGAAGTGATTCCCGAGGATGATTTTATTTATTCCGAAGATTTCAGAAATTATGAAAAATACCGAAAGCTGAGCGCCGTGATCAACAGAAATCTCGAACAGGACAAAGCGGTTTCAGAAGAAAAAGTAGAGGAGCTAAAGCGGTTGAATCCCTATTTTTGGAAGGCTTATGCTATGGCCGGGGAATATTACTTCAGAAAAAAGAATTATAAAAAGGCAGTGATCAATTTTAAGCAGGCCCGAAAGAGGGAGGTCACCACGCGGCCCGACAAGGAATACCTGGATAAAATGATCAGGAAAAGTTACCGCAGGATGTAAGATGAAAGACCTATATTTTGAAAATACCACGACCATCAGGCAGCGACAATGGGAGCTGCTGCAGGAGCAGCTTCAATACACCGTTTCAAATTCGTCCTTTTACCGGGAACTTTTTGAAAAGCATAAGCTCTCGTCCGGCAAAATAAAGACTCCGGAAGACTTCAGGAAAATTCCTTTAACCACTAAGGAAGATTTGCAGCTTCGCAACGACGATTTCTGCGCGGTACCCCGCGAGGAGATCATCGATTTTGTCACGACTTCCGGTACGCTCGGGGATCCCGTGAGCTTTGCCCTGAATGAAGCCGATCTGCAAAGATTGGCAGAAAACGAATATCAGTCTTTCAAAATGGCTGGGGTTAAAAAGAGTGATATTGTGCAGATCACAACCACCCTTGATCGTCGTTTTATGGCGGGAATAGCTTATTTTCTTGGCCTTCGGAAGCTGGGCGCCGGGATTGTGCGAACCGGCAGCGGATTGCCGCAACTGCAATGGGAATCGATCCGCAGGTTTAAACCAAAGTATCTTATTGCCGTTCCTTCTTTCTTGTTGAAGATGATCGCCTATGCGAGAGAAAACAATATCGACTATAAGAATTCCTCTGTACAAGCAGCGATTTGTATTGGAGAGCCGCTTAGAGATGAGAATTTTGAACTGAACGCTCTTGGAAGAAAGATCACCGAAGCCTGGAAGCTTGAACTTTATTCTACCTATGCTTCCACCGAAATGGCCACAGCCTTCACTGAATGTGAGAAACACCGCGGAAATCACCTGCTTCCCGATCTTATCTATGCTGAAGTCCTGAATGACAAAGGAAAGCCGGTAAAAGACGGGGAAATTGGCGAATTAGTGGTGACACCTCTGGGAACGCAAACCATGCCCTTACTTCGTTTTGCTACCGGCGATATGCTGAGAATGTATTCCGATAGCTGTAAATGCGGAAGAAATACGCCGCGGCTGAGTTCGCTGGTGGGAAGGAAGAAGCAAATGATTAAACTGAAAGGGACCAGTCTTTATCCGCAGCACCTGTTGGAGGCTATCAATTCCTTCAATGAGCCTGGAAATTTTGTGATCGAGGCGCATCACAACGACCTGGGCACCGATGAAGTAACCATCAAAGTTTCTGAAAAGCTGCCGGCTGAAAGGATACAGCAACTGAAGGATCATTTTAAATCGGTGTTGCACGTAACTCCTAAAATTGTTCCGGAAAGAGATGAAGTGATCGAGCGTTTGAGATTTCCGAGGGAGAGCAGAAAACCGCACTTATTCAGAGATCTTCGATAGAAATCTGCTATTTTGCTTTTTGGCAAAGGAGTACGATCTTTTCTTCTTTCAGGTTAGTGGTAAAGAAAAGATAGGAATCCCCGCCTTCCTTGATCTTCAGTTTTTTCCGAATCTTCTCTACGGAATCTGGAAAATTACGGGTAGTAATATTGGCCTTTTTTAGCTTCAATTTTTTCTTTAACTCCTTAATGTTAAAAGACATTGTATCAACTATTTCAAATTTCCTTCCCGGAAACTCCTGTAGCTCTTCTGAAGTGTAAAGATGAGAATTTGGATGCAGCTTTGAAGTAGAAGTCTTTTCGGCAATCAGGTCGAAAAGTCCGCTTTTCATAAGCGCGGCATTCGGCTCGTAAAGGAAATTTTGAGGAAGTTGGAAAACGGCTTCTTTCGAAGGAGAATTTAAGGAGCCCTCAAAACTTTGAACTTCCTTTTTGCCAAAATTGACGGTTTTTACGACTGTTTCTCCGGAAGGTACTTTTTCCAGGAGCCAAATCAATTCCTTTACCTCGTTGTTTACCGCCACGATATGGATTTCAGAAACCTTTTTTAATTCTTCAATCCCGGCTTTCAGGTCGAGCAGAGGAGAGCTCTTTATCAGTACTTTTTTGGTCTTACTGAATAGCAGGTCGAGGTGGGCAGGAACATCGGGTGTACAATCGGCAAGCCGAAAGACTTTTCCGCCGTGATCATCGCGTCGCGCAGGATCCAGATAGATCCAGTCGAAACTTCCTTTTGAATTCCGAAGAAATTCAAGTCCGTCGCCAATGTGTATTTCAAGGTTGGAAACGTTCAGGACCTTAAAATTATGCGCCGTAAGCTCTGCCAATTCCTCATTAAGTTCACAGTAATCAAGCTTCTCCACTTGCTTTGAAAAGAAGTAGGAATCTATTCCGAAGCCGCCGGTGAGATCGGCCATTTTCTTTCCTGAAACCAGGGAAGCTTTATATCTCGCGGTAACTTCAGAAGAAGTCTGCTCCAGGTTTAGTTTTGGAGGAAAAAGCAGGTTCTCTGTTTTAAACCAGGTGGGAAGCTTTTTTTCCGCAGTCTTCACAGCAGCAATTTGCTGTGCCAGCTCCTGAACAGAGACATCGGGAAAAGGGCTTCCGCTTAAGACAAGTCTGGTAAGATCAGATTTTATATTGTTCAGTATAAACTCCTGAACCTTTGGATTTAAGATAGCTTTATTCAAAGCACAAGATTAAAGATCGCGCGTAAGCCTTTTTACAATTTTGTACTCGCTCAACGATTCTTTTGCGATCACTTTCAGTGCCGTATAAAACGGTACTGCGACGACCATTCCCATCACTCCAAACAGCAAGCCAGCGATAAGGATGATCAGGAATATTTCGAGCGGATGAGAGCGAACACTGGCACCAAAGATCATGGGTTGAGAAATGAGATTGTCTATTAGTTGACAAATTCCGTAGCCCACCATTACATAAGCGACTTTTGGTAAAATGATCGTCTGGAAATCGGCGCCCAGGTTACTGGAAATCACAAAAAGGGTCATAAGAATTCCAGCGAAAACCGGCCCCAGATAAGGTACAAGGTTCAGAAAGGCACAAATAAATGCTATAGCAACAGGGTTATTCACCTGAAAGAGACTGAGCAATACCGTGTAGAGAATAAATAATACCGTTACCTGCAAGGTAAGCCCTACGAAATATCTTGAAAGCAGGATCTTGATCTTGTTGAAAACACGCTGAAACTTGCGCTCTTCGCCACTATTCGCAAAAACCAGAATACTGTTGATCATCAGTTTGCTATCCTTCAGAAAAAAGAAGGAGATGAAGAGAATCGAGAATATGGCTACCAGCGTGGCGCCAAGAATTCCGAAGACATTATTCAGGAATTGCGGAATAAGGCTGATATCGAAATTCTTAACAAATTCGCTGCGTTTCAGCCCTTCTATAATGTCAATCTCTTCGACACCCAAATAGGCATTTATCTGGGTATTAAGCTCATTGAGATCGCTTTTAAAAGCTTCGATATCGATCTGTCCCAGGTACTGACTCTGCTCAACAATTATAGGGATAAACAGGAATATAAGGCCTATGAATATCGCGAGAACCAGCAAAAGGACAATGACCACCGACAGCCGATTGGGGAGGTGAAGCTTTTCCCGTAGAAAGATCACCACCGGGCGACCTACCAGGGAAATAACCCCGGCAATGGCAATATAAATGAGCACCGACTGGATCTCATACAGGAAATACAAAAGCAGGGCAATACCCAGCAGAATTCCGGTTGCACGCAGTAGGCCGTTTGCGATAGATTTTGAGTTCACAGGGTAAATATATTATTTCTTATCGAATGGGACTATGCTTTTTGAAATTTCGAATAACGCAATTCCCGCAGCCTGAGCCACATTCATGCTGCTGTTATTTCCATACATGTTGATATGCAGGTTTTTACGACTTTTGTGAAGTATCTCTTCGGAAATGCCATTTGCCTCATTTCCGATCACCAGCGCAATTTTCGAATATTGATCATAGGCAACGGAATCTATGGCCACACTGTCTGAACTTATCTCCAGGCAAAAGAGCTCGTAGCCGGCATCTTTGCAGGATTCGACGGCTTCTGAAGTAGTTTCAGAAATCTCGAATTTCACCTGTTCCTGTGTGTTTCTTGCCGTTTTCTTGAGTCGGTTGCTGTTAAAGTTGGGCGGAATTCCGCAGAAAATGATCTTTTCTATATTGAAAGCGTCGGCAAGACGAAAAAGGCTGCCGATATTGGCTTCGCCGGAAACTTCATCCAAAATGAGCACGATCGGGAATTGTTTCACCTGGAATTTTGATTGGTAGTGAGAGAGTTGTTTTGTCAATTTTCGAAGACGTATTTTAGAATGTTGGCACCCATTTTTAAAGCTTTCAGCCGGACTTCCTGCGGGTCATGGTGCACTTCGGGGCTTTCCCAGCCGTCTCCCAGGTCGCTCTCGTAGGTGAACAGGAGTACCAGGCGTCCATTCTCAAAGATCCCGAAAGCCTGCGGCCGCTTGCCGTTGTGTTCATGGATCTTCGGAAGCCCGTTGGGGAAGTCGTATGCATCGTGAAAGATCGGGTGATTTGCCGGCAGCTCTTGTAATTCTTTATCGGGAAAGATCTTTTTCAGTTCTTTTTCCAGGTATGGCTGCATTCCGTAGTTGTCGTCGATATGAAGAAAACCGCCGCTCAGCAGGTAGTTTCGCAGATTTTCGGCTTCCTGGTCGCTAAAATATACATTTCCATGCCCGGTCATGTGAACAAAAGGATATTGAAAAATATCGGTGCTGCCAGGAGTCACCGTTTCAGGTTTGGAAGCGATCTCTGTATCGATATTGGAATTGGCGAATTTGATCAGGTTGGGGAGCGAAGTGGGATTGGCATACCAGTCGCCGCCGCCTTCGTACTTGAGTAAAGCGATCTGTTGGGCAAACACAAGCGGCCCAAAACACATAAGAATGATGAAAAATAAAGTTCTTTTCATGGCGGATCTTCACGCTAAAATAAGGAATAAAACCAGAAGCGGGGAAGACCAGGTTAAGCTTCGTTTGTTAAAGCTACGGTATGGCAGGCTACGATAGCCGCGGTCTCGGTGCGCAGGCGGCTGTTTCCAAGGCTCACGGGCTGCCAGCCATGCTTCAGCGCCAGTTCGATCTCTTCGGAAGAAAAATCACCTTCGGGGCCGATAAGAATGATTACTTTTTCTCCCGGCTTCAGCTGATCTTTCAGTGGCTGCCGCGGTTTTCCTTCCTCGCAGTGCGCAATGAATTTCCTTCCGCCGACTTCAGCTTTTATAAATTCAGAAAAGGAAATCGGCTCATGAAGTTTTGGAAAACTAAGGTGCAGCGATTGCTTCATGGCGCTTTGCAAGACGCGTTCAAAACGGTTCAGTTTTACGTGTTTGCGTTCGCTGTGGTCACAAATGACGGGCGTGATCTCATCTACGCCAATTTCAGTGGCTTTCTCAAGAAACCATTCATAGCGGTCGTTCATCTTGGTAGGAGCGACGGCCATATGCAGCGAATAAGTAGTCTCAGCTTCCTTTTCGATTTCCAGAACCTTCGCCACACATTGATTGATCTCTGCCTGAATGATCTCTGCGGAAAACAAAAGGCCTCTGCCGTTAGTCACCTTCAGAATATCGCCTTCTTTTTTCCGAAGCACTTTCGCGATATGTTTGCTTTCGTCGCGCGGAAAGACGATCTGCTTGTCGTTTTCAGAAATATCAGGATTGTAGAAAAGCTGCATAAATTAAAATTTGTAGCGCGCCTTGGCGGTAGTTGAGAAATCGGCGAAATCCTGTTTCAGGTACTTATAATGCCCGGCAATGGCGATCATTGCGGCATTATCTGTCGTGTATTCAAACTTCGGAATAAAACATTTCCAGCCATATTTTTTCTCGGCTTCCTGCAGGGCATTCCTGATGCCGCTGTTGGCTGAAACTCCGCCGCCAATGGCGACTTGTTTGATTCCGGTTTCCTTCACCGCTTTTTTCAGCTTATCCATAAGGATTTGGATGATCGTATATTGAATGGACGCGCAGATATCCTTCAGGTTTTCCTGAACAAAATCGGGGTTTTCCTTCGTTTCGCGCTGAATGAAATACAGGACTGCTGTCTTAAAACCACTAAAACTGAAATTAAGACCTGGCACTTTCGGTTTGGGAAATTTAAAGGCTTTCGGGTTTCCCTCACTGTGCATATTTGTCGATAAGCGGACCGCCGGGGTAAGGCAATCCCATGATCTTGGCGCTTTTGTCGAAGGCTTCTCCCACGGCATCATCGGTGGTTTCGCCTATAACTTCCATAGAGAAATAATCAGAAACCTTGACGATTTGGGTGTGTCCACCGCTAATGGTGAGGGCGAGAAAGGGAAATTCAGGTTTGCGGAAATCCTCTTCCTCAATAAAATGAGCCAGGATGTGGGCCTGCATGTGATTTACCTCAATAAGAGGAATGTTGAGTCCCATGGCAAGAGATTTGGCAAAGGACGTTCCCACAAGCAAAGAACCCATAAGCCCGGGGCCGCGGGTAAAAGCAATTGCAGATATGTCTTTTTTATCGATATTTGCCTTCGCAATTGCCTGGTGGATCACCGGAACTATGTTTTGCTGGTGCGCTCTGGAGGCCAGTTCGGGAACCACGCCGCCATATTGTTTGTGGACCTCCTGGGTCGCAACAATGTTCGACAGGATTTTTCCGTTATGAAGTACGGCGGCAGCAGTGTCGTCGCAGGAGGATTCGATCCCCAGAATGTATGTATTTTGTGAAGCCATTAAGAAGTCTTGGGCATAGAAATTGTTAATATTGTGTTACAAAGTTAAAACATAAAAGCGTATCAAAAAATTCTGGAAAATATTAACTAGAACAGTGGTTGCGCTGCTTTTACTTTTCATCTTACTGCTGATCATTTTCTCTATTCCTGCCGTGCAGACAGGTGTTGCAAAAAGGTTAACAGATTCCCTCCACGAAAACAACAATGTGAATGTTTCCATAGGAAGCATTAAGATAGGCTACCTCGGAAAAGTGAAGCTGAAAAATATCTTTGTGGAAGATCATCATGAAGATACGCTGATTTATGCGCAGCAGGTAAAAACTTCTATGCTAAGCCTCTCCAGATTGCTGAATAATTCACCCAATTTTGGCCGTACTACCGTAGATGGTGCTATCGTTAAAATGAAAAAATATAAGGGCGAAGAAAAGGATAATTTCAGCATATTTATTGACAAGCTAAAAAAGGAACCTACAGGAGATACTGCTCATTTTGAGCTTTCCGTGAGCGACGTGGAGATCTTGAACAGCCATTACAGCTATCGCGATATGGAACTGGAAAATCCCGATGCTGTGGTGGTCGATAGTCTGAATATTTATGCCAAAGATCTGAAAATTGACGGTCCGCGGATTAACACACACATCAGCAGCCTTCAGGGGAATATGAAAAGAGGTATTAATATTGAGAATCTTACTACTGATTTTTCCTATTCGCACACGCAGATGGCCCTAAAGAATTTGCGCCTGGAAACTCCCGGCTCTGATATCAAGGCCGAGATAGTCTTTGATTATGATCTTCAGGATTTTTCAGACTTTGTAAATAAAGTGCAGATCACGGCTCAATTTGATGATAGCCGTGTGTCCAGCCATGATCTCCAGGGGTTTTATGACGGCTTTGGCGATGGCCAAATTCTGAATCTCGACACCAAACTTACGGGCACCTTGAATTCCTTCCATTTGGCCAATCTTGCCTTAAAGGGGCTTGATCGTACCGGCGTTTACGGAGAAGCCCAGATAGATGGAGCCTTTACTAAAGGCGGAAAAGATTTTAAACTCACCGGTGACTTTTCAGAATTCACTACCAATTATTACGACCTGGTAAATTTCCTGCCGGGACCTTTGAAGGGAAATCTTTCGGAGAAACTGGCCAAATTTGGCAATGTGAGGATGCAGGGAAATACCAGGATCACTACTTCTTCCTTAGATGCCGATGTGATTTTCGTATCTCAGCTGGGATCTGCCAAAGCCAATCTCGTGCTTCGAAATTTGGGAGAAGAAGGGCAGCCCACTTATAAAGGCAACCTTGTGTTCCGCGATTTCAATATTGGGCGTTTTTTGGACAGTCCGAAACTGGGTAAGACCAGCTTCAATGTAGATATTGACGGCCGCGGTTTTCAGAAGGAAAATCTAAATGCCCAGCTAAAAGGAAAAATATCAAAGCTCACTTACAACAATTACACCTACCAGAATATCCGGGTGATCGGGAATCTTCGACAGCCTTTGTTCAACGGGTATTTTGTGGCGAGGGATCCCAAACTTCAGATGGAATTTAACGGTCTGGTAGACGTTTCCAAAGATATTAATGTGTATGATTTTGAAGCCTCGGTATCCTACGCCGATCTCAATGCGCTGAATTTCATTTCGCGTGACAGCATTTCCATTTTCAAGGGCGATGTGATCATGAATATGCGCGGCACCACGGTAGATAATGCCGTGGGAAATATCATGTTGCTGAATACTTCTTACCGGAATGCGAAAGATCTGTACCATTTCGACGATTTCAGTATCACCTCCAGCTTTGACGGGAAAGAGAGAACCATCAAAGTGAATTCTCCCGACGTGATAAGCGGGGAAGTGAGCGGGAATTTCAAACTTTCGGAAGTGCCCGATCTTTTTGAGAATTCCCTGGGAAGTATTTATACCAATTATAAGGCTTCAACGATCACCAGTAATCAGTATATGGAATATGATTTCGAGATCTATAACCAGATCGTGGAGATATTTTTTCCGAAGATCAATCTGGCACCAAACACTGTAATAAAGGGGCGGGTAGAATCGGATGAATCTGAATTCAAGCTGAATTTCAAGTCTCCCAAGATCAAAGCTTACGGCAGCACTTTTGACGATGTGAACCTTCAGGTGGACAATACCAATCCCATTTATAATACTTTCTTTGAAGCCGACAGCGTTTCTACCGGGCTGTACAATTTTTCTGAATTCAGCTTTATTAATATGACGCAGAGGGACACGCTGTATATTCGGAGTGAATTCCGTGGCGGGAAACACAACGACGATTACTTCAATGTCAACCTGTTTCATACCATTAATAAGAAGAATAAATCGGTGGTGGGAATTCAGAAATCTGATGTGAAATTCAGGAATAATATCTGGTATCTCAATCCCGAAGCTGACAAGAGCAATAAGATCGTTTTTGACGATAATTTTAGCGATATCGCCATTGATTCTCTCGTGATGAAGCACAAAAATGAGGAGATCAGGCTTAGCGGCGTGATGCATGATACCACTTACAAGAATTTCCAGATGGAATTCGACCACGTGGATATTGCCAAGATAACTCCCGAAATCGACAGCCTGGACCTGGCGGGTACTCTTGATGGAAAGCTCGACCTTCTACAGGAAAAAGGCGCATATTACCCCAATACTTCCATGACTATAGATTCGCTGCGCGTCAATGACCGGTTGCTGGGAGACCTGAAACTTGATGTGAAGGGCAATAAAAATCTCACGAATTACGACGTCAATGCAACGTTGATGAAGGAAGGATTTGAATCTTTGAATGCCGTTGGTAATATTGATGTGAGTAATAGTTCGCCCACCATAGACCTTGATGTTGATCTTGAAAAACTCAATATGGCTGCTTTTAGCCCGTTGGGAGGGGATGTGCTTAGCAATATGAGGGGGTACGCATCAGGAAAAGCAAAAGTGCAGGGCAATTATAAGAATCCCGATATTTCAGGGCAACTCACCCTGGCCGATGCCGGACTTTCCATTCCTTATCTGAACGTTGACCTTGCTTTCGCCGACCAGGCGGAGGTCGATCTTACCAAGCAGAAATTCGTGTTCAACAATGTAGGGATCAGGGATACAAAATACAATACGAATGGAGTCCTTAATGGCAGCATCTCCCATCACAACTTCACCGAATGGAAGCTCGATCTTGGAATTTCTACCGATCGTTTGCTGGTTCTTGATACCGATGCTTCGGAAGATGCGCTTTACTACGGAACGGCATTTATTAGTGGAAATGCTTCTATCACAGGGCCTACCGATGAACTTTTGATCGAGGTGAATGCCAGAACAGAGCGAGGCACCAGCTTTAAAATTCCGCTGAATGATACCGAATCGGTGGGCGATAACTCCTATATCCATTTTTTAAGTCCGGAAGAAAAAGCAGCAAAATTGGCCGGAGAAGAGATCAATTTGCCTGAAGTGAAAGGACTGGAGCTAGTGTTTGACCTTGATGTTACAAAGCAAGCGGAAGTAGAAGTTGTGGTAGACCAGACCAGTGGCAGTACGCTGCGGGGAAGAGGTGCGGGAAACCTGCTGCTGGAGATCAATACCAATGGCAAGTTCAATATGTGGGGTGACTTTATCGTATATGAAGGCGTGTATAACTTTAAATATGCCGGACTGGTACAAAAGGTTTTCGATGTGAAATCGGGCGGAAGTATTAACTGGGACGGTAATCCGACCAAGGCTCAACTGGATGTAAGTGCGGTTTACGGGTTGAATGCCAATCCTGCGGTATTGTTGGAGAATCCTTCGATCAACCGAAAAATTCCCGTAGATGTGGTGATCAATTTGCAGGGCCAGATCGAGCAGCCCGATATTACTTTTGACGTGCAGTTCCCAACGGCGAGTTCGGTGGTGAGATCGGAATTGGAATATCGTATGGACGACCGCGCCAGCAAGGAATTGCAGGCTTTATTCCTGGTCACCCAGGGTTCCTTTTACAGCGAATTCGGATTACGTCAGAATGCTATTACCGGTACCCTGGCCGAACGGGCATCGAGTATCGTAAACGATATTTTTGCCGATGATGAAGGGAAATTCCAGGTTGGTGTAAATTACGTGCAGGGCGATCATACTCCGGACCAGCAGACGGTAGATCGCTTCGGGCTTACTCTTTCGACTCAAATCAGTGACCGGGTGCTCATTAATGGTCAGGTAGGGGTGCCCATCGGAGGCGTTACTGAATCGGTCATTATTGGGGATGTGGAGATCGACTTTCTTCTGAATGAAGATGGAACGCTTCGGGCAAAGGTCTTCAATCGTGAGAACAACATTCAGTTCATTGGCGAAGAGATCGGGTTTACCCAGGGCGTCGGACTTTCTTATTCCGTAGATTTTGATACTTTCAAGGAACTTCTGCGTAAGATCATGAATACCGAACTAACTACTGATGCTACAGCTCCTAAGACTGAAAAAGTAGAGAATACCCTTCTTCCAAACTACATTAATTTCCCGGGCGAAGCAGGCCATTGATTCCTAAATTGGCGTATCAACCATATTTCCTGCCCAAAATTAAAAATTTAGTAACCTGAGCTTATTAATATTTTACGCATTGTTTGTAGTTTTATCCTGAAAATTTGATGTATGGAAAAACGAATTAAAAAAATAGGCGTTCTTACGTCGGGAGGAGATGCTCCGGGTATGAACGCTGCAATTAGAGCCGTGGTGCGTGCCTGCGCTTATTATCACACTGACTGTGTTGGATTCTACCGCGGTTTCCAGGGAATGATCGATGGCGAACACATTCCCCTTACAGCAAGAAGCGTAAGAAATATTATCAATCTTGGAGGAACTATCCTGCAGTCAGCAAGGTCCAAGGAATTTCTCACCAAAGCAGGTCGTGCCAAGGCGGCCAAAAATCTGAAAAAAGCTGAAGTTGATGCGCTGATATTGATCGGTGGAGACGGAACTTTCCGCGGCGGAAAAGCCCTGAGTGAGGAATTTGATATTCCTGTAATCGGCGTGCCCGGGACTATCGATAATGATATCTTCGGAACCAATTTCACCATAGGTTATGACACTGCCCTGAATACGGTGGTAGAAGCGATTGATAAGATCCGCGATACCGCTAGTTCCCACAACCGCTTGTTCTTTGTGGAAGTTATGGGCCGTGATGCCGGATTTATCGCGCTTAACAGCGGAATTGGTGCCGGTGCCGAAGAAATTCTCATTCCTGAAGAAGACCTGGGACTGGAACGTTTACTGGATTCGCTGGAAAGAAGCCGTCGTTCCGGGAAAACCTCCAGTATCGTGGTAGTTTCCGAAGGAGATAAGATCGGGAAGAATGTCTTTCAGCTTGCAGAATACGTAAAGGAAAATCTGCCTAATTACGATGCTAAAGTAACTGTTCTGGGCCATATACAGCGCGGGGGAACGCCCAGCTGTTTTGACCGCGTGCTGGCAAGCCGGCTTTGTGTTAGGGCTGTTGAACTGCTGCTCGACGGGAAACGTGATATTATGGTGGGAATGGTCGATAACCGGATCGAAATATGTGAACTTGAAAAAGCCCTGAAAGGAAAACCTACGATCAATAAAGAACTTCTTCGTATTTCGGAGATCTTATCTACATAAAATGAAAACAATAGCAATAATAGCCCATAATGGCAAAAAAGCTGAAATGGTGCAATTCCTGAATGAACATCGGGAGAGCCTCCAGTCAAAGGAGATCAATCTGATCGCTACGGGAACAACCGGGGCAAAGACCGAAGCTGCCGGTTTTGAAGTAGAAAAACTCCTGTCTGGACCGCTGGGCGGCGATGCACAGATCGCTGCACGTGTGGCAGAAGGACTGATAGATATGGTAATCTTTTTTCGCGATCCGCTGGATAAGCATCCGCACGAGCCAGACATTTTCATGTTGATGCGGCTCTGTGATGTGCACGACGTGCCTTTAGCTACGAATCCCGCCACGGCAGAGCTTTTGATCCAGGCTATTTAGCAGCGATCGCGCTTATTTCTACATTTACGAATTTCGGCAGATTGGCAACTTCAACCGTTTCTCTTGCAGGAGCGGTTTCGGCTTTAAAATACCGGGAGTAGATTTCATTGATCCTGCTAAAATTATTCATGTCACTGATGAAAATCGATGTTTTCAAAACATTTTCAAAGTCCATTCCGGCTTCGGCCAGGATGGCTTTGAGATTTTCCATCACCCTTTCCGTTTCTTTTTCCAGATCTCCTGTTTCCAGTTCTCCGCTTTCAGGATTTAGAGCTATCTGCCCTGAAATAAAAAGCATATCTCCTCTTAATACTGCCTGGTTGTAAGGCCCGATAGGTGCCGGGGCCTTGCTGGTATTGATGATCTTTTTCATAAAATTGAATTTATCTAGTTAGAGCCTTCTGTCTGGCTCACGTCTTTTGTCATACTTGATATCGCTCAGGATCGACGATTTAATTCCTATAAAGAAATACCAGGAACGTCGCTGGCTGAAAGGGACCCAGTTAAAGCTCGTTCTCCAGCTTCCCAAATCTCTTTGAAACCTTAGCTGCGTATAGGTGAAACCCTTTGCTTTCAGGTCAAAACCCGAAGAGGCTCCTACCACCCATTTGGGCGATAATTCCACATCTCCTGAAAACATAATGGAGTGGGAGGTGATCTCGTTCTGTCTCGCGTTGTTGTTATAGGTCATGGTATAGGAAAGCCGAAGATTCCACGGAATCTCGTAATTGTACCACGTATTATTTTTCTCCTTATCCTCGTCATTCCCCATTTTCTTTTCCTCATCATAGAATTTTCCATCCAGATCGGTGCCTTTTCCGAAGAGATCATCCTGCCTACCGCCATTCCTATAGGCTTCATTATCCATTTCATCTTCATTATCACCGCCCTTTTCAAAATCTTTGCTGGAGAAGGAATAGCCAAAGCTAACGTTGGCATTGGTGAAGCGGAAAAGGCTCCCGCCATTGTTAATGTTCAGCTTATTGATCTTTCGGTTGTTGTTGTCGAGAGCATAAATATCCAGGTTTCCGGCGAAATTGATATCGAGCTTATTCTGAACAATAGGAATGCTTCCGCGAAGCGCAATAGGAGAGAGTTTTAGGGAATCCCGGGCGAGGTTATAGGAAGTACTGACGCTGAAGTTGTTTAGCAGTTTGATCTTTTTTGGTTCGGTAGCGGTACTGTCTTTGTCACGCACCTTTGCTTCCAGAGTGTTGCTGATGCTAAGTCCTATGGAACTTGAAAAATTCTTGCCCGGCGCACCATAGAGGGTTCCGTCGAAGCGAGAATAGTCTACGAGGGCGATGTCTTCCGGATTATTGGGGCTTACCCTTTGGTAAGTATCGTAATATTGGTCGAATCCCGGGTTGATATTGTAACTGATGCTTGGCCTCATTACGTGCCTTATAGCCTGGATCTTCTTGTCCTTTCCAAAGCTTTTCATTCCGTAGATCGTAGTACCAATGCTGGTGTTAAAGCCATAAGTACGGTAAGAGTCAAATTTGTTGATCGTATCAATAACCACTTCATTGATGGTTTCATCATATGACCTCTGGAAGGTTTTGGCAACCCAGGTTTCGTTGTAATTGGCACTGGAGCTAACGCTAAGATATTTAAACAGCTTAAAATTCGTCGAAAGCGGAATGGTGTGCTGCGCACCAATATTGGCATCGCGAAACATTTCCGGCTTAAAAAATAAAGAATCTGTGGTGCTGATCTGGTTTTCGGCACGTAAATTATACTGAAAGTTGATATTCTGGATCAATCCCTTTTTAGCGCCCACTTTTGGGGCAAAAGGATAGATACGCGACATGCTCGCCTGGATGGTAGGCAAACTCATGTTGATACTCTTGGTGCGGGTGTTTTGAGAATGCCGTGCAGCAATGCTCAAATTCACCTGAGGCTCGCCTTCAAAAGTCTTGGAATAGGAAACCGAAGAGCTCAAGGTATTGTTCAGGAAGTTAGCGGTATTTGTTTGATTTACAGACTCCTGATAATAAGTGCTACTTCCCAGGTTTACCGAAGCCGAGAACCTGGAAGTAGGGTTAGCTTTGGCGTCCTGGTTATGAGACCAGCGGATGTTGTACACGGACTGTTCCGCATAATCGGGAAAACCGCGTTCGCTGGTTAAAAGTTTTTCATACCTGAAACTGAAGTTCCCGCGGTACCTGTATCTTTTTGCATAATTCGATTCCAGGCGCATGGCATAACTGCCGTTGGTGTAATAATCGCCCAGGGCCAAAAGGTCTATGTAATCACTGATCGCAAAATAATAACCGCCATTCTGAAGGTTGTATCCATAACGGCTGTCACCAAAAGACGGAATTATAAATCCTGAAGTCTCTTCATCGGTGATCGGAAAATATCCAAAGGGCAGCCCCAACGGCGTAGGAACATCGGCTATATACATATTGACCAGTCCTGAAACGATCTTTTTATCTGGCACAAATTTTATTCGGCGGGCATAGAAATAATAATCGGGATCGTCAACATCTTCGGAAGTGGTAAAGCGTACGTTCTTCATGAAATACACCGAATCGTTCTCTCTTTTTGTCACTGCTCCCTTCACATAGAACTGCGATTCCTGGGTTCTGGAATTAAAAACGAGCGCCTTTCGCGTCTTAAAATTGAAGCGTATCGAGTCTGGTTCTACCGTTTTCTGCGCCTGGGTAAAGACCGGAGCCTGGGAGTAAACGCCGGTAGAATCGGGAATTCCATAGGCATAGACTTCGCTTTTCTCATTGTCTATTACGATAAGCCCTGCCTTGATATCCATGTCTCCATAAGAGATCTCTGCCTCATTATACAGGTACATTTTGTGCTCCTTCTGGCTTAAGCGCATATAATCTTTGGCCTTGTAGGTCACAAGGTCGGTAAGAAGCTGATTTCGCTTTATACTGTCATTCTTTATGCTGTCCTGTACCTGGGTGGCTTCGGAAAGGCTAATAGAATCATTGACGGTGGCCACCGAATCGCGGGGGATTTTAGTGCCCTTAGCTTCCTTATTCCCAATATCCTGTGCCTGAAGTAAAACAGGTGAAAGAAGTATGAAAATACAACAAAAAAGTATATTGGGTATATTTGTTTGCAATGCTATAAGTGCTATTTTTGTACGGAATGGCTCGCTTTTTGCGATTCAAAATTACATATATTTTTCAACCTGCGTTTTCTGAAAGGTCGAAAAATAGTAATTAAAATAATCACCCCAAACCCTACGTTAGCTATTTATGAGAACGAACTTCCTGAGCTTTCTGTTGTTAATCACTTTTTTATTCACCCCTTTTTGGGCTACTTATGCCGCGAAAGATCCCATTCGTGACCGCTTTGTGGTGGTTCTTGATGCCGGGCATGGCGGTAAGGATCCCGGGAACATGGGGAACGGATATAAGGAGAAGAATATCGCCCTCAGCATTATTCTGAAGATAGGAGCAGCTCTTGAGAAAAAAGGTGTCGAGGTGATTTATACCCGTGATAAAGATGTCTTTATTCCGCTTAAAGAAAGAACGCAGATAGCTAATGATGCGCATGCCGACCTTTTTGTTTCGGTGCATTGTAACTCCCATTCTTCCCAGGCACATGGTACTGAGACTTATGTATTGGGGCTTCGCCGAAGTGACGATAACTTCGAGATCGCCAAACGGGAGAACTCGGTGATATACATGGAAGACAATTATGAGGTGACCTACAATGGTTTCGATCCCAATTCGCCTGAATCCTATATTGGCCTTACGCTGATGCAGGAAGAATACCTTAATCAAAGTATCCTCCTGGCCGATTTTGTTCAGAAGAAATTCACCAATGAGCTGCACAGGAATAACCGTGGCGTAAAGCAGGATGTATTCCTCGTTTTGCGGGAAGCAGTGATGCCCAGTATCCTTATTGAGACCGGATTTTTAACCAATAACAGCGAAGGCGCATTTCTCAACAGCAATAACGGGCAAGCCAAGATGGCAAGTGCCATTACAGAGGCGATCATGAAATACAGTAAAAGTATAAACCTCTCCACGCTGGAAAGTATAGCCACGAACCACCCTGAAGCCTCACCGGCGGCCCAGCTTTCTAACCGAATATACGAAGGGATCACTTTTAAGGTGCAGCTCGCTGCCGGAGCGACCAAATTGGAGACAAAACCTTATAATTTCAAGGGTCTTCATGATGTGACACGCGAAAGAGAAGGAGGTCTTTACAAATATTATCTGGGAGCCACTTCCGACTACAATAAAATACAAAACATTCAGCACCAGGCCCAAAGCAGCGGATTTCGGTCCAGTTTTATCGTTGCCTTCAGGGATGGAAAGAAAATCCCAGTTAATGAGGCGTTAAATTCAAAGCTGAATTAGGAGAACATTTATATTTTATTTCTAAATTTGTGCTTATTCTAAAAAAATAGCCTTTGAAATATTCCAGAGAGGTAAAAACCGCCTTGTTAGCTATCATAGCTATTCTCATGCTCATTTTTGGTTACAGTTTCCTGAAAGGAAAAAACCTATTGGAATCCAGCAGGACGTTTTATGCCGTGTATGATGATGTGGAGGGCTTGTCGCCATCTTCAACAGTAACCATTAATGGACTAAAAGTAGGGCAGGTGACTGCTATTGATTTCCTGAATGAAAAAGGTAAACTGATCGTTACTTTTACTGTAGAAAAAGATTTTCCATTTTCAGAAAGCAGTATTGCTGAAGTTTATGGCGGCGGACTGATAGGAGGGAAGTCCCTCGCTATTATTCCGAAATTCGACAAGTCCAGAATTGCTGAATCCGGAGATACTCTCCAAAGCAAGACAGAAGAAGGGATCATGGAACTCGTTAATGAACGCCTTACCCCGCTTCAGGAGAAGGTGGAAAGTACTGTAGTTAGTATAGATTCCCTTTTCAATTCCCTTAACAAGGTCCTGGATGAAGATTCCCGTCAGGATCTTAAATCGAGCCTTAGCGATCTTAGTAGCACTGTGAATTCCTTTAAGGGAACTTCTGCAGCCCTCAATAAACTGGTGACAGGAAATTCAGATAAACTTGACCGCACTTTTACGAATCTCGACGAGATGTCTACTAATCTCAACCACTTTTCTGACACCCTCGCGCAGGTTAATCTGAAAGGAATGACCGATGACCTCGAAAGTGTGATCGCCGATTTTGAGCAAGTTTCAAACAAATTATCGAGCGGAGAAGGAACGGCAGGCAAGCTGCTCAATGATGACAAGGTTTACGACAACCTCGATCGTGCCACCAAACAGATGGAACAACTTCTGCAAGACATTAAATTGAATCCAAGACGATACGTGCGTTTTTCTTTATTTGGCAAAAAGCCTGAACCTTACCACGCTCCCGAGGATTCGTTAAGATAGCCAACCATGCAGATTATTGCCCAAATTCTTTTCTTAGTCGCCCTTGTCGCGGGTATAGCATTTTTCACCAGAAATGTAAAGCGACTCCGTCGGAATATTAAACTCGGGAAGGAAAGTGACCGCGATGATCAGCCCGGCGAACGCTTTGCGAAAATGGCCCGGGTGGCGATGGGGCAAAGCAAAATGGTGCGAAAACCTATCGCCGGACTCCTGCACGTGATCGTCTATCTGGGCTTTATTCTTATCAATATTGAGATTCTCGAAATCATCATTGACGGACTTTTCGGGACTCACCGTATTTTCTCCGGAATGGGAACTTTCTATAATTTCCTCATTGGCGGATTCGAAATCCTTGCTTTTCTGGTTTTCGTAGGAGTCATCCTTTTCTGGACCAGAAGAAATATTTCCAATATCTACAGGTTCCTCGGAAAAGAGCTGAAGGGCTGGCCAAAGAACGATGCCAATTATATTCTTTATTTCGAAATGGTGCTGATGCTGCTTTTCCTCACCATGAATGCTTCTGATTATCAACTTCAGTTAAACGGGGCGCATCATTATTACCAGGAAGCAGGAATCATAGGAGCTTTTCCTATTAGTCATTTTCTGGCGCCACTTTTAGAAGGTTTAAGTAATTCTACTCTTATTATTATTGAAAGATCGGCCTGGTGGCTTCATATTCTGGGTATTTTGATCTTTCTGAATTACCTGTACTATTCAAAGCACCTGCATATCCTGCTGGCTTTTCCTAATGTTTATTATTCCAAACTCAAGCCAAAAGGCCAACTGGACAACCTGGAAGCGGTGACCAATGAGGTGAAGCTCATGATGGATCCCGATGCCGATCCCTTTGCGGCGCCTGCGGAAGGAGCCGAAGAGGACGAACCTGAGAAATTTGGGGCTTCCGATGTGATGGATCTCACCAGGATTCAGCTTCTGAATTCGTATACCTGTACTGAATGTGGAAGATGTACCGCTGAATGTCCGGCCAATAAAACAGGTAAGAAACTCTCTCCGCGTAAGATCATGATGGACACACGGGACAGGCTGGAAGAAGTGGGAGAAATTATCAATAAAAAGGGCAAATTTGAAGACGACGGCAAGCAACTGCTGGACGATTATATTCAACGGGAAGAGCTTTGGGCCTGTACCAGCTGTAATGCCTGTGTGGAGGCTTGCCCGGTAGGGATAGACCCTCTTTCGATCATTATGGATATGAGACGTTACCTGGTTATGGAACAAAGTGCCGCTCCTAATCAACTTGCGATCTCAATGACCAATATCGAAAACAACGGAGCGCCCTGGCCTTACAACCAAATGGATCGTCTCAAATGGGCAGAGGAGAATTAGCCTTCTTCAAAACTGAAATCAAGAATCAAAAGAACAAGTTATGGCAGAATCAATTAAAGTGCCTACAATGGCCGAATATATGTCTCAGGGAAAACAGCCGGAAGTCCTTTTTTGGGTCGGCTGCGCCGGAAGTTTTGACGACAGGGCCAAAAAGATAACCAAAGCTTTTGTAAAGCTGCTGAATAAAGCGGGAGTTGATTTTGCTGTTTTGGGGACAGAAGAGAGCTGTTCTGGTGATCCTGCCAAAAGGGCTGGAAATGAATTCCTTTTCCAGATGCAGGCAGCTACCAATATTGAAGTCCTTAACGGCTACGAGATCAAGAAGATTGTCACTACCTGCCCTCATTGCTTCAATACCTTGAAAAATGAATATCCCGGACTTGGAGGGAACTATGAAGTGATGCACCATACCCAATTCCTTAAATCACTTCTAGATGAAGGACGCCTGAAGGTAGAAGGTGGTAAATTCAAAGGGAAAAAAATTACTTTTCACGATCCTTGTTACCTGGGCCGCGGAAATGGAGAATATGAAGCTCCGCGTGACCTGCTGCGGAAGCTGGAGGTGGAATTGGTGGAAATGCGCCAATGTAAGCGCAATGCTCTTTGCTGCGGCGCTGGTGGAAGCCAGATGTTCAAAGAACCTGAACCAGGCAACAAAGACATCAATGTGCTGCGTACCGAGCAAGCTATGGAAGTGGAACCGGAAGTGATCGCTGCCGGTTGTCCGTTTTGCAATACCATGATGACCGACGGCGTGAAAGCCAAAGAAAAAGAAGGCTCCATGGCTGTAATGGACGTGGCCGAAATGATCGCCAATGCCGACGATCTTTAAATTTATTCAAAAAGTTAAAGGCGGTACTATTTTTGAAGCTAATCCTGAAATGAATTAGTTTTGTGCTAATATAATTTCAGCAAAAATATGTACGTACCATTCGAAAGTTTGCCCGAGAGTTCCAGAGTGTGGATCTATCAGGCTAACCGGTCTTTTACAGACGAAGAACTCCAGGAAATAACCGCCAGATTAGAAGAATTCATCAACCGGTGGACGGTTCATGGGTCCGATCTCAAGGGATCCTTCGACATTAAATACAAACGCTTTATTACTCTGGCCATCGACCAGGAATTCATTGCCGCCTCAGGCTGTTCCATAGATGCTTCAGTGCAGTTCATTCAGCAATTGGAGAAAGATTACAATGTTGATCTTCTCGACAAGATGAATGTTTCCTATAAGCAGGGAGATTTTGTAGCCTACAAAACGCTGATCGAATTCAGAAAAATGGCCAAAGACAAAGCAGTTTCCCCTAAAACTATTGTTTTTAACAACCTGGTGAATAACAAAGCCGAATATCTTTCAGATTGGGAAGTTCCGGCATCTGAAAGCTGGCATAAGCGTTTCATGAATTGATGATTTTTAGAAGAGTCCCTACCTATCTCTTACTAACCTTAATTTTTGTTTTTAAGCTTTCGGCCCAGGAAGCAGATCCTTTACAAGCTCCCGATCAAGCCGCGCAGCAAAAATGGGTTGACAGTACCTATGCTTCGATGAGCCTGCAGGAAAAAGTGGGCCAGCTTTTTATGGTTGATGTTTTTTCTAATGCTCCTAAAGAAGAGACCGATAAAATAAAGAAGCTCATTGATGAGCAACATATTGGAGGAATTATTTTTTCCAAAGGTGGTCCGGTGCGCCAGGCACAGCTTACTAATGAATTTCAGGAGCAGTCAAAAATTCCGCTCCTCATTGGCATGGATGCCGAATGGGGTCTTGGAATGCGTCTTGATTCCACCTTTGTCTATCCATGGAATATGACGCTGGGGGCTATTCAGAATGAAAATCTCATCCGCGAAACTGGAGCGAGCATCTCTAAACATGCCAAAAGGCTTGGGGTGCAACTGAATTTCGCTCCCGTGGTAGACATCAATACAAATCCCGATAATCCCATTATCGGAAATCGTTCTTTTGGGGAAGACAAAGAGAATGTTGCGCTGAAGTCGGCTGCATTTCTCGAAGGAATGCAACAGGAGAATATGTTGGCAACCGCCAAGCACTTTCCCGGACATGGAGATACCGAAACTGATTCTCATAAGACCTTACCCACAATAAATTTTTCAAAAGACCGCATCTTTGATCTGGAACTTTTTCCTTACCGAAAGCTGATTCCACGAGGGCTTAGCGGGGTAATGGTCGGTCACCTTAATGTACCTTCTCTAAGCGAAAAAGAAGGTTTGCCTTCCTCTTTGTCGAAAAACATTGTGGATGGAATTCTCAAGATTGGGCTGAATTTCAAAGGGCTTGATTTTTACTGATGCCCTCAGGATGAATGGTGTGGCCAATTACAAAGAAACGGAAAGTACCGAAGTTGCAGCTTTTCTTGCCGGTAACGATGTGCTGCTGATGCCGGAGGATGTGGCAAAGGCTTCAGAAGAACTCGTCGCGGCCTACCAAGACAATACTATTACAGAAAAACGACTTTCAGAATCTGTAAAAAAGATCCTTAGGGCGAAATATAAAGTGGACCTTGATTCCTTCCAGCCCATTGATACGACCTCTCTGTACCACGATCTTAATACAGTTCAGGATTCGGTGCTTTTTGAGGGCCTTATGGAGAAAGCGGTAACTGTCATCAGGAATAATAGCGGAGTGGTTCCGGTACAGCACCTGGAGAATAAAAAGATCGCCTATGTGAATTTCGGTAATGCCGACGGAAGTCCTTTTCTTGAACAAATGAGAAAGTACGCCGATGTGGATTGGGTGCGTTCGGAAACTTTGCCGGGATTGCTTCAGAAGCTACAGGAATACAATTATGTGGTGATTGGCTTTCATAAACCCAACAACAGCCCCTGGGATTCCTACAAGTTTTCGGAAAGAGAGCTGACCTGGATTCAGGAGATTGCCCGAAACAATAGGACGATTTTGAGCGTTTTTGCCAGTCCTTATGCTTTGCTTGACCTGAAAACAACTTCAAATTTTGAGGGTATTATTATCGGATATCAGAATCATCCGGTGGCTCAGCAGAAGGTCGCACAGGTTATTTTTGGCGGAATTGGCGCGACCGGAAAATTGCCTGTAAGTATCGGTGCAGAATATCCCGCGGGAACAGGTTACAACACACAGCCGTTGCAACGCCTTGCATACGGCCTGCCGGAAAGCGTCGGCCTGAATTCTGAAAAACTTAAGAAAATTGACACCATCATTCAATCGGCTATCGATGGACATATGACGCCGGGGGTACAGCTTTTGATCGCGCGGAAAGGGAAAGTGGTATATCAGAAGAATATGGGGTACTTTACTTATGACGAGCGGAAACCGGTAACGGACACCTCGCTTTATGACCTGGCTTCGGTTACCAAAATCCTGGCTACTTTGCCGCTTATTATGGAACAGGTAGAGCAGGGAGTAATAAATTTTGATACTACTCTATCGGAACTCATTCCAGCCTTTAAGGGTTCCAATAAGGCTGATATCCGGCTGCAGGATATGTTGATGCATTACGCACGGCTTAAACCCTGGATCCCATTTTACGTGCCTACAATGGATCGAAAAACCCACAAACTGCTGCACGATTACTACCGGAAAACTCCGGAAGCAAATTATGATCAGGAGGTAGCGAACGGGATGTATATCCGGAATGATATTGAAGATAGCATTGTGAATATCATCAGGGACAGCGACCTGGAACGAAAAAAAGAGTACAAGTACAGTGATCTTCCGTTTTATCTTTTAAAATACTATCTCGAGCATTATTATCATAAAGATCTGAACGAACTTACCCAGGAAAGATTCTACAAATCTCTCGGCGCTTATCATACGGGGTATCTTCCGTGGAAGCGCTTCAGTATGGATCAGATCGTTCCTACGGAAATCGACAAGCTTTGGCGCCGGCAGGAAGTGCAGGGCTTTGTGAATGATCAGGGCGCGGCTATGCTGGGCGGAATTGGCGGCCATGCGGGGCTTTTTAGTAATGCCAATGATATTGCCAAGATCATGCAAATGTACCTGAACGGCGGAAGCTATGGGGGAGAGCAATATTTCAAACCTGAAACCATTTCGAAGTTCAACACCTGCTATTATTGTGATGAAGATGTGCGGCGCGGCGTAGGATTTGATAAACCCCAGCTGGAAAAAGTGGGGCCCACCTGTAATTGCGTCTCCATGTCGAGCTTCGGGCATAGCGGTTTTACCGGAACTTTGGTCTGGGCCGACCCCGAGGAAAAGATTGTTTATGTATTTTTGTCAAACCGAACTTTTCCCGACCCGAACAACCGGAAACTGATTCATGAAGATATCCGGTCGAGGATACAGGAAGTTATATACGAATCAATAGAAAATTAACTAATGAAAATAGCCATAGTTTGTTACCCGACCTTTGGGGGTAGTGGAGTGGTAGCAACCGAGCTGGGCCTGGCCCTTTCGCGCCGCGGTCACGAGATCCATTTTATTACTTACAAACAGCCGGTTCGGCTTGATCAGCTTTCCAGCAATGTCAGGTTTCACGAGGTACATGTGCCCGAATATCCGCTATTTCACTATCAGCCGTACGAGCTTGCGCTTAGCAGTAAATTAGTGAATATGGTGAAGTTGCATGGTATTGAACTTTTGCACGTGCACTATGCCATTCCACATGCTTATGCCGGATATATGGCCAAGAAAATGCTGGAAGAACAGGGAATCAAGCTTCCTATGGTTACCACTTTGCATGGCACCGATATCACTTTGGTGGGTAATCATCCTTTTTATAAACCTGCGGTTACTTTCAGTATTAACAACAGTGATGTGGTGACATCGGTTTCTGAAAGCCTGAGAAAGGACACTCTGAAACTCTTCGATATTAAAAAGAATATTGAAGTAGTGCCGAATTTTATTGATGTTACCAAGTATGATCGTCAGTCTTTTACCGATTGCCAACGGGATATGATGGCAAAAAAGGACGAGAAGATCATTACCCACATTAGTAACTTCAGAAAGGTGAAGCGTATTGATGATGTGATCAAAGTATTTTTCGAAATTCAGAAAAAAATTCATTCAAGGCTGATGATGGTGGGTGAGGGCCCGGAAAAGGAAATGGCCGAAGACCTGGTAAGCGAGCTGGGACTTGAGGATAAGGTGATGTTCCTTGGCGAAAGCCATGAGATAGAAAAGATCCTGAGTTTTTCTGACCTGTTTCTGCTCACTTCGGAAACCGAAAGTTTTGGTCTTGCCGCACTGGAGGCCATGGTCAACGGTGTGCCTGTGATCTGTAGCAACACCGGCGGCTTGCCAGAGGTGAATGTACAGGGATTTTCAGGTTATCTTAGCAAGGTAGGAGATGTAGAAGAAATGGCTGCCAATGCTATTTCTATTCTAGAAGACCAGGCAACCTTGCAAAAGTTCAAGGAGAATGCACATTCGGTGGCCGAGAAATTCGATATTAACGAGATAGTTCCCCAATACGAAAGGCTTTACGAGAAGGCCTTGACAAAGGCATAAAAAAAGGCTGTCTAAAAATTTCTTATTTCGTCAAGCTGAACTTGTTTCAGCTTCTTATTAACTTTGATTTTCAATTCGTTAAGATCCTGAAATAAACTTGCCTGTGGGCAGGCAGGTTCAGGATGACGTTTTATAGAATTTTTAGACAGCCTCTTCCAATAATTATATTCTTTTTAGAACTGGTAACGGATTCCGACCGCAATATCCGGTGCGAAATCGTGGATAGCCTCGTAATCATTAAAGCCAATTTCAGGCCTTAGATCAAGAGATAGAACCAGCGGAATATTAAAATTATATTCAACTCCAATATCTCCGGCTACCAAAAGGAATGCACCATCATTGTAATAACGGGAGTCGCGGTCGTCACTTACACTTCCCACGCCGGCACCTGCACCTGCATACCAGTTAAAGCCGTCTTCAATGTTCCATACCCACTGGTAAAGTCCTACCAGTTTATAGGCATCATAATGGCTGTCGTTTCTCCAGCCGAGATCAAACTCAAGCCGGTTATTATAACTGCTCACTGCCCGTTGGTAAGAAATCTCAGCTCCGTATCCATTGGCCCCGCCAAGGCGAAGACCAAGCGCGTTATCGGCAATTTCCTGTGCCTGAGCCTTGTTCATAAAAACTGCACCTATAGTGAGTACTCCTAATAAAATTAACTTTTTCATGTTAGATCAATTTTAGTTTTAGTCAAACAAATTTAGTCACATCGCAAGAATGCTAATGGCGTGAAATGCCAATCTATTGTTAATTTTAACCCCATATATGTTAAGCGTTTCTGCGGAAATTCCTTAATTTTAGCGCTCAATTATGAGAAAGAAACTTGACCAACTCTCCCTGCAGATTGACGGACAATTGTTCTATGATGAACTTTGGAGATCCATTTTTGCCACCGACGCTTCGGTTTATCGCGAGCTACCGCTGGCAGTTTGTTATCCGAAAAACCAACAGGACCTAAAGCGCCTTATTAGTTTTGCTTCGGAAAACAACACCTCTATTATTCCCCGAACTGCGGGAACTTCCCTTGCAGGCCAGTGTGTGGGTGACGGGATCGTGGTAGATGTGTCGAAACATTTTACCGACATCCTCAGTATTGATCGTGAAAAGAAAACCGTTACCCTCCAGCCGGGTGTGATTCGGGACGATCTCAACAGGATCCTGAAGGAATACGGCCTCTTCTTTGGCCCTAATACTTCCACCTCCAACCGCTGTATGGTGGGAGGAATGGTGGGTAATAATTCCAGCGGAACTACTTCCATTAAATACGGCACCACCCGTGATAAATTGGTTTCGTTAAAGACGATTCTCAGCGATGGCAGCGAGGCAGAATTCAGAGACATTTCTGCGGAAGAATTTCAGGAGAAGCTGAAACTGGACAATCTGGAAGGTCAAATCTACCGGAAGCTGAATGAACAGCTTTCTTCCGAAGAGAACCGGAAGGAAATAATAAAGAATTTCCCGCCGAGAAGCCTTCACCGGCGAAATACAGGCTACGCGATTGACGAATTGGTGCACTCTACTGTCTTTTCATCGGCTTCAGAAGAACCTCTTAATATCTGCAAATTACTATCCGGAAGCGAAGGCACGCTCGCCTTTACTACCGAAATTACTCTTCAGCTTGATGAATTGCAGCCGCCGGAATCGGCTATGGTCGCTGCACATTTTACTTCGATAGAAAACTGCATGAAGGCGGTGGTACCTGTAATGGAACATCCACTGTTCACCTGTGAAATGATGGATAAGACCATTCTTGATTGCACTAACGAAAGTCTTAAATACAGGGAAAACAGGTTTTTTATCGAGGGAGATCCCAAAGCCATCCTGATGTTGGAATTGCGGGCGAATACTGCCGAAGAAGTTCAGCAGCAGGCCGAGGCATTGCTGAAAACCGTTGAAGATTCGGGACTTAGCTATGCTGCCCCGGTTCTTATGGGAGAACAGATCGAACTGGCCATGGAACTTCGGAAGGCGGGTCTTGGATTGCTGGCCAATATTATTGGCGACAAAAAAGCGGTCGCCTGTATTGAAGATACTGCGGTGGCGATTCCCCGCCTCGCAGAATACATTTCGGAATTCTCTGAAATCATGAAGAAATATGGCCAGGATGCCGTGTATTATGCCCATGCCGGAGCGGGAGAGATCCACCTAAGGCCTATCCTGAACCTGAAGAAATCGGAAGATATCAGGCTTTTCAGAAAAATTACTGAAGATGTAGCCCATCTGGTAAAGAAATACAATGGCTCCATGAGTGGGGAACACGGTGATGGCCGGGTACGGGCAGAATTCATCGAATTGATGATCGGGTCTCACAATTACCAATTGCTCAAAGAGATCAAAGCAGTTTTTGATCCGAAGAATATATTCAATCCCGGGAAGATCATCGATGCAGCCCCCATGGATACGTCGCTGCGCTATGAACCCGATCGTCCGGAGCCAGAAGTGGAAACACTGATGGATTTTTCAGCTTCACAGGGAATTCTGCGGCTGGCAGAAAAATGTAACGGCAGCGGGGATTGCCGGAAATCGGCAGAAGCAGGTGGTACCATGTGCCCCAGTTATCGCGCCACGAAGAACGAAAAGGATACCACACGAGCCAGGGCCAATGCCTTACGGGAATTCCTCACCAATTCAGATAAGAAGAACAAATTCAACAATAAAGAACTGAAAGAGGTTTTTGACCTTTGCATCAGCTGTAAAGGCTGTAAGAGTGAATGCCCATCGAACGTTGATGTCGCAGCTTTAAAAGCCGAATTTCAGTATCAATACCAGAAGGTAAACGGCGCCTCCATGAGGAGCAAAGCCTTTGCACATAATACCAGGATGAACAAACTGGCTTCGAAAGTGCCGGGCATCTCCAACTTTTTCTTTAAGAACGGAATTACCTCAGGCATCGCCAAGAAAGCCATGGGAGTAGCGCCGGAAAGAAGTCTTCCGGTATTGTCAAAGCAGACGGTCGCGAATTTTTTCATAAAAAATAAAGAAAGGCTGAAAGTGACCAATCCCATCAAGACGCTTTACTTCTTTAATGATGAATTCACCAATTACCTGGATGCGGAAATTGGAATTGATGCCCTGGAATTACTGAGCAGTCTGAACTATCAGGTAGAATTCGTTCAGCATGAAGAGAGTGGCAGAAGCCATATCTCCAAAGGATTTTTAGATGAAGCTAAGGTCCTGGCAAACAAGAACATCAACATTTTTAAGGACCTGGTTTCAGAAGAAAGTCCGCTGATCGGAATTGAGCCATCTGCCATCCTGAGCTTTCGGGATGAATACCTGCGGTTAGCTGACAATCCTGCCGATGCCGCCGGCTTGTCCAAAAATTGTTTCATTATTGAAGAATTTCTGAAAAGGGAGATGGCCCTTGGCAATATTAAGATTTCGGCTTTTACAGATGAAGCCAGAACCATCAAGGTCCATGGCCACTGCCATCAAAAATCCTTATCGAATACCTCTTACACGTTTGATATTCTCAATTTTCCGAAGAATTTTAAGGTGACCATTATTCCTTCCGGTTGTTGCGGAATGGCAGGTTCCTTCGGCTACGAAAAAGAACATTACGAGATAAGTATGAACATTGGCGAACAAACCTTGTTTCCTGCGGTGAGAAAAGCTTCCGAAGAAACCCTTATTTCAGCAAATGGTACGAGTTGCAGGCATCAGATATACGACGGAACTGGTCGTGTAGCGAGTCATCCTGTAAGTATTTTACGCAGAGCCTTAAGATAAATGTATTTTTCAATGGACGCAAGCTTTACATTTCTGAAGGAACTCTTATATTAGTATTTCATTAAATTTTATTGATGCAAGAAGAAGAGCAGGCAGAAGCAAAGGAAATAAAACAGAGAGAATCGCGCATAAAAGAGCTGGAGCAGGAACTGGCCAGGGAACAGGAGCAGCTAAACCTTATCAAGGGAAGAACTGAATCTCCTTTGAACCCGGAGCCCGGTAGCAAAATTACTAACAAAGAGCTGAACGAAGAACTGCACAGACTTAAAGAACTCATTTATTCATCTCCTTCCCTCATTACTCTTCTTGAAGGAGAAGAGCTCATTATAAAGGTTGCCAACGATCCTATGTTAGAATTTTGGGGCAAGGGAAGAGAGATCATCGGTCAACCGCTGATAAAGGCACATCCCGAAATTGGGGAACAGGGACTGGAAGATCTCCTGTTAAAAGTGCTTAGAACAGGGGAATCGGAATATGGTTACGAGATGCCGGTTTACCTGATGCGAGACAGTGAAAAAGTACTTGCACACTTCAACTTTGTTTATCAGCCACAATACAACTTGAAGGGAGAGGTGAACGGCGTGGCAGTGATCGCTACAGAGGTAACTAAGGAAGCCAAATTACACAAAGAACTTCAGGCCAGGGAGAAGAGGTTCAGGGAGATGATCGATTTTATGCCGCTCAAGATAAGCATTACCGATTCAGAGGGGTTTCCGTATTACTACAATAAGAGCTGGCTGGACTACACCGCCTGGGATCGGGAAGAAATAAAAACAAAACATTGGACTGAGGTAACTCATCCCGAAGAACAACAACAGATAAAAGAAGGCATACATCATTCTCTTTCTACAGGAGAAGATTTTGAGATGGAAATGCGCATTCAGGATAAAAATGGTGGTTATAAGTGGCATTTATGCCGCGGCATCGCGGTAAAGGATGGCGAGGAAGACATCAACTTCTGGGTTAGTTCCAGTACCGAAATTGACGAAATAAAGGAAGAAGAGAAGAAAAAAGAGGATTTTCTGAAACTGGTGAGTCATGAATTGAAAACTCCGGTAACTTCGGTGAAAGGCTATGTGCAGCTGCTGCAGTCAATGATCGCAAGGTCCGAAGAGGGCGATGACATTCCGTTACCTATAAAGCCTTACCTGCACCGTATCGAGGACCAGGTGAACAGGCTTATTCGCTTGATTTCAGAAATGCTTGACCTTTCGCGTATTGAGCAAAATGAACTCGAACTACAAAAATCGAACTTCGATATTTGCGAACTGATTCATCAGGTGATCGAGGATATTCGCTATACGCACAAAGAAGTGGAACTCAATTTTCAGCAGGATGGCAGCTGTACTATTTTTGCCGATAAAGACAGGATAGGGCAGGTGCTTATTAATTTCATCACCAATGCCATCAAGTATTCCCCCGAAAGCAATGAGGTGTTGATTAATTTGTCCACCTCCGGGGATTCAGTTTCCGTGAGCATTAGGGACAAAGGAATTGGGATTCCGGAAAAGGACCTGAGAAATATTTTTAAGAGATTTTACAGAGTGGAAGGTAAAAATGAAAATACCTATTCAGGTTTTGGAATAGGCCTGTATCTCTCCAATCAAATAATTGAACGTCACAATGGGAGCATTCGGGTGGAAAGTATTCCCGGCAAAGGCTCAGAATTTATTTTTACTTTACCGAAAAATTAGAAGGAAATGGCAAGAATTTTAATAGTAGATGATGATCCGTCTATTGGATCTATGATTAAAGATATTCTGGAGTTCCAGGATCATGAAGTTACCTTGTCCCAAAAGCCGCTCGAAACCAAAGAAAATATTCTCAGGAATGACATCGAACTCGTATTGCTCGACAAACTGATCTCGGGCGTTGATGGCACCGATGTGTGTTCTGATCTTAAAAAGGATCAGGAAGTAGCCGATGTGCCGGTGGTAATGATGTCGGCTCTCCATAATATTGGAGAAACCTGTAAGCAGGCCGGGGCGGTAGATTTTATTCCGAAGCCATTTGATATGGAAGTCCTTCTCTCGAAGGTGGATGAAGTTCTTGCAAGAAAGCAGGAATAATTCAGAATCCGGAAAACTCCATTTTTGCGGTATCGAGATTTTTTACTTTACCGATCACGGTCATGGCTGTGAGGATATCAGAAAGATCAGATTGGGGGTTTTCCGAAGCTATTGTTTCAGCTTCATAATGAATAAGGCTCCAGCGCTTGTTGTGGTATTCCAGCGCGCTCATATGCTCTATCCAGTCTCCGGAATTCAAATATAGGCAGGTGCCGTCCTTGGTTGTTTTTCTAACCATGCGGGGCTGGTGAATGTGGCCACAGATCACGTATTTGTATTTCTGTTTTATGGCGAGATCGGCTGCCGTTTTTTCGAAATCATTAATACATTTTACGGCTCGTTTTACGCTGTTCTTGATCCTTCTGGAAAGAGAAAATTTCTTCTTCCCCATTTTGACCAGCCCCCAGTTCATCATCCTGTTCATCAAAACGAGCAGATCGTAGCTGCGACCGCCAAGCTTAGCAAGCCAGCGGGCGTTTTTAATGGAGACGTCAAAGATATCGCCGTGGAAGAACCAGGCTTTTTTTCCGTCGAGTTCCAGGACCAGCTTATCCACAATAGAAAAGCCTCCCATTTGAGTATCGCGGAATTTCCGCAGCAGTTCGTCGTGATTTCCGGTGATATAAATGACCTCGGTGCCCTTTCGGCTCATGTCGAGGATCTTTTTGATCACCTGCAGGTGTTCCGGCGGAAAATAACTTTTCCTGAACTGCCAGATATCGATAATATCCCCGTTAAGCACCAACTTCTCCGGGGTGATGCTATCCAGGTATTCACAGAGTTCAGCCGCCCTGCAGCCCAGGGTGCCAAGATGAACATCTGAAATTACTACCAGTTCAACCTTTCTTTTTTTTCCCAACGTCATTCATCTTTTATGCTTACAAATAACCCTCATAGAACCCACAAAAGGATTAGAACGCATTTAAAGAATTCTTACCAAAAGTTTAAATGAGATCGCAATTGTTAAGGGAATATTAATTGGATTTACATTTTTAAATATTGGTCTAAAAATCTACATTTGCTCAAAACCACTAAAATGGCAGGAAATTCCTTCGGAAAACTATTCAGACTTACCACTTTTGGCGAATCTCACGGAAAAGCAATAGGAGGAATTATCGATGGCTGCCCAGCGGGCCTGGAGATCGATACCGAAAAGATCCAGGAGGAGCTCAATAGGCGTAAACCTGGGCAATCGGCTATTGTGACCCAACGCAAAGAACCAGATACTGTTGAATTCCTTAGCGGAATTTTCGAAGGGAAAAGTACGGGAACACCCATAGGATTTGTGATTCAGAATGCCAACCAAAAATCAAAAGACTATTCACATATAAAAGATACCTACCGTCCTTCGCACGCCGATTATACCTACGATGAAAAGTACGGGGTGCGTGATTATCGTGGCGGCGGAAGGTCTTCGGCCCGGGAAACGGCTTCCCGTGTGGTGGCAGGCGCTCTTGCAAAGCAGTTGCTAAAGGGGATAGAGATACATGCGTTCACTGCCTCAGTTGGAGAAATTGAGCTGAAGAAATCCAACAGCGAAATAGATTTTGGTCTTATTGAATCAAATCCAGTACGCTGCCCCGACAAAGAGACCGCCGAAAAGATGGAATCTTACATCAAAGAGATTCGTTCTGAAGGTGATACCGTTGGCGGCACTGTTCGCTGCGTGATCAAAAATGTTCCGAAGGGACTGGGAGAACCTGTCTTCGATAAACTACATGCCGAATTGGGGAAAGCCATGCTTTCCATCAATGCCGTGAAGGGTTTCGAATACGGAAGCGGTTTTGAAGGCACGAAAATGAAGGGAAGTCAGCACAACGATCTTTTCAATAATGATGGCACTACCAAAACCAATCTCAGCGGCGGGATTCAGGGAGGTATTTCCAACGGAATGGAAATTTACTTCAATGTGGCCTTTAAACCTGTTGCGACTATTATGCAAAAGCAAGAGACCATCAATGCTCAGGGCGAATCGGTGGAAATGCAGGGAAAAGGCAGGCACGATCCATGTGTGGTGCCACGCGCCGTGCCTATTGTAGAAGCTATGGCCGCGTTGGTGATAGCCGACTTTATGCTTCAGAACAAATCAGCAAAAATCTAAAGAAAAACGGATAATATCAGTATGAAAAAACTTGCGCTGCATTGGCAGATCTTAATTGGAATGGTTGCCGGGGTTGTTTTTGCTCTTCTGCTAAGCAATTTCAGTTGGGGAGCTGAATTTGTAAGTAATTGGATAAAACCTTTCGGGAACATTTTTATCAATGCCTTAAAACTCATTGCAGTGCCGCTCATCCTCGCTTCGCTCATCAAAGGGATCTCCGATCTCAAGGATGTTTCGAAGCTTTCCAAGATGGGAACCCGAACTATCGCAATTTACGTGATCACCACAGTGATCGCAGTTTCCGTAGGGCTGGGACTGGTAAATGTCATCAAACCAGGAAGCACGATTAGCCAGGAAACGCGTGAAGATCTTATTGCGAGCTACGAATTTGATGCTACCGGCGTGCAGGCGAGTGCCGAAAAACAAAAAGAGGCCGGTCCTCTTCAGGCGCTTGAAGATCTTGTGCCCAGTAATATTTTTCATGCCGCCGGCGATAATGGCAATATGTTGCAGGTTATTTTCTTCGCGATTTTCTTCGGAATTGGTCTTATTCTAATCCCGGAGGAAACGGCTAAGCCGGTGAAGGACTTCTTTGATGGCTTCAATGAGGTCATTCTGAAACTGATAGATATCATTATGCTTGCCGCGCCTTATGGTGTATTCGCACTACTTGCGGCCCTTGTCGTAGAATCTCCCAGCGCCGATCTCTTCGCCGCCCTGGGAATGTACGCCCTCACCGTGCTGATAGGCCTGGCTTTGATGATCGGTATCTATATTCTGCTGGTTTGGGTTTTTACAAAAAACAAGCCTTCCTTCTTTATCAACGGAATTGCCCCTGCCCAGTTGCTGGCTTTTTCCACGAGTTCCAGCGCGGCAACATTGCCCGTAACTATGGAAAGGGTAGAGGAACACATGGGCGTGCATAAAGAAGTTAGCAGTTTTGTACTGCCTATCGGGGCTACCATTAATATGGACGGGACCAGTCTTTATCAGGCTGTTGCTGCGGTTTTTATCGCGCAGGCCTTTGGAATGGATCTTAGCCTTGGAACACAACTTGGGATCATCGCCACCGCAACCTTGGCTTCTATTGGCTCGGCTGCTGTGCCCGGAGCAGGAATGGTGATGCTCGTGATCGTACTGGCCCAGGCCGGAATCCCGGAAGCGGGTCTTGCTTTGATCTTTGCCGTAGACAGACCGCTCGATATGTGCCGAACTACGGTGAACGTAACCGGAGATGCCGCAGTATCTCTGATGGTTGCCAAATCTGTTGACATGATGGGGCCGCCGAATGTAAAGAACTGGGACGACGATTATCATCCGGAAAATGAGGAGGCATAAACCTCCAATTTCAATCTAAATACTGCAGAAGTTTTATTTCTTCATCGCCTGCACCAGTTCAAGCTGGTCCATGGAAACCGAGGTGGTGAACATTCCGTAATTTACGGTTGCCTTACCTTTTTCGATATTGTCCAATGTACCAACCGATTTGCTGTCCTGAAGCCGAACCCGGTCGCCAATCTTTAGCTTCGGTTTTGGCTTGGCCGCTTCTTTTTTCTCAGCTTCGATCTCCTTCTGCTTTTCCTCCTTTTTCTTTTCGCGGATCACTTCCACTTTTTTCTGAACTTCCTGCTGTACTTTTTTCTCTTTGGCTTTTTCAGCTTTTCTTTCCTTCGCCGACTGCTTTTTACGTTTGGAATTTTCGATTTCTACCAGCTTCAGAAATTCCCCGATCAGTTCTTTCTTCTTTTTATTGCTGAAGTATTTTTCGCTGATGTCGTTGATCTTTTGTCCAAGATAGATGAGCCGCTGATTGCTGTCATAGAGCTCCTGGTAACTCTCCAGTTTTTGCTGGATCCTGGAATTGGTCTCTTCCAGCTTATCTTTTTCTTTGGAAGCCTTTACCTCTTTATCCTTCAGGGAATCGGTCGTCTTCTGCAGTTTTGAACGCTCCTGCTGAAGTTTGGCAATACTTCGGTCAAAACGGATCTTTCCGCGTTCCACCTTCTTCTTGGAACGATTGATAAGGCTGTATGGAATTCCGTTTTTCTGCGCCACCTCGAAAGTAAAGGAACTTCCGGCTTCTCCTACCCGCAGCTTGTACAGCGGTTCCAGGCTGTTGGAATCAAACATCATGTTGGCGTTGCTCATATTAGGCAACTCGTTCGCCAGTTTTTTCAGGTTGGCGTAATGCGTAGTGAGGATTCCGTAGGATTCTTTCTCATAAAAGACCTCCAGGAAAGTTTCGGCTAAAGCGCCGCCCAGTTCAGGATCACTTCCGGTTCCAAATTCATCGATCAGGAAAAGTGTGTTTTCATCGCACTTCCGAAGAAAATAATTCATATTCTTCAGCCTGTAACTGTAGGTGCTCAGGTGGTTTTCGATCGACTGATTGTCGCCAATATCGGTAAGGATCTTGTCGAAAAAGCACATCCTACTAAATTCGTGAACCGGGATTAGAATTCCGCTTTGCAGCATGATCTGCAACAGGCCAACGGTTTTCAGGGTAATACTCTTCCCACCGGCATTCGGGCCCGAGATCACGATAATGCGGTTATCGGGACCTAATTCTATGGACTGCGGAAATGTTTTCTCTCCTCTCTTCTTGTTGGTGAGATAGAGCAGGGGATGGTAGGCATCTTTTAGCTGAATCTCCTTTTCTTTGGTGATCTTCGGAAGAATTCCGTTGATTTTTTCGGCATATTTAGCCTTAGCTGAAATAAGATCAATATCGCTCAGCAGTTCCTGGTATTCTTCCAGCAATTCACGATAAGGCCTGATGAAATTGGTCAATTCCTTGAGGATTCTGTTGATCTCTTCTTTCTCTTCATACTGAAGGTTGTTCAGCTCGCGCGTGAACTGAAACGTCGATTCCGGCTGGATATAGACAATGCTTCCGGTTTTTGAATTCCCCAGGATGCCACCTTTTACCTTGCGGCGGTGCATGGCAGTCACGGCCAAAACCCGCACATTTTCCACAACACTTTCCCTGATATCGTCCAGGTAACCGTAATTATGATAGGTGGTTAAGGCTGAATTGAAACTGCTGTTGATCTTTCCCTTTACAGAGTTAATACTTCTGCGAAGACTCTGCAGCAGGGGAGAGGCATCGTCTTTCAACTCTCCAAACCTGTCGATCACTTTCCCCACTTTTTCGATGACTTCTTTGGTGTATTCTACACGGGAGGTTGTCTCGAAAAGAGAGGGATAATATTCGCGGAATTTCTCAAAGTATTTGATCTGCATATTTGCAGTTTCCGAAATAGAAGCGATTTTCCTGAATCCTGATACTTCCAGAACCGCATCTTCAATGCCCAGCAGCTTAATTTCATTCTGAATACTGTCGAAACCGTGGTTGGGAATCGCCTGCTCCCGCGTTTTGGAGCTTAGGTATTCATTAGTCTGGTTGAGACCGAAAAAGGTCTTTTTATAGCTCGAATATGGCTTTATATGAAGGGCTTTTTCTTTTCCCATTCCGGTGATACAAAGTTCGCTGATTTGCTCGCGGACTGTCGGAAATTCGAGATCGGTAAGGCTCTTGGATGCAATTTTTATCATAGTAATTTTTCCCTACTTTTGAGGTGCTGCAAATTTACTTAATTATAATGAAGGTAGAAATAGACCAAAGCTGGAATGAGGTTTTGAAAGAAGAGTTTGAGAAAGAATATTTTCAGGAGCTTACCAATTTTGTTAAAGAAGAATACAACAATCACCGCTGCTTTCCGGAAGGACAGGATATTTTTGCTGCCTTTGACCAATCTGGTTTTGAGAATACCAAAGTGGTGATCCTGGGACAGGATCCTTACCACGGCCCTGGCCAGGCGCACGGACTTTGTTTTTCGGTAAATGAAGGAGTGACGACTCCGCCTTCTTTAATCAATATTTTCCGGGAAATTGAGCAGGATCTGGGAAAACCTGTTCCGGCATCAGGCAATCTTGAGCGATGGGCCAGGCAGGGAGTTTTATTGCTGAATGCCACTTTAACGGTAAGAGCGCACCAGGCGGGATCGCATCAGAAAAAAGGATGGGAAAGCTTCACCGACAGGGTGATCGAGATCATTTCCGAAGAAAAAGAAAATGTGGTTTTTATGCTCTGGGGCGGCTATGCCAAAAAGAAGGCGAAAAAGATAGACGCTTCAAAACACCTGATCCTTACCAGCGGTCATCCGTCTCCTTTAAGCGCGAACCGCGGTTACTGGTTTGGGAATAAACATTTCAGCCAGGCAAATGAATATTTGAAAGCTCAGGGTAAAGAGCCTGTGGACTGGTAATTCTTAGAACCTAAACCCGAGATTCACGTTGAACTGGCCTACGATCGTGGGCGCATTGTCATTTAGTAGATTCCGGCCAATCCCTGTACTTAGATCAAGGAAAAATCCTCCGGAAGCCACAAATTTACCTCCAACTCCAAAGCCCAGGGCAAAATCTGTATACCTCTTGCTGTGATCTACAGGTGGCGCATCTGGATTTGGCACATAAACAAGATCAGGCGTGTACTCGCCGTTGGAGATCATTCCGAAGCCTTCCACATAAAAGCCGCGGGCATAATCGGCACTAAAAAAATATTTATACTTTCCGGTAAGGGAAAAATCACGGTTATAGGCATCAGCAACATCTTCGCTATCGCGGTTTAAAGCCTGGATAAAAACTTCGGTTGACCAGCTGGAATCTTCATTCAGAATTCTTTCGTAAGCAAGGTCAAGCGCCCCAAAAGCCACCAGATTAAGAGCACCTATACTGAGCTCATTATGGGTAATATCTCTTTTTTCGACGGAATTACTTCCGCTGTTTTGTGCAAAAGAATACGTGAAATTCAGCAGAAGGAGACAAACAAATAATTTTTTCATCGGGGGGAATCAGGTGTTGATTTATGAATGCAAAGTATAAATAATTTCTGAAGCCTCCGCTTTTTCTTTTATCAGGTTGAGTTCCAGCAGTTGATTTTGCATTTTTTCGAGTTCTTCTTCAGAAAGCTGCTCCTGGCTCCAGTTGGTAATTTCAAGCCATTTCCTGATATCTTCCAGCTGCTGCCCGTAACGCTCGGCAAGGATCTCATCGATTTTAGGGATCTCCTTGAAATTGTGGGTTTTTTCATTCAGAATATCCAGCATTTTTTTGATCCTGTCGTGATTATACTTTAATACTTCTTCCCGAACGGCTATAACGAAACAAGGCCAGGGGGTAGGGCAGTCGGCAATGAGCCTGAAGGTCCTGTTGTCTACCAGCGGTTTTGTGGTAAAATGCTCCCACATGAAATACTGAGCTTCGTCATTTTTCAGGGCTTCGATGGCGCCATCTACGTCGCCGATAATCTTAAACTTAAGATCCTTTTTGTCCCAACCCTGATTTTGGGCATTTACATAAGCCATTAGCTGAGAGCCCGAGCCTTCACGGCTTATGGCTGCCGTTGTACCTTCAAGATCCTGGATAGATTTATACTCCGATTCGGCCGCCACGTGAATTCCCCACACCAGGGGAGAGCCTACATATACCTGTACGATTCGCGCTTCATTTCCGGCAAGGATATCTTTGGTAACGCCTTCTGTCAAAATAACTGCTGCGTCAATCTCTCCCGATCGCAAAGCCTTATTCATTGCTCCCGTTCCATCCGGAAAATCTTTCCAGATTACATTCACATCTTCTTTTTCAAAATCACCTTCCTCCATACACAGGTGCCAGGGCAAATTAAAATGTTCCGGCACTCCGCCTATTCTTATAGTTTTCATGATGTATGCTTTTCCTTTAGATAATTATAGATTTCTACCTGGGAACGTATCGCTTGCTCCTCCGGCTTTTTCTCTACATATTGATTGGTTTCCTCAGCATCCTGAATGCGCGCCTTCATATTATCGTGAAGCTGAATATTCAGAATATCTTTGAATTCCTGGGCGATGTCTTCATCATAGATAGGAGCGATCACTTCAATGCGTCGATCCAGATTCCTGGTCATCCAATCGGCGCTGCCAAAATAGATCTCTTCATTCCCGCCATTTTCAAACAGGTAGATCCGTCCGTGTTCCAGGAACCTGTCCACAATACTTGTTACGTAAATATTCTCGCTAAGACCGGGAATTCCGGGTATGAGACAGGTAAAGCCTCTTATGAGCAACCTGATCTCGACGCCGGCCTGGCTCGCCTTGTAAAGCAACCCGATTATCTCGGCATCTTCAAGGCTATTCATCTTAGCGGTGATCTTTGCCTTTTCTCCCTTTCGCGCATTTTCGATCTCGGTGTAGATAAGGCTGGTGAATTTCTGTCGGGTTGAAAATGGAGAAATCAAAAGATTCTTGTCCCGCGGAATGATCAGTTCGCCTTCGAGCACCTTGAAAAGTCGCGATAACTCTTTGGTGAAGTTGAGATTGGCGGTAAAAATGGCATGATCACAATAGATCCTGGAGGTCTCACTATTGAAGTTTCCAGTGCCTATATAGGCATAGTCCACCTCTGCATCGCCTTCTTTTCGGGTAATGAGCATGATCTTGGAATGCACCTTCACCTTTGGATAACTATAAATGACATGGGCGCCCTTCTTCTCAAACTTACGGCCCCAGACTATATTGTTTTCCTCGTCAAACCGCGCTTTGGCTTCTACAAAAACCGTCACCTTCTTGCCGTTTTCCAGGGCCTGCACCAGGCAACTGGTCAGCCGGGATTCATCTGCAACTCTATAGAGTGAAATTTTGATATGAGTCACGGCAGGATCACTCACTGCCTGAGATAAAAAGTTCTCGACGTATTTAAAAGACATGTATGGGAAGTGAACCGCCTGATCTTTTTCTGCAATGCTTTTAAAATAATCTTCGGAATTCTCGAGCACCCGGTGCGGCACCGGTTGCAGCTCTTCGAAATGTAGCTCAGGATTATTGGTGGGATCGGGGAATGAGAAAAAGTCGCTGAAGTTGTGGTATCTGCCTCCGGGCATCATGTCGATCTTTCCAAGATTCAGCAATTTTCTTATTCTTTTCTGAACATCAGCCGGCATATTGGAATCGTAAAGCAGGCGTGTAGGCTGACCTTCGCTGCGCTGCTGCAGTGATTCATAAATCTTTTCAGCAAGAACTCCGCTGTACACATCATCGATATACAATTCAGCATCCCGGGAAAGTTTCATTTCAAAGATTCCCGTAATATCATTCTCCGGAAAAAGGGAATGCAACTGACTTCGTACAATTTCATCCAGAAAAGTGAGCGAGTGAGGTTTGCCATCTCCTTCAAGCTGAATGAATCTTCCGCATTTATCCACCGGAATATTCACGACTCCAAAAAAGTTTTCATTTTTAAAGGTGACCAGCAAATAAATGACTGCATTTTCGAGGAAAAGCTCATTTTCCTGCCTTAGGTCCAGAAAGACAGGGGAGAGATGCTCCAGCACCTCCTCCCGGAAGAATTTTTGGGCAAAGTCCTTCTGGGCATCGTCAAAATGTTCAGAATCTATAAGGAGTATATCATGCTCTGCCAGTTCAGGAACTATCTGGTCGTAATAGATATGCCCGAATTCATCTTGTTGATGCTTCACTTCTTCAATGATCTCTTTGGTGATGCGGTTGGGACGAAGTGCGAGCTTCTTCCGAAGACTTTTTTTAACGCGCTTCATCTGCCGGAGCTGAGAAACCCTCACCCGGAAATATTCATCAAGATTTGAAGAAAATATAGCCAGAAACCTTATTCGCTCGTATAGCGGATTTACCTTGTCTTCTGCTTCCTGTAAAACCCTTTCATTAAAACTCAACCAGTTAAGATCGCGGTGCCTTAAATGTGTTTCGGTAGGTTCCTGCATTAGTGCTCTTGCTTTCTTCAAAAGTACAAAGAAGGCCCTGCTTAGTTTTTAAGATTCTGTTAAATAAGCCTTATTCCACCAGCTTTTCAAGACAGTATTCAATAAGATTCGCAACGGTTTTTCCGGGATCTGCCGAAAATTCCATGGTGGCTCTGTTGGCAACCACGGCATTCATAGAAACCGCCCGATGCCCCAGCATTTTAGACATTCCGTAGATGGTGGAAGTCTCCATCTCAAGATTGGTGATCTTTTTGTCCTGATAGGAGAAAGAAGCCAGCTTACTGTTCATATTCTTATCCTGAAGGGGCAGCCTTAATACACGTCCCTGTGGTCCGTAGAAGCCGATATTGGTGGCGGTAAATCCCCGGTCTACCTGATCGGAATCCAGTATGTCGGCGAGATCTGCATCACAGGAAACCACATAAGGGCTCGCTTTCTTCGGAAACCAGTTGAGATGCTTTTCAAAAGCTTCGGCGAAATCGGGTAGTTGTACAGATTCACTGTCATAAAAATGCATTACGCCGTCAAAACCTATGGCTAATTCGCTTAAAATAAAAGAATCGAGCGCATTGCTTTCCTGGATAGAACCGGTGGTGCCGATTCTGATAATATCAAGGCTGCGCAGTTCTTTTTTGATCTCTCTTTTTTCAAAATCGATATTGACCAGCGCGTCCAGTTCGTTCAGGACGATATCAATATTATCGGGGCCAATACCCGAGGAGATAACGGTGATTCTTTTTCCTTTGTAGGTTCCGGTTTGGGTGTGAAATTCCCTTTTCTTGATAGTAAATTCCACCTCGTCAAAATGACGGGTGATCTTTTCTACACGGTTGGGATCGCCAACAGTAATGACTGTATCTGCAACGTGTTCCGGTTTAAGATTAAGATGATAGATACTCCCGTCCGGATTCAGGATGAGTTCTGATGATTGTATAGACATTTTATAGTTTTAGTAAACGATGAGACTCTGATTCGTACAGAAAATCATACATCCTGACACCACCCAAATACTCTTCATTTTTAAGTTCCTGGTAGAAGTTGTGAGAACCTTCCAGGGCCTTTTCTCCTTTCTCGGTGAGATATACGCGTTCTCCGTCAATATTATAGAAATCCTGAAGCTTTTTCAGCACCCGCTCCATCTGCACATCATTATAGCCATAATAACCCTGGTATTGTAGGGCATAGCCAAGCAACTGATGTTGTGAGGTGATCTGGTGTCGCTGAATGATCCTCAGAATATTTTTCTCCAAAGTGTTGATACCTGTTCTGCTGTTCGGAAAACGCTCAATATGAGCTCTGATACAACTGGAGAGGTATTCGAAATTGGTTGTTTTTTTAATCTGTTGTTTTAGCTGAATTGGGCTGTTGCTGCAGTACAATTCCCAAATAAGAGTAGCAATCTCGATATCTTCGGTAGTGAGTGAAATTTTATGCTCAAAATGCTTCAGCAGATGATCGGTGGATAACTCCGAAAGCGGGGTAAATTCATCTTCCCCCGAAAGCCTTTTGCTGCATACCAGGTACATTGGTACATTTTTGCCATGGTCTATCATGTAACTGATAGCTGCCAGCATGTTGATATGGCAGAAAAGATCGAATTCGAACCAGAGCACCACATGATCATAATCACGGGCGGCCTCGAGCTTTGCCAGTTCCTTCATGAATTTCTCATCATAATCTTCGGCAGTAATATGATAATGCTTCCTTAGGAATTTCTTCCGGGCCTTGACGAAATCTTTTCCGCCTACCTCCTGGAAGGTCATCCCTTCGCAAAGCATTTCCCGCCAAACCACAATTTCGCCCGGCAGGTCGAGTTCCTGCATTCGCTCGGTGAGGCCGTCGCCATTGATTATGTGCAAAGCTTTTTCTTCCATAGCTTAAAATTAAAAAACGCGTAGGGGCTTAGCCTCCAACACGTTTTACCTTATATCCGTCCTTTTGCAGCAACTGCATTATTTTTTCGCGGTCATCTCCCTGGATGATGATTTCACCATCTTTGGTAGAACCGCCTACGCCGCATTTCTTTTTTAGCTTTTTACCAAGAGCAATGAGGTCTTCTTCAGGACCTACAAACCCCTTAACAATGGTCACGGTTTTGCCTCCGCGTCCTTTACTGCTGAAATGCGCTTCCAGTTGTTGTTCTTCCGGGGCTAAAGATTCCTGCTGTTCTCCCTCCTGATATTCGCTTTCATCGAAATCATCGTTTGTAGAAAAAACGAAACCACCCAAATCTTCGAGTCCAAGTTTTTTCTTAGCCATGACCTATTTTTTTGCCAGTCCTATTTCGATCAGGCGCTGGTTAAGAAATTCGCCTGCCGTAATATCCTCATAATGTTTGGGATGCTCCTCATTTATACATTCTTCCAGACAGTTTAAAGGCATTTCACTTCTGGGATGCATAAAGAAAGGAATGGAAAAGCGGGGCTTGCTCCATTCTTCTCTCGGCGGATTGATCACGCGGTGAATAGTAGAACGCAATTTATTATTGGTAAGTCTTTCAAGCATATCTCCCACGTTGATCACTAATTCATCTTCCTGCGGAATAGCATCTATCCACTCTCCATCTTTTCGCAACACCTGCAGGCCACCGGTTGAGGCTCCCATAAGCAGGGTGATAAGGTTAATATCTCCGTGAGCACCGGCACGCACTGCACCTTTAGGCTCTTCAGTAATAGGGGGATAATGGATAGGCCTAAGAATACTGTTGCCGTTGCTGGCCCAGTGATCAAAGTAATGCTCATCAAGACCAATGTAAAGCGCCAGGGCTCTTAACACATAGATCCCGGTTTTCTCGAGCATGCGGTAAGATTCCATCCCAACATGGTTGAAATCTTTTAGTTCCTCTACCTGAACGTTTTCGGGATATTCTTCGGTAAGATCGGCGTCTTTAGAAGGTTCCTGGCCAAAGTGCCAGAATTCCTTAAGATCTCCTTCTTTCTTGCCCTTGGCATGTTCTTTTCCGAAGGAAGTATAACCCCTTTGACCTGCTAACTCTTCGATCTCATATTTCTTTTTTACTTCCAGCGGAAGATCAAAAAAGGCTTTGACTTCTTTATATAGTTCCTCTACCAGCTCGTCACTTAGAAAATGGTTTTTCAGGGCGACGAAACCTATCTCTTCATAGGCCTGGCCAATTTCTTTTACAAATTTTTGCTTTCTCTCCGGATCGTCGGACAGAAAGTCGGCCAGATTTACGCTGGGAATGTTATTCATTGCCATGGATTGGATTTTTTATTTTTGGATCAACAAACAAAGTTAAAGAAATTTATGTGAGAAGCCGAGCGTTTATATTTTTCTTAGCAATTTTAATTTTAGCTACATTTGATAAACAAATTTATGTTTATGGATCCCCAAACCTCCCCAAATACGGCTATTTCATATAATTCAGATTCTTTTTCAAAAGAGAAACTTCTCGCCCTTTACCGGGGCATGCTCAAACCCAGGCTCATAGAAGAGAAAATGCTCGTTCTTCTAAGACAGGGGAAGGTATCTAAATGGTTTAGCGGAATCGGGCAGGAAGCCATTGCCGTGGGCGTGACTGCAGCATTGCGGGATGAGGAATATATTCTACCCATGCACCGCAATCTTGGAGTTTTTACTCAAAGGAATATCCCCTTGCACAGGCTTTTTGCGCAATGGCAGGGAAAGATGAGCGGTTTCACAAAAGGACGTGACCGCAGTTTTCACTTCGGAAGCCAGGAATTCAGGATCATTGGCATGATCTCCCACCTGGGGCCGCAACTCGGAGTAGCCGACGGGATTGCACTGGCGCATAAACTGCGCAAAGACAAAAGGATCACGGCCGTTTTTACGGGTGAAGGAGGCACCAGCGAAGGAGATTTCCACGAAGCTTTGAATCTGGCTTCGGTATGGGATCTTCCGGTGCTATTTTGTGTGGAAAATAACGGCTACGGACTTTCTACACCTACTTCTGAACAGTACAGATGTACAAATATTGCCGACCGCGGTGCTGGCTACGGAATGGAATCTCATATCATTGACGGGAATAATATTCTGGAAGTCTTCGGAAAGATTTCGGAGCTGGCTGAAAGTATCCGCGAAAATCCGCGGCCTGTTTTGGTGGAATTCAAGACCTTCCGGATGCGGGGGCACGAAGAGGCCAGCGGCACCAAATACGTACCTCAAGAGTTGATGCAGGAATGGGCTATCAAAGATCCACTGATCAATTTCAGGGATTACCTGATGAAAACCGGATTACTTTCTGAAGAACAAGAACAGGAATTCAGGAATGAAATAAAAGCCGAAATTGAACAAAATCTAAGTCTGGCTTCTGCTGAAGAGGCGGTGTCTTTTAATGAAACCTCAGAGTTGGATGGGGTATATGAAGAATTTATATCTGAAGAAGTCAAACCCGGACCAGAAAAAAAGGAAATTCGTTTTGTCGATGCTGTTGCTGATGCCTTGAGGCAGTCCATGAGGCGCCATGAAAACCTGGTGCTCATGGGGCAGGATATCGCAGATTATGGCGGCGTTTTTAAGATTACCGATGGCTTTCTTGAAGAATTCGGAGCGGATAGAGTTCGAAATACTCCTATTTGCGAATCTGCTGTGGTAGGTGCTGCCATGGGACTTTCCATAAACGGAATGAAAGCAATGATGGAAATGCAATTCGCCGATTTTGCCACTTCCGGGTTCAATCCCATCGTAAATTATCTTGCCAAGGTCCATTACCGCTGGAATCAGCCGGCCGATGTGGTTATCAGGATGCCCTGTGGGGGAGGAGTAGGTGCAGGGCCTTTTCACAGCCAAACTAATGAAGCCTGGTTCCTCAAAACGCCAGGTCTCAAAATTGTGTATCCTGCCTTTCCCTATGATGCCAAGGGTTTACTCAATACCGCCTTCAATGATCCAAATCCCGTAATGTTTTTTGAACATAAAGGATTATACCGCAGTATAAGACAGGAAGTACCGGAAGATTATTACAGCCTTCCGTTCGGAAAAGCTGCCACTCTTAGAGAAGGCAAAAACCTAAGCGTCATAACCTATGGTGCCGGAGTACATTGGGCCTTGGAGGCCCTGGAAGAAATGGAAATTTCTGATGCCGACCTGCTGGACTTGCGCACTCTCCAGCCCTTAGACTGGGAAGCGGTTTTTTCTTCAGTAAAGAAGACGGGGAAAGTCCTTGTTCTTACAGAAGACTCTCTCTTCGGAAGCCTGGCTTCAGAAATTGCGGCCAGAATTACCGAAGAATGTTTCCAATTTCTCGATGCGCCGGTGATAAGAGTGGGGAGCCTGGAAACGCCTGTTCCATTCGCAGCTGCTCTCGAAGCAGGATATCTTCCGAAGGAGCGACTAAGAGAAAACATCCGGAAATTAATAGAATATTAGTATTTTAACTTCTTTCGTTGCAAATCCTTAAGAAAACTTAACGAGTTCACTGTTAAAGTATTAATAATCTTTTGTGCAGCGGAAAACCGTAACGTAATTTAGAATTAACTAATCACTAAATCTAATATTATGATACGATTAATCGTTATTTTCCTGATCATTGCTTTGGTAGCCGCCATCTTCGGATTTGGTGGGATAGCAGAGGGATTCGCAGATATTGCTAAGATCATTTTTTACATCTTTATTGTACTATTGGTAATAGCACTCATCAGCCGACTGTTCAGAAGCTAATACAAAACTCATCAACATAAATCCAATGTAGAGGAATGGTGCGAACCAGGAAATACATTGGGTTTTGTTTTTAAAAATGAACTTAACAATGAAAAAGTTTTTATTTATCACCGTGGTAGCCGTACTCATTACCTCATGCGGCGGAACCAGTAAAGTAGCTAAAGAAGCCCGTAAGACCTTTGATGGTACCTGGGCCCTTAACAGCGTTACTTATCCTCAGAATACGGGTGAATTTGACGTCACTCTCTTCAACGAAGCTTCGGCTTCCTGTTTCGAGAACAGCACCTGGACCTTTGTTTCCAATAACAATCAGGGCAACTATGTAATCCAGGGCCCCAGCTGCAATGGCGGTACAAACTATTTCAACTGGTCTGTAGATGAAGAAAATACGCCCCAGGGTATGTATGATTTTCTTTTGAAACCCACGAATGAAAAACACAAATCTACAACGGGTGACCAGGGATTCAGGCTAAACCTGAAAACCCTGACCCAGGATACTATGGTTTGGGAACAAACCGTGAGTCTCGAAGGAAAGCCCTTCGTAATAAGAATGAATTTTACCAGAATTTAATCTCAAAAAAGATAGACTATGAAGACGACCATAAACAGAATGTTTACAATGCTAATAGCAGCAAGTCTGTTATTTAGTTGTGATGCAGTAAAAAATGCCAACAATAAACAAAAGGGAGCCGTAATTGGTTCAGCCAGTGGTGCCGCAATAGGTGGCGTGGTTGGAAACAATACCGGCGGGAATACTGCCCTGGGCGCCATCATTGGTGGTGTAGTGGGTGGTGCTGCCGGAGCCTACATTGGGGATCGAATGGACAAACAAGCCAAGCAGATCGAACAGGAGGTTCCAGGAGCTGAAGTAGAAAGAGTTGGAGAAGGGATCAACGTGACCTTTGATGAATCCAGCGGGGTTTATTTTGCTACCGATAAAGCTAATATCAACGCGAAATCGGAAGAAACTCTCAACCGTTTGTCCGGTATTTTGAAGGAATATCCGAATTCCAATATCCTTGTGGAAGGACATACCGACAATACAGGAAGCGAAAGCTACAACCTCACCCTTTCCAAGAACAGGGCTCAGGCGGTAACCAATTACCTCCTTGGCCAGGGACTTGACCGCGGCAGGTTTGATACTAAATGGTACGGAGAAGCTCAGCCTAAGTACGACAACAGTACTGCCGAGGGCCGCGCCAAGAACCGACGTGTAGAAATCGCTATTGTAGCAAATGATCAACTAAAAGAACAAGCCAAGCAAGCTACCAACGAGCAATAATTTGGTGATTTAATAGTAAGAAAATCCCGGCAATATGCCGGGATTTTTTTGTTTTTCGCTATCTTACTAAGATGAAAAAGAAAGATGTTGCCATAGTAGGTGGTGGGCTCGCGGGCTTAACTGCAGCAATCCATCTTGCTACACACGACCTTGATGTCTGTCTTTTTGAAAAGGACAGTTTTCCGCACCATAAGGTATGCGGGGAATATCTTTCACGCGAAATTCTTGATTACATGAATTTTATTGGGGTCTCCCTGAGCAGCCTTCGACCTGCTGAGATCGACTATCTGGAGTACAGCACCGTCTCGGGCAAATTGGTTCGTTCGTTGCTGCCATTGGGCGGGCTGGGCGTTAGCCGTTACAACCTTGACGATCTTTTCTACAGGAGAGCCCTGGAACTGGGAGTAGACATTATCCATCAAACCGTAACTTCAGTAGAATTTGAACAGGATCGTTTCACCCTGGAAACACAGGAAGGAGAAAAAATCAGCTCTCGTTTTGTGCTGGGAGCCTTCGGTAAAAGGTCCAATATCGACAAAAGCCTGAAAAGAAGATTTATTGCCAAAAAATCAGGCTGGCTTGCTGTAAAAGCCCATTACCGTAAAGACGATTATCCTCAAAATACGGTTTCTCTTCACAACTTTCATGGTGGCTATTGCGGTCTCTCGAAAACTGAAACCAATGCCGTGAACGTTTGTTACCTGGCCACCTATAACAGTTTTAAAGCGGCAAAAGATCCGAAAAGCTTCAGGGAAGAAGTGTTGTATAAAAATCCGCACCTGGAAAAATTCTTTGAAGAAGCTGAACCTTTGTTCGAGAAGGACCTTACCATAGCGCAGGTTTCCTTCGACAAGAAATCGCTGGTAGAAGATCATATTCTCATGCTGGGAGATGCGGCCGGTCTTATTCATCCTTTATGCGGAAACGGAATGGCTATTGCCATTCACAGTGCCGGTATTGCTTCGGAAATTTTGTTGCGGTATTTCACTAATATGGAGCTGGACAGAAAAGAGGTGGAAGAAATTTACAAGAAGCAATGGTCCCGGCAGTTTAGATCAAGGTTGCAGGCCGGCAGGTTCCTTCAGAAAATACTTTTAAAGCCCCGGCTCGCAGAACTCTCTCAGAATGTCATTCGTGTCTTTCCGGCAGTTCTGCCAAGAATAATTTCGCAAACTCACGGCAGGGCATGATAGAAAAGATCGATACCAGCAGCCGCAGCGGAAAAAAAGAGATCATGGATGATTTTGAACTTCAGGGCGCTGAGCTGAAAAAAACCTTACGTGATCTGGAGAATATCAACAGCTGGCTTGGCGGAAACCGCGTCACCATGGGCGGGATTCGGAAACTTCTAAAAGATCACCCCAAAGAGAAAACAATCCATATTGCCGATATTGGCTGCGGAAACGGTGCTATGCTTCGCAAAGTGGCAACCTGGGGCAGGGCAGAAGGATATAATTTCAAGTTAACAGGCATAGATGCCAATGAGCACGCCATAAGCTTTGCCCGAAAATCTTCTTCGGCCTATCCCGAGATAGATTTTGAAAGCACCAATATCTTCAGCCCGGAATTTAAGAATTCAAAATTCGATATTATCCTGTGCACCCTTACGCTGCATCATTTTGCGACCGAAGAAATTTCAGGCTTAATGGAAGATTTTTACAGTCGGGCCAGATTAGGAGTGGTGATCAACGACCTTCACCGCAGCAAGGCGGCCTATTATCTATTCCAGGCTTTTTGCAGCGTCTTTATCCGTAACGAAATTGCACGAAAAGACGGCCTGGTCTCGATTCTCCGAAGCTTTAAAAAAGAAGACCTCGAAGGCCTCGCTTCAACCATTCCGGCACATCAGCAGGAGATCACCTGGAGATGGGCTTTCCGCTATCGCTGGATCATTCAAAAAAACCACTCTTTATGAGCGTAAAAATTGTAAATGTAGAAAAAGAATTACCTCAATATTCCCGGAAAACAGCCGATATTCTCCCGCTGGTGGAAGGCTGGCTGGAAAACAGCGAGCAGCGTTTCCGCAGAAAAGTCCTGAAAATTTTTGAAGGAGCAGGTGTTGACAAACGTTATTCCATCATGGCTCCTGAAGAGGTTTTTACTTCCACCTCTTTTGAAGAAAAGAACAGGATTTATGTGAGGGAAGTTAAAAAGCTTGGCAGCGATGTCCTTCGGAAATCGCTTGAAAATACAGATTGGGAAGCCAGCTCATTAGATTACATAATCACCGTGAGCTGTACGGGAATCATGATCCCTTCGCTCGATGCCTATCTTATCAACGAACATCAGCTACGGCAGGATATTGTAAGATTGCCGGTCACAGAGATGGGCTGTGCCGCGGGCATTTCAGGAATGATCTACGCGCATAATTTTCTTAAGGCCAATCCCGGGAAAAGGGCCGCGGTTATTGCCGTTGAAAGCCCTACGGCAACTTTTCAGCTCGGCGATCACAGCATGGCCAACATGGTGAGCGCGGCTATTTTTGGGGATGGCGCCGCCTGCGTATTGATGTCTTCGGAAGAGGATGCCCAAGGGCCTAAGATCGTCGGCGAAGACATGTATCATTTCTTTGAGGCCACGCATCTCATGGGCTTTCACCTCTCGAATTCCGGACTTCAGATGATCCTGGACCCGGCGGTTCCCGAGACTATTTCCTCAAATTTTGAAGATATTATTTATCCTTTTCTGAAGAAACACGACAGCAGTATTGAAAAGGTGCAGCATCTGATCTTTCATCCCGGCGGAAAAAAAATAGTGCAGACGGTTTCTGATCTTTTTGGTAACTTAGGGAAGAATATCGACGATACCCGCGAAGTCCTTCGTCTTTACGGTAATATGAGCAGCGCTACCGTGCTGTACGTCCTGGAGAGATTTCTTGAAAAAGACATTCCTGAAGGAGATCAGGGACTCATGTTAAGCTTCGGCCCAGGGTTTTCGGCACAAAGAATCTTAATAGAATGGTAGAAGAATTCAAAGACACGAACTACTGGGCGCTAATCCTTGGCGGTAGTAGCGGCCTTGGCCTCGCCACCGCCCGGAAACTTGCCCATCACGGCATGAACATTATTATTGTGCATCGCGACCGCCGCGAGGAAATTCCCGATATTGAAGAAGCTTTTGATGACATTAGGGAAACTGGCGTTCGGCTGGAAAGCTTCAATGTGGATGCGGTTCAGAAGGAAAAAAGGAAAAGTCTTGTAGAACAGATAAGTGAAATTCTTGGAAAAGAAGGCAAGATAAGAAGTCTTGTGCACAGTATTGCCAAGGGAAATTTGAAGCCGATGACCGGGAAAGGAGCCGTGCTCGAAAACATCGATTTTCAGCTTACCATAGATGCCATGGCGCTGAGCTTATACGACTGGACGCAGGATATTTTCCACGCAGGACTTTTTGCCAAAGACGCACGCGTGATTTCCTTTACCAGCGAAGGCAATAAAAAGGCCTGGGAAAATTACGCGGCTGTTTCGGCGGCCAAGGTTACGTTGGAGGCGATAACGCGCAGTATGGCGCTCGAATTTGCTCCCTACGGGATCCGCGCAAATTGCATTCAGGCTGGCGTTACTGTAACCCGTTCTTTCCAGATGATCCCCGGGCACGAAACTCTCAGGTTGCACGCTCAAAGACACAATCCGTTTAAAAGGCTCACCACTCCTAAAGATGTGGCCAATGTGGTTTACCTGCTGAGCAAAGATGAAGCCAGCTGGATCACCGGCACTATCATTCCCGTGAACGGTGGGGAACACCTCAAATAATCACCAATTTCAACCTGCCTTCTATTGAAGTATCAAGATATCCTTTCCCGGCTGCCGTATTCGGAGCCTTTTCTGTTTGTAAATGAGCTGACTGAGATTTCCGAAGATCATGTTCGGGGAAATTACCGTTTTTCTGAGGATGCCTTCTTTTACCGCGGCCACTTCAGCGGAAATCCGGTAACACCTGGCGTAATCCTTACCGAATGTATGGCGCAGATAGGGTTGGTGTGTTTGGGCATATTTCTGCTGAATTCTGCGGAAGATCAGCTCACAACGCCCAAGATCGCTATGACTTCTACTGAAATTGAATTCCTGGAACCGGTATTCCCCGGGGAAATGGTGGAAGTGAATTCAGAAAAGATCTATTTTAGGTTCAATAAACTGAAGTGCCGCACCCAAATGAGGAATTCAGCAGGAAAGATCGTTTGTAAAGGCACAATTTCAGGAATGATAACAGCATAAATATGAAAAGAAGAGTGGTGGTCACCGGAATGGGAGTAGCGGCACCAAATGCCATTGGTTTGGAAGATTTTGAAGTGGCGCTGAAAGAAGGAAAATCGGGAATAAGGTTTCACCAGGAGCTGGCCGATCTCAACTTCCGATGCCAGATTGGAGGAAAACCGGAGGTTTCCGAAGAAATGCTTCACGAATATTTCACCACTCTGCAATTGCGCGGTCTCAACAGCAGCGGGATCGTTTACGGCGTAATCGCAGGAACCGATGCGTGGAAGGATGCCGGCCTGGCAAAAAGCGGTGCAGAAGAACCAGACTGGGACAGCGGGATCATTTTTGGAACCGGTATTTTGGGTGTGGATAAATTCCGCGAGGCGATCCACCTCATCGATGAGGGAAAGACCAAACGTCTTGGCAGCACCAGCGTCCTGCAAACTATGGCCAGCGGAATAAGCGCATACCTTGGAGGAATTCTTGGCTGCGGCAACCAGGTGACCACTAATTCTTCGGCCTGCACCACGGGCACAGAAGCTTTGCTGATGGGCTACGAGAGGATCAGTCAGGGAAAGGCAAAACGGATGTTGGTGGGGAGCTGTGGGGATCATGGTCCTTATGTTTGGGGCGGTTTTGACGCGATGCGTATCCTGCCAACGAAATACAATGATGAACCTGAAAAAGCCTGCCGACCTATGAGTGCAAAAGCTACGGGTTTTGTTCCAGGGAGTGGCGCCGGAGCTTTACTCCTGGAGGATCTGGAGTCGGCAAAAAAGAGGGGAGCCAGGATCTATGCAGAGGTTTTAGGAGGAGAGGTGAACAGCGGAGGCCAGAGGGGCGGCGGAAGTATGACAGCTGCCAATTCGCAGGCTGTGCAACGATGCATTAGTGCAGCCTTGAAAAATTCAGGAATTTCGGCAGAAGAGCTCGATCTTATTAACGGCCATCTGACCGCAACCCAGGGAGATGCGGTAGAAATCAGGAACTGGACCGAAGCTTTGGGACGCCAGGGAGAAGATTTTCCCTTTATCAATTCGCTGAAGGGCATGACAGGGCATTGCCTAAGCGCTTCAGGCAGTATAGAATGTGTGGCCGCCGTGCTTCAGCTCTATAAAGGCTTTGTCTTTAGAAATGTTAATTGTGAGGAAATACATCCTGATATTGCAAAAATGATAAGTGAAGAGAAAATTCCCAGGTTTTCCCTGCAGCACAGAAACAGAATTCTCGCCAAGGCCAGTTTCGGCTTTGGAGATGTAAATGCAGTAGTGATCCTGAAAGACTTCAGCGCATAAAAAATCCCTGGGCTTTTGTTGCTCTACAGGGCTGTGGGTTTTCTGCTCTCGTGCTTTTGAATCTGACGGATCTCTTCAACTTCACGTTGAAGGCATTTTTCTTGTTTCCGGTTGTTCCGAAGGGTTTTAAGCCAAAGGCAGGTCACGAAACCAATGAGTACGGCCGCGATAAAATAAAAAACAAGTTCCATGGTGCTCCAGGCAATTGGTTATTACTGTTCGATAAGCTGAAGGGCACTCATCAATTAATTTCGAATTTTCTTTTGTAAAGAACAGGATTTTTCTCTGAAAGTCCCCATAATCTTTACATGTTTAACATCTTATTAGTTATTCGTTTAATTTTTAAATTCCCTTAAGATTCCGATATTGCTTAAGTCTTTATTATTGCAGGAAAGTCTTCGATGAAGATTTTTAATGATTTCTAACTCCTTCATATATGTCTGATCAAGAAATAGTTCAAAAGCTCAAACCCCTCGTAAAACCTTATGTGCAAAATAAGGAGGGCCTGAAGAATTTTGATGAAAGCACCGATTTTCTCAAGGATCTGGAGATCAATTCGGCCAACCTGGTAGATGTGATCCTGGACGTGGAGGACGAGTTTGACATCACCATAGACAACGATTCCATGAATGGGATGCTCACTGTAGGTGACGCGAAAAACATCATAAGGCAAAAAATTGCTGAAAAGTGATAGGGAATGATATTATCGATCTTAGGTCTTGCGAAAGAGGTAAGCAGTTCCAGGCGATCACGTCTTTACCACAAACTTTTTACGCCTGAAGAACAGCAGGCCCTGAAAATGGCCAAAGATGGCGATCTTCTTTTCTGGAAATTCTGGGCGATGAAAGAAGCTGCTTACAAGGCACATCAACGCAGGTTTCGGCTTCCAAGATCTTTTGAGCCGACGAAATTCGAATGTACAAGTTCGGTAGGGGAAGAGTCGGTGAAAATCGGAGAACATAAATATTCCCTTCAGACTTCAGGGACTGCCAAACATCTTCAGAGCGTAGCATTGGCTTTTCCTGCTGAAAAATTTCAGTATGAAACTTCTGTAACTTCAGAAGAGACAAAAGAGAAACTTTTTGCGGCAGTTTCGGCCTGGAAGAAGATTCCGCAGGAAAAAATCTATTTAGAAAAGGACAAAAATTCTGTTCCACATTTAATGTACCAAAAGCGCAATCTCAATTGCGCTTTTTCACTTTCGCATCACGGTAATTTTTCGGCTTACGTCCTCTCGTTAACGAACTGCTAAAAGCCCGTTAAACAGTATTAAAGGGGCTTGTTGAGAATTAGCTGAATTTGTATCTTGAAATGAACTAATTTAAAATTCAGAATTTATGAAGACCGTTGATAAGATGGAAGTGCTACACAGCCAGACAGCCGAATACGTTGAGCAGGGAGAAACCGGAAAATTCTTAAAGCTTATTCCGGATACCTTTATTATAAAAGGAAAGGAAAAAGACGGTGTTTTTAACCAGGGATACGCAATTCGTCATATTAACCGAAGGGATATTATTCTTATAGATGTGGTGGAAGAATCGACCAAAGATGCAGTGAAAAGACTGGTTAATGACGGGTATAACATCAAAGGGATTCTCATCACCTGTGATGGTATCATGAAAGATGCCTACGCCGATCTCAAAACAATCTCGCAGGATGCAGGCGGCGCAGCTATTTATGCACACCCAAGGAACAATTTTAAAGACCGCACGAAAACGAAGGATATTACAGGAAAAGATCCGGTATTGAAAAGTTTTGGTCTTAGCATCTACGATCTTCCCGGCAACGGCGGGGAATCTGTGCTTGTCTATTCCGATATTAACGACGGAATGCTTTTTCCCGGCGATGATGCCATAGGCTCGCCCTACGATTCCGATCTCAACACCTTCAGCCGTCCTGAAATGAAGAAACAAAATGATGATTTTGGGCTTGCAGAAAGTTGGAGCGCCTTTGACGAAGAATTTGCCTATTTGTTCCCCCGCAAAGGAAAACCGGGCTTCAATTTAGAAGAGGGAGCACAACGCGATATTTTGATCAAGCTTAGCAGAAGTTAACAGGCTGTTGCTTTTTTTATAATCAGGGTTATTTCAAAGGAACTTTTGGTTTTGTCCTCGATTCACACGAATTCCAGACAAGATTTGATAAACTTCTTTCAAATAACCCTTTTTCTATGTCTACTCCTGAAGTTTTTCTTCTTCCTTCCGCTTTTTTTCTTCATTTTCCTCTTTTTCGGCCTCTTCTTCATTTTCCGCTTCTTCGTTATAAACAAGCGGATGATCTGTTACTCCCAAGCCCACGATAAGGATAATATTGGCGATGGTCCCGTACAACATGGTAATTACCGCCACCATTCCCCCGCCTAAAACAGCAGCCATTCCCAGACTTACATAATAGATAATAGCATACCAGGTTTCCGGTACATTCGAAGATTCGGTGAAAGGAAGGTTCAGCATCAGAAAGGTAATGATCGCGCTGATGATAAGAATGGTGTCAAATTTGGCTATTTTCAGCACATTGCGATAATGCTGTTTGCGGAGGTTGGAATTCGAAGCGCGGCTAAGACTAAGTAAAGTGAGCATGAGAGCAAGGATAGTAGAGGAGCCCAGGATCACCGTATTGCAAAGCATATTGATCCCTGAGAGCGAACTTCCCAATAGTTCCTTGGCTTTATATCCAGAAACCTCTCCTAGAATATAGGTTCCCATTCCCATGACTATTGTTGAAACGACTCCACCCACAATAGCGCGTTTTATAATTGTATTCATAGTAGAATTGAGTATTTAAAAATTTTTTCTTCTGGCACAGATAAATCTTCAAATTACTTTTTTGAGTCCAAAATGGGATATAAGATATTGTTAAATAGCCCTTTTAGTCCTCAAAAATGTGATAAATTAAAAGTTAAAACAGCTAACTATGTCCAAACTTAATGTCACCCAAAAATTAATAAAATCCCATTTACTCAAGGGCGAAATGGAACCGGGGAAAGAGATCGGCATCAAGATCGATCAGGCTCTTTTACAGGATGCCACTGGTACATTGGTTCAGCTTGAACTCGAGGCAATGGGGCTAAAACGTGCTAAAACGGAAGTCGCCGTGCAGTATGTAGATCATAATTTGCTCCAAACAGATTTTAAGAATGCCGATGACCATGCTTTTTTACTCTCGGCTGCGCAGAAGTTTGGTCTTTGGTATAGCCGTCCCGGGAAATGGCGTAAGCCACCCCGTACATATGGAGCACTTTGGAAAACCTGGTAAGACCATGGTAGGATCAGACAGCCATACTCCCTCTGCCGGATCTTTGGGAATGCTTGCTATAGGAACTGGCGGCCTTGATGTGGCGGCAGCTATTGCGGGCCAGCCCTATTTCGTTAAAATGCCCCAGGTAATGGGAGTGAAATTAACCGGAAAATTGCCCGATTGGGTAAGCGCCAAAGACGTGATTCTCGAAATGCTTCGCCGTTATGATGTAAAAGGCGGGGTGGGAAAGGTTATCGAATATTATGGAGAAGGCCTGAAGCACCTGAGCGCGATGGACCGCCATGTGATTGCCAATATGGGCGCCGAACTCGGGGCCACCACCACGGTTTTTCCCAGTGATGAAGAAACCCGCAGATTTTTGAAATCTCAGCACCGCGAAGATGACTGGCAGGAATTGGTCGCCGATGAAGGTTGCAGTTATGACCTGGAAGACGAGATCATCCTCGATGATCTTATTCCGCTTATCGCTTTGCCTACGAGCCCCGGGAACGTTGTTCCTGTGCGTGAGGTAGAAGGACAAGAAATAGGGCAGGTAGTCATTGGTTCTTCCGCCAATCCTGGCATCCGTGATTTCTGGATCGCAGGAGCCATTGTGGAAGGCAAAACAACAGATGAACGGGTGTCCTTTGATATTAACCCGACTTCACGGCAGGTAATACAGAACCTTATCGCCAATAAAGGCTTCGGAAATCTTATTGCTGCAGGAGCCCGTTTCCACCAATCGGGCTGTATGGGCTGTATAGGAATGGGGCAGGCTCCGGCTTCCGATACCATCAGTTTGAGAACGATGCCAAGGAATTTCCCGAGCCGTTCAGGGACCGAAGATGACCGGGTACACCTTTGCAGCCCGGAAACCGCTGCGGCTTCAGCCTTAACCGGCAAGATCACCGATCCCCGGGATCTGGAGAAGATCTACAACATGAAATATCCTCACTATGAGCAGCCTGAAGAGGAGATCATCAACACAGAGGAGCTGGTGGCACCACCTGAGAATAACGAAGAAGTAGAGCTTCAGAAAGGTCCGAACATCAAATCGCTGCCTTACATTGAACCGCTCCGGGAAGAATGTGATGTGCCTGTGTTGCTGAAAATGGGCGATAATATTTCAACCGACGAGATCCTGAGGGCCGGGGCAGAAGTTCTGCCGTTCCGAAGCAACCTGCCGGAGATCAGCAAGTTTTCCTATTCGGTTATAGACGATACTTTCTATGATCGGGCGCAAAAGGCCAAGGAAGATTTTGGCGGCCATGTGGTCGTGGCAAAAGACAATTATGCCCAGGGCTCCAGCAGGGAACATGCAGCCCTTGCTCCGAAATATCTTGGCCAGGTGGCAGTGATCGCCAATTCCTACGCGCGGATTGCCTGGCAGAATCTCGTGAATTTTGGGATTCTTCCTCTGGAATTTATCAATATTGAAGATTATGATAAGATCGAGCAGGGAGATATGGTTTCGCTAAAAAATGTTAGGGAAGATGTGAAGAATAGGAACAATATCAGGGTGCGGGTTACTAAACCAGATGATTCAGCCGAGCCTGTTGAGTTTGAAACAAAACATTCCATGAGCGACCGGCAAATACAAATCTTGCTGAAGGGCGGAATTATCAATGAATATAAGGACCGTCTCAATAATCAAAAAGTTCACGCCGTCGAAAAGAATACGGTTACCGATAACGACCGGCAGCAGATAAAATAAATAATTCAGATTTTGCTTTCATAGAAAAAGCCACTCCAGAATTTCTGAAGTGGCTTTTTCGATTTATAAGATTGCCAATTCCTAATGTGTTCTCATCTTCGCCTTACGTTTCTTTAGCTGGCTTTCAAGATCCTTTACAGTGGCGGCAGCCGCTGCCTCAAAGGAATCTTTATTAGATTCGGCAAAGAGCATAGGGCCGGGAATAGAAACGCTGATATTACAGATATGACCTGCAGGGTCCTGCGCTTCATCCTGACGAAAATGCACTTCTGCACTGATTATTCCATCAAATTTTTCATCCAGTCTATTGAGTTTTTGTTGAGTAAAATCTTGTAGAGCTTCACTTTTTTCAAGGTGAACAAATTGAAATCTCGCTTCCATATTCTTTAAATATTTAGGTTAATCCAATAAAGAAAAATTCAGAGGGCCTACCAAGCTAATTAAAGCTTTCTTGTGATAGATTTATGATTGTCTTTAGAGTGGGAGAGAGGCGAAAGAATTGAGTGTAAAAGGCAGGTGAATGAGTACCGGGGATGTTAAGGATTCAGTTAAAACTTAGATAATTTTTTCTCAAAGAATGGAAAGACTTTAGCTTTAGAGAACCTCTTTTCAGAAAAGAAGAATCACAGCTGTACAGCAGCAATTTTGGAAGCGACACAAACCTATGAAAAATAACCACGAGCCCGAAAAGAAAGAGAAGAAGCGCAAGGATATTGACAAGCAACTGGAAAAATCTTCTACTTCTGAAGATAATACTGCCAAAAAGCACGATCAAATCCTGAAGCAACAATTGGAAGAAGGGCAGGAGATCTATGAACGCAGCATCATAAGTATTCTGCTGAGTTCTGTAACAGCCGGGCTCGAAATTGGCTTCAGTTATCTGCTGCTATGCAGTGTCTTCACTTTCTTTACGGGCAAACTGCAGGAAGAGACCGTGTTCAAGCTGCTTACCTTTGTGTATCCGGTAGGATTTATCATGGTGATTCTCGGAAAATCTATTCTTTTTACAGAACAAACCTCCCTTCTCAGTCTGCCTGTATTAAATAATGAGCGTTCCCTATGGAGCCTGCTCAAAATGTGGGGGCTTGTGATCATGGGAAATCTTTTGGGCGGCTGGCTGATGGCTTTGCTCCTTATCTGGATTGGTCCTGCGCTTGGAGTCTTTGATAGATCGGCGGTGGTAACCATAGCCGACCACGTTACCGGGTATTCGCCCCTGGTGATCTTTGTGAGCGGTATCCTTGCTGGCTGGCTCATGGGCCTATTGTCATGGCTTCTCACTTCGGCAAAGGATACGGTGAGCCGTTTGCTGATTATTTATATGATCACGGCCGTTATGTCGTTTACCGGCCTTCATCACAGTATTATAGGGAATGTAGAAGTCTTTGGAGGGCTTATCATTTCAGCCTCGATTGATATCTTCGATTATCTGTCTTTTGAAGGTTTTGCTTTACTCGGAAATAGTATTGGCGGCGCCGTGTTTGTGGCACTATTAAAATATCGTGCCTTTGTGTACAATGTTACAGAGCCGGGTTCGAAAATATAGAATTCCGCAGTACTTTACTTTTTGATCTCGTCGGCGATCTCTATGTAAATCTGGTGCATTTTAGGCTCCTTCTCGCGTATCTTCTTCTTAATATCTTTCAGGATTCCAGTAGCCTCGTTGATGTCGATATGATCGGACAATTGTACTTCAACGATCAGCAATACGGCATGCGGGCCAAAATGCATGGTTTTAGGTCTGCTCCAATCCTTTACACTGTCAAAGGACCGCAGCACATCGGTGATCTTTTCCAGTTCATCATCCTGTACACTTTCTCCCACCAATAGTCCTTTGGTCTCATGGGCAAGAAACATGGCTACCGACAGGAGCAGGGTTCCAATAAGCAAAGACGCGATAGCATCATAAAGCGGGTTTTCAAATTGGTGGCTAAGAAATACCCCAAGGGCAGCGAAAACCAAACCTGTAAGAGCGGCCGTATCTTCAATGATTACCGCCATAGTTGACGCATCTTTACTCTCTATGATATTGCGGATAAGATTGCCCGAATTATTCTTGTCCTTATAGAAATGTTTCAGGGAAATGGTGAGGGCAGAGCCTTCAAATACTGCGGAAGCACCAATAACAATGTAATTCCAAAGTGGATCCTGGATCAATTCCGGATGTTTTAGAGACATCACTCCTTCGTAGATTGCAAAGCCACCACCAAGGGCAAAGATCATGATGCTCACCACAAAACTCCAGAAATAGACCTCTTTTCCGTGACCAAAAGGATGCTGCGGATCAGCGTCTTGGTTGGCGTGTTTTGAACCCAGTAGCAGCAAAAGTCCGTCTCCGGTATCGACGGTAGAATGTATTCCCTCTGAAAGCATGGCAGAACTGCCGGTGAAGAAAGCGGCTACGAATTTACTGATTGCTATTAAAACATTGGCTGCAATGGCTCCGTAGATTGCAATATTCGATTTGCCTGCCATAAATGAAGTAAATTTTTGGTTTATATTAGTTGAAATTGGCTGTTTTAAGGCCTGTTTCCAAAAAGTTACACAAATAGCAGCAGAAGCAGCAAACTTTAATATTTCTTTAATGTGAGACGTTAAAGGAGTTTTAGAATCCGGTATTTTTTACTCCTGGATTTTTTCAGAAAGGGTATTGGTAGTCTGGATATATACCTGGGTGATCTGCGGGTTCGTTTTCTTAATTTCAAGCCGAAGGCTTTCCATCGTCTTTTCTGCCTGCTCCAGATAAAGATCGTCCCGAAGGTCAACTTCAATGATCAGCAGTATACTGTCCGGGCCAAAATGCATGCTTTGCGGCATAGACCAGTCTTTTACATTGATATTCCTGGCGAGTATTTTTTCTACGGAAGCGAGAACCTCAGGGCGGGCACTTTCTCCCAGGAGCAATCCCTTGCTTTCACGGGCAAGAAAAGTGGCCACCACGAGAAGCAGGACACCAATGAGTACTGAAGCAGTACCGTCCAGATAAGGATTCTGAAGCTGTTGCGAAAGAAAAACCCCCAGCAGGGCAATGGCCAAACCGGCCACTGCAGCAGAATCTTCAATAATAACCGCGAAGGTGGCCGCATCTTTGCTGCGAATAATACTGCTGATGAGATTCCCCGATGTGGCGCGGGATTTATTAAAAGTCTTCAAAGAAAGGTATAAAGCAGTGCCTTCAAACACGAGGGCAGCAAACAGCACGACATAGTTCCAGGTGGGATCTTCAATAACAGTCGGATCCTGCAAGGCATGAATCCCTTCATAAAGTGCAAAACCGCCACCAAGGGAAAATACGAGAATGCTCACCACAAAGCTCCAGAAGTAAACTTCCTTGCCGTAGCCAAAAGGATGCATTTTATCGGGAGCCTGCTGGGAGCGCTTAATCCCGAGTAACAGAAGTAATCCATTGCCGGTATCTACCAGTGAATGTATCCCTTCCGCCAGCATGGCCGAACTTCCAGTGAAGAAAGCAGCGATAAATTTGCTGATCGCGATCAGGATATTTGCGCCAATAGCGCTATAAATAGCAATCTTTGATCCGCCTGCGGCCATAAAATTCTGTGTTTTTTCCGAAAATAACGAAATTAGATTTAACCCCGGGAACTGAGGTCCGGATTAGCTAAAATTTCACATTTCCGTAGAAATAAAAATCTGCCTGACAATCGAATTCCTCTAAAATTCGTAAATTAAATAGCTTGAAAACAGCAATAATCTTAACGTTCAAACTCAAAGAGACCCGAAAATATAGAATTCATGAAAAACGAAGCACCATTTGTTCTGAGAAAAATCTTTTTTGCCATTCTTTCTTCTGCTCTGATCATTTTTTTCCTGCAAAGCTGTGGGGGAGCCCAGGGTACTACATATAATCAGCCTAAAAATTACGATGAGTTAGATCAACTTGTTGAGAAGCGGCATTTTGAAGTGGAGAATCAATGGGCCATGCCGCTGGGCGGGAGCAGGATAGACCTTATTGGAAACACCAATTTCATCCGCTTTAAAGGAGACAGCGTGAACCTCTTTTTGCCATACTTCGGAGTGCGGCATAGCGGCGGCGGTTACGGGGATGAAGGCGGAATAAAATATGAAGGAATTGCTGAAGACCTGAAGGTAGAAAAAAATCTGGATCAGAAGAAGATCGTACTGAAGTTTGGCGGAGAGCAGGGGAGTGAAGACCTTGATTTTTATGTTACACTTTTCCAAAATGGCAATACCAATACCTCGGTCACCAGTTCCCAACGCGCCACCATTTCTTACCAGGGCCACGTGACGGCTCTTCCGGAAGAAGAAAAATAGCGTTAAGATTTTATCACTTGCAAGGAATTTACCCCAGAGCCTGACTACTTTTAATTTGTAAAAGATGAAGAATATAATACTGTTGGCGTTCCTTGCATTGAGTTCTGTTCAATATTCCAGGGCTCAGGGAAAGCTTAAAGGAAACGGGGAGGTGGTGACGGTTTCAGAAGAGATCAGGAAGAATTTTGACCAAATTGAAATCTCAGATAATCTGGTGGTTGAGCTTTCCCAGGGGTCAAAGAATTCCTATACGCTTAGCACAGATGAAAACCTGGTTGATGCCGTGGAAATCACAGTTGAAGCTAACACCTTGAAAATTAGTACAAATAAGAAGATCACCGGGAGCAAAGAGTTAATAATTCAGCTCGAGGTAAAAAAACTGAAACATGTGCAGTTAAAGGATGATGCCAGGTTGCAAACCAATGAAGTGCTCAAGGTGGAAGATATAGGCATAGACGCTAATAATTCGGCTAAATTCGATCTGGAGATAGAAGCTTCCGGGAATCTTAGATTGGTGATGTATAAGAACAGCGGCGGGAAACTCAAAGCAAAATCGAAACGCGCCGAAATAGAAATGCATGACCGAACCGATCTTAAAGCTGAAGCGGAAACCAATGAACTGAAAGTTTCCATGGAAAATTCCGCAGAACTGCAGTTAGATGGAAAAGCTGATCACGCAGAATATCGCCTGGAAAGTTCTTCGGCATTAAAAGCAAAGAAAATGAAAACTCGCACAGCTGAAATATTTAGCCGTAACAGATCGGATATTTACGTGCACGCCAGTAAAAAACTGGAAGTAACCGCTGAAGGGAAAAGCAAGGTTTATGTGTATGGTCATCCCGATATAGAATTGAAGGGACTCACTGATAGCTCACGAATTATTAAAAAGTGATTGTTTGAGGACAAGAGGGGCTTTCTGAAATAGTCTATTTTACATAATATAAATTATAGTTCGTTTAATTGATTAGAAGAATAAGGCTTATCAGCATTCTTAAGCATGATCGCCGATATAAATCCTGCTTTATTTTTTTCTATCAGCCTTCATTTGTTCGAACAATTCCTTAAACAAACCGCGAGCGATCAATAGTTTCATAATTTCATTGGTGCCGGCATAAATTCTGGCAACTCTATTATCAGCATACATGCGTGCAATTGGATAATCCCACATATAGCCATAACCTCCAAATAACTGCAGGCATTCATCGACTACTTTATTGTGCATATCAGTTGCTGAATATTTCGCCATTGAAGCACTTTCAGCAGTTAGTTGGTGTGTTGATAATAACAATGTACAGCGATCTAAAAACGCCTGGTGGACCTGTAATTGTGTAGCGCATTCGGCAAGTTTAAATTGTGTGTTTTGAAATGCTGCAATGGGTTTTTTAAAAGCGGTTCTTGTAGAGGTGTATTCAACTGTATTTTCTATAGCACCTTCTGCACCTCCAATAGCATTCAGCGCAACTATTAAACGTTCTCTGGCCAATTCGGTCATCATAATTTTAAAACCTGATCCTTCTTCTCCTAATAAATTTTCTTTCGGAACCTTAACATTATCGAAAAATAATTCGCAGGTATCCTGGGCTTTCATCCCTATTTTTTTGAGGGGGTTTCCCTTTTCAAAGCCTTCAGAATCACTATCTATAAGTAACAAAGACACGCCTTCTTTCTCTGTTCCTTTCCTGGTTTTGACTGCTACTAAGGAAAAATCACACATATAACCATTTGTAATGAAGGTTTTCTGTCCATTTACCAAATAATGATCTCCCTTCTCTACCGCCGTAGTTGTGATAGCCTGAAGATCACTACCACAGTTTGGCTCTGTCATACCAAGGGAAGCAATTATTTTTCCAGCAGCCATGGCTGGTAGATACTTTTGCTTCTGAGCTTCGGTTCCATACTTTAAGAGATAGGGAGCAACAACATCTGAATGTAATGAAAAACCTGGTCCGGTAACTCCCTTCTTCGCCAGTTCTTCGATGAACAAAGCGCTAAAACTGAAATCAAAACCACTGCCACCATAGGCCTCAGGCATATCGATGCATAGCAACCCCAATTCTCCGGCACGTTCCCAGATCTCCCTGCTCACCATTCCATTTTTTTCCCATTCTTCCATTTGATCCAGGATTTCATTATTAATAAAATCCTGGATCATCTTTTGCATCATTTTATGTTCTTCTGATGCGTATATTTCGCGTTCTAATAATACATTTTGTAACATAAGACCTGAGCTTTTGAAGTATTGACTTTTAATAATATCCAATTGGGATACTAAAGGTAACCATAAATCACATTTCAAAACATTCCCACTTCGCTTATCATCACTCAGTAGTCTCAGGTCTCAGTTAATGGTAACTGAATAATCCAGGCTCGATTAAAAGCTAAAATCAATTTACTTTAAATTGTTTAATTTTAAACAATTAGGGGCTGAGCCGGTGGCATAGTATTCTAAAAAGGTTTCAGCTCAATGGTCCCTGGTCATAGTTTAAGATAACTTTAGAAAAGCTTCCCTCATATTCCCTTAGTTTAGAGGAAATAAAAAAATTATGACATCGATAATTGTAATTGTGGTAGCTTCGGCTGCCCTGATTTTAGGTGCACTTTGGGGAATCTATTGGAATCTTCCTAAAAAGACCGAAGGATTTCTGGTGGCACTGGCCGGTGGGGCTTTAATGGTGTCCGCAATCCTGGAACTTATTGAACCAGCAACGAAAAAAGCCTCCCTTTTTTCAACTCTTGGCCTTGTTTTTTTGGGAGCTCTGGTTTTTTGCATCCTCGATTATTATGTAAATAAAAAATCCAGTGGTGATGGCGCAGGATTATTAGCCGCTATTACTTTAGACGGAATCCCGGAAAATCTGGCTTTAGGTGTGGGCCTTATTGGAGCCGGTCCGATGGCTGTTGCAGCATTATCGGGTTCGATTTTTCTTTCAAATTTACCGGAGGCCGCGGGTGGCGCCAGAGAAATGAGTAAAGACAAATCGAACAAAAAGGTGCTTTCTCTTTGGGTGGGAACAACCTTAATACTAGCTGGAGCAGCTGTCGCCGGGAATCTTTTCCTCGCCGGTGTTCCAAAAGTTATTTTAGCCTATATACGTTGTTTCGCAGCCGGAGCTATCATTGGTTCCCTGGCAACCGAAGTTTTCCCGAAAGCCTTTAAGGAAGATAATTATACAAGTGGTGTTGCCACTGCCATTGGTGTTGTATTGGCTATATTCCTGAATTCTCTGGGTCAATAGTTAAATGCATAAAACAATAAGTTCAAGCTGAGGAAAACTATTGATCTGCCCGGTATAGGTTTCGCCGACGTTTAACCTACCACAGAATAAACAACTATTTGAATCTTAAAAGAATAATATATTACCTAATATGACTTCCCGCATTAATATCAATCGTTGCACCGGTAGCGTGATCCATGAGTCCGCTGCACATGAGTCCGACTAATGGTGCCAGATCTTTAGGCGTGGTAAGTTCGTTCAGAGCGATTTCCTTTAACACCCGTTCTTCTCCATACTGATCGATAAACTGCTCGGCCATCGCGGTTCTTGTAAATCCGGGAGAAACGATAAAAGATTTGATATTTTCTTTTCCGAACGATCGAGCTACCGATCTTGCAAGGGAAGTTAATCCACCTTTGGAGGCTGCATATGCCAGGTATTCTTCTGTTTCCCCGCGAAAAACAGCTCGGCTGCCCACATAAACAAAGCGACCTCCGCCATTTTCTTTAAAATGATCGATCCCGAGTTTTGTCAAAATTCCTACCGAATTTAAGTTGATATCAATTGTTTTTTTCCAGGTTTTCAGCCATTCTTCGGTAGTTTGTGAGGTAGAATGCTTCAGAAAAACGCCGGCATTCAGAATGATAGCGTCTATTTTGCCTAATTCTGCCGCGACTTCTTCGAAAAGCCGGAAAACTTCTTTTTCTTTTTCAAGGTCCGCCTGGAAAATTTGGGATCCGGTATCGTATTTCTGCACAAGTTCTTCCGCGGAAGCTTTATCCTTATTATAATGAACGGCAAGAGTGGCACCCATTTCCATTAAGAAATCGGCCAGCCCCTTCCCTATTCCTTTTGAAGCTCCGGTGAGCAGGATATTTTTTCCCGTGAGGTCAAGTTTTATCATTATAAAATATTTTTAATCCATCCGCCGTCAACAGCCAGAGAAACTCCGGTGATGTAGCTCGCTCTTTCGCCGGCCAGAAAAGTAACGGCTGCAGCAAATTCTTCAGGCTCGGCAAATCTGTGCAGCGGAATATTTTCTTTGGCCTTTTCAACTTCCGGGTTCTTATCTAGCAGGTTTTGTAAACGCTGTGTATTCGTATAACCGGGCATAACATTATTTACAGTGATATTATACTCTCCAAGTTCACCCGCGAGTGTTTTGATGAGTCCCGCTACAGAGGCCCTAACGGAATTGGATAAAATCAGGTTCTCTACCGGCTGCTTGACCGCCTGTGAAGTAATGCTGATAATGCGGCCCCAGTTTTGTGCTTTCATTCCGGGAATAAAACTTCGAATGATTGAAACTGCGCTGCCAAGCAATAAATTATATGCCTTATCCCAGTCTTCCTGCTCAAAATCTTCAAATTTACCTGAAGGCGGCCCGCCGGTGTTGGTTACGAGAATATCAATATGCCCAAATTTGTCCAGGATTTCCTTTACAATCTTTTCACGGTCTTCAGCAATGGAGAGATCTCCGGCGATTGCTGTTACTTCGGCATCACAGGCTGCGGCAATTTCCGTTTTGGTGCTTTCCAGCCTGTCTTTGTGACGCCCGTTGATAATCACCCTGGCGCCTTCACGAGCCAATTCCAGTGCTACAGCTTTTCCCAGTCCCTGGCTGGAAGCCGCTACAAAGGCTATTTTATTCTTCAATCCCAGATCCATTTCTATAGTTTTTTCCTGGAAACAAATTTACTGTTTCCTCCTCGTTTCTCAAGATTTTCGGGTGCTTCTTCCGGAATTTTACACAGCTTCAGCTTTGAATTCAGCCTGTTGCCGGTTGATTTTGGAGATATAAAAGCTGCTTATTAGTATCAGGGCGCCACCTGCAAAAGTATTCCAGGTAAGGACTTCATTCAGAATAAAATATCCGAATAAAATTGCGCTTACCACTTCCAGGTACATCAGGGAAGTCGCGGTAGCTGCCGGCAGAAATTTGAGGCCATAGAAAAACATCTTGAAGACCACTACTCCAATGATGATCCCGTAAACCACTCCAATTCCCATATGAGCAGGTTGCGCTGAAGGCAGCGTGCTCAAAAATGGCAGAAATACAATGGCGCCCGCTATGTTCTGATAAATAATAATCTGATTTTGACTGTAGTTGTGGCTTTCCTTTTTGAACATGATTACCGTAATCGCATATCCCACTGACGCCCCTATGGCAGCAAGCATTCCTATAAAATCATTCGATTCAAAACTGAAAGGTTTCCCTGCATAGGTAAGCACGATTCCCGCAAAAGCCAGAAACAGGAACAACCACTGTTTTTTATGAATAGGACGCTTATAATACAGGCTTTCGATAGCAGTGACAAACAAAGGATAAGTATAAAACAGAACCACGGCGTTCCCGATAGAGGTAAAAATGTAGGCGGTAAGATAGAGGTACATCCGGCCGGCGTTTATAAAAGAAGCCAGGATCATGTGCTTGTAATTCCCCTTAATTTCGAGTCCGCCCTTTCGCCAGACTGCAGGTAGTAAAAACAGCACAGGAATTACGGCTCTAAACCAGGCAATTGAACCCGTGCTCATGCTGGACATGAATTTGATAAAAATCCCGTTGGTTCCGGCAATTAGGGCACAAATTATTACGGCGTAGATCGCTTTTTTTGTCATTGCTCGTCAAGTCTATTCAGAATGAATACGAAGCGGCGAAGCTACAGGATTTTTAGAAACTATTAATGATCTGGCGGAATTCCATCAAAGAGCTCTCAAATATTTGATGGGGATTCAGCGTTGCTCCCAAGAAATTTTTTATTTCCTAAATAAAGTTATAGAAGAAATAAAATGCTGTTAAGCCTGCACTTCAAAATGACCAGGAAATACAGGAATATTTAGCTTTACCTGTATTAACCAAAAGCTAACCCAAATGAATTGTAACAGTCTGAAATTTCTCTTTGTACTCACGCTTTGTACAGGAGCCGGTTTTTCGGCACATGCTCAATCAAAAAAAGGAAAAGAAGAAGAAAATTCGTTCTCCCAGGTCATTCAGGAATTCATGTTTTCTGAAAGTGTTTACCTCCAGGATAAACAGGAAGTGCAACAAACCCTTCACGCAGGCCATACAGAAAACCAGGAAGCAATTGCGAATCGTATTGGCTATGAAGTAGAATATGGCATTGTCGATAGATTTCAGCTCTCTGCCGGCTACAGTTATGATCACTGGAATTCTGATGGTACGTCCTACAATACTGGCTGGCTCGAAACTGGTGCCATGTTCGGCATTTTTAGTAATGTACAGCAGGCTGCCGCTCTGTCTTTTGACGCGGAATTCCCTGTAAGAAAGCCAAATGTTGAGAATGTTGAAGCTGAAGATAGCCCCTCCTACTCCCCTGCCCTTATTTATGCCAGGCAGTTTGGTAAAACTCAGGTGCACCTCAATGCGGGAGCCGAAATTCAGCAGAAAGACGTAAACTGGTTCTATAACGCCGCAGCCGTTTATGGTACCGGGCATTTGCACCCGCTGCTGGAACTCAATGCGGTTTCTGAAGAAGATCTTAATTGGTATCTCGGCACGGGGCTTGTTCTCAATGGCGACAGCGGCTGGGAATTTGGGGCAGGTTTTCGTCATGAGCTCGAGCATTCAGACTGGGATGGCTTTGTACATCTTATTTATGAGTTTAAATTCGGGGAATCAAAAGGCTAGGCTTTTCCACAATCCCCTAACGGCGGGGCTTTTGGCCTTCAGCTTCTACCTTATTATCGTATCTTTGGCACAGTTCCTGAACAACATGGGCTAAAAACACTGTGTTTTCAGCTAACAAAAACCAGAATGCTTTGATGAAGAAGACCTTAATCATATTAGGCGTCGTAGGTTTCCTGTTTACCTCCTGTCAAAAAGACGCGGTGCCCCAGGACACCAACCAAAGCGACGAAATAAATACTACAGATAATCCTGAACTTGAAGTAAAGGATTTTGTATATAATGCCATGAACGACATTTACCTTTATAAGGCTGATGTCGCTGAACTGGCGGATGACTATTTCACTTCAGCTTCAGCAAAGACCGATTATCTCAATACTTTTAATTCTCCTGAAGATCTTTTTGATGCAGTTACCGCTTCCTCAGACAGATTCAGCTTTATTACCGATGATTACAACAGCCTGGAAGACAGCTTTGCCGGCGTTAGCGGAAGCACAGGTATGAAATACGGCCTTGGCAGGATCACCGGTACCAATGACGTCTTTGGATATCTCGAATATATTTTACCGGGAACTTCGGCGGAAGAAGCAGGTCTTACCCGCGGAACGGTTTTTACTGAAGTGAATGGCCAGCAAATGACCATGAGCAATTTTTCCGATCTTCTTAGCGCCGATAGCTTTACGATCAATATCGGAAAAATTGAAAACGGCGTGATCAAAATGACCGACCAAACCGTGACTCTTGAAGACACTCACTATACTTCCAATCCTGTATATATTGCCAAAACTCTGAACGTAGATGGTACAAAAATAGGATATCTGATGTACAACAGCTTTGTAGGCGATTTTGATGACGAACTGAATGCTGCTTTTGCCCAATTCCAGGCCGATGGTGTGAACGATCTCATTCTGGATCTGCGTTATAATGGAGGCGGTTCTGTAGAATCGGCTATAGATCTTGCCAGCATGATCACCGGGCAGTTTGAGGGCAAGGTATTCATGAAGGAGCAGTGGAATGAAAAATATCAGCAGCATTTTGAATCTGTTTCACCGGAAAGCCTCATCAATAAATTCGATTCGAAGATCAGGACCGGGGAAACTATCAATAGTCTTAATCTCAGCAAAGTCTATATCATTACCACGGCTGCAACGGCATCTGCCAGCGAACTGGTGATCAATGGCCTGGCTCCGTACATCAATGTGGTGCAGGTTGGAGAAACCACCACCGGCAAATTCCAGGCTTCAGTTACCATTTACGACAGTTCTGATTACAGCCGTGAAAAGGCCAACGAAAACCACACCTATGCTCTGCAACCTTTAGTCTTTAAATCGGTGAATTCCGCCGGAAAAACAGATTATGGCGATGGGTTGGATCCTAAAGTGGTATTTCCGGAAGATCTCAATGATCTTGGTACACTGGGAGATCCTTCGGAACCTCTTCTGCAGGCCGCGATCAACGACATCCTTGGCAAAACCCAGAAATCGCCTTCCGAAGCTGCTAAAAAAGCTGCGACAAATTTCAGAACTATAGGCAATAGTGAAATGTTCGATCCCGATTATCAAAGGATGTATATTGACAAAATCCCTACGGTCCTCAAATAGTTCCTGATAGAAATTACGATGATAAAATCCCGCTTCCTGGCGGGATTTTCTTTTTCTGCGGAAAAATAAAAGGAGACCAAAAACCTCAAATTTCGCTATATTTAAAAGCCATTACCTTTTGCTCTTCGTGTTTTCTGACAAATCCCGGGAATATTTACTTGCTCTTTCGGGAGCACTCAGATTGCCGCTGATGATCAGGAGCCATAGAACCGCAAAGAGGTCGGGAAGCGATGAAATTCTATGAAAACATTTGCAGATAAAGTCATAGCCTTTAATAAACAACTGGAGTACAAAGGGAAAGTTCCTGAAGGAATAAAAGTTCTCAATCCCTTCCGCGAAAATCCTGAAATTCTCGAGATCAGCAATGCTTTCTATAAGAAGTTCTACAGCGATACCCGAAAACGAAAGCTCATTTTGGGCATAAATCCAGGCCGGCTGGGCGCCGGGGCCACCGGCATTCCTTTTACCGATACCAAAAGGCTTTCGGAGATCTGCGGGCTTCATATTGATAATTTTCATACCCACGAACCTTCTTCGGTTTTCATCTATGACCTGATCGATAGGTTTGGCGGAGCAGCCTCTTTTTATAATGAATTTTATATAAACTCAGTTTCGCCCTTAGGCTTCGTGCAAAAGAACAAAAGAGACAATTGGGTGAATTGCAACTATTACGACCACAAAAGCCTCCTTATTGCCTCCAGAGATTTTATCATTTCAAGTTTGAAAAAGCAGCTGGATTTTGGAATAGACACTTCCACTTGTTTTGTTCTTGGAAAGAAAAACGCGAAATACCTCAAGGAGATTAATAAGAAAGAAGCTTTTTTCGATTCGGTCGTTGCGCTGGATCATCCCAGGTATATTGTGCAGTACAAGTCTAAAGAAATGAATAAATATCTCAATAAGTATTCTGATGTGCTTAGCCGGAAGTCACCCGGAGCATAGCATATCTTCTGAAGCAGAAAGTCTCCCTCAACCAAATTCAGGAACTATACTGCTTCAGCCTCAAAAAAGCAGTAACTTTAGCATAAGAAAAAAATCATCTTAATTCCGCCAATATGGATACCTACACGGTTGTCACCCTCATTTTGATCCTTATCAGTTTTATTATCAGCCTTTTCGGATCGATAGTAGGCTTTGGCGGCGGTATTTTTATGGTGCCTATCCTGGTCACCGTTTTTCATTTTCCCCTGACGGAAGCCGTAGGCGCGGTGATGGTGGCCCTTATCCCCTCCTCCATTATTTCCACATATCTCAACCGCAGGGAAGGCCACGTGGATTTCCGGATGGGAATTTTCCTGGAGTTGCCTACCATGATTGGTGTGGTAGTGGGCAGTCTTCTGCTGTCGTTTATCTCTGCGAAACGCCTGGAGATAGTCTTTGCAATTATGGTCCTCATTCTTGGATTATCTTTCATTATAAATCTCCGGAAGTCTTCTGGAAAAGGCGGGATAGATGTTTTTTACTGGCTTAACAAGATGAAACCACGCTTCATTATTAAGAACGAGCTTAATTTCGTGGCGTATAGGGTAAGTATCTGGATGGTTCTTTTCTTCGGAATGCTTGCCGGTACCCTCGCCGGACTTTTCGGGATCGGAGGCGGATTTCTGAAAACGCCCATTATGATCAAGGTGTTTAAAATTCCGGCGAAAATAGCGGCAGCTACGGGGCTTTTCATGATCGTGATCACCAGTATTACCGGAAGTATAAGCCATTATCTTCAGGGGCACATCGATTTGACAAAGGCCTGGCCCATTATGCTGGGATTTGCGATTGGAGCACTGGGCGGCCAGCGGCTAAATGTGAAGCTGGACAGCAACAGTCTTGAAAACCTAATCGGTCTCGGGCTGATATTGGCTTCGCTCATCATGTTATCAAATTTTCTTTTGAATACCTGAAATCTTATACCTCCTTCAACCGGAAACTCAGCAGCACGGCTGTAATCAGCAAAAGAAGGAAGAATATTATTTGTGCGGAAAGACCGAAAAGTTGGGCTACAACTCCAAAGCCAGCTGCTACCAACGTGAAAAGGCCGATAAAGGTATTGGCTACTGAAACGTAGGTTGGGCGGTCTTCATCGGGCGCATAATCTACTAAATATGTTTTTCTGCTTAGCCGCGCGCCGCTGTAGGCGATCCCGTTGATGAAAAATACAGGCAAAAAAGCATAAAATCCAGGATGTAGATTGGAGAGAAAATAAAACAATAGGGCATAAGTCCCTCCGCCAATGGCTATAAAGCATGAAATACGCATGAGCCTTGTGGGCGATTGATCTGCAATTTTTCCCCAAAAAGGACTGCTAAGCACATTCGCCAGGCCGTTGACTATAATGAGGTAGCCCAGAAGGTTCCAGCTGGTGTTACTGATATCCTTCGCGATGAGCACATAGAAAGGCTGCAGCAAAGGAACTGCCATGAGCAAAGCCCTGGTAAAAAGGAAATTCCGGAAATTACTTTCATCCCTGATAAGACTCCAGCCGGCTTTCACTTCTTCAAGCGGATTTCTCCCTCCGCTGGTGGCGCCTTTTTCCTCTTTGATCATTGAAAAGACAAGGGCTGCAAGGAACCACAGCAAGGAAGCCGCGAGGAACATGCCGCCATAAATCGAAGTATTACTCTCTCCCCTTATCACAAAAACTAAAACAGCTCCCGCGATAAGACTAAGAATTCCACCGAAAGTAGATCGGTAGCTGAGCATCTGTCCGCGGGTATTCTTGGGAATGGTCTTGGCGGTAACATCTTTAAATGCTACGGAAGCCACTCCACTGGCCACGCTAAAGATCGCCAGGAGAATCAAAATAAGTACGGGAAGAAAAGTACCAGAACTGAAAAAGACCAGTAAGCCTCCCGCGAGCCAGCAGAACGCCTGAACAATGGCTGAAATTACCCAGAATTTTTTCCGGATACTGAAAGCCCGGATCTTTCCGGAAACAGCGAGTTGCGGTAAAAGTGAGCCGGCATCTTTTATGGGTACCAAGGCCCCAATCAATGCCGGAGAAGCGCCAAAAAAGCTCAGTATCCATGGTAAGGTGAGCTTGGGACTAACGATCTTTTCCGCGAGTTTGGAGAGGCTGCCATTCAGGACATTAAGAGTGAAGTTCCTGGGAACATTGGTGCAGGCTTTTTTGGGAATTGCTTTACAGGCCCGGGGTTCGTCCTCATGCGTAAGAAAATCGTAAAATTGTTCGTCTAATTTCTGCATTCTTGCTGTTTAATACCAACTGTAATAAAATTAAACATTCTCTGGAAATTTCTTGCTTGCAGAAAAGAAATCTTCTGTAGAAAACACGCATCCTATTCTGTCTCTTCGTGCTCCTTTAGATCCTTCCGCAGATCGAGTTTCCGGAAAGCGGGAGAAATGAAGCCGGTGATAAGAACGGTGAGCAGGGTCATGCTTCCTCCAAAAACAACTGCGGTGACAGTACCCATTAGTTTGGCCGTAAGTCCGCTTTCGAAAGCACCGAGTTCGTTGGAAGAACCCACAAACATGGAATTTACCGAAGAAACCCTGCCGCGCATATGATCTGGCGTGCGCAGTTGCAGAATTGTTTGTCTTATGATCATGGAAATGCCGTCGGTTACTCCGCTTAGAAACAGCGCCAGTACACTTATCCAAAACCATTTTGAAATTCCGAAGAGAATAATGCTTAGGCCAAAACCGAAAACTGCGACCAGTAATTTCATACCGGCCTTCTTATTTAGCGGATAATGCGCCGAGGTGAACATGATAAGCACTGCCCCCACTGCCGGTGCTGCCCTGAGTATCCCGAAACCCTGAGGTCCCACTTTTAATATATCCTGCGCGAAAATGGGTAATAATGCTACCGCTCCTCCAAAGAGTACCGCGAACATATCGAGCGCGATCGCGCCAAGAATGATCTTTGTATTGAAAACATACTGCACGCCCTCCTTCAAACTTTTCATCACAGGTTCCCCAATCTTGGGATTCAGGATAGGTTTTTTCGGAATTTGAATGAGTGCCATTAAGGCGATCAATGCAAAACCGAAGATAAGGCACATGGACCAGTGTACGCCGATCCAGTGTATACTGAACCCTGCCAGGGCAGGTCCCAACACAGCGCCCAGTTGCCACACCGAACTGTTCCAGGTTGCGGCATTGGGATAGATCTTCTTTGGAACGATCAATGCCAGCAGGGAAAAATTAGTAGGGCCAAGAAAAGCTCTGACGATGCCACCCAGAAAGACCAGAAAATATATAGAATAAAGGATGACATGTTGAGAAAATCCGGCCACAATTACCGGCCAGGTGAGTAAAAACAATCCCAAACTTATCACTGAAAATCCCAGCAGGCATTTGAGTAACAAACCTTTTTTTTCCTTCTGATCGACTATGTGCCCGGCAAAGAGAGCCAGGGAAACGGCCGGGATCACTTCCATAAGACCAATAATTCCAAGAGAAAGCGGATCTTTAGTAAGATTATACACTTCCCATTCGATCACGATAAACTGCATGGTCCTCGCGAAAACAAAGGCGAAACGCACCAGCAAAAAAGTCCTGAATTCCCGGTAACGCAGGGAGGCGTAAGGGTCATTTTTCGGCATATCGAAATTAGATAAAAAAGCAGTGTTCTTCTGCTCTGCCCAAAGGTAATAAGTTTTCGACGGAAAAACAGAGGCTCAAAAACCGCAAAACCGCCCGTGCAGCGTTTTTCAGGAGAATTTTCTAAATTTAAGATCTAAATTCTACCAAAATGAAGAAATTCTACTTTGCGCTTTCTTTTGTTTTTACATTCCTCGCGGTTCATGCCCAGACTGTGCTTCAGCCGGACCAAATTTTCGATGGAAATGAAATTCACAAAAACTGGATCGTGATCGTGCGCCAAAACAGGATAAGTTACGCAGGGCCTGCCGACAATACCCAAATTCCGAAAGATGCTGAGTATATCGTTCTAAAGGGGAAAACCCTGATGCCCGGCCTTATCGAAGGCCATTCTCACCTCTTCCTCCATCCGTATAACGAGACGAGCTGGAACGATCAGGTTTTAAAAGAATCTCCGGTAGAGCGTGCTATCAGGGCGACTGTATATGCAAAGAACTCACTTTTGGCCGGAATCACGACCATGAGAGATCTGGGAACGGAAGGCGCGGGTTATAGCGATGTTTATCTTAAAAAGACCATTCAGGAGGGCATTATTCCCGGACCCCGGCTTATCGTAGTAGGTCCCGCCATTGTAGCCACCGGAGCCTATGGTCCCAAAGGCTTCTATGACGCCGTAAAGGTTCCCCTGGGTGCCGAAGAAGTGAGCGGGAAAGAAGAAGCCATAAGAACAGTGCGCCGGCAGATAGGAAACGGCGCTGACTGGATCAAGATCTACGTCGATTATCACTGGAGAAGCGGCGAACCTTCCCTTCCTACTTTTTCCATGGAAGAAATAAAGGCCATGGTAACTACAGCGCACAACGCCGGCAGGCCGGTAGCTGCCCATTCCTCTACACCCGAGGGAATGAGACGTGCCATTCTTGGGGGTGTTGAAACTATTGAACACGGCGATGCCGGAACGCCTGAGATCTTTCAGCTCATGAAAGAAAAAGGAGTTGCCTTATGCCCTACTCTTGCGGCCAGCGAAGCCATGGCACGCTATAATGGCTGGCAGAAAGGCAGTGATCCGGAACCGGAACGGATATTGGAAAAGAAAAAATCATTCAAAGAGGCACTGAAAGCCGGGGTTGAAATCGTGTTTGGCGGAGATGTGGGAGTATTTCCGCACGGGGAGAATTACAGGGAACTGGAACTGATGGTAGAATACGGAATGACACCGAAAGCTGCTTTGAAAACTGCTACGGCAGGTAACGCCCGGCTTCTTCAACTGGATGATCTGGGGCAGGTGAAGAAAGGCTTTCTGGCCGATCTTATTGCCGTTGAAGGCAATCCGCTGGAGGATATTTCAATAATGGAAAAGGTCTCCTTTGTTATGAAAGATGGGATTATCTATAAAAACGATTAAGTTCTACAGAAAATCCCATCTTCCGGTGATCTGCCAATTCTATTTCACCAATTCTTTCTGACCTACCAGTTCCTTCTGGACATTTCCGGGGACTGGTTGGTATGAGGAGAATACCGATTTAAAAGTGGCACGACCCTGTGTAAGCGACCTGAGATCGGTAGAGAAACCGAACAGTTCAGCTTCAGGAGCAAAGCATTTCAGGATCTGGTAATTATCCTTACTGCTGATGCCCTGCACCATAGAACGCCTGGTTTGCAATTCGGTCATCACGTTTCCCAACATTTCTTCGGGTACTTTCACTGTCAATTCCAGAGTTGGCTCGAGTAATTTCGGATCTGCATTCAGGAAAGCTTCCTTAAAGGCGTGGGCACCGGCAATTTTGAAAGAGATATCATTGGAATCTACAGAATGCATTTTTCCATCGTAAACCATCACCCGCACATCACGGATATAAGAGCCCGTAAGAGGCCCTTCCCCCATCACCTCCAGAATGCCTTTCATGATCGAAGGTAGATAACGCTGGTCAATAGCTCCGCCCACAATGCAGTTATAGAAAATTAGTTTTCCGCCCCAGGGCAGGTCCACTTCTTCTTTTCCCCTGATGTTGAATCCATCGGGCTCGGGAATCCCTTCGTACCAGGGTTCGATCTTCATATGTACTTCGGCAAACTGTCCTGATCCTCCTGATTGCTTTTTATGCCTGTAGGTTGCTGCGGAAGAGCGCTGGATAGTTTCCCTAAAAGAAATCTTTGGAAACCCGAATTTCGCCTCTACACCATAGATATTCTGAAGAATCCAGTCAATGATGGCCAGGTGCAGTTCTCCCTGACAGGAGAGAATAAGCTGCCGCGCTTCCGTAGAAAATGAAATGAGGACCGTAGGATCCTGGCTATGTATCTTTTTAAGAGCATCACTCAGTTTTTCTTCATCTTTGGTATTCACGGCAGATACAGCTCTTTTGATTCGCGCCTGGGGATACTGGATGGGCTTTATGGCGAGCTCGCTTCCCGGCGCCGCAAGGCTGTCATTGGTTTCGGTATATTTAAGTTTCAAGGTAGCGCCAATATCACCTACCGTGAGCTTTGAAACCGGTTTTCGCTCTTTTCCGTCCATTATGAGCAACTGGTTTAGAACTTCCGTCTCGCCGTTTCTGGAATTCACCAGCTTATCATTGAGCCGTACTTCTCCGCTTTTTACTTTGAAGAAGGTGATCTGCCCCAGGTTGGGCTGATGCACCGTTTTAAATACAAAGAGCGCTGCGGGAGCTTCCTTCTTTGGCGGAATTTCTTTACCGTTGACTCCTTGTTCCGGTTCCAGATCTGCCGCGGCGGGAGCTACGTTGTCAATAAAACCCATCAATCTGCCGCTACCCATATCATTGAGCGCAGACATGCAGAAAACGGGAAAAAGTTCATGATTCAACATCCCGGCTTTCATGCCTTTTCGCATTTCATCTTCATTCAGAGTGCCTTTGTCAAAGAATAATTCCATCAATTCCTCATCATTCTCTGCAGCCTTTTCGACCAGTTCATTATGCAGCTGAGCAGCCCGTTCGTGTTCCTGCACGGGGATTTCACATTTTTGTGGTTTTCCTCCTTCCGCAGAAAATTTATACATTTTCATTTTCAGAACATCGATGATACACTGGGCGCCATCAATGATAATTGGATACTGAATTTTTACCGCATTATTCCCCACCAGGCTCTTTATGCTCCTGAAACTCTCTTCAAACTTCAACCCCGGATGGTCTATTTGATTAATCACAAAAAGGGTCGGTTTGCGATATTTGTCAATATAGTCCCAGATGATCTCGGTTCCCACTTCTACGCCGTACTGCCCGTTAAGAACGGTTACAATAGTATCGGCTACACGAATGGAAGAAATGATCTCTCCAATGAAGTCATCCAGCCCTGGAGTATCGATAATATTGATCTTATAGTTCCGCCATTCGGTGTGGAGCGGAGTGGCGAAGATGGAATTGCCCTTTTCCTGTTCGATCTCATGGTAATCGGAAACAGTATTCCTGCCCTCGACCGTGCCCCGCCGGTTAATTAGCCCCGCCTCAAAGAGCATGGTTTCGGCGAGGGTTGTCTTTCCGCTGTTGTGTGCACCTACGAAGACTACGTTTTTGATGTGCTTATCATCATAAATTTTCATCTGAAAAAATTTTTAGTGGTTAGTAGAAACAAGGACAAAACGCGAGAACTCTATTACAGAGTACTTATTTGAAAGCCAACGGGTTTAGCCCTCTTAAAGATAAAGAATAAGTTTTATAAAAAGACCACTGAAAAACTGATGAAAATCAGGAAATGCAGAATTCTTTCGGGGAGAGAACTTCCATACCTAAACTACGCTATTTATAGGTGAGAATTATCAGGCTATACATTTTATCGGTTCCCGTTACACATGATGTATGCTCTGGCTATGGGACAAGAGGTTTTCCTGAACGTCCCACTTGCCGCAAAGTTTTCAAAACGTTTAACCAGGTTCAAAAACGATTGAAAAGTTCACCTACTCGTTTTTAAGCCACAGAAAATTTATAAAAAAGGAATAAATTAGAGGAAGCTAAATCTAATTTCAGAATGAAGATTACGATATCTCTTTTTCTCGGCTTAATAATGTTCTCTATAAATGCCCAAAATGGGAAAAATATACCTTTTGAGAAGTTCCTTGAAGCCTCACCTTCTATCAAAGGCAAAACGTCCTACCTCCATTCCCCTTTTGTTACCGCCGGAAACAGACTATATATGGTTGGATTTCAGGATGGTAGTTTTCCCGAACTTGGCTGGCACATAAAAGGAGAAATGGGCGGGATTTGGGATCATCCCATCAAGCTAATGGATGGCTTTCGGGTAAAACTGATCTGGGAAAATTCTGAAGAAACTACTGGATTCTGCCGCCGCCTTTGTGAATTTTCCAATGGCCAATAAACATGTTTATAAGCTTCCGCAGAAAAATTTAGAGGTGGAAAGATGGCAGTTCGTACCCGACGAAAAGCAGGGCATTTTTATTCAATATGTGCTTAAAAATACTGGTGAAAAATTACAGAATTTCGATCTTGAGTTCAACGGATATTCCGACCTGCGGCCCACCTGGCTCGGGGAACGGACGAATATGAAAGACGGGCAGGATTCGGCATATTTTGATAAGGCTTTGCAGGCGTGGAAGATTAAGGATAAGATGAACAGCTGGTTTACAATCTTTGGAGCGCCGGGTGTTAAAGTGCATAAACATGCAAAAGGTAAAAGCCCTTACTCCGGAAAAGGTACCGGGGCTTCCCTCTCCTATCTGCTCTCAATCCCACCCGGGGAGAGTAAAACCATCAGTTTTGTGATCGCAGGTTCTTATATTTCTGAAGCAGAAGCTACAGCAACATTTTCAGATATTTCTGAACACGCTGAACAATATCTTCGGAAGAAAAATCAGCGTTATGAAAAACTGGCCGAAAAAAGCAAACTCACTATTCCGGATAAAAAGCTTCAGCAGGCATTTGAGTGGCTAAAATATAACGCCGACTGGCTGGTGAGAACCGTTCCTGAAATTGGCACCGGAATTGGTGCCGGAATTCCCGATTATCCCTGGTTCTTTGGCGTAGACAGCGAATATGCGCTGCAGGGCTATATGAGCGTTGGGCAGGATGAAATTGTTTATAAAACGATACGTTTGCTGGACAGCGTTTCAGAAGCCGTAAATGGCAATGGCAGGATCATACACGAAATGTCCACCAACGGTGCGGTTTTCAATAAAGGAAATATCAACGAAACTCCGCAGTTCGCTTCCCTAATCTGGGAGATCTATAAATGGAACGGCGACAAAAATTTTCTCGAGCAATACTTCCCAACCATCAAAAAGGGACTGCAATGGCTTATGGAGGAAAAGGATATCAACAATAATCTCTTTCCTGATGGCTTCGGAATGATGGAAATCCATGGGCTGGATAGCGAAATGATCGATGTTGCGGCCTATACCCAAAGAGCCTTTGTGGACGCGGCTAAGATCGCTTCGGAATTGAATGAAAATGAATTCGCTTCTGATTATGCTGAAAAAGCTGCAAAACTGAAGCAAAAGATAAATGACCAATTTTGGGCTGAAGAGTTCAATTCTTACGCCGATTTTATTGGAACCGAACAGCAGGCGCTGCGATTGATAGAAGGTGCTATTACACGGGCTGATACTTTACAAAAGCCCTGGGCGGTTTCTGAACTTAAAAATACCCGGGAAAAGATCCTGAAGCAGCCTTCGGAAGGTGAAAAAGCTTTCGTGCTTTATCACAATTGGGTGGTGAACACGCCCATGGAAATGAAAATTGCAGACAATGAAAAAGCCGAAAAAGCGCTTCGAACAGCGGAAAAATTTCTAAATCCTTTCGGGCTTTTCGTGACCGGGATCGACCGTGATGAATCTGCCGGAAAGGATGAAGGCAGCTTTAAAGGCAGCAAGGTTTTTTCTTATACCGGCGCAGTGATGACCTTGCCTACGGGAGTGTTGGCAATAGCCGAAAACAACTACGGCCATCCCGATAAAGCCCTGGATCTTCTCAACAGGATGACCAGAAGTTTCAGCTATGCGCTGCCTGGCAGCATGTACGAAGTTTCTCCCGATTATGGAATGATGACCCAGGCCTGGAATATCTACGCCTTTGCGATCCCCATTGTGCAGCAGTTCTTCGGAATAGATCCCATGGCTTCTGAAAAAGAAGTTATCGTTAAACCGCAGATGCCTTCAGCCTGGAACAAAGCTTCTCTCGAGAATGTCGAAATTGGGCAAAATAAGCTGTCTGTCTTTTTTGAAGAGACCGCGGAAGGAAAACATTTCAGAATTACCCAAACTGATGCGGAATGGAAAGTCAAACTAATTTTGCCACAACAACAAAAGAAACTAAAGGTTCTCGCCGGAAAAGCTTCAGAAACAGGTGAAAATACAGAAATAGTTTCCGAAGAAAAGAATCTGGAGGTTTGGCTATTGAAGTAATTTTATTCCGTAGAAAAAGAAATAAAAAAGGAGGCTTTCCTAAAATGAAAAGCCTCCTTTAATTGTAGATTTTCAGTATAAAATTAGTCTTTTTTCCAGCTGTTATTCGAAGGATCGGCATCCATAAAAATGCCGCCGTTGATCTCGATCTTGGAAATATTCTTCACATCTTCTATCTCTACTTCCACATTTTCAGTATTGTCTTTCCAAAGCTCCGGACTTTTATGAATGGTTTTGGTCTTTCCATCTTCAGTAGTGACTACAATGTCAAAAGGCGCCGGCATTCCGCCGATATTCTTTATTTTCAACTCTGCTTCTTTCCGGCCAATTTCAACATCTTCAAGTGCATAATCAATATAATTATTGCTGAAATACCAGGCATCCCAGAACCAGTTGAGATTCTTTCCGGAGATATCATTGAAAGAATAAAAGAAATCCCACGGAATAGGATGCTTGCCGTTCCAACGCTTCATATAGCCCTGCAACGCTTTGGTAAAGCCTTCGTCGCCTAAAAGATCCTTTACCGCCAGGTAGCCCAGCGCGGCTTTTCCGTATTCATTATTGCCAAGGGCATGCCCGCTAAGAATATTCGAAGGAGTGATAATGGGAAGGTCTTCTTCCATAGAAGGATCTCCTGCCCAGTACCGTACCCTGAAATTCTGGAAATTCTTTACTGCCTGCTCTTCTCCAAGGTCAGCAATTCCTATAAGATGTTCGAGGGCAGTGGCCCAGCCTTCATCCATAAATCCGAAGCGGGTTTCATTAGTACCCATGTAAAAAGGAAAATAAGTGTGAGCAATCTCGTGCTCCACGACGAACCGCGCTTCATCCAGATTTTTGGCTGAATTGTCATTCACCATCATCGGGTATTCCATATCGGCATATCCGCGAACAATAGTGGTTTTGGGATAAGGATACGCGATTCCCGGATAATTTTCAGCAAACCATTTTAAGGCATGTTTCCCGAACTTTACCATGTGGTGAAAATCTTCTGATGCGTCATCATAAGCCGCCTGGACGCTCACTCTTTTTCTTCCATTTTCGTCATTGAGCTCAACGCTGCCGGCATCCCAGTTGTACTGGTTACTCACCGCAAAGGTGACATCGGGAATATCCCGGGCTTCCCATTTCCAGGTGTTCACCGAATCCTGTCTGGTGATTTGGTTTTCCCTGAGATCTTGAGGAGTCACAATGCGAATCACCGAATCGGTTTTCATAGACTGTTCCAGGAGCTGCGAATATTTTTCCTGCAACACCTCCTTCGGGTTTTGTAATTCCCCTGTAGCCCAGACCAGGAAGTTCTTCGGAACGTTCACCTCGAGTTTATAATTATTGAAATCACTGTAGAATTCCTGCCCGCCGGTGAAGGTCATTTCATCCCAGCCGCTGTAATCGTCATAAACTGCGATACGCGGATAAAAATAGGCTAGGAAGAAAGTGGTTGAATCGATAGCTCCTTCCCTCCCGCTCTGTTTGGAAACATCAAAATGCCAGTCGATGGCCAGGTGAATGCTGTCTTTTGGCAGCAAGGGTTTCTTAAGCTTTATGCTTTTATTGGTGCCATCGTTTTGGTCTTTCCACTCCCTGTTCTCCCCATTCACCGCAAAACTATCAATGTGCGTTCCCGAGGTAAGATAATCGGGACTCGCGGGATATAAACGGGCAGCGCCCGGTTTATGATTGTTGAGAAATAGCTTAAAGTTAAGCGATCTCAGTGTGTCGGGACTGTTGTTAAAGTAGGTGATCTCCTCGGTGCCACGAACCGTCCGGGTAGGGGGCGTGAGATTCACTTTTATGTTGTAATTGGCAGTATTTTGCCAGTAATTTTTTCCTGGTTTCCCGTCTTCTGAACGGGTGTTGTTTTTGTAAGCCTGCATGATATCCCGGGGTTTGTAAAGTTCCTGGGAAGTTCCGATGGCTGCCGCAAAAATACAGCAGCCGGAAATTAAAAGTTTTTTAAACATATGATTCTCTTAGGTTATTTTCCAAAGTTAAGGTATCGGGAGCATTTCTACCAAGCCTGAATTTCCATTTAGAAGAGGCTGTCTGAAAAGTCCTTATTTTCGTCAAGCTGAACTTGTTTCAGCTTCTAATTGATCTTGATTTTCAATTAGTTAAGATCCTGAAATAAATTCAGGATGACGTTTAATAGACTTTTTCAAACAGCCTCTTAATAATTTCTCTTTTTCACAACATATTAGTGGGAGATGTCACCTGGCGTCCTTCAGCAGAGCGGCTTACCATGTTTTTTTGCCGATTTGTATTTCGCGTGCAGCTGTGTTCAATAAACATATAATTTAAGGAAATATGGCAAAACCCGTGCTTGTTCAAAGCCGAAAGATGCTATGTAGAAATTGTATTAGTCTTTTTTCACCGGAACCATAAATACCGGAATTTCCGTTTTTTCCAACACCTTGGAGGCTACCGTCCCCATCAGCAATTTTTCAAGGACCGAATGGCTGTGAGTTCCCATCACTACAAGATCGGCTTTCCATTCTTTAGAGTAGGCAAGAATACTTCTGGCGGTTTCTCCCTCGGCCAGATGTGTTTCTACTGAAGGATCTTCCAGGTGAGCTGCCGCAGTAGCGAGAAACTCTTCGGCCACCTTCCGCATTTCAGAAGCGACGGTAAGATCGGTAGTCATTTCATTGTAGCCTTCATAGCCCATAAATGTTGGGTATTGTATTCCGTAGTAACTAACATCGGTGACCACGTGAAGCAGGCATACTCTTGCTCCCATTGTTTTAGCGAGTTTATAACCCGCTTTTACGACCTGCTCTGACACAGGATTGTAGTCTAAAGCAATAAGCACCTTCTCCATATTCCAGATTCTGATTGGTTTTCAACTAAAGTTACAAAAGCCTTTTCAGAAAAAGCTGTTCCGGAAAAGAAGCAACCAGGCTGATGAAGGTATTTAACGCTGATTTAACATTTTTGGCCGCAGATTCAGTTCTTTACGGATCTTCTGTCTTTCTTCCGCAGAAGCCGAAAAATGATATTAATCAGTTTTTTTACTCCTGCTTTGCCTTATATTTATATTGATTAAGGGTCTTAAATTCAGAATGCTATGAGAACTACCAGAGAAGCAGCCAGAGACGAGAGCCACGGAAAGCTTGTACATCATTTGCAGGATTTACTGGAGAAGAATTACGATGCTGAGAAAGGCTACAAAAAGGCCATGGAAGATGCCGCGAATAAGCACCTCAAAAAATTTCTTCAGAAACAGGCAGTGCGAAGAAATCATTTCGCAACCGAGATTGACAAACAACTTCATATCCTGAACGAACATCCTAAAGAAAAAAGCAGCACCTTAAGTGGTTTTCACCGAGTGTGGATCGATCTGAAGACCAATTTTAGCAAGAAAGATGACGAATCGGTTCTGGAGGAATGTATAAGAGGTGAAAAAGCCAGCCTTCGGGATTATGAAGAGAAATTAAAGCACAATACTTATCCGGCTGATGTTGAAGCCCTTCTTAAGCATCAGAAAAATGAAATAAAAGCAACTCTGTCAAGGGTCACCACATTGGAGGACCTGGCAGATCATTGATTCCTTTTTTTAGCATCGCGTGAGAATCCTGGGGGAAACTTCAGGATTTTCTTTTTTAGAAAGAGCCGGAGAAATTATTGTTTTACTACTACCACCTTGGCTTTCGCCCCTGTAAGCAGGTTCCAGCGGTTGGCAGTGATCACCTGCCCGTCTTCGCCAAGAACTTTGAGTTCAGCGGTATTGGGACCGGAAGAACCCTGGTTGAGCGCCTCAAATTCGATATCGTTGCGTCCCTTTTTCAGGCTCACGAGGATAGGCCTGTAAGCTGACCCAAGGGTAATACTGGGCTGAACAATCTGCCCATTTACACTAACCCTGACCTTATCTCCATCAACATACTCGTGATCGCGGCAGTAAATTTCAAGAAAACGGCCGTCGGTATTGAATTCTCCCAGGTATTGGTCATTTCTGTACTCTGCCCGCGCCTGGTTGTCTTTTTTCCATTTCCTTTCGATGATGCTGCCGGCGGTAAGAAGATCGTCATTGGTTTCCCGAAAATCGAGTTGTTTGGGCTTATCTTCCTCCACCAGAGGAGTCTCCTCCTTTTTCTCCTCTTTTACATCAAGGGCAGGTAAACTGGTGGTGTTCTCTTCTTTGGGGTCAGCCTTGAGGAGGCCACCGGTATCGGTAGTGCGGGGAATTTCTATCTGGGCATAAAGTCCTGAAGAAAAAAGACCCAAAATCAGTAAAAAGAAAATTGATTTCATACTCCTGAAAAATTTAACCGGCTTTTAATTGGCTTAGATGAATCAAAAATATGGCCAAATTCAGAGAAATCAGAATTTGAGGGAAAAAATCTATTGAAGGCGCTCCTTATATTCCGCTTCATATTTGCTGTAAAGGCTCCAGAACCCGGGAGGGACTTCTCCAAACAATTTATCTTCGAGGATTTCCAGGTGGGTATGCCAGCCTGCAGCGATGCTTACAAAGTTATCTATAGAGCCTGCTATCCCGTCGTGTTCGAGCAATAACAGCACGTTGTCTTCTTTTCTTTGCAGATTAAAAGTCACCCGTGAGCCTCCTTCCCAGGTAAAACTTAGCAGCTCGGGCACCTTGATCTCAAGGATCTCGGTTTCCATCGTTTGACCTTTTTCAAATTCACGGAATTTCTCCGGAACAGGTTCATCAACTTCGACAAGCTGATCATGCCTGAAATGCAGTTTAGCCTTTCCTCCTTTTTTCAATTCCATTTCTCCCGAAGCAAGCCATTCACCCCGCTTTTCGCTTCTGGTGAGATATTGCCAGATTTCCTGCGGCTTTCCCGGTAATAATCTTTCAAAACTAATACTCCCCGTTTCCTTTATTTTTCCGTATCTGCTCATAATACTTCGTGCTTATTTTCTCTGTTTGCTGATATTTATAACATAGCTGATCATTTCACTGATTTTAGGATTTTTCTCACCCTTGAGCCTGTAAATATCACAGAAGGCGTATTTTTTGTCTTTCTTTAATTCATTTTTCACCAGAATAACCCCGTCAACAGCCGCAGCTCCCTTCTGCACCACAATATTAAAGATCTCAAGATCCATTTGGCGGGGGCCGTCCATTTCTTTCAGCACGCGTTCAAATTCTTCTTTTCCCCTGATGATATCCTGATAGCCTACCACGTTCCATACAATATCGTCGGTGACATTTTTCAGAATAAATTCCCGGTCATTGCGCACAAAGGCTTCGTTAATCTTGCGCAAAAGATCTTCTGTAGCGTTCATTCTCCTTGGTTTTGGTTAGTTGATATCTTCCGGGGCCTGAAGCAGTTATCCCCATAAACATACATGAAATATCTGACATTTCTAAACAGAATTTTCACGTATTATTAAGTTTTGATGGCCAGCCTTACATTGAGTATCTTTATTTCCTCAAAAGATTATAAAGATTTAGCAGAAAAAATTGAAACAAATTCTCTGCAGCACAACCATAAAATTATGCATGTACACCATCTTTTACAGGAAAATTCAATCGCTAACAGATTTATTGCAGAACTCCGGGATGAATCAATTCAAACCGACCGGATGCGCTTCCGGAAAAATATCGAGCGCGTTGGGGAGATCCTGGGCTATGAATTGAGCAAGTATCTGCATTATGAGAAAACCGAAATTACGACTCCGCTTGGGAAAACAGCTTTGGATTTGCCCAAAGAGGAAATTGTGCTGTGTTCCATTCTTCGGGCAGGGTTGCCGCTGCATAACGGATTGTTGAATTATTTTGACAATGCTGAAAATTCTTTTATTTCAGCGTATCGCCATCATCCGAATAATGATGAAAAATTTAAGATTATCGTGGAATACCTGGCTTCTCCTTCCCTCGAAGATAAAACGCTGATCCTGGCCGATCCTATGCTGGCCACCGGCCGTTCTTTTGTGAATGTGCTTCAGGCTTTGGAAAGCATGGGAAAACCTAAGAAGATCCACATGGTTTCGGTAATCGGGGCACAGCAGGGAATAGACCTCGTTTCTGAAGAATTTCCTGAAGATACCCATCTCTGGATCGCGACGATCGATAAGGAGTTGAATTCCAAAGGCTATATTGTACCTGGTCTCGGCGATGCCGGCGACCTTTGCTACGGCTCAAAGCTGCAACATTAATTTCCGGCTCTAGGTTCCGAAGAAAATATTAGAAAGGATAACCAATGGCAAAATTCAGCACCGGATTTTGCCAGTCGAAATTCCAGCGTTGGCCCTGCGGAAGTGCGGGGTCATGGAAAGGTGCCGCCAGATCGAACCTGATCACAAAGCTCTGGATATCTACCCGCAGCCCTACTCCGCCTCCAATTCCCAGCTCATTGATAAAGTTTGAACTGAATTTTCCACCTTGCAGGTCACTTGCATTTTCTTTACTGTTCCATACGTTTCCGGCATCGCCAAAAACGGCTCCTTTCAGATAAGAAAAGATCGGAAATCGATATTCCAGGTTGGCCTCGAGCCTGATGTTCCCTGATTGGTCGAAATATGCGGCGTTCGGGTCATCTGGAGTGTAGGTGCCGGGACCGAGCGAACGGGTATTGAAAGCTCTTACACTGTAAGGACCACCAGAGAAATACTGCTTGGTAAAGGGCAACACATCAGAATTTCCGTAGGGAATACCGTAGCCGGCGAAAAGTCGTGAAGCAATCACCTGATCTGAACCTAAACGGAGGTGATAGCGAAAATCCACATCGGCTTTGGCGTATTGTGCATATCGAAGCCCCAGGAAGGTTTGCGGATAAGTATTGCCATGCCCGCTGATCAAATCGATGAGATTTCCTGCAATGTCAAGACTGGAAATAATGAAAAAAGCATTGGTTTGGTTCGTGTCCAGCAAGCCATTATAGGTAAAGGTATAGTTAAGGCCGGCAATAAACTTTTGATTGAAGCTGCTCTGCAAATAAGGATTATCTCCAAGGATTTTTTGAAAAGCCTGGGTCGTATTGCCCAATTTCACATAATTCAGAGATATGGGATATAACTCATGGGTCACATATTTATTGGCATCCCACAAATAGCCGAACCTGGCCGAGAGGGAACTCAGGCTAAACAACTGACTTCTTTTCAGGTAATTTCCTTCGAGGCTGGTTTTGGTCTTCGGGACAGAATATTTGAACCAGTCTTTCCCTTCAAAGGAAATCGGGAACAGAAGGCGGGGAAAAATTAAGTCGGTTTGCAGCCCAAGCTGAATGCTGTTCAAGCCTTTGTTGTTGGGGCCGCCCACCTGCACTTCATATCCAAATTTGCCCGTTACATGCAGGATCTCCCCCCCATGAAAAAGATTCCGGTCTGTATAGGTAACAGCGAGGTTGGGCCCGGCAAAATCATTTGATTTGGTAACGGCCTGCAATTCGGTCCTGATCGCACGCTTTTTCAAAGGAGAAAGAAAGATGTTCGCCTCCAGCACACCCAAGCTGTCAGTAGCGAGGGTATCTATTTCATCATATCGTATATTCACAAATTTGTAAGTACCTATAGAAGTAAGTCTCCTGCTGGTATTTCTCGAGGCTGAAGGATCAAAGAAATCGCCTTCATTGATGAGTACATAGGTTGCCAGCCGCTTCGGTTTGAAGAAAAGTTCCCCCTTTTTCCTGATGAAATTCTTATCATCATAACGTACGGTATCCTTTCGGGTAGAGTCCTGCTCTAACCGGTAATTCGGATAAATATTTACCTTTTTGATCTTATAAGGAATAATTGATTTTTCCGGAACATCCTGTTTCAACCGCAGATAGAGGTCAAATTTCTTATTGTTGTATTGATTGGTATCTGCCTCAAAAAGGAGGAATTCCGGGTTGAAGTTGTAGTAGCCTTTCTGCTTCAGTTTATTGTCTATTCGCTGTCTTTCCAGCTTGAGTGAAGGAAGATCGAAGCGCATCCCTTTCTCGATAGGACTGTCGGGCAGCATTTTCTGAATTTCCTGATAAACGAGCAATGAATCGCTGTCAAGTTGATATGTTTTTAAGCGGTAAGGCTTCGGAAGCTTTACCGTGTAAGCTACCGAGCCGGTTTTTTTATCCTCATTTTTGGTAACTTCTGAAGAAACACGGCTATAAAAGAAACCGCGATTTTCTACACGGTTTTTCAACAATTCCTCGGTTTGTGTAGTTTCGACATCCGAAAGGTAAACCGGTTCCTCCCCTATTTTCTTGTTAAGGAATTTATTGATGAAGCCGGGATTCTTCTTTTGCGCCTTGTAATGAAAATAAAGTGCCGGCCGCATTCCCAGGAACTTCCCGTTAGGCTCAGGAGTGATCACGCTCTGAAGTTCAGAGGTTACTTCATCAATCGGTTGTACCACCGTATCCTGTTCCTCTTCAACATTGAGATCAGCTCCGGTATACAATAGCTCGCCTTCCGGAATGAATTTTTTCACACTGCAGGATTGCAGGACTAATAAGCTGCAAACAATTATCAGAGTACTCTTTAGATCTTTCCCCATATGCTATTTTGATTCTTCAGAATTTTTTTTCGATTGATTGTTCAGGATGCTCTTCCAGAGATTTCGAAATTCATTGAATTCTTTAGTGAAGATCAGGGAGATCCCGCTTACGATCAATTGACCGTCTATCACATTCTCAAATTCGTTTCTTCGGAAACCTTTCAGGCGAAATCTTCCGTCTTTTGTAAGCAGATATTCCAGGCTCACATTTCCTATTACCGGCGTTTGTTGGTCGGGATTCCTGTTGCTGCCCTGCACATCTACCTGGCTACCCACGCTCATAATAAGACGGTCATTAAATAGTTTTTTCTGAGCTGTAATATCTACCTGTGTTCGCTGCTGCGCACTTTCCCCCTGGTAATCGGTAAAACTGTCCACGCCAAAGTTCAGCTTCACGCCAGTATCGCCGAGCAGGCGGTCTGAGAACATATTCAACTGGTCTGAAAGAGCCTCGTTCAGGTTGTCACGGGCAATAGCCATGGTTCCTCCCTGGCTGCCACTGCTGCCGGCTTCTGGATAAAAACGGTTCAATACAAGCAGCGAAAAAACCTGTTTATTAAGTTCATTTTCCTGTTGATCGAGCTGCTGAATCCTACCGTAAACCTGCCCTCCGGCATAGCCCTGTTCATCTTTCGGCATATCTAATCCGAAAGAGATCTTTGGCTTCATAAGCTCCCCATCGATATTAAGATATACCCAGAACGGCAAATCTCTTCGATACTGGTTGGCCAACTGAGAATCGGATCCTGAAATTTTTGGTGCCATTAATGAGTATGCCGAGGTTTCTACTTTGTAGATCGCCCGTACATCGAGGCTGGCGTTAAAAGGATCTCCCATCCAGGTCACCGTACTTCCGTCGGCTATTTCAAAGCGGCGCTTCACAAGGCCGTACAAGCTCATTTCGTAGTGGCCTCCACTCATGGTATAGCGGCCGGTAAGGGTCGTTCTTCCGTTCGGATATACATTCAGCCTAAGATCACCCTGGCCCGCGACCTGGAAATTATCCCCCGTCTCGGGATCTATTACGAGCGTGAAGCTCGCATCTTTATCCAGAGAAATCAGGGCATTAATATCATAGCCGGTAAAAGTTTCAGGTTTCTCTTCGGTTTGGGTAAGGATCGCATCAGGATTTTCTTTGTTGACGAACATCACGATACCTTCTCTTTTCTGCATGGCCACATCAGATTTGGGCACCACGTAGGTAACATTGGTGTTAGAACCAACTTCCAGCTTCGCGTCAAGCTTGGGCAAATTGAGATCTCCCGTTAGAGTGGCATCAACATCTACGCTTGCCTTCCCGTAGTAAAGGTCATTTTCCTCCTTGGTGGAATTAAGCACCTCAAAATTGCTGGCATTAACCTGAAGATCAAACGAAGGGTTCAGAAGGCTTTCGGTGTAAACAGACCCATCTATAACCAGATCGTTCTCATGGTCATCCTGGATCGTGAAATTGTCGAAATACAAGCCTTTATTGTCAAGTTTCAGGTTTTCATTGGGCAACAGGAATCCGGCGCTAAGCGTCGCAATAGTGAAACCGGCATCGTCAAAATGAAGACTGCCGTCATATTCTGGCTTGGCGGTTGTTCCACTAAGTTTGATATTCCCTGAAAAACTACCACTTCCGGCTTTTATCGCTCCCTGGGTAAATCCTTCCATAGCTGTCATTTCTACATTGTTCAGGTCCAGGTTGAGATCAAGGGCTGCTGCTGGTTGCTGCGCTTTGTAATTTCCGGTTAGGTCAAGATCTACCTGACCTCCCTTCACCCCCATGTCGAACTTATAGGTTTGATTTCCCAGAGATTTGCCATTGAGACTAAGGGTTCCCAGATCAACTTCCATCATGTTGAATTGATGGATCTGCAAATCGGCCAATAACCCGGTTTCTCCAAAGGGGTCTTCAATGATCAGATTTCCATTCAGGTTCCCGGTTGCCAGTTTTTCTTCAGGATTAAGGAAGCTCAGGAATCCCGCCAGATCAAACCCATTAAAGGAAATGGCGATATTCTTTTTTGGAGCGGCAGGTTTATTGTTGGTGATCTCCATATTCTGATCATTCCGTGTCATTCTGAAATTCTGAAAGTCGCGAAGATTATGGGCTATGAGCAGACGGTTGTCCTGAGGCATTGTCCATTCTTTGCTGTTCAGGATGAGATCTGAAGGAACTATATGCAGGTCTATTGTGTCTCCCGATTTCGCGATCTGTGATTGAATGTGAAGTATTTTTTCATCTTTATAGGTAGAAAGCAAGTCCACATCCATCTTCTGGTTTGCGATATTACCTTGCACCGTGGTCTTCTTGATTGCCAAGGGACCGGTATTGAGGGAATTAAATCCGAAGTTAAACTTCATGTTGTTTTTATCCGAATTAAGAGCAATGCCAAGACTGTCAACCTCACTACTGTAGTAGCGAACAAAAGGAACGTTAACGTTGGCTACCAGGCTCCGCTTTTTCTCGTTGAAATCGACATTCAGATGTACGGTATCCATCTTTTCAAGGTTGCTGAAGAATACCTCGTTAAGGATAGGGCGTTTGAGCAATAGTAGCCTTTAGCTGAAGATTTACCGGATCCTTTACCGTATCAGTTTTAGGATCATTACTAAAGTAACTGTTGTAATGCCGCTGAAGGGCCGCACTGAAATCTGCGGGGCTCGCGTTAGACTGAAGGTCCAGGTCCAGAATGCGGTTATTGACATCAACTGAGGTCGAATCTGGCCTTACATAGGCAGTAGCATCGAGGGCTCCCAGCAAATAGCTTTGGTTATTATACACCGCTACTCCATCGCGTATGCTCGCGTTCACATCATAGCTATCAGCATTGCCCTTGTAATCGGCGTTGAGATCCAAAGCAATGCGGATATCCCTTGAGGTAATTCCCAGCGCCTGCAGGTTGGCTCCTTTAAGGTTGAGGTCAACATTTATTGCCGGTTTCACCGAGTCGAGTTCAACATAAGCGTCAAGATTGGCATTTATATTGTCGTCTTTATAACTGGAGGTGATATTTCCGGCACCATCTTCCAGGTCTCCGGAGATCTTCAGATCTTTTATCTCATATTTGTTATACTGAAAACTGGAAATATTGGCTTCCATCGTGGCATCAAGGCTGTTGACATTGGCACCCTGCCCTTTCGCGGTAAGGCTGAGATTCAGTTTTCCAAGGCTCTTGTTTTTCAGCAATTTACCAACGGCCAATTCTTTTACCTGAACATCAGCATTGAATGCCAGCTGATTTCCGCTGGAAAAGTTTCCTTTCAGATCAATATCCCCTTCCGAAGTATTGAGATAGGCGTCGGCCTTCATATCTTCAGGCGTACCGCTGAAATTCCCCGTTATTTTCACCCGCTGCGGAAGGTCGATTCCCAGTTGCGCTTCATCCAGGAACTGCCCAAGATCAGATTTGGTAGAACTAAGCTGAAATTGGGGAAAATCGAAGGCCAGTGCATCGGGATTCGTAGCATTCTTCACCACTCCCTGCGCCGCGAGTCTTGTGGTGGCTCCCCAGTTAAAATTAGCCCGGGAAATATCTATTTTTGACATGAGTCCCGAAGCAGTAAGGCTGCCGTTGATAGTCTTTTTTCCAAGACTTTGCATATACGGATTTTGCTGAAGAGAGGGCTGAAAACGATAAATATCGCTGATATCCAACTTTATCTCGGGAAGATCCAGCGCCATTCTTGCCTTCTCCGGCTGCTCGATGAACTGCGCCAGAGAATCATACTGAACGGCAAGTTCTCCTTTTAACTTGTTTCCATTAACCGCAAGGTCGAGACTATTTATATTGAACGAATGATCGTCAGCCTTTAACTGCACGGCCAGTTTGTTGAGATCTATTCCCGAGCCTTCGGTGAAGTTGACCTTTTGCGATATTGGCACCGGCAGTTTTGTCCTTCAGATAAATATTCTTTGCCTGCAGGTTAAGATCCTGAAAGGCTAAAGCATTAGGGTTAAATTCCCCTTTTTTTACCTCGGCACTGTCGGCCAAATATTTGATATTATTATGCTGAAGATCAATATTATCTACCGTTACTGTGTATTCCGGCCATTGAAAAGGTTGGTTGGTCGCCGTGGTATCACTGGCTGCCGCAGTTTGGGAAGCAGTTTTAGTCGTCGTAGTTTTTACTAAAATGTCGGAATTCTCCAGGGTAACCTGGTTCAGCTTAATGGTGTTATTCGGCAGATCGGCCATAGGCATTTCAGCTACAAAATGCTGAAGATCACTGTCAAGCAATATGCCATCGGGTTGAGATTCATAGTATGCCTTAACATCGTTCAAAGCGAGTTTATCTACCACTAAGTAAGGCATGGGCGTATCTTGCTTAGGCGGCGTATCAGGAAAAGGTTTTGTCTGGACATAATGAAAACGCGTATTGGAAAGCTCAGCGTTATCAACACGAAATTCCATCTTTTCGAGGTCGAATTTGTTCATATCCAGCGAGAGTTTCCCCAGATTAATTTTGCTGTCAATCCCGCTTACCTTATCGTCGTAGTTAAGTTTTATATCCTTAAGATCGACACTGCCAATATTGAAGGCCATTGTTGAGGTGGTATCCTGGGGAGTGCTTGTAGTGTCTGAAGGAATAATGGCATCCATCAGAAATTGATAATTATAGCCTTCTACCGAATCTTTCCGGCTAATATTAGCGGTGACGCCTTCCCAGTCCAGATTGTCTATAGAAAAAGCGGTGCCCTGGATGAGCGGCCAAAGATCGATATCGGCCTCCAGACTCTTAGAATAAATAAGGGTGTCCCCTTTTTTGTCTTCAGCATAAAGGCCGTCCAGCTGCAGGTTTCCGGCGAAATTGATAAAGAGTTTATCAACGTTTAATTCGGTATTGGTCTTTTTGGAGATGGAAGATATGAACTTATCCTTTATGATCCCTTGTCCCCAGGGGCTCCTGATAAAAAGTAGGATAAGAATGAGTAAAATTAAAATACCCCCGATAATTTTTCCGAGGATCTTAAGAGCTTTTATAATCTTGTGCTTGTTATTCTTCAAGGTCAATATAGGTTCAAATTCAAAGTTATCGCATAGGTTTTGTAATATGAAGTTTCACCTGTTTATATTCTAGTTAAAATTGATAAACTTCTGTTAAATTCAGATGATAAAATCTTGCTAAGTCTGCACCCGAAGGTTCTTGAAGTCATCAAAAAGATGGAAATTCAGACGGAGAAGACTTCCGTAGAAGAGATTTCCGAAGAAAAACTCCTGTGCAATTCCACACTTTGAGGAGAAATTCCACACATTCTAGGAGCTTTTGAGGTTTTCTAAGAAAGTCGAATTCCTAAAATATTCAGATTTTTTTCGAGCAGTTCAGGAGTCTTTGTAAATATGAAATTTCCGTTTAATCCCTTCTTAAATAAGGAATTATGGCAATCGAATATTCTCAGGAATTTTTCTAAAAGCCTCACCCATCCACACTTCCCCTGAAGTGGAAGCAGGAGTCATGGCATTATTATAGTATTTAATCTATTGCTCGCATGTCAAAACTCTTAAAGAGCATAAAACTAAATATTATGAAAATGAGAAAAACATTAGCATTAACGGTATTATCGGCAACTATGCTAACTTCATGTGTGTCGAAAAAGAAATACGTTGCACTTGAAGACCAACTGAACGACACCAAAAGCAACCTTCAGAAAACACAAGTAGAAAAAGAGGCTATAGAAGAAAAATATGCCCGAATTGAAGAAAGGGTAGCCGATTATAACGCTAAGATCAATTCTTTGAAAGATTCCAACGACCAAAAGATGGAAATGAACGATCTTACAGTAATGTCAAATAATACGAAAGAGAAAATGAGAGCTACCATCGCCGAGATGGATCCTTCAGAACTGGAAGGTGCCGAAACTCTTGAAGATTCTATTAACCTCGCGGTTTCTCACAACCTGAAGAAATCTATCGCTGAGGGAGCAGACGAAGATGATGTTGATATCAATGTTGACAAAACTGTAGTGATGATCAATGTTTCAGATAAATTGCTATTCGGAAGCGGGAGTGCACGGGTAAGCCCTAAAGCTAATAAACTGCTTCAGAAACTTGCCAACGTGATCAATTCTGAACCAGCTATGGAAGTAATGGTAGAAGGTCACACCGATGATAGAAAAGTTGTGAAAGATTCTTACCTGAAAGATAACTGGGACCTAAGTGTGCGTCGCGCAACTTCAATTGTGCGTTTGCTTCAGGACAAATACGATGTAGATCCTGCTAAACTTATCGCTGCAGGTAGAAGTAGCTACCAGCCGCTTGTGGAAAATACTTCCAAAGAAAACATGGCGAAAAACAGAAGAACAAGAATCGTGATTATTCCTAATCTTGATAAATTCTTTGCACTTCTTGATTCTCAACAAAATGTTGCAGATCAATCTAATAACAACGTCGACAAAGACGTGGATAACGAAGTTTCTCTGAAACAATAGAGAAAACAACCAAATCAGAAGAAAAGGGAAAGTCGTTCGGCTTTCCCTTTTTTATTTTAACTTCTGAAAAGTTCCCGCGTCGATTCCGGCTTTAACGAGAGTTTAACCCATGTAGAATGGTGGGGCGAAATCTATTGATTAAATTTAAGGGAACACAAAAAACCAGAAGCATGAAAAAGGAAGTAAACAGGCCTGAAGAAGAAAGTAAAAAGAAAAAACCTGAAGATCTGCCTTACAATCCCGAGGTGACTAAGGAAGACAAGCAGGCACTCAATGAGAAAGGCCGAAGCATGAATAAAGGACAGGACAAAGCCCTGGACCGGGACGAGCCGGTAGATTTTACTGCCGATAACCTGGATATCCCGGGCAGCAATAACAGCGAACCCACCGATGAATCGCAGATCCCCGATGTGCAGAACCGGCAATTCAACCAGCGGGGAGAACGTCCGGATCGGCAGAAAGATAAAGATCATCCAAAATCGGATAAGAAAATCTGATAAATAAATCTCAGAAGAATAAGGTTGTTCCAAAAGTAGAAGAAACGTCAGAAGCTGAAACAAGTTCAGCTTGACGAAAAAGCCACTTTTGAGACAGCCTTTTTTTATGCCTTCGGCTCTTTCTTTCTCATCAGGAAATAATGGTCCAGGGAATATTTCCCGCTTCCGGTAAAGGTTAGCAGGAGATATCCGGCCAGGTAGAGAAATGGCAGTTCCTGTCTTCCAAAACCATCGGGCACATGCACCACAAATGCGGCGACCGACATTACGATCATCAGTGGAATAGTAGCCAGCCTGGTACCGAGGCCAATAAAGATGAGCACCGAACAAATAAATTCAGCGAAAACCGCAAAGGTGAAACTGGTGATCTGTCCAATTCCCACTGGGTCGGCAAAAACGATAGGTTCTACGCCAAAAAAGCGCAGTAACTTCGGAATGCCATGTGTGAACATGAGCGCTGAAATACATATGCGGAAAATCAGCAGGCCTGCATCAACTGCCGCCAGGTTCAGGTTGGTAGAGTAACTATTTTTCATGAGTAGTAGTTTTATGGAAAGTTAGAAAAATTCTTCAAATCTTCCTTTTACCTGAATAAAATTCTATTTAAAAATGCTATTGCCTACTATTCCCTATTCTTTTAGGAATTTTATTTGGAAATAGAAAAACACGTTTTTTTGTTTTCCTCTTGTTTTATATGTAACTTAAGGACTATCAGACAAGTACGACATGACCCGTATTTTCTGAATTAAATAAACAAAGGAATACTATGTATTTCATCGATTATTTTGTCCTTTCGTCCGATTCGGTGAAATAATTTTCCTACTTTTATTCAAAGATTTTTAAGAAAGAATGTTTCGTCTCCTATACATATCCCTTCTACTGAGTATTTTCGGTTTTACCGATGCCTATTCCCAGGCAACGGCAAATTTTACGGCCTCTGTCACTATAATAGAACCTATACAGATCACCACCACCTCCAACATGAATTTCGCCAGTATCGACGCAAAGCAGGGTGGCGGGGTAATTTTAAAACCAGATAATACCAGAATAGCAACCGGCGGCGTAAAACTGGATGCAGCCACAGGGGCATCGGCCGCCACCTTTGAAGTAAAAGGACAACCGGGTTACACCTATGACATCAGCCTACCTGCCGACAGGCAGATCCTCACCAATGGTAATAAGAACATTATTCTTAAAGACTTCACCAGTGACTTCCAGAACGGGAGACTGGCAGAGGGAACGCAAACCATTCACCTGGGCGCCAGCCTTGAAATTGATTCCGGCCAAACTCCTGGAGTCTACAGGAGCTCCCATCCTATGGAAGTAACCGTCAATTATAACTGATAGTACCAGAATCTTTAGCTTTCTATACCCTTTTACGTAGAATTTCCTTCCAAACCAATAAGGGAAATCCCTCATTCTTTGCCAAAAAAGCCCGAAATTCATCCTTTTTAGCCTTTCAAAACTGTTAATTTTAAGTGGTTTTGTGCACTTCAACGAATTTCTAAAGCCGTGGTCGAAAAAATTTTGAAGCAGGAGGTTGTGCACGTGCATATTTGCACCAACAAAAATGAACAACCTCAAAAACCTACTTTAAAATGAAAAAAATTACTTTTATTCTTTTGGCACTTATTTCAGGAACTGCTTTTGCGCAAAATTCGGCTGATGGAACAGCTACCGTTAATGCAGTAATTGTACAATCCAATTACTATATCTCTAAGCAGGGAGTTTTAAATTTTGGAACATTTGCTAAGATCTGCTGAACGATGTTACAGTAATTAGAGATCAAAGCAGGTAGTAGTAGAACCTTTTCTCAAACTGATATGGAAATCACAGGTTATCACTACTTTTGCTGTTCCTACCTTTACAGTGACAAGAGATGGCTCTACTTACTTAGCGGAATATAACTAGGAATAGTAACTAACCCGGAGATTTCTTCAGGAGGAAATTCTATTACCTTAAGTGATTTAACCCACAGTTGGATAGACTAGCGAGTACAGGGAATGAAGCAAATACCTTCACTGTAGGTGGAAAAATTAGTGTGCACTAATGACTGCCAAGCTGCTGGTACCTATACTGGAAAGGTTAAAGTCACTGTGACTTACGAATAGAAAAATTCAAATAACAGATATTAAAACGCCGCCCCTTCACGTGGCGGCGTTTTTTAGTTCCAACTCCTTATAATTTTAAACAACCCATCAAACCTAATGGATAAAATAGTTCTCCTTTCTGTTATCATTATTTTTTTCCAGTACGGTTTTTGGGCAGGCCTCTGCTTCAGCAACGGTTGACAGCCGTGCAACGATAATAGATCCCATAAAGATTGACAAGACCTTAGATCTGGATTTCGGAAATGTGATAAGTGCCTATACTTCGGGACGCGTCATCCTGGCTCCCGATGGTACGAGGGTTGCCTACGGGGTTCAAGTTTCCAGCACTATGCCCGGGAATGTAACTCCTGCAGAAGCAGTGGTGACCCATGGCAATAACAAGTATGCCATAAGTCTTCCTGAATCCTTTATCCTTTACAATCAGGAGAATCCAAATCAAACGCTTATTATCGATAATTTCACGGTAGAGCCGCAACCCGGCGATACTTCAGATTTATTGAAGATCGGTGCGACCCTTAATCTGCAGGCGAATCAGCTGGCAGGATATTACACCAACTCCTCCGGCTTCAACGTCACCGTTTCCTACAATTAAGTTTATGTTTTCTTTAACAGGTTGGATCTTAATGATTACATTTGAAACCAGTTAACCAAAAAATCCTGCCCCGGATATGATGAAAAAACTACTTAAGCCCCTCCTTTTTATTTTATTTGCTATTATTTCCGGAACTTCCGGCTTTGCGCAGGGGGATCTTATGATCATGCCGAAGCGACTCGTTTTTGACGGTTCCCAGCGTTCCCAGGAAATTAATCTTGCCAATACAGGTTCTGATACTGCGGTTTATGCTATCTCCTTTGTCAATTATGTGATGACCGAAGACGGGAATTTTGAACAGGTGGAAGAACCTAAAGAAGGTCAGCGTTTTGCGACCGACTTTCTTCGTTATTTTCCCCGGAGAGTTACCCTGGCACCGCGTGAAGCCCAAACCATAAGAGTACAGCTCACCCGCACCGGAAACCTGGAGCAGGGAGAGTATCGCTCTCATATGTATTTTCGCGCTGTGGAAGAACAAAAGGCTCTCGGGGAAGAAGAAACACAGGATTCCGAAGGTATTTCCATAAATATAAAACGGTATTTGGGATTAGTATTCCGATCATTATTCGCGAAGGAAAATCTACGACTGAAGTTAGCCTTAGCGATGTGCAATTGAATACTGAAAGTGAAGTGCCGAATCTGTCTCTGGTCATTAACCGCAGCGGTAATATGTCGGTATACGGGAACCTTTCTGTTAAACATAAAGCTCCTGATGGCACCACCACTGAAGTAGGCCTGGTAAAAGGAATTTCCGTCTATACTCCAAATTCCAAAAGAAATTTTTCGATGGACCTGAGAAATGCCGGAGAAGTTGATCTCACTCAGGGAAAATTGGAGATCAGCTATTCTGCTGGCGATGTGGTATTAGATAACCTGGAATTAAAGCTCAACTAAGAATTCTCCATGCCCCCCACCCCCACTAACAAATTTGGTGTTTCGGTACTCATTCTGCTGGCAGGACTGCTACTGTCCTTCAGCAGCTTTTCCCAGACCAGCTATAATTCCGGGGCAGACGGTGAATGGAATGCGATAACCTGGAGTCCTGCGGGAAGCCCGGGTCCGGCAAACGACGTCACTATCAGCAACAACGTAACTATAAATGCCGGTAGTACTGTAATAATCAATAATCTTAACATTGCAAAAAACGCCAAACTTACTGTAGGAGGAACACTTATTGTCTACGGAAATATAGACATGGATAACAACGGCTCAGAATTTCTCATGGCTGGAAATGCGTTCGTAAATATTTATGGAGATTTTTACGCCTCTAATAAAGTTGATATTTCAGTCTCCAGTTACCTGATTATTCAAGGCAGTTTCACCAAAAAAGGAGCTGCCAGCGATAAACAAGGCTCACTGAACGTTGATGACGGGCACATCTATATTTTTGGGGATGTTGATTCAGATTGGGTGAATTTTGATGGTTGTGGCGGAAGTTATGATGGCGAAACTACCAATGAACAGGTGGAAGATTGCGACTATGGAAATGATGAGGACCTTGAAAATAATATTGAGACTTTTCCTCCGGAAATACAGCAGGAAATGGATTGTTTCAATATAGGACAGCTCGAGAATCAAAGGGCTTGTGAAAACACTAACGTTACCTTTAGTACCAAAGCCATTGCCAATGTGGATTACAAATGGGAAAAAAGATTAGCTGGTGGTAGCTGGACCGCTGTGGGAACAAATTCTTTTTCATATACAATTCCGGTAGTATCAGCCGCAATGGATGGAGATGAATATCGGGTGGTGCTCCGAGCGGGAGCTGGCTATACCGGTAGCTGTAACATAGTAATTTCCAATCCTGCCAGCTTAACCGTTCTCCCTCAAAATTTTACTGTAGGGGCAATAGACGGTTCTACAAAAATATGCCTCCCGGTTTCTAATACCCAAACTTACAGTATTCCGGCCATAGAGTACGGCCAATATAGCTGGATTCTTCCTGCTGGTTGGACTGTTGTCAGTGGACAGGATACCCATTCAATTACGGTTCAACCCGATAATGCTTCGGGAACAAAAAATCTCACTGTAGCAGTAACTCTTGGATGTGGTAACACCGAAACCAACAGTCTGCAAATCCAGGTCTCAAAAGAGGGTGAATGGACGGGCACAGCGAATTCCAACTGGAATGATACTGCAAACTGGGGTTGCGGAATCCTTCCTACTTTGAACACTAATGTGATCATTCCTGCGGGCTTGACAAATTACCCTGTTCTAAGTTCGGGAGTTGCAGGAGAGGCAAAAGATCTTACTATAGAGGATGGCGCCAGTGTGGAAGTTACAGGAAACTCCTTGAAGATCGCAGGAACTATTTCAGCAAATGCCAACCTGAATGCTCTTGCCGGTGAAATTGTCCTGGCAGGAACAGCTGCCCAGGTTATCCCCTCCGGAATTTTCCTGAATAACCAGCTCGAAGATTTGACTATTAACAATTCTGCCGGTGCTACTTCCGAAGGAACTCTTGAGATCACCGGAATTCTGAAAGCCGCTCAAGGGAATTTTGATACCGGCGATCAGCTCACGCTCATTTCTGATGCGGCTCAAACTGCTCTTATCGATGGCTCCGGAAACGGAGAAGTCATCGGTCTGGTAAATATGCAACGCTACCTGGATACCGCCTTTGGCTACAAATATTTCAGCACACCTTTTACGAATTCCACCGTGGGAGATTTTTCACCGTGGATTGACCTTACCGCCTCTTTTCCGAATTTTTATGAATACAACGAGAATAGGGAAGATACCTCCGGCAATGACGCGACCGGCTGGGAAAACTATACAAACTCTTCCAATTCTGTTAATGTAGCTGAAGGTTACGCTTTGAACTTCGGAAATACTTTTGCCCCGGCTACAGTAGAAGTTACGGGAGAAGTTAACAATGGTCCTATCAGCAAAAACCTTCAAAATCACAATGGTCTTTATACCAAAGGCTTCAATTTAGTAGGAAACCCCTACCCTTCCCCCATCGACTGGGACGCGGCGACAGGCTGGACCAAAACGAATATCGATGACGGGATCTATTTCTTTACAGCAGGCACAACCGACCAATATACCGGAACTTACACCTCTTACGTAAATGGCATTTCCAGTGCTGACGGAAAATCCTCAAATATCATCCCATCCATGCAGGGCTTTTTTGTAAAGGTAAGCGACGGGAAAACGACCGGAACTCTGGGCATGACCAATCTGGTGAGAACGATTGATTTTAATCAGCCTTTTCTAAAAAGAACTGAAACTCCCAAACCTCTGCTGCGCCTAACCGCCGGATTTGGAGCCAAAGACCGGCAGGACGCTATGGTCATCTACTTTTCTGCCTACTCCAGCCAAAAATTTGAGAAAACGATGGACGCGCATAAATTGATGAATACTGATGTGACAGTACCCAATCTTTACAGTATAAGTTCCGATAAGAAAGACCTCTCCATCAACGCCGTTCCCATGCCTGCCGCGGGGGGTTATGATAAAATTCCGCTGGGTATCAAAGCAGATCAGTCTGGAAGAATGACCATCAAATTGGCCGACCTTCAGAATCTGGGATCCAACTTCAATGTGTACCTTATTGATCACCAACGGAATTTTGGGCAAAATCTCAGCAAAAAGGACAGCTACAGCTTTGAAGTCCAAAAAGGGACGTGGAATTCGCGCTTTGAGCTGATGTTTTCAGAAGAAAATATGAAAGATCCCGCCATTGCCTTTGATGAACCTTTCAGCGTGGAGGTTCAAAATTCAGCAGTGATTGTAAGGCTGAACCTCAAAGATGGGCAACAGGGAACCATCACGGCCAGTACTATTACCGGCCAGATTCTCGACCGTACCAAAGGAAGCGGTAAAGACGAAGTAATGCTTCACGGCATTAAGAGTTCCGGCGTGTATATCATCAATCTTGATCTGGGCACGGAAAGGTTTACCAAAAAAGTGATCAAAAAATAACGAAAACAATGCAAAAATCCCGGCTCTCCTATTTGTCTTTGGCCATCCTGCTCATGTTTTCCTTCGGAAAAGTGAGCGCACAGGAAAATCCTCCTGTTCCAATCCAGGTGGAAGTGAGAACCTCGCGGAACCTTGATTTTGGCTCGTTCATAGCCGGAACTGCTGGCGGCAACGTCACGGTTGATGCCGACGGAGTACGTACTTCCGACAGCAATATTTTTGAGCTTAGCCTGGGGACAGTGAGTTCGGCGCTTTTTGATGTATATGCCAATCCCGGCACGATTATTCAAATTCAGGATCCTGGTGAAATCCCCCTTACAAATTCCAGTGGCGGGAAGATTTATCTCACAGTAAATAAATTTAGTACCGGTCGCAATTTTATTACCACGGCTCCTTCAGCAGATGATCCCAACGAAGTCTATGTGGGTGGCACTCTGCGTATTCCCGCAGATAATTCCGGGATTCTGGTGGGAAAATATTACGGCAACTTCACCTTAACTTTTATCAATCAGTAGAAAGTTCAGATTAATGCTCCACTTCCCTCGTGCTTTTCATACTGATTTCTCCGGAAAACTTCTGTGGGTATGTCTTTTCTTCCTGTTGGTCAATTTCCGCGGAAATGCCCAGCAGAACTATCCCGGTTACGATGAGTTGAACGTGGAAATGAAAATCCCGAATCTTGGCGTGCTGGAAATTCCGGTCGCCATCAAGGGGCAGGACGCGTATCTTCCCGTGGCCGAGTTGTTTGATCGTTTGAAAATCAAAAATGAAGTCACCGAAAATGGAATTTCAGGATTCATCATCCATCCCGATTCCACCTATAACATCAATATTGCTGAAAAAAAGATCAGCTATAAAAATGACCAATTTCAGCTGAAGGAATCAGATTATATCAAGACTTCCACTGCGTTGTATCTCAAATCTGATCTCTTCGGAAAGATCTTTGGCCTGGACACCAAATTTTCCTTCCGCAGCCTTTCCGTAGAATTAAATACCGAAAAGGAACTGCCCATTATCAAGTCCATGCGCCTGGAGAAACTCAGGAAAAATCTCGACCAGGTAAAAGGTGTGGTAAAAGCCGATACAAGTATTACCCGCCGATACCCATTCTTTAAAGCCGGAAATCTCGACTGGGGCGTGGTGACCACGCAACAGAGCGAACTCGAGAATGATAACCGCTTTACGCTTGGTCTGGGAACCATGTTCCTGGGAGGAGAAACCAATCTCCTGCTCAATTATTCTACCCGGGTTCCTTTTGATTCGCGTAACCAGTTTTACCAGTGGCGGTATGTGAACAATGAGAGCAAACTTTTTAAACAGGTAACAGCAGGCCGCATTTTTACGCATGCAACTTCCTCGCTTTTTGCACCGGTAAGCGGGGTGCAGGTAAGCAACAGTCCTTTTCAGAACCGTCGTTCCTTTGGAACCTATACCCTGACTGATTACACTGATCCCCGGTGGACGGTAGAACTTTACGTGAATAATGTCCTGGTAAATTTCACCAAAGCCGATGCCTCGGGATTCTATAGTTTCGAAGTCCCTCTCATGTACGGAAGCACCGCTGTAAAACTGAAATTTTATGGGCCTTACGGAGAAGAACGCATAGAAGAACGGGTTATCAATATTCCCTACAATTTCGTGCCGAAGAATGAAGTCGAATATACCCTGAGCGCCGGAATTGTTGAAAATGACGACCTGGACCGTTTCTCGAGGGTTAACTTAAATTACGGACTTAGCAACGCCATCACCATTGGTGGTGGTGCCGAATATCTCACCGGAGTGACCAGTGGCGAACTGATGCCCTTTGTAAATTCCTCTATCAGGTTTGCGCCCAATCTGCTGTTTTCTGGAGAATATATGTACGATGTAAAAGCCGAAGGTATCCTGAGCTATCGTACACCTGGCAATCTTCAGGTCGACCTGAATTACATTAAATACGATCCTAATCAGACGGCGATTCGTTATAATTACCTGGAAGAACGTAAGATTAGCCTCTCCACTCCTATCCGCGGAAAGAATTTTTCCATGTACAGCCGCTTCAGTGTGAACCAGATCATTATGCCTTCCACCGAATTCACCACGGCTCAGCTCCTGCTTTCGGGTGCAGTCATGGGAATAAGCACCAATCTTACTACCTACGGACTTTATAATGATCGTGCGAAAGCGCCCACGATCTACACTTCCCTGTCCCAAACTTACAGGCTGCCCCACAAATTTTTGCTGTCTCCGCAATTGCAGTACGACTTCAGCAGAAACCGTTTCAACAATATTATTCTTGAACTCGAGCGCCCTGTATTTGGCAAAGGCTTCCTGAATGTGGCCTATGAAAATAATTTTCTTCGGAATGCAAACATTTTTGAGATTGGCCTTAGATACAGTTTCAATTTTGCCCAGACGGCATTCACTTCCCGCATCGGGAACCAGAACAATTCTTTCGTGCAGTCGGCCCGCGGAAGTTTAATGCTGGATGACAATACAGGTTATGTAATGGCCAGCGATCGTACCGCAATGTCTAAGGCGGCTCTCAGCGTTATTCCTTTTCTCGATTTCAATTATAATGGAAAGAGAGATCCCATGGAGCCGGGAGTTCCTGGGATGGAGCTTAAGAACAGAGCGGGAAGAGTTTCTTATAACGAAGACAGGACAATTCTCAGGATCACCGAATTACAGCCTTATATCGACCTGATGCTGGAAATTGATCCGGTAAGCCTCGACAACATCGCCTGGAAAATCCCGAATACGAAGATAAAAGTGCAAACCATCCCGAATGAATTCCAGGAAATTCTCGTGCCTGTACAGGTAATGGGCGAAGTGGACGGAATGGTGTACCTGGAGGATGAAAAAGGAACCCATGGCCAGGGTCGTATTCTTGTCAATATATTTGATGAACACGGAAAACTTGCGGCTCACATCCTGAGCGAGGGCGATGGTTATTTTACCTATCTTGGATTAAAACCCGGTAATTATACTGCTGAAATAGACCAGGAACAACTTGAAAAACTGGGAATGAAAGCCACTCCGGCTCAAAGTTCCTTTGAAATAAAGGTCGACAAATATGGAGATATTGTCGATACCCTGGAATTCACTCTTGAGAAAAGAACTTCAGCAGCTGCGGAATAAATTCCTAAACAACCGTCCAAAGCAATAAAGAAACACCCAATCCCACCAGTGCGATGATGCTCGTCATGACCGTCCACGATCTGAAGGTTTCTTTTTCTGTTAGATTCAGATATTTCCCGACCAGCCAGAAGCCGCTATCGTTCACATGAGAAAGGATCGAAGCCCCTGAGGCGATGGCGATCACCACCACAGATATTTCAATAACCGAATAGTTCCCATTGTTCAAAACCGGAGCTGTTATGCCCGCAGCAGTTATCATTGCCACGGTAGAGGAACCCTGCAAAATCCGCACGAGAGCAGCCACCAAAAAGCCGAATATCAGCGGATTGAAAAAGGAATTATTCAAACCGCCGGCGATCATCTCTCCCGCTCCTGTATTGATCAGGATCTGCTTGAAAGCTCCGCCTGCACCTGTCAGCAAAATTATGATTCCTGCCGCCTGAAAAGATTTTGTTGCCACCTTCAGCAAGTATTCTTTCTGCAAACCACGCTTGATGCCGAGAAAATACCAGGCGATGAGATTCGCAATAATCAGGGCAGAAAAAGGATGACCTGCAAGATTGATCACGTAAAGAAGTCCCTTCGGAATCTCATAATTCTGAAAAAAAGGACTCGTGATAAGCGTATTCAGAATAATCAGGAAAATCGGGATCAGAATAATTGCAAAGATCAAACCTGCTGATGGATTCGCTTTGTTGCCGGTAACTTCCTCTTCATCAAAATGTATCGGTTTTGCATTGATCTTTTTTGAAATATACCTTCCGAAGAGAGGTCCGCCGATGATCGCCGCCGGCAAACCCGCGATAAAACCGAAGAGTATCACCCAGCCCAGATCGGCTCCAAGAATGTCGGCTACGGCTATAGGGCCGGGTGTAGGTGGAATAAAAGCATGGGTTATAGCCAAACCTGCCAATAGAGGAATCGCGTATAAAAGCAGAGATTTTCCGGTACGCTCGCTTAATGCAAACGCGACCGGCACCAGAATGATGAAGGCGACATCAAAAAACACCGGAATTGCTACTACAAAGCCTGTGATCATCATCGCCCAGGGCGCCCTTTTTTCGCCGGTCTTTTTCAGCAGATAAGCGGCCAGACCTTCAGCTCCACCCGACTGCTCGAGAATTCCGCCAAATAAAGCCCCCAGACCAACTACCGTCGCAACAAATCCAAGAGTACTGCCCATTCCCTCCTTCATGGTTTCCAGGATCTCTGTTGCAGGCATCCCTGCCATTACGCCCACAGCTATACAAACGATCAATAAAGAGAGGAAGGCCTGGATCTTTAGCCTTAGGATAAGGAACAGCAATAAAGCGATTCCCAGCAGGACGGCAGCCAGTAACCCGAAATCCATTAGCTTTCAGAGTTCCATTGGGAATGAAAGAACTCTCCCCGGGGTTTATCGGTACGCTCGTAAGTGTGCGCCCCAAAATAATCGCGCTGCGCCTGTATCATGTTCGCCGAAGATTGTTCCGAAGTAAAACTCAGCAGATAATTCACGGCTGCCGAACTCACCGGCATTGGGAAACCTGCCTTCACTGCTTCACTGACACTCTTCTGTAAAGCGGACTTATTTTCCCCAATTTCGGCAACTATTTTAGGATGCAGCAATAGATGAACTGAAGAATTATTATGGAAAAGCCCGACCAGTTCTTCCATAAATCCGGAGCGGATGATGCAGCCATTGGTCCAGATTCGGGCAATTTCCGAAAGATTCAGGTTCCAATTATATTCTTTAGATGCCGCTGCCAAAAGATCAAAACCTATAGCGTGGTTGATGATGCTCGCAGTTTTATACGCCCTGAAAAGCTGTCTCTTATCTTCTTGATTGTTGGGAGCTTCTGCAGTTCGGAAATTATATTTCTTTGCGGCCTCTACCCGCTCTGCTTTTCTTCCGGAAATATTTCTGGCCATGACTGCGGCCGTAATCGTGTCAAAAGGCACTCCCAGTTCCAGGGCAGCATTGGTAGACCAGCCGCCGGTTCCCTTCTGCTTCGCGGCATCGAGTACCATATCTATCAGAAATTCTCCCTCTTCTTTTTTCCGTAGGATATCGACTGAAATCTCCAATAAAAAGCTCCTCATTTCCTTGTTCCAGCCTTCGAAAACAGTAGCGATCTCTTCAGGTGCCATTCTGGCTGCGTAACGAAGAAAATGATAATATTCCGCGATCAGCTGCATTTCTCCGTATTCGATCCCGTTGTGCAGCATTTTCACGAAATGACCGGAGCCTTCCGGACCAACGTGTGTACAACAGGGATTTCCATCTTTGTCGCGGGCAGCGATCTTCTCCAGGATCTTTCCGGCCCTGGCATAAGCCTCGTCAGGACCTCCTGGCATAATCGACGGACCTTTACGTGCACCTTCTTCGCCGCCAGAAATACCTGCGCCCATAAAGAGCACTCCTTTTTCCTTTAAATATTGCTCTCGCCGCAGGGTATCTTTATAATGCGAGTTTCCACCGTCTATGATAAGATCGTCCTTTTCAAGAAAAGGCAGCAGGCTTTCTATTACCATGTCTACAGCTTTTCCCGCATTGACCATCAACATAATATTCCGCGGCCGCTCAAGAGACCCGATGAAAGATTCGAGTTCATCGAACCACGGAAAATCATACACTGCTTTGTTTTCAAACGCAAAATTCTTTGCCACATCTACTTCCAGCTTTTCTACGTGGCGGTTAAAAACAGAAGTGCTTATTCCTTTAGAAGCAAGGTTCAGGGCCAGGCTCTTTCCCATCACGCCCAGACCTACCAGGCCTATTGCCGGGGCTTTATTCTTCCCGTTGATCTCATTCATAATTTCGCTGATAATTTCTTCTTCTGAAGCTTCTACATCCACGTGGATTCCCGAACCCGGAATCTCGAGGATCTCATACTGTGAACGCAGCATTTCAGGTTTAAAATAGTGATCTTCGCGGGAAGCGATCCGCTCAAAGATCACCTCGTAATCGGAATGCAGAAAAACCCAGGTGAGATCTTCCTGTGGAATACTGCTAAGCTGCTCCCTGTACTTTTCCTTTAATGCAGAACAGGCCAGCACCGCTCCCTCGTTCTCTATGCCATTCTTTAATTTTTGAGGCCAGCTTTTCCAGCCATTCTTTCCGATCTTTATCTTCCAACGGAATGCCATTCTCCATTTTTATGACATTTTCCTTTGGGTGAAAATCATCGGCATCATAAAAGGGAAGCTCCAGTTTGTCGGCTAGAAGCTTTCCAATGGTAGTTTTTCCGACGCCTGAAACGCCCATCACAATATATACCTGCATCAGATTATTTTTTATAGGTGATCTTCAGGATCTCGAGATTACGGGTTTCAGATCCTAGTTGAAATTCGGTTGTTTCCCCTTCTTTTTTTCCGGTGACTGCACGTGCTATGGGCGCTACAAAAGCGATCTTCTGCTTCTTTACATCGGCTTCATCTACCCCCACGATCGTGAATTGCTGTTTATTTCCTTTTCCATCTTTCAGCTGAATCGTCGCGCCAAAGCGCACCTCGTCCTGCGGCTGGTCTTCAGGTTTCAGCACCCGCGCAGAATTTATCCTTTCATTCAGCAGGCTCATTTTTCCGTCGATCACTGCCTGGGCGCGCCGGCGTTCAGTTTCATCTATAATTTCAAGTCCTGCCCGCTCCTTTTCCAGCTCTTTGCGCTCTGCAAGTAATTCTTCCATTCCTCCGGGCGTGACATAATTGGTGACTCCGGCAGGCAAGGCCGCTCTTGGCGGTATTATTGGCGCTTCTTCCTGGTCTTCTTCCTTTACAAATCCTCTGCTCATATTCTAAAATTGGTGGACTATTAAGATACTTAAATTTTAGAAACCGAAAAACCTGGAAATCGACAGTTATTGCCGGTTTTCGTCTATTTCCGCTATTTTTGCTGAAAATCGCCTCATGAAACGACTCCTGGTAATTGGCACTGTATGGCCCGAACCTTCTTCTTCTGCCGCCGGAAGCCGAATGATGCATCTTCTGGAACTTTTCGGGGACGAAAATTATGAGATCACCTTTGCTACTACTGCTGCGGAAACAGACTTCATGGCAGATCTTTCTAAAGAAGGCATCAAAACGGCTAAAATCGAACTGAATAATTCCAGTTTTGACCAATTTGCTGCTGAATTAGATCCTGAAATAGTACTTTTCGATCGTTTTATGATGGAAGAACAATTTGGCTGGAGAATTGATAAAGCCTGCCCTTCCGCCCTAAAAATTCTGGACACCGAAGACCTGCATTTTCTTCGCAGTGCCCGTACCGAAGCCTGGAAAAAGGGAATTCCTGCAGAAAAGCTCTACCTGGAATCAGATCTGGCCAAAAGGGAGATCGCTGCCATCTATCGCTGTGACCTTAGCCTCATTATTTCTGAAACCGAAATGCAGCTGCTAAAAGACCAATTTCAGATTGCTGAAAATCTGCTTTTTTACCTGCCCTTTCAGCTGAAGAAGATTTCCGAAGAAAAAATAAAAAGCTTGCCCGCATTTGAGGAAAGAAAAGGCTTCATCAGTATTGGCAATTTTCGGCACGAGCCGAATTGGAACGCCGTTTTGTATTTGAAGCAGGAAATCTGGCCGCTTATCCGGAAACAACTTCCTGAAACCGAACTAAGCATTTACGGGGCTTACGCCTCTAAGAAAGTGAGCGATCTTCACAATCCCCGGGAAGGTTTTCTCGTGAAAGGTCGGGCTGAGGATGCATTGCAGGTAATGCAGGAATCGCGGGTATGTCTCGCCCCGATCCGGTTTGGGGCCGGCCTTAAAGGAAAGCTCACCGATGCCATGCAGGCCGGCACTCCCAGTGTCACCACTACTACCGGCGCCGAGGGAATGAACGGAGATATGCCGTGGGGCGGTTTTATAGAAAATAACCCTGAAGCTTTCGCCAACGCGGCAGTGAAGCTGTACCAGGAAAAAAAGCTGTGGGAGGAAGCTGGCGTCAAGGGATTTGAGATCCTTAACCAACGTTTCGCTTCAGGAAAAGAACAGTCCGGTTTCATCAAAAGAATAAAGGAACTGAAAGAAGTTCTTTCAGAACACCGCCGGAATAACTTTATTGGCAGTATGCTAAAGCACCATCAACACCGAAGCACCTATTTTATGGCGAAGTTCATTGAGGAAAAGAATAAGAAAACCGCCAGCTAAAATTAGCCTGCCGGCGGCTTTCACTACACAAAAGGAACAGTTAAAAACGGTTCTTAAAAAGACAAATCAAACAAAATTGGCTGTGTGCCTTCTGGCAAACAGTTTGGCATTTAGTTGTCTTAGCGTTGCGATCTTGTTTTGGGTATCAACCAGCAAAGAAATATTATTGCTGCTGCCCCCATACGAGATCATCCTTACAGGAATTTCATTTAAGAGTTCAAATAGCTTGTAGGTATCCTTATCTTCGATCACCGACTCTCCCACGATACAAATGATGCTGTGGTCCTTCTCTACGGTTATCTCACCATAGCTCTCTAGTTCTTCCAGGATCTCATCGAGATTACGAACATCATCTATGGTCAGGGAAATGGCGATCTCAGAAGTCGTGATCATATCGATCGCAGTTTCGTATTTATCGAATACCTCAAAGATTTTTTTTAGAAATCCGTGTGCCATGAGCATTCGGTTGGATCGGATCTTTATAGCAGTAATCCCGTCTTTGGCAGAAATGGCCTTTAGGCCGTTGTTCTTATGATCAGATGAGATCCTCGTCCCATGAGAATCGGGAGTAAAAGTATTTTTAAGGTAGATCGGGATATTCTTGTCGATCACCGGCGAAACCGTCTGCGGGTGCAGGATTTTCGCTCCAAAATAGGCAAGTTCGGCAGCCTCTTCAAAAGTAAGATGTGAAATGGGATGCGTATCTTCCACATAACGGGGATCGTTATTGTGAAAACCATCAATATCGGTCCAGATCTGCACCTCTTCAGCACCTAAAGCTGCACCCACAATAGTAGCTGTAAAATCGCTGCCTCCCCGTTTCAGGGTGTTTATATTATTGTTCTTATCGATTCTTACAAAACCCTGAGTGATATATATTTCGCTTTCCTCCATGCTCATCCTATTCCGAAGTAAATCGCCCACCACTGAGGTGTCTGGATTTTCAAGGTTGCTCACATGCATAAACTCCTTTGCATCCAGAAGAACATTAGCAACCCCACAACTTTCCAGATATCTTGAGAAAATATAGGTAAGCATACTTTCACCATAGGTAACGATCTCAGAGTAAATTCTTTCAGAATAGTTGTTCTGCGCGGTTTCGCGAAGTTGCTCCAGTAAATCTGAAATATGAAGTTTAGCGGAAGAATTCATCTCTTTCTGCGGAATGAGCTCATCGATAGCGCTCTCGTGTTTCTGCTTCAATTCAGAAATAACAGCTTCGATCTCTTCGGAAGAACCGTTTTTTACAAATTCTGAAATTGCCACCAGCTGATTTGTCACTCCGGACATGGCTGAAAGTACCAGCAATTTTCTCCCCGGCTGTAAAGCCACGATCTCTCTCACATTCCTGATGCTCTCTGGCGAGCCCACAGAAGTTCCTCCAAACTTTAATACTTTCATTTGCATTAATTTAATGCTGCATAATTACTTCATTAGGCAAGGGATGAAAAAAAAATGCATCATTTTATATACATTTGCACAAACTGTATAATAATTAACAATGAAGACCATTACCACCTGTGTCCATGATATTTTAAGACATCAGCCTTTTCTTGATGATGCCATGGCCAGAGATATTGTAAACTACAGCGGACTCGCTGCAGACATTCAGCCTCTTGTGGAAGAAGAAATGCGGAAACCTGTGAAACAGGGGTCGATCATAATGGCTTTGCGAAGATATGCTCCCCATCGCACGAAGATCAATATGCAGGACCTGAGAGAATTGGGTGATATCGTAGTGCGGTCGGGAATTACTGAATATACCTTTCTCAACTCAAACAGCATCATTGCCAATAAGGCGCGATTGCTGGAGGCGGTAAAGGATCAGACAGGAGTGTACCTTAATTATTCCAGTAATTTTCAGGAAACAAATATCCTTGTTTCCTCATCTCTCACCGACCTGGTGGAAGATTGTTTCCGAAATGAAGTACGGGTTTCAGTGAAAGCGGAACTCTCTTCGATTACGATCGCTTTGCCGAAGAACAGTTCTCAGTCGGTAGGCCTTTATTTTTATCTTTTCAAATTACTGGCTTATGAAGGGATTCCTGTGTTTGAAATGATTTCTACTTCCAATTACTTCACGATCTTTCTGGAGAAAGAATATGTGAATAAGGCTTTTTTATTGCTGAACGAGATAAAGAAGTGATTTACCAATACTCAAGGAAGACGCCTACAACGGCGATAGTCGTAAAAATGAGGACGAAAAATATAAGAAACATTAAATTGCGAAAACGCTTTTTACTGCTTGCTTCAGCCATATAGTCTTCAGCCTGTTTTTTTATTTTTGGCTTGTATTGTAGCATGAAAATTTTTGATATTTTTTCTATTCAGAAGGAATTTAGTTAAGTTGATACCACCAAACAGAATTTTGCTGGTTCATTGGTAGAATTATATAATTTTTGGCTTCCAGGTAGAGAATATCTCCCGAACTTTGTTCAGAAGTCAGTACCTGGTTTACATTGCCATCACGATCAATGCGGTACACTTTTCCCGTCGCCCAGTCTGAAACAAGAAATTCATCGCCCATGCGTTGGATACCGTCCAGGTTGCCAAGACCATTACTGGTGATCTCCTCTATCCTTTTTGACTGAAGTCCCACTTTCAAAAGATCGCCATCACCGTTTTCGCCCCAGGCCGCAATAAAGATGTTGCCCCCCGACGTGATAAGCCCATTCGGATACTTCAGATCTTTGCCGTTCATCCAGACAGAAAGCCTGCTATTATTTTTCCCGAGGATGTAAATACTGCTCTTCCCCGAATCGGAAACATATACATTCCCGGCATTGTCGGCCGTGATATCGTTTAGCATTCCGGCGCCTATAGCATGGATCTTGCGGGTAATGCGTTTAGAGTTGATGTCGATCTCGATGAGTTCAGTATTGTCTGTTACGTAAAGTTTATCTCCCAAAAGCCACATTCCTTTTGGATCATTAAGGCCGGTTACCCATTTTTGCTCGATCATGGTTCCATCAGGAGAAACTTTCGAGATGAACCCGTCATCCTTCAGATTCCCGCCTATATTGGATACGTAGAGCACATCATCAGCCTTATTGGCCAAAACAGATTCGGGATGACTAAATCCGTCCACCTTTTTTATGAGGGAAGCTGATCCATTCTGAGCAAAACCTGGTAAGGTGATCAGAAAAAAGAAAAGTACGGCCTTTGCGGAAATAGTAGCATTCATATTTACAGCTGTTTAAGTGTAACTAATATAGTAAAACTTTAAACGCAAAACGAAGGCTTCTGAAAAAGCAGACTTAAAATTTCCTTAAGGTGATCGTGGAATTGTCCAATCTCATGATGCAATCCTGACGTTGAAGATTTCTAAAAATCATTGATAATCCTTCATCAATGAACTCCATTGCATGGTCTTCATGGTACTGATAAGCGCCGGATCGATCTTATCCACCAGTTTGGAATCTTTTGGAAAACTGTAACTGTAATAATCCTTTTTCAGGGTTTTCTGAAGCACTTCCAGGTCATCGCCCAATTCCAGCTTTTCGATCTCGTACTTCAAAATAGGCTCATCATAGACAAATATCCCCGATTTTTTCTTCAGCAGGTCCTTCACGCCCTGGCGTCCGTTGCTCACCTTTTCTGTCTCAATGTGGTACATATCGAGCAATTCCTGCGCACTGGAACTGCTCACGGTGGTCACTTCAAATTTCCCCAGATCTTCTACCGATCCAATCTCTTCATTGATACTCTTTACGGTAAGGGATGAGGCTATCCCGGCAGTAAGACTGGAGATCATGATGATCGCCATAAACATCCAGATAAGCCCTACTAACCTTCCCCCGAAGGACCTGGGCGACTTATCTCCATAACCTACAGTGGTCATGGTTACCGCACTCCACCAAAATCCCTGGAGAATACCTTTTGCATCTGCCCCGAATTCTTCCTGGTTCTTCTTCCTTTCAAAGATCCAGATGAGAAAACCGAAAATAAAGATCACTCCCAGCAGGATTAGAATGGCTGAAATAAAATCCCAGCTCCACAAGTTCTTAACAAAATTCCATGCCTTAGACTCTTTGGGTTTCGCGATTCCGGTATGCGAGATGAAATAAGGCTGCGAAAAATCGAGGTATTTCATCCTGTTATCGGTCACGGTAATAGGATTGATACTGAAGTCAATTTCTCCGTTTTTCAGTGCCTGCAGAAGTCCGGCAAGATTGGGATAGGTTTTATATTCATAATCCAGCCCCAACTTTTGGTTCACCAGTTCCCAGGAGCTGATGCTTAGTCCTTTATATTTGCCATTTTGCTCCATCACAAAAGGGGGAGTTGCCGTAAGGCCGATGACCAGTTTTTCATGAGATTGTGGAATGCTGTCCTGTGCGGTAGCAGAACAAACGAAGCTTAGCAGAAAAAGTAATAAAAAGGAGAAATTCTTCATTTTCAGAGGGAATTAGGCAAGAAGTATAAGGAAAAAATGCCAAAGGAAGAAAAAGCTTCAGTCAATACTTCAATACTCAAGGTCTAATCACTTTTTAATGAGTCTTTTGGAATGACGTAATAGATCTTGAGTTTTTTACGACCGAAGCGGAGGGCTTTTTGCACATTTTCTCCCATGTAAATGTCGATCTTGTTTTTCCAGCGATAATGCATTTTATCCTTTACCAGGAATACCCCGTCAAAACCTTCAATTTTAACCGGCGTATTGTGATCGAGTCCGCGATCTATAAGATCTCTGGAGACCGCGATGGCTTTGGTTCCCGGGATAAGAGTATCGCCCCAGGCCGTAATCCTCGGATTCCCAGCTCCCGTCTGATAACTTACTGAATTATAGGCCGAAGCAGTCACCTGCAGTGTGTCCCACTCTACTTCTGGCTCTTTATTCCTCTTCTTACTGAAGTCACAGCCGGAAACTCCAAGACTCATTAGAGTCAGAACAAGAACAAAAAGGCCAAAACTTAGCTTCATAAGGATCATTTTCGCAGATTTTAAAATTGTTCTTCAACGAACGGATTTAATCTGCATTTATTTTACATATCTATCCGAGGGACCAGCCATCGCGATAGTCCCTTCTGATGTAGCGGTTGGCTTCCTCCAGGTTTTTAACCCGCATGTTTTCTGAATCCCAGAGCATCTTGATGTCCCGCCCGGGATATTCGTAATAACTATTGCCGTCTTCGCCGGTTTTCTCTTGCCGAATGTCGGTGCCGCGAATTGCCAGGTTTGCGATCAGCAGGGTTTCTGTAAGTGGTCCCGCTATTTCAAAAGGAGAACTTACCTCCTTCTTGCCATAGCCCGCAATGGCCGCTTCCACCCATTGCCCGTAGTGCCCGTCAGCTCCACCCGGAACCCGTTCGAATTGCTGCGGAACATTCACTTCTTCGGTCCGCGATGTCGGCAACAGCCGCGGATTGGCGCCATAGGTACTACACATCATTTTTCCTTTAGTTCCGATGAAAAGAACACCATTGCCACCGTCGCCGAAGGTTTCGTTAGGCCCAAGTTCCTCAGGACGCATAGGGCGGATTCCGCCATCCATCCAGTGTAGACTAAGATCTCCGTCAGTGCGCTCATTTTCGGGGAAGGTCATGATCACATGACTTGAAGGCGGGCAACTTTCAGGAAAGTAACCCCGCTTGAATTCGTCCACATAAACGGTACCCACGCTGCATTGCACATCCTTAGGATGCTTCAAATCGAGAACCCGGTAAGGCGCTTCCACAAGATGGCAACCCATATCGCCCAAAGCACCAGTTCCATAATCCCACCAGCCACGCCAGTTGAAAGGCACCAATCCTGTGATGTATTCCTTGTAGGGCGCAGTGCCCAGCCATAAATTCCAGTCTAGCTCGGGAGGCACGGCAGCGCCCTGTTGCGGCCACGGAATTCCCTGGGGCCAAACAGGCCGGTCGGTCCAGCAATATACGGTATGAACTTTCCCAATGAGGCCGGCATTGAACCATTCCCGCATTTTTCTCACGCCATCGCCAGATGCTCCCTGGTTCCCCATTTGTGTTACTACTTTGTATTTTTTTGCGGCTTCGGTTAGTTTTCGCGCTTCATAGATGTCGTGGGTAAGTGGTTTCTGTACATACACGTGTTTTCCCATTTCCATAGCAGGCAGAGCGGCGACAGCATGGGTGTGATCGGGTGTGGAAACCGAAACGGCATCAAAATTCTTTGATTCTTTATCGAATAATTCCCTGAAGTCCTTGTAATATTTAGCTTTCGGAAAACGCGCAATGCTATTGGCCGCCCGCCGGTCATCCACATCACACAGATAGGCGATCTCTGCCTTTCCGGTTTTGGCAAAATTGGCAATGTCGCTTTCCCCTTTGCCTCCTACTCCAATAGAGGCCACGATTAGCCGGTCACTGGGAGCAAGAAATCCGGGGCCACCCAGGACATGCCGTGGAACAATAGTGATACCCGCAGTGGCCAGGGCTGTGGTCTTGATGAAATCTCTTCTGGAATTCGAGGGAGCTTCGTTCGTTTTCATAAAACTTCAGGTTTAGGTGGTTAGTTGGTTTTGTAATTCTGCCTTTTCTACGGAAAATCAGGGAAAGCAAGGCTTCTGCTTCTAAAGATATCTACTTCAGCTTTAATTTCCAATTCCAATCTTATGCCCTGGCTACCAGATAGAAAGATTTTTCAGGATAAACCGGGAAAATTGCCGGAATCCTTTCCGCAGAAACAAACGCACAGCAGAGTAACCGGGATAAAGACCCAAAAGGTTTGGGATTCGCTCAAGATAAGTGTACCTTTGCAAACTTAAATGGCTGAAAATTAAATAGTAGCCTATTTTTTAATCGTAAATAAATAGTATGAGTCAAGTAAAGCAAAACGACACGGTAAAGGTACATTACACAGGAAAACTAGCTGACGGACAGGTTTTTGACAGCTCTGTTGAAAGAGGAGAGCCTATAGAATTCACATTAGGTCAAGGACAGCTGATTCCTGGTTTTGAAAAAGGCCTTATCGATATGGAAGTGAACGAGAAAAAGACCATCAATATCCCAAAAGATGAAGCTTACGGAGAGCCACGTGAAGAATTGATCCAGGAAGTGCCAAAAAGCCAATTGCCTGAGGAAATCAAGCCTGAGGTAGGAATGGGACTAGTTTCTAAAACTCCTGATGGAAGAGAAATGAACCTTATTGTTAAGGATGTAAAAGAAGATTCTATTGTGGTAGACGGGAATCACCCGCTTGCCGGAAAAGACCTTACTTTCGATCTTGAAGTTGTAGAGATCAAGTAAGTTCCAAAATACCAATATTTCAAAAAAGCTCTGTGGTTTTGCCGCGGGGCTTTTTTTATGCTTAAAACGGTTAAGTTTATGATAAAGTTTTAATGAAAGGAAGATGTATTTTTTAACTTCGGGAAAACTAATAAAACCAATATCATGAAAAGAAAAGGTACAGCCATTTGGAGTGGTACAATAAAAGAAGGTAAAGGAACACTTAGCACCCAAAGCGGGGTGTTGATGGATACGCAATATTCTTTTAAATCGCGATTCGAGGATGGTAAAGGCACCAATCCCGAAGAATTGATCGCGGCAGCACATTCTGGCTGCTTTACAATGCAATTGTCGGCTAATCTTTCCCAGGAGGAATACACACCTGAAAAACTGGAAACCAGCTGCGAGATTACCCTTAACGAAGGGACGATTACAAAATCACATCTCGTATTGAAAGCTACCGTGCCAGATATTGAAAAGGATAAATTCGACGAGCTCGTGAAACACGCCAAGGAAAATTGCCCTGTTTCGAAGTTGCTCGATACAGAGATCACGATTTCGGTGAGCCTGAACGAATAATCAGCCAGAAGTATCTTCTAAAAGCACCGGAAGCATCTAAAGAAAGATAGAGATGCTTCCGGTTTTTTATTTATTCTCTATTATTTCCCGGACCGACCGGAAAACTGCCGATTTTAAGCCTTTCGGAAACCTGTTATTTTCTGCGAATTTCTGATTCACTTCCAATTCGATTCCCGCGTATTGCTTCGGAAACTTTTTTCTCAGGGAGGTGGTAAACCCGTCGGCCTTGCCCAAATAAGGATAATTATACCTGATCTTTAAAGCCGGAATTTCTTCCTGCAGAAGTTTTTTAAAATCTGCGGAAATCTTCTTTTCCATCTTCCGGGAAGGATCATACAAAAGGCCAATATCGGCATTGCGGGTTTCTCCCTTTAGTTGAGGCGTAAAACTATGCACCGAAAGATGCCACACCTGCTCCCCTTGTTCAATAAATTCTGCGATCTTCTCCTCTACCGAATTCCGGTAAGGAAAATAATGCTGCCTCAGTAGCTCTTCTTTCTCTTCGGAAGAAAGCTTTTGAGTGAATTCTGAAAAAAGATTTTGATGCCCTATCGACCGGTTCACCTCCACCAGCAGGCGTCCTGTTTTTTGATGCTTGCTGAAATTGGCCAATTCTGAAAGAGAACTAAAAAGATCGAAAGCCCCGGGATCATAGCCCCGGTGAGATTCTAAAACTTCTTCAGCTCCTTCAAAAAGAGGCTTATATTCCTGCGGAATGGTGCTGAAAGCATGCTCACAAGTCAACACGAGCTTCATGGCCGGTAGAATTCGTTATTCTCAAGGCAATCTGCCAGTTCTTCATAAACTTTTTGCACCTCTGCTTCAGAAAAATCCTCACCCAGAGCATTCAGTATACGGGTAGAAAGACTTCCGTGCTCCAGGAGAAATTCAATGTTTTTACGATGCTTTTCAGAAATATTTGTTTTTACCCGCTGGTAAAGCTTTTTCCAGATCTCCCCGGCTTCTGCAGGACCTGAAATATCAAAGATGTCAAGATATTTCTCATCTTCGATCACAGCGGTTTCAGCTTCTTTTACAACGTCATCAAAGATCTTAAAAAGGTCATCTTCATGAAATGATTTCTGATCTTCAACCGAAATAAGTTCCTCATTAACTAAAGCCTTGAGACTTTCGATCACCAGTACGGCAATGGCCAGGTCGGCTTTCGGACATTCCTGAATGTCAATCACCCGTATTTCGATAGCATTTCGATCAAACCGGGCGATGGCACCCCGGGAATTCAGAAAATGATGATCCAGAATACCTTCGGTATCATGAGGTTTTATAGCGATATTGATAGGATCGAAGATCTTCTCAAAATATTCTGTCCTGCTGAAAACCTGTTCCGGAATCACCTTTCCCGTCATCTGCGGAATTTCCTTCTGATTGCTTTTGTACACCTGCATGCGCGCGTCTTTGAAACCGGTAAATTTCCCTTCAAAAATCGGGGAACTGGCGCTCAAAGCAGGAATAATAGGAAGTAACAGCCGAACGGCGGCATGAAGCTTTTCAAATTCGGCATCATCAAAAAACGGCAGATTGATATGCATGCTTTGCACATTGCTCCAGCCATGCCCGCGACAGTCAAAAATCCGGTTGTACAGCGCATAGATCTTGCTGTAACTATGTTGCCAGAGTACGGTTTCAGTTTCGGGATGCATCAGGGGATGTGCCGCAGCCGGAAGCAATTTCGAGTGGAAAGGCTTCAGGAGTTCATTGATCTCCTTCACATTTTCAGCAAAAAGCTCATCAAGAGTTTCAAGATCGGCGGTGGGACCATTGGTCTTTAGTTCCACCACATGTGCCACCAGTTCATTGCTCCACAGGACCGGATTGGAAGTTTTTGCTGATAAAGGGTTGTTTTTCATGCCAATAAATGTAAATATCAACCACGAAAATAAAGATTTGGAATTATCGGTGAAAGGAGGGGATGTGCAATTTCCAAAGATTGATGTTTACGAGCTCAAAAGCATCTGGGAGTAGTTATTTATTTTGAAATGGCAATGTTGTGTTTTGACTTTCCAGTGGATTATAATAGAAGAAATATTGTATTTATAGTGAGTTTTGGTCTTGCACGGTTTCAATGACCTTTGGCTTTTTAAATTTGTTTGAAAATGTACTGCCGGAAGCAAACATCTTATTATATACAACTTTAAAATTTACGAAACCAAATTTAGAGGGTCATTTGTTACACCGCCTTAGAAATCAATGTTTAGGTACAGAATACCAGCTAATATGGGCAATGGGTCTTTAGAATAATCGTTTTTTAAGGGTCGAAAATGTTTACAGTACCTTAGTCCGATATTTGAAAACTTTTTCAGATCGGGTCGGTAAATTCCTGTTATACAAGTTGAAACCCAAAAAGAGATTGAATGCCGATCAGTTACATAGAATTCGTAGAGGCCCTCGAAATCGTTCGGAAATATCAAGAGCAGATCAAGAAACATCATATCGAGGTTACCGAAAAGTTGGACTCGATATCGGTCTATGCCACCGTTTCCAGGGAGACCGATATCAAAAATTCCAAATTATCGAAAAGAACACTTCGTATTATTAATGAGAACGACATAGTCGACATACATAAAGGAAAAGTGGGCGATCTGGAACCCCTTTCCTTAAAAGAAATAGGCCATTGCAAGGGTTTGGGAATCAAGGGAATGAACGAACTAAAGGAACTATGTCTATACACGGGCGTAGCCATAAAGCCCGTAAACCCCGATGAAGCACCCCGGCGTGCCCGATGACTTTCCCTGTTCGCTTTAGTTCGGCGACAGGAATTAATAAGTCTAGGATATCCGTAGAAGGATATGGAGGTATTCTTGCAATCTCATTCACCTCTATGACATGAGTCACCTAAATGGGGAATCATCGACTTAATTTTCGAAGTTTCGTTCCTAAGCCAGAGTTGAAATTAAAGTCCGTCCGTGTTATTACCTTACATCCCGGAACCGGAAGAATGGAGGGTTGCGGAACGTGACAACCGGCAATGGCATCCCCACTGGTCAAGTTCCAAATAGGATTTCGTTTTAGGTTCGGATAAACCTGGAGGGGACATAGGAAAGGATTGGGTGAATTCTGACCGACCTTGGTACTCCTTTCAAATTGGATTCGACTTCTTGAATCTGGAGAGTGGTAAGAGCAAAGAGAAAGATAAGGAGTAACTTTGTAATGGGAACAGAAATCCAATGTCTATAATCGACTTCAAACGCCTGTAATAATTGTTCTCGGTACGCGGTCGCTAGGTTGAAATTTGGGGCGAACAACTTTTCCTGGTAATCCTTTTTTTCCCTGCATTCCTAAAGGCACAATCGATTCCCCGAACGGCGAGATCAAAAATTCTTTTTTTATGCTGCAACTGTTGCAACAGACACACTTCAATTGCATGAAATATGCTATCCTTTTTCATTTATTGCAGTGGGAATGTAATCAAAGAGAATTCATTTTAGATAAAGGTTTAACCTTCATTGACCTGAAAGCCCATCCTGTTGGTACTCTATATAAAAAAATATGTGAGACTGAAAATGTCGATAATGGAGACCCATTTGGCAGTAATTTCAGCTTGCAATCCTTCGTTCATGAGATTCTTCCTTTACCCAACAAACTCATTTAATTTCCGGGTAAGAACCTTTTTTAGCCTTCCTAAAAAGTTTCAAAGTAGAAAGTTTTTTGTGACAAAATAGACTTACTTGTGAATTGATAAAATCGAACAGAGAAAAATGCACTTTTGAAAGTTGCCTTAAAAGGGCCATAACCTCGGTGGATTTTAACTTTTTTAAATTTTTAGATGGTCAATTAACTTTTTAGTAATAGGTTCATTAATCGTGGAGCAATAGTATTTTGACAATATTGATGCTGAAAGATTTGCCGGAACCATCTGTACTTTGTGGAAAGCGGTATTTTATTCTTTAAGTGAGAATGCTGACTGCGTTAAAATTGACTTAAGTTTTGAATATCCAAGTCCAATAATAAAATCTCTTTTTAAATCAGAAACACTTACATAGTAATTACTGGCTGCTTTAAATATAGTACCTCCTAAAGGAACTTCAGAAATTTTCAAATTCCATTTTTCATGTTTATATTTTCTAGATAGGATCTCTGAAACATTTATGGTTCTAATTATATACAAATTATCAATGTTGTCATCGGTAACTTTGTAAGTTCCATGCAAATATTCGTAATTTAATGCGTCTTTCATAAGTTGAGCACTGGATACATCCTCTATTGAAAATCTTATTAGTTCCGATTCATCTAAGGTGTAACCGAAGAATAACCACCCTGCATCGGTATTAACAGTTTTACTGTATGTTTTATCAATAAATATCTCGTTTTTCGGTGTTGTTAATTTAATCTTATCAAGGTCTTTGACAAAATTAAATTCGCCAACATCTATTATTTCATCTTTCTCGTTTAATTCTATTACACTTCCTACCAGTTCCTTAATATTATTTCTATAACCTTCTATAATGGAATTATTGCTAAATTTTCTATTTTTGAGAACATTTAAATCAAATTCGTCTTCATTATCAGGTGCCAATTCCAGAGGTAGATCATAAAGTTTAATAGTCGTAGATTCGATATCCTTACTCAGCTGAACGGTTTGTTTCGCAATTGAGTTTTGCTCCCGCGCTTCTATTACTTCCAACTCAGACCGAAGAGTTTCCAATTCTTGGCGAGTCAATTCCAATTCCGACAATTCGGCAAATTCATCTGTTTCATTCTCCTCATTGGTCTCGATTTCTGACATACCCTCTGTCGCACTCTCTTCAAATGCATCTATCGCCTCTGTCGCAGTCTCTTCAACTGCGTTCTCTTCCTGTCCATATATTTTTGCCCAATAAAAAGTCATGGAAATAATAAGCACCAAATAAATAATCTTTTCATTTTTCATTTTTTATTGGATTTATTTCCAAAAAACATTTAAGTTAATCTAATGATATTGAGAAAGTTATATTTTAAGTAAATCAAATATTACCACTATTTTAATCGTCAGTGTTCCCAAAAGATCAACCGGTTTTTCTGGTAAGGGGGGATTGTATATAAAGGTCAGCCAAGGTTAAGTTCTGGAATTTCACAGGGGAGAAATTCAATAAATCTAAGTTAGTAAATTCGGATAACTCCTACTAATTTTTTTCTCAAAATAAATGTTTCTACGGCATTATAGTCGCCTAAGGAGCGTCCATATTTTGGCTAATTCCAAAAAGGGTACTGGTGGTTTATTCATACACTAATGAAGCGCAGACAAAATGTACTTTCGGATCTAAACCTAATTTTCAGTTCGTCAAAACCTGATCAGGTGTATGGCAATGATTAAAAGCTGCCGCATCTAGTACTTCGGATTATCTGATAAGATACACGGAACTTTGCAAGGTATTGCTTGCCCCTCCAACCTCTCAGCCTCTTTTTCTCACTAAGATTAGATTGCTCTTCCGGCGGTTGCGGAATAATTCAGGATGGTACTTCGAGTTCAATCGCTTTGTCAATCCGCTTCCCATTGTTTAACTCTTCCGATTTCAGGGCAAAAACAAATGGAACCTTAAGTCTTTTTATTATTTCGAAAAGTTGATGATGCAATGCCCAAATGCGGACTCCGGGCAACGGAATAACAATATCAAAAGTTTGACGACGTCCAAACCTATACATTTCAGTGCGCCATTTTTGCCTCATTCGATAATGGTCGAACCGGATTGGGGTTTCGGAGTTATTGGCAAAAGATTTTGCTGATAGATTTTCGATGCCTGTCATTGTTTCAATCTCAATCGACACTTTATGCTCTTTCCGTGTTCGGCGTGAAGCTTTCTCGGTTACCTCATGGTTTTTTGCAGGGACTGTTTAATAGACTCCCGCTCTTCACCAGTATTTGTTAATCCAAAAGTAGTAGTCAGGGTAACGCTGGCATAGCTAACCTTCCGGCCAGCGAATTATTGGTCGCTTCTGAGGATGTATTAAAATCCCAAGTTCCATCCGCAATTAATCTCGATGTTCGCCCCATGGGACTTGAATCTAAAAAACAATCTAACCGTAATAATAATTAATATTAGGATACATGTGATTTCGAAGGATTATAAGTCGAGGTTGCTGGAATTGAAACATTAAAGAAAAAATTTTATGGTAAAAAATTTTTGTAGAATGGGTTCGTGCGTAATGACCTGCTCATTGTAACCTCCCCCGCCTAAAGTCGCGGATCAAGTACCCGGTCCCTTAAATTCGGGTGCAAAATCAAATTTTAAAAATTAACAATATGAAAGCAAAATTCGTAAGATTCACGGAAACAGGTAAAACAGCAATCTGCATGGTCAAGACAACAGTTTCGCACTTGGGTCAGGTTCACCACTTTACCTGGACGGCAATGCCGTTCGGGAGGTTCTAGGAGATAATGCTGCCAAAGGAGACAGCTTTGTACTCCCGGAGGTCAGCGAAATCATCGATATGGTATGGCAGAACGAGCAGGGGGAACCTGTGACTACCACTACCAAGGATGGAATAGTTCTCAAGACCATCCGAGGGTGATAGATTAAAATAGGGCGTGCTTTGGTGCGCCCTTAAATTCTTTTTTAGAAGGTTCAAGTGGTGCCACGACAATGTTCCAGAGTCATTTGAAGTTGAAAGATAGCGAGCGTGTGTCGGGCTGGAGGCTTACGTAGGTAATTCAACATTTATCTCCATCTACTTTACCTGGACCATGACAACAATATAGGCCTTTTGCTGGTACCGGTATAAAATAAACCGTGCAAATCGGCCACAGTCAACCCCATATTTCGGCAAAAGCCCAAGATAAAGTTATCAATGGGAACAAACACGGAATAATAACAAGAAACCATAATTTAAAACATAAATCAAATGTCAAGAAAAATCACTATCGATAAAACGGACGTATCCATACTAGAACAGTTACAAGTGGATTCATCCCTTACCAACAAAGAATTAGCCACGTTAATAGGGCTCACTCCACCACCAACGTTGGCAAGGGTGAAGAACCTAAAGAAAAAAGGCTATATTCTTAGTACCATATCTCGTTTGAACTGGGAAAAGCTCGGCTTCCGATACCAAACAAAGGTTATTGTGAGTATCGATCAGGGTGATCAAGAAATCTTCGAGGCACTTGTGCTTTCCACCAATGGTGTAAGACGGCTGGAGAAGATGAGAAAGGAGGAGAAAATTGAAACCAAAGCCCTACACTACATCGTAGATTGCGTATTCAGGAACGAGGACATGTTCTTGGCGGCATGGGACAATATTATCGATAAATGCAAAAATAGAGTGGATTACCAAGTATGGCAGTTGGATAAGGCCATTATCAAAAATAAAGCGATAGCAATAAGGACTATGAACACGGGCTAACATATCAACTTTCAAAATTAAAGGATGACGAATGGATAAATAGTGATAGAATATACTAATGTTTTATATGCCTTACCCCTTTTGTGTAACGATAAGAAATCGGCCGGAGCAACCTAAATCGGACCTGGTGATTAATACCTCTTTGGGAAGGGGTTGGTTGGTCGAGTGGAGGAAATGCTATTTTTTTCGGGAAGGGGGAAGTGATGGCAGGCAAAGAAAAAGCTCGCATAAAGGGGGTTTTAAATATTTCAAAAATTGTTTAAAAGATTTAATCTGAAATATGCTGATGGAATATAAACATTGGATATACGCGGATTTTAGATTCAAATTTTATCGTCTTTTCGTGAGGCCGTGCATCCTGACAAGTTCAAAATATGTAGTGGTTTGCGCTTCCCCTAAACGTTTCAAAACATTCAAAATAAAATCCCGCTCCAAATGGGTCAGGCCATCATAAAAATCCGAAACGACCTGATCGGTGTCCTCTTTTCCTTCCACAGCATCCAGTATAATTCTGACCAAATTAGGATGCCCCTCTCCCAATAGATTCCGGTTCTCGTTGTGAAGTCTTTCAATCATGCCTTTTATATATTCATATTTTTCCATCCTATTGGTCTTTTTCGGTTTGAAATCCTGCCAGCCTTTGAAGTTCGGAGACCCTCATCTTTAAATCTTCCCCATTGATGCGGATCCGTACGTACGGGTTTTTTTTGTTTTTGGTCGGTGCCCTTTTGCCGTACCGATTCAGTACAGTACCGGCACGAGAAACGCTTAGACCGTACTCCGGCACCTCTCGTCATTTCGTCCGCTTCCCCAAAAGGGCTTACGAGCGTACCTGAACCGTTCTTGTTCTTTTGCTTTTTCCATGGCATCCGAAATTTGGATGCTTCATCCGGGCTACCACCGTCTTTTGAAGCCCGGTAGCTTTGGCAATGCTCCGATAACTGACCCTTCCCCATATAGCGAGGTTCCAGTTTTCGAGTTTGTTTAGGATGTTCGTCAGGTTCCGTTCGGTTGTTCCCGAAATACGTTGTGAAAGTTTCCCGCTAGCTACCTTTTTGGCCTTTCCGGTAAGTTCGGGGTCTACCCTTCCCCCGATTTCCTTATTGTTGACCTTTTCGGGTTCTCCTCTGTATATTTCGCTTGCCCTGTCCCGCACTATTTGACAGGGCAGCGGGTTCAGGCATTTGGCGTTAAGAATCTTTCCTAAATAGTAAAGTTCAGTTAATGTAACATCGGGATTGAGGTACTTAAAATTAGTTAGAAGTTCGGAAATGAATTTAAGCCGGCCGCTCTTCAATGCCATTTTATGGAGGTCGTTGAACCTCCAAAGTTCATAACTTTCGTTATCCTCTTTGGTGAAGTACTTCGGATCATTGTCTTTATATTCGATGCCGCCCCCCCTGATTTTTCGCGGCACAAAAAATTTAGTGTATTGTATTTCTTTTCCCTCAAAATAAGCGTACCCATCTTGGTTAAACTTAAAATCGAATTCATACAGATTGTCTGTCTTAATCTTAGACCAGTTCAGGCGTATACCCTTAGGTGTTTCTTTTAGGTATTTCATAATTTCAAATCCTTGTAAAATCCTGTTATTAGGTGCATTTTTGAAATGGACAAACCCGCACACATAGTAGGTTTTTTATATTAAGTACTTTCTTTATTATGTGTAATAGTATTTTGCCCTATTATTTACTAAGTGTACGGCTTTGTCCTTTTTGAGCATATGATCGCGGAAAAATCTGTTTGTTAAGATTTTGAGGGAGATAAATCTATTTCCCCTCCGGTTTTACTTATGGGGCTTTCCCGATACTGGTAAATTTACCTCATCAGCTATCTTTTTCAGGTCTGGAAACTGCAATCGGCATATTGCTAAACGATCATGTCTCCCCTCACAATCTTATGCTGTTGGTGGTGTAATGACTCCAAGATTCCGACCCCTTCGTTTGCAATGTTATTCCGGCCCATTTGTTTCTGCATCCTTTATTGCATCCCGGATCAAATCCGGTTTCCCTTGGATGCTGAATGCCTTTCTGACCAGACCGTGTGCCATGTCCATAATTTCCGCATCGATCTGATGGGGTTCGATGGTCAACATGAGACGGCAATAAATTTCCTTCCTGCCAATAGTGTCGATAATGGCTTCCAAGGTCGAAATTTTCATTTCCGTTGTACCGTTCAGGTTCCTGCCCAATGTGTGCCGGTTCGTTCCGATCTTCCGTGCGATCTCCTTTGTGGACATCTTGTTTTCTGACATTAATTTTTTAATGGTGTCCAGTATCATGGTTCTAAGATTTTTCACAAATATAGTAAAAAAGATGGGTTTGTGTACCATATCAAGTCAATATTTTATGTGTATGGTACAAAAAGATACCTTTTAATTTGGTGGTACGAAAAAGATTCTTTAGCTTTGCCCCGATTACGTTCTTTGAAATCTCGGACATACACCAAGGGCATACACCTTACGCCCGAATAGTGAATAACAATTTTAATTTATTTCGATCATGGAAAGTAATAGCAAAAGTAAAAACGAAATCATTGAGGAAACCGATGAAGAACTCCTAGAAGGGATTTTGAATACTGATCTACAATCCGAAGCTGTAGCCCTCATGCTCAAAGCAACTGTATATGCTGCCCGGGAGGCAGAGGTAGGCGAATCTGGGCTCACGCAAAAATGGGCTCTACAAGAAATAATCGGTTTGCAGGAATATTTTGAAGAATTGGCCTTACAAGAAAAAGCAGAAAAGGAAGGTGAACGGATCACCTCCCTGAATCCTTATGCCAAACGTGCCTTCCTTGCCGATCTCGTTTTAGAAGCTGTGAACGCTCACGAATCTTATCCAGTTATGAAATCAGTAGGCAGAAGATTGAACCGAATCGACTTCATGGAAATGTCAAAGGTCTTTACCAAAATCACCGGAAAAACTTGGAGCCAGTTCACCGAAGACAGAAGACGTAGGTTATTCGGTGCAGAAGAAGCGGAAGAATCGTTATTTGGTGCAGAAATTGAATACGAACTAAATTAGTTTCCATTTGTATATTTACAGACCCGTCCTAAACAGGCGGGTCTTTTTTTATTCAATTCGCATCTATATCCATTCTAGCCCTACTCTCTCCGGTCGGAGCCTTTTGTTTTTTACTCCCAAAAACATCGCCTAGATGTTAAAATCACCTATACCTCATCTGGTACGGGAAGCCACAAACGCCAAACACACCTCAGCGGTCGGACTCGCTGCGTCTCCCTGTAGATCGGCGCGGGACCGGTACACAATACCGGACAAAAGAGATCGTCTGTCAGATCGCTTCTTTTACGTGCGCACGTAGAGGAGGTGGTGTCAGTGGTTGTTTCCATCCCCCAGAACCCTTCCAATCCAAGCCCTGCCGCACAATCTTTTCCCTTTCCGTTCTTGGACAAAGCAATAAGTCCAGGGCAGAACCGTTCTATTTTAAACCAAAATAAAACCAACTTATGAAAATCCCTATTTTAGCAATACTCGTCGTCCTGTGCGATACAATCTTCTCTTGCGACAAGGAAGAAACGACCGATCGGGACAGCAAGGGCTCCCTAGCGGAAGAAAACGATTTTATCGTCGGGGAGTGGAGGCCCACCTATGAAATAACCATGAATTGCGACTACACCGTAACTTCCCGGGACACTTTGAACACTCCCAGCCGGCTAAAAGATAAGCAAGTTTATACAGAAGACGGAAAATACACCGATTACATCTATTACGGCGGCGAGTTGGATCGAGTACACTCCGGCACCTGGGAATGGGTAGCAAAAGATTCTCTTCAAGTGATTTACGAAAGACCCGAGATCGGGGACATTAAAACGAAAGTATATGGAAATGTCCGGGAGCTGGACACGGACACCTACAGTTATACATATACATACTCCGGGTGCACAGAGGACCAATCCAAAGGAATAAAGCAAGAACTAGTCTTCAAAAGAGTAAAGTAAAAATCAGGCCCGGGAGTTTTCCTGGGCCTTTTTTTTATTTCGACATCAACTGGAAGTTCTTGATCGCAGTCTCGGGCTCATAGGTGTACCGGTTATTGCCGATCAGTTTGATGAACCTGGCGTAGAGCTTCGGGTCGCCCGAACGATTTTCTTCTTCCAAAGCAATCGTACCGAAACAACAAGATCGTTGCGGATTCGTTATGGTATAAACCAAAAACCTACTTTATTATGAGAAATTCGATTTCAATTCTACTTGTCGCTCTGTCCATCTCGGTACTTTCCTGTGAAAAAGAAGAGACCCAAGAAGTGAGTTCCACTGAAGAATCCAGCGTTGTCAGGCCGGATATAACGGGAGATTGGAAAGTAGCCGGAACCGTAAAGATAAACTGCTCCACGGGAAAGCAGGGAGAGTTCCACCCGTACTCCGGATGTGAATACGACAACGGATATTTCAGGATAGAAAAGGACGGAAAGTTTATGAGGGAAGTTTATTTCCAAGGTGGGACATGGTTCGACGGTCCGCTTCCCTGCGAGTTGGACAGGGTAGAGGAAGGAACATGGGAATGGTCTCATGGTACAAGTATGGACGCTTCGATCAGTTGGAGTAACGGCGAATATTATTACGAGGGAACGAGGTATTACAGAAACATTACCATTATTGACTCAGACACCTTTAGTACCCACTCTTATGACTGTGAAAACAGTGAAGTGGACTTCTACGATATTAGGATTTATAAAAGAATATAACACTGAAATGCCTAGGAACGATTTTCCGGACTTTTGTTAATAGGGAGAACTTTTTAGGCCTTTTTTCGACGTCGTCATCGGCATTTCATAGCTAGGGGAAACATACTTCCGCATTGCACCTCTGGCTCCCGCACGATTATTTCGTCCTGGTCCGCTACTACTTTCGAGACCTTGATGGCCTCCTGGCATCCCTTGATTTCATTATTTGAACCTCACGTCTTCGCATTATATAGTATCTTTATGGACATCCAATAACCCGATAGCCACATGGACTTCAATACAGAAATGCCCAAAAGACTGGTCAGTCAGATAGGGTTGACCAACGAAATAAGAATACCTTATAGTATCAAGACAAAGCCTGGCAGCAGACTAGAGGAACACCTTAAGATCGAGGCCCGTCTTAGGGAGGAAGAGGACAAACAGATAAACAAAACCATGAAAAGGATATACATGGAAAGCTTGATAAAGTTTTTGAACAATCCAGAATGCAAACCTTTTACAGAGGGGGACGAAAAAATTAGAATAAAAGCAGAGATCAAAGCCTTGGAAAAGGAGCTAAATGTTTAATTTTATATTATGTGCTATTCAACGACCCTTGACAAAAAATACGACGAAGTAGCGGCCAGAATCCGCAGAAGGTTTCGGCATCCAGAAGTGTATAAGCCGTATTACTACCAGTCCGCCTTTACTCACGATAACCTCTATATCGTTCCGCAGCAGGAAAAGGACGAGATCGTTCCCGCCATCTGGGGCCTGGTGCCCTCATGGGCCATGAACGACGATATCTCGGAGTTTCTGGACAAGAACTACACGAACAACGCCCGAGCCGAGAGCCTCTTCGAGAAGCGCTCATTTAAGGAATTCCCCATTACCAATAGATGCCTGATCGCTGCGAACGGATTCTTCGAGCCACACCATCATAAAGGAACAAGCTATCCCTATTTCTGCCATTACCCGGACAACGAGATATTCTTTTTTGCTGGACTGTATTCCGAATTAGGAGACGATCTATACAGCACGACTATCATCACTGTCGAGGCCGATGAATTCTTCTCCGAAGTGCACAACAAGAAGAAACGGATGCCTTTGGTACTCGACAAAGAGTTCGAGGAGGAATGGCTAAAGGACGACCTACAAGAGCCGCACATCAAGGAGCTAATGAAGACCGGTTTCACTACGAAAGAGTTCGAGGCATATCCGGTTAGTCGAGATCTCTATCAGAAAGGTGTCGAGAAGGATGCACCAAAGGCGATCGAGAGGGTGGACTATCCGGAGTTGGAATCGCAGGGTAAATTGTTCTGATTACCACCATGTCCGAAAACATGGAACCCATCGAAATTCGATCAATAATCTGGCACTGCCTCTTCGGCAATGGGCGCTTGGTCGTAAGAAGCCCCAGGAAGGATTCCAAGGCCGTATTGGACTGCGGAAAGTACATTGTGAAGAAGGATGGACGGTACGAGACGCAGCCATATAGAGAGGACGAGGCAATCATTGATATCTTCACTAGACTTATCGAGAAGTTCGAGAGGTTCGAGTATGAT
>CAVUJH010000018.1:0-20428 GCA_963741775.1 uncultured Flavobacteriaceae bacterium | reverse complement strand
GTAATCTGTACTTACGAAATTCGAGGTTCTTGACTTCAGTAGTTCCTCCAGAATAGCATTGTTATAGTCGTTGTCTTTTGAAGCTACAAAAGTCCTTATAGAAAACGATCGCAACGCATCATGTACACTCAGGGTTCCTACAGCAGAATCTTTTCTTCCGGTGAAAGGAAAAACATCGGGGCCGCGCTGGCAGGAAGAATTCAAGTTCACCCGGCACACCAGGTTCACGAGGGTATCGATAAGCGGTGCAATTTCGGCAATATCACTTCCGAAGAGACTCACCTGTTGCCCGTAATTGGAATCGGCAATCTCGTCAAGGATTTCTTCTATACTGCTGAAAGGCTTCACCGGGATTACCGGCCCAAATTGTTCCTCCTGGTAAACACGCATGTCCCGTGTCACCGGGTACAATACAGCAGGATAAATAAAATTGTCGGTTGTCTTACCTCCTTTTTCGTTCAGGATCTCCGCTCCTTTTTCTTTGGCATCATCAATCAGTTCCTGAATATAAGCGGTTTTACCGGGTTCCGGCAGCGGCGTAAGTTTTACTCCATCTTCCCAAGGATTGCCGAATTTCAGCTCGTCTACTCTTTTTGTGAACCTCTTATTGAATTCCTCTCTCACCTCTTCATGCACATAAAGTATCTTCAAGGCGGTACAACGCTGGCCATTGAAGGAAAGCGTACCAGAGATACATTCTTCGATCGCCAGGTCAAGATCAGCATCGGGAAGAACAATTGCGGGATTCTTAGCCTCCAGCCCCAGTACCAGCCTCAGCCTGTTCTTGTGAGGATGCTGATCCTGCAAGGCAATAGCCGATTTGCTGTTCCCGATAAGCGCCAATACATCAATTCGTCCCGCAGCCATAATAGGCGCAGCCACTTCCCTGCCCCGGCCGTAGATCACATTCACCACGCCCTTCGGAAAACTGTCCCTGAAAGCCTCCAATAATGGAGATAATAAAAGCACCCCGTGTTTAGCCGGTTTAAAAACTACCGTATTCCCCATGATGAGCGCCGGAATCAGCAGCGCGAAAGTTTCGTTCAGCGGATAATTATATGGACCCAGACAAAGCACAACTCCCAGCGGCCCGCGGCGGATATGAGCATACACCCCATCTCTCTTCAGGAATTTCGCGCTGTCGCGGTCCAGCTGTTTGTAATCTTCAATGGTGTCGTAAATATATTCCACCGTACGATCGAATTCCTTGCGCGAATCAGGCAGAGATTTGCCAATTTCCCACATCAGGTATTTTACGACCTCTTCCCTTTTGGTCTTCATCTGCTCCACGAAATTCTCCATGCAGGCGATCCTTTGCGACACCTTCATGGTTGGCCATTTTCCCTGGCCTTTTCCGTAGGCATCACAGGCCGATTCCAGGACCTTCAGGGCAGCCGCTTCATCCATATGTGGAACGGTTCCCAAAAGTGTAGGTTTGTATTCTTCAGTAGAAGAAATCGTGGAATACACCTCATCAGTTTTTCCTTCCCACGGAATGAGTTTACCTTCAGATAAATAGGTTTTTTGATGCAGAAGTTTATCTATGCGGAATTCGTCGTCAATTTTCATAATTATAGTTTTAGTTGATCAGTTGTTAGTTTTTCTGTGGAATTACAGGCTTTTGAGGTTCGGTTAGGACCTCCCATTTCCTGCTGAATACCCAGCTGATATTGGTCTTTTACAGGTCATTTTTTACTTCAGAAAAGACAGTTTTTGAAATGTTGGTTATGCATTCCCTCCACCTGTCTTTTTTGACAAATTTCTTAATACAGAACCCTGAACCTGATAGTTCCCTGTATGCCTTTCAGCTCCTTAATAACATCGGAATTGTATTCTTTGTCAATATCGGTGATTACATAGCCAATGGTCTCGTTAGTCTTCAAATATTGGCCAACAATGTTAATGTCATGGGCAGCCAGGATCCTGTTAATATGAGCGATAATTCCAGGTTTGTTATGGTGAATATGGATCAATCGGTGAGCGTTCTCCAGCGTTGGCAATTGCAGATTCGGAAAATTGACAGAATTTGTCGTACCGCCGGTATTGATGTATTCGATGATCTTCCCGGGGACGAAATTCCCAATATTTACCTGGGCTTCTTCGGTGCTTCCCCCAATATGCGGCGTAAGGATCAGGTTGGGAAGGCCGCGCAAGACTGATTCAAATTCTTCCTTATTCGTCTTGGGTTCCTTCGGAAAAACATCGATGCCGGCTCCGCGGATCTTACCGCTTTCGATATGCTTTTTCAGCGCATCCACATCCACTACCTGACCACGGGCAAGATTGAGGAAAATCGCACCGTCACGCATCTGCTGAAATTCGTGTTCCCCGATCATGTTTTTATTTTCCTTGCGGCCGTCAACGTGCAAAGTGATCACATCTACCTTCTGAAGCAATTCATCAAGGCTTTTGCATTTGGTAGCATTTCCGAGGGCGAGTTTTTCGACGAGGTCGTAATAATAAACGTCAAAGCCAAGGGCTTCAGCAACTACTGAAAGTTGTGCGCCAATATTTCCGTAGCCAACAATACCGAGTTTCTTTCCGCGGACTTCATTGCTGCCTTTAGCCGATTTGTTCCACACGCCCTGATGCATTTCACCAATCCTGTCGGGAAGATTCCTGGTGAGCAGAATGATCTCGCCAATTGCCAATTCCACAACAGAACGGGTATTGCTAAAAGGTGCATTGAACACTGCCACTCCTTTTTTGAGACAGGCTTCCAGGTCGATCTGGTTGGTTCCTATACAAAATGCCCCCACCGCTATAAGTCGGTTGGCATTTTCAAGCACTTTGGCTGTTAACTGAGTCTTGGAACGAATCCCTAAAACTGAAACATCCTTAATCCTTTCAGCCAATTCTTCCTCATCCAGTCCACCTGAGTAGGTTGATACATTATAGCCCTCATTCTTCATGATCTTTACGGCATCTTCGTGAACATTTTCGAGCAGTAAAACTTTTATTCGGTTTTTGGGATAAGAGATGGCTTTATTCATTTTGTGCACATATAAAAATTCATCAAGACTGGGGGTAATATGATCGGCATTCTTGAGCACATTCCCGCGCTCCACATTTTCGGTAAAGGCATAGAATTTATTAGCAAGTCCCGCAGCTTTGATCTCATAGTCGGTATAGCCATCGCCAATCACATATACATCCCCTTTAAGATCAAGAGATTTCAGCTGCTCTACTTTTCCGTTATTGGAAGAAAGGACGTTGTCTTTGTCGAAACCTGTAATTCGGCCTTCCTCGTCAAATTCGAAGGTGTTGGCATATACATTCTCTTCCTTCAAGCCAAGTTCTCGAACAATAGGAACGATGAACTCCTTAAAGCCATTGGAAATGATATAAATATCCTCCCGGTTCTCCTCAAAAAAATCCGGATTTCGCATGAAAGAAGTAGAGATCTTCTTCTTAAGGTTTTCAATAAGCGGATCCAGGTGGTGGCGTCGGGCCTCAAGCAGATCCAGCCGCTGCCGCAGCGAATCCCTGAAACTAAGGTTTCCGCCCATCCCACGATCTGTGAGATCCTTGAGGTTCGCAAGTCGCTTTTCCCGGTCTTTTTTTTCGGCCAAAGAGATTTCTCCAAGCACATCCAAAGCCTCTACCTGGGTGAATGTGCTGTCGAAATCGATCACATAATTTCTTTTATTTTTCATGCTTTTTTTCTCCCCTTGAATTAAAGATTGAAACCAAAACTAAGCTTTTTCAGTCCATTTAAAAACAGCTTTTTAGCTGAAAAAAAGTTCAATTACGGTATCCTCAAAATAAGGAGGAAAAAATTCATAAGAACAAATTTTGTTAGTGGTTTTAGGGGATTTTATTAGATGAAATAATAGCTGAAAAAATAATTTTTTCAGAGATCATTCACATCTTTTTGCTTTCGGTACCCATCCATTTATCCCAGAAGGTAAAATAAAGCCCATAGTTGGTGTTGAATTCAGAATGGTGATAATGATGATGCGTCGCGCCGATGAATAATTTTCCAATCCAACTCTTCTGAAAAGCTTCGGGATAAACTTCAATATCGAGGTGATTGATGACGCTGCTCAGGGTCATCAGCAGCAAATAGAAAAGCAACACCAGGTAATGCACAGGGATTATGAGCAGGATAATAGGTAAAACCAAAGCTTCCAGAAGTCCTTCCCAGGGGTGAAAAGAAAAAGCCGTCCATGGGGTGGGTGCAAGGCTGTCGTGATGCACCTTATGAACCTTTCGAAAAACCTTCGGCCGGTGCATCCACCTATGAACCCAATAATAGTAGGTCTCATGCAGGAATAAAATGATGGCCAGGCTTAATGGCAAATACCAATAGCCGTATTCGGAAACTTTTGTGTAGATAGCCGTGTAACCGTTTTGCCATAGCCAGTAAGTAATTGCACCTACCACGGCAAAGATCACCGATGTTTTAAGGCTCCAGATGATTTCCTTTTTTAGCTGATTTTTTCTCCAGCCACGCCGGCTTAGTCGCCTTTCCTGAAATTTCCCGGAATTCCATACATAATAGTAATAATAGAAAAGGCCGGCGGCAGCAAAATACCTCAGGAGGAGCACTCCAAAAAAGATCAGAAGGAGAACCAGGAAGAGGGTCGGCGAATTGGCGTCAATTAACATAAGCGTTTTCTAAAACTTTAAATTTAAACAATTCAGCTCAGAAGATTCAGAAGCACATCGCTTTTGCTGAAATTAAGCTTTTAAACGGGATATTTACTTTTCAGTTTACATCAAAGATCAATCATTTAAACCAAATACCAATCTTGACCACGGCGAACTTGAAAACCGGATGTAGAAACACTGAATTAACCTTTCCTCTCCGGCTTTCTTCAGAAATCACGAAAGTTTTAGATTCCCTAATATTGCACAGAATAACAGCAATTTCAGAGTGATGAATCTCAGGAAAAAGGCAACGGAAATAAAAAAGGAACTTAAAGCCCTGCGCATAGCTGTGCGCGAAAACCTGGTGCCCTGGTATGTCAAAGTCCTTATTTTTATAGCCGTTGCCTATGCTTTGAGCCCGATTGACCTTATTCCTGACTTCATTCCGGTGCTGGGCCTGCTAGACGATTTGCTACTCCTGCCTTTGTTCATCTATATTATCCTAAAACTTATTCCGAAAGAAACTATGGAAGAGTGCCGGAAAAAAGCGGAAACGGCAGAATTCAGCACAAAAAGGAACTGGATCGCCGGGGGAATTGTGATCCTGCTTTGGCTGCTTCTGGGACTGGGTCTTTATACCTGGTTCCAAAATAGAGAGTAAAACGGACTAATATCGGGAAATTCCATCCTATGTTGCCGTAGATGAAAAAATTCTACTAATTTAAAGGCTGGATTAAAATCAGCTAATCAATGCCCAATCTAAAAAATGTACAGACAGAAGTAGATGCCAGCTTCCTGTATCATGTTCTTGCCGAAAATGAGGAGCACGAAAGCGTGGCAGAAGTTTTCCGCCAGATGAGCGAAATTGAACACGGTCATGCCGTGGCTTTTATGCGTAACCACGGCCTGAAACCTGAAGATCTGCCTCCCCCTTCCTGGCGGGCAAAAACCCTTAAGAGAATTGGAAAGATATTAGGCTATGACTACGTGCTGGGCGTGCTGCTTGATACTGAAAAAAGTATTTCTTCTGCGGTGGTCTCTGCCAGAAAACGTACCCGCACTGCCGGATCGCTCTCAGATACTGCGCATGTTACCATCCTTAAGAATATCCTGAACAGCGAACAAAAAATGTCCGGTGCCAACCTTGCCCGTTTTGAAACCAGACATAGATCGGTGGGCGGAAATGCGCTGCGGGCTGCGGTGCTGGGAGGTAATGATGGGTTGGTTTCCAATTTTAGCCTGGTGATGGGTATTGCCGGCGCTACTGCTGGAGAAGCAGGCGTCATGTTGGCGGGTCTTGCGGGCTTAATGGCCGGAGCCTTATCTATGGCCTTAGGGGAATGGATCTCCGTGAAAAGCTCCCAGGAACTTTATGAAAACCAGATGGAGCTGGAAATGGAAGAATTAGAAGTAAATCCTGAAGGAGAAGAAAAAGAGCTCGCTCTTATCTATCAAACCAAGGGTATCCCTGCAGACCAGGCGGCAAAAATGGCCAAAGACGTGATCGCAGACAAAGATCACGCTCACGACATCCTGGTAAAAGAAGAACTTGGCATCAACAAAGAAGATCTGGAAGGCTCTCCTATGGAAGCTGCACTTTCCTCCTTTTTCCTTTTTGCCATTGGAGCCATCATTCCGGTTGTTCCTTATTTTTTCACCGGTGGCTATCTGGCAATTCTACTCAGCTCCATATTTAGTGCCTGTGGATTATTTCTTATAGGCGCTGCCATCACCCTTTTTACAGGAAAAAGCATCTGGTACTCGGGCTTTCGGCAGGTGATATTTGGCCTTGCAGCGGCAGCGATCACCTATGGGATTGGAACCCTTATTGGTGTTTCCTTAGGAAGCTAAACGATAATAAAAATTATGAAATCCATAGACATTCAAAGGATCTACGATCATAAAAAAGCCGACGGCACCTATCGAATTCTGGTAGACAAATTGTGGCCACGCGGCATCAAAAAGGTCGATCTGGAATTCGACGAATGGAACAAAGAATTGGCGCCTTCCACAGAGCTTCGGAAGCAATTTAACCACAAACCGGAATTATTCGGAGAATTCACCAAAAATTACCAGAAAGAACTTTCTTTAAAAGAGGATGAACTTCAGCGGATTAGGGATATAGCTAAGAAACAGCCCGTAAATCTGCTGTTCGGAGCGAAGGATACCGAAAATAATCATGCGGTGGTCCTCAGACATGTGCTTCTGAAGAAATAGAAGTCCAAATTCAGGATCATCAGAAGAAATATTTAAAAAGAACAGGTATAGGCTGAAATTCAGTAATTTTAGAAGAGATTTTAATCAGCATCCTCATGGAGACCGCTCAATGTTATATCCTGAAAAAGGAATTTCCCATAGATCAGCTTACCGGATATTCTTCGATAAAAAGGCAAATTCTGGAATTGATAAAGAAAGACCATCCCGGGTTTTCTGAAGACGATTACCTTTCGCATGAGCCTCTGAACAATTATCGCAAAAAATATCTCGAGTGGCTCATCAGGAAAGAACACCGGGAAGTAAACAAATTTGAGCGTGAGGTGATCAGGGCCATTCAGAATAACACCCTGCTTTCAGAAAATATTGAACCTGAAATAGAGACCAAGCTGACTGCCGGGCAAAAACTGGCCGACAGGATCGCGGAATTTGGCGGCAGCTGGATCTTTATAATCTTCTTTTTCAGTTTTCTGTTTATCTGGATGGCTATCAATATATTCATCATGGCGACACGCCCTTTTGATCCCTACCCTTTTATCCTGCTGAATCTTATACTTTCCTGCCTCGCTGCCATACAGGCTCCCATCATCATGATGAGCCAGAACCGGAAGGAACAAAAGGATCGTGCCAGGAGCGAACATGATTATAAGGTGAATCTAAAGGCCGAACTGGAGATAAGACTGCTTCATGAAAAAATGGATCACCTGATGGTCAATCAGAACCAACGCTTGCTGGATATACAGGAATTACAACTCGATTACCTGGAAGACCTGGCTGCACGAAATATTCGAAAACCCGAGGAGGGTAAAAAAAGGATATAAGGCTGTTGCAAAGGATTTTGATGATTAGCGTCGAAAAGGAAGAATGATCAGCAGCTTAGACTTCATCAGTCTCGAGCGTACTTAGTCCTTCTGCGATGGCATCATCTATTTCTTTAATATTGTATTGCAGACGGCCCCAGCGACGTACTAAATCGGATTTGAAGATCAACGGGATTTCTTTATCATCCCTTATGTGGGTAAGAATGCGAACGTGGTAGGCATCCCCTTCCATGTAGAAAAGCCCGGGAAGGGCGAATAGTTCTCTTTCGGGCAGGAATCTTTTAGTATGGTCAACCTGTATCGAATCGGCAAGGACCATACAAAGGTTTCGTGAAGAATCAAGCAAAACATAGCGGACATCGCCCGGTCTTTCCAGGATGGTTCCGTCGAATTTTTTCCCCCAGGTTGCACAGAAAATATCCCTTGAGGGATTTGTCTTTGGTGACAATGTAAATATCCCCTTCTTCCATCCCGTCGAAAGCTTTATAGGAAGAATAGGAATCCTTATCTGCAAATTGAATATCCTTCAACTCCTTTTCGATTTCTTCAGCCTTTTTTTGCAACGATAGTCTCAATTTCATAAATCCTTTTACCTAAAAATAGCGCATTCCCGTCAGTAAAAAAAGCCGAAGCACTGTTCTTAAAGAAATTTTAGCATCTATTGAGGCTAAGGAAATAGAGCACACCCCACCAATTTTTCCCTCTACAACAATGAAATGCTTCTTAATTGTTATATTTAAACCTGTAACAACCGGTTCCCTGTGACCACTAAACTCTGTAAATATGAAGATTTATCTTTTTTTGAGCCTTTACGCTTTAAGCCTAACCGGTTTTTCGCAAACCAACAAACCGGAAATTTTGCCGGCCGATATTCAGATTAAAACCGCCTTACTCGCCGCCCCTGAAGAGGAACGAAGTGGAGCCATGGTGTATGGATACGACGAAAACGGAAAGTTGGTGGTGCTTCGTAAAGGAACTAACTATCTTGTTTGTCTCGCCGATAATCCGTTTAGGGAAGGAATAGAAGTTGCCTGTTATTCGAAGAAACTGGAGCCTTTCATGGCCCGCGGAAGGGAACTTGTTGCCGAAGGAAAATCGGAAATGGAGAAAAGGGAGATCCGTAAAAAAGAGGCGGAATCAGGAAAACTGAAGATGCCAGATGCTCCCAGTATGCTCTATGTTTACAGCGGCACCGAAGAAAACTACGACAAAACAACTGGAGAATTAGCCGATGGCAAGTTTCGCTATGTGGTCTACATTCCCTGGGCCACCACCGAATCGACCGGTCTGCCAGACAAACCTGAAGCGCCCGGGATGCCCTGGCTGATGGAGCCGGGAACACACCGCGCCCACATCATGATCACCCCGCCAAACCAATAATATCAATACAGGCTGACAACCACGTCAGCCTGTTTTTTTCTTCAGAAGTTATCGTACCATCTTTACGAGGGTACCCAGATATTTCCATTTCATATCCCGCGTCTTTATCCCCTCATCCATTTTCTGCTGGGATTGAGCGTCAGGTTCTTCAAGATTGGCGTATTGGTTCAGGAACTGTTCCATATCCGTAAACATATTCACAGTGATATGCGAGGCATACACATCGCTGCCCTCAGGAAACAGCAGTCGTATTAATTCCCAATGGCCTTTGGCCCCGGAATCAATCTGTTTTTGATGTTCCGGAAGGAAGGTTTCGCCTTCTGCCTTTTCATAGTCGGCACTCTTGCCTTCCGCAGCCTTCATAAGATCAAAGCTTGCCAGCATGCCCGGTTTCATTTGAAAATCATCATCGGTCTGGGTTACAATCATAAAATAAAGTCGCACTGCAAGATCCCTTGAACTTCCGGAGCTGTCCATGCGCTCGTTAAATTGCTGATCAGAAAGGTCGGGATAAGCTTTTTTCGCGGCATCATATATGCCGTTTCCGGCCTGCATCATTTTTAGTGGGTCATTAAAAACGGTCACTGTCAAATACTGATATCCCTGGTCTGTACCTCCCGGTAATAAATACCAAAGATCCCAACCGAGAATATCGCCTGCAGCAACCCGCTGCTGGTGAATTTTCTCCCAAAAATTCTCGGTGTCCTGATAGGCTGATTCCTTGTCGTTAGCCACCTTCATAAATTCAAAAATAAGGTAGGTGTTCCCTGTCTCCTGTGCAATCCCTCTTCCGCAAAACAGGAGGAACAACATCAAAATGAATAACTTTTTCATAAGATTGTATTTTAATGGATAACTCTCCTTTTAAAGTTAGCTTTAATGTTCTTATTACCAGCTGCTTTAAACTATTCAAATTACTGAAAAACCGCATTTTAAAACCGAAATGGTAAAATTTACGGGATTGCACCCAAAGAAAAAGAGAGGAGATTGGAGCCGGTAAGAAATTATGGGTCAGAAGGGGATTTCGATGAGGGTCTCTACGCCCTGCCCATCAGCTTTATTCCTCATTCTGAAGAAATAATTGCTCCCGTAAAGATTCTGTAAACGGTCATTGAGATTGGCCATTCCTACACCTTCTTTCAGAAGATCGGAGTGCGTTTTGGTTAAATCTTTACCGTCATTTTCTACTTTGATCACCATTTTATCCTTTTTTCTGAAAATTGACATCATGATCTTCAGATGGGTGTGGTGATAGGAATAGCCGTGTTTGACCGAATTTTCAATAAGAGGCTGTAACAGTAAAGCCGGCACCTCGTGCTCCAGCAGCTCTTCCTCAATGTTTTTCTGAATACTGAGATGATCGCTAAAACGCACATTAAGAATGTTCAGGTAATACTCCAGGATGCGAAGCTCTTTCCTTAAGGGCACCAGATAGTTATCGCCGCTATAGAGAATCTCCCTCAGAAAATCACTGAGATCAGCGATGGTATTTTGGGCTTTTTTAGCATCCAGCTCAACCAGTACCGAGATGGAATTGAGCGTATTGAAGAGAAAATGAGGCTGCAGCTGCGAAGAAAGCATCTTCATTTTAGTGCTCACCAGCTGATTTTCAAGCTGACTTCGATGCTTTTCAGCTTCCTTCACCTGCTTCAGATAATAATAGGTGTAAATAATGAAGATCATGGCAAAATAAATCAGGAAGTTCAGATCCATCACGTACATCAACCTGTCAACACTGCTTTTCAGGCTGTATTCAGAAAAACTGAACCGTCCCAGAACAATTCCCTGCAGATCAAAAACCAACCGGATTATAAACCCGATCAGGATTGACAAAAGCGTATGCACGGTAAAGATTCTTATCCAGGAATAATTCTTGTTCAGCAATCTTTTGGTGCTAATGGCGATAAGGCTCATATAGGTCACCACGATCAGCCAGTCCACCATGATATTATAGACGATGATGTCATGCCAGCTCTCCTGCACTGTTTTAACCACATAAGCCCGCATATAAGCCAGCTTGATAAGATAAACGACATCAAAAAGGGTATAAAAGGCCGCAAGAAGAAGGATCAACTTCCAGTCAATATTCTTTTTTCTGAAGGTGGCGAGGTTCATGTTAGATTCCCAGTTTTTCGAAGAATTCTTTTTTATGTGATTTGCTGATGCGCAGCAGTTTATTGTCTTTCATTCGCACGTCTACTTCCGCATATTCAGAATGAACGATTTCCTTTACAAAATCGAGGTTGACGATAGCCGACCTATGGATTCTGAAAAATCTCTGATTGTCCAGAAATTCATCCAGGTTATTCAGGGTCTCCCGCAAGAGATATTTTTTATCTTCCACATAGATCTCCGCATAATAACCTGAAGCCAGAATATAGCTGATCTCCTGCGGATTGATAAGGATCGTCTTATTGCCCTGTTTTACCGGAAGTTTCAGTGCCGGCCCGGGCTTTTTTATGTCTTCGGAATACATCCGGAACAACTCCTGCATCCTTTTCCCAAAATTCTCCTGGGCTTCATTCTTTGTTATTTTTAGAACTTTATTGATGGTCTTGAAGAAGCGTTCATCGCGGAAAGGTTTCAGTAAAAAATCAAACGCATCCACATCAAAGGCCTTGATGGCATAACTGTCATAGGCCGTGACAAAAACCACAATGGGTTTGGGCGTGATCTCGATCTTTTGCAGAACTTCAAAACCATTCATATCCTTCATGCTGATATCGAGAAATAAGAGATCGGGCCGTTTTCCATTGATTGCAGCGATGGCCGTTTGCCCATTGGCGCACTCACCCATCACCTCGATCTGCTCAACCTCCTTCAGAAGATTCAGAATCCTTTTCCTGGCCAGTTCTTCGTCATCTATTACAAGTGCGCGCATTTTTTCTAATCGGCTTTGAATCTGTAATTTATGACTTTTTTGGGTTTCCTGTTGCTTTTCCTGAACCTCGTTCATTTCTATGGAATTTTACACCTCTTCATGCCTGTGTTTAGTGGCTGTATCTCAAGATGTGACACTCCAAGATAGCGGAATTGCGGCTACAACCCCGGAATGGTGATATAAAGCACTTCCTTTTTGATGTGAATCACTTTTCTTCTGAAGTGAACTGCTTTTCTTTAAAACAAAATGCACGTGTAACTCTTGCCATTGAAAAAGCCACCAAACCCAAAGGTTGGATGGCTTATAATATTGAGCTTACAGAACGCTTTTTCAATTACTCGCTACTTCTGAAGCATTGAGAACTTTCGGGTCGATCTTCACGATCTTTTTGTCATTACCTCTTTCCATTTTAATACGGTACATTTCCTCATCCAGCCTGTCTTCTTCGCCTTTGGCCTTATAGGTATTCTTCGTCATGGTCCAGCCTTTATTCTGAACATACAAATTCCTTCGCACGTCGAGCGGCAACACCACATCTTTAAATCTCTGGTTGGTGCTCACAAGCTGCCCCTCTTTATCGAAGTCGGCAGAAAGATAGCCGTTGGAACTACTGAAAGTCAACAGGTAAGTATCGTATTCTTTATCCATTACGGTAGCGATGAAGCCCGGCATATCAAAGTTATCAAGCATAAAGGATACCGCATCTTTACTAAATTCTCCGGCATACTTTTCATTCACCTGGAATCGGTATTCATTGCTATTCGAAGATGGCAGTTGCTTTGGCAGTACAACAATTCTGGCCTCTTCCAGTTCGGTAACTTCCTGCGCAAAACCAGTAAATATACTACATAGCAGAAAGGAAATCAGGATTAGGGTTTTCATAATTTTAGGTTTTTAAGGGTTAAACATCTTATGACCTGCATTCGGCTGCCCGGTCATTTTCTTTATTAGCCTAAAATTAATAGATATGTTCCGCGGAATTGCCTCAAAAGAAGTGAGTCGCACGATTGAAGAATTGAATGATGATTTTATTGAAGTAAGCCGTAATTTCTGGAATTTCAGCTTTGGTAAAGCTCATGTAGCCGAGTTTGGCTGCCCTTTTTTCTTCGGAAAACCTTTTTACCAGCTTTTCCTTTCCCCTACCAGTTCTTCTGTATGCGCTATCTTCTTCGGAAGGCTTCGCGGGGAATAACTTATCTGAAATTACTGTTCTCGATTTTTAGGATAGGATGCGTTCTGGTTCCAACCATTTCTCAGGAATTTTGACCTTCTGCTTTCAGTTCCTTTAGCTCTTCCAAAGCAAGTGCGATCTTATGCTTTTGATGCATCAGCATCTCCCGTATTTCGGCATCTTCAATCTCCGCAAGCAACTTTTGGTACAACAGGAAATTCCTTTGCTCCCGATGCTCGCACCAGAGGGAAAGGCCTCCTTCCTCTGCTGTCTCGTGATCTTTTTGCTCTTCAAAATCATCCCCTGCCTTTTTGCTTAAACTCTCGAAAGAATCTTCTTCTAAATCCCCCTCTGGATTCAGTTTAACCATCTTTTCAGAAATGATCCTGTCAAACTCTCTTTTTTGTTCCTCCTGTTGCTCTAAAAACTGTTTTAACCTCAGGGCCGGCATCGCAGCCGCTGCACGATCATAATCCCGTCGGTCAACCTCATTTGATGCTCTTAATCTTTCCAACAATTTCCGGCATCGCGCTTCATTCTCCATTACAAATATTTTATTTTTCCCGACTAATTTAGAACGCGTAGCTCCGAAAGAATAAGGATTTAACGTTTTTAACCCCTTCTTATCAGAAGTAAAAAGGTTCGATATTCCCGATTTTGACTTTAACGTCTTCCGCTCATACAATTACCTTAAAAATTTCCAACGAAAAGTTATTTTTTAAAATATCGTTAAGAAATGTTTAATCGCCCCGAAAAACTTTAAGAAGAATATATGATGATTAACTATTCCACCCTGTGTACAAAGCTTTAAATTTATTACTTATAATCATAAAGAGTAAGGTGTGAAAGGCGAAGAAGATGAAATCTTACTAAAGCTGGATGAAGGTGGTATCATATGCTGGAATTCCAAACGATTCAAGGCCTCTTCTCTGCAACAGCTGGAAAAATACGGCCTGATCGATCTACTCAAAAATGGACGCTATCATCTGACTGAAAAAGGACAATATGCCCGAAAATGGGGGTTCCGGTCTTTTGTGCAATTTCAGGAGCTTGAGAAGCAAGATAAGAAAAGAACTCCGGAAGCCCAGCGCCGGCATAACCTCCTCATCCTGATCGCTTTCTTTCTTCTGCTATTATTCGCGTTGGGCTACGTGGTGGCCGGGACGATATTTTCAGAATAAGAAATGCCTGCTGCTGCAGAAGATCCTCTGAAATTGTATTAATATTTTTGTAAAATTCTTCCTGCTCTCCCGAATACTGAAAAATCTTCTTAAATTCAGCAAACACAGTAAATCGAAAGAGAAATTTATAAATTTTCCGCATAACAGAACTTCTATGAAAAAGATTTTAATGATTCTTACTTCGCATAAAGAACTGAACAATACCGATAGCACTACCGGTGTCTGGCTGGGTGAATTCACCGATCCCTTTTACGAATTTCTGGACCAGGGCTACGAGGTGACACTAGCAAGCCCTCAGGGCGGGGAACCACCAATAGATCCGCGGAGTCAACTCACCGAAAATATAACTCCCTCTAACAGGAGGTTCAAAAAAGATGAAAAGGCACAGAAAGATTTCCAGTTCACCCGGAAGCTTAACGAGGTGAAAGCAGAGGATTTTGACGCGGTGTTCTATCCCGGCGGCCATGGCCCAATGTGGGACCTCGCGCAGGACGATGACAACGTGAGTCTGCTGCTGGACTTTTACCGACAGGACAAGCCCATTGCCGCGATTTGCCACGGCCCGGCCGGTCTCATAAAAGCAGCTATCAGCGAGCCGGAAATCCTGAAAGGCAAGGAAGTTACCGCCTTTTCCAATGCCGAAGAAAAGCTGGTTGGCCTAAGGGACAACATTCCGTTTAGCCTGGAAGACCGGCTAAAACAACTTGGAAGCAATTATAGTTCGGCAACTGTTCCCTTCACTTCGAAAGGTCAAGGTAGATGGAAAACTGATCACCGGGCAAAATCCCGCTTCAGCAGGAAAAGCCGCAAAAGCACTCATCAAGGTCCTGGAGGGAGCGTAAGAAAATAGCTTCCATCCGGAGGGCCGCCGACCTCTTCCTGGTCCATTCATAAACATGATTTTCAGAATAAATTCCTTCTCATTCTTCATTTTATCCATCTTTATCGTAATATTGCAATAAACAAATAAATCATGGGAACCTCTAAATCAGAGATATTTACCGATGAACAAAACAGGATCTCCGGTTTTGCCAGGGCCCTCGCACATCCTGCGAGGGTAGCAATCCTGCAGCATCTCTTCAAAATGGACCAGTGCATCTGCGGAGATCTGGTAAATGAAATTGGATTAGCACAGCCCACGGTTTCACAACACCTGAAGGAATTAAAGAATCTCGGGTTGATCAAGGGCAATATCTCGGGAAACCGAAGGTGCTATTGCATAGACGTGGAGGCCTGGAAGGCAATGAAAGCTGTAATGAGCGAATTTCTCGACCAGGAGTCCGGGATCAAAAATGAATGTTGTTAAACAAATAGAAAATGAAATTAGCAGAAATCAAGGAAAAACTGGCAGAGCTTGACCGCATAGGTTTCAGGCTGCCCGAGGGCCGGCTCGTACCCGGACACTTTCATGTTACTGAAGTGGGAAAAGTGTCCAAACATTTTATCGATTGTGGTGGAAACCTTAGATCTGAAGAAGTGGTAAGTTTTCAGCTTTGGGATTCCAACGATTACGATCACCGGCTACACCCGGAAAAATTGATACATATCATTGAGCTTTCTCAAAAAACATTGGGCCTTTCCGATGAATTGGAGATAGAAGTAGAATATCAGGATAGCACGATTGGAAAATTTGGCCTGGGATTCGACGGAAAAGATTTCCTTCTCCTGTCCCTTCACACCGATTGCCTGGCAAAAGACAAATGCGGAGTATCCCAGCCGAAACCTAAAGTAAAACTTTCAGAATTAGAGGTTTCCCCCTGCTGTTCTTCAAAATCTGGATGTTGCTGAAATGAACTTTCTTGAAATTGAGGAGGAACATTATCCGCAGGTAGCAAAGATCTACAAAGAAGGCCTGGAGACCAGGATTGCCACTTTTGAAACCAGCGTTCCCGAATGGGCAGCGCTGGAACCAATCCCACCTTCCCTTTGGCAGAATTGCTATTGAAGAAAATGGTCAACTTCTGGGATGGGGTTCTTTAGCCCCGGTTTCTTCCCGCCATGTCTACCGCGGGGTCGCCGAGATAAGTGTCTATATTTCCGCAGAAAACAGAGGCAAAGGCCTTGGAGAAAAACTGCTCAACAAACTGATAGCGGTTAGTGAAGAAAACGCCCTCTGGACACTGCAAGCCGGTATCATGAGAGCCAATACAGCCAGTATAAATTTGCATAAGAAGTGCGGATTCCGGATGATTGGCTACCGCGAAAAAATAGGTGAGCTGGATGGCATATGGCTGGACAATATCATCATGGAACGCCGAAGCAGAACTACAGGAATTTGAAATACAGAAAAATGACATCAACTTCAGAAATGTATCCCAAATTAGCGAATTTCATCAGCCATTTGAAGCCTTCAGAGATTCCCGAAGGAAGGCTTAGAAAACTGGATGCTCTTGTGAATTTTATTCGTGCTAAACTTCAGAAAAAAGAGAAAGTAGCACTGTGTTTTATCTGCACTCATAATTCCCGCAGAAGCCAGTTTGCACAGGTTTGGGCTACTGCTTTAAGCTATTACTTCGGAATTCCTAATATTTCCTGCCATTCCGGAGGTACTGAAGTCACCGCAGTCTTTCCGGAAGTGCTCCGGGCTCTTCAGCATTGTGGCTTCAGAACAGAAATCTTTAAAGAAGGAAGCAATCCGGTTTACCACATTTCCTATTCTCCAAATCAGCCGCCGGTTAAGGCTTTTTCCAGGGTTTATGATGATGCTTCCAATCCGCAAGAAGATTTTGCGGCCATCATGACCTGTTCCGAAGCAGAAAAAGAATGTCCGGTAATACCCGGGGCATCGGTTCGCATCGCCCTTCCTTTCGAAGATCCTAAGGCATATGATGGAACTCCCGTAGCGGCAGAAAAATACGCAGAAACCTCCCGGAAAATTGCTAATGAATTATTGTACGTATTTTCTAAAATTGCGCAAAAATGAATGCCCCCAAAAAACTGAGCTTTCTTAATTCCTATCTCACGCTGTGGATCTTTTCTGCCATGGCACTGGGGGTTGCACTGGGTTATTTTTTACCCGCCATTCCTGCCGCTATCAATTCCTATAGCTCAGGTTCTACCAATTTCCTTATCGCAGCAGGATTGATCCTGATGATGTATCCGCCGCTGGCGAAGGTTAACTATGCCCTGCTTCCCAAAGTGTTCAAAAATGTACGAATTCTGGGCCTTTCATTATTCCTTAACTGGATCATAGGCCCTGCGCTTATGTTTATCTTGGCCGTGATTTTCCTTAGAGATTACCCGGAGTACATGGTAGGGCTTATTCTCATTGGCCTTGCCCGCTGTATTGCTATGGTGCTGGTGTGGAACGATTTGGCAGAAGGCAGTAGTGAATACGGGGCAGGACTGGTAGCCCTCAACAGCATTTTCCAGGTCTTCGCCTACAGCTTTTACGCCTGGCTTTTTATCACAAAACTTCCACCAGTCTTCGGTTTCGAAGGAGCGATCGTGAATATTTCTATTATCACCATCGCCAAAAGTGTAGCGATCTACCTTGGAATTCCTTTTCTTATGGGAATCCTGAGCCGCCTTATCCTGGTAAAATGGAAAAGCAAAACCTGGTATGAGGAGAAATTCATTCCGACCATTTCCCCGCTCACCCTTATTGCCCTTCTTTTCACCATTGTACTCATGTTTTCCCTGAAAGGGGAGCTCATCGTGGAAATACCAGCCGATGTAGTTCTCATTGCTCTTCCCCTGCTTATTTATTTCAGCCTGATGTTCATAATCGGCTTTTTTGCCAGCAAGGCTTTGGGCGCTAGTTATGACAGGAATGCCGCCATTTCCTTTACAGCTGCAGGCAATAATTTTGAGCTCGCTATCGCGGTGGCTATAGCGGTTTTTGGTCTTAATTCAGGTCAGGCGTTTGCGGGCGTGATAGGCCCGCTTATTGAAGTGCCGGCTTTAATCCTTTTGGTGCGCGTGGCTTTCTGGCTTCGGAAAAAATTCTATTAATACGCTTGCGTCTGAAAAAGTTTTGTTCAGGCTGGAAAGCCCCGAAAAAGCTGAAGCTTCTACATTTTTATACAACTTCGCAGCTCCTGAACCTTTGCTATTTCCGAATTAAACCAATAATCGGGACTTTTTTAATTTCCGAAGTAGAAAAAACGGAGGTTAAACAAAGCTTACCAAGCTTATAAGAAAGTCTTAAATGCTCCTAAAATCAAGGCTTTCCGAAGGATATTAATAAAGCATTAACAGACATCCACAGCTTCGGTCTCTACTTTCGTTTACGAATCTTATAAACCAAAATTATGCAAATGAAGAAAAAGTTTTTACTCTTAATGTTTTTGAGCATCCTTGCTCTTGGGGTTACCTCCTGTAGCAAAGATGACGACGATGAAAAAGTAATGGCAGAGCCTACCGGCAGCATTACCGTGCAGGACCAGGCGCTGGATAATAATACGCTCACCATAAGCAATGTGACCATGAGCAATGACGGTTGGGTGGTAATCCACCGCGATAATGGTGATGGCGGACCTATGGTACCGGACATCATTTCAGAACCTAAAATGGTTCAGGCCGGGGAGAATTCCGACGTTATGATTCAGCTCAAGGATGGAGTTGAAGTGAGCGACGGGGAAACTCTTTGGGTAATGTTGCATACCGATGATGGCCAGATCGGAACCTATGAGTTTGACGGTTCTAACGGACTTGATGCGCCTATCATGGACAACGGTAATGTTGTGACTAAAGCTTTTGCCGTAGAGGTGATGTCTCCTGAACCAACCGGTTCTCTTACTGTAACTGACCAGGCGGTTGTGGATAACACCCTTACCGTGGGAAACATTACTCTTGACCGGGCAGGCTATGTGGTAGTACACGCCGATAATGGCAATGGCGGACCTGTAGTACCTGATATTATTTCTGAACCTCTATATCTTGAGGCCGGAAGCCACGATAATGTTGAAGTAACGCTGAAAAATGATGCGAACGTTAATGCCGGCGATACCGTTTGGGTAATGTTGCATACTGATACCGGAACTGAAGGGGAATATGAATTTGATGGTTCCGGTAATGGAATTGATAGTCCAATCACTGACATGAACGGAGATATCGTAATGACTTCCATCATGATAAGCGCTGGCGACAATCCTATGGGAAGCCTTAGCGTAGATGACCAGGTGCTTACCAATAATCATGTATCTGTAGGTTCAATTAGTCTTGACCAGGCGGGATGGGTAGTAATCCATGCCGATAATGGTAACGGTGGACCACAGGTACCCGAGATCATTTCTAAACCGGTTTATCTTAAAGCAGGAGATTATACGAATGTAGAAGTACCACTAAAGGATGATGCCGATGTAAATACCGGAGATACCGTTTGGGTAATGTTGCATACTGATACCGGAACTGCAGGAGAGTATGAATTTGATGGTTCCGATAACGGAATCGATAGCCCTATTACCGACGATAACGGAGATGTGGTAGTCGCGCCTGTAAACATTACCGATGTCACTTCCAGTGATATCACAGGTACTATTGATGTATCTGACCAGGCATTAACCGACGGAAAACTGAGTGTAGGTTCTATTACTTTAGACGAAGCCGGATGGGTGGTAGTGCACGCCGATAATGGTAACGGAGGACCACAGGTTCCCGAAATCATTTCTGAGCCTGTTTACCTTGACGCCGGAACTACCGACAATGTGGAAATCAGCTTTAAAGATTCTTCCAATGTAAGCGTTGGAGATACTGTGTGGGTAATGTTGCACAACGACACCGGAGTACAACAAGAATATGAATTTAACGGCACCAACGGTTTAGACCTGCCAATCACCGATGCTAACGGAGATGTAGTAGTAATGCCCGTTGTAATTGTTGAATAAGACCAGCTTTTAAGCTTATACTGAAAAACCGGCAGTTGAAAAGACTGCCGGTTTCTTTATTTAAGTTAAAGATAATCTGACACTTAAAAATCTATGCGAGAAGCGAGTGAACTCAAAGGCGGTAAAAAAATTCTTATTCCCTTTGAAATTTCTAAATAAGCTGCTTAATTTGCAGTCATGAATCGGGATGCTTCGCCTTTGCTCAGGGCAGGCTGCCCCACAGGAAGTTTCTTTTTCAAGAAGAGATTCCTGAAAAACATAAACTGAGCGTTCTATAATTATTCGGGATGTGGCGCAGTCTGGTAGCGTATACGTCTGGGGGGCGTAGGGTCGCAGGTTCAAATCCTGTCATCCCGACT
>CAVUJH010000017.1:0-17841 GCA_963741775.1 uncultured Flavobacteriaceae bacterium | reverse complement strand
CAGAATGCGGTTTTCGGAAGACTGGAGGATGCGACTTGAACAAACAGCTAATCTTGATTTTTACCAGGAAATGGTTAGTGGCTTAATCCTGGAAAATGGAAAGGTGAAATGGGGTCCGTACTTCGCTGGGATTGGAGATTAGAGCCAAAGCTGTGGTTTGTACTAATGGTACTTTCTTAAACGGATTGATTCACATTGGCGAGAAACAGTTTGGTGGCGGTAGAGCAGGAGAGCGAGCTGCGACCGGAATCACTAAAGATCTTATCGACGCGGGATTTGAAGCCGGCAGAATGAAAACCGGGACGCCTCCCAGAGTGGATGGCCGCTCTTTAGATTATTCTAAAATGACAGAACAGCCCGGGGATGAAAAGCCTGCAAAATTCTCCTATTTAGAAGAGACGAAACCTTTAAGTAAACAACGCTCTTGTTACATGACCTACACCTCGAATGAGGTACATGAGATCCTGAAAGAGGGGTTTGACAGGTCTCCCATGTTTAACGGCAGGATCAAGAGTATTGGTCCTCGCTATTGTCCTTCAATTGAAGATAAAATTAACCGTTTTGCAGATAAGGACAGGCATCAGCTTTTTGTGGAGCCTGAGGGTTGGAATACAGTAGAAGTTTATGTGAATGGCTTCTCAACTTCGCTTCCCGAGGATGTGCAGTTTAAAGCTTTAAGAACGGTAGCCGGGTTTGAGAATGTAAAGTTCTTTCGTCCGGGCTATGCGATAGAATACGACTATTTTCCACCAACGCAGTTAAAACATACGCTCGAAACCAAATTGGTGGAAGGCTTGTATTTCGCGGGACAGATAAATGGAACGACTGGTTATGAAGAGGCGGCTTGCCAGGGGCTTATGGCCGGGGTAAATGCTGCTTTAAAAATTCAGGAAAAAGAGGAATTTATACTGAAGAGGAATGAAGCTTATATTGGTGTTCTTATTGATGATTTGATCACAAAAGGAACCGAAGAGCCTTATCGTATGTTTACCTCGCGTGCCGAATATCGCACTTTATTGCGTCAGGATAATGCCGATTTTAGATTGACGGAACGTTCTTTTGAGCTTGGCTTAGCTTCTGAAGATCGAATGAGAAGGATGGAAGAAAAGAAAGAGAAATCCTTAGGCTTTGTGAATTTTCTGAAGGATACAAGTGTGGTTCCTGAAGACGCCAATCCCGTGTTGGAAAAGTATGATTCTTCATCCATGAAACAGAGCGATAAGATATTTAAGGTCTTTTCGCGACCCAATATTAGCATGGATGATGTTCGTAAGTTTCCCGGGGTAGAAGAGTATATAAAGGAAAATGAACTGGATGAAGAGATGCTTGAGCAAACCGAAATTCAGGTGAAATATTCCGGCTATATTGAGAAAGAAAAGAATAATGCCGATAAGCTTAACAGACTTGAAGGAGTGAAAATCCCTTCTTCTTTTGATTACTCAAAGATCAAATCTATGTCTTTTGAAGCGAGGGAAAAATTGAATAAAATACAACCCGCCACAGTTTCCCAGGCGTCAAGAATCAGCGGGGTAAGCCCCAATGATATTTCAGTTTTATTGGTTTATATGGGACGGTAAATTGTTATTGTTCCACGTGGAACGCAGATAAAAATTTTAGAAATTCCCGTTATATGGCGGGAATTTTTTATTTCTGAAAGAGAAGGTTTTTTCGTCTATTTTTTAAAATGTTCTTGGGAAATAACTAATTTCGGCCTTTGCTTCTGAAGAAGAAAATGGAGGAGGAAGAGAAGTTTTAAACAGCGGAATGAAGCAGGAAAAACGATTTTTCTGTATTTAGAATTCCATTTTTTGATTTACAGGTTTGCACTAAATGAAAACATACTTTCTAACAATAGTACTATCGCTTATCGGCTTCTGGGGATTTTCTCAAGGTGAAGAAAATCCGTATCCCAATTTTATTGGACAAGATTTGCGTATGATTTTGGGATCTGAAAAATGGGAGATTTTAGATGATGCCACTGGTGATCTTAACAAAGATGGTGTAAATGATAAAGCACTAATACTTCAGTCAAAGGACAGTATAATAGAAAAAAGGTGCGAGTCTTGTTATCGTTTGAAAAATAAGCCGAGAATAATAGTGGTTTTGTTGAACAAAAAGGATGATTACAAGGTGATATCTCAAAATAATAGATTTATTGCCAGAGGTGATGAAGGAGGAATGTCACCATATTTAGAACCCGAATTATCAATTAAGGAGGGCCGTCTGAAAATATACTACGAGTACACTCGTTCACACCAATCTTATACCTTTGAATACAAGGAGAACGAAATGGAAATTGTTTCTGCTGAAAGCACGGGAGTTGATGCCGTAAGTGGAAATTTCGAGAATGATAGATTTGATTTTGCAAGGCAGGAAATAATATCCAAGACGGGTAATATCTCTGGTGAAACTGATCACACGGAAGTCATAAAATTCAATAAAAGACCTAAAGCATTGTCTGAATTTAGTGAAATGTATGAATGGGAGATAGCTGAAGATATGTTTTTATAGGTTCTATTGCTGAATTTCAGTCGCTACAAATCGCGGTTTTATAATAGAAAAAAGCAAATCGATTTGCATAAAAAAAAGGGCAACTTGAATGACTTCAAATTTCCGAAGAAAGAATTAAAGAGACTGAATAATTTTTTAAATGAACAAAAATAAAGCTGTGCTTCACTGTAAAGATCACTTGGTTTCGGGGGAGGAATTTGAACTTCACCCACACCCCAAATTCGATATTTTAGAGACACGTCCTGTTCCCGAAAATTTATCTTTTTATTACGAAAGTGAGGATTATATTTCCCATACGGATTCTTCAGAAAACCTGACCGATAAAATTTATCGCCTGGTAAAAAATTATATGCTTCAAAAAAAGATCGGGTGGATCAAGGAGATAAAAACAGGAGGAAGTATTCTAGACCTTGGTGCCGGAACCGGCGATTTTCTTCTGAAAGCGAAGAAGGATGGATGGAAAGCCGCGGGGGTGGAACCTAATGGATCAGCACGGGCTTTGGCAGAAAAAAAAGGAATTCAGCTTAAAAAGGATTCCTCCGAATTTTCATCTTCTGAATTCGACGTGATCAGTATGTGGCATGTGCTGGAACATGTTCCCGATCTTGATGCGCAACTCACGGAGTTAGATCGTCTTTTGAAAGAAGATGGAATTCTGGTGATCGCGGTCCCAAATTATAAAAGTCACGATGCCCGATATTATGGAAAAGATTGGGCAGCTTATGATGTGCCTCGTCATCTTTGGCATTTTTCACAAGAAGGAATTACCGCACTCTTTGCGGAAAGAGGTTTTTCACTTCAAAAGATAGAACCTCTTAAATTCGACTCTTTCTATGTGAGTCTTCTTTCGGAGCAACACAGATCCGGAAGAAAGAATTTAATAAAAGCTTTCCTTGAAGGTTTGAGGTCTAATTGGTCGGCCAGGGACACCTCAGAGTACTCGTCGCTCGTATATTTCTTTAAACGGGCATGAAAAACGCGATTTTAGCCCTTTTAAGGCCTCTTCTTCTTAAAGAAGATCTTATCCTACTCCCAAATTCTGATCCATTCTCAAATTTAAGCTATTAAAGCCTGTTTTTATAGTAGGGATTTATAGTTTATGTAGAAAGTATAAGGGATGCTTATTTTATGGATTTTAAGCCTTAGGGACCTATCTTCAGGTTTTATTAGAAATAACTTCGGGGAATTCCATCTTCAGGAAAAGATATACTTTATTACATTTGTGAAAACAAATTTGAATAATGATGAAAAAAATTTTAATGATTGCTTTTGTTGCAGTGATGCTGGTAAGCTGTAACCAACAAAAAACCGCTTATGTTGATACCACAAAACTCATCCAGGAATATAAGGAGATGAAAGATGTGCAGGCAGACTTCACTACGAAATCTGATTCTGTGAGACAGGAGTTGGATTCGGCTGCAAGAGCATTTCAGCAGGAAGTACAGGAATTTCAGAAAGGGATGAAATCTATGAGCGAATCAAAGCGCCAGGAAAAACAACAGGAATTGATGCAAAAGCAACAAAGGCTTCAGCAGCAACAGCAAATGAAAGGCGGGCAGCTAAGGAAGGAAAGCGATGCAGTGATCGATTCAATTGTGAATAAGGTGAAAGATTACGTTGCGGTTTACGGTGAAGAGAATAACTACACTTATATCTTTGGATCCAACGAATCGGCAAATATCATGTATGCCAAGGACGGATTGGATATCACCGATGAAATCCTTTTAAAACTCAATGAAGATTATAGCAAGAACTAATTGCTGTAAATAAGCATAAAACAAAAAAGCTCCGGAATTTCCGGAGCTTTTTTGTTTTATGATTTTTCATTTAAGAAAGGAGGAAAGTTCCCAGGATCACGATCACAAAATATCCGGTAAGCGTAAAAGCCCCGGCATAATCTTTTGCCACCCGTTGTCCGAATAATAACATAAGTAAGGTGATTGCTGCCAAAATGCATGCATAGAGTGCAAGTAGGGTGCTGCCATAGAGCAGGAGAGAAGCGATTCCCAGGATAGTCAGGAGACCGGTGATGATCTCCAGGATCATTACAAGTCCCACCATGAAAGGCACCATATTCGCCATAAAAGTATTGGCGAAGTGTTCTTTTAGCCAACCCACATTCCCTTTCCAGTCGGCGGCTTTGTCAATGCCCGACTGCAGAAATGTAATGAGAATGAATAAAAGGATAAGAATTTCTGAGATGTAAGATTCTAAATTTTCCATATGTTTTTATGCTGCTTTTTTGTGTAAGAATTTGGTGAGTTTGATCGAAAGATCGGTGAGAATGATCTTCGCGTTTCCGTTTCGTTCAATGTGGTAGATAGCCTCTTCGAGGGCGTTTGTGATTTCAACAATATTACTTCCGTGTACAAAAGGCGCGAATTTTTCAAGCTGAAAACCTTTGGTTTTTGGTTTTAGGTAGACCAGTTTCTCAGCTTTGTAGTTCATCACCAGCGCCTGCCGGAAAAAGTCGATGCAATACAGCAGAAAACTTTTCTGGCTTTCCCGGCCCAAAGCTGCGATCTCTTCACTCCAGGAGATGAGTTCCAGAATAGTAGCTTTATTGCCCCTGGCGCGAAAAGCGCTGCGTACCCAGCCAATGAACCAGGTTTCAAATTGCTCGTCTCCCGCATTTTTCTGAAAGAGATGAAGCGCCTTGGTATAGTCACCGTTCGCCTGGTGAGCTATGGTATAGGCTTCCTGTTCGTCGCAGTTTTCATCTTTGATAAGGGCGTTAGCAATATCTGCTTCGGCTAAAGGTGGAAAATGCAACGTCTGGCAACGTGACCTGATGGTTTGAATAATTTGGCCTTCATCTTCAGCAATAAGGATGAAAAGAGTATTATTGGGCGGTTCTTCTATCAGCTTCAACAGCTTGTTAGCCGCCGCCGTGTTCATCTTTTCAGCTCTCCATATCAGCATTACCTTAAATCCTCCTTCATACGCCTTCAGCGAAAGTGATTTTACGATATCCTGAGCTTCATCAACTCCTATCTGGCCTTGCTTGTTTTCAATACCCAAAAGCTGGTACCAATCGTAAAGGCTTCCGTAGGGATTAGTCTTAACAAAATCCCGCCATTCTTCCATGAAATTCCCTGAAACCGGATGGCTTTTTATCTTGTCGTTCTTTGCTACCGGAAAGGCGAAATGCAGGTCGGGATGAGAGAGGTGATTAAACTTCAAATTGCAGGCCTGGTTGCCTGAATTATTCTCGGAATTTAAATTTTTGCAGAGGATATATTGCGCGTAGGCAATAGCCATTGGAAGAGTGCCGCTGCCACTGCTCCCCACGAAGAGTTGTGCGTGCGGAATCCGATTTTTATCGGCAGTTGTGCACAGGTGATTCTTGAGATGGGGTAATCCTATTATGTCTGAAAAAAGCATAAGCAAATATAAAATTTATATGCTCTTTTAAGTCTTCGGAAAAAATTATATTTGTAATAAACCAATACTATGAAAACACCAGACGACTACAATTTTAAAGATAAAACAGCGCTTATAAGGGTGGATTTTAACGTGCCCCAGGATGAAAATCTGAAGGTTACCGATGCCAGCCGGATTGAAGCAGCAAAACCAACTATAAAAAAGATCCTCGACGATGGCGGAAGTGCCGTTTTGATGTCTCACCTGGGACGACCTGACGGAAGGGAAGAAAAATATTCGCTTAAGAATATTGTGTACAAAGTTGAAGAGGTTCTTGGCGTGAAACCAAAGTTTGTTGATGACTGTGTAGGCGATAAAGTAAAAGAGGCAGCCGATAGCCTGAAACCGGGGGAAATCCTGCTACTGGAGAACCTGAGATTCCACAAAGAAGAAACCAAAGGTGACGAAGCTTTTGCAAAGCAACTTTCTCAATTGGGCGATATTTACGTGAATGATGCCTTTGGAACCGCGCACCGTGCACACGCTTCTACCACCATCGTGGCAAAGTTCTTCAAAGAAAAATGCTTCGGTTATTTACTTGCCAAAGAAATTGAAAGCCTGGATAAGGTGCTGCACAGTAAAGAAAAGCCGGTTACCGCGGTTTTGGGTGGAGCAAAGGTTTCCTCTAAGATCACCGTGATAGAAAATATTCTTGACAAGATCGATCATCTTATTATTGGCGGCGGAATGACCTATACCTTCATCAAGGCTAAGGGTGGAAAAATCGGGAATTCCCTCGTGGAAGATGACAAGCAGGAACTCGCCTTGGAAATCCTTAAAAAAGCCAAAGAAAAAGGAGTGGAAGTCCATTTACCGGTAGATTCGGTTATTGCCGATAGTTTTTCAGAACAGGCCAGTACGCAGGTAGAAAAAGTAGATGAGATTCCTGATGGCTGGATGGGGCTGGACGTAGGGCCTGAGACTATAAAGAACTTTGCTGAAGTCATTAAAAAATCTAAAATTATCCTTTGGAATGGTCCTTTGGGAGTGTTTGAAATGGATACTTTTGCAAAAGGAACGATCGCGCTTGGAGATGCTATTGCCGAAGCCACGAAAAACGGGGCATTTTCCCTGGTAGGTGGAGGAGATTCGGTTGCTGCAGTAAAAAAATTCGGTTTCGAAGATAAAGTGAGTTATGTCTCCACCGGTGGTGGCGCGATGCTTGAAATGCTCGAAGGAAAATCTTTGCCGGGCATCGAAGCAATTAGCAAATAAGAGGTACGAAATTTGCTGGTTGATCGTTCTTTAGGAAAACGAAAAGTCAATATGTTGAAGAGAAATTTTTTATTGCTGCTATTGCTGGCCGGCGGTAGCCTTTTTGCGCAGGAGACGAAGAAGCACAAAAGGGTTGAAAAGGCCAATTTCAGGGTGCAGATCTTTCATAAAACCGATGATTCAGAAATCGTGCTTGAAAAACCCGAAGGGGCTGTTCAGGACCGGCTTCCGATCTCGGCTTTTAAAGATTCTACAACGGTAGCCCTCCAGGATTTGCCAAAAGCAGCTGTGATTGATTCTCTCTGGCGGGCAGAGTTAACAAATTCTGACCTGTTTGACACCATCTACAAAAGCATTCAGGAGCAGGATTATTCAGATGTGGTGTATGCCGATCTTCCCACAGATACGCTCAAGGCAAGGCTGAAAAGGCTTAATGCACGGACTCCTTTCAATATTGAATACAATCCGTCGCTGGAGAGCGTGATTAAATCTTACCTGAAGCGCAACAAAAAGTCGCTGGAGCGGCTGATGGCCCTAAGCGATTACTATTTTCCGATGTTCGAGCAGGAACTGGATAAGTATGATGTGCCGCTGGAGCTGAAATATCTGGCTATTATAGAATCGGCATTGAATCCCAGGGCCCGTTCCCGCGTGGGTGCAACAGGGCTTTGGCAGTTTATGTTCACCACCGGGAAAATGCACGGCCTAGATGTAAGTTCTTATGTAGATGAGCGCATGGATCCTATGCGTTCCACGGAAGCGGCAGCAAAATACCTGGCGAATCTTTACAGCGTGTTTGGCGACTGGGATCTTGTTTTGGCCTCCTATAATTCCGGGCCCGGTAATGTTTCAAAGGCGATGCGCAGAAGTGGCGGCTCTACCGATTACTGGCGCTTGCGGAGATATCTTCCACGTGAAACAGCAGGCTATGTTCCGGCATTTCTTGCCACGCTCTATATCTTTGAATATGCCGATGAACACGGTCTTCAACCCAAGAGGCCGGAGGTAACCTTCTTCCAGACCGATACTATCCGCGTTAAGAAGATGATCACTTTCGATCAGATCTCCAAGGTCACCGGTGTGAAGAAAGAAATGCTGGAATTCCTGAATCCGAGTTACAAACTGGACATTATTCCGTTTGTAGATGATGAGAAATACACGGTGCGACTTCCAAGAACAGCTACCGGAACCTTTGTGAACAACGAAGCCGCTATTTATCAGTTCGCCACCGAAGATATCGCAGAACATAAGGAAGATATGCCTAAATATATCGAGGCGGAAGAAAGGATAAGGTACAGGGTGAGAAGAGGAGATTACCTCGGGAAGATCGCTAACAGGTATGGAGTGGGCATTACCAGTATAAAACGTTGGAATCACCTTAGAAGCAATAATTTAAGGGTGGGTCAATACCTTACAATCTATCCCCGAAAACCTGCAGCTGCAGTTAATTCTTCTAAAAGCCATTCCTCCCGTTCTGAGTCACCAAAAGTATATACGGTGAGGCAGGGAGATTCGCTTTGGAGCATTTCGCGGAAGTTTCCGGGTGTTACGGTACAGAATTTGAGGACATGGAATGATATGAGTAGCACCAGCCTGAAACCCGGAATGAAATTAAAGGTTTCCAAGGGGTGAACAGTATCTAACCTAAAACTAAATAATGAAAAAAGCCTTTGTCCTCGTACTAAGTATCATCTTTTTTGTTTCCTGTAAAAATGGAGATGGGAAAAATGAAAGAATTTTAAGTGATTCTTCAGGTAATATCAATCACCTTACAGTTGTAATTAAAAATAACCTTTGGGAGGGGAAAGTAGGAGAGGCGATCAGAACCTCACTGGCGGCTCCGGTAGAAGGTCTTCCGCAGGAAGAACCGCTATTTTCACTGAGCCAGATTCCGCCCGAGGCATTCACAGGTTTTGTAAGGAAAAACAGGCTTTTTTTGAAGGTTGAGGACGGGCAGGCACCGAATTTTAATGTGGTCACCGAGCTTTATGCCAGGCCGCAAATGGGAGTGGTCATAAGCGGGAATAAGGATGAAATCGTCAGTACGGTTAAGTCAAAGTCCGATTCTATTATAGATCTCTTCAAAAGGACCGAGCTAAAAGAAAAACAGCGCCGCATCGCCAAGGCTTTAAAGGATGATGCCCCACTTGAAAAGAATTTTGGCTTATCTCTTGATTTCCCTACCGCTTACAGATATGCTGTAAAAGACAAGAATTTCTTCTGGATTAGAAAAGATATTCCGAAGGGAAATATGGAGATCCTGGTTTATCAGGTGCCTTTAAGCACTATCGATAAAGACACCAGCGTGATCGGCAATATTATTAAGATGCGGGATTCAATAGGGAAAGCACATATTCCGGGCCCCGTTGAAGGAAGTCACATGATCACCGAAGAAGCCTATGCTCCTTATCTTTTTAAGACGAAGATCGATGGCAAATTTGCCTACGAAACCCGTGGCACCTGGGAAGTGACAAACGCTTTTATGGCCGGGCCATTTGTGAATTACGCGGTTAGAGATGAAAAGAATAACCGCTACCTGATATTGGAAGGCTTTGTGTTTTCTCCTTCCAGAGGAAAAAGAGACAACATCTTTGAGCTCGATGCCATTCTCCGGTCAGCCGAGATCAAGTAGAACAAATAAAAAACCCAACCGGAAGGTTGGGTTTTCTTTAATGTCTATCCTGAAAAAGAATTATTTGTTTTCTTCAGGAGCTTCTTTCTTTGGTGAGTTTGACTGTTGAGTGTCATGGGTATCATCTCTGGAAGCATCTTTAAATTCCTTGATACCACTACCTAAACCTCTCATCAATTCAGGAATTTTGCGACCTCCAAATAATAACAAAATCGCAATCACGATAAGGACGATTTGCGGAGCTCCTATAACTAATGGTAAAATCATTGCATTCATAACTAGAATTTTGAGACTACAAATTTAGAAAGAATTAAATAAACAATAGGTTTAAAGAAAATAAAAAGATAAAATTTAACTAAGACGTTGTCTTACAGTATTTTCTATATGAGAAAAACGGAAAGGCTGCCCGGCAATTTTAAAGTCTAAAAAAGCAGGAATTTCAGGCGATTTGCAAGGTTATTGTGACGAGAATTTTTGCTATATCTTTGTAACAGTTTTTAAATTATGTCCCAGGAAAATAAAAATCAGAAGAACAGGAAAAAGTTTACGCACAGGCTGGTGGATAAGTACCGGATGGTGGTGCTTAATGAAGATACTTTTGAAGAGCGGCTCTCCTTCAGGCTTACCAAGCTGAATGTGTTCGTGGTAGTGAGCCTGAGTGCCATCCTGCTTATTACTGGCACGACCTTACTTATCGCTTTTACACCACTTAAAGAATATATCCCTGGTTATTCTTCGACCGAATTGAAAGATAAAGCAGCCGATCTTGCCTACCGCACCGATTCCCTTCAGCAGGTCATTAAGCTGAATGAGCAGTATCTCACCTCTATTAAGAAGGTCCTTTCCGGAGATGTGCAAACCGATGCGCTTAACCGCGATTCTGCGGTTGTGTTTTCAGAAGAAGCGCCCGAAATTGAAGAAGTAACTCCTTCAAAAGAAGATTCTATTTTACGTGCTGAAGTGGCGCAGGAGGATAAGTATAACCTTCTTCCAAAAGCAACCGATAACATGGATTTTTCCCTGTTTCCGCCGGTAAAGGGCTCTATTTCTGACGGTTTTGATGCCAAAAAACGGCATTATGCGGTAGATGTTGTGGTTGCGAAGAATTCGCCGGTCAAGTCTGTGGCCGATGGAAGAGTTGTTTTTTCTGAATGGACGGCGCAAACAGGCTATGTGATCATCGTGAGACATGATTACGGGCTTTTGTCGGTGTACAAACACAATGCCTCCCTCACCAAAGAACAGGGAGACATGGTGCAGGCAGGCGAGGTGATCGCTACGGCCGGCTCTACCGGAGAATATACCACAGGGCCGCACCTGCATTTCGAATTGTGGAACCAAACCATGCCGGTTGATCCCACAGATTATATTGATTTTGATTAGGAACTATGTCTATAAAATCTTTTGCAGCAAAGATATTTGCGAAATACATTCAGCATGAAATATACAAGTGGTCTTCTAAACCTGAAGAAACGCAGGCGAAGGTTTTCCGGGAGATCATAGAGGCCGCTAAAAACACCCAATTTGGGCAGGATCACAATTTTGAAAACATCAACAGTTTTGAAGATTTTGCCGCCAAAGTTCCCGTGCGAGATTATGAAGAGCTAAAGCCTTACGTAGAGAAGATGCTCAACGGCCAACCGGATGTGCTCTGGTCGGGGAGGCCACTGTACTACGCCAAAACGTCTGGCACAACCAGTGGCGCCAAGTATATTCCGTTAACAAAGGAATCTATGCCCACACATATTAATGCGGCGCGAAATGCTATTCTCTGTTATATAGCTGAAACGGGGAATTCCGCGTTTGTGGATGGAAAGATGATCTTTCTGCAGGGCAGTCCTGAGCTTCATGAGAAGAACGGGGTAAAGCTGGGTCGTTTAAGCGGAATCGTGGCGCATTATGTTCCGGGATATCTTCAGAAAAACCGGATGCCCAGCTGGGAAACCAACTGCATTGACGACTGGGAAACAAAGGTTGATGCGGTAGTTGAAGAAACCCGGAATGAGAATATGACCGTAATTAGTGGAATTCCATCCTGGGTGCAGATGTATTTTGAACGGCTGAAGGAAAAAACGGGACAAAACGTGGGAGATCTTTTTAAGAATTTCCAGTTGTTCATTTACGGCGGAGTGAATTTTGAACCGTACCGGGCGCGCTTCGAGAACCTGATTGGTAGAAAAGTCGATAGTATTGAGCTTTATCCCGCCTCTGAAGGCTTTTTTGCCTTTCAGGATAAGCAGGACGAGAAGGGAATGTTGCTGCAACTGGATTCAGGGATGTTCTACGAATTCATCAAAGCGGGTGAATTTTTTGATGAAAATCCAAGACGCCTGACCATCGGTGAGGTCGAAACCGGGGTGAACTACGTGATGATCGTTTCAAGCAATGCCGGCCTTTGGGCTTACAATGTAGGAGACACTGTCCAGTTCACTTCTACGGCTCCTTACCGTCTCATCGTATCGGGCAGGATCAAACATTACATTTCTGCTTTTGGAGAGCACGTGATCGCCAAAGAGGTGGAAGAGGCCATGCAGAAGGCGGTTTCAGAAACCGGCGCAAGAATCAACGAATTTACGGTGGCTCCACAAATAACTCCGGAAGGGGAGGAGCTGCCTTATCATGAGTGGTTCGTAGAGTTTGAAAAGGAGCCCGGGGATATGCAGACGTTTCGGGAGATTCTCGACGAGTCCCTTCAGCAGCAAAATTCGTATTATTTGGATCTTATCGCAGGAAAGATCCTTCAGAAATTAAAAGTAACCAAAGTGCCCGCCAGTGGTTTTCAGGAGTATATGAAAAGCATCGGAAAACTTGGAGGGCAAAACAAGCTGCCGCGGCTTTCTAACGACCGAAAAATCGCTGCCAAGCTTGAAGAACTAATAAAAATGTAAAGTAAATATGGCAAATTTGAAATTAGAAGGCCGCACCCGTGCGCAGGAAAGTACTAATGCTATCGAGCGTATGTACATCACGATGCGACACCTTTTTAACCGTGGCTTTTATAAACCTATGGGCGTCTCGGGAGAAACTTTGCGCGAAGCGCTGCTCACTTTAAGACCGGAAATCTATGGTTCGGTAGCCGATGAAAAAGCAGAATTGAGCGGCTTGCTGTACGTCATTGACCGCTTGCCCATCGGGATTGAAGAATGCCGTTACATCAACCTTACCAGTGACGAAGGCTACGGAAATTCGCATTTCAAGCCTATTGTGCCGCCAAAACGCCGCCGTAATTGTTACCGTATTGATGAGGAACAGATGAATATTGAGATCACCCGCGGGCGTTCTGAAATTTATGATATCCTTACCCACCTTACCTTTCTTTTCGTGGAATCTCATAAGATCATGCGTCGTGTGGTGATCGATGAGGAAGGCAATGTAACCCGCGATTGGCAAAAGCTTGAAAAAGCAGTCATGGCGAACGGCGATCTTTCGCAGGCAGAGCGGGAAGTGGCTTTGACCCATACCGCAAATATCCTCGGAAGGACTTTCCACGAAGTGGTAAGCATTTATCCGAAGTTTTCTATTCCGGAGAATCGCGAGCGTTTTCTTCATATTATCTACTGGCTTGGAAAACTTGCTATCGCTGAAACTATTCAGAATGATAAACGGCTCATTACCTTTAGCCCTGTGCTAAGAGAAAGGCTGGGACACCATATTCACGGCGAGATATGGGCCGATAATATCAAGCAGCACCTTATCAAGGAAAACCTGATGCACCGGCCTATCCATATAATAAGTGCAAATATGCATAGCGTGATGAATACGCTGTACACGCCTGCCGCATTCAAGGCTGAACTCAAGAAGAAAGAGCCACTGAAGATCTATGAAGAGCTGAGCGATAATGGTAACGGCGCTTTGCGCAGCAGGGTTCAGAAGATGGCCTTAGGCAAAGGAATGACCTTCGTGGAAGACCAAAGTGGCACTAATATCGATGTTCAGATTTTTGATACTTCCCGAATGGACGAGGGCTTTAAAAATTCCGGATTCAATTCGAAGAAAGATGATGAGAAGCCGGTGATTGTCGTGATGGATTATGCTTTTGGAGAGCAGGCTTATGAAACCATGGACGAGCTCTTGAAACCTTATACTTTTGAGGATAACGAGATCCATATGAACGTAAAATCTATCTCGATCATGGGGAAAGCGGGGATCCTGGAAGGAGCCAAGGGAGATATCATGATCCCTACAGCTCACCTTTTTGAGGGGACGGCAGATAATTATCCCTTCCACAACGAACTTAGCAAGAAAGATCTTGAAGGCCATGGAATTGCGGTGCTGGATGGTTCTATGATCACGGTTTTGGGAACATCTTTGCAGAATAAGGATCTGCTGAGGTTTTTCCACGATTCCACCTGGAATGTGAGTGGTCTTGAGATGGAAGGTGCGCATTATCAAAAAGCCATCCAGGCTGCTTCAAAGCTGAGGGGAAATATCAATGGCGATGTGAAGGTGCGCTATGCTTACTACGCTTCAGATAATCCGCTGGAGACCGGAAGCACCCTGGCTTCAGGAGGTTTGGGGACCACAGGAGTAAAACCAACATATCTGATTACAGAAAAGATCCTGGAACAAATTTTTAAATAGTACTATGCAGGTAGAAAAAACGCCATTAAAAGATTGTTATCTAATTAAACCCGAGATCTACAGGGACAAACGAGGGATCTTTCTGGAGACCTACCACCGAAAGCGCCTGGCTGAGCAAACCGGGATCGACTGTGAATTTGTACAGGATAACCAGTCAGTATCGAAATTCGGTGTATTAAGGGGACTTCATTTTCAGAAGGGAGAGCATGCACAGACGAAGATCGTGAGAGTTATCCACGGAAAGGTGCTGGATGTGGTGGTAGATGTTCGGCAGGATTCGCCCACTTTTGGGCAGAGCTTTAAGGCTATTCTGGACGATGAAAACTTGCACCAGCTTTATGTTCCGAAGGGATTTGCCCACGGATTTATTACCTTGTCTGAAATTTCCGTTTTCGCCTACAAATGTGACGATTACTACAGGCCGGGATCCGAATCGGGAATAATTTACAACGATCCTACCCTGGCTATCGACTGGAATTTTCCGGAAGAGGACATGATCATCTCCGAAAAGGACCAAAAACAGCCGAAATTTAAAGAACTTTTTGAATGAAAACAGTATTAGTGACGGGGGCTTCAGGCCAGTTGGGTAGTTGCCTTCAGAAAATTGCCGACGAATATTCGCAGCTGGATTTTCTGTTTATGTCTTCTTCCGAAGTAGATATTACGAGCAAATGTGAGCTTGAGCAGCTTTTTGCCGCCAAAGAGATCAATTACTGCATTAATTGCGCTGCTTATACCAATGTGGAGAAAGCTGAGGAAGAGCAGGAAAAAACTTTTAATATTAATGCTGAAGGGGTGAAAAACCTGGCGAAAATCTGCAAAAAGAATGATGCGGTGCTTCTGCATATTTCCACTGATTATGTTTTCGACGGAAAGGCCAGCCAGCCTTATTCCGAAGAAGATGAAACCAATCCCATTAATGTTTATGGGGCTTCCAAGCTGAAGGGTGAGGAATACATCAGAAATATTCTTCATGATTACTTTATTTTCAGGACCTCCTGGCTTTATTCTGAATTTGGTCACAATTTCTTCAGGACCATTCTTCGAAAAGCTGAGGAAGGCGCCGAACTGAATATCACTACTTCACAAAAAGGCACGCCTACCAATGCCAATGATCTTGCACGGCTGCTGCTGGAAATAATTTCAGAAGAAAGCAACGAATTTGGCTTGTATCACTTCAGCAATCTTGGCGAAGCTACCTGGTTCGATTTTGCGAAATCCATTCTTGAGCTTTCGGGAAAAGAGGAGCAGGTGCAGCTTAATGAGAGCAACAACTACAGGACTGTGGCGGCCCGGCCGGCCTACAGCCTGTTAAATAAAAGCAAAGTAGAAGAAACTTTCCACCAGCCTTTGTTAACTTGGGAAGACAGCCTGCGGCAGCTGATAGAAAGCAGGGTGAAGACAGAATAATCTTTTCAAAAATATCTGACTAAATATGGCAAAAAGAGTACTGATTACGGGAGCCGCTGGTTTTCTCGCCTCCCATTTGTGCGATCGGTTTTTAGATGAAGGCTTTGAGGTGATTGGGATGGATAATCTCATCACAGGAAATATCAAAAATATTGAACACCTGTTCAAACATAAGAATTTCGAATTCTACCACCACGACGTCAGTACCTTTGTTCATGTGCCGGGAAAACTGGATTATATTCTCCATTTTGCCTCGCCGGCAAGCCCTATTGATTACCTGAAGATCCCGATTCAGACCATGAAGGTCGGGTCTCTGGGAACGCTTCATTTACTGGGCCTTGCCAAGGAAAAAAACGCGCGTATCCTCATTGCTTCCACTTCTGAAGTGTATGGCGATCCGCTGGTGCATCCTCAAAATGAAGATTATTACGGCAATGTGAATACCATAGGGCCACGCGGGGTCTATGATGAAGCCAAGCGTTTCCAGGAATCGATCACCATGGCCTACCACCGTTTCCACGGCCTTGAAACCAGGATCGCCCGGATTTTTAATACTTACGGGCCACGAATGCGGTTGAATGACGGGAGAGTAATTCCTGCTTTTATTGGTCAGGCGTTGCGCGGGGAAGACCTCACCGTTTTTGGCGATGGCTCTCAAACCCGTTCTTTTTGTTATGTCGATGATCAGGTGGAAGGAATTTACCGACTTTTGCTTAGCGATTACAGCAATCCTGTGAATATTGGGAATCCCGACGAGATCACGATCAAGGATTTTGCCGAGGAGGTCATCAACCTTACCGGAACCGATCAAAAGATCATTTACAAGGAATTGCCCAAGGATGATCCCCTTAAGCGCCAGCCAGACATTAGCCGGGCGAAAGCCATTCTCAACTGGGAGCCACAGGTTTCCAGGAGCGAAGGCATGAAACTCACCTACGAATATTTTAAAGGCCTCACCCGCGAAGAACTGGAAAAAAGCGAACACCGCGATTTTTCAGAGCACAACCGGAGGTAAAGATCTGCTATGACGAATTCGGCCCTGGTTTCTGTGATTATGCCTGCGTATAACGCTGCTCAATTCATTGAGGCCGCGGTGAAGTCGGTGCGGGATCAAAATTACACAAATTGGGAACTCATCGTGATTGACGATGCTTCTACCGATGGAACCCGTAAAATACTTCAGAAACTGTCCAACCAGGAGTCAAGACTCCGGCTTATCACCAATGAGACGAACAAAGGGCCCGGAATTTCGCGAAATAAGGGAATTGCAGCAGCTCAGGGCGATTTTATAGCTTTCCTGGATGCCGATGACCTCTGGAAATCTCAAAAGCTGGAAAATCAACTTAAATTCATGCGTGAAAATGATGTGGATGTTTCTTACAGCAGTTACGAAAGAATAGACGAAAACGGCGAAAGAAGAAAGGAAGTGGTCGAAGCCCTGCCTTTTCTGAAATATGAGAAGCTTTTGAAGTCGAATTACGTAGGGAATCTCACCGGCATTTATAATTGTAAAAAGCTAGGTAAAATATATGGCCCCGAAGTCAAAAAGAGGCAGGACTGGGGGCTTTGGTTAAATGCCGTCAAAAAAGCAGACACAGCGAGAAGTATCAAGGCACCTTTGGCGTTGTACCGGCTTCGGAAAAGTTCCATTTCCGGAAACAAACTGGAGATGCTTAAATACAACTTCAACATTTACCACAAGGTGTTAGGCTTCAGTTTTCTGAAAAGCCTGAAGTGGCTGTTCATATTTCTTCGGGAACATTTCTTTATTAAGCGTAAACAGCTCAAAAAGCTACAGCATTGAAGTAAACTGTTTTAGTTTGCCGCTTTTGGACCTTTTCAGGCTTTGTTTTCGCTCAAAATCGACTTTGAGGTTCTTACCCACGTAGGTTTGTATCGCGTTCAGGATCTTGTGAATCTGGATTGCTGAAAATTCCTCTTCACTCACATATTCAATCCTGAAATGATCAAGTCCCGTCTGCACGATCACAAATTCCTTGATATTGCCGTTATCTTCGATGATGGTCTTGGTGACGTAGTAAAAGGTTAGGCCGGGCACCACCTTTCCA
>CAVUJH010000016.1:0-139070 GCA_963741775.1 uncultured Flavobacteriaceae bacterium | reverse complement strand
CTCTTCGCTTTGATAGTTATCTGAAGTAGCTTTACACTTTACCTCGATCTTGACGGCCCGGCCTTTAATCACTGAATGGACATCGGCGGTTCCGGTTCGCCCGGCTCCTTTGATCCATTTTACAGATCCTACTTGCCTGGACCGGCCAATACAGTCTTGAATGGTTTTGGTATTGTCAATTCTCCGGCCGGTGGAGTTGATGCGCTCCGCCTGGCATCCGGAAATATTAAGGAAATCTAACACACAACGGGTAAGGCCGTTGGTTGAATTGTCTTTGTACTTCTTTTTAGGAGGGTAAGGATTTGAGGGAAATCTATTTTTGAGATCCTGTAAAGCCAGCTCTTCGAGATCCTGAACGGCTTTAGATTTGGCGTACCTCTTTTTTTGTATCTTGCACATTGATTTGGTTTTGGATTGATGGTCCAGTTAAAAACATTAAGCGCGGAAGGTGTGGGAACCTATTTCCGCGCTTTTTTATGCTCGCTGGTATTTTAGTGATTTGACTTCAGAAAGGGCTTTCTGAAATTCTTCCTCTTCAATGAAGATCCTGCGGCCAATAGTCTTAGCCTTTACTTTTCCTTCGCTGATCCAGTTACGAACCGTAAGCTCTGCCACTCCACAATATTTGGCTAATTCTTTAACCGAATACATTTTCGGCTTCTGAGAATTTTTGGCAAGCTTATTTATTTTTTCCTCCAGACGTTGAATTGCTCCGAAGAGCTCATCCCTTGTCATGCTGTGAACTTGAGTTACATTTTCCATACCTTGAGTTTTAGATTCAAGGCTAAATTCACAAATTAGGCTGCTGTATTTGTAGGTAAGGGGTTACGGTAAGGGGTTACTTTCTTTATGTAGATATAAAGATTAATATAGTTCGTTATAAAAATACATCTCTCTCAATTTTTCTAATACCTCAGGGTGCTCCTTGGAAAGCCGCTCAGCGACCGCCTCATAATCTTTACAGGTATATTTCCCTTCTTTCGTTTGATTGCCTGTTCTGGCTTCATTAATATTCCTCAGTTTATTGTAAAAGCTATTTGGAGAAATAGTTTCTCCATCAGGTTTGTACCAATTTTTCACCAATTCTGGCATTTCTTTTTTACTGCGGGCTTCCTTTGGATATTTATCACTGATAGCCGAATGATAAAGAACCGCCTCCCAAACTGTATTGAATATTTTGGAACCTTCAGGAATAGATTCTTGAGGATCAAAGGAAATTCTGTTTTTACTTGTTATATTCTCAGAAGTTGCACAATCTGGAATAGATTGATCGTATTTCTTTATTAAGAACTGATAGATTTTGTATAGGTCCAGGTAAATCACTGAGAGGATATAGAAAAGATCCATTTTACCTATTTCTACTAACCGTTTTTTTATTAATGGTTCCAGGACATGTACCTCTAAATTTTCCGTCTTGAGAATTCTTAAAAAGGATTCATTCTCAGGCTCTAATTTTCCTTTATCCAAAAATGCTCTGATTGCCTGTTTATTTGTTGGAAAATTATATCTATTGAATATTTCCTTAAGTTCTAACAACCGTTCCTTTATGGATTCAAATTCAAGTTTTACAAGGTGATTTCTGAATTTTGAATACTTATCCGAATTCATAGGATCTATGTTTTCCGACTGACAGCACTCAAACATCATATCCGGAAAATAAAATTCTGTATAGCAGTCGAAATTTATCGGATAACTCCAAAGTCCTAAAAGTACGAATGCCTCCTTTTTTAACTTCTCATCTGGAGGGAGAAAAATTTCAAATAAAAGCTGCTTATTGATATTTGAATATCCTATTGCTGGTTCAAACAATTCGGATAGTGTTTGCTCAATCAGTTCTTTATTTTTATCCATCCTATTAAGCCTTTTTTACGGTTTTAAAATCAATCTTAAAAGTAGAGGCCACGGCTTCTTTTTTCGCGTCGTCATCTACCTGGTAATATTGGTTCAGGGTTTTTAGATCCCGGTGGCCCGTAATTTTCGAAATGAGCTTATCGCTTTTCCCATCCCTTTTGAGCATGGTTATAAAAGTCCTTCGGGCGGTGTGTGTGCTGATCCGATCTTTAAAGGCCACCGGTTCCCGTTTTACTTCTTTCCCGCGAATGATCACTTTTTCGACATTGTGATCATATCCAGCCTCCTCAAAAACTTCTTTGATATACTCATTCTGCTTTTGGTTCGCAATGAGCGGCAATTTGTATTCATATTTTCGCAGAATATAGAGAGCCAAATCATTTAAAGGAATTGTTCTCACCTCCTTTTCTGCGCCCTTCTCTTCTTTTAGGTGTATGTTATCCTCAAAAATGTTATCCCTTGAGATAAAGGCTAATTCGCCAAACCTGAGACCGGTAACGCAGGCAAATACAAAAACATCCCGGACCTTCTCCAGGCGTTCATTTTTAAAATCCTTCTGCATCAGCTTTTCCAGGTCCTTCCTTTGAAGAGCAACCTGGGGAGTAATGACTTTCGGCACCTTCTGCATCTTCTTAAAATCCTCATTGTAGGTATAGCCATTTTCCAAAGCCCAAAGCATAAAGGTTTTGAAGAGCCCAAAGTTCCGCGAATAAGTATTATTTACGTGCTCCTTTTCTACCATACAATAATCTGTAAATTCCGCGTGAAACTTACTATTGATGGAACTGAAGGTAAGTTTGTATTTCCGATCCTTCTGGAATTGCTCCAGTAGGTTCCGGATGTTCTTGTATCTTTTTACCGTCGATTTTTTCCATTCTTGATTTTTCTGCTTTCGATCTGTGAACTCATCAAAGGCTTCAAAGAAGATACCCTTCCCTCCTGGTGTTTTTTTAAATTCCTCATCAAATGCCTTTTTAAGAAGCTGAGAGGTGAAATCTTCCTGCATCCTTATACATTGGGTTCGGGTTTCATGGAAGCAGGCTGTATATCGATCTAACTGAGTTTTGATTATTCCGCGGTTAGGTGCCTTGTCCTTTCCCCGGGTTATGGGTGCCCGGTTTTTTTGATCCCAATGAGCCGGCAAAATAGTTTCCCCAGTAGAATAAACGAATTTCTTTCCCTCCTCCCTAAAGCGGCAGGAGAACAAGATCAGGGTTTCTTTTTTAGATTTGGGTTTCTTCAAATAGAAAGTGTAAGTCATAGCGGAAAAATTTAGCGGTTGACAATCCAGTTGACAATCTGGTTGACAAATTTACTATATATAGTTATATCTCAAAGATATAATAAATATAAACAAATACCGCCAATAAAGGCTTTTCAAGTGTTCTAATTAAATTAAGAAATATTGAGATATATAAAATACAATAGCCTCCGACTCCACTTTTTGAGTATCAAACTCAATCAAAAACCCCGAAATCCCAGGATTTACGGGGTTTTTCATTTTTAATGATCTCCTTTAATACCCTTTGATATCAAATAAATCGAGACCGGAATTCGGTGACCAATTTTTATTTTGTAAAATTGGTCTCGATTGAAGCTTAACTCCTGTATTTTACAAACCCTTACAAAAGTATAAAGTTCTAATCTACCGAAACTTTTTTTGGTTAGATTTATAAGCAAATTTGAGACTAAAAAAATGCAATTGTCATGAAAACAGACTTCCACACCCATTTTCATATACTCAAGAGTAAACTCAATAAAAGAGGCTTAGCCCCTATGTTTGTTAGGCCTTACTGTAAATGGAAAAAGAAATGAATATAGCATGAGCAAGAAAATTGGAACCTGGATAAATGGAATCCAAGATCTGGAAAAAGCAATGGGAAATAATCCCGATTGCTTCTGAAATTAACACACATATCAACAACATCCGGCATAAACTCAATAAAATACATCAAATACTTAGTGATAACGAATGAAGCTATTACTGCTGCCAAAATGATTAGGGAGTTAAAGGATGAAACTAAAAATAAGGATCAAGGATGACTTTAGAGGTCTTTAAGGAACACAATGAGCAAATGGATCGGCTTTCCGGCAAAAGCATCTCTAAGAGTACCGCAAAGCGATATTGGACATGTTATAATCATGTTGAGCAATTTATTAAGGAGGAATACAAAGCTGAGGACTATCGTATGAAGGAGATCGACCATCAGTTCATTACGAAGTTTGAATATTTCTTGAAAACAAAAAGGGAATGCAATCACAATTCGGCCCTGAAGTATGTGAATAATTTCAAGAAGATCATCCGCATTGCACTCGCAAATCAATGGATGGATCGGGATCCTTTTTACAATTACAAAGTACAGTTCGAATCGGTAGAACGGGAATTTCTGAATGAAGAAGAGGTTAGAACTTTAATAGAAAAAGATCTCCACTTCGATCGTCTAAAGCTCGTGAGAGACATGTTTGTATTCAGCTGTTATACTGGCTTAGCATATTCGGATGTAAAAAAACTGACCGATGCTGATATCACCACAGGAATTGACGGTGGCAAATGGATCCGCATCAAAAGAACCAAAACAAAATCGCTGAGTAGCATTCCACTGTTGCCGGTAGCCGAAGAAATCATTGATCGCTATCAGGATCACCCTGAAGTAAAATCTGGTAAATGTATCCTGCCTGTATTAAGCAACCAGAAGTCTAATGCCTTCTTGAAGGAAATAGCTATAATGTGTGGAATAAAGAAACCTCTTACCACTCACCTGGCCAGGCACACTTTTGCAACTACCATCACTTTGACGAATGGTGTACCGATTGAATCGGTGAGCAAAATGCTAGGCCACAAGGATCTCAGAACCACTCAGCATTATGCCAAAATTGTGGACAGGAAAATTAGCGATGATATGAAGGCGTTAAAGATGAAGCTGGAAGAAAAAAAAGCCTCGAAATCTACATCTAAAAATAATAAGAAAGAATGAAAATCAGGATGAAAGATGCACAAGGTTTTGCCACTCCAGCAGGGTTTCTCTTTTAGTTTTTTCTTGCCATACAACAAGTTGTACAAAATTTAAAGAATGAAAACCTCTTCGAAAATGGAGAAATTGATTCTTTGATTTTAAATAAGGTTTTAATTTTAAAATTAAGAAGCTCAGCAGGTCATCCCTCCAAATCAAATTCACATCAAAAAAAACTATTCAATAAACTGATATTCGTTAGTTTTTTTTCTATTTCAAAAATTCTGGTTCAAGTGAGAAAACTTTATCTTGTTAAAGGTTTTGAGAGAACTATATAGGACTCTTACAGAACGGATTTAAAAACTTGAACTGCTTAAATTAATACTTGAGTTTATGTCACAGCTTACGCAAGAAATGAAAGACATGATTGCCTCCCAGCAGTGTTTTCATGCTACCATCAGCAAAGATGGAATTCCAAACAATGCCCCCAAGCGTTCCACCCGCGTTTTTGATGATGAAACCCTGATTTTTAATGAAGGGACCGGCGGCCAGACTTATAGGAATATCCAGGAGGGTTCCAAAGACGTAGTGGCAGTGGTAAACCGGGAAATTATGGATGGCTACAGATTTATTGGCACTCCCGAAGTGATTACCGAGGGCGAGATCTATGAGAGATCTGCAGAAATGTCCATTAAAGCGGGAATGCCGAAGCCAAAGGCAGTGATCCTTGTAAAAATCGATGAAATACATAGTTTAAAACCCGGACCAATGGCAGGTAAAAAGATCCGATAGGTTCAAACCGATTGGAAAAAGAAAACAACCCTTTAAATAAACCATTCCAAAGAACATATCCCCCCTCTTTGAAGCCGATAAAAACATTTATTTTATTAGCTTAAATCAGGTAAAAGAAGATTTTATAGACTTTTTTGATAAAGAATAAATTATCAAGGCTCATCTTCCATTGGAAACATTAATACAAATACAGAAGATTCTCTTCTTCTATTGAGTGGTTTATTTATAACTAACTACTATTAGCCATATTAGTGATAATCTTTATTCCTATTTTTATGAATAATTAGTACACTAAAACGCTGTACAACCAGTAACTAAAAATTTCAACAAATATCCAAAAATGATCTTAACTATTGCGACTATTCTTCTAATTTCAAGTTATCTAGGAAAAGAAGAATACGCCCGAATTGCTTTACTCCCATTGATACTTCTATTTTTGAATGGAAAATTATTTTATGAGAAATCTGCTAGATCATAAAATGCTAATCTCGTCGCTACTTAAAGTAACATTATTTATCACAATTGGCTGACCAGTTCGCTTCCCTACTCCCGCACTTGTCAACGAAGAACGCTGTACAACAATTGCTGTCCAAAAAATGGCTTTTCTTTGAAATTTATTTTTCTAAGTATTTCCACAAGAAAAGACCGATTCAACGAAAGTGCAGTCTTCCCTACACGCCACTTTCGATAGCCGGAACATGGTAGCCAAAGTTAAAAACGGTAAAGACAACATTATGAAGCAAAATGGTTATTCTGAAGTCCATTCAAAACTGATGGTGCGGATGCCGAAAAGCAATTTAAGATTAGGCGTAAGATGAGGTGGAGAATCACTCACTAAATATGAATAGCATATAAAAGGCGTGAGCTCTCTTATTTTTTCCCAGAATTCAGTAACTAAATTTAAAGCCCTAAGATCTTATTAGAGAAAAATGGCCGCTATAAACCTGACCGTCATCTAAGGTCACCTGAAACCAATAATCATCGGCAGGCATTGGCTGGCCGTTGTAAGTGCCGTCCCACCCCATACCGGAGGGATCCAACTGAAATAATAGTTTTCCATACCGATCATAGATCTGGATTAACCTATTAACCTGATCAGAAATGCCTTTTATTTTCCAGGTATCATGATAGCCATCGTCATTTGGAGTAAAATACCGATCATAATTGATAAGGTGAATTAGTTGACTTACCTGACCACATCCATATTTATCGCGAACAGTAACATTATAATCACCTCCCTTTACATTTTTAAATATGCTTTCATCCTGAAAATTGACTCCATCTAATGAATATTCAAAAACCCCATCTCCAGATGCGAAAATTTCCACTCCTGAATTTTCTGAAAAATCCTGGTAAGAAATCTTTTCGATAGCGGGAGCTTCAGAATGTACTAACTCAAACTCTTTATAACCTTCACATATAATTCCATGATCCTCTTTGAGGACGCTCAGACCATATACACCTTCATCCTTTATGGTAACCGAAGCTGCATTGGATAGTATGCTCCCATCCGGAGCAAACCAGGTAGAAGTATATTTTTTATTAGAATTTAAGGTGAGTGTCTCATTTGTATAACAAATCAGGTAAGTATCTTCCAATTCTATTTCAGGTGGTGCCAGGGTTTTTAAATGGAAATGAACTTCTTCATAACAGGATTCGTTACTGGTATTCTCAATTTTCGCAACGATTTCCTGATCATATGCTTCCTTATTTTTAAGATTTTCAGAAGAAAAAGCGTTTAATATATTTCCCTGGGTATCAAAGAAGGTGACCTTAAGACCATTCTGCTCCCCTATCATCTCCTTTTTAATATTTAGAGTATTGAAATGGGCGTATCCACTTCCTTCATCACAACCGTACATATCTGACGGCTCCTTTATGGCGGGCCTGGAAGAGGTTTTAAGAAGAACAATGTCTTCGGAATAACAGCCGCTAAATTTGTCAGTTACTCTTACAGTGATATAATCCTCATTTTTTTGAAGGTTCGTATAGGGATTTGGCAATTCATCCATTTCTTTTCCGTTTGAATCGAAGAAAGACACCTTCAAATTCTCCTTGTTCGGAGGTAATTGATCCACAATAACGCTGGTATCAAAATACTCCGATATACCGTCATCATTATCATCACAACCGGTTAGGTCTTGCAGAGAAATATCACCGGGCGGAACGGTTACTCCAATTTTGAATTTTGTTTCATTAAAACATCCTGTAGCTTCATTCGAAGCTCGAATTGTAATAGTTTCCTGATCCTTGATTTTATTTACGACTTCGTTTAATTTAGAATCGGAAATTTGCTGACCACCCTGATGATAAAATTGTGTAGTAATGCTATTGTGCGAAATATCAGACTGTATTTGTGTCAAATCGAAGCTGGCAAATCCATTATCCTCGTTGCTGCACTCGAAAATATCCTCAATCCCCGAAAGATCAGGCAACGGATCAATAATCAAATCAAAAGTCGTCTCATCATAACAGCAGGGTTCATCTTTGCGAGCTACCCTTACCTTGATAGTTTCCCTATCCCTTATCGTATTTGTAAAAGGATTTGGCAATACATCATACTCATTTCCGCTTCCATCGATATAAGTGACAATTTTATCCGGTTGATTCTTTAAGACCTGGGCTTCGATATTCGAGGTATCAAAAGAATCTGAAATTCCTGTACCGGCTGAGCTTTCACAAACTTCCAGGTTATTGATTCCATAGGCCTGTGGTGGCTCTTTGGCCTGGATTGTTTCGGTTAAAACTTCAGTATGGCCATCTTTACCAGTTACTGTTGCGGTAATAGTATAAGTTCCGTCTGCCGAAAAATCATGAAAAGGTGATGGGTCTTTGGAAGCATTCTCCGCACCTGAAGCCGGATCTCCAAAATTCCATTTAATCGAAGCAATGTCTGAAGCATTCTCCACGTTGAATTCCGTTAAAAATTCCGAACAGGTATTCGAAAATTTCATTTGAAAATGATGAGATATGTCTTTTACTGTTCCGGTCACGTTGATATATAACTTGGCTTTTGGCCACCCTGTTTCTCTTACATCTACGTATTTTCCAAAGGGCGTGCAGCCGCCGTTATAAGCTATTATCCATGTGGTACTTCCATCATCTACCTCAGTAGCAGCCGGAAACATGTATCTCTTAGTTTGATATACTTCTACCAATATCCTTTTTACATCCCTGGGTACGATCACAGGATTATCAAATTCCACATTTATTATTTCAGGAATTGCATTTGTTACCGAATTGAAATAATTTAAAGTTATTTCCTGGCTGGTGCCGATCATATTGGTTTCAGAAAACGAAGAAGGAAAATTATCATCTATTTCATAGATTCTGAATTGAAGTTTTCCTCCTCCCGGAGCTTGGCCAATTCCAACCTGAGCAGAATTAATGACGAACTCTTCATTTTCTGATATTCCAAAATCGTCTAAAATGAAATCCCTCGAGTAACCCATACCACCAGTTGAGCAGCCATATACCACCCGGTTAAGCAGTTTAGCACATACATTATGGTTCAACGTAGTTGTGGCCCCGGAGCTGGCACTGCTAAAAGTTTCTCCCGTAGCATTGATGTAGAAATTTGCATCAGGGACCGGAACTTCCAGATCATCAGTTGAAATATACTTGTAATACTTTCGGCAGCCTTTGAACCAGGAACTTCCTGTATCTTCTGCAGTCCCCGCAATAATCACTTCCGCGGAATTTGGATTATAGCTCTCTGGGGATTTCCCTATAGTAATCAAGATTTTTTTCACACCTGCCGGGACCACAACCGGTGTCTCTAAATTGAATTTAATAATTTGAGGACTATCTATTTTTGGCAATATCATATATCCCCCATACCCCAGGAGGAGAGGATCTGATTCAGGAAAATTTGAATCAACGCTATAAACACCATACTGCAAGTTTGCCCCATTATAAGACTTACTGATTGCCACCTCGATTTGTTTAATCATGAACTGCTCCCCGGAGCTTATTCCGAAATCGGAAAGTTGAAAAACCCTTCCCCAGTTTTCATCTTCCTCACAAGACGGCATACCGGTTTCTATTGGGGTTGTACCAATATTATGTGTCAATCTTATCTGTGCGGTAAATTTTTGCGTTAACAGAAAAAATAAGATGAAGACTAGGTAGAAAAATTTTTGCATTTATAGACCTTGGAGGTTAGAATAGTGAAGGAATTTTCTACGAGCTACATTGGCAATCCGGAGGAAAAACTGTATATCCTGAAACTTAGAATTTGAGGCTGACATTAAAAGATTATATTCCAATTATGGCTAAATGAAATAGAAGCTTCTCCTGAAAAATGTAGGGAAGAAAGATCAGGGGAAGAATATTGGTTGTAAAAATATATAATTCTCCCCCATTATGATAATATTAACAGAAATAATTCCACTTTTTCCAGCTTTTTCGCGGGTTGATGAGTGAATGTTAAAATTTCTCTTTTGAAGAAAATAACTAGAATGGACAATGGAAGATCAATATTTGGATCAAACTTTTCATTCTGAGTTTCTTGAAATATTAGTTACAACCATCCAGCTGTCGAATGTTTCATTCAGGGAAGACCACACTTACGTTTAACCGGCTGTTTCTACGAAAATAAATGTAGGAAAATAGTTCTCAAAAATTCGCCCTGAAAAGCCATCATTGGCAGCTGACTATTAATATTTTAGGGTAAGAAAAAGTTTTTACTTAAAAGCGATAGCACCCTTAAATGAAGAAATATACTACAAACTTTTTGTTAAATTATAGATTGTTTTCTTAATTTCGCCACCAGTTCAGAAACCGACATCAATCCCTTACGAGATGTTACGAAAGAAATCCCTACCTCCTTTCTTTCTGAACCTTTAGAATATACTATTAAAAGGATGTTGGGAATAAGCCGAAAAGCCAACTCAATACTGAAGTAGGCAACTAAACCAATCATTTATTTTTTATGAATAAGATTTATTTTGTGCTTTTAGCTGCTTGCTTATTACTAACCAGTTGTGCCAGTATTGTAAGTAAAACCAGGTATCCTATTTCAATCAACAGTACCCCTTCTGAAGCGAAAATCACCATTACCGATAAAAAAGGTATTGAAGTTTTTAAAGGAAACACCCCCGCAACTCTTAAGCTAAACTCAGGTGCAGGTTTCTTTTCAAAGGCACGTTACCAGGTGACGTTTGAAAAAGACGGTTATCAGCCAAAAACTGTTCCTGTCGATTTTAAACTTGATGGATGGTATTTTGGAAACATCCTGGTTGGTGGTGTTATAGGTATGTTGATCATTGATCCTGCAACCGGCGCCATGTACAAGCTGGACACCGAGTTCCTAAACGAGACATTGGCACCCGAAAAACAACCTGTTGCTATGAATGATGGATTGAACATAATGGATATCAATGAATTACCTTCTAACTGGAGAACTCATCTGATTGCCTTAGACGTCCAATAACAGCTTTTCTCATTTTAATTAGTTAAAACCTGGCCATCTGGTCAGGTTTTTTTATACTAGCAAAACAAAAAGCTTCAACCAGACTTTCAAAAGGTAATCCTTAGTGAGTATTCGCCAAGCGGCATGGTTGATGCTTTGGAACTACGCTTCCTATAACTACACGAGATCTTAGGATTCAAATGTTCTTCCTCATGATCTTTTAGCTGATTTGTCATCGGCTTAAGCTTCTCTTTTTTTGCCTAAATCAAGTCGTCTCCCTTTAGCGAGGTTTTCATTCTGTCATGTTCTGACCAAAACCGATCTTTGATCTTTTGGATAGTCTTATCAAAATCAGGATGATTTTTCAAAGGCTTCAACATCGGGTCTCTCTCGATCAATATAAACCAGAATGGATAGTTGTTCACATTGGAAAAGAGCTTAAGTTGCTCCATAGCCCTCTCAACCTTCCCTTCATATGCGTATTTTATTGTAAGATTTGCGCTTCTGTAAATCGACTGATCTTTTTCGCAGTAGTCGGCATAAGATTGGAAGAATTTCTCTGCTTCTTCATTTAAGCCCACCTTTTTGTAGACCAGCGCGATCTTCGCATTCTCTGCAGGATAGATATCCAGTCCCCTTTTTTCCCTTGCTTCTACAAACTTTTTAAAATAAAAATAGGCCGTATCATACTCTTCGTCTAGATAATACATCTTTGCAATGTCCTGCAAAATATCCAGCCTGGAAGTGTCTTTCTTCCATTCCTTGATCAATAGCTTTCGGGTGCGTTTCTCATTTCCATCTCTGGCAAAAAGTATTAGAGCTTTTAAATGTGGAGCATAATAATTTTCAGCGTGGTAGTTAAGCGACAAATCAATATATTTTTCAGCTTCATCAATAAACCCGGCTGAAACCAGGGCGTTGGCTAATTGCAAATAGGTATAGCTCTGGGTAACCGAATCATTTGCGGCAATATTTAGTCGGACTCCTCTTAAGGCATATCTCAGGTACTTTTCGGTATCGGGAACCAAACGGAAATAGAAATCAGCCAGCGTCTGAATGACCAGCGAGGAATTGGGGTTATACTCCAACGCCTTTTTCAGATACGGAAGGGCTAACGAATACTCCTTCGTCTGGATATAATAAAAAGCTTTAGAAGTAAGGCTTTCCGCCGATTTCGAATCATACAGCAAAGCTTTATCTGAATAACTATTAATTTTTTCCGTGTACTGTTTTTCAGCCTGGAACATTTCCAGAAGGTAGTATGAAATCGCCAAATCTGCATAGGCGAGTGAGAATTCCGGGTCCTCTTCAACAGCTTTCTTAAATGATACGATGGCCTGTTGCAGCCCTTCATTGCTCCTCGATAAAAACGGATCAAGTCCCTGAAGATAATAGTCATACGCCACCAGGTTTTGCGTAGGCTTTTTCTGAATTTGCTGAAGTTCGGCCGGAGTGACGATAGCTTCAACAGAATTGGCAATTTTTGTCGCCACCTCATCCTGCAGTGTAAAAATATCCGTAACCTTCCTTTTATACTGTTCAGCCCAGAGGTGACGGTCATCTGATGCTTCTATAAGCTGGATGTTGAGCATGACCTGATCTCCCACCTTCTGACCACTTCCTTCGACAAAGTAGCTTACATTTAGTTCTTTAGCTATTTCCGGAATGCTTTTATTGGTGTTTCTGTATTTCTCTACCGAAGACCGGCTAATTACCCGCAGATCCTTAATTTTCTGAAGATTATTCAGAGTAGATTCCATGAGGCCATTGATGAAATACAGGTTTGTGGAATCATTGCTTTCATTTTTGAAAGGCAAAACGGCTATCGATTTTTCCGGCTGCTCGCCGCTATTATTTCTTTCGGGTCTTTCATAAAAGATCAGGAATATTGTAGCGGAAACGAGCACTACCAATACTGCCACAAGGAGCATTCTTGACGGAAATTTCCGCTTTGTCTTTTCTTCGGAAACTTCCTTCCTTTCAGATTCTGGATCCTTCCTTTCAGATTCTGGAGATTCCGGTTGCAAATTTTCCGCTTCTTGTTTTCCTACTTCTCCGGGTGGATAACCATATTGCTCCCTGAAGCATTTGATGAAATAAGATGAGCTCCCAAAACCAACTTTATAGGAAATCTCTGAAACGCTAAGAGAGGTATCTCTAAGCATGTCCATGGCAATCTCCAGTCGAACCTGCCGGATGAACTGACTAGCTGAAAGACTGGTAGCCTTTTTTATCTTTCTTAGGAGATTTGACCGGCTCATGTTCAATTCTTCCGCCAATTCAGATACTCCAAACCCTTCGTTAGAAGCATTCTCCACGATAATGGCAGTTGCCTGGTTAAGAAAATCACCTCTGTTTGTATGCTCTTGCATCCTATTGTTTATCCGTGAATAAAAGCAAATTCAAAAAAAACTCCTTCGTTTTATCATACTCAATATCAGCAAAATAAATCGAATTTGCGCCATAATTTATATTGCTGCGTCATAATTTATATCTCTGTTCCAAACTTTATGCTTTTGGCGGCATGCCTTGTATGCCTTACATCTCTCCCTGTTTCATCTTTGTATCAAGTAAAACTTAAAAATCAAAATTATGAAAACACTTAAGATTAATTCAGTAAAAATACTATTGAGCATGCTCATGGTAAGCTTTTTATTTCCTGCCTGTAGCCAAAACAGTAAGAAGGCCGAAAATCAATTAGTAGCCGAAAAACCTAAAATGGACATACACACTGCGGTGATGACCGACAACCTTGAAGTGGTGAGAAAACATATTGAAGCTGGTAGCGACCTTAATCAAAAAGATCAGTTTAGCGGATCAACTCCTTTGAATACTGCGGCTGTGTTTGGTAAAACAAAAATTGCCAAAGAACTGATTGATGCCGGTGCAGATCTTTCCATCAAAAACAATGATGGCTCCACTCCCCTGCATACTGCCGCCTTCTTTGGCCGGGTGGAAATTGTTCAATTGCTGTTAGATGCCAAAGCCGACAAGACGCTTCGCAATAAATTCGGGGCCACTCCAAGAGAAACTGTGATCGCGCCATTTTCAGAAATGAAACCGGTTTATGAAATGATGCGACAGCAGTTGGCCCCTGTAGGACTTCAATTGGACATGGAGCAACTTCAGAAAAACCGCCCTGTCATCGCTATGATGCTTCAGTAATAATACTAAAATCAATTATTATGAAAACACAAAGAAGATATGATATTGACTGGCTGAGGGTGATTGCGATAGGACTGCTTTTGATCTATCATATCGCCATCATCTTTCAGCCCTGGGCCATGCTTATTGGTTTCATCAGAAGCAACGAACTGATGGAAGGTTTGTGGAAACCGATGAGCATGTTAAACGTATGGCGAATTCCCTTACTTTTCTACGTCTCAGGTATGGGTGTATTCTTTGCCATCCAAAAAAGATCCTGGAAAGAACTGCTGATGGAGCGCAGCAAAAGGATTTTCCTACCCTATATTTTCGGGATTATTGCGATTGTTCCATTACATTTTCTCCTTTTTCAGAAGTATTATCACCTTCCTCTTGAATATTATGCGCACCAGGGACATTTATGGTTCCTCGGGAACATTTTCGCCTATGTACTGATTTTGCTCCCGGTCTTTTTTTTCCTGAAGAAAATAAAGAACAGCAAAGTTATGAAAGGAGTTTCTTCTTTAATGAGACATCCATTAGGCCCACTTTCTGCATCCATCTTTTTTGTCCTGGAAGCCTTATTGGTAAAACCACGGGTCTTCGAAATGTATGCGGAGACCTGGCACGGCTTTTTTCTTGGAATGCTGGCCTTCTTCTTCGGTTTTCTCTTTGTGTACAATGGAAAAACCTTCTGGCAAACCATTCTGAAATGGAGATGGCTTTACCTGGGATTAGCTCTAACCCTCTATATAATTCGCCTGACAATGTTCAATTTAGAAACTCCCGGATACCTGATGGCCTTAGAATCGAATTGCTGGATATTGGCCATTTTCGAGTTTGGATACGAATATCTGAATAAGCCGAGCAGCACATTGAGATACTTAAGCCAGGCTGCCTATCCGGTGTATATTATCCATATGTTCATGTTGTATGCGGGAGCAATAATTATCTTGCCTTTGGAAATACCGGTCTTCCTGAAATTTGTATTTATCGTAGCGTTCACAGGCATCGGGTGTTTTCTGATCTATGAATTTATTATCAGGAGGATAATCATCTTAAGGCCGTTATTTGGTCTTAAATGGAAGTTTCAAAATGAAGAGAAAAAAGCAGAACAGTTATCGAAACCTGTTCAACCTAATTAATCTGGATAATTGACTCAGATGCTAAATAATTTAGATTCTATTAATTTAGAGTGTATATATCTAAAAATAAGATAGTTAACTCGTATATTTAAGTAAAAAGGTATACAAAGCCATACATGAAATTCAAAACAGATCTTTAGCCGTATGTACCATGAGTAGGATACTTAGAAAATTAAGACTATCAGAAATTGCTAAAAGCAAGAGAGGTAGGTACCTTAAATATGCAATTGGTGAGATAGTACTGGTTGTTATTGGTATTTTGATTGCCTTGCAGATCAACAATTGGAACCAGGCCAGAAATGATGATAAAGCCCTGAAGGAATATTTAGGAAAAATCAAATCACATACCTTAAAAGATATTCAATGGCTTGATAGCTTAACCATTTACAGAACTAATGTAGGACTGCAGTGCATAAAGGCGAGGCGAAGTATACTGGATAAAACAGAAAAACAGAACCTTTTTCTACTTATGTCTTGCGGTAGTGCCTTCATGGATTACTATTTTAAACCAAATACCGGTGGATATGAAGCTCTTAAAAATTCGAAATACTTCGGTAAAATTAATAATACCCGGCTTGATTCGCTCTTGACCAACTACTACAGAATAGTAGATGATATTGCGCAAAATGAAAGTAGTTATAATCACTATGTAAATGGTCAGGAAAACTATCTTTCTACCCAGTTTGATAGAACTTTAATTCTCGCTACTGCCTTTCTACCACCTGACTCCCTAAATATCATGGCCACCCAACCCTCTGAATATTATGAAGATTTTGCGGAATATACCGCCTCCCCTTCCTACCGAAATGTGATTGGTTTAGCAGCTTTTCAATTCGGATCAATAGTTAATCAGTACAAAAAACTAAAGAACGTAGGTAATGGAATCATCAAAGAAATTGATGTATTAGTCGAAGATTAGTTTCCTTTAATATTTCTATTCTTCAATTTAAAAGAATCAAGCACTAGTTTTACACGATAGGAAATAATGAACAAAAAAAAACAGATAAAAAAAATACTCAGAATAGTATTTATTATTGCAAGCATAGGCTCTTTATACTTTGTACCATGGATAGTTGTTAAGGCATGGATAAGGCCGCTCCCGGTTACCGTTCAGGAACAAGTAAATGAAGCTGTGAATTATGGATTTGACGGGATTATCGTTTATGTAGATCAGGGAGGAAAAGAACCTGCGTTTTATGCCGCGGGTTGGAAAAACAGGGAAAACAAAATACCTGCTGACCCTCATTCGCTATTTAAAATAGCCAGTATTGGAAAATTATATCATGCCGTTGCAATTACCAAACTGGTAAGTGAAAACCGTCTCTCCTTGGATAAAACGCTTGCAGAGTACTTTCCGGAACTTAAGGGGAGAATTGAAAACGCCGATAAGATAACCTTAAGAATGATGGTGCAACATCGAAGCGGTATTCCTAACTTAACAAACACCCCCCATTTTTGGACAGACCCACCAAAAAACAGCAAAGAAGCACTTGAACGAGTACTTGATTTACCGGCTGATTTTGAACCAGGTGAAGAGTATGAATATTCAAACACCAATTATTTATTGATTTCCAAATTAATCGAGAAGGTGACGGGTAACAAATTTCAATACATGAAAAAGAAAATTCTACAGCCTCTCGGTTTAAAGAACACCTTCGGTTCCATTCATGATATAGATATGGACGAGCTAATGAGCGGCTATTACGTGGGCGTAGAGGAAGATATTAAAACTACCGATTATGGTTCTATGGTTGCCACAGCAGAGGATGTGGGCATATTTCTAAGAGCGCTGAATGACGGCTCCTTATTAACTAAAAAGGAGCAGGAAATTTATTCCTCCATATACAAGTATGAACATACAGGTTTACTTCCCGGTTATCAGAGTATCGCCAAATACCATAAGGACATCGACACGGTGGTCATTCAGTTTACGAACACCACCAATTTTGATGGATATAACTGGAATCTCTCAGAGGTTTTTTATGGGCGGGTCGTAAAAATTCTGAAAAGGCAAATTAAGGCTTAAGAATAAAGCAAACATCCTTTTAATGCTGTTATTTCTTCAGAAGCTGGTATATTTTGCAAGTTTGAATCTGTAATTACAGGTCCCCAATTGAGCCCTTCCATTCCCTTGACCTAGAACAGGAATTCATAATTGATAAAAAAATGAAAGCAATAGTAGCAATGGAATATGGCTCACCAGATGTGCTTCAACTGCAAGAGGTGAAGAAGCCAGAAGCTAAACCGGATGAAGTGCTGGTTAAAATCAAAAATTCGTCAGCCACAACTGCAGACACTTTAATGCGTCAAGGAAAGCCCTATTTCGGTCGGTTATTCCTGGGATTGAGAGGGCCGAAAGCCCCTATTCCCGGAACCGGGTTTAGTGGAATAGTGGAGCAGGTTGGTACAAAAGTAACAAAGTTCAGCACCGGGGATCGAGTATTTGGAGAAACTACCTTAGGATTTGGTGCGAATGCGGAATATCTGACTATTTCTGAAAACGCAGTGATTTTGAAGATGCCTGATTCTATGGATTTCACAGAAGCATCGAGCTTTGGGGATGGTCATCTCACTTCTTTGAATTTTCTCAAAGAGGTTGCAAAAGCGGAAACCTGGGCAAAGCATCTTGATTAATGGAGCTTCAGGAGCACTCGGCACTTCTGCAGTGCAAATTGCCAGGTACATGAATTGCAGTGTTTCTGCTGTATGCAGTGCTAAAAATTTTGCATTGGTAAAATCTCTTGGCGCGGAAAAACTAATAGATTATAACCAGGAAGACTTTACCAAATCCGGTGAAACTTATGATATAATTTTTGATACAGTTGGAAAAACCTCCTTTAAAAACTGTAAAAAGATCCTTTCCGAAAAAGGGATCTACATGTCCCCGGTCTTGACCATACCCCTTCTGGCAGATATGTTCAAGACGTCTTTATTTCAAAAGAAAAAAGCGCTTTTTCAAGCGACAGGGACGAAGAGTGATGACAAACTTAAGGAGCTATTAAAGGAATTGGTTGGCATCTACAAAGCGGGAAGACTTCAAACAGTTATCGACCGCGTATTTCCCCTGGAACAACTTCCAGATGCCCATCGATATATTGAAAGAGGGCACAAAAGGGGAAATATCGTTATTATAAATTCCAACGGACATTAGAGAAAGTAAATGATCCTATATTCTTTCCTCATGAAAGCGATGGTCTAATGTAGTGTTCAGCTAGTCCAAAAAATATTCTATGCCCCCTGTTTTAAATCAATAGTGACAGGCTTTATTAAATTCTTTAATCACAATTTCCATCCGTTGCACATGAGTTTCCTTCAGAGATCTCAGACTCCATCTTCTTTTCTTCCCATACTTTTTCCAGCGTCTGTAAAAAGGCTTCCACAGGCTGAGCCCCGGAAACGGCATATTTGTCGTTAAAAACAAAGAAGGGGGACTCCCCAATATTGCGGGCTTCCATCTCATCCTGTTTTACTTCATAAGCATAAGCATCGGAATTTAAAACTTTCTTTACTTCTTCGGAATCAAGACCAATGGACGCGGCCACCTCTGAAAGAACAGTAAGGTCATCAATATTTTTCCCTTGCTCAAAATGAACCTTAAAAAGGGCTTCTTCAATTTCATTCCCCAATGCTTTAGTTTTTGCCAATTGAATAAGGTGGTGCGCATTGAAAGAATTCGCCAAAATTCCTTTTTCAATATTCTTCTTCTATTATGAATCTTTTCGATTTACTCGAAGAAAATAAAATGAAGGGAATTCCGGAAGCAGTGCAACAATTATTACTTGAAGATGTTAAAAAAGGATTCCTGAGGAACAAGACCCATGACAATTATTCTGACCTTTTTATAATGCTATCCTTCTTTGAATATTTGCTTAAGTCCAGTGCACTCCTGATAGGATCTGTGTATTTGCATTGTTGAATGGTAATTTCGAATTTAAAGACACCAAAATCTGGAGAAGAGAGCGTTCGGTACTTCTACTGCTAATTTAAATAATCTACTCCCTTAGGCTTTCCTTTAAAATAGTACAAGGAAATGTCAAAATACGCAAAAAAGCCTCACTTAAGAATGCATAAATTGGTGGCTCTTAAACCTCGAACTAATGAAAAAGATAATTCTTCTTATTCTTACAGCTATTCTTCTTGGCTGCAATAACAAAACAGATGAGCAACATTTCTTTTCAGCCGACAACGAAAATTTCAAATATAGCGGAAGACATGCCTCCAGCGGTGAGGGTATTACACTTATTAGTTCTGCTGCTTCCGTCGAGACTGCAGTTTTTGGGGACAGCGTTCACCTGATCTTCAAAAGTGGGAATGATCGGCATCATTACATAGCTGTTGAATTAAATGATGAATATCTTGGACGTTACCGGGTAGAAAATGACACACTGAAACTGGCTTTGCCGAAAAAGGATGCACCTAATAAGATTAAAGTCTATAAGGATACCGAGGCCGCTAATGGCGATCTCACTTTCGTTGGTCTCGAAGCAGAGAAAATACAGGATTCACCTGAAGAAACTAAACCATTGATCGAATTCATTGGTGATTCCATTACTTGTGGTATGGGTTCAGACATTTCAGAGATAGCTTGTGATGCAGGTGAATGGTACGACCAGCACAATGCATACATGGCATACGGACCAAGGGTGGCTCGAGCTTTGAAGGTTAATTACCGACTCAATTGCGTCTCAGGAATGGGCATGTACCGTAACTGGAATGATGAGGACCAACCGGTAATGCCCGACATTTATGATAATAAAAGACTGAATGCGGACAGCAAGCAAAAAGCCATTTTTTTAGGCAACGCACCCGATATTGTTAGCATCGCTTTGGGTACAAATGATCTTTCCTATGGTGATGAAAAAAAACCGCGAAAAGATTTTGACCAACATAAATTTGTGAACAATTATGTGGAATTTGTAGATCACATCTTTCTCCTATATCCCCACACTCAAGTGGCGCTACTTTCAAGCCCAATGGTAGGTGAAAAGGAAAAAATCCTACTTGAAGAAAGTCTAAAAAAAGTAAAGTCACATTTTGATAATAAACCAATTTCAATCTTCAACTTTCAAAAGATGAACGGCCAGGGCTGCGCTACTCATCCTAATCTTCAAGGTCATCAGGAAATGGCTCTAGCACTCATTCCCTTTTTTAGGGACCTTATGAAAAAATCCTGAACCATGACTTTGCATGTAAAAATACAAAGAGGCAGAAACGGGCTTGGCTACCAGTCCCCTTATAAATCACATATAATCGGGACAATAAAAAAAATTATAAAGCAGCACAAAAATTAATAATCTAAAAAGCAGTAATAATGCAAACTTCAAAAACTTTAATAATAATTCTGGTTAGCATGATATTTTCCACAAACTGTTTTTCCAATGTCAGTTTACCGGCCATTTTTTCGGATGGTATGGTCTTACAGCGTAATGCTGATGTAAAAATCTGGGGCTGGGCCAAACCAGGAGAAGTGGTCACGATCAAACCTTCCTGGGAGAGCGACAGCCTGAGCACGAAAGTCAAGAAGAACGGTTATTGGAAGCTGCAGCTGCAGACTCCAGATCTTCGGGAACCTCAGGAGCTCGTCATCAAAGGCTACAATACCATCAGGCTTGAAAATGTGCTTTTGGGAGAGGTTTGGCTGGTGAGCGGTCAATCCAACATGGAGTGGAGCGCTGCAGCTGGCATTGAAGGGGGCGAAGCAGCCATAGCCGCAGCTAAGAACCCCAACATCAGGTTTTTCACGGTAGCCAATCGCACTTCGGAATTTCCGCAGCAGGATCTTGACGGGCAATGGACTGAAAGTACTCCCGAAACCATGAAATACTTCAGCGCAGTGGCCTATTTCTTCGGAAAAAGACTGCAGGAAGAGCTCGATGTGCCGGTGGGCTTGATCAACTCCACCTGGGGCGGAACTCCCGCTGAAGCCTGGACTCCTTCCGAAGTCATTGAAAACGACCCTGTGCTAAAGAAAGCCAATGATCGCTTACCCAATGAGCAATATGGACCGCAAAAAGCGGGATTGATCTATAACTCTATGATCGCCCCTTTGGTGCCGTACGAATTAGCCGGGGTGATATGGTACCAGGGCGAGTCGAATACCGCTAACGCAGATACCTATAAGGAACTTTTTTCAGCGATGATCAACAGCTGGCGTGAAAAATGGGGAAAACAGCTGCCCTTTCTGTTCGCGCAGATCGCGCCTTTCGACTATGGCGACAATTTCAGCGGTGTTAAAATAAGGGATGCGCAGCGGCGGACTTTGGAGCTGCCAAAAACCGGAATGGTCATGACCAGCGACATCGGGAATATTCACAATATTCATCCGAAGAACAAGATCGATGTTGGTCGCAGGTTCGCCAATCTTGCTTTAGCTGAAGTTTATGGGAAAAATATTCCGGCCCAGGCGCCGCTTTTGGCTTCGGCTCAAAAAAGTGCAAATAAGGTGATCATCAAATTAGATAATTCTGAAGGGCTGCATCTGAATAAGAAGGACAGGAAAAGTCAGTTTGAGCTCGACAGGGAAGACGGGAAGTTCTACCCGGCAAAAATGAAGCTCCAAAAAGGCCAAATTCAGCTGTCTTCAAAAAAGGTGAGGGACCCAAAGGCGGTGCGATTTTCTTGGGGAAATACCAGCACTTCCAATATTTTTAATGCTGCAGGTCTCCCGCTGTCAAGCTTTTCAGAAGAACTGGATCGAAGAAGTTCAGGAAATTTTCAGGAAAATTCCTTGATTGCAACAGGGGCACAACTTGAACTTATAGCCGATGGTTTTGAATTTACCGAAGGTCCTGCCGTAGACGCTGTAGGAAATGTTTACTTCACAGATCAGCCGAACAACAATATCCTTAAATGGTCTGTTTCGGACGGAAAAGTTGCTGTATTTATGGACGATGCCGGTCGTGCGAACGGACTTTTTTTTGGCCCCGAAGGAGATCTATATGCCTGTGCCGATAAAAATTCAGAAATATGGAAGATAAGCGCCGGTAAAAAGGTGAAGGTGATTGCAAGTAATTTCGACGAAATGAAATTTAATGGTCCCAACGATCTTTGGATCGACTCCCGCGGTGGCATCTACTTTACAGATCCTTACTATAAGCGGCCTTACCGCACCTATACTGAACAACCTATAACGCAGCAAAGGGTCTACTACCTCACTCGCAACCGGCAACAACTAAAGATCGCAACAGAAGATCTGGTAAAACCTAACGGCATCATAGGTACTCCCGACGGAAAGACGCTTTTTATAGCCGATATCGAAGATAACAAGACCTGGAAATATGAAATTTCTGAAGACGGCAGTCTAAAGAATAGGACCCTATTTACCAATCTGGGCTCTGATGGCATTACCTTGGACGAGCGTGGAAATGTTTATCTCACTGGCGACGGAGTCACAGTCTTTAATCCCAAAGGAGAAAAGATCCTGCACATCCCCATCGACAAAGAATGGACGGCAAATGTCACTTTTGGAGGGAAAGATCACGACCGCCTTTTTATTACTGCAATGGATTCATTGTTCAGCCTTCAGATGAAGGTGAAAGGAGCGGAATAAGTAATATTGGTTAGAAAAGACCTCACCGGTTTTCAATACCGTGAGGTCTTTTTTATTTTCAGCAGAATTACTAGTCTAAAGAAGGACTTCCTTCAGAACTTATTCTTCTCCTAAAGTAAAAGAATCTTTGAATGTTTCTGCCGAGCTTCCGCCGACAAACACCTCAAACTCTCCCGGCTCCAGCACGTATTCTCCCTGGCCGTTAAAGAATCCAAGTTCTTTCCGAGAAAGGCTGAATTTTACTGTTTTTGTTTCTCCTTTTTTCAGCGGAACAAGTTCAAAACCTTTCAGTTCTTTTAACGGTCGGGCGATGCTGGCGAATTTGTCGTGAATGTACAGCTGCACCACTTCTTTCCCGTCCATATTTCCGGTGTTAGTTACATCAACCGAAACCTGCACCTCTTCATCAAGATCAAAATTCTTCTTGTTCAGTTTCAGGTTGTCAAACTTAAAGTTGGTGTAGCTCAAGCCATAGCCGAAAGGATACAGCGGAGAATTTTCAACATCGGTATAATGCGACCAGAAGACCATATTGTCGCCCGGCTGCGGGTCTACAGGACGGCCGGTACTGCCGTGGTTGTAGTAGATCGGGATCTGGCCTACATTTCGTGGAAAGGTCATAGGCAGTTTTCCACTTGGGTTGTAATCGCCATAAAGCACCTGTGCCACGGCGTTTCCTGTTTCAGTCCCAAGTTGCCAGGCCTCCACTATAGCCGGAACATTTTCAGCAGCCCAATCGATAGCTAAAGGACGGCCGTTGTTTAAAACAAGGACAATGTTTTTGTTTGCTGCATATACCTTTTCCAGCAGCTCCTGCTGCACTCCAGGTAAAGCAAGGTTGGTCCTGCTACGGCCTTCGCCACTTTGAAAACCATGTTCCCCAAGCACCATGACCACAACATCTGCCTTCTTTGCTTCCTTGATGGCGGCGTCAAATCCTGACTTATCGGTAGTATTAAAGTTGAGTTCGTTGATAAATGTCACCTGCCCTTTTACAAGGTCGGCTCCTTTTTCGAAAGTTAGTTTGTTTCCGCTATACTTCTGCATTCCTTCAAGCACCGAAACAGCAGTATTATCTTCGGAAGCTATTCTCCAGCTTCCCAGAGGCGAATTCTTGTCATTGGCGAGTGGCCCAATAAGAGCGATCTTCTGGCCTTTCTTGTTAAGCGGAAGTAGATTATTTTCATTCTTCAGCAGTACAATTGACTTTTTGGCCATATCCAGCGCAGCCGCATGATTGGCCGCACTGCCTACCACTTCTGTTTCCCTCTTTTCATCCAGGTACTTATAAGAATCATCCATCAGCCCCAGTTCATATTTCACTCTTAGGATCCTGCGCACCGCATCATCAACCAAAGATTCGTCCAGTTTTCCTTCCTTCACGAGGTTGACAACCTCATTGATATAAGAATACGCCTCCATGTCCATATCGACGCCTGCCTGTACTGCTTTTTTTGCAGCCATTTTCTCATCTTTAGCAAAGCCGTGAGTAACCATTTCTTCTATAGACGCATAATCTGAGATCACAAAACCATCAAAACCCCACTTGTTTTTGAGCAGGTCTCGAATAAGATACTCACTACCGGTTACTGGGATATCATTCAATGTATTGAAGCCGCTCATAAAAGTTCTTACTCCTGCTTCTTTGGCAGCCTTGAAAGGCGGCAGCACAACATTGTAAAGAGTCACTGTCCCAATATCTGAACGGTTGTACTCTCGACCGGCTTCAGCAAAACCATAGCCGGCGAAATGCTTCGCAGTGGCAGCCACAGTCAAAGGATCCGAAAGATCATCTCCCTGAAAGCCTTTTACTCTTGCTGCAGCGATCTTGCCGGCCAGGTAAGGATCTTCTCCCCCACCTTCCATCACTCTTCCCCATCGAGGATCTCGGGAAATGTCGACCATGGGTGCAAAGGTCCAGTTGATTCCCGAAGCAGCAGCCTCGGCAGCCCCAACAGAAGCCGACTTTTTGATGGCCTCAAGATCCCAGCTGGCCGATTCAGCCAATGGAATTGGAGTAAGCGTTTTATAGCCGTGGATCACGTCAAAACCAATGATCAACGGAATTCCCAACCGGCTCTCCTCTACCACTATCTTTTGCACCGCTCTCACCTGGTCTACCCCGCGAACCGTCAACATAGAACCAACGCGGCCATTTCTCAGATCTTCATATTTTTGAGCTGCATCGCCCTCTTTGGGAGCAGGCCCGGTAACTTCCCAAAATCCGTTGTACTGGTTCATTTGCCCGGCTTTCTCCTCGAGTGTCATCAAGCCGAGCAAAGAATCTATCTTGGCTTCTATACTGTCTTTGAGAGGATCTGATTTAGTCATTTTTCGATCTTTTTTTCCGGTGAACCCGCTCAGCATCAATCCGGAGACCAGGAGCAGCGTAAGTGATATATTTTTTTTCATTTTATGGAAGTTGAGTTAGTTCAAATTTTTATGCTTCGGAAGGAGAACCAGCAGCCAGTCCTGCCCTCTTCCGGAAGAAGGTGCTTCAAAAATGCCATTTTTTTCGATACTCTTTTTCGTAAATTCTCCTGAAGTTCCCGTCCTCGGATTAAACCAATAGGCCTTATGTTCTTTAAAATCCAATTGCTGAAGATCTACTTCAATAGTTCTGCCTTCAGGGGTGTAAAAAAGGCAAAATTCAGGAGCCTTTGCTGCAACAATATGGGCGGTATCTGTCGGATTAGAGCTGAGAATAAGTTCCTGTGCCGGTTGCATTTTTTGCCATTCCAGAGAGGTGAAAATTGCTTCCAAATATTTCATTTGCTGCGCTCCTGGGAGATCCAGCGCCTTTTTCCAGCCGAGTCTGGCATCCAGGGAGAAAAATCCATCTTGAGAATACATTTGCCAGATGTCATTGCTACCGTAGGTGTAGCCGGCGGCGCCTGCGAGCATGGTCCAATACGCCGACACCCGTACATCTGTCGCATCAAGGCGGCCAAAATCTCCTTCTTCCCAAAATCTGTCGGGGATATCCTCATAACGCGCTTCCCCATTGATCACCGGCCGAACAGGATTATTATTTCTAATCTTTTGAAGGTACTCATATTCCTTTGTAAGACTGGAATGACCACTTTGGAACATGTCTATGTCCAGCCAATCCTCATCAACATAATCTGAAGCTATTTTTGCACCCGAAGGATGGTAAGTAATCAAATGATTTTTGTCCTCTTTTTTGATGCCACGGGCAAGGCTTCGTATGATCTCATAATGATCTTCATTCTCCGGAATTCTGTCTCCGCCCAAAATCCATATGATGTTGGGATGATCTTTATATCTTTTTCCAAGAAGTTCACCGTATTTTTCTGCATTTTTGGGAGTAAAAATTTCCGGACCAACTCCCCATTTTTTGTTGAATTTATCCCCCCAGGTAGGCAACAGCCCAACATAAAGCCGGCGCTTCTCAGCCTCGCGAAGAATAAAATCCAAATGTGCAAAATATTTCTCATTCAGCCTTTCGGGATCATCATCTAAAAGAGGTTTTTCTCCATAGGCATTAGGAGTATGCAGACCATCCTGTTCGGCTAAAATGACCGTTTGAACGACCGAAAAATTCTTTTCCTTTCGATCATTTAAATACTCCGCCACCTCTTCCCGATCCAGGCGATGTACCAGTTCCCACGCCGTATCTCCTAACCAGAAAAAAGGCTTTCCGCTTTTAGTTTCAAGAAAGTGCCTGTCATCGCTAAGCTTTAAAAAAGGCATTTTCTGGGAATAAAGAGAACAATGTAAAAGAAACAAACCGAATAAAAGAAAGAACAACCTCAGCTTTTCCGAAGAAAAACGAAAACCTGAAATATTATCTGTTCTTTGCTTCATGTTTAATTCTCTACAGCTTCAGGATTAACTATTTCATTGTATTCTTTGATCATTTCAAGCGTGCTGGCATCAGAAGCAAAGACGGTATTCAACCCCTGCGGCTCCTGCGGAGGGTCTGCACTAAAATCGTCGCCTTGTTCCCATTTTCCGGTGGCGGGATTGGTTTTTGCAAAGCCCCCGAAGCCCCAGAAATTTACTCCGGCGAGCGATCCATTGTTCTCATGACTCTGCTTCAGTTTCAGGAAAAGCGCCTCATAAAAAGCGTTTCGGTTTTGCACAGAGGCTTCAGGAGAAAGGCTTTCCATCTCCCGGGGAAAACCAAATTCAGAAATAACAACAGGCTTCTTCAGCCTTATTGCCACCTCTACATGCTCTTCAATATAATCATAAGCCTTCGCAATCGATGACTGCAGACTCCCCTTTTCATCTTCGGTACTGTACCACTGCCAGTTTTTGGGCCACATGTGCATGGTAAGATAGTCAATTTTAGGATTGGCATGAAGCATCTCATAAGTGTCGATCTCCTGCAAATAACTCGCTTTCCCCTCGGCTCCGGTGGAGATGAGCGTATTTGGATCCAGCTCGTGCAGCAAGTCAACAACCTCCTCCAGCCAGTTTTTGAAAGGCTCTCGGTCTTCTTCAGTAAAAATACGCGGCTCATTAGCCACCTGCCAAGACATGATGGTGGTGTCATCAACATATTTCTCGCCGGTATAGCGATTGGTCCTGCCAAGGATAAATTTTATGTGATTTTTGAAGGCTTCGCGGCAGGGCTTGCAGGTATGGAACTGCTGCGTGTATTTGAAATAATCTTCCCATGAGTATTTCTCCAGAAAAGGATTGGCCACTTCGCCATAGCCATTCCAGTTGAGATAGGCCGACATTCCGCCGGACCATATCCAGTTATTATTGAGGTAAAGCACGGCGTACATTCCCCTTTTCTGCATCTCTGCCAAAAGAAAATCCAAGCCATCTAGCAGATCTTCATTATATTCACCCTGCTTTGGTTGCAAAGCGGGTTTTACCTGGAAATCTTCGGTACCTCCTTCGGCTCCCACGAGGATCCGTAAATTGTCAATTCCCAGACTGTCCATCATGTCTAGCTCTTTGGTCAGCCTTTTGCGGTCACCAAAATTCTTTGCCGCGATCAAAGGCCCGTACCAATAGTTAGCCCCCACGAAATAGTAAGGTTGATTTCCTTTGTAAAAATGTCCGTCTTTGACCGTAATTCTCTCCTGATTTCCATCTGCGTTCTTTAAACTGCTACAAGAAGTAAACAGTAACACCAGGATCGAAGCTAAAAGGGCTAATTTCTTCATAGCAGAAAATCTTTTTTAATTGGGAAGTGAATACATATTTGGCAGCTCGTTAAGCAACAGAGGATCTTCTTTTTGAACGAATTTGAGAAAATCCTGTTCTCCCTCTGCTCCCGGCGTGGGTACGGTGTAGCTGTTCAGGGAATTTTGCCAGAACATCATATATCCAATTTCAATATCATTCCCGGTAAATACATCGTAAAGCTGCTGCGAGAAGAAATTGGCCGGCAGGGCACTATCAGGTACAAAAAGACCCGTCTCTGTCATTGCCGCGATCTTCACTTTTTCAAGCGCGAGATCTGAAACTACTTTTAATTTGGCTTTGGCTGCGGAAAGGTTTGCACTGGCAGGATTGAAATCCCCATAGTTATCCATTCCTAAAATATCCACATATTCATCGCCCGGGTAACGCTGTAGGTAAAGGCTGGAATTGGAGTAAGAATTATCGGGCGCGTAGGCATATAAAATGTTGTGGACATCAAGTTCATCTCTCAGATATTCAACCGTGAATTGCCATAAAGTTTTAAATTCCTGCGGAGAGCTGTACGCCGCGCCCCACCAAAACCAATTGCCGTCGAATTCATGAAAAGGCCTGAAAATTATCGGGATCAACTTTCCGTCGCTGCCCATCAGGCTTTTTGCAATTTGAGCCACCTTCTGAAGTTTCTGCTTATAATATTCATGATTGGCACCCCCGGGAAGAATACTTTTCAAAGCATTCTGTTTTTGAAATTCGGTCATTTCCGAAGCATAAAAAGACTCCCCATCATAGGGCTCGCGCAAATGCCAGGTAAAAGCATTGACCATTCCCAAGTCATACGCCTGCTTAACATCGGCTACTATGGTTTGCTCCTGCTGATAATACCAATTGCCGGCCTGCTCGTTGTTCTTGTCATCTGTAATGAACATAAAATCTGAACCCAAAAGTCCCGGATTGGCTCCGGTGGTTTTCTTAATGTCAGCATCGCCTGCATTGTCCTGGTAGAAGGAATTGAAAGCATCTTGCTGGCCGACGATAAAATAATTGGACGAAAGCGTTTTCAGGTTATAAAACAATGCCACGGTCTCCTCTGTTGCCGCGGGATCAACCATATAATTGCGCGTATCTTCCGGCTGCAACACAAAACCTTCAGAAGGCTGTTCTATAGGATCGGGATCCGGGTCTGGATCTGGTTTCGGTTTTGGTTCAACAGGCTCGCTGTCTTTGCTACAGCCAATCATGGCGAGCAGCAACAGCATTAGAAGTAGTGATTTTTTCATGTTGTTCTTTTTAAAAATACCATGCATCCACGGGAGTTGTGGTAGGGGCATTTCCACATGCCTAGTTTATCCTCCTGCGGGTATGGCCGGTTATTTTCGTTTATTCTGAAATACCATTCGCCGTTTTTATGGTCGATGATATGTTTTTTTGTAAAATTCCAGATGTCTGTAATGGCGCTGCGGAAATCTTCATTTTCCGAAATTGCATAAGCGTACTCCAGCCCTACCATTGCCTCTATTTGGGGCCACCAATGACGATCAAGATCTGTCTTTCCAGAATCGAAGTCTTTTTCATTGATCACTCCTTTCTGCGGAACATAGGCCTCTTTTAAAAAAGTCTCTGCTACCGGAACAGCATTGTCTTCTGCCCTTTTCAGAAAGTCTGAATTTCCTGTGGCTTTTGCGGCTTCAATAATGAGCCAGACGGCTTCAATATCATGTCCAAAAGAAATGACATTCCCTTCCCTTTGCCAATGGTCATCAAAAAACAGCTGAAAATGCTGGTTTCTGGGATCATAGAATTTATCAAGAAAAAGTTCGACTAAATTCTCCAGTGCTTTGGTGACTCTATCATCTTCAGAAATTTTAGCCAAAGTCGTGTAGGCCTCCAGCACATGAAGATGCGTATTCATGGTCTTGGAAGCATTGCGGTCTTTCTCGCTCAACCGCATATCTTCTATTGGCGACCAATCTTCCTGAAAAGCTTCAAAATATCCGTTTTCCCGGGAATCCAGGGCGTGCTGCTCGAGCAGATCAAAAAGAGAAAGTGCCCATTTTTTTGCATTTTCGACACCTGTAAGCAGATAATACTCAGATAAAGCATAAATGGCAAAAGCTTGCGCATAGACCTGTTTTCTTCGGTTGATCGGAATTCCTTCAGCATTAAGCTCCCAAAATACGCCGCCATGGATCTTGTCCTGAAAATGCTTTTTCAGATACTCATAAGCGCGATCGGCCAGTTTCCGGAGTTCTCCTTCTTTTTCAGCTTTAAAATTTGCCGCAGCCGAAAAGGTCCACAACAAACGCGTATTCAGAATAACGCCTTTTGAGGCTTTTTTTACGAGCCGGTTCTCATGGTCCCTCTGCCCAACAAAACCTCCATGTTCTTCATCAACACTGAAGTCTTTCCAGTATTGCAGAATATTTTCCAATTCAGAAGAAAGTTCGGCTTTAAATTGAGGCATGGATTTTAGTCTATTTCTTTATTATTTTCAATAAGGTCAATAATGACGTTGACAGATTTAGCTGAAGTATAACCGTCAGCCGGAGTGTTTTTCACGTAATCCAGCATTTTTTCTACGGAAGAGACGGCGACATGCGTGCGTGTATCTGAAGAAGCATAGTAAATATAAACCTTCCCGTCTTCTTCAGGAATCCAGCCACTGCAGAAAAGCACATTTGGCACATCTCCCACGGTTTCTTCATAATTGGGCGCCATAAAATAACCGGCGGGCTGCACAACGACTTTGGAAATATCATCAAGCGCGGTAAGGAAAAGATAGAGCGTATATCTCAGACCACCGGCAGTGTTTCTCACTCCGTGGGCCATATGCAACCAGCCTTCTTGGGTCTTTATTGGCGCAGGTCCCAGGCCGTTCTTCATCTCATAGATCGTGTGGTACTTCTTGTGGTTGATGATCTTTTCATCTTCCAAAACGGGATTCTCGAGGTTCTTCACGAAGCCAAGGCCTATCCCGCCACCTTTGCCAACTTCAATAAAACCATCCTGTGGGCGGGTGTATAAAGCGTATTTTCCGTCGACGAATTCAGGGTGCAGCACCACATTTCTTTGCTGTCCTGAATTGGAGATCAGGTCGGGTAGCCGCTCCCAGTTCACCAGGTCTTTGGTTCTTGCAATTCCGGCGTTGGCAACGGCAGCAGTTGTGTCGGGATTGGATTTGTCTTTTCTTTCGGTACAAAATACGCCATAGATCCAGCCATCTTCATGAGCCGTAAGACGCATATCGTAAACATTCGTATCCGGTTCTTCGGTTTGAGGCATCACAACAGGTTTATCCCAAAAAGTGAAATTATCGACTCCGTTAGGACTTTCGGCGATGGCAAAAAAAGATTTCCGGTCATTGCCTTCTACCCGAACTGCCAGCACATATTTGTCGCCCCATTTGATGGCTCCGGGATTAAAAGTGGCATTTACGCCGATCCTTTCCAATCCCAACGGATTGGTTTCGGCGTTAAAATCGTACCTCCAGTGCAAAGGGGCATGCGCCGCGGTCAACACCGGATTCACATGACGTTGAACAATGCCATTATTTCGTGCAACAGGTTGATTTGGTCTCTCAAGAAGTTCCTTTTGCTCCCGGACCAGGGTGTCGTATTGAGGTATTCTTTTCATTTCTTTAATGAATGTCATGAAATTCTTTTTTAGCTATTATGGTAGGGTCATTTGCGGGCTCGTTTTCAATTTTATCCCACCAGTTTTTCTTCAGGATAAAAATGCACACGGCAAGAATTACTATTGATATGATAAGCGGCAGGCTGTCATGCAAAATGAGATATAGCGGAATTACCACCAGCAGCGTCTGCGCCGCAACTCCTATGACAATGTTGAACATGTCGCGGGAGAAATTTTTATTGCTTCGGAAGTTTGGCACCTCTTGCTGCACCTGTTCTTTAATAGGTTCCCAGAAACCCCAAGGGCGCGTTTTATAGTAGAAGTCCATCAACACCTTTTCATCTGTGGGCGGGGCCGAGTAGGTACCAATGATGCTTCCGACGATGGAGATGAGGAGGATCACGGGGAAGTAGTACAGATCAAGTACATCTGTAAACAGCGGAAATATTAGCGCCGGAATGATTCCGGAGAGCATTCCCCAGAAATAGCCTTCGCCATTGAAGCGCCACCAGTGCCACTTGAGCACGTTGGAAACCACATAACTTCCGTAAAGTGCGGAAACGATCCACTGCAAAATCGAATTCACATCCTGCACAAAAAAGCCCAGAATGATACTGATGAACACCACCAGAAGACCGCTGGAATAATTCATCTTTTTTATCTTTTTTGAATCTGCGTCAGGATTGTAGTGCTTCAGGTAAATATCATTCACGAGGTAAGCCTGCGCAGCATTGAGCGTTCCGGCAAAAGTGGACATAAAGGCTGCCAGCAAACCGGCGAGCAAGAATCCTAAAAGGCCCACCGGCACAAACTGCTGAATCGCTGCTGGAAGCACCTTCTCAAAGTCAAGAATTCCGGCGGCAGTGAGGTCCAGCTGATCATAAAATAAAATTCCCAGGATAGAAAATCCGCCGACCATCAAGTAACGCGTCGGAATCAAAGCTATAATAGAAAAAGCACTCATCTTCGCCGCTTCCAAAGGAGATTTTGTGGACAAGATTTTCTGCATATCATAATTAGGCGCGGGCCCTGCAATACTGGCAAGAATTCCTTTAAACAGCATGAGCATAAAGAAAATTCCGAATAGCGTGTACCCATCTGAAGCAATCTTGGCATTGACCTCATCAATAATTCCGCTCCAGTCCATGTTGAGCTGCCAGTTGAAAAAAGGATTCATCCAGCCGTCGGGAACAGTGAGAGAATGATCGGCCATCGCCAGATAAGCAATGACGGCTATAGCAATAGAAGAAATGGTCATGATGCTGTATTGCAAAACATCGGTCCACACGATGCCCGACATTCCACCCAAAACCGAATAGAAAACGGCGAAAAGCGTGAAAATTATTCCGTAGAAATGAGGAATATAGGCAGCCGGCACGTGAAAAGGTACATAATGGCTCACCACTTCCCAGGGAATAAAGATCTCCACAAATTTGCCGAGCCCGATAAAGCCATAAGCGAGAAAACCAAGACAGCTTAAAATGGCAAAAATAACAATAATCGTGTGTGACCATTTGCCGCCTTTGCCACCGCCAAACCTGAACAGGATCCACTCCGCCCCGGTTGTGACATTCGAGCGGCGCAGCCAGGTAGCAAGGTAGACCATGAGAAACACCTGATTGAAAACCGGCCAGAGCCACGGGATCCAGATACTCTTGAAACCATAGACAAAGGTGAGCGTCACCAGCCACATGGTACCCGAAATATCAAACATCCCCGAGGCGTTCGAAAGGCCCAACATATACCACGGCAGATCTCTTCCTCCTAAAAGGTAATCATCTTTACTCTTCTCGGCTTTTTTTCGCAGCGCAAGGCCAATCACGACCGTGCCTACGAGGTAGAGTAAAATTATAGCGATATCAAGGCCTTGTAGCATATAGGAATTTATTTTTCACTCCTGATCTTCTGTACTGCAGGCAGGAACAGGATCTCTTCTTTGTTTGCAAATTCTTTAAAATCTTCTTCGGAAACCTCTCCCGGATAGGTGGCGAAATAATGGGAAGGCCGAGCATTTCTCCACAACAAGACCCAGGAAATTCCGGTATTCTTTATTCCCGGAAATAGCGTTTTGGTCCACCATTCCGGATCGGCTCCAAAATTCACATTTCCGGTTTCGGTAAGCGCGAAAGGCTTATCGGCTCCAATAGCTTTTTTCCGTACGATCTGCAGGTTGTCCTGCAGCTGTTTGGTAAAGGCTTCATTTCCCGAATGGTTGTAAATATCGACCCCAAGAATATCAACATAGTCATCACCAGGATAAAATTTTTCGTATTCTTCTTCACTTCCAACGGTATTTGGAGAGTAGGCAAAAAGCAGGTTATGCACCCCATTTTGTTCAAGCAGTTTGTGAGTTTGCCGCCACAGTTCCTTGTAATCTTCGGGAGAAACATTGTTGCCGCCCCACCAGAACCAGGAGCCATTCATCTCGTGGAATGGTCGAAAAACCACCGGAATCGCTCTTCCTTTTTTATCTTTTAGAGACTTAAAAAAAGTAGAAAGCCTGTTGATCCAAAACTCGAATTTTTCTCTTTCTTCCCCGCCTTTAAGAATAGCAGGAACAGCCGGAGTAGGATCCCAGGAATCTCCATCAGTAACAGGATTGTCCAAATGCCAACTCATGCTGATGATGGCGCCCTTTTTATTCATTTTCTGAATATGGTCATGCATCAAATCAAAAGAAACCGAATCCAGATTTTGCTCATTCCCCAGCTCTATATGCCCAAGATCATAACCCTGAACTGCTGGAAATTTTCCGGTAATGGCCTTGATGTCACTCCGAAGCTCTTGCGGCCGCTCCTCATGTTTCCAGCCCACCCCATAAAAAGTCGCATCCTGATGACCGAAGGCTATTCCTTTTTTTGCCATTTGCTCTATTTGATAGTACAGCAATTTAGTCTCCTTTGTAGCTGACGCATCTGCTGTATGCACACCCGAAAGATCGATTCCGGAGGTAGATTTGCAAGAAAAAAGCTGCAGTACAAGCACAAAAAAAAGTGTATTAGTGATAAAATACTTTAGGCTATTAGTTAAAAAAGAAGGTCTTTTTGACAAAATATTTTATTTATCGATTAATCTTAGCGTATATTTAACCATGAAAATTTGCAAAATGAGAATTTTAGTTTGCTGAATTTATTATCCTCAAAAATAGGACGCTCTTCCTTATTAAATTAATAGGATTTTGTCATTTATTGATAAAATTTTTTCCTGATAAAATAATACCAGTAAATGGAACATGATGTACACCGAGAAATAACCCCACTGTCGCCCGAAGACAGCTTTCTTGTTTTTGATCGCATTAAGGACGATTTTGACTTCCCCATCCACTTTCACCCCGAATTTGAACTCAATTTTATATTAAACGGCAAAGGCGTGCGCCGGGTAGTGGGAGATCATATGGAAGAGATCGAAGAAATAGAACTTGTTCTTGTAGGACCCAATCTGCAGCATGGATGGGAGCTGCATAACTGCAGAAATAAAGATATTCACGAGATCACGATCCAGTTCCATAATGACCTTTTTGACACCGGATTGTTGGGCCGAAGGATTATGAAGCCTATTAAAGACATGTTTGAAAGATCTGCTCACGGAATACTTTTTTCCAAGAAGATTTCTGAAGAAGTAGCATCAAGGATCATGAAGTTGTCAAAAATAGATTCTATGGATTACTTTCTGGAGCTGATCTCCATTTTACAAGATCTCGCCACTTCAAGGCACCAACACCTCCTGTCCTCCTACACTTCTAACAATAAAGACTTTGAAAACAGTAACAAGATCAAGGTGATCTACGAATTTGTGCAGGAAAATTACCAAAACAAGATCTCTCTCAACGAGATCTCAAAAATGGTAAATATGAGCCCTGTCTCTTTTAATAGGTTTATCAAGAAGAGAACAGGAAAAACATTGATTGAATATGTGAACGACACCAGGATTGGCTACGCCGCCCGCTGGCTCATTGAAAAAGACCTCAGCATTGCCGAAATCGCATTCAAATGCGGATTCAATAATATCGCGAATTTCAACCGGGTATTCAAAAAGAGCAAAAACTGCACTCCCAGCCAGTACAGAGAACAATTCAGCGGAATAAAACGGGTGTTGTAACCTTAAAAACGAGAAAAAATGACAGCCATTAAAAACCTGCTTTTCAGCCTTCTTTTCATGAGCCTCTCCGCAGGAATGGCTCAAAATAAAGCTCCGGAAAATTCTCCGGTGGCAATGCATGGGCAACTCAGCATAAAAAATGGACAAGTGGTTGACAAATCTGGAAACCCTGTACAACTTGAAGGCATGTCGTTGTTCTGGAGCCAATGGCAACCGCAGTTCTACAACAAAAAAACCGTCAAAAATCTCGCGGAAAACTGGAATATTGATCTCATAAGAGCGGCAATGGCCGTAGAACATGAGGGATACCTTCAGCATCCTGAAAAGGAGATGAAAAAGGTGCAAAAAGTGATTGACGCAGCCATTAATCAAGGCATTTATGTCATTGTAGACTGGCACGATCATCACGCGCAGGACCACCTACAGGAGGCAAAAGCTTTCTTTTCAGAAATAGCGAAAGAGTACGGCAATTTGCCCAATATCATCTATGAACCTTTTAATGAGCCTTTAAAAGTTTCCTGGTCTGATGTGCTTAAACCTTATCATGAAGCCGTTCTGAAGGAGATCAGAAAATATGATCCCGACAATATCGTGGTTTTGGGAACGCCTGAATGGTCACAGCGGGTGGATCTTGCAGCCAAAGATCCGCTTGACGACCCAAATGTTGCTTACACCTTGCACTTTTACGCCGGGACTCACAAAGAGGAACTTCGGGAAAAGGCGGAAAAAGCTATAAACACCGGACTAACCCTATTTGTGACCGAGTATGGTACCGTCAATGCCGACGGTGATGGTGACGTAGCTAAAGAGGAAACACAGAGATGGTATGACTTCATGGACAGGCACCAGATTTCTTCAGCCAACTGGTCTGTAGCGAATAAGGACGAATCTTCAGCAGCTTTACTTCCCGGCAGTGGTCCAAAGGGTCTCAAAAATGAGCAAAACCTCACTGCCTCAGGAAAATTTGTGAGGGCGCATCTTTTGAAAAGAAAAAAGTTATAGATTTCCCACATCCGAATAGATAATCTCCCTACAATAGCATCCGCATATTTTTTCCTACTTCCCGGCTCTGCCCCATTTTTTAGATGTTCAAGAATATTTTCTGTTATTTCAAGAAAAAATATCATTAATAAATGATAAAATAATATTAACAAGCACTTAACATCTGTTCTAAATTTGAGGAATGGATCTTTAAAGCTTATGATGATGTGTGTCATTTTTTACAGCTGAAGATTTCCTGAGTTTTCATAGAATTTTTAAAACCCGTTAACCAATACAATTCTTATGTCCAAAAATCTAATCAAAAGCGAAAACGTTTTTTCTCGCTATGGCCTGATTTTGCTTATCCTGATGTTCTGTACGGCTGCACAGGTGCGGAGTCAGGAGCAGGTAACAGGAACAGTAACTGACCCAAAGGGCGTACCCCTTCTTGGGGTTAATGTCATAGAGAAAAACACCACTCATGGCACTACCACCGACTTTGACGGAAATTTCAGCATAACCACGGGTGAAGATGCTACCCTGGTCTTTAGTTTCGTGGGGTTTATGACCAAGGAAGTCAAAGTCCAGGGAGGTCAACATCTAAGTGTTGTTCTCGCTGAAGATGCCCAGGCTCTTGAAGAGGTAGTTGTAATTGGCTACGGCACTCAATTAAAGGAGAACATCACTGGTTCGGTTGCCAGAATTGATTCAAAAGAAATGGAAAATGTTCCGCAGGTAAGTGTTGATCAGCTAATGCAGGGGCGTGCTGCGGGAGTGGCAGTCACGAAAAACTCCGGCCAACCCGGAGCTTCAGTCTCCGTGAGAATACGCGGGGTGAATTCGATTACCGGCAGTAGTGAACCTCTTTACATAATAGATGGAGTACCAACTTCGGGAGAAGCAGGTGCAGAGGGGCTTAGTCCACTTGCTGCTCTCAACCCGAACGATATTGAATCTGTAAACATTTTGAAGGATGCTTCAGCTACAGCTATTTACGGATCCAGAGGCTCAAACGGGGTAGTCCTGATCACAACAAAAAAAGGAAAACTGGGCGAAGGTAAGCTTGTATATAATGCCTACGTAGCCGTACAGCGGCCTACCAACAAGATGGATGTAATGAACCTTCGGCAGTACGCCACTCATCAAAACAACATAGCTGAAATTTACAATCTGGATCCGCAGATGGAATTCCTGAACCCGAGCCTGCTTGGAGAAGGAACAGATTGGCAGGCAGAGGTTTTTGACGATGCATTACTACAAAATCATCAATTGGCATTTTCCGGAGCAAGAGAAGGGATCAATTATTTCCTTTCCAGTTCCTATACGGACCAGGAAGGGACTGTGATAGGATCAGGATTCGATCGTTTGACGGTTCGGGCCAATGTAAATGCCGACATAAAGGACTGGATCAAGACCGGGATCAATATTTCCGCCAGCCGAACAAACGATAAGATCACCCTTAATAATGCCAGTAATGGTATTATCTCCCTTTCGTTACTGAATAATCCTGCTACTGCAGTATATAATCCCGACGGCTCTTTTGCCGGACCTGTAACGGCTGACGAAATCGCCTACGGAACCCGCAACCCCATTGCCGAGGCCCTAAGTATTCAGAATACGGTACAAAGGAACAGAGTTTTTGGAAACATGTTCCTGGAACTTGATCTTCCTGCCAACTTTAGCTTTAGAACGGAGATTGGAGGCGACGTAGGCAATACCCTACGGGACCGCTTCCAGCCTACCTATTCCTATGGTAATATTCAAAGCGGACAGAATCAGCTGAGTTCGGTTAGGGAAAACAGTACTTTCTGGATCCTAAAGAACCTGCTTACCTATGACAATACTTTTGCAGAAAAACATGACTTGACCGTTCTTTTAGGACAGGAGGTTCAGGAGTCCAAATGGCAGGGAGTGACTGCACAGGATGGCCGTTTTGTAAGTAACAAACTTCCGGTTTTGGGACAAGGAAATGCCGCTGATCTTGTAGATCAATATATTGGAAGTTCTGCCCTTGAATCCTATTTCGGCCGGGCTATCTACTCGTTCGATACCAGATATAATCTCACCCTTTCTTTAAGAGCTGATGGTTCTTCGAAATTCGCAGCTGGTAATAAATGGGGATACTTCCCCTCTGCATCAGCTTCCTGGAGAATATCGAATGAAAGCTTTATGGAAGATTTCGATGCTCTTCAAAACATAAAGATCTACGGAGGTTATGGAGAGGTAGGGAATCAGAACATTCCTAACTTTGCTTACGGAGTACGTCTCAACCCCATCAATACAGGCTTAGGTACCGGTTTTGAATACGCCAATTATAAGAACGAAGACCTTACCTGGGAATCCTCTACACAAACAAACCTCGGTGTTGATTTCTCTGTTTTCAATCAGCGATTGAATGCAACTGTTGAGGTCTATAATAAAGTATCCAAAGACTTCCTCTTCCAATATGCGGTTACCGATTTCATCACAGGTGGACAGTCTCCGGGAGCAATTGCCGCACCCTGGATCAATCTTGGAGAAATGGTGAACAGAGGAATTGATGTAGCCCTGACATACAAAACCATCGGAGACACAGATTTTGGATACTCCGGAACATTTACCTTTTCCCACTACAAAAATAAAGTCAACAAATTATTGGGAGATCTTACTATTAACCAGGCCCTTTACATAAGTGATTCCAATATGAACGTTACCCTTACACAAGTTGGGGAGCCGGTAGGAATGTTCTACGGGTATAAAGTAGAAGGTTTGTTCAGAACCCTGGAGGATCTGAAAGGTGCTCCTATTCAGTTTGGAAGACCGGTTGGAGATGAGCTTTTTGGAACCACCTGGTTAGGTGATATTAAGTACAAAGATGTCAACGGAGACGGAGTTGTAGATTCCAATGACCGTACTGTCATTGGTAATCCTCACCCCGACTTCACTTTTGGGTTCCAGAACAATTTCGCTTATAAAAATTTCGATCTTTCTGTTTTCCTTCAGGGCTCATATGGCAATGATATCTTTGATGGAGTGAAGCGTACGCTTACCGCAGGAAGTAGTTATTACGTAAATCAGGATCCGGTAGTTCTTGACTATTGGTTGGTAGATAACCCCCAAGGGCAGCAACCGCGCCTTGTAAGGGGTAGTGAAGCCAACCCGAACATCATCATGTCTGACCGTTATATTGAGGATGGCTCTTATCTGAGAATACAGAACGTTACCTTGGGTTATACACTTCCTTCAAGTGTTGCAGGAACTATGGGGATTGACCGTTTGAAGGTATATGGAAGTATCCAAAACCTTTACACCTTCACCAACTATTATGGCTATGACCCTGAAGTAGGAACCTATAACCAAAACACTCTTTTAATGGGTGTAGATAATGGGCGTTACCCATCTCCCAGGACATTTACATTAGGACTGAATGTAGAATTATAAAAATTTGTTATGATGAATAAAATATTGAAACCAATAAAGGTACTGCCAGTGTTTGTACTCCTCACCGTGTTGCTCTTTCCTTCCTGTAGCAATGACTTTTTGGAAAGGCCACCGGAAGATTCTTATAATGTCGATGATTTTTACCAGACTAACGATGAAGTACAGGCTGCTGCCAACCATCTTTATTCAAGACCCTGGTTCAACTTCGTGAGCAACGTATCCTGGGGAATTGGAGAACTGGCTTCGGGAAATGCGCGCACCTGGGATGCCCGAAATTCCGAATTTGACACTTTTGCCATTACCGGGGAACATGGAACTCTCACCCAGGCCTGGGAAAGCCTTTATGCGGTCATTGCACAGGCAAATTCAGTGATCAACACATTACCTGAAAAAGTAGGCCCGGCCGTGGATGAAGATGTTCTAAATAATTCTGTTGCAGAAGCCAGGATGATCCGCGCAACTGCCTATTTCTACCTGGTGCGCATTTTTGGATCTGTCCCACTTATCGCCGACAATACCAAGTACGTACTTGAACCCGTTGTGCCGCGTAACAAAGTTGACGACATTTATGAGTTCATAAAAAGAGATCTGCAATTTGCTGTAGATAACCTTTATGACAGGACTACTTCTTCGAAGTACCAATTGGGACGGGTTTCCAGCAATTCGGCCAAAGCTATGCTGGCTAAAGTTTACCTCTATGAGGAAAACTGGTCCAAGGCGTATGAGCTCTCCAATGAAGTGATTAACTCCGGGGCTTTTAGCTTGATGGATACTTACAACGATCTCTTCCTTATGGCAAATGAGAACAATTCAGAATCGGTCTTTGCGCTTCAATGGACAGATTCAGGCGTTTATTCTGAAGGGAATGCCCTGCAATCCTTCTACGGTTCTTCAGGAATCTCAGGATTCGCTGACGGTTGGTTTGCTTTAGGACCTTCGATTAGCCTTCAGAATGCTTACGAAGAAGGAGATGAAAGGTACTACGGAACTATCATGGCACCGGGAGCTTATTACCCGAGCATCAATGGCGGCTATACTGTTCCCGACAATATCAATTTCCAGGGAACAAACGTCGGCATCAAGAAATATGTAGTCGGAAATGTAGGAGGTGGTATGCAAAGCTATCCCAACAACACCTACATCATGCGATTTGCTGAAGTTTTGCTTATCAAGGCAGAAGCCGCCATAAGAGGAGGCGGATCTGTAGATGAAGGTTTACAGGCACTGAACAAGGTTCGGGAAAGAGCTGACTTAGATCCGCTGGACTCCTACACCTGGGACGATGTTTTCCACGAAAGAAGAGTGGAACTGGCATTAGAAGGGGAATTCTGGTATGATGTTGTTCGCCAGGGACCCGATTTTGCTATCCCCTTTTTGGCTGATCAGGAAAAAGGAACCTATGATAATAGCACTACTCCACCCACTGTAGCTTCAGAAAAGTTCACTCCTAGTGAGGAAGACCTTTTATTCCCTTACCCTAGCAACGAGATACAAAATAATCCGGCTTTGCTGGAACCACCCGTGCCTTACGATTTTGGCGATGAAAACTAATTTTAAAGAAATAAACTCAAAGAGATGAAATTCAGTAAAACTAAAAAAATTCCTTTCCTGTTTCTGGTCCTGGTGTCGCTCGCTTTTACTTCATGCGAGAGTGAATTTGACGTTAAGGAAACAGGAGGAGGAAATGAACCGCCCATAATAACCAGCATCAGTGATGTTAGAGAAGACGTTCCTGTGACCCAGGGAGTTCTAGAAAACACCTATATCATAAGAGGAAAGAATTTTTCTACCCTTACCGCCATATATATCAATGGAGTACGGGCAGGATTCAATCCCGCTTTGACCACAGATGAACTCACTTTTGTGACCATTCCTCGGGATGCTCCTTATGTGGGCCAGGAAAACAAGCTGAAAATGGTGAATCTTGCAGGAGAAACTTCCTATGATTTTTCCCTTTTGACCATAGAAGACTTTACAGAAGGTACAACCGACGAAGGAATCAAGACCGTGACTCTCATTGGAGGAGATTTCTCGGAAACATCCAAGGTTACTTTTGTCTCCGGAAGTGAGGAAGAAGGAAACCTGGTTGAAAAAGAGGCCGAAATTCTTTCTGTTTCTGAAACCACAGTTACCGTAGCTGTTCCTTCAGGCGTAGAACAGGCATATATCTATCTTGAAACAGCCGGCGGTGCAGTAGCACAATCTGATTCCTATGGCTTCAGCTATTCGATTTTTATCGATTCCCTGAATCCTGAGTGGGAAATGAGCCAATGGGGCGGAACCTTTGACGTGATGAATACCGATCCTGCACTTGGTCAATACTCCATTGAAAGTGTGAGAGAAGGTTGGTCCGGGCTTACCTTCCTCCCTAACAGAGGAATTTCCTTCGACACCTATTCAAGCCTTACTGTTACCCTTTACGGCACGGCGGAAGGACAGCTGGTAAATATTGCCTTCAATGACTTTGACTCCTTTGTTCAGGTGGAGTTGGTAAAGGGACAATGGACAAAATTTGTAATTCCGCTAAGAGACTGGTATCCGACCGGTGGCGCTCCCGCCACTATTACGCGCATCGACTTTCAGGAAGCGACTAATACCGGATTACCACAGTATATTTTCTATGTAGACGATTTCGGGTTCCTGTAGAGGACTCATTGAACCAATAAAGCAAGGATATGAACCTCCGGAAAATCATTAGGTAGTTTGATAAAAATACAAGCCATAATGATTTTCCAGGTTCAGATTTCGAAATGACAACAAAAACCCACCAGATGAAAAAATCTAACATATTTTATTTGTTAATGCTCCTGGTATTAACGGGCCTTAGCTCCTGTGATAAAGATGAAGAGATGTATCCGCAATTAGGAAATGACCCGCGCAACATTGCGGAGGTTATCGAACAAACGCAGGAGCTCAGTGATCTTTCAGAAGCCGTTGCCCAGGCTAACCTGGACTCTATTTTTAGGCACACCAGCACCTACCTCGTCTTCGCTCCTAATAATGCTGCTTTTTCTGAAGTAGACCTAAGTGGAATGAGCGACGTCGAATTGCGAAATCTTCTGCTCAATCATGTCATAAGCACTACAACGGCGGACTTTACTTCCAATCTTTCCACGGGTTATGTTCCCACGAGGGCGACAGGACCCGACGGAGAATTTCTTGATGCCTTTATTAATAAGGAAGAGCTCTCTGTAAATGGTACCGCTAAATTCGTAAGCGGCTCATATGACATTGGAACCACCAACGGAGTTATACATGTTGTTGACGGAGTTCTTACTCCGCCAACCCTCGTGGATCAAGCACAGGCAAACCCCGACTACTCTATGCTTGCCGAAGCCATTGATCTTGCAGGCCTGAGCGATGCCTTATCTATCACAGATCCCGAAAATGAGAATTACCCCATGACTCTCTTTGCCCCCACCAATGCCGCTTTTGAAGCTTTGATGGCAAGCCTGAATGGAGCTTTCGGATGGGAAAAACTGGCCGATGTGCCTGCTGAAGTTTTGCAACAGATCCTCCTGTACCATACAGTTGCAGGGGAAAACACTCTTGCGGCTACCGTTGCCGGCACCCAGTTTACCACTCTTGAAGAAGGCAGCATTTCTATAGATGACAATTCTGTGATTTCTGATGCCAGCTACGATACGGCAAATATCGTCCTGACTGATGTACAGGCGGTAAACGGAGTAATGCACGGCATTGATAAGGTGTTGCTTCCCGAAAGCGTTTTCCAAAACATTTTGGGGGCCACTCTCGACATTCGTGCCCGAGCCGAAGACAAAGGCTATAGCTCCTTCCTTGCTGCTGCCGAAAAAGCTGGTTTGACGGACATGCTTGAGAACGATGAATTAACAGCCTTTATTCCCAATAATGATGCTTTTATAGCCCTTTTTGCCGTAATTGAAAACTTCGACAGCCTTGATGACTTCGATACACCCGAAGAAATTGAACTTCTGAAAAACCTGCTCAAATATCAGTTGCATTCGGGCACTTTGATGTCAAGCCAGTTTACCGACGGCGGTGAAGTTTCAACTTTATATGATGATTCCTTTACTGTAGATCTCTCTGGCGAGAATCCACGCCTAGGGCCAAGCTATGGCGATGCCATTCCTTCGGGAATTGTTCAGTCAAACATAGGCGCCACAAACGGGGTGATCCACGAGACCAACAGGATTCTTGTTCCGGCTGATTTGGCTGCCACTCTTGGCTTCCCTTCCAACGAAGGAGGAGTTTGTCCCCTAGGTGATACAGATCTTGTATTCTTCGACTGGGATGCAAATGGCGCCTGGTGGGGTAATGTAACTGCTGAAAATAACCCTTCAATTAGCCTCGACGGTAGCAGCTACGGAAGAGCCAATTTCCAAACTGGCGGTACTGGATGGGTAGATCTCTTCTGGAGAAATGATCCCTCTACTTTCAATGGAGCTTCCATAGTAGGTGCCAATATTGATCAATATTCGCTAAAATTCGATATTGATGTAATGGAGCCCATCTCTGCCGGACAGTTCAGGATACGCTTCAATAATTCTAATGGTGAGGACGTATTCTATAACTGGGAGCCGTGGAATGAAACTGGAGAACCATTTTCAACGGATGGTTGGGAAACCATTGAAATTCCGCTTTCTGTCATCGGGGTTGAGGACTTCAGCCAGGTAAATGCCGAATTCGGTATGGCTTTCGAAGGCGCAGATGTTCTTCTGAACTTTGCCATAGACAATGTACGTTTCGACACCCCCGGATGTGGAGGGCCAGATCCTATACAGAACACTGACGCTGTATTTTATGACTGGGATACCGGCAACACTTCGGAATATTGGGGCAATGTAACCGCAGAAAACGATCCTTCTATCACCCTTGATGGCAGTAGCTATGGGCGTGCTAATTTTCAAACCGGCGGCACCGGTTGGACAGACCTCTTCTGGAGGAATGATGCTGCCACTTTTAACGGAGCCAACATGGTAGGATCTGACATTGACAACTACGTGCTTAAGTTTGATATAGCCACTTTTGAGCCTATTGATGAGGGAACGTTCAGGATTAGATTCCATGCTTCTGCCAGTGAAGATGCGATTTATGACTGGTCACCGTGGCAGGATTCAGGAGAAGCCTTTTCGACCGACGGTGAGTGGACAACCGTGACCCTTCCTCTGTCGCTAATTGGGCAATCAGATTATAGCCAGGTAGATCAGGAATTTGGAATGGCCTTCGAAGGAGCCGATATTTTGCTGAATTTCGCTATAGACAACGTGCGCTTTGAACATAAGTAAATTAACTGCTTGATTAGCCGAATTGAAAATATTCCCTGTCTGAACAAAATCAAGACAGGGAATATTTTTTAAACTGGCACCTAAAAAATTCCAAAGATGAAGAATTACCTTATCCTCCTCTTACTTCTTATTGGTACTGCGGGGCATTCCCAGAAATTTGACGACCTCGCCGAAACTCCGCCAATGGGCTGGAACACCTGGAACAAATTTGCGTGTAATATCAATGAAGACGTCATTAAAGAAGCCGCCGATGCCATGGTGGAAAGCGGCATGAAAGACGCCGGTTATGAATATATTATAGTCGATGACTGCTGGCATGGCCAGAGAGATGAAAAAGGATTCATCCACGAGAACAAGGAAAAATTTCCTTCCGGCATGAAAGCTCTTATTGATTACGTGCATTCCAAAGGCCTTAAATTCGGAATTTACTCTGATGCAGGCACGCAAACCTGCGGCGGCAAGCCAGGCAGCCGCGGCCATGAATATCAGGATGCTGTTACCTATGCCGAATGGGGCGTGGATTATGTGAAATACGACTGGTGCAACACGGGAAAACAAAACGCTGAAGCCTCCTACACCACCATGCGGGATGCCTTGTATTCCGCGGGAAGGCCTGTGTTATTTGCTATGTGCGAATGGGGAGATCATCAGCCATGGCTATGGGCGAAAGACATCGCACATACCTGGAGAACTACCGGAGACATTTATCCCTGCTGGGACTGCGAAGAAACTCATGGTGGCGACTGGTCTGCATGGGGAGTCATGCGCATTCTGGATATGCAGGACGGACTGCGAAAATACGCCGGGCCGGGACATTGGAACGACCCCGACATGATGGAAGTCGGCAACGGGATGAGCGAAAGCGAAGACAGAGCCCACTTCACCATGTGGAGCATGCTGGCCGCTCCCCTGATTGCCGGAAACGATCTCAACAACATGAGCGAAACTACACGCAAAATACTCACCAACAAAGAAGTGATCGCCATAGATCAGGATTCTTTAGGGGTGCAGGCTTTTAAACTTTCAGCAAAAGACGGCCTGGATACCTGGTTCAAGCCTCTCGCCAATGGAGATTGGGCCGTAGTCTTCTTAAATCGGGCAGATGAATCGCGAAAAGTGAAATTCGACTGGAAAGCCAATAAAATAGAAGATCCGGATTTTGATTATGCTGTAGACTTTTCCAGAACAACTTTTGAGGTGAAAGATCTCTGGAAAGATAAAACGCTGAAGAACACCAATAAAGTTCTCAAAGCCGAAGTTCCTCCACATGATGTACTCACATTGAGGCTGTACAAAAAATAACATCAGAAAAAGATTTCCCGGGAGGCTTCAAAATTTGACATTTTTGAAGCCTCTTTTTTGTGCGCCCGGCATGGGCAATAACTTTAGGGTGCAAGTCCCGAACGCGCTTGACAGTGGGAAGTGTTAGCCGAAGGCAAGGGTGTCCACCGTGAGGTGGAATCTGAAGGAAGCCGGAAGCAAAATCCCGGCCTGACGAACAGAAACTGCATATAAGGCCTATGAGGGTTGGATGAGCTTGCAAAACAAAGCAAAGTCCAACACTGTCCGGAACCCTTGGGGTAAATGCAGCAGGTATATGGGATGAAAGTTATTGTTCTTACCCGGGGAGATCTTATGGACATGTGGAAACAGAGTTAGAAGCATGGAGTAAAGCTTGCCATGAGAAGTCAGCAGCGGTCATAGTACTAGTTCTTAATTGAACTAGGAAGGACCAAACCTTGCAGTTGGATAGCAAATAAATGTTACCTGTAGGAGAAAAAGAAATATTAGATGCTCAATGGAGGCTCCTTAACGAAAAGAACAGGACGGAATTCTTGTTAAGTAACTAAGAGTGATATTCAGCCAACGGGATAACAGAAAACAACATCCACACATCCAAGGATGTCAAGCAAGGAACCGCCGTATACCGAACGGTATGTACGGTGGTGTGGGAGGACAGGTAGGGAATTAATCTTTACCTTCCTATCCAATTATATCTTCCGAATAAGAATGAGATCAATCTTAAGCTTCCTGTTGTTCTTTGTCTTCTGCAGCACTTCTGTACAGGATGGAATTCCCGTGACTGCAAGCATTAAAACCGAAGAATTCCCCCTTGAAAATGTTAACACCCAGAATATTTCCTCTAAAAAATCCACTTTTTCAGACATTTATGGAAATTATCTTCTGAACATGCAAGCCGGCGACACCCTTTTAATTACACATGTGGGTATACAAGATCAATGCTGTCGCCCTTGGCATTATTCCGAGGGAGATAAAAACCCTACCGATGAGCGGAGACTGAGAACCGCGGGCGATTTTAAGCTGATCCATCTATTGGGCCTTTTGGGTGGCAGTCTCCAAGTCCATCCAATTTTGAATGCTATCAACGGCAGGACCAAAAGGCTTAAACGCAATATTAGGATAGAAAAACAGCAACGGAATATTGCATTTTTGGAGATACATGCCATGAACTACATGAAAGATAAAATGCAGCTCACGGGAGCGCAGGCCCAACTATTGATCGACTATATCATTAATGACTCACGCCTGCAGGACGTGCTCCACTTTAAAAATGAAGCACGGTTTCAGTTTTTTCTTCAGGATACCTTGTACAGGCTAAACAATGAAGAATAGCCGTACGAAAAGCGGTTGTAAAACATCATTTTTAAAACTTTTTACCGCTCTTTATCTGGCTGCAGCTGTGAAATTACATTACGCAGCGCCCTAAAATTATGATATGAAGCTTTCCAAATATGCCCTTTCAGCTGATTTTCAGACTCGGGGCGTTCATCAATACCCCATTCATACCAACCGCCAAAAACCGGGTCCATTAAATATCTTTCGGTATAATTCCAAAGTTTTTCGAAATGGCTTCTGTAATTCATGGTGTCATCTGGAAAGTACCTATCCATAATTAGTAAGGAATTCAAACCTTCTGCCTGGGCCCACCAGTTCTTATCAGAATTCACAATAGTTATGTTGTCTTCTCCTAGATAATAGTATCCACCGTCATAAAATCCACCCAACTTCTCATCCCATCCATTTCTTAAGGCATGATCTACCATCTTTTTACCTCTTTGCAGGGTAATATCTTCATCTTTTAGGCCCAGTACATGAGAAGCTTCGAGCATTAAATAAGCAGTTTCCACATCATGACCGAAAGAAACATGATCCAGATAATAATGTTGTACGATATTCTCTTTAGAAGTATTTTTAAAAGAAACCGGTTTCCAGTCTTTGGTGAAGAATAAATTCATATAGCCTTTCTCGGTAACAATAGTATCTCTTATAAGATAAAGAAGTTCTTTTATCCTGTTTGCTAACAGCTCATCGGGCCAAATTTCATAAAGTGTTGTAAAAGATTCCAGTAAATGAATAGAACTGTTTTGATCTTTATAGCCGATATCTGATGTAGAAGGTAATTCACTGGTTCTTTGTATAGGTGTTCCATCCAGTTCAAGAGATTGATAATAGCCTTTATATTGAGTATCATGGCTATGACTTTCAAGCCATTTAAATGTTTTTTTGGCTAAATTCAAAGCTGCTTCATTTCCCGAAGCTCTATAATATTCTGCGAGCCCGTAAATAGCAAAGGAATTACCATAAGCTGTCTTTTCGGTTCCTCTTTTAAGAATGGCCTTCCCTCCTTTCGTGACAAGATTGTAAAAACCCCCATGTTCGTTATCCCACATTTTATCACGCAGAAATTGAAAGCCGTGGGTTGCATATGAAAGATACCTCGCAGAATCTTCAGGATAAAGCTCTGCAGCTTTCGTAGTTGCCCATAAATGTCGTGCCTGTGTTACAATCATTTTATCCTGATTTTCGCCGACTTTAAAGTCGTAAGTAATATCGCTATAATATCCTCCATCTTCATTATCTAAAACTAATGGATACCATTTATCAATCAGGTTTTCTTTTGCTGAAGTTTCCAGCCTGTTGATTAGAGCACCATTCCTCTTCCCGTTCTCGACCCTTTGTCCATGTACAGGGACAATCAGAAAAAGGAAAAGAGATAACAGGCCAAGATTATAGTTCCACATGAGATTTAGATTTAGTAATTTAAAGATAGAATTACTGGCTGATTTCAAAGAATAATGAAAGAATACTACCTGAAAAAGATAAAATAGTATTAAGCCTGCCCTTTTTCATTGTGGTAATTTTATTTATAAAATCACGATTTATGCGATTGCACCTCAGCATTATTTTTATGTTTTCCTGTATTTATGCTTTTGCCCAGCAAAAACAGGACTCAGCCGACGTTTTTCACATCAACGATCAGGAATGTCTGGAAAAAAGAGGCGCCAATGTCACGCTCGCGCACGATTTTTATCCTGAAAGCCACCAGGGCGGGGTAGGCATTATCCAAAACGGACTGCGGGTTGCGACGAATGGTGATCTTCGGTTAGAACCTACGCCTGGCCAATGGCAGCCAGTTCCAAAAGTCGGGAAACGCCAGGTAGATCGAAAAAACCGGATAATCAGTGTCCGTATGCAATATCCAGATTCTTCAAAAGATGGCAAAGGTTTTAATCCGATTATCTATCCGGATTTGAAGTTCTCTTACACTTTAAAAGTAATTCCGCAGGGAGAATCCTTTAAAATAGTAGTAGATCTGGATAATCCGCTTCCAAAGGAATGGATTGGAAAAGTCGGGATGAATATCGAGTTATTTCCGGGCATTCTTTTCGGAAAATCTTACTATATGGATGATGAATCCGGTATTTTTAACCGGCAGGCAAACGGTCCAGGCTTCAGGGACGAAAATGGTGATTTTCAGCTAAAACCTATGGCCATCGGAAAAGAATTAGTCATTGCCCCAGGTGTAGCAAGCCAAACGCTGAAGATAAGAAATCTAAAAAATAACGATCTTCAACTTATTGACGGAAGAGCAAGGCATAGTAACGGTTGGTTCGTAGTCCGTTCCCTTATACCTGCCGGAGCCACTAAACATGCTATTGAATGGTTAATAACACCTCATGTAGTTGACAACTATATGTACAGTCCTGTTGTGCAGGTATCGCAGGTTGGCTATCATCCTGCTCAGCAAAAAATCGCAGTAATAGAGACCGATAAGAATGATACGGATTTACATCAAGCTAGCTTGATGAGAATTAATAATGAAGGTGGATATTCAGAAGTATTAGCCAGGAAACCAAAAGAATGGGGAGATTTTTTAAGATACAGGTATTATCAGCTAGACTTTTCTGATGTAAAAACCCCGGGAATGTATGTGGTAAAATATGGCAAGTACACCACTAACGCGTTTCAGATAAGCAAAGATGTTTTTAAAAGAGATGTATGGCAACCTACACTGGAATATTTTCTACCGGTACAAATGTGCCATATGCGGGTGAATGACAGGTATAAGGTTTGGCATGGCCTATGTCATATGGACGACGCACGCATGGCCCCTACAAATTATAACCATTTTGATGGGTACCTTCAGGAGCCTGAAACATTAACCAAATACAAATCCGGGGAGCATGTGCCCGGAATCAATATTGGTGGCTGGCACGATGCCGGAGATTATGATCTTAGGATAGAATCTCAGGCATCTACAGTGCAGGGCCTCTCTCATATTTATGAAAACTTCCATGTTGATTATGATAACACCAGTATTAATGAAGATACACGTATCGTAGAAATCATGCAAACCGACGGAATACCTGATATTCTGCAGCAAATAGAACATGGCGTTTTATCTATTGTGGGCGCATATAAATCTATGGGAAGATTTTATCGCGGAATCATAGTTCCTACCAAAAGACAATATGTTCTGCTTGGAGATCCCGTAAATCATAGCGATGGAAAAGTTTTTTCGAACAGGCAGGAAGATGAAGATGTTGCTATGGGCCAAGCCGGCGCTCCTGATGATCGTTGGGTTTTTACTGAAGAAGATCCTGGCAGGGAACTCAATACAGCTGCTGCATTAGCCGCTGCCGCACGAGTGCTCAAAAACTATAAATCTGACTTAGCTCAAGATTGCCTGGAAATAGCCGAAGAAATATGGAATATTACCATTCCCGAAAATAAACTTCAGAAGACCTATCTGGCGGTGGAGCTACTCCGAACTACAGAAGATCAACAATACGCCGATTTTCTCACTGAAAATACAGGATTAATGGCCGACAATGTAGAACAAACCGGCTGGATGATTGGTCCTGTCCTGCCGTTGATTAAGGATGTGAAATTCAAAAAAAAGATGCGGTCTGCCGTCAAAGGATATCTTGCCACAGTCAATGAACAGGCTAAGAAAACCCCTTACGGAATGCCTTACGAACCGAATATTTGGGGCGCCGGCTGGGGAATTCAGAATTTTGGAGTACACCAGTATTATTTATATACCAGCTATCCTGAATTTTTCCCAAAGGAATACATGCTCGATGCGATGAATTTTATTTTGGGCGTACATCCCGGTGTTAATACTTCCTCCTTTGCCTCGGGCGTTGGTTCACGCTCGCTAACTCAGGCTTATGGGATGAACCGTGGTGACGCTTCTTATATTCCGGGCGGCGTTGGTTCGGGAACCGCACTTATTCGACCGGATTTCCCCGAATTGCTGGAATGGCCTTTCCTTTGGCAGCAAACAGAGTATGTATTGGGAGGAGGAACTACCGATTATATGTTCCTAATTCTTGCGGCCGATGATTTATTGAATAATGAATAATATTAACAGTACAAGACGTCCTTCCACAGTTTTCCTTTTAAAGTCAACACATAGCCAGAGATGAAATCAAGATCAAATATAAAGACCTGCTTAAAATCCGCAATTTCAATACTATTCCTGTCATTATTTTTTCTTTATTCAGTTAAAGATTACGGGCAGGCAGAATTTACCACCTGGGGAAATTTAACAGGATTTCGCGTGAATGATCAATTGATGGAATTCAACAGCAGCCTGGTACTGGTTGATCAATCGAACCATAAATGGGCGACAAGAAAAGAAGGCCAAAAAACCGATTTTCACCGAAGTGGAAAGGAAAAGATCTTCAGCTATAAAATGGACAGTATTAGCTGGAAAGAAACCTTACAATCTAAAACCTCAGCTGAAGCCAGTGTCCGCATAGATTTTTCTTCAGGTACAGATACTGTTATCAAGGGAGCCTATTTCCGGCTAAAGCTGCCAAAAGAATATGGCCCGGAAACCATTTTTGAGATATCCCGGGTTTCTTCCTTCGGAATTGATTCAATAACGGGGAATTTCAAGGACCCAGGCTATAAAGCTCCTGCTACCGGAATTGTGATAAGATCTCCATCCCGACAACTTCAGATAAAATTCACAAAACCAGCCGAATTGATCATTAATGCAAAAGACTCGCTGGATCCCAAGATAAGCCTGAACATCGGGATTGCTTCCGGAACGATTCCGGCAGATTCCGTTTTTAGCAACACCTTTACCATCAAAGCTTCAGGAGAGATAGACCGGGAGCCAGCTACCGTTAAAATATTTCCGAAGCAACAGGGCCATCAATTTGATGGTATTGGCGGTAATTTTCGTCTTCAAAATCCTGAGGTCGATCCCAAAGTGATCGATTATAACCTAAAGAATTTAAGAGTGGCCTGGGCACGGGTAGAAATGCCCTGGAAAAGCTGGCAACCAAATCTGGACAAAGATCCGGTGGGGGAGGCGAAAAAAGGCCAGCTTTCGCCAAAGGTCAAAGCTGCCATGGAACTTGCTCAACGTCTGAATCAAAAAGGTATCCCCATAATTGTTTCCGCCTGGTTTGCACCAGATTGGGCAATCGTTGGAAAGAGAGCGCAGGGAGTCAATCTTGATGGCTCCAGGGGTAATCGGCTTGATTTTAGTAAACAGAATGCGATTTTCAAATCGATTACTTCCTATTTAACTTATCTGAAAGAGGCTTATGGCGTAGAGGCCAAAATGTTCTCTTTTAATGAATCGGATTTAGGAATAGATGTTCGACAGACTCCAGAAGAACAGGACAAAATCATAAAGGAATTAGGAGCAAATTTCCACGAGGCAAGACTTGATACCGAATTACTCCTTGGCGACACTGCTGATGCCAACGGATGGGCTTTTACCACCATCGCTTCAACCGACCCCGGAGCGAAACCTTATATTGGCGGTGTTTCCTTTCATTCCTGGCGTGGCTGGACCAGCGAAAATCTAATAAAATGGCGGGACATCGCGAACAGGGTTGAAGAGCCTTTATTTGTAGGAGAAGGCAGCATTGATGCCGGTGCCTGGCGATATCCTGAAATTTTTGAAGAACCTGCCTATGCGCTGGAGGAAATTGGAGTTTATCTGAAAATCTTAAATATCGCTGAGCCCCGGGGTATTTTGCAATGGCAGTTAACATCGGATTACTCTATTCTTTCGGGAGGAGGAGTTTTTGGCAACCATGATGAAAAACTGCATCCTACCCAACGTTTCTACAATTTAAAGCAACTCTCCTCTACCCCGAAGGGTTTATTTGCTATTCCGGCCATTATCGATAGAAAAGATATTGTTATTGCAGCCTTTGGAGACAAAAAAAAGGATAGTTATGTAATTCATATGGTGAATAAGGGCGCTACAAGAAACATTGAACTTACAGGGCTCCCTGAAACCATCTCCAAACTCCAGGTCTTTATCACCAATAAAGATCAGTCTTTTCAGGAATTAAAACCGGTAAAAATAAAAGAAGGAAGACTTAGTATAGAACTAAAAGGCGCTAGCTTCATATCACTTATTAAAGAGTAATAAAATCACTCTGCACTGCAAGTACAGAGGTTTTTCCAATTGGGACGAAAAGTCCTCTTGCCTATTCCAATATAAAAATGGGGAATTATTCCTCCTCTGATCATGAATCCAAATTTGCAGTCCAGGATGACATTCATCTTTGGCTTCAATTTCTTAAAGTTCCAAAAAACGATTCCTGCCATTCTCTTAAGAACTCTTACCTAAGGAGCCTACGCAGTCAAAATCCTTTGGCCGACTTTACGGCCTTAGCAATTTCTGGGATTGGTTCCAAAATTACACTGGTCGCCAATATCCTATATGTGCTAATAGACGGATTTCGCCCTTTCGCGCTCGAAATTTTATTCTTCTCTTTATAGAATTCAATTATTGTGTTTAGAAAAAAATGAAGTCAGGATTACGGACAGCCTTTCCGGATTCTCGAGGGCCGGGGAGTGTCCTGTATTAGGAATAATATGAATTTCCTTGTTTTCTGAGGACAGGCCAGATAAGCCGTCGAAATCATTCTAGCATGCTGCAGCCCTACAACATAATCCTGGTCGTCCTGAATGACAACTGTCTGCGACAGAATATAAGAACTTCTTATCTTATCAGTTCTGCTAGTGAAGATACGGATAAATCCGTTTTAGCTAAAAAGTTCTGGGTTTCTATAAACCTTCTTTCAGCAGAATAGCCACAATTGAGAATAGCGATGTTGGACTTACTATTTTTCTCTTTCTTGAATTCAATAAGTTTCTCATAAACTTTTTCAGGTCCGACTAAAAATCTTATCCTTTAATTCGATTTGTTTATCCTTGGCTGTTTTTAATATAATTCTGCTTCCTGCTCCGTTAGTATTCTTCCTTTTCAAATTAGAACTCCTGCCCTGCCTCCACTGCCTCTACTTTTTTTGTGATGCGAAATAAGAAAGGCTATTGCCAGTATAAATAAAAACAGTATCCATGACGGCAAAAGCAAGGCTTCAGGTCCCGGTTCGAGACTATAGGTTTTTTGATTTACCTTAACTTGCACACTTCACTAAAGTAAAAAACCTCTTTCTCCATTTTCAATGATAAAAAATAAAAATATGAAGAAGCCGTGGCCCACCAAAGATGCCATGGCGCAGATTTATGAAAACAACTTATGGGGCGGTAACAAATCGCAATTCTACTCTGGTTTAGGGTCACATCGTCCTGAGACAGTAAATCCGTATTTAGCTGTAGTATCAGATTTCTTTAAGAATTTAAAATCTTCATCTGTAGTTTGTGATCTGGGTTGCGGGGATTTTAATATCGGTAAAGAACTGGTGAAGTACTCCAAAAAGTATATGGCGATAGACATAGTTCCGGAGCTTATAGCGCATAACCAAAAAGAATTCAAAGCAGATAATTTAGAATTTCATGCTTTAGATATTGCAACAGATGTTCTTCCTTCGGGAGATTGCGCGATACTGAGGCAGGTTTTGCAACATTTGTCCAATTCGGAAATAAAAAGTGTGGTGCAAAAATTATACGCCTTCAAATATGTAATTCTGACCGAGCATTTGCCGGAAGGAGATTTTGAGCCCAATAATGATATTATCTCCGGACAGGGAATCCGACTTAGAAAAGGAAGTGGTGTGAGCCTACAGGCGCCACCATTTAACTTTGAAGTTAAAGAAGAAAAACAATTATTATCTGTTACATCCCCCGACTTTAAAGGAGTTTTAGTAACTACATTGTTTATAGTCCATTCAAGACTTTTACTGTCGAGCGCTCAAGATTTACTTATCCTTTTTTAATACATCATATCTACGCTCCAGAAGGTTAATATATGCTTCCTGCATGTCTACACTTAAAAAAGATGTTTTTATTAACTCTAAAGCATTATTTTTTAATTCCTGAAAACGTTTAAAAGCACCATTAATCTGCTTTTCAGTCAGTCCCAGGCCAGCACCAAATTCTACCAATAATTTTCTTGTTATTTTTTTCTTTTTACCAGCAATCGTTAAAGCTAATTCTTCTGTGTCTTCCGGATTGACTATAGACACATTCAACAAGTCATAAGCAGGAGATAACGTCCAACCATAGGATGTTCGTACCATAGAAAAGTTCTTGAGATGCATATCATTATTGCCGGTGAGATAACTAAACAGCGCTATTTCATAAAAACGAAGAATATCTAAGAAAGTATTATCGGCATATTTCTGGATCGCCTTGCCGATGCGCTCCATTGAAGCCCTGTACTTGTCGAATGCTTCCAATACCTGAAACATATCTATCATATGAATTTTAGTTCCATCTGCAGTCCTGTCGATTCGCTTCGTGATATAAGATAATTCGCCGGAAGAAAGTTTGATTAGAGAATGTGGAACCACTTCTATATTAAAAAGTTTTGCCATTTTCATTGTCAAATCTTCATTGGCTGGCATTTCAGGATAATCTTGTGAAGGTGGTTTAAAAATATAGTTCCCACCCAAGGCACCCACCACGGTAAGCCTTTGATCCTTTTGGTCATTATTTATTACCGACATTGAAAGTTTCGGCTGTACGCCAGGAACAGAAACGCTACGTTCAACCACCTCCTTTGCTAATTCAGACATTTCATCAAGGGAGTACTCTATTTTTGGAGGTTTTTCGGTTCCGAAAAAAGCAAGGCTACATTCAGCATGATAGTCCTGGCCATCCTCGACTTCCTTATAGCAATACAAACATCTACTCATCCTGAAGTTCTACTGGTTGAACACTTACAGCACCTATACAGTTTTGACAGCAAGCCAAGAGCAGTCCCATTCGGTCGTTAGTATTTATCTTCCAATTTTTGGAAGCGATATCCAATAACCATCCTTCCGGTATCAATCCTTCAAAAAATGCAAATAAGCGTTTATCTTTATATTCCTTCTTTCGTACAGGCATAGTGAAAGTTATGAACTGATTAGGGTACTGATCCACGTAATTTTCATCATATTGAAAAGTAAAAGTACCATCATCCGTTTCTGTCAATAACCCGCATACTAAATCAGTATACAGAATTTTAGCTTGTCTCATTTTCCGCGATATTTTTGAAACTTACAGGCACAAGCTTATGACCAAACATCTTTAAAACCTGATTTACTTTCTCAAGATTCAGATTCATCTTATTCTGTTCGATTTTTCGGATAACAGTTAATGCTACCCCAGCTCTTTCGGCAAACTCTTCCTGAGTAAGATTAACTGCCTTTCTTCGTGATTTGACAAAATCTGCAAGCTCTTCCATTATATGTTGAAAGGTATAATTTTCAGTAAAAATATGGAATTATATGCAATTACATACAATATATGTCAAATACCCCCATTTATATGCTATTGCATATAAAACTGGAGAATATTATAGTTTTATATGCAAAAACATACAACCAAGTAGTAAAGGAAAAACGATTTTGTAAGGTTGTTCCCTCCAAATGGGAAAGATGCCTATGAACAAGTTCATTTAAACTTAATTCAGGTTTGGTCTTTCCCATTCCTAAGCCTCCTACTTAATTCAGACATATCCTTGCTTATTTTATCTTCAAGAACTCGCGCATATATCTGGGTCGTTGCTATCTTGGTATGTCCCAAAAGTTTAGACACAGTTTCTATAGGCACTCCATTGGAGAGAGTAACGGTAGTAGCAAAAGTATGCCTGGCCATATGAAAGGTCAAATTCTTCTTGATGTCACAAAGATCAGCTACTTCCTTTAAATAAAGATTCACCTTAACATTCGTTATAACAGGCAAAAGGCTTTGGGTTATTTCAGTCATTGGATGCTCGTGGTACTTGTCGAGTATCTCTAAAGCTTTATCCAGTAAAGGAATCTTAACTTTCACTTTGGTCTTGTTTCTTGAAGTGAAAATCCATTTCTGACCGTCCAGGCCAGTCCTGATATTGTCTTTGGTAAGATCAATAATATCTGAAAAACTGATCCCTGTATAACAGCTAAAGACGAATAAATCCCTCACCCTATCCAACCGATCATTATAAAAATTGAAATCTTCGATTTGCTTTAGTTCATTAACATGCAGAAAATCCCGTTCCTTTTTTTCAAAAGTAGGTTTCCACCGTATAAATGGATCCTTATCAACCCATTCCAAATGAAAAGCAAGGGTCACTATTTTACGAAGCCTTTGTAAATGCTTCATGACAGTATTATGACTCATGGCATTTACGTGGCCTTTTGGCCAGCAGGAAAAAAGGAAATCTGCAAAATCGTTGATGAACTTATAATTAAGCTCACTCAAATAAACAGAACTTGTTTTCAGTTCCTCCTTTAAAAACCTAAGGATATACCTCTCGGTAACCTGGAAATTACGAATGGAACCTTTGGAGAGTGTTTTCTCAATCTTTTGCCTGTGATACTCTAAAATATCTGACAGGGTTTTATCGGATCAATCTCAAAAGTTGGGGAGGAATTGAGGTAAAGAGCGATATTTGCAAAAAGGATATCGACTTTGGATAAAAATTACCTGGACCTTATTAAGCTTGTATTACCACAGTTTCTTGTGGAGAATTTTGATCTGACAAAAAGCAAAAAAGAAAAAGAAGTTCTCCACCTTTATTTTGAAGAACGTAATACTCCGCCAGAAGAACATGCTACCAAACTATTAATCTCCAAAGGGTTCCATAAAGAAGTAACCATTCAAGACTTCCCTTTGCGGGGAAATACGGTTTACCTCCATGTTAGACGTCGCAGATGGACAGATAAAGATACTGGTCAAATAGTCCAAAGAGACTGGAATTTAGTCGCACAGGGAACTCGTATGACCACAGAGTTCGCTGCTTTTTTAAAAGAAATTAGTCGATACTAAGGCATCTGATTGCCATACTATAGGCTCCTTCTTCGATGTTAATGGAAAGAAACTGCAGCGCCAGTACAAAGATCACTTAAGTGATTTTAAAGAATGGAAGGAAAAGAAACACGCCAGGCGTTTTCTGATCTTTCCTGAAAACATCGGTCCTTATCTTTCTCTCGATGAGACTGCATTATCCCAGGGAGAACTCTACACCATCATCACCAACAAAAAAGCTAAGGGAAAGAAGGGTGCTTTAGTCGCCATTATAGCAGGAACAAAGGCTGAACCAATCGTTAAGCAGTTGCTTAAAATACCTTCATCCCTGCGCAACAAGGTCAAAGAGATTACTTTAGATATGGCTTTTTCAATGAAGCACATCGCTTCTAAATGCTTCCCAAAAGCTATTCAGGTAACCGACAGATTCCACGTCCAGAAATTAGCTATAGAAGCGCTTCAGGATCTAAGGATTAAACATCGCTGGGACGCTATAGATAAGGAAAATGAAAAGCTGCAAGAGACCAGACAAAAAGGAAGGCAATATATACCGGAGCTGCTCTCTAATGGTGACTCTCATAAGCAAATACTCGCACGAAGCAGATATTTGCTTTACAAAGCGACCTCCAATTGGACAAAAAAGCAATCAAAACGTGCAGAGATCCTCTTCAAGGAGTACCCTGATATCCATCAGGCTTATTCCCTGGTAAATAACTTAAGAAACATTTTTAACCAAACTAAAGACAAAGGTGTCGCCATGACAAAGCTGGCGCATTGGTATAAAGAAGTGGAAGAAACCGGTTTTAAAGCCTTTAATACTGTCGCCAATAGTATCAAGCTAAATTACAGAACGATCTTAAACTACTTTTATAACAGGAGTACCAACGCCTCTGCAGAATCATTTAATGCAAAAATAAAAGCTTTTAGAAGCCAGTTTAGAGGAGTAAAGAATATTGAATTCTTCCTGTTTAGATTAACCACAATTTTTGCCTAATCCCCAACATTTAGGAATGATCCGTTTTATCTCCAGGCCCTTCTCCTAAAAAATTCGCTTTTAGAAGTTCCGTGGTGATTTTTTTATTCTGAAACCTTAGATCCTGATAATTCTGAAAAATTTTGGTTCGGGTTTCTGCAATGAAGTTATTTGCTTCCCTTGCCTCCTTGAATTCCCTTCAACACGTTGAGCGGAAGAATCCCAAAGATCAAAAGAAATTTTTGATTTTAAACTGATGTTCACCCTTTGACCGTCAAGGGAAATTCGAACATACAGATTAGTTTGATTGTTCTTTACTCTGGAAGAATTCACCCAGAATAAGATGGAAAATGTTTTGGAAGTTCGCATGGCATCGTCTTTAAATTAATACTCAATTAAGACGAAGTCAAACCATAAAAATTTTAAGTCCACTGATAATCAAATCGTAACATGTTGACAGAATAAAAATTATGTTGACGATTTGCGAGAAATTAAATATAATAAAAGTCTCTCAAACAAAATCCTCTAAAAACATAAAACCCTGTAAATCATAGTATTTACAGGGTTTTGGTTAATTTGATTTCTTTAAAAGTGACCTCGACAGGATTCAAACCTGTAACCTTCTGAGCCGTAATCAGATGCGCTATTCAGTTGCGCCACGAGGCCTTTATTGAGCTCGCTTCCTTTAGCGGTAAGCGGCTGCAAATATATTATTTATTTTAAAAACTGAAAAAGAATTTCAGAATTTTTTTCTCTAAACAATTTCGGCGCTCAGGCCGGCCTCCAGAAGTTTTGAGCAACGAGGTTTCAGCTCGGGATAAGGACCGGTTTTTACCGTACATTTTCCTTTGTAATGCACCAATAAGGAACACTGCTCTGCCTGCTCGGGTGTATGCTCACAAACATAGATCAGCGTTTCTATTACGTGATCAAAGGTGTTATGATCATCATTATATAAAACTATCTCGTTCTCTTTCTTTTTCTTCGAGTCGGTTACAACCTTTTCTAATACTTCTTCTTGCGTACTCATCATCATCATATTTAAATAGAAGGATATGGGCTAAAATTACAAATTCTTTCTAAATATCTCAAAAAGAAAACTTTACAGCCACCCAGTTATTCCTTTCAAAGTGTTCGACATAGCGAAGTTTCAGCTCCTTACATTTTTTTTCAATGAGCGGAATATCTTCAGAATAGAAACCGCTTAAGTAAATATCTCCGCCTTCATTGAGACTTTCCACATACACAGGCAGGTCCCTTAAAAGGATATTGCGGTTGATATTGGCCAAAATGACATCAAATTTCCTTCCTTCCAGAAGTTCTGCCCCGCCTTCATCCACCTGTATGTAATCTACACTATTCCGCTCTATATTCTCAAGGGTATTTTGGTAGCACCAGTTGTCGATATCGATAGCATCAACAGCCTTAGCGCCTTTAAGGGCGGTAAGTATGGCCAGGACTCCCGTTCCGCAGCCCATATCCAATACGGTCTTGCCTTCCCACTCATTCTTCAGAATATGCTGAATCATCATGTGAGTGGTGGCATGGTGCCCGGTCCCGAAAGACATTTTCGGCTCAATAACAATGTCAAATTCCACATCGGGCTGAGGATGAAAAGGGGCCCGCACACTGCATTTATCATCCACAAGAATGGGACTAAAATTCTTCTCCCACTCCTCATTCCAGTTTACCTGTTCGATCTCATCGCAGGAATAGGTGATCTCAAACTCCTCCGACTGCAGGATATGCACTCCGGCCAGCAGATCTTCCTCATACTCCTCCTTCGGAATATAAGCCGTCACCCCATCTTCATTTTCTACAAAACTCTCGAATCCCAGGTAGCCGAGCTCTGCAATTAGAATTTCTGAAGCCGGCTGAAGCGGCTCTATGAGAAATCGAAATTCGAGATAATTGGTCGCCATTTAGAAAGAGTTTACGATCTTCAGAAAATCTACCGCCTTTAGACTCGCACCGCCAATAAGGCCGCCGTCCACATCTTTTTTAGCAAAGATCTCCTTGGCATTTCCCGGTTTTACGCTTCCGCCGTAAAGAATAGAAACATTTTCAGCAATTTCATCACCAAATTCATCTGCTATATTTTTTCTTATAAAAGCGTGCATTTCCTGGGCCTGTTCGGGAGACGCGGTTTCTCCTGTACCTATCGCCCAAACCGGTTCGTAGGCAAGAATGATATTTTCCCAGTCTTTATCGGAAATCTGATACAGACTATCCTTTAGTTGTTTTTCAACTAATTTGAAGTGCTTTCCACTTTTTCGATCCTCCAGCTCTTCACCAAAGCAAAAGATCACTTTCATATCATTCTCAAGGGCCGCATTCACCTTTTCTGCCAGCATATCATTCGTCTCGTGAAAGTATGCGCGGCGCTCGCTATGACCAAGAATCACGGTATTGACCCCGATACTCTTCAACATAGCAGCCGAAACTTCTCCTGTAAAAGCTCCGCTTTTGCTTTGGTGCATATTCTGCGCTACCACCTCCACAGGCGTATCTTTCAGGGTTTCGAAAGCGGTATATAAATTAGTGAACGAAGGCGCTACCATCACGGCTGCTTCAGGCTCTTTTACAAGCTGAAGTTTCATTTCTGAAAGCAGTTCCTGGGTTTCCGAAAGGTCATTGTTCATTTTCCAGTTTCCGGCTACGATATTTTTTCTCATAATTTTCTGGTTGTCCCGAGAGGGAATTTCACTTTATTTTCTTCCGCAGAAAATAGCTTTTCCCCGGAATTCTACAAATATATTGATAAGAATATACATGCAGCCCTCCAACAGGCATGAAGGGCCGCTTTTTACCATTTTTTTAAAGTTTCTTCGGAATGCTTTATAATTCTATATCATCGGCATCAAACCAATGCTCTTTTTGCGTAATTGTGCCTTTCTGAAGAGTAAGAAAAGCAGGATTCGCACGAACAATGGTTTTTAAAGCAGTTTCATCAGTCTGGTAAAATTCGAAGTTCAGATCATATTTGTCGATCACCTGTTGCTGTTTTTCCTGTCCCGAAGCCGTCAATCCAATCACTTTGTAGCCTTGCTTCAAGGCGCGGTCGGTAAGGTCTTTTACGGCAGCCAGCCCGTCGCGCTCCGCTTTCCGAAGATCGTAAGACACTACGAGCAGGACATGATCGGCATTAAGCACTTCAGAAGTAATATCCTTGCCGTTCTTCTCGATAGAAAAATCGTGGATAGGCGCAATAGCATCCTGTTCGGGCCCAAAGGTCTCCACTCCTATGAATTCCCCGTCCACCTGAGGATAAGTACCATTATTAGTAATGGTTTTCTCCTTACCGTCTACCCGGAATTTCCATTCATAACGAACTTCAGCATTCCTGACATCTTCCGGAAGTTTCATTTTTTCGGGAATATTATTTCCCACTTTATATGGGCGGAAGTCAAAAAGCGGTAAATGCATCAACACGTAATAGGAGAAAAGGAAGCAAAGCATAAAAGACAAAAAGATGATCCAGCGATGCGAAGCCGGGACAAAGACCGGCGTGATATACTTTTGATTAAAGAATAAAAACAAGATGAGTACCAGTAAAACAACATCCTTGGAGAAAGATTGCCAGGGTGTGAGCGGGATCGCATCTCCAAAACATCCGCAATCGGTCACCTTATTGAAATAAGCCGAATAAAAGGTGAGGAAGGTGAAGAAAACGATCATTAACAGCAGGCTCCAGGTGGTGAACTTCGGGATATAACCTATGAGCAGCATAATGCCCAGCACCAGTTCAAAAACCACCAGAAGTATGGCGATCACCAACGCGTAAGGGATCAGAAACTCCAGGTTAAGAACCCCGGCGCCAAAGTATTCCTTCAGCTTAATAGAAAAACCAATGGGATCGTTCATCTTGATAAATCCCGAAAAAATGAACAAGACCCCGACAAAGATCCTGGCTATTCCTACTAATGTTTTCATCTGAAAAAGTTTTAGGCTTCAGAATGTTCCCCTAACAGGATCATTGCAAACACCGCGTAATTTATCATATCCTGGTAATTGGCATCGATGCCTTCACTCACCAGGGTTTTTCCTTTGTTATCTTCGATCTGTTTCACCCTCAACAACTTCTGCATAATAAGATCGGTAAGGGAACTAATACGCATTTCCCTCCAGGCCTCGCCATAATCATGATTCTTATCCTGCATCAACTGTTTGGTCTCAGAAATTTTTTCGTCGTAAAGAACCTCAGCTTCCTTCAGCGCCATATCGGGCTGATCTGCTACTCCTTTTTCCAGCTGAATCAAGGCCATTACCGAATAATTGATGATGCCGATAAATTCAGATTTCTCGTCTTCGTCGATCTTTCTAACGGCATTTTCCTGTAATTTCCGGATTCGTTGGGCTTTAATGAAAATCTGATCGGTAAGGGAAGGAAGTCGCAAAATACGCCAGGCGCTTCCGTAATCTTTCATCTTGTTGACAAACAGGCCACGGCACATTTCAATGACCGCATCGTATTGGCTTGAGGTTTCCTGCATAGAAAAAGTAGTAATTTGCGTAAATTTCGGGCAAATATTCTAATTAGTCAAAGTTATTTTCCCTGCGGAAAAACATAAAATATTTTGGAATGACCATAAATTGCAAAGGACACCTTATTGACCTCTCCATACCCAGAGTAATGGGGATACTTAACATTACCCCTGACAGCTTTTATGAAGGGAGCCGAATGAAAGGCGAGGAAATGATCCTGATGCAGGCGGAAAAAATGCTGAAAGACGGTGCCGATTTTATCGATATTGGTGGCTACAGCAGCAGGCCCGATGCCGAAGAGGTTTCCGAAGAAGAAGAATTTGAGAGAGTGATTCCGGCAATTGAACTTCTTACCAAACACTTTCCTGAAATCCTGATCTCCATCGACACCTTCAGAAGTAAAGTGGCCGAAAAGGCTCTTGAAGCCGGAGCAGCCATGGTTAATGATATCGCGGCAGGAAACCTGGATTCAAAAATGATGGAAGTAGTTGCAAAACATCAGGTTCCCTATATCATGATGCACATGCGCGGCACCCCAAAAACCATGAAGACCCTTAACCAATACGAGGGCGATATGACCCAGGAGATCCTGTATTATTTTTCAGAAAAAATAAACGCTGCACGCAGGCTTGGTATCAATGATCTTATCGTGGATCCAGGCTTTGGCTTCTCCAAGAACATTGAACAGAATTTTGAGCTCTTCGGAAAACTGGAGCTTTTTGAGATCCTGGAATTACCGCTATTGATAGGCATTTCCCGGAAATCGCTAATCTATAAAAGCCTTGGCGGCGAACCCGCAGATGCTCTGAACGGCACCACTGTTTTGAACACTGTGGCACTTACCAGAGGAGCCGCTATTTTACGGGTTCACGACGTGAAAGAGGCAGTGGAATGCGTGAAATTAGTTGGCCGTATCAAAAAATAAGGCGATATTTTCTATTTTTACACAAAACCCCAGGAGCTTGGACATTATTCACCTTCGCATTCTCGACATTCTCGACATCGTTTTCATAGCAGCTTTGCTGTACTATGTTTACAAACTGGTTAAGGGAACGGTTGCCGTAAATATCTTCGTTGGAATCGTGATCATCTACCTTGTCTGGAAGCTCACCCAGCTGCTGCAAATGGAACTGCTTAGCAGCGTGCTGGGGCAATTCATAGGCGTGGGAATGTTCGCGTTAATCGTGGTTTTTCAGCAGGAGATCCGGAAATTTCTGCTCATGATCGGGTCGACGAATTTCGCCTATAACGGCAGAATTTTCAGGCAGATCCGTTTTATGAAAGATGACATGGAGGTGAGCACCAATGTGAACGCTATCGTAAGAGCCTGCGAATCGATGGGAAGAAGTTTTACCGGAGCCCTTATGGTCATTCAGAAAAGCACCAATCTCGACTTCGTAAAAAATTCCGGCGACTCTATGAATATTGAACTAAATCAACCTATAATAGAGTCAATCTTTTATAAAAACAGCCCGCTTCACGATGGGGCCATGATCATCGAGGAAAACAAAATTTCAGCTACCAGGGTGATCTTACCTGTTTCGAACGATCGTTCTATCCCACTCAGATTCGGCTTACGTCACCGCGCCGCTGTTGGCATTACTGAAAAAACTGATGCGCTGGCCATTGTGGTGAGCGAAGAAACCGGCCAGATTTCCTATATAAAAGACGGGCAATTCGTGATGTTTGAGAGCAATGAAGAACTGCTGGAAAAGCTTAAACAGGATTTGGCTTAAGCTTCCCCGGCAATTCATTACAACCACTAAAAAATTTATAGGATCGACCTAAGATTTAATCTATTTCATTGGATTCCTTCTTTTTGAAGGTATAGCTCACTCCCAACATCACCAAATCTGTAGTCATTTCATAAGAGACTTCACTACCCGGGATAGCCCCGTGAGGAGGATAATTTTGTGCAAACATAGGATTTAATAAAGGCCCGGCTGTTTCTTTATTACTGGAGCCGTGATGGTAAACCACATCAAAATTCAAACTGGAAGTTGCTTCGAAAGTAAATCCAATCTGAAAAGCATTTTCAATGATGGCCGTTGCCGGAATATTAAAAAATGCCACTTCATTTTTAATTGGTACTGAGCTATAGGTATAGCCAACCCGTACAGGCAACCTGCTAATTCCTTTATATTGAATACCTGCGGAAATCACATCCATATTCTCCCAACCAAAGCCCCTTACCGAGCCTGTTTGAGTCCATCCGGTTTCAGAGAAGCCATCAGTATTCTTGTAGTCCACCATACGGTAATCCAAAGCCAGATCAAGATCACCAGCAGAATACCCTAAACCAGCAGAGAAAATAGCCGGATAATCCATTTTGAATTTATTAGTGGAAGTAGAATTATCCAAATACGTATTATCGAATTCAAAATCACTGAAATGTTGAACTGTCTTGTAGGAAAGACCTGCTTTAAATCCTGAGTCGGAATTATAAAAGAGCCCTACCTGACCACCGAAGCCTATAGCCGAAGCTCTATCGGTGCCGGGATATCCCGCCGCAGTTGGATTAGCAGTCGGGTTTGGAAGTAACTTCAGCGATGCATAATTAATTGTTGGGCTTATCCCCACAGAGAAATTATCAGAAAAATTATAGGCATAAGTGAACCCGGCCTGGAGTAAAGAGTAATCCGATTCTATCCGTCCAAAACCACCTGCACTTTGTGGCATATTGATAGGATTGCTCATATTTTCCGGAAAGGTTACACCAAAACCGCTTATCCCAAAAATGGAAGCTCCAAAAGTGTGCTTACTGTTCTCCTTTCCCCATACCATAGCCAAAGCCGGCATAGGAGAAACTCCTCTGTCATCTTTGGTAGTACCACTATAGAAATTCCCGGTAGGTTGTCCCGTTTCATCGAACTCAGGCACCCTGGAACGAAGTTCAGGCGAAGAAAAGAATACACCAATATCGAACTTAATAATTTTTTCATCAAAGCTCGAAATAGCTGCCGGGTTCCATTGCAAGGCCCCGGAAATATCCAGTGGCTGACCCGTGGCAGCACCTCCCATAGACATATTAACAGCGCCTACGCCCTGCATAATGTGACCTGCCTGGGAAAAAGCAAGTGTCGAGAAAAACAGAAATAAAACTGTAGAGTAAATTTTAACCATAACTGATTTATTTAGTTGACTTAATTAATTGAGTAAGACTGAAAGCCTCCTGCTAAAAGCCCCCTAACAGTTATAGCTTCGTGGCTCTTCAAAGTTAGAAACAAGGAATAGGTGGAATTATGACGGTCGTCACTTTTCAGATTAAAAAGCAAAGTTATTATTGGAAATCTTCAGGCATACTTATAGGTTTAATGCCTTTTTGGTCTTGAGGATTTGACTATAGGGATTCTTCCGCCATAAACTGTACTTCATACAGGTTTTTGTAGTAACCCTTCTCCTTTTTCAGCAATTCCTGGTGCGTGCCAATCTCAACGATCTTTCCGGCATCCATCACGATGATCTTATCTGCCTTTTTGATAGTAGCCAACCGGTGTGCAATGACGATTGAAGTTCGACCCTGGGTGATCTTATCAGTTGCGTCCTGGATAAGCTGTTCGCTATAGGAATCGACCGAAGAAGTAGCTTCATCCAACACAAGAATACTCGGATTACTTACATAAGCCCGAAGAAATGATATGAGTTGACGTTGGCCAGAAGAGAGCATTGCCCCTCTTTCTTTTACATTGTAATAATAGCCATTTGGAAGCGTATTTATAAAATCATGAATTCCGATCTGTTTGGCCGCATTGATAACATCTTCCTCGGTAATTCCGGGGGTCTCAAGAGTGATATTATTCATGATAGTATCAGCAAAGAGAAAGACATTCTGCAATACCACGGCAATTTGCCCGCGTAGTGACTGCAGTTTAAAATCACGAATATCGATCCCGTCGACACAAATCTCTCCACTATTGATCTCATAGAACCGGTTCAACAGATTGATCACCGTAGACTTACCTGCTCCCGTAGCTCCCACGATAGCAACAGTTTCCCCGGCATTCGCCTTAAACGAGAGTCCCCGTAAAACCTCTTCATCGTCTACATAGCTAAACCTGACATCTTTGAACTCGATATCCCCCTTGATATGATCAACTTCTATAGTGCCTTCATCAGAGATGGAAGAACGGGTATCGAGAATTCCAAAAACACGATTTGCCGCCACCATTCCCATCTGCAGGGTATTGAACTTATCGGCTATCTGGCGCAGCGGCCTGAAAAGCATTTGAGAAAGCTCGATAAACATAATGATCGTACCCAGGGTGATGGCTGTGCTGCCTTCAATTGCACGCAATCCTCCAAACCAGACGATTAAACCAATGGTGATCGAGGTAGACATTTCAGAAATAGGAAAGAAAATGGAGTTGTACCACACGGTTCTCACCCAGGCCTTTCGGTGCTTGTCGTTTATTTCCTTAAACTTTTCATATTCGGCCTTTTCCCGGGTAAAGAGTTGCACGATCTTCATCCCGGTGATCCGCTCTTGTACAAAGGTATTGAGGTTGGCTACCTGGTTCCGGACATCTTCAAAAGCGACCTTCATTTTTTTCTGAAAAACCCGGGTGGCATATATGATGAAAGGAAGCACGGTTAACACAAGCAAAGTAAGTCTCCAGCTTTGATAAAACATAAAACCCAACACCACCAGCATCTTGAGAAGATCGCTGATGATCATGAAGAGGCCCTGGCTAAAGATACTGGATATGGTCTCAATATCGCTCACCGCCCGGGTCACCAGCCGTCCTACAGCCGATTTGTCGTAATACTTCATTTTAAACTGAAGCATATGCCGAAAAAGATTCACCCGCAGGTCACGCACTACTTCCTGGCCCAGCCAGTTGGCAAAATAAATAAAGCAAAACTGAAAGATCACCTCCAGGAGTAAAACACCTCCCATAAGCGAAATATAGAAGACCAATTCGCTACTATCTGCCGGCACGATCGCCTTGTCAATGGTGATTTGAAGCAGGTAAGGTCGCAAAACAGAAAAGAAGGAAAGCAAAACAGCCGCTACTCCTACAAAGTAAAAGGTGCCCTTGTATGGATTAGTATATTTAAGCAGGCGCTTGAACAGCTTAAAATCGAATGCGTTTCCTGTATTTGATGCCATCTACTCTTGTAAGTTTGGATATTGTATTTTGGTGAGATAAAGTCCGTGCGCTGGTACCGAAGACCCCGCCTTGCTTCGATTCTCACTTTCTATCACCTCCCGGATGTATTCTACCGGCTGTTTCTTTTCCCCTATTTCCAACAGCGTGCCTACAACAGCTCTTACCATATTCCGCAGAAACCTGTCGGCAGTGATATAGAAAATTAACCGGTCATCTTCCTTTTTCCAAAGAGCCTCTGTAACTACACAATTATAGGTTTTTACATCGGTCCGGGATTTGGAAAAACATTTAAAATTTCTATAATTTTTCAGCACTCCCGCAGCCTCATTCATAGCAGCCACATCAAGCGCTTTCTTCACATAAAAAGCATTCTCATAGAGAAAAGGATCTTTCTTCTGAATAATGTGATACTCATAACTTCGGCTCAAAGCATCAAAGCGGGCGTGGGCATTTTGTTTTACCGGAAAAATTCGTTCTACCGCTATATCCTTCGGAAGAATGGAATTCAATTTATAAACCAGGCTTCCTGCATCGAATTCCTGTTCAGTATCAAAATGAGCGAACATCTGCCTTGCATGAACTCCCGCATCGGTTCTTCCAGCCGCGGTGATTTCGATCTTCTCCTGAAAGAGCGTAAACAATGACTTCTCCACACATTGCTGCACCGTTATTGCAGCAGGCTGATTTTGCCATCCGTGGTAAGCTTTTCCGAAGTAAGCGAGTTCAGCGAAATACCTCAATCTATGCGATTCTTTTTATATTTGCGAACTGCAAAGATAAGGCAATTATCGCAAGGGAACAGCTTTGGCGGCTTTGCTTTGTCGATCATTCAATAATGAAATCCGATAGCTTTTGAAAAAAATACTCCTGCTTAGCGACACTCATGGTTATATAGATGAACGCATACTACATTATGCCGGCGAGGCCGATGAAATATGGCATGCCGGCGACATAGGAACGACAGCGGTATCTGATGAATTAAAAGAACTGAAACCCTTAAAGGCTGTTTACGGAAATATCGACGGAACCGAAATCAGGAAAGAATTTCCGCTGCACCAGCGTTTTATGTGTGAAAAAGTGGATGTATGGATCACCCACATTGGAGGTTATCCTAAAAAATATTCCCCGGCAATAAGGGAGGAGATTCGGCAAAATCCGCCGAAATTGTTCATTTCAGGGCACTCTCATATTCTGAAGGTGATGAACGATTCGCAGCTGGACCTGCTGCACATGAATCCCGGGGCCGCAGGCAAACAAGGCTTTCACAAGAAAAGAACCATGCTTCGCTTCAAAATAGACGGTGAAAAGATATACGACCTGGAGGTGATCGAATTAAGCTGAAAAGATTTCCGAAAAAGACCAATTCTGAAGAAGACCAATTCCGAAGAAGACCAATTCCGAAAAAGACCAATTCCGAAAAAGACCAATTCCAAAAAAGACCAATTCCAAAAAAGACCAATTCCGAAGAAGACCAATTCCGAAAAAGACCAATTCCGAAGAAGACCAATTCCGAAGAAGACCAAAAAAACCCGAAGCTTTCACTTCGGGTTTTTCACGCACTAATACTACTAAGATGATAGGCTTATCGCAATCGGTCAACTGATTTTACGAGATCTTCGTCCTTTTTGATGGCCTTGTTGGCCAGCACTAGAAAAACGATAGAAACAATCGGAAGAATCATCCCAATACCCTTCTCTGAGATATCCATCTCTCCGGGTAGTTTTAGCGACCAATAAACAAACACTCCTAGTAAAAAAAAGTTCAATATTATATTGAGACGCCCCAGCACAAACTGAAGCTTTCTGTTCTTAAACATAAAGATACTCATCAGGGATAAAACGGCCGACCCGATGAACATCAAAAAGATCATTAAATTATCTTCTGCATAAACTTCAGCTCCCTGTGCATTTTCCCATAAAGGAAAAACAAAAATCAAGCCTGCACTGATGATTACTGCCAGTAATAAGTAAACGGTTTGTATTCGTTGTAGCATAGAAATAGCTGAAATTCGGCGACAAAAATAAAAGATTCTTTTCAGAAAACCGGTCAAAATTTTAAAATAAAGTCGTATAATTGCAAGAACATTTCGTAACCAGTTCAAAACAGGTTACTTAAGACTCCAAATTTTTCGATTCTTCCACGAGAAGTTTAAAAACCCAAACACAAAATTTTTTATTCATAGTTATTCATGTTTGAAATTTCAGAATTAAAAGCTAAAAAGCTGCCTGAATTGCAGGAAATTGCGAAATCTCTAAATGTTCCTAAATTCAGAAGCCTTAAGAAGCTTGATCTGGTTTACCAGATTTTGGATTACCAGGCCGCCAACCCTAAAAAGGTGCAAGAGGTTTTGACCGATGAAACTGAGGAAAAGAAGCCTGAAAAGCCGGCACAAAAGAGCAAAGGCAGCAAAATAGGTAGCGACAAAAGACCCCCAAGGTCAAAAAAATCAGAGTCCAAGCCAGAATCTTCTAAAGACTCCAAAAAAGAAGCAAAAGCCGACACTACTTCCCAACCTTCACAGAAGGCCAAAGAGAACGAGAAGCCGGAACAAAAGAACACTTCTTCTAAAGATAACAAGAGCACTTCCAGAGACGACAAGAGTACTTCCAGAGAAGACAAAAGCACTTCCAGGCATAGCCAGAGTGGACGGGACAACAAGAAGGACTCCCGCTCCAGCAAAAAAGACAATAACAACAACAGGGACAATAACAACAAGAATAACGGCAACAGGGACAGTCGCAACCGCTATCGCGAACCCGATTACGAATTTGATGCCATTATCGAAAGTGAAGGAGTGCTGGATATTATGCAGGACAACTACGGTTTCCTAAGATCTTCAGATTACAACTACCTCACTTCTCCCGACGATATTTACGTTTCTCAGTCTCAGATCAGGTTATTCGGTTTAAAGACCGGAGATACTGTGCTTGGACAGATTCGTCCGCCAAAAGAAGGTGAAAAATATTTCCCTTTGATCAAGATCAACAAGATCAATGGTCTGGACCCACAGGTTGTGCGGGACCGTGTTTCTTTTGAGCACCTTACTCCCCTGTTTCCTAAAGAGAAATTCAATATTGCTGATAAACAAAGCAGTATCTCCACACGTATTATGGACCTCTTCTCTCCTATCGGAAAAGGACAACGTGGAATGATCGTTTCCCAGCCAAAGACCGGGAAAACAATGTTGCTGAAGGATATTGCCAATGCGATTGCAGCCAACCATCCTGAAGTGTACCAGATCGTATTATTGATCGATGAACGGCCTGAAGAGGTTACCGATATGCAGCGCAACGTACGCGGCGAAGTAGTTGCTTCTACTTTCGACAAGGAAGCGCACGAACACGTAAGAGTGGCCAATATCGTTCTGGAAAAAGCAAAAAGACTTGTAGAATGTGGGCACGATGTAGTGATCCTGCTCGATTCCATCACCCGTCTTGCACGGGCTTATAACACCGTACAACCTGCCAGTGGTAAGGTTTTAAGTGGTGGTGTTGACGCCAACGCGCTACACAAACCAAAACGTTTCTTTGGTGCTGCCCGAAATATCGAAAACGGCGGATCGCTTTCGATCATCGCTACAGCGCTTACCGAAACAGGATCCAAAATGGATGAGGTGATCTTTGAAGAATTCAAAGGAACAGGTAACATGGAACTTCAGTTAGACCGAAGAATTTCCAACCGAAGAGTGTTCCCTGCGATCGATCTTATTTCTTCCAGCACCCGTCGCGACGACTTGCTACTTGATGAAAATACCATCCAGCGCATGTGGGTTCTTCGTAAATATCTTGCTGATATGAATCCTATTGAAGCCATGGAATTCATCAACGACAGGATCAAACAAACCCGCAATAATGAGGAATTCCTGATCTCTATGAACGGGTAGGAATTTTATTTTCTGAATATATTAAAGGCCGAAATTGTACAATTTCGGCCTTTGTTTTTTTACCACCCCAACCACCCCGTCCTTCGGACACCCCTCCTCGAGGAGGAGGGGAACTTTGCTTAGGTTTTCTGAGAAAGTTAAAATATAAAAACCTCTACATTTCTGTGAAGGTTTTCAACTTCAGAGCGGGAGACCAACCTCCGTAAACTTCGGTCGGCAAGCCGGGTTCCCCTCGATAAACTCGGGACAGGCTTCTCACCCGGTCCTAATCTTCAGGATAGTTTCAGAAATAAAAAAACCTCTTCGTTTCTGAAGAGGTTTTGTACTTTGAGCGGGAGACCGGGTTCGAACCGGCGACATTCAGCTTGGAAGGCTGACGCTCTACCAACTGAGCTACTCCCGCATTGATAGAATTTTTTATTTAAAGAACTTCGGGAGATCGCTCTACGATCCCGATACAATCGGGAGAGCTACTCTCCCCTTTGCCCTGCAAATATAATCTTAATGCTTTTCAACTTCCAAAAAAAATATCGCTTTTTTCGCCGGCTTTTCCCAACTCCCTGAAGGAGAATTCAGAAGAAACAAACAGAATTGAGCAGGCACAATATGTCTCCTATCCCTGCAGCATCTGCTTCAGGTTTTAAAATCATGTTAATGACCTCCAGCTATATAGTTTTCTACGAAAATAGTTCTATTTTTAACTGATACTAAAACTACTCTAAACTACTGTTATGAAAAATAAACCGGGAAAAATCCAGGACTTAATAGACGCAAAATTTCTCAAGGAACGCAAGGTCTTCCTTTGGGGAGAAGTAAACGATCAAACTGCAAAACACGTGATAGACCGGCTTTTGTACCTGGACCTTCACGAAGAAAAAGAAATTCAGTTTTTCATCAATAGCCCCGGCGGATTTGTCACCGATGGATTTGCTATCTATGACACCATTTTGTCGTTGAAAAGTCCCGTCTCTACTATTTGTACGGGCTTAGCTGCATCAATGGGTTCTATTCTACTTTCGGTTGGCACCAAAGGAAAAAGATTCATTCAGCCACATGCCAAGGTGATGATCCATCAGCCCAGTGGAGGAGCCCGCGGACAAGCTTCGAATATCGAGATCCAGGCCACCGAAATTCTGAAAACAAAAGAATTGAGCGCTCAACTGCTGGCGGACAACTGTGGCCAAACAGTAGAAAAAGTGATGAAAGATTTTAACCGCGATTACTGGATGAACGCCGAAGAATCGGTAGAATATGGAATCGTAGACGGAATTATAAAAAAATAATTATGAATGTAAAGCATAAAGAAAGCGATCATAAAGGAATGTTCTATATAGAGGATGAAGGCGGCATTGTAGCCGAACTCAGCTATACTTCCCAGGAAAACAACATCATCACTTTGGACCATGTTGAAGTTAACAAAAAACTCAGCGGCCAGGGCATTGGCTCGAAATTGGTAAAAAAAAGCGTGGAATATGCCAGGGAGAATGAGTTGAAAATAGATCCGCTTTGCCCTTTCGCCGAAGCCGAATTCAAAAGGCACGAATCTTATTCTGACGTGCAAACTCCTTCCTGAAAGATCGCAGTTTCCCAAATCACAGTCAAAATACCCACCATGATAAGCTTCAAAGGATCTACTTTGGCTTTACTGCTTTTGTGCTTTTTCATCCTGAGTTGCGGAAACGATGAAAATACTGCAAATAAGAGCGAAATTTCGCCTTCCTCCGCTAGGGAGAGGGCGAATGAGGCAAATAATGAGGATGCCCCTCCTCCTTCACCCGACCTCATAGCGAAAGCCTTCAATCAATCGGCTGACACGGCTTCTGTTGGCAAGGTAAATTTGAGTGATTTTCCAACGCTGCAAAATTATTATGAGGAAAGAGAGAATCAGCCCGTTTGGAGCAGTGAGAAACTCAGAAAAGAATTAGTGTCGAATATTAAGAATATCGACAAAGACGGTCTTTTCCCTTCGGATTATCACCTGGAATATCTTCAAAAAAGAAGTTCCACCTATTCAGATCTTAGCCTTCAGGAACGGGCGATTTTGGATATTGTACTCTCCGATGCGTTTTTCAGAGTTGCCGGTGATCTCAACCATGGAAAACTGGATCCTGAAAACATCTACAAGATCTGGGGCACGCGCAAGAACGAAATAGATCTTCCGAAGCTCTTGAACAAAGCTGTTTCCGAAGAAAATATTACAGCAGCCCTTGATTCAGCAAGGCCGCATCAACAGATCTACAAGGGGCTTAAGAAATCGCTTCAGGATTACGAGAAATTAGCGGCTTCAGAAGGCGAAATAACGCATATTCCGGAAGGGGAAATGATAAGACCGGGAGAAGAAAACGCCCGAATCACTTCCGTAGCAAAACGTTTAGAAGAACTGGGATACCTGAGGGAAAAAGCTGCCGATTCTGCCGGGATTCGCTATTCCGAAGAGATACAAAAAGCAGTCCGTAGTTATCAGCAGGATTACGGCCTGCAGGTTGACGGCCTTTTAGGCAAGGGAACTGTCGCAAACCTGAACATGAGCGCAAAGGACCGTTACAACCAGATTTTGGCCAATCTTGAACGCTGGCGCTGGTATCCGCACGATCTGGGTGCACATTATATCATCGTTAATATTGCCAATTACAAATTGCATGTAATAAAGAACGGAGACACTATTTCTACCCACAAAATAATCGTAGGAAGGCCTTCTATGGAAACGCCCGTCTTTTCTGATAAGATACAGTACGTGGTTTACAATCCCACCTGGACGATCCCTCCAACCATTAAAAAACGAGAAGTTATTCCCGGCGCATCAAAAGATCTTGCATACTTAGAGGAAAAGAAGATCGATGTTTACAAGAACGGGGAAAAAATCAACAGAAAGGATTGGGATCCCGCTGAAGCAAGGAATTATACGTATCGACAAGGTGCCGGAAGTTCAAATCCGCTGGGGCGGGTAAAGATCATTTATCCCAATAAATACATGATCTACCTGCATGACACTCCTGCACGGTATCTTTTTAAAAAAGACAGCCGGGCAGAAAGCCACGGCTGCGTTAGGGTAGAAAATGTGTTGGATCTTTCCAGATACTTGCTGAGCAACAGGCCTGAGTATAATGAAGCTACTATAGACACTATCCTTTCTTCGGGCAAAACCACACAGATAGAAGTGACTCAACCTGTCCAGGTGCACCATTTTTACTGGACCGCCTGGCGCGAAAATGGTAAAACAAGGTTTACTTCAGATATATATCAGCTTGATCCAAAACTTATAAAGCTCTTAAAGCCGGAGAATTAGTTCAGATAAGAAGATCTGCTCATATAACCCGCGTCATTCTTATTAATATAGACTACAGATTCTCCTTTAATTTTATTGATAAGACTTTTAGCTATTGCCTTGGGCACTGCAGGACAACCATAACTTCTGCCCAGGCGCCCGTAACGGTTTACAAAATTACCGGTAGCATAGTCCGCTCCATGAATTACCACATATCTTTTTCGGGCGTTGTTGTTGATTCCTTTTTCCATTCCGTCGAGAAAAAGACTAAGTCCGTTCTTACCGATATAGGTTTCGCCGGTCACAAAGAATCCTAAGGAACTTTTGTGGGAATTGACTTTATTGGAGAACTGCTTAGCAAATTCAACCCCAGTCTTTTGGCCGTGAGAAACATAGGTATTAAAAAGAACCTCTTTATTTTTCATATCCATGATCCACATTCTCTTCTTTTTAGAAGAAAGATCAAAATCGACAACGGTAAGAATCTCTTTGTTCACTTTCCCTTGATTTTCCAGCTTTTCATAACCCTCCATGGCTTTCTCAAAAACACTCAATGCAGGCATGGTGGCGTTTTTAGTACTAAATTCCCCATATAGGTTAGCCACTTTTTCCTTAAAAGAAACAGGTTTTGTGGAAGCTACAACAGAAGTGATTTCTGAATTTGAAGTGGCAGTTGTTTTATCAGCTTTTGTAAAAGCGAAAGAAAAAAGGAGTACTGCGACTACCGCGAAGATTCTGTAATTCATATAGTTAATTTCGTTTAAGATTTTGTTAATCTATTCCAAAGGTTGTGCCAACATACAAAACACGGGACTATATCCAGCATTATTTCAAACTTTAACAATTTGGAGCTAAAATGCAATAAAATCAAGATGTTAGGGAAAACCAGGTCTCTTTGTAGAACGCAAAAATACCCTTCTTATTGTGAGGCAAAAAAAATCCTAATGTTAAATTTATTAAGAGAGATTTTAGGCCTCATACCTCCATTCCGCCCTTATTGCAAAAGGGATTTTTACTAAAACATAATACGCCTTATCTTAGCCGGGGAAAAATTTGTGTTTATCTTTATTGCCAAATTTCAAAGTGCTTTATGAATAAGAAGGTTTTATTAATGATATTAGATGGTTGGGGAGTCACTCAAGACCCAAAAGTTTCGGCGATCGCCCAGGCTAAAACCCCGTTTATGGATTCCATTATCAAAAAATACCCACATGCCGAACTGCGAACCGACGGAATGAACGTTGGACTTCCGGAAGGACAGATGGGAAACAGTGAGGTTGGTCACATGAACCTTGGTGCCGGAAGAGTGGTCTACCAGGACCTGGTAAAGATCAACATGGCTGTGGAAAAAAATACGCTGAAAGACGAACCTGCTCTTGAAGAAGCCTTTACTTATGCAGTAAAGAATAACAAGCCAATCCATTTTATGGGCTTGTTGAGCGATGGCGGTGTTCACTCGCATATCAAGCACCTCAAAGGTTTGCTGACGGCTGCCGAAGAGTTTGGGGTAAAAGAAAAATATGTTCACGCTTTCACCGATGGCCGGGATGTGGATCCAAAATCCGGAAAAGGATTTATCAAGGAAATTGAAGAGCACCTGAAAAAGACCAATGGCAAGCTCGCTTCCATCATCGGAAGATATTACGCCATGGACCGTGATAAGCGATGGGAACGCGTGAAAAAAGCCTACGACCTTATCACCAAAGGAGAAGGCTATAAAACCACCAATGCAGAAGAAGCTGTACAGAAAAGTTATGATGAAGACGTTACCGACGAATTTATCAAACCTATCGTACTTACCGATAACGACGGTAACCCTGTTGCTACCCTGAAGGAAAAAGAAGTTGTGATCTTCTTTAATTTCAGGACCGATCGTGGACGACAACTTACGCAGGCCTTGAGCCAGCAGGATTTTCCAGATCACAACATGAAGAAAATGCCTCTGTACTACGTTACTCTTACAAACTACGATGACAGTTTCAAGAATATACATGTAGTCTTCAAAAAAGATAACATCAAGACTACTCTTGGAGAAGTTTTGGAATATATGGGCAAAAAACAAATAAGAATTGCCGAAACCGAGAAATACCCTCATGTTACCTTCTTCTTTTCGGGAGGCCGTGAAAAGCCTTTCCGGGGAGAGAAAAGGATCATGTGTGATTCGCCAAAAGTAGCCACCTACGATCTACAGCCGGAAATGAGCGCTTATGAGATCAGGGATAAAATCATCCCGGAGTTAGAAGGCTGAATCGGCCGATTTTATTTGCCTCAACTTCGCCAATCCCGACATGGTAGGCCACACCGGTGTATTTGAAGCTGCGGTAAAGGCTTGCGAGACGGTTGATAGCTGTGCAAAAGATGTTTCTGAAGCCGCACTGGAAAATGGCTATTCAGTAATCATTATTGCCGATCACGGTAACTCTGATATGCTGATCAATCCCGACGGAACGCCAAACACGGCTCACACTACCAATCCGGTGCCGCTGGTACTGCTCGACAAGGATGTGAAATCCATTAAAAACGGTAAGCTTGGTGACATTGCACCGACTATCTTAAAGCTTATGGGCATTGAGAAGCCCGATCTAATGACTCAGGAATCCCTAATTTAATTTATCTAAAATGCACAAATTTCTATTGATCCTATTACTGACTTTTTTTGGCGGCAAAACCAATAATGCTTCCAAAGAAGATAACAGCTCAACAAACAAACAGGAGCTTACTGTTAATGCACAACAAGGAATGCTAATAGGAGAATATGACAGGAAACAACTGGAAGAAGAACCCTATGCTTCCTGGTACAAACCTACCTATGAAGCCTATACTCCAAAGGAGGAAGCGCTGGAAACCATCAAAGAAAACATTTCTGACTATGACATCACCGTTCTTATGGGTACCTGGTGTCATGATAGCAAAAGAGAGACTCCTAAACTTCTGAAGTTGCTTGACCTTTCTGATTACGATATGGACAAGCTTACGTTGATTGGCGTAGATTACAGAAGAAATACTCCCGACAACGTAAGAGAGAAGTATGATGTGCTAAGAGTTCCTACCATCATCTTCTATAAAGACGGAAAAGAAGTGAACCGCTTTGTTGAACACGCAAAACAAAGCCTGGAAGAGGATATCGCCAAAATTGTGGATGGGAAAGAATATTCAAATTCATACGCGAAATAAAAATTTTGTTCATCCCTCTATTGTAGTACTATGCCAAAATCCCTCACTATAGCGATCGATTTTGACGGCACGATTGTAGAGAACAAATATCCGGAGATCGGAAAGCCGAAGCTCTTTGCACTTGAGACCCTGCGGAAACTTCAGGAAGACGGCCACCGTCTTATATTGTGGACATATCGTCACGGAATCCGGCTTGAGGAAGCCGTAAATTTCTGTGAATCTGAAGGAGTTAGTTTTTATGCAGTAAACAAGAGCTATCCGGAAGAAGAATTTGATGAAACCATCAGTCGCAAGATCCTGGCAGATGTTTTTATAGATGACCGTAACATGGGCGGCCTAAGAGGATGGGGTGAGATCTATCACCTCCTTAACAAGCTGGAGCCCGAATGGCAACAGAAGAAAAAGAAATTCGGTCTTTTTGGCCGTTTCTAAGAAGAGATTATGATTATTACAAAAACAAAAGAAGAAATCGAGCTGATAAGAGAGAGCGCCCTGATCGTTTCTAAGACGCTGGGAATGCTGGCTCCTAAAATAAAACCGGGAGTGACCACGCTTGAGCTCGATAAAATGGCGGAAGAATTTATAAGAGATCACGGGGCAGAACCTGGCTTTTTAGGACTGTACGATTTCCCCAATTCTCTTTGTATGAGCCCCAATGCACAGGTAGTGCATGGAATTCCTAACGACAAACCTCTGGAAGAAGGAGATATCATTTCCATCGACTGTGGCGCTTTAAAAAATGGCTTCTATGGCGATCATGCTTATACTTTCCCCGTGGGGGAAGTCACGGCTGAAACCAAAAAATTGCTGAAAGTGACCAAGGAATCCCTGTATGTGGGAATTCGGGAATTTAAGGCAGGAAATCGTGTGGGCGATGTTGGCTATGCTATTCAGAAGTACACCGAAGACCGGGGCTACGGAGTAGTACGGGAACTCGTAGGCCATGGGCTTGGCGCGAAAATGCACGAAGATCCTGAAATGCCCAATTACGGCCGTAAAGGCAGAGGAAAGAAATTCGTTGAAGGAATGGTAGTGGCCATTGAGCCCATGATCAACCTTGGAACCAAAAGGATCAAACAGCTGCGGGACGGCTGGACCATCCTTACTGCAGATAATAAACCGAGTGCACATTTTGAACACGATGTAGCTCTTGTTGACGGTAAACCAGAACTGTTATCTACTTTTAAGTATATATATGAGGCTTTGGGTATAGAGAATGAAGAGGAAGAAGAATTTAGAACGAAAATCTATGATTAAGAACTTCAGACAGGAACAATGGAAAATGCTCCACAGGGATGACTGGCAAGATCGGTTTGTTTACAAAGTCTCCAATTATGGCAGGGTAATAAGTTATCTTAAGAACCCCGAAGGAGAATTAATGAATACCGAAAAAGCCAGCGGTTATGTTAATTTCGCCGTTCGGTTAAAGAACGGAAAATACAAAACCTACTACGTGCATCGGGTAGTTGCAGAGCTTTTCCTGGAGAAAAAGGAGGATGACCGGTACGTGATCCATAAGAATTTTCAGAAGGATGACAACCGGGTAAACAATCTTGCCTGGACCACTAAAGAGGAATGGGTGCAGCACCAGTTTCACAGCCCACATGTGAAGGAAAATAAACGAAAGCGCCGTCTGAGAAAGGTGGTTTCCTATTCAAAGCTGAGTTACGCTCAGGCTGTAGTCCTGAAAAAAAAGCTGCTCGATCCAAAAAGAAAGACCCGCATTAAAGTTTTAGCCAAGCAATTCGGCGTTTCCGAAATGCAGTTGTACCGCATTAAATCTGGCGAAAACTGGGGCGACATAGAAGTATGAAGAAACTTTTTAAGCTTGTTCTCAACACGCTTCCCCGCCCCCTGTTGATCAGATTCAGTTACCTCGCTCAGCCTTTTTTAAAACTGGCCCTTCGCGGAAATACCTATACCGATCCGATCGACGGAAGCAGCTTTTCTAAGTTTCTGCCGTATGGCTATGTAAACCAGCGGGAAAATGTACTTTCTCCCTCCACTCTCTCGCTCGAGCGTCATCGCCTGCTATGGCTTTTTCTGAAGAATGAAACCGGCTTCTTCACAAAGAAACTGAAGGTCTTGCATTTCGCACCGGAACAGGCTTTTTATAAACGTTTCCGGAATTTAACCAATCTCGACTACACTACCACCGATCTCCATTCGCCGCTTGCAGATGTGAAAGCAGATATTTGTGATCTTCCCTTTGAAGACAATTCCTTTGATTTTGTTCTTTGCAATCACGTGCTGGAACATATCCCCGATGACACGAAGGCCATGCAAGAGCTTTTCCGCATTCTCCGTCCGGGAGGCACTGCAATTCTTCAGATTCCGCAGGAGCTGGACAGAGCTAAGACTTTTGAAGACAACACCATCACCGATCCCAAGGAAAGAGAAGCCATTTTCGGCCAATATGACCATGTAAGAGTTTACGGCCGTGATTATTTCGATAAACTGAGAAGCATAGGATTTGAAGTGGAAGAAGCCGCTTATACAGCAAAGCTTTCTGCGGAAGAGATCGATCGCTACCGCCTTGCCAAAGGGGAAGTTATTCCCGTCTGCTATAAAAGGTAATTCGAATAGGTTATTCCTGCAGGGCTTTTTTAAAACCTTCTGAAGCATATACCGAAATATTCTGCTCAGAATCATCTGAATAGATCAGATAGACATCTACATTCTTCAGCTTTTTCAGCATCTCCTTTGACTTTTCGAGCCCCAGAGCCATACAGGCTGTTGCATAGCCATCGGCCATAGCACAATTTTCTGCCATAACAGAAGCACTTAGAAGATTGCTGCGTTGCGCTTTACCCGTTAGTGGATTGATCGTGTGGACAAAGCGTTTTCCTGTAGTAGAATCTACCCTGAATTTCCTGTAATTCCCTGAAGTAGCCAGTGCCCTGTTCTTCAATGCCAGGATAGTTTGGAAACTACGCTCATCCTCCTGCTGAAGAGGATCGTCAATGGCAACCATCCATGGCTTATCTTTGCCAATATTCCGTCCTTTAGCCACCAGTTCCCCACCAAGTTCGATAAGGTAATTCTTTACATTCTTTGAGAATCGAAATATTCGGCGATCACATCTATCGTGTAGCCTTTGGCAATAGCATTGAAATCAAGATAAACATGAGGATCATCCTTCTGGATCTTGTGATCCTCAGATACCCGAAGTTTATTAAAACCAACATATCTTTTCAAGGAGTCGAGGGTAATACTGTCAGGAGCAACAGGCGCCTCCTCCTCCGGCCCAAAGCCATAGGCATTGACCAGAATGCCCACTGTGGGATCAAAATAACCTCTACTCTCCCTGTATATCTCTTTGGAGAAATTGAAGACCTTTTCAAAGTTCCTGTCGATCACTACACTCGTATCCCCTTTATTAATGCGCGAAATATCAGAACCTTCACGATAGGTACTCATGGAGTTATTGATATTTTCAAAGATGGAATCAAGTGCCTGGTCGGCATCAATCTCCTTGTCGGGGAAATATTTTATATGAAAAGTAGTTCCCAATGCCTCTCCGGTAAGAATATTTGGTTGTACTTCAGAATTGTTACAGCCCGTCAAAAGTGCTGCTAAAAAAAGAGCAAATACTAATTTCTTCATGTTAGATTTCTTGCCAACCGTTGTAATTCACTACATAATCTTCTTCACTCATCACCGGCCTTTCATAATCTTCAGAATTAGCCAGGCCAACTCCCGCGTAAAAAGTTCGGGCGTTGAATTTGAGCGCATGCTGCTTGATCGTTTCCATAGAGATCCTGTCAAAATCCCGCGGATTATTGGGATACTCCACCGCCCTTACCACAACGAAGTGAAGTTTTGAATTCTTTAGCGCGACAAACTGCGGATCCTTTTTTAATTCACTATTCACCCCAAGGAATTCAAAGCCGTTTGTCTCAAGATCATTTCCCACAATATTCATGGCAAGGTTATGAAGTTCCTGTTTGTTAAGCGCATTATTCATGCTGCAAAAATACTATTATTCCAAATGAATACCTAAATAAGAAAAAAGAAGCCCGGCAGGAAGCCGGGCTTTTAAATGATGATTATTTTTTATTTCTTGATCAGTCGCTTGACCGTTTTTCCTTGGGAAGTGTAAATTTCCGCAAAATAAACTCCGGGTTTAAAAGAATTGAGATTGATCGTTTTCAGTTCTCCATCCCTTAACTGCATATCCTTCAGCACTATTCCGCTGGATTGAATGATCCTGATCCTGTTCACTTTCACAGAAGGATCCATTCCGAAGTTAAAGACATCACGGCTGGGATTAGGATAAACCACTACCGATTGCTCCGGCGAAGTACACTGGTTGACAGTAATGTAAATATAGGAATCATCTGCAGGACATTGACCGTTGGTGCTTTGTACCGTGTATTTATATCTTCCTGCTGCATCTACAGCCGGATCAAAAATAGTGCCGCCACTGGCCAGAGGGGGAGTAAAAGTGCCACCCGGATCGGCAGGACCAAGAATGGAAGGTTCGTACACTGTGACAAGATCAATCGGTTCATCATTGGAACAGAAAGTCACAAAGGTTGTTTTACCTGCATTTGGAGAATCAGCTATACTCACCTGAACACTGGACCGGGAAGTACAGCTGCTTTCAGAGTTATCTGCATAATAGATTCCGCCGTCTTCGAGTAAGAAATCACTGCTTAAAGGTTCAGCGGAAGTTGCTGAAGCATACCAGACCACACCGCCACCATTGTCGGTTGCTACAAGATCTGAAATTCGCGGTTTATGGAAGTTGTTTCCTGTTCCTTCGGATTCACAGAAATCCTGTGTTGGATCATCGATTGTTGGACACGCCAAAGGTAGAGGTTCATTCGACAAGGTCACGCTCACTTCGGCAGTGGCATCCTCACAGGCGGTTCCGCCGGTAACCGTATAGGTATAGGTGCCAGGAGTATCCACAGCAGGATCAAACACGCCGGTGCCACTTGCCATAGCAGGACTCCAAATACCACCTTCATCGGGAGTACCGCCGAGGAAGGCAAAAAGATCAACAGGATCATCTCCGGGATTAATATTGGCTACAGCACTCTCTCCGGCATCCGGAGCCTGGTTCACGGTGATATAAATATAGGAATCATCTGCAGGACATTGACCGTTGGTGCTTTGTACCGTGTATTTATATCTTCCTGCTGCATCTACAGCCGGATCAAAAATAGTGCCGCCACTGGCCAGAGGGGGAGTAAAAGTGCCACCCGGATCGGCAGGACCAAGAATGGAAGGTTCGTACACTGTGACAAGATCAATCGGTTCATCATTCGAACAGAAAGTTACAAAAGTTGTTTTACCTGCATTCGGAGAATCGGCTATACTCACCTGAACACTGGACCGGGAAGTACAGCTGCTTTCAGAGTTATCTGCATAATAGACCCCGCCATCTTCGAGCAAGTTATCACTACTTAAAGGTTCAGCGGAAGTTGCCGAAGCATACCAGACCACACCGCCACCATTGTCGGTTGCTACAAGATCTGAAATTCGCGGTTTATGAAAGTTGTTTCCTGTTCCTTCGGATTCACAGAAATCCTGTTTGGATCATCGATCGTTGGACACGCCAAAGGTAGAGGTTCATTCGATAAGGTCACGCTCACTTCGGCAGTTCCATCCTCACAGGCGGTTCCGCCGGTACCGTATAGGTATAGGTGCCAGGAGTATCCACAGCAGGATCAAACACGCCGGTGCCACTTGCCATAGCAGGACTCCAAATACCACCTTCATCGGGAGTACCACCGAGGAAGGTAAAAAGATCAACAGGATCATCTCCGGGATTAATATTGGCTACAGCACTCTCTCCGGCATCCGGAGCCTGGTTCACGGTGATATAAATATAGGAATCATCTGCAGGACATTGACCGTTGGTGCTTTGTACCGTGTATTTATATCTTCCTGCTGCATCCACAGCCGGATCAAAAATAGTGCCGCCACTGGCGAGAGGGGGAGTAAAAGTGCCACCCGGATCGGCAGGACCAAGAATGGAAGGTTCGTACACTGTGACAAGATCAATCGGTTCATCATTCGAACAGAAGGTAACAAAGGTTGTTTTACCTGCATTTGGAGAATCGGCTATACTCACCTGAACACTGGACCGTGAAGTACAGCTGCTTTCAGAGTTATCGGCATAATAGATCCCGCCATCTTCGAGCAAGTAATCACTACTTAAAGGTTCATCGTGAAGCTTGCCGAAGCATACCAGACCACACCGCCACCATTGTCGGTTGCTACAAGATCTGAAATTCGCGGTTTATGGAAGTTGTTTCCTGTTCCTTCCGATTCGCAGAAATCCTGTGTTGGATCATCGATCGTTGGACAGGCCAATGGAACAGGCTCATTCGACAAGGTAACGCTCACTTCGGCAGTGGCATCGTCACAGGCGGTTCCGCCGGTAACCGTATAGGTATAGGTACCAGGAGTATCCACAGCAGGATCAAACACCCCGGTGCCACTTGCCATAGCAGGACTCCAAATACCACCTTCATCGGGAGTACCGCCGAGGAAGGCAAAAAGATCAACAGGATCATCTCCGGGATTAATATTGGCTACAGCACTCTCTCCGGCATCCGGAGCCTGGTTCACGGTGATATAAATATAGGAATCATCTGCAGGACATTGACCGTTGGTGCTTTGTACCGTGTATTTATATCTTCCTGCTGCATCTACAGCCGGATCAAAAATAGTGCCGCCACTGGCCAGAGGGGGAGTAAAAGTGCCACCCGGATCGGCAGGACCAAGAATGGAAGGTTCGTACACTGTGACAAGATCAATCGGTTCATCATTGGAACAGAAAGTCACAAAGGTTGTTTTACCCGCATTTGGGGAATCAGCTATACTCACCTGAACACTGGACCGGGAAGTACAGCTGCTTTCAGAGTTATCTGCATAATAGATTGCTCCGTCTTCTAAAAGAGATCACTGCTTAAAGCTTCAGCAGAAGTTGCCGAAGCATACCAGACCACACCGCCACCATTGTCGGTTGCTACAAGATCTGAAATTCGCGGTTTATGAAAGTTGTTTCCTGTTCCTTCGGATTCGCAGAAATCCTGTGTTGGATCATCGATCGTTGGACAGGTAGTCTGGCCCTGTAACGACCACACAAAAAGAAACATCGATAAAAGTAAAGTTCGCCCCATAATGAATAAGTTTTCCTGGTTAATACTTATATTAAGCTAACCAAAAAGCTTCTTCAATTAAAGAGCAGTAAAGCCGTCGGAGCGAGAAATGGGGGGAAACCCGTACAAAAGTTCTGTTAATAATAAAAGCTCAGAGTGCCTGACTCAGCCGCAACAACGAATTTATTCAAAAAAGAATTGTAAAGGGACTCTTACAAATCGTAAGAAAAAACCCACAACAAAAAAGCAGCTGGTCAAATGGACTCAGCTGCTTTTCTTTTGTGTTATTTTGGAAGCTATAGATTATCCCCCAAAATCATCAAATCTGATGTTTTCCGGTGGTACACCAAAGTCTTCGGCCATTTTCTGAACAGCTTTGTTCATCAACGGCGGTCCACAGAAATAAACTTCAATTTCTTCCGGTTCTTCATGTTGGCTAAGGTAATTGTCGATTACTACCTGGTGGATAAATCCTACGAAACCATCCCCATCATCATCCAGACTTTTCTTCACTTTCCAGTTATCTTCTTCCTGAGGCTCAGAAAGCGCAAGGTAGAACTTGAAATTAGGGAAATCTTTCTCCAGAGCCCTAAAATGATCTACATAGAAAAGTTCTCTTTTAGAACGTCCTCCATACCAGTAGGTCACTTTTCTGCCAGTTTGCAATGTTCTGAAAAGGTGATAAAGGTGAGAACGCATAGGAGCCATTCCGGCACCACCTCCTACGTATAGCATTTCTGCATCACTATTGTTGATAAAGAATTCACCGTAAGGTCCTGAGATAGTCACCTTATCTCCTTTTTTACGAGAGAAGATATAGGAAGATGCAATACCAGGATTCACATCCATCCATCCGTTTTTAGAACGATCCCATGGCGGAGTAGCTACACGTACGTTAAGCATGATCTCTCTTCCCTCTGCAGGATAAGAAGCCATAGAATAGGCACGTTCAACAGTCTCGGCGTTTTTCATAACCAAAGGCCACAGGTTGAATTTATCCCATTCATCCTTGAATTTTTGAGGATCACCAGGATGTTCTTCCGGGTGAGCAGTGATATCTATATCGCTGAATTTAACTTCACACTTAGGAATCTCGATCTGGATGTATCCTCCTGCTTTATAGTCCATCACTTCGGGGATCTCCACAACAAACTCTTTAATGAAAGATGCTACGTTATAGTTACGCACCACAGTAGCGTCCCATTTTTTTATTCCGAAGACCTCTTCAGGAATAGTGATTTTCATATCCTGTCTTACCTTCACCTGGCAACCAAGACGCCACCCGTCAGCAATTTCTTTTCGGGTAAAGTTAGGCTCTTCCGTAGGAAGTATAGAACCACCACCTTCTTTGACGATACATTTACACTGCAGGCAGGTACCTCCACCTCCACAGGCTGAAGGCAAAAACAGTTTCTGTTCACCCAAGGTAGATAACAAAGTACCTCCAGATCCCACTTCCAGCTCTTTTTCCCCGTTCACATTGATCGTTACCGGACCTGAAGGAACCAATTTTGCTTTGGCCCCTAAAAGAATGGCTACCAGAAGTAAAATCAGTGCCAGGAATACAATTACACTCGCTATTATAACTGTCATTGTCGTTGTTTTTCTATTATAATTTAATACCCATGAAGCTCATAAAACCGATAGCCATAAGGCCGGTAATAATGAAGGTTATTCCTAATCCTTTAAGGGGAGCAGGTACATTCGAATAGGTTATTTTCTCTCTAATCGCCGCTATAGCAAGGATAGCAAGAAACCAGCCCACACCGCTACCTAAACCATAGGTCACAGCTTCGCTGATTCCGGAGAAATCCTTTTGTTGCATAAACAGGGAACCACCAAGGATCGCACAGTTTACTGCGATCAATGGAAGGAAAATCCCAAGAGCACCATAAAGTGCCGGTGCGAATTTCTCAACCACCATTTCTACCAATTGCACCATAGAAGCGATTACCGCGATAAACATGATGAAACTAAGGAAACTAAGGTCAAGATCGGCATATTCGGGGCTTATCCATTGTAAAGCTCCGGGTTTAAGCAAATAGGTATCCAACAAGTAGTTAATAGGCACGGTGATAGCCAATACAAAGATTACCGCTGCACCTAAACCAACAGCTGTCTTCACTGTTTTTGATACTGCCAGGTAAGAACACATTCCCAGGAAGTAAGCAAAAATCATATTCTCTATGAAAACGCTCCTTACAAATAAGTTTACTAAATCCATTTTCTTCTTTTTTAGCTGTTGTTTCTAACTTTCTTCAATCAGTTTGCGGTTCTTGGAACGCTGCACCCAAATCACGATTCCCACGATAATAAGCGCCATTGGTGCCAAAAGCATCAAACCGTTGTTTTCATATCCAAGAGCATACAGACCTGTAGAATCTGCTACAGTCGCGGCTCTGTGGCCAAGCACCTCATATCCGAAAAGCTTTCCTGAACCTAAAAGTTCACGGAAAAATGCGACGGTTATAAGCAGAAGACCATATCCCGCACCGTTTCCAATTCCGTCGAGAAAAGATTTGTAAGGACCATTCCCCAGGGCGAAAGCCTCCAGTCGGCCCATCACGATACAGTTGGTAATGATAAGCCCTACGAAAACCGAAAGTTGCTTACTAACGTCATAGGCGTAAGCCTTAAGCACCTGGTCCACCAAAATTACAAGAGCAGCTACAACCACAAGTTGCACGATGATCCTGATACGGTTGGGAATAAGGTTACGCATCAACGAAATAATAACGTTCGAAAATGCCACTACCACCATCACCGCGATTGACATCACGATCGCCGGCCTCAATTGTACAGTCACCGCAAGTGCCGAACAAATACCCAAAACCTGTACGGTGATCGGGTTATTATCGTTAAGCGGATCTGAAAGTAATTTTCGGTTCTTCTTAGACAGAAATGATTCCTTCTCCTCCGAACTGGACAAGAACATGATCATTTCCTTCTTCTTCGCTTCCTTCTCTTCGGAAGTCATTTTTTCATCTTTATTCATAATTACTGAATTGCGACTTTAAATCCTTTTTGTTCTCTGAAATACGGAAGGTAATGCTTCAGTCTTTCAGAAATCATATTAGATACTCCCCTTCCGGTAAGCGTTGCACCAGAAATAGCATCTACACGATTGTCATCCTTATTACTGTTACCGAGGCTCCCTTTTACAACAGAGACTCCTACGAGGTTTCCGTTAGCATCGAAAACTTTTTCATTGGCAAACCGATGCTGAAACCAGTCTTTGGTAATTTCAGCTCCCAATCCGGGAGTTTCTCCTTTGTGATCAAAAACGGCACCTTTTACAGTGTTCACATCATCCTTCAGAGAGATGTATCCCCAGATAGCATCCCAAAGTCCTTTTCCGCGAAGCGGAACTATATAATATTTGTTTCCGTCGATATTAGCGATATACAAAGGATAAACCTGTTTATCCACCGGCTTTTTCAACTCCTTGGCTAAATCTATTTTAAAGGCATCTACAGATTTATCTACAGTCCCATCTTCTTTCAATGCCACTGCCTCTGTAATGTACTTTTCATAGAATTGCTGAGCAAGGTCCCTTGTTAGAGGCACTCTGTCTCCATTCACTTCTACAGAATCCACACCTACCGTAGCAAGTATGTTCTGCATTTTTTCTTCACGAACATTCTCGTTTTGTACCGGTTGCAAAGATGTTGCAGCAAAAGACAACAAGGCCGCTACCACCACCACCATAATGATGGCAAACATAAAGGTATAACCGTTAGTGTTCGTTTTATTTACTGTTTTCTCTTCCATAACTATACTGCTGTTTCCACCTGAGCAGCGGTGGTTTTAATTCTTTTCTTTCTTCGCTTAACATTCGCCTGGATCACGTAATGGTCTATAGTCGGAGCAAATACGTTCATCAGAAGAATGGCCATCATCACTCCTTCAGGATACGCCGGGTTGAACACCCTGATCATGATCGAGAAGAATCCCACTAAAAATCCGTAGATCCACTTTCCTTTTATTGTTTGTGCTGCTGAAACCGGATCGGTGGCCATAAAGACGATACCAAAAGCCAGTCCTCCAACAATCAGGTGGTCATACCATGGGAAGTTTGTAAGTGCATTTCCAGCAACTCCCATTGAAGGAAGAAAGTTAAAGATCAATGCCATTACAGATGCGCCGAAAAATGCGCTCAACATAATCCTCCAGCTTCCAACTTTAGTCAACACCAAAAATAATGCCCCGGCAAGAATACAGATAGTTGAAGTTTCAGCGATAGAGCCCGGAATAACTCCCGAGAACATATCCATAGTAGTATAAGAAACATGACTCCCCTGAGCAAGGCTTCCAAGAATTGTTTCTCCCGAAATAGCATCGGCCTGTCCCGCACCGGCAACCCAAACCTGGTTACCAGACATAAAGGTAGGATAAGCGAAAAAGGCAAAAGCCCTTGCCGCCAAAGCCGGGTTCAAAATATTCATTCCGGTACCTCCGAAAGCTTCTTTCCCGATCACTACCGCAAATACTACAGATACTCCAACCATCCAAAGTGGAATACCAACAGGCATGATCATAGGGATAAGCAGCCCAGTAACGAGGTAACCTTCGTTCACCTCGTGACCTCTGAAGATCGCAAAGGCAAATTCAATTCCCAGTCCTACTACATAAGACACAACCACCATCGGAAGAATGCGCCACGCACCTAATCCCAGGCAATCCCAGAAGGTATAATCTCCCGGTAACTGAGAATAATGCTGATAACCTGCATTCCACATTCCGAAGATAAGGGCAGGGATAAGAGCAAGCACCACAGTGATCATTACCCTTTTAAGGTCAACTGCATCACGAATATGAGCTCCCTTTTTAGTAACGTGGTTCGGGGTAAATAGAAAAGTGTCGAGTGCATTATATGCAGGCGCAAACTTCTCAAATTTCTTACCCGGACCAAAAGGTTCTTTTATTTTATCTAATTTCTGTCTAATCCATTCCATAGTTACACTACTTTTTAACCTACTTCAGTAATCATTAAATCCAGCCCAAGACGAATAACCTCCTGAATAGCGATCTTGGAAGTATTCACATACTCGACCAGCGCAAAATCTTCAGGCGCCACTTCATAAATACCAAGATTCTCCATTTTTTCGATATCTCCGGCCATACAGGCTTTGATAAGCTGCATAGGATAAATATCCATCGGTAAAACCTCTTCCATCTCACCAGTCACCACCAAAGCACGTTTTTCACCGTTCAGGTTGGTCGTTGGCTTGAATTTTTTATTCGGAAACATCCAGGATAAAGAAGTCCTGGAGTTTGAGTGAATACTATTATAGGTAAAAGGAAGCCATCCTAACATCCTGTATTTATTTCCTTCAGGAATAAGTGTAACGCTGTGAGCAAAAAAGCCAACATACTGGTTGTTGGACAACTGCTCCCCGGTTAAAACATCCCCCGAGATGATTCGTACATCTTCAGGCGCCTCGCCGATAAGATCAGCAACGTTCACCCCTATTTTGGTTCTAAAGTACTTCCTGTTTTTGGCTTCACTTCCTGTCACAGCAATAGTTCTTTCGGCATCATATTTTCCGTTGAGGAAAAGATTACCGATGATCGCCACATCTTCAGGATTTATCGTCCACACCCTCTCTCCTATATTAATAGGATCGATTTTATGTATCTGCACCCCTACATTTCCGGCAGGATGCGGCCCGTACACATGATGCACCTCCGCTCCTTTTACTTTACCAAAAGCCTCGGAAGCGCTTGCGTCTACCGAAAGATGAACTTTTCCTGGGGTCAATTTCCTCAGGGCGTTGATCCCTTCCTGAAAAGCCTCCAGTTTATCCTTCAGTAAAAAAGCCACATCTTCGGCGAGTGGAGCCGTATTGACTGCAGAAATAAAGATAGCCTTAGGCGTATCTTTAGGATCGGCGATAATATCGTACGGTCTTTGTTTAAGAAAAGCGGCACAACCACTTTCCAGGATTCTGTTTTTCACAGCTTCCGGATCGGCTGAAGAAGCGTCCATTTTCCCGAAGTCTTTATAACTGTCCTGCGGGTCGGCCTCAATTACCACCTCCATAATTCTACGTTTCGCGCCGCGCTTGATCTCTTTGAGAGTTCCGCTAACAGGGCTGGTAAAACGTATTTCGTCAGTGTATTTAGAAAAGAAAATTTCATCACCTGCAAGAAGTTTAGCTCCTTCTTTTACAACCATTTTTGGTACAACCGAATGGAAATCAGGTGGTTTAATCGCGTAGGTTTTCGATCTTGGAGCATCCAGGATCTCCTTTTCCGCCTCCCCTTCTAATCGTAGAGATAATCCTCTTTTAATTCGAATGTCTTTTGACATAGGATGGAGTGTATGTTAAAATGTTTATTTTAAAGTCGTGCAAATTTAAAAATTTTAACCTCACCAATCCCAAGAAATGCCAGTTTTTTCCACATCCCAATGTTAAAATAAAATGTTAAAAAAACATATATTAGATTTGTGATTACATTTGTTCGAATAACTCTGCCAATGAAGCTTCTTTTCTCTCTATTTCTTTTCCTGCAGGCATTTAGCCTTTGCAGCGCACAGACCGCCGCCACCGAAGTCCTTCCTCCCAATTACATAAGGACCATCAGCTTTCATGGAGATGCAGAACTTCAAAACGGAAATCCCATACTCAGCCTTGGCGAAAGGATCTCTCTGAGCTTTGATGACATTATTGGAGATGAAGCCAACTACTACTACACCATCGAGCATTTCAACTACGACTGGACTCCGTCTCAGCTCGTTAAGTCGGAATATCTTTCAGGCTTTGACGACGTGAGAATCAACAACTACCGAAATTCCTATAACACCCTGCAGCCTTATACTCATTATGAGCTTCAGATCCCGAACGAGGACACCAGAAGTCTCAAGGTGACCGGCAATTATATGCTGAACATATTCAATGAAAATCACGAACTCGTCTTTTCCAGAAAGTTCATGATATACGAACCTCTTACTAAGGTGCCGGTAGCTATAAAGAGGTCCAGAAATCTTCAGTATATCGACACGCGACAGGTGGTGAATTTCAGCATAAATTCATCCAATCTCCTGCTGAAGAATCCTTCTGAAAATGTAAAAGTTCTTATCATCCAGAACAACAATTTAAAAACGGCTATCAAAGGTGTGGTTCCGCAGTACACCATTGGAAATGAACTGATCTATAAGTATGACCAGGAAACTTCTTTTTGGGGAGGCAATGAATACCTGCAATTTGACAATAAAGACCTTCGCGCCACCACAATGGACATCAGCCATATCGAGGTAGATGAACTTTACCACCATTTCCTATTCCCAGATCCCACTCGTGCCGGCACTCCCTACACTTACAATCCCGACATCAATGGCAGCTATGTGATAAGGAGCATTCCTGCCCAGAATCCCGATATCGAGGCCGGTTATGTTTGGGTCCATTTCAAGCTGCTTACTTACGAATCCCTGGAAGGTGGGGAACTTCATCTTTACGGCGGATTCAATAATTTCGTTATTGACGAAAGTACAAAGCTCACCTACAATAAAGAAGCAGGTTATTATGAATTTGCGCGGCTGTTCAAGCAGGGTTATTACAATTATAAATATGTACTTGTAAAACCGGATGGCTCGCTGGACGAAGGTTTTATCAGCGGAAATTACGACAAGACCGAAAACGATTACCAGGTACTGGTCTATTACCATGAACCCGGCGGAAGATATGACCGCATCATAGGACTGGGAACTGCAAGTTCTACGAACATTACCAATTAACCAGAACTAAAAAATGAAGATAAAGCGTTCCTTAATGAAGTATCGCGGTGACCACTGCCTTAACTGCGATTATCCTCTCGAGATCAGTGATCGCTACTGCCCCCGCTGCGGACAGATGAACAGCACCAAAAAACTGTCACTCGAAGATTTTTTCGAGGAATTCTTCTCGGGCTTTTTCGCTTACGATTCAAGGCTGCATCGCACGCTCAGCGCTCTCCTTTTTAAACCGGGTAAAATTTCCAAAGATTATATCCAGGGAAAAAGAACACGTTATGCCAATCCTTTCCGATTTTATCTTAGCGCCTCTATTATTTTCTTCCTGATCTATAGTTTCACTGCCTCCATGAACTTTGGAGATGGTAATTTTGATGAAGCAGATAACCTTACACGCATAAGCCCGGACAGTATTCATAAAATTGAAGAGTTATTTGATAAACAGGGACTTTCTGAAGATCAGAAAAAAATACGTCTGGACAGCCTTATTGCCAATCAGGCTGAGGCCAAAAAGACTTCTTACAAAGATGTTTACGTAAAGGAAAAGAGCCTCGACACCATGAATTTCTTTCAGGGGGAATTCAAGAAGTTCGATATCTTCACCAGGTATTATAAAGAAACCTCAGTAAACCATCCCGAAGCAGCTCTTGACAGCCTCAACTATTCCCAAACCCGGATGAACACCTGGATCTACCGGAAGGCGATGGACTGGAATGCAATAAAGGCCAAACCAGACATCTTTTTTAACTACTTTATTGGAAAACTGCCGTTCATCATCTTTTTTTATCTGCCGTTTTTCGCGGTTTTCATCTGGCTGCTATATATCAGAAGACCGTTCAATTATATGGAACACCTCATCTTCACCTTTCACGTGCAGACGGTTTTCTTTGTCCTCTTCGGAATAGCTTATCTCATTGATTACATTACCGGTGCAAATTACGCGTTTGGAACGGCTATCTTTATTTTCCTTTTTTATCTATATAAAGCCATGCGGAATTTTTACGGCCAGGGTCGTGTTAAAACGATTGTAAAATTCCTGCTTATGAACCTAATATTTTTTACTTTAGCTATTGTTGCGGCGGCAGTTTCAATATTTGCTTCGTTTGCAATTTTCTAGGATGACACAACAAGTAACAAGAGGTATAAAAATTTCAGTGGAAACCCACTTCGAAGGCACGTTCTACAAGAACTACAAGATCCATTTTGCCTTCGGTTATCGTGTCACGATTGAAAACCAAAGCAATGATTCGGTTCAACTCACTTCCAGGTTCTGGAAAATAAAAGATGCGCTTAACCACACCGAAATTGTACAGGGAGAAGGCGTAATTGGTAAAAAACCGGTTCTCAAACCGGGAGAATCCCATTCCTACCAAAGCGGCTGCCTCCTCACCTCCCCTTTTGGCTCTATGAGCGGCCATTATAATATGGTGAATTTCACCTCTACCAGAAAATTCAAGGTTAAGATCCCATCTTTTAAACTGAGTGCTCCTTTTGCCCTTAATTGATCTTTTTCCTTTCTGAAATTCTCCAGTTTTTCACCAATATCTTCTGATTGCTGAGATCCTCATATGAAAATGTAATTTCGTTCCCGGCATAAATGACCTGGCTGATGCTTTGAGTCTTCAAAAATCCCCTGTCAATAATAAGGTCAAGTTCTTTGTTCCCGATTCCTGCCTCATGATGAAACTTCAGCATGCTTTCTGCGGAAAGACCTTCCTTTTTTGCCCAATCTTGAAACCATGTCTGGCGAATTTCTCTCATTTCCGGAGAATATAATGGAGCAGAAGACCAAATGTGTTCCTTCAGCGGAAGTTGTTTAGAATGCAGCTGCTGCCCGTCCCACACCACCTGCATAAAACTTAGCTGCTCTTTCCAGTCCACCAGAACAATCGTAAAAGGTTCAATTCCGAAGAAATCATAAGATTCGATAAATTTGGCACTGCTTTCAGCGGCAAGCAGATCCCGCACCACAATACCTCGGCTTTGTCTGTATGAATGCGCCCTCTGATGCTTTTCAAATCCGCCGTTCATAAGACAAACCAGCCGCTGCCTGTCACTCACTCCAATCCAGGTTCCGCCGGCAACACTGTCTTTCGGAAAAAGCATTATTCTCCCCCCGTTTTCGTGGAAGTCGGGCGGGAGTGTTTCCCTTTCCACCGCTTCATCACGATTCGAAGTAAGAACAAAGCCTTTTTTATTTCCGGAGAGAGGAAAGAGGGTGATGGTGCACATGATCTCTATTGAGGTTTTTCTTCAATTTACGTAAAAAGTTAAGCTTTCGTGAATACCGGGCCCCGGTTAAGTGAAATCACTTAATTTTTTTACCTTTAGCTACAAGATTTTTTAAGAAAACTCAAAACAAAAATTAAAAGAAATATTATTATGGGAAAAGGATTTTTTCAGGTCCCTATCGCGGTGAACGAACCGGTTAAAACCTATGCTCCGGGCTCCCCGGAAAGAGAGGAAGTACTACTTACCTACAAGGACCTCTTCAATAGTAAAACAGAGGTGCCATTATATATTGGTTCCGAAGAGATAAAAACAGGAGATACCAAAAGTATTAATCCTCCTCACGATCACAAGCACGAAGTAGGAACCTATCATTTGGCCAAGCAAAAGCACGTGGAAAAAGCTATTGAAGAAGCTTTGGAGGCGAGAAAAAAATGGGCTAAACTTGAATGGGAACAACGCGCGGCTATCTTCCTAAAAGCTGCAGACTTAATTGCCGGGCCTTTTAGAGCCAGAATCAATGCAGCGACCATGATTGGCCAGTCAAAAAACATCTATCAGGCCGAGATCGACGCTGCCTGTGAACTGTGTGACTTCCTTCGTTTTAATGTGGAATACATGTCTCAGTTATATAATGAGCAACCGGAATCTTCTGATGGCAACTGGAATCGCGTAGAGTACAGGCCTCTTGAAGGTTTTGTATATGCAATTACACCTTTTAACTTTACCGCTATATCAGGGAATCTTCCATCCAGTGCAGCCCTAATGGGAAATGTCGCGGTATGGAAGCCAAGTGACAGCCAAATGCTCTCTGCCCAGGTGATCATGGAGGTATTTAAAGAAGCCGGCCTTCCAGACGGTGTTATCAATATGGTAATGGGTGATCCTGAAATGATCACTGACACGCTGCTGGCAAGTCCTGATTTCGCCGGAATTCATTTTACCGGTAGTACGGAAGTCTTTAAAGGTATTTGGGGTAAAATTGGAAGCAATATTCGCAAATACAAGACCTATCCAAGAATTGTAGGAGAAACGGGAGGAAAAGATTTCATTCTTGCGCATCCCACTTCTAATCCAAAACAGGTTGCAACTTCTATTTCCAGGGGTGCATTTGAATACCAGGGACAAAAATGTAGTGCAGCCTCCAGGGTCTATCTTCCAAAAAGCCTTTGGCCGGAGATCAAGGACTTTGTAATTGAAGATATAAACTCTTTTAAAATGGGCTCTCCTGAAGACATGACTAACTTCATTAATGCGGTTATTCACGAAGGAGCATTTGACAAATTAGCCGGTTATATAGACCAGGCTAAGAAAGACAGCAAAGCTGAAATTGTCGTAGGAGGAAATTATGATAAATCTAAAGGTTACTTCATTGAGCCTACTGTAATTCTTACTACAGATCCACATTACACCACTATGGAAACTGAATTGTTCGGCCCTGTGGTTACCATTTATGTATATGACGATAAGAATTTCGATGAGCAGAAATGGGTTGATATCTGTGAAACAGTAGACAATACAAGCATGTATGGCCTAACAGGAGCTATTTTCTCCGGAGACCGCTATGCTGCGGCTCAGGCTACCGATCTGCTTCAAAATTCTGCAGGTAACTTCTATATCAACGATAAACCCACTGGTGCCGTGGTAGGGACAGCAACCTTTTGGAGGTGCCAGGTCTAGCGGTACGAATGATAAAGCAGGATCTAAGATGAACCTTATGAGATGGATTTCCGTAAGACTGATCAAGGAAACCTTTGTTCCCGCTACAGATTACCGTTATCCGTTCCTCGGAGAATAACAGTTTAATCCTGACCTAAAAATCAGAGCCACAGCTAAAAGCTGTGGCTTTTTTTATTACAGAACCGGCTAGCTTGAAATGCTTTTCATTCTTACTTAATAGAGGAAATTCCACAATATTAATTCCGGACTCACAGAAGGTTCTCACCTCCTCTCCTCCTATTTTTTCGTGACATAAAGCACCTCCATATTCGGCTATAATCCAAACTTTTACACTTAAGAATTGCTTTTCTTTCATTTCGCCGATTTTAGGTACCCCTTAACGATTTTTTAGTCAAAATCCACATAATTACCTTACTTTTAAAACAATAAGCCCCTACGCCTCAATATTTTACCATAGTTTTTTAACCCCTGAATTACCCTACGTATGCGATCACCTTTAAATCCTTGCGATTATGGGAAAAAAATTACTCGGCTCAAGATCTGCCTTTTTTTGTTTACTTTATGTCCTTCTCCCTGCTCTGGCCTTTAGCCAATGCCCGTCCTCTGTTGGTATAACTTCAGACAAAGGTCTCAACATATGTGAAAATACTTCAGTTACGTTTACAGCAAACGCTACAGGAGGTACAGGAACACTTTCCTACCAGTGGCAGGTAAATGGTGAGAATGTTGGCACCAATAATACCTATACGTCTTCTTCCCTTAGCAATGGGGATATCATCAAAGTCATAGTAACTTCAGCAGATGGTACGAACTGTAATGTTTCAAAGAGCGTAACAATGACAGTGAATGCGGTGCGGACTCCCACGGTTTCTGTCACCTCCTCAAGAGCTTCAGTGTGTCCCGGAGAAAGTATCAGCTTCACAGCAGCAAATACCAATGGAGGGAGCAATGCCACCTACGACTGGTATATCAATTCTGACACCAGCCCCAGCCAAAGCGGGGCATCCAATACATTTGCAACCTCCAATTTCAATGCCGGAAGTAATACGGTAAAGGTAGTTCTAACCAGCAGCCTTGAGTGTGTTACTTCAGCTACTGCCGAGGCTATCAGTTCAACGGTAACTTTAAAAGAAGATAGCAGCATTACTACGCCTACAAATAATGACCAAAGCCTTTGCATCAACACAGCAATAGACCCCATAAATTTTGCTCTTGAAGGAGGAGCTACCGGGGCAAATGTTACCGGCCTTCCGCCGGGAGTTTCGGGAAATATTTCCAGCAGCAATTTCATAATTTCAGGCACTCCAACTTCCGCAGGAGATTTTAACTACACCGTAACCACAACCGGAACCTGCTCCCAGGCAACGGCTACAGGAACTATTAGCATAGATCCCGATGCTACAATTAGTCTTACTTCTGGAAATCATGAACAGACGGTTTGCCAGAATGCAGCAATTACATCAATTACCTATTCCATTGGAGGTACCGGAACCGGGGCCAGTGCGAGCGGCTTACCAGCAGGAATTACGGGTAATTTCAGCAATGGCAACTATACCATCAGCGGCTCAACCAATTCATCAGGAAGTTTTGAATACTCCATTCACGCCATCGGCAGCTGCGGCCCTTCCGAAGACCTTACAGGAACAATAAATATCACGGCGAACCTTACCCCCGCTGTGAGTATCTCATCGAATGCCACCGATAATACCATTTGCGACGGAACGGAAATCACTTTTACGGCTACACCAACAAATGGTGGCAGCTCTCCTTCCTATCAGTGGAAACGAAATGGAAGCGATGTAGGATCAAGCAGTGCAACTTACAGCAATTCAAGCCTCAGCGATGGCGACGTGGTTAGTGTGATGCTTACTTCCAGCGAAATCTGCGTCACTGCGGCCACAGCAACCAGCAACTCCATCACCACTACTGTAAACCCTCAATTAACTCCTTCAGTAAGCATTAGCTCCAGCGACGATGACAACGTCATTTGTGACGGAACTGAGACCATTTTCACTGCCAGTCCAATCAACGAGGGAACCTCTCCCAGCTACCAATGGCAACTCAACGGAGGCAATGTAGGTTCTAATTCCGCCAATTACACTACTTCTGGATTAACAGACGGAGACAAAGTAAGTGTTGTTCTAACCAGCAGCGAATCTTGTGTGACCACCAATACAGCCACAAGTAATGAGATCACCACCCAGGTAGATCCAATCGAGACCCCGGCCGTCACGATTAGTTCCAATGATGCAGACAACAATTTGTGTGCGGGTAGTTCGGTTACCTTTACTGCAACTCCAGTCAATGGAGGAAACTCGCCTTCCTATCAATGGAAAGTAAATGGGTCGAACACAGGAACCAACAGTCCAACCTTTACCACCTCCACCCTTGCAAATGGGATCAGGAAGTTGAAGTGGTAATGACCTCAAATGCCGCCTGCCTCACAGCGCTTACAGCGACCAGTAATGCAATAACTAACAGGGTTTATTCCTCTCTGGGATCAACCGTCCCTGTAATTGAAGGTCCCACAGGAGTTTGTCCTGCCAACGGTACAGTAACCTATTCTGTACCGCCAGATCCAAATGTCCAGACCTACAACTGGATCATGCCTTCAGGATTTAAGATCAATTCCGGGCAGGGTACAAATTCAATCGTAGTTTCATTCAATATTCCAAAAAGTGGAAGTAACATTCTGAAATTGGAAACTTCCAACCCTTGCGGTAAACTTACTTCTCAACTGGAAATCACCATTGCCGATTTTGCTGAAGTAAATGCCGGTCCTGATCAATACGTGTGTCTGGGAACTACTTCAGTACAACTTGCAGGGTCGGTAAGTGGTGCTGTTGCCGGAAAAGGAGGAAAATGGGACTGGTCCTATTCTGTGGGTACCATTCCAAACAACCAGAAAGGAGATCTAAATGCCACCTATACCCTTCCCGGCAGTGCTAAAGCTGGTGATGTCTTCATAGTAAAAATTTCTACCAATGTGAACGTCCAGGGTTGTAACGGAACCAAAAGTGATGACATGAATATCTATGTGCTGCCTGATCCAACAGCAAGTATAAATGGCACCACTTCTATATGTTCCGGAACTTCAACAGATATCATATTTACATCAACTCCCAACACCACGATTTCCTATACCCAAAAAAATGGAAACAATGCTGCCTCTACAAAGACAATCCAAATAGACGATAGCGGTACTGCCAACATCTCTACGGGAGAATTGACTGCCACAACTACCTATGAGCTGGTAGATATTAAGTATACCAGTTCCCCTTCCTGTACAAAATCTGCCTCTGGAACAGCAGTGGTGACCGTGAATCCCCTGCCTTCTTTTACACAACCTTCCGATATCATTGCATGTGCAAATTCAGAGATAGCAAATATTTCTTTCTCCGGAAGTGATGTTTCCGGCACCACCTACAGTTGGACTAACGATAATACAGCAATTGGTCTTGCCTCTTCGGGTACCGGAGATATTTCGTCCTTTACAGCTCAAAATTCGACAAATTCACCTATAACCGCCAATATTACGGTGGTGCCAACTGCCAACAGCTGTGAGGGAACTTCACAAACTTTCAAAATCACAGTAAATCCTACCACCACTGTTTCCGATCCTTCTGATTTGATTGTTTGTAATTCAGAAACCGTGGAAGCCGTTGATTTTGTCGGAAGTAACGTCTCCGGAAAAACCTACAAATGGACTAACGACAATCCTGCTATCGGCCTGGGAGCTTCCGGAACAGGAAAGATTGCATCCTTTAATGCAACAAACAATAGCAGTGAGCCCATGGTTGCCAATATCACGGTTACACCGGTCGCAAATAATTGTGATGGTACTCCGCAGACTTTCAGCATCACTGTGAACCCTACGAGCAACCTCACTAAGCCGGAAGACATCATTATTTGCAATGGAGAATCGGTTTCAACTACCAGTTTTTCCGGAAGCAGTGTTGCCGCAACCAGCTATAGCTGGACAAATGACACCCCGTCGATCGGACTAGGGGGCAACGGAACAGGAGATATCCCCTCCTTTACGGCCACAAATACTACCAACGCGCCAATTACTGCTACTATTGAAGTAATTCCAACTGCCAATGAATGTGAAGGTATTTCCCAGACTTTTACGATCACCGTTAATCCTACGCCCAACATTATAGCCCCTGAAAACATGGAAGCTTGCAACGGAGAAACAGTATCGGCAGTGAGCTTCACCGGTAATGTTTCGGGGACCACCTATTCCTGGACCAATGACCATCCGGAAATAGGTCTTGCGGCAACCGGAACAGGAAACCTATCTTCCTTTACAGCAAGCAATACCACAGATTCGCTAATCATTGCAACAATAACCATCACTCCTGCCGCCAATAATTGTGAGGGAACTGAGCAGAGCTTTACCATCACCGTCAATCCAACTCCTACAGTAGATGCCGGAGAAGATCAAACAATATGTTCCAATGGGGACGCGGGTATCTCGGCCACTCTGGGAGGCGGAATAACTGCAGGTGCCTGGAGCAGCAGCGGAACAGGAAGCTTTGACAATGCAGCTTCCACTTCCGCAATCTATACTCCCAGTGCCAATGATACCTTTAGCGGAACTGTCACCCTTAGCTTTACCTCTGAAGATCCGGAAGGCTCCTGCGGCTCCACCAGTGATTCAATGATACTTACGATCAACAAAGAAGTATTAATCACCACCCAGCCTTTGAATGCTGCAGTTTGTACTGCAAATAGCACCCAGATTAATATTGAAGCTTCAGGCGATAATCTTACTTATCAATGGTATAAAGGCACAGAGCCAGGCACAGCCATTGCAGGAGGTACTGCTGCCACTCTCAAGATCAACAACGCTACCGCCGCTGCTGCCGGTATCTATTACGTGGTGGTAAGCGGGGAAAATTCCTGTACCCCGGTAAAATCTGAAGAGGTTAGTCTGAATGTGGATGAGAATATCATAGTCAATACTCAGCCTACGAGCCAGGATCTTTGCGAAGACGGCACACTTAACCTCAGCGTTGCAGCCACTGCAACGGGAGGAGACGTGCAATATCAATGGAGAAAGGACGGCAGTCCGCTCTCAGATAGCGGAAATATCTCCGGAACCAACACCGGAAATCTCAGTATTACCAACCTTACAGCCTCCGATGCTGGAGATTATGATGTACTTATTGATGGCCCTGACGGCTATACCTGTGATTTAGGATATTCCCAGACAGCGAGCATTACTGTTAATGCTGCACCCACTGCCGATGCCGGAGCCGATTTCACCGCCTGCAGCACAAATTCCGCCATTTCCTTAAGAGGTGAGGATGCTTCAGCTTCAAATTACTCCTCTCTGAAATGGACCACATCCAACGGGAACGGAACTATATCTAACGCGAACAGCCTGGACGCTACTTATGCTGCCGATGTTTCCGACTATGACCAGGAAATAGAATTCACCCTCACAGCTATCTTTGAGATCAACGGGAACCAGCCATGTTCCGCAGCAGTGGCAACGAAAAAGATCAGCATCATACCACTGCCGGTCATCACTACCTTCACCTATACAGCAGAGGAGTTTTGTGAAACCGATACGGAGATAAAGAGCCCAGGCATCGACGGGGAATATGACTTTGCGGGCGGAACTTTTTCAGCAGAACCTTCCACAGGGCTTAATCTCAATACCAATACAGGAGCCATTGCTCCCGATGAAAGTACTCCAGGAGATTACGTTATCACCTATACAGCCCCTTCAAATGCTACCTGTACCGAAGCAGTTTCCCAAACTTTCAATCTTACTATTGGAGAAAAACCTGTGGCAGATTTTAGCTATGAAGGCTCCCCTTTCTGCAGTAATTCAGAGAACATCTCTCCGGTTTTTGCTCCTGATGCGATAGCAGGTACTTTCACTGCTGACTCCCCCGATCTCGTCTTCACAGATAATACCACAGGAGAAATTGATATGTCTGCAAGTAAACCTGGCACGTATACAGTTACCAATACTATAGCCGCTGCCGGGGGATGTATCGAGGTAACAGCTCCTGCTAAGGTAACGATCACCCCGCTTCCTGTGGCTGATTTTACCTATGAAAACTCTCCCTATTGCTCCAATGGCGAAAATCCCATTGTTAGCCTTGCGGAAGGCGCTCAGGCAGGAAGCTTTACCAGCACCGATGGATTGGTTTTTGCAGATGTGACAACCGGCGAAATTGATCTTGCCACCACTACTCCAGGCACCTATACCGTCACCAATACCATTGATGCTGCAAGCGGCTGCGAACAGGTTACAGCTAATACAGTAATCAATATCACCAAATTACCTGTTGCCGATTTCACTTATGAAGGGGTAACTGCCGATAATGGACTATGTATTTCTACGCTCAGCACAAGTATAACAACAATGCCGGATGCCGGAGGATCTTACTCGAGTGATAATCTGGACGCTCACCTCGACACTTCAACCGGTGAAATTACCTGGCAGTTAAGTGATAATATTACCGGGGAACACACCATTACCTATACCATTCCTGCAGCAAATGGCTGTGGAGAAGTTTCTCATTCCGAAACCATTCACATTGATCCCCTTCCGGAAGGAGGTGTTCTTAGCTTCGGAAGTACGGGAAGGATTTTTATGATCTGTCAGAATCCGGAAGCGGGATATGCTAATCCTCTAACACTTTCAGATGAAGTAGGGAACATTGTCGCCTGGCAATACCGGACAAGTTCGGCTTCCTCGTGGTCAATCCTTAAAGACGGAAGTGAAAACTTTACCGGGAATAAGCTTTCCGCAGATCAAATAGAAGCTTTAAAGATTTCAGAAAGCACTGTTTTCCGAGTACAGATAAGTAGTGGTGCCTGTTTAGGTGATGTTTATAGTGAAACTGCTATAATTACTGTCATCCCTTCCAATATCGAGCCCGCTCCTGTACAGGTAACTCCGAGAGTAGTGTGCAAAGGGGAAGAGGTCACCCTGAGTTCCAGCACCGGATATGGAGAAGAATTCGGGAAATTTGACGGAGGAGCCTTTCAGAATGCAGGCATCAAAAATCATGGGTGGAGATTTACCAATCTTGATGGTGGAAGCAATGACTTTGACTCTGCCGCTGATAATGGCGAACCCGATCATTGGCTTAGAACCCAGCCAAAATGGAAGTTTATTACCGCGAATTTGACATCACCATATACAGCCTCAGGGCAGTGGTGGAATTCTTCAGCCGATCCTAATGACAAGAGCGAACATTTTGCCATTACCCAGGGAAATAATTCTTCCCGAATGGAAACTCCTGTCTTCAGTCTGGGTGGACTGGATCAGGCTATCCTTACTTTTGACCAGGCTTACAACCTTACTCCCGGCGCAACGATACAAGTAGAAATATCAGATGACGGCGGAAGTTCCTATAACACTCTTTATGAAGTTATATCAGAAGGAGAATCAAATGGAGAAAGTGGCAACCGGGACCATTTTAGTAATGGAACACCCGGTCTCAATCAAATGTCAATCGATCTTGGGGATTACATTGGGTATAGCAACTTGAGAATACGTTTCAGCTTTATCGGCGTTAGACGCGGCGATGTTTGGGCTGTGGATAACATAGAAGTCCCTGAAGGGCCGCGAGACATTTCTTTGGAATGGAGAGACTATAGCGATCCTGAAAATTTTCCGGACGGAGAATATATTGGTGACAATAATTCTGAACAATGGACACCAAGATTGATCGGCTGGAATACTTTTGAAGTAAAGACAAAAATAGTCCTGGATTCCAACGGAAACACCTGTAGCAGTATTGAAAACTCCAAGACCATTCGGGTGTTCGTTTTTGACCAATATACTACCACCTCCACAGCAGAAAGTGGCACCTGCGGAAGTTATGAGGCAACTTTGCATGCTGAAGCTGAAGGAGCTTTTGGCGGCACCGTTGAGAACTATCCTACAGCTGATGGATATCAGGGAAAATGGGTAGTCCAACTGAACGGAAGTGAGGCCGACCCGACTACTTATGAGCTTACAAACCTCGATTCCAACAGCGACCTGGAGCCAGTTAATGATCCTGATGCAGTGTTTACAACCGAAAATTCCGGAAATTACACCTTCATCTGGACACTCGTTCCTACTGAAGTTTATCCTTCAGATTATTTTGATGAGAGTCTGAGAGGTGAGATTGTGGAAAATTCGGGCTGTGCCCCTACCACAAATCCTGCTGAGGTACCGATCCTGGATTGTACTACTCTGGATTTTGACGGAATTGATGACTATGTTGATCTGGGCACTTCATATCCGGGAAATTATAGTATTGAAGTCTGGATACGGCCGGAGGCTTCCACCGGAACAATTATATCGGGGCCCAATTTCGAGATAAAAATGGCTGATCTTCCCGGTGGAATTAGCACAAATTCCCGATGGTATCACATTGCAGTTTCGGGCGGAAAGCTTTACGTTGACGGAATTGAGATGGGCAATGCAGGTTCCGGTAAAGGAGGAGACAGAACCCTGATTGGTGCAAGATGGAACAATTCCACAGGTCTACCTGAAAATTATTTCTCAGGATGGATAGAAGAAGTCAGGATATGGAACAGACAAATCACTCAAGATCAACTCCGGTTTATGATGAATCAGCACCTCATCAACAACGGAGCACAGATGGGTGAGCAAATACCAATGGATGTTCCGGAAGGGCTCACCTATTCTGATCTGGCAGGTTATTACCGCCTGATTTCGGCCAATCCCGATCCTAAAAACCTCGTGACCTTCGACGCTTCTCTGATGCCTTCTAAAGGAACTACTCCCGATCTTGCAACTAATGCCATACCCGGCGTGCTGCACAATATGATCACCGATCAGGAAAACACCGCTCCTCTTCCATATATTTCTGGTCAGGATGGAAAATGGACTGAACGCAGTACCTGGTTGCGTCCTGAGGTTTGGGATATTCCAAATTCAACAGGAATAAACGGCGATCCCATAGAATGGAATATTGTCAGAACTTTGCACAATATCACGTCGCAGGCCAAAGACATTACCGTGCTGGGGCTTAAATCTGAAGCAGGAGTGCTTAGTATGGTCGAGCCTAACGGACCTCAGGATGAGAACAACAGCGGACAATTCCTGAGAGTAACACACTACCTGAGATTGGACGGAATTATTGATCTTGTTGGCGAATCTCAGCTTCTACAGGATGAAGAAAGTATTTTGGAGGAGGCAAGTGTGGGTTACCTGGAAAGAGATCAACAGGGTACCCAAAGTAGCTTCAACTACAATTATTGGAGTTCGCCGGTGAGTATTCAGGGGGCAGGAGAAAACAATGCTTTCTATACCATCAAAGGAATCCTGATGGATGGTACAGATTCCCAGAATCCTGCGACCATCACCTTCAAACCGACATACTGGGCGGCAGACGGAGCCAACAGAACAAAGCCTATCACCATCAGTACTTTCTGGCTCTACAGCTTTGCTGCCGCAACCGCCGATTCTTATCCGGAATGGGATTCGATCCATGAAAACGGCAAATTAAAAACAGGGGAAGGCTTTACCATGAAAGGAACTTCCGGCTCGGCCGCCATTAAAGACCGGCAAAATTATACTTTCAGAGGAAAACCTCACAACGGAGATATCAGCCTGCATATTGGTTCCGACCAGAATTACCTTGTTGGCAACCCTTATCCTTCGGCTTTAGACGCCGAACAATTCATAGAAGATAACCTGCAAAATTCCAGCAGTCAGTATGTCTTCAATGGAGCAGTTTATTTCTGGGATCATTTTGCCGGCCACACCCATTACCTCAAAAGATATATTGGCGGCTACGCAATTCTTAATTTATCGGGTGCAACTCCTGCCGTTTCCATTGATGAAAGGATTAACAATACAGGAGACAAAAATACCGGTGTCCTTCCAACTAAATATGTCCCTGTCGCCCAAGGATTTTTCCTCAGTACAGCTATAGATGAACCTACCGAAGATGACGTGTCCTCAATAAGCATTCCGGGAGGAGATTTTGTATTTAAGAATTCCCAGAGGGTTTATGCCCGGGAATCTAAAGGAGAATCTCTATTCCTGAAACCTAAAGAGCGACAAAAAGGCCAAAACAAAACCGTAGAGAAAGACCAGAGAGAGAAGATCAGGTTGAAATTCCATTCTCCCACAGGTTATCACCGTCAGATCCTCGTGACTAAAGATGAACATACTACTTCTGGTTTTGATCTTGGTTATGATGCTCCATTGATCGAATATAACGATGAGGATATGTACTGGCTCATAAACTCGAGAAGAGTGGTTATTCAAGGCGTGCCTGATTTCAACGAAGACAGAGTCTTGCCACTAGGGATCCAGGTTGCAGAAGGTGGCTATTTCAAGATTCAGATAGATTCGCTTGAAAACTTCCCTGCCGACAAACCGGTATATATCAAAGACAAACTACTGGATAGCATCCACAATCTTAGGGAAACGGCTTATGACGGCACAGCCAAAATTGGCATTACTCATGACCGATTTGAGATTGTCTTTAAGAAAGAAGACAAAGTTACTCCTCCAGATCCTGACGCCGGGCTTGAGACCATAAATGTAAGCTACGATCACAGAGAGACGGGAAATTCAGGTCAGCAATCCCTGATCTTGTAGAGATCTCCAAAGTAATGGTCTTCGATCTTACCGGTAGAAAGATTCATGAATTCGATGAAATACCAACTTCTGAGAAATTCACCCTGCCTATGTCTCAGGTTAGAACAAGCATTTACATTGTTAAGATAATCACAGTCAAAGGAAATGGCAATAAGAAATTTATTATGAAATAAATATTAGTTGAAGTTATTTTCCTACAAAATACAGGGAAAAAGAGACCAGAATCGCCTTTTACCCTGTATTTTAGCTACTTAAGCCTTACATTTCTCATCAAAGATTGTTCTTCTTCCGATTTTATATGTAATTTTATCCCCGTTTTGTAACCAAACGCCTATGGGAAAAATTACCCCCCGTCCAATTTTTAAGAGATTATTTGTTATCATTCTTTTCCTGATTGGTGGAATCATTTCATCCTCCTTCATTGACAGCTCTTCAGCTGAATTGTTGATGAATGGAATTATAAACGCAAAAAATAGAAAAAGTCCTTTAGCCTCCTCTTCTTCATTCACCGGAACAATCACTGTGATGACTAAAAACATCACGGTGCAATTGGACGTTTCTGGGCATGCTTCAATTTCTGATGATGCAGTTGACAATGGCTCTTCAAGTTCTACTGGAGCGAGCTTGACTTATAACACCAGTCAGACAACTTTTGATTGTTCTAATATAGGAACCAACACGGTGACCCTGACCGTAGAAGACAATAATGGAAACACCAATACCGATACAGCCACGGTTACTGTAGAAGATAATGTAGCTCCAGCAGCTATTGCAAAAAACATCACCGTTCAATTGGATACCACCGGGAAAGCTGATATCACAGCTGCCGATATTGATAACGGATCCAATGACGCCTGCGGAATTGCTTCGATGCAACTCTCAAACACTAATTTTGATTGTTCTAATATAGGAGCCAACACGGTGACCCTGACCGTAGAAGACAACAATGGAAACACCAATACCGATACAGCCATTGTTACAGTAGAAGATAATGAAGATCCAACCATCAGCTGTATCGCAAAGCAAACGAAAGACACTGACAGCGGTTCTTGTGACTATACCGTTCAAGGAAGTGAATTTGACCCACCTTCCATTAGTGACAACTGTTCCGGCGCTACTGTAAAAAACGACTACAATAATTCAACTTCCCTTGCAGGTGCCGTTTTTCCGAAGGGAAATACGACAGTGGTTTGGACTGTAACCGATGCTTCCAACAACACCGCTACCTGCTCTTTTGATGTCACTGTCAAAGACAATGAATACCCTACGGCCAGTAACCCTGCTCCTGTAACCGTACAATGTAAAGCCGATGTCCCTGCTGCTGACATTTCAGTAGTCACCGATAAAGCCGACAACTGCACTTCCAATCCAACCGTAGTTTTTGTTTCTGATGTTAGTGATGGAAAATTTAATCCTGAAGTCATTACAAGGACCTACAGCGTCACCGATGAATCAGGGAATTCCATTAATGTCACTCAAAAAATAACTGTTGAAGATACCACTGATCCTACGGCCAGTAACCCTGCTGCAGTAACTGTACAATGTAAAGCCGACGTTCCTGCAGCCGATATTTCAGTAGTCACCGACGAAGCAGACAACTGCACTTCCAATCCAACAGTAGCTTTTGTTTCAGATTCAAGTGACGGAAAGTTTAATCCTGAAGTCATTACAAGGACCTACAGCGTCACCGATGAATCAGGGAATTCCATTAATGTCACTCAAAAAATAACTGTTGAAGATACCACTGATCCTACGGCCAGTAACCCTGCTGCAGTAACTGTACAATGTAAAGCCGACGTTCCTGCAGCCGATATTTCAGTAGTCACCGACGAAGCAGACAACTGCACTTCCAATCCAACAGTAGCTTTTGTTTCAGATTCAAGTGACGGAAAGTTTAATCCTGAAGTCATTACAAGGACCTACAGCGTCACCGATGAATCAGGGAATTCCATTAGTGTCACTCAAAAAATAACTGTTGAAGATACCACTGATCCTACGGCCAGTAACCCTGCTGCAGTAACTGTACAATGTAAAGCCGACGTTCCTGCAGCCGATATTTCAGTAGTCACCGACGAAGCAGACAACTGCACTTCCAATCCAACAGTAGCTTTTGTTTCAGATTCAAGTGACGGAAAGTTTAATCCTGAAGTCATTACAAGGACCTACAGCGTCACCGATGAATCAGGGAATTCCATTAGTGTCACTCAAAAAATAACTGTTGAAGATACCACTGATCCCATCAAGCCAACCCTTCCCAATATCGAAGATTGGAGTTGCGGAAAAGAAATTACGGAATTCCCAACTACAACTGATAATTGTTCAGCAGAAATAACCGGCACAACAACAGATCCTTTAATTTACGAAGGTTTTGGAGAGTATACCATTATTTGGACCTTCACTGATGATGCAAATAACAGCACCACTGCTGAACAGAAAGTCCTAATTCCAGAGCCCACGGTGGATACTCCAAAAATTGAGAATGAAATTGCCAATAATATGGCTTTTTGTAATACAGATGTTATTAAATTTGATGAATTCACTGGAAACCAGCTTGAAAACAAACACTATGAATGGTCTTACAATGATTTAAACGGAAGTAGCATTAATATTGGTCTCCCTGCCAGTGGCAACGGAAACATCCCCCAATTCACAGCAAAAAATAACACCAGTGAGCCTATAGAAGCCGTTTTTAACGTAATTCCCTTTGGAAATGACTGTGAAGGAGAGCCACTAGAGTTCTCAATAACAATTAACCCCACTCCAACTATTACTAAACCCGAAGATATTACCTTATGTTCGGGAGAAGAAATAAGTTTTAGCAACTTTATCCCTAGCGTACAAGCTACAAAATACACTGTGGAGAGTTCTAATCCCCAAATTCAGCTTAGCACAAATACCAGAGGAAATATAACAGGAATTAACTACGATACGGAAATTGGAGCAAGCATTTCCACCACTGTTACGGTAACCCCGCAAAAAGATTGTACGGGCCCCGCAGAAACTTTTGAGATTATCATTAATCCACGCCCCAGGTTCGAATTCAACCAAAATGATTTCACTTTCTGTAACGGGATTGCTAAGGATCCTATTAGTTTTCAGAACGAAATCCCTTCCGGCATAATCACCTACGATATCACAGGAGGCTCTTCAATAGGAATTTCAAATAAATCGGGAGTAACAGAAATTCCTTCATTTACACCAGTAAATAACGGTATTACTGCAATCACTAAAAATATCACCATAACTCCAAAAGCTAATGGCTGTTCAGGTGAACCAGTGATAATCCCTGTTACGATAAAACCCAGCCCCATTGCCAACGCCTCCTTCACCAAAAATATCTGCTCCGGAGAGGTTACAGATATTACACTAACGAGTCCTGTAGAAAATACAGAATTCAACTGGACCGTAGAGGCTCCGGCGGGGATAGAAGGCGCAGGAGACAGTACCGAACCAGGTAATGCGATAACCCAGGAACTTATCAATAATACTTCAGAGGCTCAAATAGTCACCTACAAGGTTACCCCGCAAGCAGAAGCTTGTCCGGGAACTACAATTCCTGTCAAGGTTACAGTGAATCCTACTCCTTCTTTCGAGGTCACACTACCTGAATGCTTAAAAGCTATAGATCTTACCGACCCTTCGATTAAAAATAATTCTAGCCTCACCTACACCTATTGGGAAGATGCCCAAACTACTATTCCTCTTTCCAATCCCACTGATGTTGGGCTAGGAACCTGCTATATCAAGGGCACAAGTGATGCCGGCTGTTCGGTCGTAAAGGAAGTGGTTGTCGATCGTATCTTGCCAATAATTACTAATCTTAATGAAGCTCCTTCAGAAATCTGTAGTGGTTCAGCATTTGACTTCTTACCCGAAAGCAACTTACCGGAGACTACGATTAGCTGGTCAAGGGAAGCTGTAGGAGGGAATTCGGCAACCAATTCCTCGGATAGAAACAATATCAATCCCAATGAATTATTAGTTAACAGAACGAGTTCTTCTATTACCGCCACCTATATTTTCACGCTTGAATATAATGGTTGCACCAACAACATACCTGTTCAAGTAATTATTTCCCCGGAACCTCAATTGATTCAGGAGCCATTAAGCGATATATGTAATGGAAGTAGTATAGATTACACACCACAAAGCAATTTACCTAACACAACAATCACCTGGCGCAGAAATGCCTTTGAAGGAAACCCGGCGTCTTCTGGCTCAGGAACCATAGATGAAATCCTCTATAATGACACCGGCGGGGAAATAGGAGTAACTTATTTTATTACCCTTGTGTCAGAAAAAGGATGTTCTGTTGAAGAAAATGTAAGTTTTTCACTTTTGTCGGGCCCGAAAGTTACTGTAGCTGTTTCAGAAAATGATATTTGTGCTGGAGAAACCATAGATTTAACGTCTACATTTAAAGGTGACCAAGCTGTAGAGCCAGTTTTATTAGATGAAAATTTCAATGGATCTTCCGGCAATTGGAATAAAATTAATAACTCTAGCAATGGAAATACGTCGGCCCCAATCTGGACATTAAGACCTAATAACTATACCCCAGGATATAATTATAATATAAGCTCTGATGATGGGAGTCAATTCTTTCTTTCCAACAGCGACGCTCAGGGACAATCCTCATATACAGAAACGATTTTACAGTACAAAAACAGCATAAACACCGTCGGATATACAAGCTTAGAACTGACATTTTGGCAAGACTATTTACATTACTCCAGTAAAGGAATAGTAGAAGTTTCTACGGACACTCAAAACTGGGAAAGAGTTTATGCTACTCCAACTGACGATAGTAGAGGAATAGTCCACGTCGATTTAGCTGGATGGACTGGAAAAGAAAATTTATACCTCCGCTTTAAATATACTGCTAATTGGGGCTACTGGTGGGCCATAGACAATGTGAAACTCAACGGGGAGGGGTCAACAATCCCCGATGTTACATGGACCTCCTCCACTAACCCGGAATGGACTTCTAATGATCCTAACCCTCCAAATATTTCTGTTTCCAGGACAACAACATTTACCGCCACCTACACCGATCCTGATATTGAATGTCCCGGAGTGGGTACTGTAGAAGTACGCGTAAAAGATCCATTGCAACCTAAAATTATAGCTAATTACTGTTCTCTTGATCAAACAAACCAAGTGCTTTTATCTGCCGATAGAACCTACGACTCCTATAGGTGGGTTGCTTCAGGACAAACTATATCCACTGAGGAATCATTGCAGGTTTCTCTGGCCCAGACATACACTCTCTATGTTACCAAAGATGGTTGTGCCGCATCAACCTCTGTAACTCCTAATGAAAACTTAATTACCAATGGAGATTTTGAACAAGGAAAAACAAGTGATTTTAGTACAGCCTACTATTTTGTTACTAATGACCCGAACCGCAGAGATGAAATGTGGCCTGAAGGAACATACGCAATAGATGAAGATGCTTACGAATACCATTCGAATTTCGAAGGTCTGGGACATGGAGGAAGAGGTAATTTCATGATTGTAAATGGAGACAGATCCATTGGTAATATTGTTTGGAAATCTAATCCAATAGATATAATACCCAACACAGATTATTATTTCAGCGCCTGGACAGCGAACGTTAATCCATCAAGTCCAGCAAGGCTTAGGATACAAGTCCTCGTACCAGGGAATAGCACTCCTTTAGTTTCTAGTACGCTTGGAGATCTAACTAATGAGCAGGTTGGACATTGGATAAATTTTTATAATCCTCAACTGTGGAATTCTGGAGACAATACCCAGGTATATCTTAGGATTATAAATGAAAATCCTACTGCGGGCGGTAATGACTTCGGAATAGATGATATTTCTTTTTCTGCATTTCGGTCTTTTGATTTTGAATTCTCACCTGGAAACAATGGTCCTCTCTGCGAGGATCAAACCCTGGAGTTAAGTGCCAACTTAGAAGGTGGTCGGTTGCCAATTACTTATGAATGGACGGGACCAAATGGCTTCAATAGGATAAAAACTATCACTTCTGAGGAAGAGAGAACAGCTGCTGATACTATTAGAATTCCACACGCCACCGCTCAAATGTCGGGGCAATACTCCCTTCAAATAACGGACTTTTACGGCTGTAATCTGGATTCGAAAAATACTTCTGTAGAAATCATTAAAAAAGCCATTGTAGATGCCGGTGAAGACATGGAAGTCTGTTCCGCTTCCCCTGTAATCGACCTTTCCGAAGCTTCTATTTCTCATCCTACCATAACTTCAGGAATATGGAGCACTGAAAATGGAGACAATAGCGGGTTTACGAATCCAAATGAAATCCATACTACATATACACCTTCTCCAGACGAAATAAAAACGGGAGAAATTAGTCTTATCCTGACTTCTAATCCGGATTCAGGTGCTGTTTGTGAGACAGTAAGCGATACCATCCACATCAAGTTTAATATTAGTCCTGAAGTAAATTTAGTTCCAACAGATGTCAGCTGTTTTAATGGGAATAATGGAAAAATAGAAGCCGAGATTGCTGAAAATACTGGCACCCCGCCCTTTACTTATGAATGGAGTGATGGCCAGACCGGCCAGACAGCCACCGGTTTAATAGCCGGCACTTATTCCCTGGAGGTGACAGATGCTAAAGGTTGCCCTGTGAGCGCGGAGACGCTCATCATACAACCGGCACAATTAGTTGTAGGACAACCGGTGCAATTGGAAGAAGCTTCCTGTTTTTCACCCAACGGCGCTGTAATTGCCATTCCTGTGAGTGGTGGTTTGTATGCTGGAGAAAGTGTTGATAGTAATAATATACCCTATCAGATAGAAATTTTAGATTCCAATGGAAACAATGTCAATCTTGATGAGACCAATATTACTTATGAAATAGATAATCAGAGATTTGTTATAAAAGGTTTAGAGGGAGCTACTGCTTATACCTTCCTTGTAAGTTCAGGAGAAGGCTGTAATGCCGAAGTAAAATCTTTTACTACCCTTACTCCTCCAGAGATTTACCCCGGGGAGGTGGGAGACCTGAGTAAGTGTGGTACAACTGCAGTAGCGTTGAATGCAGCATCAGTACCAGCGGATATTGGTACAGGGGAATGGTCTTATTCATCTTCTAACGGAGGAAGCGGTAGTTTTGCCAATGCAACTTCCAGCAGTACTGTGTTTTACGGCGAAGCAGGTAAAAAATACAAGCTTACCTGGTCAGTTACTTCTTTGGCAAATCCCTCTTGTATAGTTTCTAAAGATCTTCAGGTCATTTTTCCCGAAGATTGCAGCAAACTGAATTTTGATGGAATAGATGATTACATCGACCTGGGAGATACTTTTGACATGGGGCAAAAGGCATTCTCAGTAGAAGCCTGGGTAAAGCCTAATTCTACAGATGGTATAAGAACCATCCTATCCAAGAGATTGCCCGATGACCTTAGTATAGGATATGACCTCATCCTGAACAATGGATTCCCTACTTTCCGCGTTAGAAATAAAAGTGTGGTTTCAACCGATACAATCAGCAATAAGAGATGGTACCATTTGGCAGGCGTATATACCGGCTCAGCAGTTGAACTTTATGTTGACGGCATTAAGATCCAGACCAACACGAATAATATCCCTGGCGGCACAGGTAATTCAGATTCTTCTTATTTAATTGGAGCAGCACACTCCACGGGTACTACGCAAAAGACCAAAGATCATTTTAATGGTTTTATCGAAGAAGTAAGGATTTGGGAAGGTGCGATTTCCACCGATCAAATCAGATTCTTTATGAACCAGCGACTTAAAGAAAGTGGTTCTATAGTAGACGGGGAAGTTTTAAAGAAAAGTATGAATATCACTAATGCTCCCACTCTGCCCTCCTTTAGTAAACTCCTGGGATACTATCAACTCCTCGCAAAAGAAGACCTGATCACCTCAGGATACACTACAAATCTTGGTTCTGAAGGAGCAAAAGCGGACGGGCTTCTCAAGAACATTGAGAAGATGCAGGAAAATACCGCTCCGCTGCCCTACACCCTTTTTACAAACAGTGGAAATTGGTTCGACAAATCCACCTGGCAGCTACCTGCTAATAACTATCCTGTAAAATTTGGTAATGTTGACTTTTCACAACCTATAGAAAATAGAAATGTCTGGAATTCCCCCAATAGCACCGGAATTAACGGCGAAAAAATAGATTGGAACATTGTAGATCTCAAGGGTAATACCGTGAAAAATGCAGGTACTTCCGATAATTCAAAGAGTATCGAGCTTCTTGGGCTTCTTACGAACAATGGCACCCTTAAAATGGGAGGCGATAATAACAGCACTGGCAATAGCCTGACCATCACACATTACCTGGGTCTCGATGGCGCCAATGGAGTAATTGATCTTGATGGAGACTCTCAGCTAATCCAGTCCACCGGAAGCATCGCAGAAGGTAGCGGCCACATTGAAATAGATCAGCAGGGAACGGCCAGCAGCTTCAACTACAATTACTGGAGTTCGCCGGTGATCCCATCTTCCGGAGACCTCCATTACAAAGTTGCTGAAGTGATGTTCGATGGATCAACAATAGGTACCGGCCAATGGGAAACTATTGATTTTAATGGACAATATTGGTGGGCAGATGGTCCGAAGCAAAATCCTATCAAGATCAGCGATTACTGGATCAATACCTTCAGAAAAAAGAAGGCTGATGAATACAGTGACTGGGAGCAGATAGGTAGTCATACCGATTTGTTGATTGGAGAAGGCTATACAATGAAAGGAACTTCAGGAAATGCAGAAATTTACGATCCTCAGAACTACACCTTCAAAGGATTCCCGAATAACGGAACCATCACTCTTGAAGACATTGGAGTAGATCAAAATTACCTAATTGGAAATCCCTATCCATCAGCCATTAGTGCCGATGCATTCATTCTGGATCATCTGTCTGCAAGTGCTGTAAACGGAGGAACAAATAGTGAGGGGATGAATGTCTTTAACGGAACCATTTATTATTGGGATCATTTCTCCGGACATACACATTACCTGCAGCGCTACGTTGGCGGCTACGCCATGTACAACTTGTCCGGAGGCGTAAGGGCTATCGCGACCGACGACCGGATTAATAACTCTACCAATGAGGAAGGCTCCAAAGCGCCCGGACGGTATATCCCTGTAGGACAGGCATTCTTTATTAACACGGCCACAGACGGCTGGGAATCAGAAACGGAAAATATCCAGGGTGGAGACATCACCTTCAAGAACAAGTACCGGGTATATGTTTCCGAAAAGAATCCAGATGATATACAATTTCTAAAACCCATTGTTCGCAACAAGAAAACGAATAATACCGAGAATAAGTACCATAAGGACAACAGGTACAAAATCAGACTGGACTTTCATTCCCCTACCGGCTATGACCGGGAACTGCTGGTAACTGCCGATGCCAATGCCTCGAATGGTTATGATCTTGGATATGATGCCCCTCTATTGGACAATACCGATGAAGATATGTTCTGGTTAATTGGAGACGGAGAATTTGTTATACAAGGGGTATCCAACTTCAATATTGACCAGGTTCTTCCCATCGGGATATTGACCAGCGAGAAAGGAATGATAGAGATCAAGATTGCCGAGCTGGAAAATATACCCGCAGAGATGAATATCTACCTACGGGATAATTCAGACAGCAGTTATTATGACCTGAGAAAATCCTCTTACCAGGCCGAACTGGAAGCCGGTTACCATAAACGCTATGATCTTGTCTTTAATGATGAAAGTATTGTGAAACAGCAACCGGGAATTACCTCCAACAGCCTTGATGTTTCCTATGCGGATAAAAAACATCAGATAAAACTGGACAATCCGGAACTTCTTCCTGTCGAGAAAATTTCCATTTATAGCATAGCTGGTCAATTAGTAGAAACTTTTTCCGATGTAGCTACAAAGAAAAGCCTTCTGCTCGATTTGAAAAAACCATTGAGTAGTGCCATTTATATTATCAAGGTATATTCAAAAGGTGAATCGGTTTCGAAGAAGATCATTGTAAGAAGATAAGACGCAAAAAAGAGGCTGTCTCAATAGTGATATTTTCGTCAAGCTGAACTTGTTTCAGATTCTAAATGATACTGATGATCAAGTCATTAAGATCCTGAAATAAATTCAGGATGACGTTTCTTCTACTTTTGAGACAGCCTCTTCTTCTTTGGTTCTGGCTATCCTAATAATTACTTAGCCTCCTCATTGATTCTGTTTTCGGCCAGCTTATTGAGTTTGTCATCGGCGCTGTATTCCTCCTTAAGCGTTTTGGCCAATTTTTCGGCTATGTTTGGGTTTCGGCGCTGTAGAGGTCTTTTAACTGATGTTCGAATAAATCTTTCAAATTTTTCATAACTGATATTTTTATTGGTTTCTTTAAAACTAAAGATAACCTCTGCCAATTTCAGTTAAACACCCATTAAAGCTTTGTTGTATTTGTATTAAATCGGAAGCCATTGAACCTGGGCTCAAATTGGCCATTTTAACCTTTATATTTTAACGGAAGATGCACCACCTTTTTGGTCTCGAAAAAATCTTCTTCAAAATAATCTGATAATGGATAAATACTGGCAGTTTTATAATCCTGCAATTCTTCAGAAAGATCACCTCCCTTCAGGTAGAGAATCCCGTTTTTCAGGTCATGCCTGCTTTTTTTCGCGATCTTCCCCCTGGTCCAGTGCACAAAAGTTGGCATAGCGGCTACGGCACGACTCACTATAAAATCGAAGTTTCCACCGATCTCTTCCACGCGTGAGTTGGTAGCCTGCACGTTTTTCAAATCGAGGCCGGCTACTACTTCTTCCACCACTTTAATCTTTTTTCCGATGGAATCTACAAGATGAAAACTGGTTTCAGGGAAAAGGATTGCTAGAGGAATACCCGGAAATCCACCGCCGGTTCCTACGTCCAGAATCTTCGCTTCAGGAAGGAAAGCCTGCACTTTAGCTATTCCGAGGGAATGCAGTACATGCCGAAGGTACAGTTCATCAATATCTTTTCGGGAAACCACATTGATCTTCAGGTTCCAGTCCTTGTAAAGTTCTTCGAGCTGGCCGAATTTCTTTAACTGATCGGCAGTTAAATCGGGAAAATACTTCTTTATTAATTCCAAAATCCTAATTTTTAACGCAAAAGTAATCAAATCGGGGCGTAAATTTTGCACTTATAATTCCTTCAGAGGATATAATATTTTACCTTTGAGGATTCAAAAAATAAAAATGGACGGCAACCAGACACACATAAGGTTCTCAAGAATAGATTCTTCCAAATTTTTCAGGACGCTGAATAAGCGTGTAAACACCTATTTTAAGGAAAACAATCTGAAAAAAACCGGAAACTGGAAATTACATTTGAAAGCTATTGTGATGTTCTCTCTTTTCCTTACTCCTTATTTTTTAATCCTCACCCTGGATATTTCCCAATGGTGGATGCTTCTTCTTACCGTCGTGATGGGCGCCGGAATGGCCGGCGTAGGTATGAACATCATGCACGACGGTAATCACGGAGCCTATTCCTCAAAAAAGTGGGTGAATAAATTCATGGGAGGAACCATCTATGTTCTAGCCGGAAATGTTTACAACTGGCAGGTGCAGCACAATGTGCTTCACCATACCTATACCAACATTCACGGCCATGACGAAGATCTGGATGCCGGAAGGATCATACGTTTTTCAGAACATGCCGAATGGAGAAGGTTCCACAGATTTCAGCATTATTATTCTGTTCTTCTCTACGGATTGCTCACTTTTAACTGGGCTCTCACCGTAGATTTTAAGCAAACCAAACGCTATTTGAAGAAAAAACTCGCTTATGGAAAACTTCCGAAGGCCACGACGCAGTGGAGTATCATTGCGGTAACCAAACTCATATATGTAGCCATCTGGATCGTGATCCCGATGTTGATCCTTTCCATCGCCTGGTGGAAAATTCTGATAGGTTTTTTCGTGATGCACTATACGGCCGGACTCATCCTGAGCATGGTTTTTCAGCTGGCTCACGTTGTTGAAGAAACCGAAATGCCTTTGCCCGATGAAACCGGCTCCATGAAAAATACCTGGGCCATTCATCAGCTTTTCACTACAGTGAATTTCGCTACCAAAAATAAGATCGTGAACTGGCTTACGGGCGGACTCAACCATCAGGTAGAGCACCATATTTTTCCTAATATCAGCCATGTTCATTATTCAAAAATATCAAAGATCGTGAGGCAAACCGCTATGGAATGCAACCTGCCTTACCACGAATACAAAACCACACGCGCAGCAATAAGAGCCCATTTTAAATTTCTGAAAGAAATGGGTGCCAAGCCTGCAATTTCATCCTGATTTTATTAATTAACCACTTAGAGAAAAGAATGGAACACAAATTATCCGATCGAATTAACAACCTGTCAACTTCCCAAACTTTGGCAATGGCTGCAAAAGCGCGTGAACTTAGGGCCGAAGGGAAAGACATCATAGGCCTGAGCCTGGGAGAACCCGACTTCAACACCCCCGACTTCATCAAAGAGGCTGCCATTACGGCTATCAATGAAAATTACAATTCCTACACGCCTGTAGACGGTTATGTGGAATTAAAAGACGCTATAATCAATAAATTCAAACGGGATAATGACCTTACCTATGACAGGTCCCAGATCGTTGTCTCTACAGGTGCCAAGCAGTCTTTGGCCAATGTTGCCATGGTCATGCTCAATCCTGGGGATGAAGTACTCCTGCCCTGTCCTTATTGGGTGAGTTATGCCGAAATTGTAAAATTAGCCGAAGGCGTTCCTGTGGAAATGCCTACTACCGTTGAAAATGATTTCAAGATCACTCCGGAAGAACTTGAAAAAGCAATTACGCCAAAGACGAAAATGATCTGGTACAGCTCTCCCTGCAACCCCAGCGGAATGCTGTACAGTAAGGAAGAACTTCGTGCTCTTGCTGATGTGCTGGCTAAACATCCTGATATTATCATATTAAGCGACGAAATTTATGAGCATATCAATTTTGTGGGAGACCACGCCTCTATGGCTCAGTTTGAAGATATGTATGACAGAGTGGTTACGGTAAACGGAGTATCCAAAGCCTTTGCAATGACCGGATGGCGTATTGGATACATTGGCGCACCGGCCTGGATCGCCCGTGCCTGCAATAAAATTCAGGGCCAGATTACCAGTGGAGCCAACTGTATCGCCCAAAGGGCAACTATTACTGCTTTGGAAGCGCCGGTAAGCAAGATCAGCTATATGGTTGATACCTTCAGAAAAAGAAGAAAACTGATCCTGGATCTTCTGGATGATATTGATGGTTTCGTGACTACTGAACCTCAGGGCGCTTTTTATGTATTTCCGAATATTTCTCATTTCTTCGGAAAAACCATTAAGGGCCATAAGATAGAAAACGCTACCGATTTTTCGATGTTTCTGCTGGAAGAAGCTCTTGTGGCAACTGTTACCGGTGACGCTTTCGGAAATCCCGATTGTATCAGGATTTCCTACGCTGCCAGTGAATCTCAGATCGAGGAAGCTCTAAAAAGAATAAAGAAAGCTGTTTCATAAGCTGCCTTAAAAGCTTATAATTTCAACAACCGGCCTGAACATTTCAAGCCGGTTGTTTATTTTAGGAGACGAAATTCCAAGGCTTCCTTAATTTCTATTTTTATTCCGGCACAAATTTTCCGAACTATAAAAGCCAGTTATTACATATCGTGTATCTTTGGGGCAAATTCCAGAATATGTCCAAAAAGGTAACTCCTTATAAAGATTCCAAACTCAACAAAAAGAAGCAGGTTGAGCAAATGTTCGATAATATTTCGGGCAACTATGACGGCTTGAATCGCGTGATCTCCTTTGGAACAGATGTGAAATGGAGAAAGAAGGTCGTGGCCATGGTAAAGGCCACTAATCCCGATAGCGTTCTGGACATCGCTACAGGCACGGGAGATCTGGCAATACAAATGGTTCCTACCCGGGCCTCAAGAATTGTGGGATTGGATCTTTCTGAAGGAATGCTGAGCGTTGGACGTAAAAAGATCGCGGCCAGAGACCTGCAGGAAAAGATCGAGATGGTCCAGGGAGATTCTGAAGAACTTCCTTTTGAGGAAAATTCTTTCGATGCCATTACCGTGGCTTTCGGAGTGCGAAATTTTGAAGATCTGGAAAAAGGACTCTCTGAAATTTACCGGGTTTTGAAACCTGGGGGTATTTTTGTGGTGCTCGAAACCTCGGTACCCACCAAAGCTCCCTACAAACAAGGCTACCGAATGTACTCAAATTTCCTACTTCCTCTCATCGGAAAGATCTTTTCGAAAGATCAGGAAGCCTACTCCTACCTCAGTAAGAGTGCTGCCGCTTTTCCTTACGGTACAGCTTTCAACAATATTTTAAAGAAAATCGGGTTTATAAGTGTGGAAGACAAGCCCCAGACTTTTGGAGTAGCCACCATCTACACCGCCTCCAAATAAAAAAATGGAGTCTCTGGCTTCCTAAAACTATAAGCAGTAATGAAGAAAATCTTTGCGTTCCTATTTTTTATATTCTTTGTGCAGGCCTCCCAGGCGCAGTTGTTTTCCGGGGAAAAAATCCTGAACAACGAAAATTTTGACATGCAAAGGTGGTCCTGGGGATATTTCCTGGGGTTTAACAGCTTATGATTTTAAGTTTAGATATAAAACATACAATCCAAGTCCTCTCATAGGAAAAGATATAGTTGTAGAAAAACATATTGGATTTAATGTTGGGCTTGTCGGAAATCTTAAACTAAGCAACAACCTGGATCTGCGATTAGAACCAGGGGTGAGTTTTAACACGAGAGGCTTCCAGGTCACCAAAGCTGACCCCAACACCTATCGCGAGATGAACTCCACCTATGTTCATATCCCGTTGTTACTGAAGTTTTCTGCTGACAGGTTGAACAACTTTAAACCTTTTGTGGTGGGTGGCCTTTCTACTTCGCTCAACCTCTCCAGCAATGAAAAGAATCCCGATGATAACAGTGCCGGCCAGTTTAGGATGACCACCAGCAGCTACTACTATGAAATTGGGATAGGAATTGACCTGTACCTGTATTACTTTAAATTATCCCCTTCAATTCGGGGTGTTTTTGCCATCAATGATGAGTTGATAAGGGATGCCGATCCTAATAGTCTTTATACCGGCAACATTGCAAAGATGTCTTCGCGTGGGATATTTCTCAATTTCACTTTCCAGTAAAAAGAGCTCTTCGGAATTCGCTTAGCAAAATAGCTGTAGCAGTAGATACATTCAGACTTTCTGTCTCCTGAGCTTCACCCATTTGCGGAATGGCAATTTTGCGGGTAATCAGCCCGGCTATTTCTTCGGAAATACCGTTGGCCTCATTCCCCATGACCAGTACCGCATCTTTTGGCAAATCTTGTCCGTACACATTCCGTCCATCCATAAAACCTCCAAAAACAGGAAGCTGTTTTTCCGCAATTTCGACCATGTACGAAGGCAGGTCCAAATACGCCAATCTTACCCTGGAGATAGAACCCATGGTAGCCTGTATTACTTTCGGATTATAGCAATCCGCGGTATTTTCTGAACATACTATTTGCTGAACTCCAAACCAGTCACAAAGTCTGATGATCGTTCCGAGATTTCCGGGATCGCTCACTCCATCAAGCGCGAGAATCAATCCTTCGGAAAGAGGCTTCGAAAACTTCGGAATTTTAAACAAAGCCACGCAGGTTTGGGGCGTCTTGAGAAAACTGATCTTTTTCAGTTCTCCCCGCTCGAGCAACTGAATCTTTTCAGCAGGAGCCTCAAAAATATCTTCTTCCGTAAAAAGAATGGAAAGCTCCAAATCTGAAGCTAGTAATTCGCTTACGGTCTTTTTTCCTTCCGCAGCAAAAAGCCCGTTTTTCCTGCGGTACTTTTTTTGGGAAAGGCTCGTTATTAATTTAATTTGGCTTTTACTAACCATGCAAAAAATGTATTTTTGGGCACTTAAGATCTACTGCTTGAACCGGCTCTGCGCAAAAATATCATTTATTTTATTAATCCTCGTTTCCTTTGTTTCCTGCAATGCGGTAAAGCGGGTAGGTCCCGATGAATCTTTACTCACCGAAAATACGATCTATCTGAACGGGGAAAAGATCAAGGAAGCCCGCATCTACAATCAGCTTTACCAGGAGCCCAACACCCGCCTGCTGGGTGCTCCAATCAGATTATACTTTTACAATCTTGCCCGGCCAAACATCGACTCGATCTTAAGCGCGAGATACCTTCAGAAGGAAGGGCGGGAGAAATTTCTGGTAAACCTTCTTTCCCGGAAGCAACTGGAAAAATATCTTTATTCCCGGAAAGAATTTAACCAATGGATAAAGCGTTCCGGAGAAGCCCCGGTGATCGTCAAGGAGAACGAAACGAAAAAATCCCTCAACCGACTGCAGGCCTGGTACTGGAACCACGGCTGGTTTAACGCTGAAACCGATTATGAACAAATTCCGTCAGGACGAAAAAGGGCAGAACTAAAGTATTACGTCACTACGCACGAAGCCTACAAAGTGGATTCCATTACCACCCGAATAGCCTCTCCGGTGCTGGATTCAATGTATCAGGCTCACGAGGAAGCTTCAGAAATAAAATCGGGCGTGCAGTACAAGACGCTCGACTACAATGCCGAAAGAGACCGACTCTCCAATCTTTTCAGAAACAATGGAGTCTATGATTTTGACCAGGAATACATCAGCTTTAATGCCGATACGATTAACACCAACCACAGGGTGAATACTACCCTGATCATCAAAAACAAGAAAGTTTCAGAAACCGATTCCACAACACGCGTCCCCTTCCAGATCCACAAAGTAAGTACGGTAAACATTTTTACCGATTACAGCTTTGCCAACAGGAATGAAGCTATCACCGACAGCGTGCATCACGAGGGCTATACCCTCTATAGTTTTGATGAGATGGAATATAAACCCCAGGCCCTTACCGATGCTGTTTTCATCAAGCCCGGCACTATCTATTCTGACACCGACCGCACCAGGACCTACAGCCGACTCAATTCCCTGCGGGTTTTCAAATATCCCAATATCTCCTTTACTCCCGATCCAACCGACAGCACCAAAACCGATCTCATTGCCAATATCTTCCTGACGCCCCAGCCAAAATATTCTCTTGGTTTCGATTTTGATGTTTCCCAGAGCAACATTCAAAAATTCGGAATTGGTTTTGGAGGATCTCTGCTTATACGAAACGTCTTTAGAGGTGCTGAAAACCTGGAAATTTCAGGACGGGGAAGTATCGGATCCTCAACTGATGCTGCTGCCAGCAGCAATAAAGATCAGTTCTTCGATATTACCGAAATTGGCGCTGACCTTAAACTTACATTTCCAAGAATTTTTCTTCCGTTCGATACGGAAAAGCTCATTCCAAAATACATGTCGCCCTTTACCTCCCTTAGTGTTGGGGTTAGCACCCAGCATAATATTGGGCTCGACAAGCAGAATCTTTCGGGCATATTGAATTATCGCTGGAATCCATCCGGTACCCAGGTAAACCGGGTGGACCTGTTGAACATTCAATACGTACGAAATCTAAATACGGCTAATTACTTTAATGTGTACCGAAATTCTTATGGAGAGCTCAACGATATTGCCCACTCGGCAAACGTGGTAACCGATCCGGGCTATCTTAATGAAAATGGAGATCTCACCATTCCAAAAGGCACCGAGAATTTTATTGAAGATGTTACCGGCAGCGGCAACAGCACTACAGGCCTTACAAGCGCACAACAACAATTGGTAAGCAATATTGGGGAACGCAAAAGCCGCTTAACCGAGAACAACCTGATTCTCGCCACCAATTACACTTATCTCTGGAATACTAAAGAAAATCTGTATGATGAGGAATTTTCCCGTTTCAGGTTTAAAATCGAAAGCGCAGGGAACGCCCTGTCCCTGTTCTCCAAACTGGCGAATTTTAAGAAGAATGAAAATGGCAATTATGAGGTGATGGGGGTTAATTTCTCGCAATACATCAAAACAGAGATCGATTTTATAAAACACTGGGACCTTGGCCACCATAACATCTTTGCCATTCGCACTTATGGAGGTGTAGCCATTCCCTACGGTAATGCCAACAGCATTCCCTTTACCCGCAGTTTCTTCGCCGGAGGGCCCAACGACAACCGCGCCTGGCAGGCGTATGACCTTGGACCCGGTAGTAGTGGCGGGCGCAACGAATTCAACGAGGCAAACATGAAGATTGCCTTAAACCTCGAATATCGCTACAACCTCTTTGGCGCCCTGAACAGCGCCTTCTTCATAGACGCCGGAAACATCTGGAACGTCCTCGATATTGTGGAGGATGAAGCTTCCACTTTTACCAAACTTTCTGACCTTAAGGAAATCGCCATCGGTTCGGGAATTGGCCTTCGGTACGACTTCGATTTCTTTATCCTCCGCTTTGATGTTGGCTTCAAAACCTATGACCCCGCACTCCCTGAAGGAAACCGCTGGTTTAAAGAGTACAACTTCAATCATGCCGTCTATAATGTAGGGATCAATTATCCTTTCTAAGCCAACTTATTTTCTTATTTTTGTAAGCCTAATTCAATTTTAATTATGAGTCATAACATCAAACCAGGCGTTGCCACAGGAAAAGAAGTTCAGGAAATATTCAAATATGCCAAGAAAAAAGGCTTTGCTATTCCCGGGGTAAACATTATAGGTTCCAGTAGTGCCAATGCGGTCATGGAAACTGCAGCGGAATTGAATTCTCCCGTGATCATCCAATTCTCTAACGGTGGAGCACAGTTCAATGCCGGTAAAGGTCTTTCAAACGAAGATCAGAAAGCTGCTATCGCAGGTGCTGTAGCAGGAGCTAAACATATTCATGAACTTGCAGAACTTTACGGAGCCACTGTAATTCTACATACCGACCACTGTGCAAAAAAATTGCTTCCCTGGATCGACGGTCTGCTTGACGCCAGCGAAAAACATTTTGAGCAATTCGGAAAACCTCTTTACAGCTCTCATATGATCGATCTTTCTGAAGAGCCTATCGAAGAGAATATGGAAATCTGCAAGAAATACCTGGAGCGCATGAGCAAAATGGGTATGACCCTCGAGATTGAATTGGGAGTTACCGGAGGAGAAGAAGATGGTGTTGACAATACCGATGTAGATTCTTCCAAATTATACACGCAACCTGAAGAGGTGGCCTATGCTTATGAAGAACTAAGCAAAGTAAGCGATCAGTTTACCATTGCTGCAGCCTTCGGAAATGTACACGGCGTTTACAAACCAGGTAACGTAAAACTAACTCCGAAGATCCTTAAGCAATCACAAGAGTACATCTCCAAGAAATATGATCTTGGTGAAAACCATATCGACTTCGTTTTCCACGGAGGTAGTGGTTCTACAGTTGAGGAAATCCGTGAGGCCATTGGCTACGGAGTGATTAAAATGAATATTGATACCGATCTCCAGTACGCTTATCTGGAAGGGATTCGCGATTATATGAACAGCAAGAAAGATTATCTCGCTGCTCAAATTGGAAATCCCGACGGAGCTGATGTTCCTAACAAGAAGCATTACGACCCTCGTAAATGGCTTCGCGAAGGAGAACTTACCTTCAAGACCCGTCTTAAGAAAGCTTTTGAAGATCTAAACAACATAGATACTTTATAATTTTATTCTGAAAGCAGCTAAAGCTCAACCTTTAGCTGCTTTTGCTTTTTGAACTAAAACTATCAGTGGGGGCGCTTAATTAGTCCCTGATACTGATCCCGAAATTCGAAACTAAATGGCTTGGTTTAAAAGAACACAAAAAGGAATTCAGACTCCTACCGAAGAGAAAAAGGACGTACCAAAAGGATTGTGGTACAAATCTCCTACCGGAAAAATAGTTGATGCCGAACAACTGGAAAGCAACTTCTATGTAAGTCCGGAGGATGGTTACCATGTGCGTATTGGAAGCAACGAATACTTCAAGATCCTTTTTGACGACAATGAATTTAAGGAACTTGACAAGGATATGACCTCAAAAGATCCGCTTGAATTCACCGATACCAAAAAGTACACCGATCGCCTGAAAGCCGCCCAGGATAAAACGGGACTGAAGGATGCGGTGCGCACAGCGGTAGGGAAATCAAAAGGAAAAGACCTGGTTATTGCCTGTATGGATTTCCGGTTCATTGGAGGTTCCATGGGATCGGTTGTAGGTGAAAAGATCGCGCGTGCTGCCGACTATTCCCTGAAACACGAAATTCCTTTCATGATCATTTCGAAATCAGGTGGTGCGAGAATGATGGAAGCTGCGCTCTCTTTGATGCAGCTTGCGAAGACTTCAGTAAAACTGGCACAACTGGCCGATGCTAAGATCCCTTACATCTCTCTTTGTACCGATCCTACCACGGGAGGAACCACGGCTTCTTTCGCAATGCTTGGCGACATCAATATTTCAGAACCCGGAGCTTTGATAGGCTTTGCCGGGCCTCGTGTTGTAAAGGATACCACGGGAAAAGATCTTCCGAAGGATTTCCAGACTGCCGAATTCCTGAAGGAGCATGGCTTTCTTGACTTCATCGTCAAAAGATCACAGCTTAAAAATCAGGTGAATCTTTACCTCGATCTTATTCAGAATCAGCCGGTAAGGGCTTAAAATAAAAGCTATCTATAAATAGGTAATATTACAGAAAGTAGTATATTTGCCGCCTGACAGAAGAGCTGTCAATACATAAAAATCATTAAAATTAATATTGGAATGTATTTAACAAAAGAAAAGAAAGAAGAAATTTTCGAGAAACACGGTGAAAGCAAAAGCAACACCGGTTCGGCTGAAGGGCAAATCGCTCTTTTTACCTACCGCATTGCTCACCTCTCTGAACACCTTAAAAAGAACCGCAAGGATTACAACACAGAGCGTTCTCTTGTAAGACTTGTTGGTAAAAGAAGGAGTTTGCTTGATTATTTGATGAAGAAAGATATCATGAGGTATCGTGCCATCGTTAAAGAATTAGGATTAAGAAAATAAAATTTCGAGGGGGCTTTCACGCCCCCTTTTTTTATACAGAAAAAAGACTTATTTTAAACGAGTCTTTTTCTTTTTTCAAAAATTGTCGTCCGCCAAAGCGGATAGTTTTTCATTGGTCTGCAACAACTACACAACAACACAATGCCGGCCGTCCGGAAAATGACGGAGACCTTTGTTTAACAAAACCTGAATAGTCAGGTTTAGAATTCGAAAAATTTATTATGATTCCACAAACTTTTAAAGAGGTTATCGAGCTGGAAGATGGCAGAACCATCTCTCTCGAAACCGGAAAATTAGCAAAACAGGCACACGGTTCTGTTGTTGTTCAAATGGGTAACGCAATGTTACTTTGTACAGTTGTATCTTCTTACACTCCAACCACGATGGATTTCTTTCCATTAACATTGGACTACCGTGAAAAATTTGCAGCTGCAGGTCTCTTCCCAGGAGGCTACTTCAAAAGAGAAGCAAGACCAAGCAGTGAAGAAATTCTTGTAATGCGATTAGTAGACCGTGTATTGCGTCCGCTTTTCCCAAAAGACTATAAATTTGAAACGCAGGTTATGATTCAGTTAATGTCTCATGACGATGAAGTAATGCCCGATGCTCTTGCAGGACTGGCCGCTTCAGCAGCGATTCAACTTTCAGACATCCCTTTTGAAACACCAATTTCAGAAGCAAGAGTTGCCAGAATTAATGGTGAATTTGTACTTAACCCAAGCCGGGAAGCTCTAAAAGAGGCTGACATGGATATTATGGTTGGTGCTTCTGCAGACTCTGTGATGATGGTTGAAGGAGAAATGAAAGAATGTTCTGAAGAAGAAATGGCTGAAGCGATCAAATTCGCACATGAAGCTATTAAAGTTCAGTGTGAAGCTCAGGTAAAACTTGCTGAAGCATTCGGAAAGAAAGAAACACGTGCGTATGAAGTAGCTGCAACAGATGAAGACATCGAGCAGAAAATTCATGATGCCACCTATCAGAAAGCCTATGATATCGCAAAAGGCGGTACAAGTAAAAAAGAAAGAACAGAGGCTTTTGCAGAACTGAAGGAAGAAGTGAAGGCTATGTTCTCTGAAGAAGAATTGGAAGAGAAAGGAAAAATGATCTCCGGATATTTTGCGGCTGCTCAGAAAAAAGCTGTTCGTGATCTTACTCTTAATGAAGGAATAAGATTGGATGGTAGAAAAACTGATGAAATTCGACCAATCTGGTGCGAAGTAGGTTACCTGCCTTCTACTCACGGTTCAGCTATCTTTACAAGGGGTGAAACCCAGGCACTTGCTACCGTAACTCTTGGTACTTCCAGAGAAGCCAACCAGGTTGATTTGCCAACCCAACAGGGAGAAGAAACGTTCTACCTGCACTATAACTTCCCTCCTTTCTCTACTGGAGAAGCTTACCCTATCAGGGGAACTTCAAGACGTGAGATTGGTCACGGAAACCTTGCTCAAAGAGCTTTAAAAGGAATGATCCCTTCAGATTGTCCTTATACTGTACGTGTTGTTTCTGAAGTACTTGAATCTAACGGTTCTTCTTCCATGGCAACTGTTTGTGCCGGTACTATGTCTTTGATGGATGCCGGGATTCAGCTGAAAAAGCCTGTATCTGGAATCGCCATGGGCTTGATCTCTGACGGAGATAAGTACGCTGTACTTTCTGATATTCTTGGAGATGAAGATCATCTTGGAGATATGGACTTTAAAGTTACAGGTACCGAAGATGGTATCACCGCCTGCCAGATGGATATTAAGATCAAAGGTCTTTCTTATGAGATCCTTGTAAATGCATTGAAACAGGCCCGTGCCGGAAGATTACATATTCTTGGCAAACTTACCGATGCTATTGCTCAACCAAACGAAGATGTTAAGCCATACGCTCCTAAGATCATCACCAGAAGAATTCCTAATGAGTTCATTGGCGCATTGATTGGACCTGGAGGAAAAGTGATCCAGGAACTTCAAAAAGAGACCAAAACTGAAATCGTTATTAACGAAGATCCTGTAACCGAAGAAGGAATTGTTGAGATTCTTGGAACAGGTCAGGAAGGTATTGATAAAGTACTTGCGAAAATAGATTCCATTACTTTCAAACCTGAAAAAGGAAGTGTTTACGAAGTTAAAGTGATCAAATTGCTGGACTTTGGAGCTGTTGTAGAATACCTGGAAGCTCCGGGCAACGAAGTTTTACTTCATATTTCTGAATTGGCCTGGGAACGCACTAACGATGTTAATGACGTTCTAAAACTAGGTGATGTCATTGATGTTAAATACTTTGGTATAGATCCAAAAACACGGAAAGAAAAAGTTTCAAGAAAAGCTTTGCTTGAAAAACCGGAAGGTTACCAGGCAAGACCACCGAGAGACAACAATCGTGACCGCGACAACCGGGGTTCAAGAGATAACCGGGGACGTGACAACAGAGGGCGTGATGACAGAGGTCGTGATGACCGACGTGAAAACAGGAAACCAAGAGAAGACAGAGACTAGTCTTTTTTGACCAATATTGAGAAATACCCCGATGGAATCCATCGGGGTATTTTTTTGTTTTCTAATAAGACCTGGGTGTTAGGAACCAGGCAAAAGTTACCACCCCGTCCTGCGGACACCCCTCCTCAAAATGAGGAGGGGAGCGTTTGATCACCGAAGTTGTCATTGCGAAGGACGTAGGACTGAAGCAATCTCTGCTTCAAACGATGCAAGATTGCCGCGGCTCCGCCTCGCAAGGACGTATAACCTTGAAACATGAAATGAAACCAAACTTCGAAAAGCTCAGTGCTCGACAGACCACCCCGTCCTGCGGACATCCCTCCTCAAATGAGGAGGGGAATACTAGATAAGAATTGAATCGCAAAGAACCCAAATTTTGAGATTGAACCAAAAAATATCCAAAACCTGTAATTGCTGCTGTACATTTCCGACCATTGTAGAGGAACTAGAGAAGTTCGGGAATTTTCTTATTTAAAATTATAGAAAAAATCCTGCAGTTTTTGCAGTCGCATTCGCGTTAGGGATTGCAGCGAAAAGCCCGCAGCGACTGGAAGGAGCGAGGACTTGCAGCGGAAAGCCCGGCGCCCGTTTTTTCACGGGCGCAACGCCCAAAGGGAAAAAAATTTGATGATTTTGTAACATTTGGAGGTGTATTTACGTATAAACATATACAAGAGCTATTCACATTATAAATCCAAGGAGACGATAGATGAGACAACTTAAGATTACGAAGCAGGTAACAAACCGTGAAACTGCTTCGCTGGATAAGTATTTGCAAGAAATTGGGAAGGTTGATTTGATTACTGCCGATGAAGAGGTAGAATTGGCTCAGCGTATTAAAGCGGGTGATAACCGTGCTTTGGAAAAATTGACCAAGGCGAATTTACGTTTTGTGGTTTCGGTTGCAAAACAATATCAAAACCAGGGACTAACACTTCCCGATTTGATTAACGAAGGAAATTTAGGACTTATAAAAGCTGCGAAACGTTTTGACGAAACCCGTGGTTTTAAATTTATATCCTATGCTGTATGGTGGATCCGTCAGTCTATACTTCAGGCGCTGGCAGAACAATCGCGTATTGTGCGTTTGCCGCTGAACAAGATTGGATCGATCAACAAGATCAACAAAACTTTTGCTTTTCTTGAGCAATCTCACGAGCGCCCACCAAGCGCCGAAGAGATCGCGAAGGAGCTGGACATGACCATTAACGACGTAAAGGAATCTATGAAGAATTCTGGCCGTCACGTATCTATGGATGCGCCGTTGGTGGAAGGTGAAGATTCTAACCTGTATGACGTATTGCGTTCTGGCGAATCTCCAAATCCTGACAAAGAATTACTTCATGAGTCGCTTAGAACGGAAATCGAGCGTGCGCTGGAAACTCTTACTCCGCGTGAAGCTGATGTGATCCGTCTTTATTTTGGTCTTGGAGACCAACATCCAATGACCTTGGAAGAGATTGGCGAGACTTTTGATCTTACAAGAGAAAGAGTTAGACAGATCAAGGAAAAAGCAATTCGACGCTTGAAACATACTTCCAGAAGCAAGATCCTGAAGACTTATTTAGGATAAAATATTTAAGATGACAACAGTTTATCATAACTGTTCGTTTTTTGATTGATGAATGACCCCGGAGTGATGACCGGGGTTTTTTCTTTTTTAATCCTTGCTATGAAACTAAAATTCTGTTAATCTTACAGGGGTTTGAACTATATTTTCTCTGATTCTGCGTAATTTCTACTGAAGAGGATAAACGTGAATCCTGGAATAAAATCAGCAGTCTTTATGCCTGAAAATTATGATGCCATTATCACCGGAAGCGGCTCCAACGGAATTGCAGCAGCCATACACCTGCAAAGACAAGGCTTAAAAACAGCGATTTTCGAACAATCCTCTGCTCCGGGCGGGGCCACCAAGACAGAAGAAGTAACACTTCCCGGCTTTAAACACGACTTAGGTTCAGCTATTCACCCGCTGGGCTATGCTTCTCCATTTTTTCGGGAGTTACCTTTGGAAGAACACGGGCTGGAATGGATCTTTCCCGAAATTCCGTTTTCTCATCCCTTTGCCGATGGCACTGCACTCTCCTGCTATAAGGATATTGATCAGACCGTTGCTCAATTGGGCAAAGATGCCGATGCATACCGAAAAGTTGTAGGGTCTGTAGTAAACCACTGGCCGAAGATCGAGAACAATCTGCTGGGACCGCTAAGGTTTCCTGCACATCCTATAAAACTCCTCAGGTTCGGCTTAAAAGGGCTTACTTCAGCACGAAGCCTGGTAAATTATTATTTCAGGAAAGAAAAAACGCGGACCTTCTTTTACGGTTCGGCAGCGCATTCCACACTTCCGCTTAGCAGCATGGCTTCCGCATCTTTTGGCCTCGTTTTGAACAGCATGGCGCATAGGTATGGCTGGCCTTTTCCGAAGGGTGGCGCAGGGAAAATAATTGAAGCGTTGCTTTCCTATTACAAATCTTTAGGAGGGGAATTGTTCCTGAACAAAAACATAAAAAACCTTTCAGAACTTCCCAAAGCCAAAGCCTATCTGTTCGATCTCACGCCGAAGCAGCTTTTGAAGATCGGAGGAACAAATTTTTCCAGCAGTTACCGAAAGCGGCTGGAAAATTACCAATATGGCGCCGGAGTGTTCAAAATAGACTGGGCTCTGAAAGAACCAATTCCGTGGGTGAACGAAAAATGCCGCAAATCTGGAACCGTACATCTTGGTTTTAGTCAGAAAGAAATGGAAATTTCAGAAAATTCTCCTCATAAACACGAAACCAACGAGCATCCATATGTTTTAGTGGCACAGCATTCCATTTTCGATTCTACCAGGGCACCGGAAGGCAAACACACGGCCTGGGCCTATTGCCACGTTCCGAACGGAAGCACAGCTGATTATACCCAAAGAATCGAGGCACAGATAGAAAAAGCGGCTCCGGACTTCAAAAATCAAATCCTCGCCCGGGCCACCATGAATTGTAACGAACTGGAAGCATTTGACCCAAATCTTATTGGAGGCGACATTAACGGCGGAAAGCAGAACATTACTCAACTATTCACCCGGCCGGTAGCCAGGATCTCGCCATATTCTACTTCAAATTCTAAAATTTACATTTGTTCTTCCTCTACTCCACCAGGCGGCGGAGTACATGGCATGTGTGGCTTTCATGCCGCTGAAAAATTGAAAAAAGATCATTTTAAAAGTTTTGGTTAAAAAGGTCTAATTTCCCCTTGACGTAAATTGATTAAAACCTTATTTTATAATTATAAAAGCTATAAAAGATCTTATGCACTATGCCATTTGCTACGTAAGCACTGCCAGTAATGATCTCGAGGAACAAGAGATCCATCAGCTCCTGGAAGAAACTGAAGAAAACAATAACCGCCGAAATCTCACTGGGATCCTTCTTTTTTCTGAAGGGAATTTTTTCCAGGTCCTGGAAGGAGAAGAAGATATTGTTCGCGGAATCTTCAGACAAATTCAAGATGATCCCCGCCACCATAACATATTAAAGATCTTCAGCCGTAAAATAGACGAAGGAGAAATTTGATGGTTATAAAGTAGATTTCGTTACAAACAAGGCGGCCCTAAAACGAGAAAAGATCCAGGATTATCTTTATCATGTTCAGGGCCTTGATGAAAGAACCCAGAAAGTGGTGCAGGAAGTGCTCTCTGTGTTCATTGATAGCAACAAATAGTATTATTCTTGCTATTTTTGCTCCCACACATAACACAACTATGACAACTAAATTAATTGCCCCATCGGTACTGGCTGCCGATTTTGCCAACCTGCAACGCGATATTGAAATGGTGAACAAGAGTGAGGCCGACTGGTTTCATATAGACATTATGGATGGCGTTTTTGTTCCTAATATTTCCTACGGAATGCCCGTTCTTCAAGCCATTACGAAACACGCGAAGAAGACTATCGACGTGCACCTGATGATCGTGGATCCGGATCGTTATATTAAAGAATTCGCGCGCCTGGGAGCAAACAACCTCACAGTTCATTATGAGGCCTGCACCCATCTTCACCGTACGCTGCAGGCGATAAAAGCTGAAGGCATGAAAGCGGGTGTGGCTATAAATCCGCACACGAATGTGGATTTACTGAAAGATGTGATAAAGGATATCGACTTAGTACTTGTAATGAGCGTAAACCCCGGTTTTGGCGGGCAAAGTTTCATTGAAAACACCTATAACAAGATTCAGAGCTTAAAAGAAATGATCGTCACCCACAATGCCCCGACTCTCATCGAGGTGGACGGCGGAGTGACCGATAAGAATGCCAAACGATTGGTAGAAGCCGGTGCCGATGTGCTGGTAGCCGGAAGCTTTGTCTTTAAAGCCCAAAATCCGACGGAAACCATAAAAAATCTGAAAGAACTTGCAAACAGCTGATAAAACCTACGACATTGTAATTATTGGAGGCGGCCCTATAGGAATTGCCTGTGGCCTCGAAGCCGAAAAGAAAAATCTCTCTTACATCATCCTGGAGAAAGGTTGCCTGGTAAATTCGCTTTACCACTACCCGACCAATATGACCTTTTTTTCGACTTCAGAAAAGCTGGAGCTTGATGAAATCCCCTTCATAAGCAACAATCCCAAGCCCCGGAAGGCCGAAGCTTTGGAGTATTACCGGCGAATTGCCACTTCAAATCACCTGAACATCAATCTGTTTGAAGAGGTGACTGAAGTGACTTCAGAAAATGAAGACCTTCATAAGATCACGACCTCCAAGGCTCATTACCAGGCAAAGAATGTAATTATCGCTACCGGCTTTTACGATATTCCGAATTATCTCAATATCCCAGGAGAAGATCTACCCAAGGTCATGCATTATTACAACGATCCTCATTACTATGCAACCCAGAAGACCATTGTGGTAGGAGCCAGCAACTCGGCGGTAGATGCCGCGCTCGAGATCTTCAGAAAAGGAGGAGATGTGACCATGATCGTAAGAAAGCCCGAAATTGGCGAACGGGTAAAATACTGGGTGCGCCCCGATATTTTAAACCGAATTGAAGAAGGCAGCATCAAAGCCCTTTTTAATGCACGTCTTGCAGAAATAAAAGAAAAGGAAGTGATCATTGAAACTTCCGAAGGGCGGGAAAGTCTGGAGAATGATTTTGTCCTGTTGATGACCGGCTACCGTCCCAACTTTGATTTTCTTAAAAATATGGGTATTAATCTTTCAGACGACGGCAGGAAAATTCCGCAGTACAATGAGAAGACCATGGAAACGAATGTCAAAGGCATCTACTTGGCAGGGGTAATCTGCGGCGGGGTGGAAACCCATAAATGGTTCATCGAGAACAGCCGGGTGCACGCTAAACTCATCGCTGAAGATATTGCTTCCAAAGAATAGTTTGCAGCAAAAAAAAGCCTCTTCTCTAAAGAAATTTTCTATAGAAGTAAGTAAAATAAAAAATCGGCTTCAGGATAAAACCTCAAGCCGATTTTTATTTTATTCACCTCCTGTGTTATTTTATAAGCACAATGTCGGTAGGATTGAGAATCTCGTTCCTGTTGAGCAATCGGCCATAAAACTGGAGATCACATTCGTTCTTCTTAAAGCTCTTATCCAACCACTCCGCCGCCTGTTTAACAGGAATTTTATAGGTTTTGATCTCGGGGTAATGGTCTTCGGCATCTGGATCTTCAATCCCGATCTCGATGTGCTTTTTCTTTGAATTGTAGAAGACATATTTTGCCAGAAAATTGTGTTTGATAAGATCAATAAAATCTTCCGGGATTTGCTGGCATTTTTCGCATTCTTCGATGTAATCTTTCACCAACGCCTTAAGTGAAAATCTGATTTCTGTTGGATTTAAATAAGAAGCCATTTTTAATTGAGTTAATAGTTAGGTTAATACAGGATTAAAAGTAACCACTTACCTGAATCGGTGAAACATTTTAGGTTAGGTTTAACGCCAAGGCTTAAAAAAAATGCAAAGCCAGGGAAAGAGGTCTGCTTCTTTCCATTATCATCTGTCATCGAACCATTTTCCCCGGAAAATTTTTATAAGGAAAAGGGACGGGCAGCAATCCTTCTTAATTTTCCTTTGGCCGCCAAAGCAAATTTCTCGCATACCTGGTTAGGTTACGGACAAAAGAAAATTACAACTATAAGAACATTGTAGGGTAATGGTGAAAACAACTGAAACAACAGCTCATCTCTTGAAAAATATTCACCTATTTGATCGGGGAGTTTTATTTACTTCAGCAATAAACAATAAATACTGAATTAAATAAAACATTATGTTGTTTTTTCGAAGAAATACATAAAAGTAAGGATAATTAAAAGTCCGTAGATGGGAAGGAAAAAGAAGAAGGATTTGAACCTTCATATTTTTCAGGCGGTACCGGAAAGCGCAAAATTTTTGCTGCGACTCACCTATAAAAGGAAAGTAAGAAATTTCCTATTTTTTACCTTTGATCTAAGAATCTGCTCAATATTTTTCAAAAAAAAACCGCAGCCTAAGCTGCGGTTTCCTGTGACCCCGGCAGGATTC
>CAVUJH010000015.1:0-95293 GCA_963741775.1 uncultured Flavobacteriaceae bacterium | reverse complement strand
TTGATGTATTTTATTGAGTTTATGCCGGATGTTGTTGATATGTGTGTTTATTTCAGAAGCAATGGGATTATTTCCCATTGCTTTTTCCAATCTTGGATTCCATTTATCCGGTTCCACTCTTCTTGTTATGCTATATTCTTTTCTTTTTCCATTTACAGTAAGCCTAACAAAAATAGGGGCTAAGCCTCTTTTATTTAGTTTACTCTTGAGTATATGAAAATGGGTGTGGAAGTCTGTTTTCATGACAATTGCTTTTTTTGGTCTCGATTTGTTATAAATCTAACCAAAAAAAGGTCTCGGTAGAAGAACTTTAACTTTGTGTAAGGGTTTGTAAAATAAGGAATTAAGCTTCAATCGAGACCAATTTTACAAAATAAAAATTGGTCACCGAATTGGTCTCGATTTATTTGATATCAAAGGGTATTAAAGGAGATCATTAAAAATGAAAAACCCCGTAAATCCTGGGATTTCGGGGTTTTTGATTGAGTTTGATACTCAAAAAGTGGAGTCGGAGGCTATTGTATTTTATATATCTCAATATTTCTTAATTTAATTAGAACACTTGAAAAGCCTTTATTGGCGGTATTTGTTTATATTTATTATATCTTTGAGATATAACTATATATAGTAAATTTGTCAACCAGATTGTCAACTGGATTGTCAACCGCTAAATTTTTCCGCTATGACTTACACTTTCTATTTGAAGAAACCCAAATCTAAAAAAGAAACCCTGATCTTGTTCTCCTGCCGCTTTAGGGAGGAGGGAAAGAAATTCGTTTATTCTACTGGGGAAACTATTTTGCCGGCTCATTGGGATCAAAAAAACCGGGCACCCATAACCCGGGGAAAGGACAAGGCACCTAACCGCGGAATAATCAAAACTCAGTTAGATCGATATACAGCCTGCTTCCATGAAACCCGAACCCAATGTATAAGGATGCAGGAAGATTTCACCTCTCAGCTTCTTAAAAAGGCATTTGATGAGGAATTTAAAAAAACACCAGGAGGGAAGGGTATCTTCTTTGAAGCCTTTGATGAGTTCACAGATCGAAAGCAGAAAAATCAAGAATGGAAAAAATCGACGGTAAAAAGATACAAGAACATCCGGAACCTACTGGAGCAATTCCAGAAGGATCGGAAATACAAACTTACCTTCAGTTCCATCAATAGTAAGTTTCACGCGGAATTTACAGATTATTGTATGGTAGAAAAGGAGCACGTAAATAATACTTATTCGCGGAACTTTGGGCTCTTCAAAACCTTTATGCTTTGGGCTTTGGAAAATGGCTATACCTACAATGAGGATTTTAAGAAGATGCAGAAGGTGCCGAAAGTCATTACTCCCCAGGTTGCTCTTCAAAGGAAGGACCTGGAAAAGCTGATGCAGAAGGATTTTAAAAATGAACGCCTGGAGAAGGTCCGGGATGTTTTTGTATTTGCCTGCGTTACCGGTCTCAGGTTTGGCGAATTAGCCTTTATCTCAAGGGATAACATTTTTGAGGATAACATACACCTAAAAGAAGAGAAGGGCGCAGAAAAGGAGGTGAGAACAATTCCTTTAAATGATTTGGCTCTCTATATTCTGCGAAAATATGAATACAAATTGCCGCTCATTGCGAACCAAAAGCAGAATGAGTATATCAAAGAAGTTTTTGAGGAGGCTGGATATGATCACAATGTCGAAAAAGTGATCATTCGCGGGAAAGAAGTAAAACGGGAACCGGTGGCCTTTAAAGATCGGATCAGCACACACACCGCCCGAAGGACTTTTATAACCATGCTCAAAAGGGATGGGAAAAGCGATAAGCTCATTTCGAAAATTACGGGCCACCGGGATCTAAAAACCCTGAACCAATATTACCAGGTAGATGACGACGCGAAAAAAGAAGCCGTGGCCTCTACTTTTAAGATTGATTTTAAAACCGTAAAAAAGGCTTAATAGGATGGATAAAAATAAAGAACTGATTGAGCAAACACTATCCGAATTGTTTGAACCAGCAATAGGATATTCAAATATCAATAAGCAGCTTTTATTTGAAATTTTTCTCCCTCCAGATGAGAAGTTAAAAAAGGAGGCATTCGTACTTTTAGGACTTTGGAGTTATCCGATAAATTTCGACTGCTATACAGAATTTTATTTTCCGGATATGATGTTTGAGTGCTGTCAGTCGGAAAACATAGATCCTATGAATTCGGATAAGTATTCAAAATTCAGAAATCACCTTGTAAAACTTGAATTTGAATCCATAAAGGAACGGTTGTTAGAACTTAAGGAAATATTCAATAGATATAATTTTCCAACAAATAAACAGGCAATCAGAGCATTTTTGGATAAAGGAAAATTAGAGCCTGAGAATGAATCCTTTTTAAGAATTCTCAAGACGGAAAATTTAGAGGTACATGTCCTGGAACCATTAATAAAAAAACGGTTAGTAGAAATAGGTAAAATGGATCTTTTCTATATCCTCTCAGTGATTTACCTGGACCTATACAAAATCTATCAGTTCTTAATAAAGAAATACGATCAATCTATTCCAGATTGTGCAACTTCTGAGAATATAACAAGTAAAAACAGAATTTCCTTTGATCCTCAAGAATCTATTCCTGAAGGTTCCAAAATATTCAATACAGTTTGGGAGGCGGTTCTTTATCATTCGGCTATCAGTGATAAATATCCAAAGGAAGCCCGCAGTAAAAAAGAAATGCCAGAATTGGTGAAAAATTGGTACAAACCTGATGGAGAAACTATTTCTCCAAATAGCTTTTACAATAAACTGAGGAATATTAATGAAGCCAGAACAGGCAATCAAACGAAAGAAGGGAAATATACCTGTAAAGATTATGAGGCGGTCGCTGAGCGGCTTTCCAAGGAGCACCCTGAGGTATTAGAAAAATTGAGAGAGATGTATTTTTATAACGAACTATATTAATCTTTATATCTACATAAAGAAAGTAACCCCTTACCGTAACCCCTTACCTACAAATACAGCAGCCTAATTTGTGAATTTAGCCTTGAATCTAAAACTCAAGGTATGGAAAATGTAACTCAAGTTCACAGCATGACAAGGGATGAGCTCTTCGGAGCAATTCAACGTCTGGAGGAAAAAATAAATAAGCTTGCCAAAAATTCTCAGAAGCCGAAAATGTATTCGGTTAAAGAATTAGCCAAATATTGTGGAGTGGCAGAGCTTACGGTTCGTAACTGGATCAGCGAAGGAAAAGTAAAGGCTAAGACTATTGGCCGCAGGATCTTCATTGAAGAGGAAGAATTTCAGAAAGCCCTTTCTGAAGTCAAATCACTAAAATACCAGCGAGCATAAAAAAGCGCGGAAATAGGTTCCCACACCTTCCGCGCTTAATGTTTTTAACTGGACCATCAATCCAAAACCAAATCAATGTGCAAGATACAAAAAAAGAGGTACGCCAAATCTAAAGCCGTTCAGGATCTCGAAGAGCTGGCTTTACAGGATCTCAAAAATAGATTTCCCTCAAATCCTTACCCTCCTAAAAAGAAGTACAAAGACAATTCAACCAACGGCCTTACCCGTTGTGTGTTAGATTTCCTTAATATTTCCGGATGCCAGGCGGAGCGCATCAACTCCACCGGCCGGAGAATTGACAATACCAAAACCATTCAAGACTGTATTGGCCGGTCCAGGCAAGTAGGATCTGTAAAATGGATCAAAGGAGCCGGGCGAACCGGAACCGCCGATGTCCATTCAGTGATTAAAGGCCGGGCCGTCAAGATCGAGGTAAAGTGTAAAGCTACTTCAGATAACTATCAAAGCGAAGAGCAGAAAGCCTATCAAAAAGATATTGAGGCCGCTGGAGGCGTATATGTGATTGCCAGGACTTTTGAGCAGTTCCATGGATGGTACCAAGAATTCATCAATCAAAACCCCAAATAATGAGCACCAAAAACCCTAAAACCTTACAGGAGCCGCTTCGCCCTATTGTAGTGGCACTACTGGAGCAGCAAGAGCTTATACAGGCTGTTACAGATAAACAGGCCGGCCAGTTATTGAAGCACCTATTCCGCTTTCTGGCTAATGAACCTCAACCGATCCAGGACCCGGCTGTCAAAAGCTGCTTTGAAAAGCTGAAGCCGGTTCTGCTTTCTTCAATAAAAAACCTCAGATAATGGCACTTCAAGATCCGAAAATAAACACCTACAAAATCTCGAGAGATTGGTTTGATTGGTGTTTTGAGAATCCAGATAAAGCCAAGCCAGCCCACACCGCAATATTTTTCTTCGCTTTAGATCAAAACAACCGTTTTGGATGGAAAGAAAAATTCGGTTTTCCCTCCTTAAATGCAATGGAGGGAACAGGAATAAAATCTAAAAACACCTTCTATAAGGCTTTTCACGAGTTAGTTGAATGGAAGTTTATCACGTTGGTTAAGAAGTCGAAAAATCAAAATACTGCTAATGTGATAAGTATTCCCGCCGTATCAAAATTTAAGTCAGCGGAGGGAAAGCAAGAGTACAGCGGAGGGAAAGCACTTGATACAGCGAACATACAGCAGGAGGACAGCGGAGGTAATATAGATAAACAAGTAAAAAAAGAAACTTTAAAAAAACAAGAGAGAGAGCACCCTCTCGCTTTTTTATTAGAAAATTATTCAGAAGAGTGTAAAAATTTCAGATCCATATGGAAACCAAAGATTTCTGATTATGAAGATATGATGAAGAAACTCAATAATACTCTTAAAGTGGAACTTTCAAAGAAGCAGATAACTCTGAATCCTGAAGAGGTTTTTCCACGAATGGAGAATTATGCTATCAGCTGGAAAAATAACCAAAAGAATGAGCCAGGGAAAGAAGGCGTAAAAGCTCAGCCACGTTTTGAACAAGCCCCGAAACCAGAATACAACTTCGGTAAACCTACTCACAAAACTTTAAATACCTCAGATAACATTGAGATAGGATGAAAAACCTCGAAACCATAAAGCAGAAAGTAAAGATCCAGGATCGAGAGCGAATCCTTCGGAATGAGGTTCTTTCTTTGGCTCAGGTTGCCGATAAGCTGCTCAGGAGGGCCAGCCGGGAAAATGTACCAGATGAGCGGGTTTTGTGGCTTATCGATTACCTGCTGTCTTTTGAAGCTTTCGCAGAACTGGAATCGTATTGGTTTTATTTCTACGATCCAAAGAATCTAAATACCTGGAATGAGATCCTGGACCATGTTTACAGGAGAAGTATCACGCCTAAACACTTTTTAAACTGATATGGGAAAACTAAAAAAGACAAAGCTTGGAGGATACAATAAAAAGAAGAATGTGAAAGGTAGAGGATGGTCTGCAGTAGATGATTTTTCAAAATGGAACAAGTACAAGTGGTGGAAAAACTATTCTAAAGATGAAGATCCAGGAGAAAGTGATCACGTTAAAATAACATCAATAACATAAATTAAAAATAATGGCATTCACACCAGAAACCGCAGCAAAGGCCGGATCTCTTTCAAGCCGGAAGGGAAAGCCAAACAACCTGACAAAAGAGTCAAGAGAAGCCGTTTCTCTTATTGTTAAAAGGCAGTTTCCGAAGTTCAAAAGAGAGTTGAAAAAACTTGAAGGAAAAGATTATTGTGATGTGATGCTGAAGCTAATGGAGTACCACATGCCGAAGCTCAACAGGACTGAAATAAGTACTGAAGATCCTCTTTTCACACCTATAATTATCAACCTGAAAAATGGGGAGTAAAGGCCAAATACAAATCAATTCCTTTGAGGAGCTGGTTCAATTCATTGAAGAAAATGAGTTGACAATTGAGCAAAAGAGATCACTCGTCAATAACGCCCTGAAGATTTATTATGATGGCTCTTTTTCAAATGAAATTCTTATTCCGCGAATAAAGAAGTATTGGGCAAAATATGGTCATATCAAAGAACGTCCTCTTTTTCTGGATGATGGTACCAGGGAGGAACGAGATGCCAGAATTAAGGAGCTACAGGAAAAAGCAAAACAGTAAGCTATTGCACTGTCAATGTAAAAGAAACATAAAGTAACATCAATCAAAAATCAAAATATAATGCCGTTCACATCAAAAACCGCAGCTGAAGCCGGGAAGAGATCCACCCGGAAAAACGTTCCAAATAAAAACACTGAGGAAAGTGGAGAAGCCTACCAGCTATTAGTGGAAAAGAACCTGAAAAAAATGTCAACCTGGCTTAACAAGGTGGGGAAAGAAGATCCTGCACCGGAAAAGGCTGTAAGTAGAGAAGAAAGAGATGCTTTTATAAAGAAAATGGAGGGGAAAATTCAGGAGGAAACGCGGCTAAAAAAGGCTTAAAATCAACCACCTTGTCAACTATTTTTATAAAGTCAGTAAATTAGGCATATATCAAGGGCAAAAGTGGAGTAGAAACATATCGAACCCAATCACTTAACGATAAAAAATGATTAGACTATTCATCAACGGCAATCAAATTGAGCTTTTCCAAAGCGAGCGGATCGGCTATACTAAACAGGTGAATGACCTGAAGGATTTAGCTTCCAGGCAGACCAATTATTCTCAAATTTTCAAAGTGCCAGGAACAGCAAAGAACATCACCTTCTTCAAAGGTCTCGGGCTGATTGGCAGCACTTCCATGGAACCATACAAGAAAAATGAAGTCCGCTTATTTATAGGAAATACTTGTTTAATTTTTAATGGGTCTGCCGTATTTCAAGAACATTCCAAAGGCTACTATGAGATTAATATCTACGATGGCAATATTGATTTCTTTAAGCTGCTGGACAATGTGAAGTTTGAAGATATCAACTTCTCCGAGTTAGATCACGTAAAAGATGTGACTACCATCATCGATAACTGGGAAAATGGAAATGATTATTTCAAATACCTGCTGGCAGATTACAACGGGAAAACGCATTTCCTTTCCGGGAGTACCAAATATATCAATACCGATTATCTCATTCCTTCGGTGCCGATTAAGTTCCTGTGGGATCGGATGTTTGAAACCTTCGGGTTTTCCTATTCCGGATCTATCTTTGAAGATGCAGAATTCCTGAACACCTATCTTACATTTCCAAAAGGCGTGGTATCTGGAGCTGTAGGGGATGAAGTTTTTTCTTTGAGTTTCCCGAGTCAAAAGATGATCTCATTTGCCTGGGGTATCGATCCTTTAGGATGGCTGCTTCAGGATTATTTCAATTACGACAATACGATCACTTCCGGCCAAATCATTCCAAGTAATTACAATGCTGGTTACAAACTCTATGAGATTCCTGAGGAAGGTTATTACAATATCGAAATTACCGGGAGCTTTCAGCCTCGTGCAAAGGTCGGTGTTAGCTCCCAGTTCTATCTTGGCTTTGATCTTCAGAACAGCAGTGAGCAAGATGTACGCAGCATGATGAGTAACGGCAGCCCGAACCTTGTTTTGGTAGCTAATGAAACTGGCGATATCAGTTACAACAAGAATGTATCTTTAAGAGCTGGCCAAACAATTACCTTCCTGTACGGGAAAGATAGTGATGTGGATAACGATGATACCACGCTGGACTTTTCTTTTACTCTTTCCAAGATCGAGCAGACATCTATTGATCAGTTCCAGTTCTTCAAAGGGCTTACGCCTAAAGATTTTTACAAGGAGATCATGTGGAGATTCGGGCTTACGCCATACCCTTCAAAAGATATCAATCACATAGAATTCCTCACTTACGCGGAACGCATTGATAAGAATGATCCACAGGATTGGAGCGACCGCTTTCTAAGTAAAGAATCTGAGAAGTATGTATTTGACGGCTACGCCAAGAACAATTATTACCGGTTCAAGTACAATGGCGAAGAAGATGATTTCAATGACGGCGTGCTCATCATTCGCAATGAAAACCTCGATGATCAAACCGATGTGATTAAATCTAAGACCTATTCCGTAGAAGAATTCCCAGAGCCTTTCGAGATCAATGGAATTCAGTTCAAGGTGCCAAGAATGGAACTATGGAAGAAGGAAGTCAAGGATGTGGACGGGGCGACTGCGATTGAATATAAACCTAGAGATGCCCGATTTTCCTTCCTTCAGGAAAAAGTAATTAATGAATCGGTCAATGTAGGGAGTGAGCAGCTAGGGGAATTCGGGCAGGCCCTGCAACTCAGGAGTGCCGCCAATATCAGTTATTCCGCTCAGTCGATCATAGAAAAGCGCTACGCATCAATTAGAAGCCTGTTCACTAATACCAAAATAATCACCGCTAAGTTTCAAATGACCGCTTCTGAATTTGATTCCTTCGACTTAAAAGAGCCGATCAGCGTCAAGCAGTTAGGCGGTAACTTCATCGTAAATAAACTTTCCAAATCAGACCTGGGTAATAAAGAAACCCAGGCAGAATTAATTAAAATCAATAAATAATGAATCAATCTGAGAAGAAAAAGATCGAGAAAGAGGTTTTATCCCTTCGGAATAAACAGGATAAAATATTTCAGAATACGGACCGGTTATCCAAGGCCACCAATGCCGATTTAAAAACCTACGATAAAAACAGATCCCGAATTAAGATGCTGCAAGATTCACTTGTAGAAGAGGGAGCTAACCTTAAATAAACATGTTATTAACAATTAATCTAAATCAATTATCATGAGTGAAAGAATTCTTTTAGAATACAACGAAGAGGCTTTCAATAGCCTTGTAGAAAGGCAAGAAATAGCTGAATCAGCTTTACAGGAGCTGGTAAATTATTGCCAGGATACTCTTCAGATCGAGATAACAGATCTCAAGGCCTTTTTTAATAATCCGAAAAAGTATTGTGTAGATGCTTATTGGGATAAATACGGTAAACAGTTTGAAGGTTCCCCGGTTCAAAAGGATAAGCTCTTAAATCTAACGAGCTGGAATGAGAATAGAGCGGATGAACTGATCCAGAATGCTAAACGCAGAGTTAATACTGTTTCAGGTTCCTATGAAATCACTGAAGAAGAAATCCGATTTAAGCGCGATCCTGAATCTTTCAAGACTTACCTGAAGGAAGAGGACAAGGAACTGTACGAACTGGCTCGGGAGTTCATTGAGGTGGCTCAGAAGATGGAAGCCAAAGGAGGTAAGCCAGCGTGGTATCTGGCAAGGTACTACAGTATTTTATCCGTTGACGGGGATAAGCTCATTCCTAGCAAATCTTATTTCCAATCATCAGAAAGAGTACGGAAATTAACTTTAGGCTCTTTCATGAGTTAAACATAACACCCTGGGGCCGTTCCGGTCCCAGGGTTTGAATTAGGTTCAATACTTCTGGACTCCATTTGGAAGCCCCCGGAAATCATTCAGGTGTTGATATGATCCAATCGAGTTGCCAGAATAGTTGACAATGAACCCGACATTAAAGATGTTTTTATTCATCAATCAAATCGTAAACAATGGAAGTATTAATTCCTGAAGTACAGGATCTAGTTACAAAGTTTAAAGAATCTACTTTTGAGCTGACCCCGGAAGAGCGGGATAAAATCAGGATTGAAAAAGAAAGGATCTTTCGACTGAACCAGAAGATTTACGGCCGCACTAAGGGACTGAAGATGGCTAGCGCTGAGCAACGGGCCGCACACGGCCGGAATAAGAAATTAATCAAGTATTTAATCAAAATCATCAATCATCAATCATGAAAAAAACAAAATCAGTATCAGACAATCTTAAAAGATCAATTCGAAAACTAGAATTTTCAAGAATCCAATTGAAAAAAGAGATTGAAGAGAATCGTTTTAACCGAAAGGTTCAAAGAAAAAGGTCAGAAAGAGCATCGACTTCTATTCCGGAAACCGCTTTTGCGGCCAACAAGAAACCCAAATCCAATGATAGCATATGGGAAAAGGTAAAAAAACAACGAGTAACCCGTAAAAAGGAGGCCAAGCGAAAAGAAGAGCGCGATAAAAACAGAGATCCTAAGACAATAAAGTCTAAACCATTCCGAATTTAGCTATCTTTGGGAAGAATAGACTCGATTAATTGATTTAATTTGAAGAAAGCCATTCCTGCAAAGGAGTGGCTTTTTTTCTTTCACGGATTAAAAAGTAATACAAAAGATTACCTTTTTAGGCTCTACTTTTGAAATGGGTTTTCATAAGTAGCATCTTCATTTTCGCCTTGCTCATAATTGAATCTTTTTTCTTTCTCGGCTTTGGTTCTGGCTTGCCTAAGATCAGCCCGCAAAGCTCCTCTTTTTCCTTCTCAGTTAATCCCTCCAGGGAGGGCTTCAGAAATTGATGTAGTTCCTTGACGTTCATGGAAAGTAATATTTGGTATTGCTAAAATTAGCCTAGTAAGGGTTCCGTTGTTGGTTTGAACCGAACCCTCGTCCAAGCAGCTTATTCCTGTGAAAGATCGAATTTAATTTCACCTATCCGGATGTACTTTCCATCCTCTTCAATATACACTGGCCGTAATGAATCATCTTTTGTAGGGTTGAACATTTCCCGGATATCTACCTCCAGAAAATCAGCCATAGCCTTCAGATCTTTTCCGGAGGGGAAGGATTTTCCAGTAATGAGGTTAGAAGCGGTATTTGTGCTGAAACTCATTTCAGCGGCTAATTCTTTTCCTGTGATCCCGCGCTCCTTTAGAAGCTCTCTAAGTCTTAATAATTCCATCTTTTAAATATTGGTTATAAATCAAAGATACCAATCATTTTGGTATAAAAAGAATAAATATCCAAAATGTTTTGGATGATATGTAAATATGTTTTACATTTGAAGCATAGGAATCACAAAATAATTTGGATTCTGAAAAAGAAACCAACATAACAGGAGAGAAGAAAGAAATATGAAAAAACTACTCAGAATACTCGGAATCATTAAAGAAGAAAAAGAAATGAGCCTGGATGAGTATATCATTTCTATCAGGCCACAAAAAAGACAGCTTTCACGTATTTCAGTCCAGGCTACTAAAAAGCAGAAGGATAACAAGAACGATAATGACGGTCCAGAAGAAGCTGGATATATGATACCGGCATAATAAACACAATAAAACTGACTACTATGGAAAATAGAAACTTAGAACACGAACAATTAAAGCAGGATCTAGCTAAGCTTGATCTCTCCAGGGAGGAACAGCTGGAGCAGGAAGTCACTGCTCTGAAAATGCAAAATGAGGAATTGAGAAAAGAGTACAACGAGTATTTGGTTTTGATCCAGGAAGAGGTTCTTCCAAAATATGACAACTACCGAAAAATTTTCAAGGAATCAGATCGGGAACTCGAAAAGCAGAAGAGCGCCAACCGGGCCATTATCAACTTCATTTTTGAAAATGGGCTGGGGAATCAGTATTCCAAAAAATTCCTGAAGGAGTTTTACCCGCACGATGCTTTAGATTTTGAAGCGCTTAATGAATTACGATTTGCAGAATCTACGGAAGGAACTGTATTGGATCAGATCCGGTACCAGATCGAAAAAGGATATAATCAGAATTAATAAATTACTAGGATTGAAAATAATAGTGTACTTACATCTGAAAACCTGCAGAAGATCCAGAGAATGTTCACAACTGAAAATGAGTAGCGCGAGGTTATGCAATCACTTTGGAAAACCAGATCCGGACTCCACAGAATAGCAGAAGAGCATCAGTTTCTTAATAACTATAAATCAGTCGTGCCGTGTATAGTTGGGGAACTATGCGCTATAGAGAGCCATCCGGTAGGGTGGCTTTTTTTATACCAAAAGGATAAGATTAGGATAAGGGTTGAGGAACTGCAAAAAGCTCAATAATGAGAATAAAATTCCAGAGGATTCCAGAGGTTGAAGCCGGTTATTATTGTGATGAAATTTCAGAAATCAGTTTATCAACCAATTTGTCAACCAATTTGTCAACCGACAATAAAAAACCCCGTAATCACTGGTGATACGGGGTTATAGAGTGGAGTCGGAGGGGTTCGAACCCTCGTCCAAACAAGCAATTCAGATGCTTTCTACACGTTTAGTTTTCGTTTGATTGTCGATGCAAGACCGGCCGAAAACCACCAATCTTACACGTATCCTCACTTAAGTTTCGCAACCGCATCAAGGCCCTGCGGTCACTATATTTACTTTATCGGTGCCTCGGGTGTGGATGCCGTAAATCAAGGCCTCCACGAGACATCTCGGCTCCCTGTCTTACAGGGACTAAGTATAACCTACTATAATTCGGTTACGCAGCCAAGGCGTAGTTATTCTCGCCGTTTAAAAAAGTGTGAAATATGAGATTTAAGAGCTATATCCCAGCGCTCTACGTGCTTACAACTCAATTAGACTCGCTGTCAAAACCAAGTCGACCCCATAAAATAAAGAACTTACCTCTTTAATCGCATTTATTATGCCATTTTTAAGGGCAGCTGCACCTTCGCCAAAGCTTCGGTGCACCGGGCTCTTCGCTTCAATCTTTTTTGTCAGCTCGAGCCGAGTCGAGAGCCAAAAAAGGATTTCCGCTGCGATCCCTGCCGCATAAATTTCAAAATTCTTAAACCCCGAGCTTAGCCGAAGGGTCAAAGAATACCAACCGTTAATTCCGGCCGGGCCAACAAAGATACAGATTTTATCAAAAATACCGCCTTACTTCAGGTTTTCCTTTGCAATGACAAAGAAGAGGAAAGGAAGAAAATATTCCTATATTTGAAACACTTCTTTAACCACACAAAAGCACTAGATAAAATGATCAAATTTGCCCTTATCAAAGAGCGAAAAACTCCGCCAGACCGCCGCGTGGTATTCAGCCCGAAAATGTTGAAACAGGTAAAGGAAAAATTTCCCGATGCCAGCTTCAAGGTGGAGTCTTCCGATATTCGCATCTTCAGCGATCAGGAATATCGCGATGCGGGTTTTGAAGTTTCCGAAGATGTTTCAGGCTGTGATGTTTTGCTAGGGGTGAAAGAAGTGCCCATTCCGGCGCTTATTCCGCATAAAAAATACTTTTTCTTTTCGCATACCATTAAGAAACAACCCTATAACAGGGATCTTTTGCGGGAGATTCTCAGGAACAACATTGAACTTTATGACCATGAGGTCATCATCAATAAAAGAGGAGCCCGGCTTATTGGTTTTGGCCGGTATGCGGGGCTGGTGGGAGCCTATAACGGATTTCGGGCGCTGGGCCTGAAGGAAAACCTGTTTGAGCTTCCCAAAGCCGAAAGTCTTCCTGACCTGGCTGCCATGCAGGCAGAATTGGACAAAATAGAGCTACCTTCAATAAAGATCGTACTTACCGGTAGTGGAAAGGTGGCGCATGGGGCTAAAGAAATTCTAGATCATTTAAAGATCAGGCAGGTGGAAGTAGAGGAGTATCTTCAGCAGGAATTCCAGGAGCCGGTGTATTGCCTTATTGATGTGCTCGATTACAACAAGCCTAAGAATGGAATTGAGGCTGCGGTCCGGGATTTTTATCATCATCCTGAGAATTATGAGTCAGATTTTGTTCGTTTTGCGAAGCGGAGCGATATGTTTATCGCAGGACATTTTTATGGCGATGGCGCTCCAAAATTTTTCACCGCTCAAGATGCTAAATCTCCCGATTTCAGAATAAAATATATCGTAGATATCTCCTGTGATATTGCTGGTCCAATCGCCAGCACCATCCGCCCTTCTACGATAGCGGAGCCTCTTTATGGTTACGATCCTCAACGCGAGGCTGAGGTTGATTTCCGCGAAAAAAATTCCATCTGCGTCATGGCGGTAGATAATCTGCCTTGCGAATTGCCCAAAGATGCCAGCGAAGGCTTTGGAGAGATGTTCCTTAAGAATGTGATGCCGGCATTTTTCAATGGCGATAAAGATGGGATCCTGGAACGCGCCTGCATGGCTAAAGACGGCAGACTTACCGAGAGATTCCAATATCTGGAGGCCTTTGTGAAGGGCGAGGAAATTCATGAAGACCAGGCATAAACCGGCTACTTCAACCTGGTTTTGTATACCACTGAATTTTGATAATATTCTACGGCTGCTGCAAGAGCAATTCCGAGGGTATAGGCCATTAGGTCTGCAACCGAAAAGCTGCTGCCAAGCATGATCATCACGATCTTTGGAGGCTGATATTGCAGCACTTTCACAATGTTGATGAGCTGAAAGAACTCGACAGCAAAGGAGAACACCAGGACAGAAATTAAGCCTTTTAGCACAGAAATATTAGAGAGCGCCATAACGAAACAATATATCAGGATCACTACCAGGAAATCTCCAAGATATGGCCTTACAAAATCATCGTGTGCGAATTTTTCGATGAGGATCTCGAGGATAAAAAGGCTGATAAAGCCCGCAAAATAATTCCGTTTGCTGTTTCTTTCCAATATTGAATTCATAAAAGATGTCTGAGAAGAGATTTGAAATCCCTTCTCCTTTTGTCCAAAATTAATAATTATTACACTCTATCTTCCGGGAGACGTAGATGGTATTTTAGTTTTGATGCGGGACAGTATCCAGAGCCCTTATCTCTTCTTTATAGGCCGAAGGCAGGAGGATTTCCTTTAGCAGCCAATCCAGGTTCAGGTTTCTGCTCAACTTATAGCCGGCTAACAATGGAGCTAAAAAGGGAATGTTGCCTAAGTCGAGTAATTCTGTGACCCGCTCAGGCACTACAGATTTCTGAGCCTCTAGCAGAAGACGGTATCTCACTGCACCCAGGTGTTTGTGATACTGAGTGAAAAGATCTTCAGTCAAATGGCTGTAGTGCAAATCCTCAAGCAGGTGCTCCTGCCGCATTTTTTTCCAGTTCTTATAATTATCCGGCAATTCTTGCAGGCCCATTTGGTTTCCTACCCGGCAAAAGACGCGGAACACTTCCTCTTTTTCAGAGCTGTTCAGTTTTCGTTCAAGCAGCTCAAAGGACCTGATGGAATAATCGATGAGCATAAAGAGCACATCGCGGTAAGCCCAGTCCGGAATACTTTTGCCGCGCCTGGCTTCTACATCGGCGTGTATCGCTGCCATTTTATGGATAGCTGCCTCGGCAGCTTGTTTTTCAGCAAAGACTATTTTCCGCGCGTAGGAAACGGTGGAAAAGAGCCTTCCCAGCGGATCGGCAGGCAGGCGGCCCGTAAAATACAGCCAGTCGACGGCCTTGTTCAGGGCGAACTCTGCCGAGGCCCCGGCAAAGATGAAAAGGATGGTATCACTTTTCCCCCAGATCTGCCGTACTACCGAATCTTTTGATACAAAATATTCCATTTCCTGTTATTTAAATTAAGCTGTACTTCCTCTAACTTCCGGCAAAGGGTGTTCCAAAGATGCCTACGGCAAGTTCTGCCCAAATGAGGAAAAGTGCCATAAGGATCACGGCAAAAAAAGCAAGGCGGTACCTTATGTTCCTGGTCTTTCTCATGACCAGCTCAAGAAGGAGTCCTGTGCCCAGCAGCAGGATGCCGGCAACCATAAAATCGAAGAATGTCCAGTTCACTTCCTCTGTAAATTGCATGGCTATGAGGGGGATGAGCAATAAGAATGCTACGCTTAGCACAATGGCGATAAATCTCTTGTTTTTCATAATCCTGAATTTTGGTTAAAAATATGCTTGAGTTGGTTTATTATAAAGTACTTTGAAATACAAAGTTTGTGGGTAAAAAAATTTGATTTGGGTTTTATATCTTCAAATTTCAGATTTTTCGTCTGCCTTCTCTCATGTGTTCACATTCTTGCCTGTAGAAAGCAACTTTTCCAGAGCATCCAGGTGTTCCTGGAAAGCTTTTCGTCCCTTTTCCGTGGCCAGGTAGCGCGTATTGGGCTTTCGGTTAATAAAAGATTTTTCTACCTGCACATATTCTTCTTTTTCCAAGGCCTTGATATGACTTGCGATGTTCCCGTCGGTAGCACCCAGCAATTCCTTGAGCGTGCTGAAGTCGGCATATTCATTCACCATGAGAACACTCATAATCCCGAGCCTGATCCTGTGATCAAACGCTTTATTAATATTGCTGATAATACTCTCCATTCAGGCAGCTTCATATTTTTTGTACATCCAGATGCCATAGATAATATGAAAAAGTCCGAAACCGGCTGCCCAAAAATACAGGCCATAGCCAATGAACTGAGTGGCAATGAGGCCCAATACAAGGTTGGTATAGCCTAAACTTCTAAGGTCGCCGTAAGTATATTTGCTGGCATGAATAAGTGCCAGGCCATAAAATATCAGCATTGCCGGAGCTAAAAGTCCCACGAGTCCGTATTGCAATAAAACAAGACAGAAAATTCCGCCAGCTGTAAGAGGGGTGAAAAAATTTATCAAAAGTCTCTTGCTGGTATTGTCCCATATTTTTTGACCATTTTTCCGGGCTTTTCTTGTGGTCAGGAAAACGGCTGTGCCAATAGCCAGAATCAAAACGACCAGTGCGATCAAAAATAACTGGATAATCAATATGGTTCGGGGAGAGGTTTCGGTAAAGGCATCATAGCCCTGGCGATAGTTATAAGCGGTTCTGGCAAGAATGATTTTTGCGATTACTGCCCCTGCAAGCGCATAGATCCCGGCGAACACTCCCGATAATCCGCTCAGGGAGATGAAGCGGGAGGAGCGGTGCATCATATTTTTGATCTCACTGAGATCCTGAAGATACTTTTGGTTTTCCATTTTAAAGTACTTTGAAAAACAAAGTAAGCTAAAAAACTTTAATTCTGCACATAGAATTTTCAAAAAAAGATGCTTCCTATTATTTTTCTCCTAAATATTCCGAACTTTAAGCCAAACTTCGATCATCATGAAAAACCAGATCTTCTTTTTTGTTTTCCTTTTTATTCAAATTAACCTTTACAGTCAGACGATGGAGATAATGACCTACAACATCAAATACGCCAATGAGAATGATGGGGAGAACAGTTGGTCAAACCGCAAAGATTTTATTACGAACCAGTTGAAATTCTATGAACCTGATGCTTTTGGAGTGCAGGAGGCAGTGAAGGAGCAGATGGATTATTTCAAGAATCATCTTGAAGGCTACGATTATGTGGGTGTAGGCCGTGATGACGGAAAAGAAGGAGGGGAGTACAGTGCCATTTTCTACAAAAAGAGCAGGTTAAAAGTGTTGAAGAGCGATACCTTCTGGCTTTCTGAAACTCCACAGGAACCTTCTAAAGGCTGGGATGCGGCTTATCCACGCATCTGCACCTATGCGCTTTTTGAGGACAAAGAAACCGGAAAGAAATTCTGGCATTTCAATACGCATTTTGATCATATTGGAGTTAAGGCGAGAAAGGAAAGTGCAAAGCTTATCTGGAAAAAAATTCAGGAGTTGAATCCCGAAAACCTTCCCGCGATCCTTACGGGCGACTTCAACCTGGAGCCTGATACGGAGAGTATCCAGTATCTTTCAGAAAAAATGGATGACAGTAAAGCCATAAGCGAAGGCGTGGTCTTTGGGCCCGAAGGCACCTTTAATAACTATGACTTTGACAAGCCGGTAACCCGTAGGATAGACTATATTTTTCTTTCTCATGAAGATTTCAAGGTGCTGAAATTCGGCGTTATCAGCAGCTCAAAGGATCTTCGCTATCCTTCCGATCACCTGCCGGTTATGGTGAAATTGGAAGTTAAATAACTTAGGACATCCCATTAAAAAAGCTGCCTGAAAAAGTTTTCAGGCAGCTTTTTTAATTTTCGGAAGTCTCTCTATGCTTCCGGCTCCTGGTTCTTTTGCGCCAGCTCGATCATCATCTTTAGTTCATCCACCAGCTTTTGATCGTTGCCGTCAAATCCCATGGCTTTGAATCGAATTTTTCCCTGCGGACCAATGACTATCTTAGTAGGAATTCCGGTGACGCCATAGGCGTCGGCAGTTTCAATGGCGCGGCCATTGCCTTTTTTTGGGGTGTCGAGTAGCACATGGAAACTATAATCTTTAGATTCGATAAAATCGCCGGCACTTTTCTTTCTGGCTTCCGTGTTGCCATCTTCCATGGTGTCTATAAACAGGAATTTTACATTTTCATTGGCCTTCAGATCATTTACGGCGGTTTGCATGGCGGGGAAGGAAGCCTTACAGGGGCCACACCAGGTGGCCCAGAAATCCAGGACCACTGTTTTTCCCTTTAGGTCGGCAAGTGCAACTTCCTTGCCATCGAGATCTTTCAGGCTAAAAGCCGGGGCTTCATCATTCAGCATTTCCTTTTGCAATTTTTTCATTGCCATATTGCGCCCGGCAGTTTCGGCTTCGGCTAAATAATCGTCAAAACCTTCCAGGGAGCCTTTGTTCTTTTTATAGGCCGTTCTGAGATAATCTTCCATTTCTTCGTTACCCTTATTTTGGCTGATATATTGATGAGCGAACTCCTGTGCCTCCTTATATTTTCCCATTTCCGTCAGATATTTGATGTATCTCGTGGTGACGTCGGCGGGACTATTTTCATTGATCGCTTTTGCCTGAATTTCTGCTGCCTGAGCCACCTCCCCAGCCTTGTATTTTGTAAGAGCGTAGGTGTCCCGATACATGGCGATGCGCCCGTCCAGAGAATTTTGATATTGCTTTTCAGAATAATAATCAGGTTTCTCTGAAGGTTGAATTTTGAGCTTTGACAGTAGTTCAAGTGATCTGCCGCTAAAAGCTTCTGCCTGTTTGATATTTTTCCCCGCTTCGGCCATGTTCCAGGCCACCGAATTGTAAAGATCGGCCAGAACCGCCGGGTCGTTTATCTTTTCGGCAGTTTTCTGAAAAGAGTCGTAGTCGCCTTCTGCCGCATAATCCCGGGCCAGATAATTGTACATGAAATCCTGATATTTGCCGGGTTCGCCTATCTTCTGGTTGTATTCATCGAGGACGGCTTTGCGGTCTTCAATACCTTTTGCCATGTAGAAATTTTCCCGGTAAATAGATTTTGCAAATTCCCCTTTGGGATATTTCTCCATAGCCACCTGCTTTATGGAATCTACTTTGGCCGGTTTTTTCTGAAGGCGGTAAAGATTGTTAAGAACCTGGTAATCTTTGCCGGAAAGGGAGTCTTTGTTTTTATAGAATTCCAGCCTTTCTTCCATATAAGTGTCAGCCTTTTCCTGATCGCTTCCCGTGAGCAGGTTAGGATAGACCATGTCGAAATTTTCTCTCAACTCAGGATATTGGCTGAAGTCTTTTTCCATGATCGCCAATGCCGAATCTTTCTCAATTTTAATTCCGCTGCGTCGCCCTTCCCGCAGATAATAATTCCCAATCCCTGCTTCTGAACCGGCTAGTTTGTTGCCTTCTTCATCGAAGAGCGGGATCACATATCCCTGGTGCGCATTGGTGTCGTTCTCTCCGTCGACCTTGAATTTGAAGGCAATTGCTTTTGCAGAATCAGGAACGGCAATTTTTCCCGTCCATACTCCCGAGGAATCCTGAAGTTCAATATCTGTAGGATAGAAATCGATCCCGACAATATATTCGGCAGTAGCTTCGGGAACGGTTGCAGAATCATTGGCTGCCCGGTAGCTGATACGAACGGAGTCGCCGGGATGAAGATATTCCTTGGAAAGATGTAGGTTTCCGATATCCTGGCCCTTCGCATTTTCCTTTTCCTGGTTGGAGCAGGACGAAAGCGCTGCTAAAAGGGCCATGGCCATAACTTGTGTAGTTTTTTTCATATAGATGTGATTGTGGTGGTTGTTGTGCCGAAAAAGATAAGGAAAAATAAAGATACCGGCAGAAAAGGGAATTTCAGCAAAGCTGATTTTCAACTTTCTGCGGAAAAGTTTCATAAAAAAAACCTCACAGATTTTTGAAACCTCTGAGGTTTGGATTTCCATAAGAACTTCAATTTTAGAAGGAATTGATCGTCTTTCTGATCGCCACCAGGTGGCTCAGTAAATTTTCAAGATATTGAAGATCCAGCATATTGGCGCCATCGCTTTTGGCATTGGCCGGATCAAAATGTGTTTCGATGAAAAGTCCATCTACATGATTCACTACCCCGGCACGCGCAATGGTTTCGATCATATCAGGTCTTCCTCCGGTGACTCCGCTGCTCTGATTTGGCTGCTGAAGGGAATGAGTGACATCCAGTACTGTCGGCGCGAATTCCCGCATGGTTGGAATTCCACGGAAATCGACGATCATGTCATGGTATCCAAACATTGTTCCGCGGTCGGTCACCATCACCTGTTCGTTATTGCAGTCGGTTACTTTGGTAACAGCATGCTTCATGCTCTCGGGACTCATGAATTGTCCCTTTTTAAGGTTTACCGTTTTGCCGGTTTCGGCAGCGGCCACCACAAGATCGGTTTGGCGCACCAGGAAAGCGGGAATCTGTAGGATATCTACATATTCCGCAGCCATCGCGGCATCGCTAATCTCATGAATGTCGGTAATAGTGGGAATTTTAAAGGTTTCGGACACTTTACGCAGGATCTTTAGCGCCTTCTCATCTCCTATTCCTGTAAAACTGTCGATCCTGCTGCGGTTGGCCTTTTTAAAGGAACCTTTAAACACGTATGGGATCTTTAGTTTATCGGTGATCTCTACAACTTTTTCTGCGATTCTAAGAGCCATGTCTTCACCTTCAATGGCGCAGGGGCCGGCGAGGAGGAAAAAGTTATCAGAGTCTGTGTGCTTTATTTGTGGGATATTCTCAAGTTTCATATCAGTAGTTTATGGCTACAAAGATAAACTAAATAGGCTGGGGGAACAATTGCAGAAAATAAGGGTTTTCCCTTAGTCTGGAAATTACTATGACAAAGAAATTTCGGAGGATATTATTGTAATTTAACGGTCATATATAACCACATAGTAATGAAGATTTACGAGTTCCTGGTGCCCGACCTTCAGCAGGAGGTGGCACTCACCGAAAAATTTCTCAAAAGGATTCCTGAAGAGAAATTCAACTGGCGTCCTCATCCAAAATCCATGACCATGAAAGAGCTCGCGAATCACCTTGCAGAGGTCCCCAGCTGGATCACCGGCACGATGGAGATGGAGGAGATGGAAATGAGCGACTACAAATCGCCCGATTTTGACAGCATTCCTGAGATGATTCAATCGTTGAAGAACAATGCCAGTGAGGCCGAGGCTGCCTTGAAGAAACCCGATGAGGAATATCAGAAAAACTGGAAGATGCTGAAGGATGGGGAGGTCATTTTTGAAATGCCCCGGCTTGACGTGCTGCGGACAATGGTGATGAATCAATTTCCACATCACCGGGCACAACTAGGCGTTTATCTGCGATTGCTCGACCTGCCGGTGCCGGCAACCTATGGTCCTTCGGCAGATGAAAATTGAGCTTGTTCCGAATATTTTTCTATATTTGATCATGTCACAGTCATTTCAGAAGAGATTGAAAGCATATTTTACCCGTCGCCGGCTCCTGGGTAACGGCATAACTACCTTGATCCTCGCGGTCTATTTCATCTACTTCAACCATACCAATAGCCTGGCGCCCTTTATCTTTGGCGCAGTCGCTCTCCTTTATCTGGGCTTTTATGTGCGTTTGAGTCTGAAACAGCGTTCATTAAGCTCCTGATTCTGCCCGGGGGAAACTGGTGATTTTTCCTAATTATGTGATATAAGAATAGTTAATTCGGGAAAAATAGACGTACCTTTGCAGCCTTTTAAAACAAGGCTCGTATGACAGCTATCAAAAATATCGCAATTATTGCACACGTTGACCACGGGAAAACTACCCTGGTTGACAAAATTATGTACCATTGCCAACTCTTCAGAGACAATGAGAATACCGGCGACCTTATCCTGGACAACAATGACCTGGAGCGGGAGCGCGGAATTACCATTACTTCCAAGAATGTTTCCGTAGTATATAAGGACACAAAGATCAACATTATTGATACTCCTGGTCACGCCGACTTTGGAGGAGAAGTGGAACGTGTTCTGAATATGGCAGACGGGGTTTTATTGCTGGTGGATGCTTTTGAAGGTCCAATGCCGCAAACCCGTTTCGTACTTCAAAAAGCTATTGACCTTGGCCTGAAGCCATGTGTGGTGGTGAACAAAGTTGACAAGGAGAACTGTACTCCCGATGAGGTTCATGAGAAGGTTTTTGATCTGATGTTTGAGCTTGGGGCCGAAGAATGGCAGCTGGATTTTCCAACAGTTTACGGTTCTGCAAAGAACAACTGGATGAGCGAAGACTGGAAGAAGCCAACCGAAAATATTGAGCCGCTTCTGGATATGGTGATCGAACATATTCCTGCTCCTAAGATCGAGCAGGGAACTCCACAGTTGCTTATTACTTCTCTTGACTTTTCTTCTTTTACGGGAAGGATTGCTATTGGGAGACTTCAGCGCGGAGTTCTGAAAGAAGGCATGCAGGTTTCTTTGGTAAAAAGGGACGGCAGCGTGAAAAAGACCAAGATTAAGGAATTGCATACTTTTGAAGGCCTCGGAAGAATGAAGGTGAGCGAGGTACAGGCCGGGGATATTTGTGCTTTGGTAGGACTTGAAGGGTTTGATATTGGTGATACCGTTGCCGATTTTGAAAATCCTGAAGGTCTTAAAACTATCGCCATTGATGAGCCTACCATGAGCATGCTTTTCACGATCAACGATTCTCCTTTCTTCGGAAAAGACGGAAAATTCGTGACTTCAAGACATATCAAGGAAAGACTTACCAAGGAGCTTGAAAAGAACCTTGCTCTTAGGTTAAAGGAAACCGATAGCGCCGATAAATTTATAGTGTATGGCCGCGGGGTACTTCACTTGTCTGTACTTATCGAGACCATGAGAAGGGAAGGATATGAACTTCAGATCGGGCAGCCGCAGGTGATCATCAGAGAGATCGATGGCGTAAAATGCGAGCCGGTAGAAGAACTCACTATTGACCTTCCGGAAGAGGTTTCAGGAAAAGCCGTGGAAATGGTAAGCCTTAGAAAAGGTGAGATGTTGAGCATGGAAGCCCGTGGTGATCGTATGAATATTCAGTTTATGATCCCTTCGCGCGGAATAATCGGTCTGCGAAATCAGTTGCTTACAGCTACTGCAGGTGAGGCCATCATGGCTCACCGTTTTAAAGAATATCAGCCTTTGAAAGGTGGAATTCCGGAGCGCCAGAACGGATCTTTGGTTTCTATGGAAAAAGGAAAAGCTATTCCTTATTCTATTGACAAGCTTCAGGATCGCGGAAGGTTCTTTGTTGATCCGGGAGAAGATATTTACGAAGGTCAGGTGATCGGTGAGAATTCGCGTCAGGACGATATGGTGGTGAATATCACTAAAACCAAGAAGCTTTCTAACGTTCGCTCTTCAGGAGCCGACGATAAAGCGAAGATCGTTCCTGCTATCAAATTCTCTCTTGAGGAAGCGCTGGAATATATTCAGAAAGACGAATATGTGGAGGTGACGCCAAATCACCTGCGTTTGAGAAAGATCTTCCTTACTGAAAATGACAGGAAAAGAAATAAAATAGTATAATTAAATATTTAAGAGCTTGTTCTGAGATATTCTGGGCTCGTCAACCTGAACTTGTTTCAGGTTCTCTAAGATTCTGAAATAAACTCAGAATGACGGAATCCACAAATTCGGAACAAGCTCTTTCTTTTTTATCATGGAAATATTCGGAATCAGCCTTACGGAATGGATAGGATACCTATCCTCTTTTTTTGTAGCAATTTCCTTCTTTATGAGGAATATCATCAGGCTTAGAATTGTCAATTCAATTGGATGTATCGCTTTTATTGTCTACGGAGCATTGATAGACTCCTGGCCGGTAATCATTACCAATGCAGTGATCGTAGGTGTGAATTTCTATTACCTTTTTATCAATAAAGCTCAGCAACGCGTGAAGGCCGATGAGGTAAACGCTTAGCGAAGTACGAAGTTAGAAGTTGGAACCTGGTAAGGGAATTTGAATTACAGAGACTGTCTAAAAAGTTCTGATTTTGTCAAGCTGAACTTGTTTCAGCTTCTAAATTGATTTTGATTCTCAATTAGTTAAGATCCTGAAATGAATTCAGGATGACGTATTAAAGACTTTTTAAACAGCCTCTTTTCTTAGTCATTATTCCTAATCCTTAGGACTTGAACGAATCAGAAACTTCAAACCTGAAACTTCAAACTGTTTTAAACAGTCTTCTGAACCACTTCAAATACTCTTTGTCCGTCGCATTTCAAGGTTTTCGATGGATATTTCAACAACAAGGCATAATCGTGAGTAGCCATTAAGATGGTATTGCCGTTCTTGCTGATCTCCTGCAACACTTCCATAACTTCTACTGAAGTCTGCGGATCAAGGTTTCCGGTAGGTTCATCGGCAAGGATGAGTTCGGGGTCATTCAGCAGCGCTCTCGCGATGGCAACTCTTTGCTGTTCTCCCCCTGAAAGCTGGTAGGGATATTTGAAACCCTTGGTCTTCATTCCCACTTTGTCCAGTACTTCATCAATTTTCTTATCCATCGCATTTTTGTCTTTCCAGCCAGTGGCTTTCAGCACAAACAGCAGATTGTCCTTAATATTCCGGTCGGTAAGCAACTTGAAATCCTGGAATACCACGCCCAGCTTTCGGCGCAAATAGGGAATGTCTTTTTCTTTAAGGGTTCGCAGATTATAGTCTACAATAGTGCCCTCACCTTCGGTAAGCGGAAGATCCCCGTACAGCGTCTTCATAAAGCTACTTTTCCCGGTTCCGGTTTTCCCGATGAGGTACACAAAGTCTCCCTTGTTCACGGTAACATCTACTTCAGACAAAATAAGATTTTCGCGTTGATAGATCGCTGCATTTCTGAGTTCCAGGACAGTGTTTGACATGGGGTAAAGAAGTTGGTTTTTGTTGTAAAAGTACCGGTAAATATACGTTTTTCAAACAGCGGGCGCCCATATTTTTTCAGATTAACATAATTATAGGTCGGTTTGGCCGTTATTAAATCAGGCTTTAAATTATCTTTGAATCATCAACCTAAAAATCTATAAATGACACTTAGCAAAGCTTTCCTCTTTGTAGTTTTTCTATCCATTTCTTTTACAGGAATTTCTCAACAGTCGGCGGCCTATACCAATGAGCTGGTGAAATTCAATCGCGCCCTGGAACTCTACAATAACAAGCAATACCTGGCTGCCCAGAATCTGTTTGATGATGTTCGGGATGATACTAATAATGAAAAGATCGAAGCAGACTGCGCTTATTATATCGCCAATGCCGCGGTAAGAATAGGACAGCCCGGAGCCGACCGCTTGATGGAGCGTTTCGTGACTCGTTATCCTACAAGCACTAAAACCAATTCGGCCTTTCTTGACGTGGCCGATTACTACTTTAATACCGGAAAATATTCGCTGGCCAGGAAGTGGTACGACAAAGTTGACGAAAAAAGCATGAGCCGTGCCGACAGGCAACGCTTCTATTTCAATAACGGTTATGCCTATTTTAAAGCTAATCAATTTGACGAGGCCCGGAAGTACCTTAACCGGGTGCGCGATTCCAAAGAATATGGGGCACAGGCCAAGTATTACATCGGTTATATGGCTTACGAAAATGACAATTATGAAGAAGCTAATGCGAACTTCGAAGAGGTCAAAGGCAATGCCCGTTACGAGGAGGAGCTTTCTTATTTCCAGGCCGATATGAACTTCAAGTTAGGCAATTTTGAGAAGGCTATAGAACTGGGGAAAGAGCAACTGCCAAAGGCGAGGCGCCAGGAAATTTCGCAGCTGAACAAGATCATTGGCGAGAGTTACTTCAATCTTGGCCAATATGAAGAGGCTATTCCTTACCTGAAAGAATATAAAGGAATGCGGGGTAAGTGGAATAATACCGATTATTATCAGTTGGGATATGCCTATTACAAGCAGGGCGATTACGAGAAAGCCATTGCTGAATTCAACAAGATCATAGACGGGAAGAATTCCATCGCCCAAAATGCCTATTATCACCTGGCCCAGTCTTACCTGAACTCCGACCAAAAGCAACAGGCGCTCAATGCTTTTAAGAATGCCGCCGAAATGAATTTCGACGCCAAGATCCAGGAAGATGCCTTCCTGAATTACGCGAAACTCAGCTATGAAATAGGGAATAGCTACGAAAGTCCGTCGCAGGTGTTGATCAACTATCTTACAAAATATCCCGAATCAACTTCCCGCGAAGAGATCGAGAGCCTGTTGATCGATTCCTTTATCACCTCAAAGAATTATGAGGAAGCCATGCGCCTGCTGGAAAACAACAGGAACTTCAGCGATAAGCAGGCATACCAGAAGGTAGCTTATTACTACGGCCTTGAATTGTACGAACAAGGAGAGTATTACGATGCTATCAAACAATTTGAGAAAGCTCTTTCTGAGCCCAGAGATCCTCAAATTACTGCAAAAGCGACCTACTGGAAAGCTGAAAGCGAATACAACGTGAACCGCATTGATGATGCGATCATCGGTTATAAGGAATTCGGCGGAATGAGTGCAGCCAGAGGAACAGATGAAATGAAGGACCTTAACTATAACCTTGGCTACGCCTATTTCAAAAAGAACGAATATGCCCGCGCCATTGAATATTTTAAAAAATATTCTGAAAACACACAGAATGATGAAGCGAGAAGAAATGATGCGTTATTGCGATTAGGAGATACTTACTTTGTTTCCAGCCAGTATTGGCCTGCAATGGAAGCCTACAACAAAGCCATCGCCAACAACGTGCCGCACAGCGATTATGCAGCCTTTCAGAAAGCCATCAGCTACGGATTTGTTGGTCGAAATGAAACCAAAATTGAGGAACTCAATTCGTTTGTCAATAAGTATCCGCGCTCTTCCTATCGCGATGATGCATTGTATGAGCTGGGAAATACCTATGTGGCCACTAACAATACCTCAAAAGCGATCCAGGCTTACGACCGCTTGATCCGCAACGTGCCGGGAAGTCCGCTGGTGGCAAAAGCTATCCTGCGACAGGGACTTATTTATTACAATTCCGACCAGGGGAATAAAGCGCTGGAGAGACTGAAAAAAGTGGTGAGCGATTATCCGAACACTCCTGAAGCCCAGCAGGCGGTTTCTACCGCAAGGCTGGTTTATAAAGACCTTAACCGTGTAGACGATTATGCAGCCTGGGTTAAGAATGTGGATTTCGTGGAAGTAACCGATGCCGATCTTGATAATACCACTTATGAAGCCGCAGAAAATCAGTATCTCAACAAGAATACCCAGGCAGCCATTAGCGGATTTGAGAAATACCTGAACCAGTTTCCGAACGGCATTCATTCCATCAATGCGAATTTTTACCTGGCACAGCTTTACTTTGATGCCGGGAATGAAGATAAAGCCGTTCCGCATTACAAATTCATCGTGGAAAGGCCAACCAGTGAATTTACCGAGCAGGCGTTGGCGAGGTTGTCGCAGATCTATCTTGAAAAAGAAAATTACCGCGATGCAGTGCCTTTGCTGGAGCGCCTTGAAAAAGAAGCCGGTTCTGACCAAAATATCGTGTTCGCTCAATCGAACCTCATGAAATCTTACTATGAATTAGGCAATTTCGACAAGGCCGATGCCTATGCTGAAAAAGTGCTTCAGAATCCAAGTTCAGAAAAAGACGCCAAAACCGATGCGCAGGTGATGGTGGCACGTGCGGCCATAAAGGCTGGCGACGATGCCAGGGCTAAAAAGGCTTATTCCGAAGTGCAGAAAACTGCTAAAGGCGAATTGGCAGCTGAAGCCCTGTATTATGACGCCTACTTCAAGAACAAGGCCGGTAATTATGAAGCTTCAAATGCTGCGGTGCAGATCCTGGCTAAAGATTTCTCAGGATATAAACGCTGGGGCGCCAAAGGACTGGTGCTTATGGCGAAGAATTTCGACAAGCTTGGCGATGCTTACCAGGCCACATATATTCTGGATAACGTGATCAAGAACTTTCAGAAATATCCCGAGATCGTTGATGAAGCCAAAGCTGAACTTTCCAGGATAAAAACAAAGGAAGCCAAGACGAACTCTTCCGTAGAAACCAACAACTAAACTAACCCATAATCTAAGAACTCCTATATGAGAATTGTTTCAATAGAACGATGCCTGTTTTTAAGTCTGTTTTTAATGAGCGGTGTTCTTTTTGCCCAGAAAAATCCCCTCGGGAGCGAGACCGTGACGGTGGTGAAGCCTTATACACCGTCGGTAGGTGATGCCAACAAGATTCAGGAAATGCCTGAGAAAGCCGACTCTGTGACACTACAGAAAAAACCTGTGAAATACAGTATTTTTTCGGTGCCTGTAGCTTCCACTTTTACTCCTGCCAAAGGGAGGGCCACCAATGTGGAGCGGCAGAGGCGCGAGAAGGTATATGATAATTACGCCACTCTTGGCTTCGGAAATTACACCCGGGCTTTAGCCGAATTCTACAGCAATCTTGAGGTGAACCGCACCGATAACTTCGGAATTTTCCTGACCCATAATTCGTCTCAGGGCGGAATTGACGGCGTAAAGCTTGATGATAAATACTACGATACAGAATTGAATCTTAGCTATAATTCCAAAAACCGCGATCTTGGCTGGAAAACCGAGGTAGGAGGGGAGCACAAACTCTTTAACTGGTATGGTGTTCCTGATGGACTGAATGATGAGGAGATCTTTTCGATCGATCCGCAGCAAAATTACTTTTCGGTCTATGCCGGCGGGGAAATAGAGCTTTATGATTCTTTCTTCGACCACGCCAAGGCAAAGTTTACGCATACCGGTGACTCCTACAGTTCTTCGGAAAACCACTTCGATGCTAACGCTGTGTTTGAGGTGAACATCGCCGATGAGCTCATTACCACCAATCTTACCGCCGATCTTGTGAATGGTTCCTTTGACCGTTCCTATCTTGGCGGGACGGCGGCTCCGCAGTATACTTTTCTCAATTTCGGCGTTAATCCAAGTTTGCTGATCCTTCGCGATGATCTTACGCTGAATCTTGGCGTGTCTCTTTTCTACAGCCTTGATACCGAGAACAGCAACAGTAAATTCTATTTCTATCCGCAGGTTACCGCGAGCTACAGGCTGGCCGGCGACTACTTTATTCCTTATGCCGGGGTGGAAGGAAAGCTGAAGCAGAATACCTATTATAACTTTATAGAACAAAATCCGTATGTGTCCCCCACGCTTGATGTTATGCCTACCGATGAGGAATACAATGCCTATGTGGGAGCCAAAGGAAAGCTTAGTAATGCGGTTTCCTATAACCTGAAGGTTGGATATGAATCAGACGTCAACAAAGCTTTATTCCAGCACAATCCCTATGCTGCCACTGTGGTAAATAAAGATTATACCCACGGAAATTCCTTTGGGGTGGTCTATGACGATATGCAAACGCTTTCTTTTTCGGGAGAGCTGAATGTGGATGTGAACCGTGATTTCAGATTAGGCATAAATGCTGAATATTTCAGCTATTCCATGGGTGTGCAGAGAGAAGCATGGAATTTGCCCAATATCAAGGCTTCTTTGAACGCCGATTATCAGATCACTGAGAAATGGTACACAGGTGGGAATATTTACTTTGTGGGAGAGAGAAAAGACATGAATGCTATAGTTGGTCTGGACACCTTAGATGCCCAGGAACCTCAGCTCGTTACCCTCGACAGCTATTTTGACCTCAATGCTCATTTAGGATACCGTTTCAACGAGCAGCTTTCAATTTTTCTGAAAGGCAATAACCTGCTGAACAATGATTATGAGAAATGGACCAATTTCCAGGTACAGGGAATTCAGGTGTTAGCCGGGGCTACTTATAAATTCGATTTCTGATCCTTTAAAGAACCAATAAAACATCAAAAAGCATCCTTTCCGGATGCTTTTTTCTTTTTGAAGAACAGCCTTTGCCGCAGAAATTCATTTTCATATTTTTGGTTTCTGTATTTTCTTGATTATGAATATATCGCCAGCTTTTCTGCGGAATTAATTAACATTAAGAAAACATGTAAATGGCCCGTATAATAATTAATTGAAGTAATATTGTGGGCCGAAATTTACCGGGGAACTTCCGGATTTTGAAGTTCTTTTTTTGAACCTTATTTACAGCTTATAAATGGCAAAGAAATTCAGGCGCGTTAATAGAGACCGCCCCTACTTGAACATTCTTGACTTCCTGGTGCAGGAAAAAACATTCCTGGCTATTGTAATAATCGGGATCATTTTAGCCGGAATTATGACCGGATATCGCGAAGGTGCCATGTGGCTCGGCTTCTTTTTTGCCGCCTATGCCACCGTCGCCAACGACAGTATTCAATCGTTGGGTACCTTTATCGAAAGTAACAGGAACAAGAAATGGTGGACCCTGTGGCTGTTCGTTGGTGGGATCTTTTTGGTTACCGTAGCCTTCAGTTGGTGGTATTTCAATGGAGATGTGACCTATCAGCGTTTGCTCAACCCCGATGGCAGCACGAATTATCCACATCCGAAACATTTCAGTTTCTTCCAGATCATTGCACCATTGATCCTGCTTATTCTAACGAGACTGAGAATGCCGGTTTCCACAACTTTCCTGCTGCTCAGTGTTTTTAGTGCAGATACTTCAGGAATCACCTCGGTGGTGTGGAAGAGTTGGACTGGTTATATCCTGGCATTTATCCTGTCGTTCCTGGTTTGGTACCTTTCCTATAACTTTATAAAAAAATACTTCAAAAGCCGAAAATTCCACAGGGGATGGACTCTGGCTCAGTGGATCGTGAGCGGTTCGCTCTGGGCAGTTTGGGTAATGCAGGATGGCGCCAACATCGCCGTATTCCTGCCAAGGAGACTGGATATTCTTCAGTTTGCGATTTACTCTATCACCATCTTTATGGGACTCGGAATACTTTTCTACCTGCGCGGGGATAAAATTCAAAAGGTAGTAAGTGAAAAAGCGCGTATCTCAGATATTCGTGCTGCAACGCTCATTGACCTTACTTATGTGGTTTTGCTTATTTACAAGCTTTTTATCAGTACCGTCCCTATGAGTACCACCTGGGTGTTCCTTGGCGTTATCGGCGGTCGCGAAATAGCTATTAGCCTTGCCAGAACTAAGAAAGGAAAGAAACATCGCAAGAAAGCCGGAAGAATGATCTTTAAAGATTTCTCCTATGCGATGATCGGGCTGTTTGTATCGGTAGCGCTGGCAGCAGCTGCTAACCAAAGTATAAGGGAGGCTGTGATTGGTGCGCTTACCGGCAGCTAAATCTTCCTTTTTAAAATATTCTGAAAATGCGCCTTTCTCGGGCGCATTTTTTATTTTTATGAAATAAATCATATCCATGAAAAAAATCCTGTTTAGCCTTAGCGCAATATTGTTGCTTTTTTCCTGCAATTCCGAAGAGAACATGAAAGCCGATCTGTTGGTTTATCACGCCAATGTCTATACTGTAGATAGTAGTTTTTCAAAGGCCGACGCCTTTGTGGTAAAAGACGGCCACTTTTTGGAGGTAGGAAATTCTGATTCTCTCCGGACGAAGTATGATGCTAAGGAGACTATAGATGCTGGCGGCAAGAGCGTGTATCCCGGTTTTATCGATGCTCATGCTCATTTTTATAACCTCGGAATGCAGCAGCAACGGGTGGATCTCACCGGAACGAAAAGCTTTGCTGAAGTGGTCGCTAAAATCACCGAATTTCAGAAAAACAAAAATGTTGAATTTATTACCGGAAGAGGTTGGGATCAGAACGATTGGAAGAACAAGGAGTTCCCGGTGAAGGACACTCTTGACCAACTGTTTCCAGATACTCCGGTGGCCATTACCCGTATTGACGGGCATGCGCTGCTTGCCAACCAGGCGGCTCTGGACAAGGCCGGAATAACGACAGAAACCAAATTTGAAGGCGGAGATATTGAACAGAAGAACGGCAAACTTACCGGTATCATTGTCGATAACCCTATGTCTTTGATAGAAAAAGCCGAACCTGAAGCAAGCCAGGAAGACAAGGCAAACGCTCTTCAGGAGGCAGAACAGATCTGTTTCAGCTACGGTCTTACTACCGTTGATGATGCGGGGCTTATGCGCAATGTGATCGAACTAATGGATAGCCTCCAGAAGGCAGGTGCCTTAAAGATCAGGATCTATGCGATGGTGGGGAATACGCCTTCTAATCTGGATTACTACCTGGAAAAAGGGCCCATCAAGACTGATCGTCTGGATATAAGGTCGGTGAAATTCTACAGCGACGGAGCTCTTGGCTCGAGGGGAGCAGCCCTGAAGCAGGAATACAGCGACCGGCCGGGACATTTTGGTGCTTTGCTTTCTCCTATAGAAGACTTCAAAAAAATCGCTGCCAGGGTAGCCAATTCTGAATACCAGCTGAACACGCATGCTATCGGTGATTCAGCAAATTACCTTGTGTTGAAGACCTATGATTCGCTTCTGAAGAATAAAGAAAACAGGCGCTGGAGAGTGGAGCATGCGCAGGTAATCGATCCTGATGATTTTCATTATTTCAGCAAAAATATTATTCCTTCGGTGCAGCCCACCCACGCCACCAGCGATATGTATTGGGCCGAAGATCGCCTTGGCGCCGAGAGAATGAAAGGAGCCTATGCCTATAAGACCCTTCTGGACCAGGCCGGTCTTGTAGCTTTGGGAACCGATTTTCCTGTGGAGAAGGTGAGCCCGCTGCTAACTTTCTATGCGGCTGTTTCCCGGAAAGATACCGATAATTATCCTGAAGGCGGATTCATGAAGGAACAGGCGTTGAGCCGGGAAGAAACCTTGAAAGGGATGACCATCTGGGCTGCTTTCAGCAATTTTGAAGAAAATGAAAAAGGAAGTATTGAGCCCGGGAAATTTGCCGACTTCGTGATCCTCGACCAGGATATCATGAAAATTGACGAAAAGGAGATTCCTTCAGTAAAAGTGCTGGGAACTTATGTGAACGGGGAAAAGGTCTACGGCGAATGATCTTCCTGATTTTGTAAATTCCGATAAGTGACAAAAAAAAGTATCTTTGCTTTTCAATAAAACCAAACAAAAATGAACGACGGATTATATGCCAAATTTCACACTACTAAGGGTGATATTTTAGTAGAATTAGAATACGAAAAGGCGCCGGGAACTGTGGGGAATTTCGTGGGCCTTGCTGAAGGCAAGCTCGAGAATGAAGTACTGCCACAGGGAAAACCTTATTATGACGGACTTACATTCCACAGAGTTATTCCCGAATTCATGGTTCAGGGAGGTGATCCTAAAGGAACAGGAGTCGGTGGCCCGGGATATAAATTTGATGATGAGATCCATCCTGATCTCAAGCACGATGCGCCCGGAAAGTTGTCAATGGCAAATGCAGGTCCCGGAACCAACGGGAGCCAGTTCTTTATTACCCATGTGGAGACTCCATGGCTCGACGGAAAACATACGGTTTTTGGCAGTGTAGTGGAAGGACAGGATGTGGTAGATGCCATTGAGCAGGGAGATAAAATTGAGAAACTGGAGATTATCCGGGAAGGTGAAAAAGCTGAAAATTTCAATGCCGTAGAGTCTTTCAGACAGTTCAACGGTGCTAAAGAAGAACGTGAGGCGGCTGCAAAAAAACAACAGGAAGAATTGCTGGGCAAACTTTCTCAGGGTTTTGATGTTACCAAAAGCGGACTGCGGTATAAAGTAGAACAACAAGGAGAAGGCGAGAAGGCTGAAAAAGGAAAAACGGTGGCCGTGCACTACAAAGGAATGCTCACTGACGGGACTGTTTTCGATTCTTCCTATAAAAGAAACCAGCCGATAGAATTTGCGCTGGGAGTAGGACAAGTGATCTCCGGGTGGGATGAAGGTATACAGTTGCTCAAAGTGGGCGATCATGCCCGATTTGTAATTCCGCCGCATCTGGGCTACGGAGAACGCGGTGCTGCAGGGGTAATTCCACCTAATGCCACGCTTGTCTTTGATGTAGAGCTGGTATCAGTAAAATAATATAAAAAAGGCTTGTTTCCTGATGAAATCGTCATCCTGAACTTGTTTCAGGATCTCAACATGAGAAGCTGAAATGATCCCTGTTTTTAGGGACAGCTGGACGAATCAATAAGAAACAAGCCTTTTCTGTACTTAAGTTATTCCGGTTGAGGAGTCAATCTCAGGTAAGGCTTCACTTCCTTAAAGCCTTTAGGGAACATCTTTTTGGCTTCCTCGTTAGAAATAGAAGGGCTTATTACCACATCTTCGCCCTGTTTCCAGTTGGCCGGGGTCGCTACTTTCTTATCTTCTGTAAGCTGAAGCGAATCTACCACCCTTAAGAGCTCGTCAAAATTCCTTCCGGTACTGGCAGGATAAGTGATCATCAGCCTGATGGTCTTATCGGGCGCGATCACATAAACCGAACGTACGGTAAGGGTATTATCGGCCTTTGGATGGATCATTCCGTAGAGATCAGAGACTTTTTTATCTTCATCGGCAATAATTGGGAAATTCACCGTGGTATGCTGAGTTTCGTTAATATCGTCGATCCAGCCCTTGTGAGATTTCAGGCCATCAACGCTAAGGGCCATCATCTTAACATTGCGCTTGTCGAATTTGTCCTTATACTTGGCTACCGTGCCCAATTCTGTGGTGCAAACCGGAGTGTAATCGGCGGGGTGAGAGAACAATATTCCCCAGCTGTCTCCCAGGTAGTCATAAAAATTGATCTTTCCTTCTGAAGTTTCCGCATCGAAGTTCGGTGCTTTATCTCCTAATTGTAACGTACTCATAATGATAGTATTTTGAAATTATGACTAAAATTAAAGAATATATGCTCGCAAAACCCACTAAACCAATAGGGATATAATGTTTTAATATAAAATTAACTGATTTCCCTTAAGAATTTTCCTTCCATTTGATTCCACAGCCGATGATCTCCTGTTTCACATGCTTTACAAAGGAGCAGTGATTGCAAATCAACATGAGTACGGTTCCCTTTTTACCGCGTATATCCTGAAGATTGTAAAGATTTTTGCTGATTACGTCCGGAAGTTCAAAATCTGCTGCCTTTGTTCCTAACGGGATCATTTTGGAAGCTATCTGTGCCATTTTTGCTTTTTATCTAAGGTGACAAAGAATGACTGCTTTTTAGTAATTTTGATTGAAAAGAAGAAATGGAACTAAGCTGGAATGATTTCGAGAAGGTCGAAATGCGGGTAGGTACAATAACTGAAGTGAAGGATTTTCCTGAAGCCCGGAAACCGGCCTATCAGCTTATCATCGATTTTGGGGAAGAGATCGGGCTGCGGAAGACTTCCGCACAGCTTACCCATCGATATAAAAAAGAGGACCTTGCCGGCCGGCAGGTGGTGGCGGTGGTGAATTTTCCGAAGAAACAGATCGCCAATTTCATGAGCGAATGTCTGGTGCTGGGAGCGGTAGATCAGGAAAATGATGTGGTGCTCCTGCAGCCGGGGCAAGAGGTGAAAAATGGCCTGAGAATCAGCTGAATTTAAAGCCGTTCTCTCATCTTTTGCTGATCTTTCAGCAGCCTTTTGATCTCTTTGTTATGGCCGTAAACTACCATAAGATCATCTTTGTGAAGAACCGTTTTGGCTGAAGCAACGCCCTGAACATGCGACACAGGCTTAAGCGCACCAATCTCGTTCTTTTCGCTTGCTACCTTTATCGTGGTGAGCAGGATCACATTATACTTGCGCTTAAGGCTGAGTTCCTCCAGGGTCTTCCCGTCGTATTCTTCAGGAATAGTGGTTTCTACGATACTGAAGTCGCCGCTTAGCTCAAAGGAATCTACCACTCCGGTGAGATTCAGCTTTTTCGACCAGCGTTCGGCAGTTTCTTCTTCCGGATGGATTATTTCTTCAAGCCCCATCGCCTCGAGTACAGTTTCCTGCAGCGGGGATACCGCCCGACTGATGAGCCGTTTTACGTTGAGCTGTTTCATGAGCGCGGTAGCCATGATGTTTGCTCCTTTGTCTTCGCCAATTCCAACCACGACCACGTCAGTTTCCTTCAGCGGCAGGTTCGAAACAGCTGCAAGATCGGTAGCATCGAGATTTACAGCGTGCGTGATCTTGTCTTTAATACTTTCTACGCGGCTCATTTTAACATCGACGCCAAAAACCTCATTCCCCATTTCGGTGAGTTTTTCAGCTAAAGATGCTCCAAAATTACCAAGCCCAATGATGATATATTTCATAATACAAGTATTTCTTAGTTGATAAGAATTTCTTCTTTCGGATATTTATAATTCAGGTGTTTCACCCTGCGCAGCATAGCGATAAGGATGGTAAGCATACTAACACGGCCAATGAACATGGTACAGATGATCACCACTTTTGCCGGAGCGCTCAAACTCGCCGTGATTCCCACGCTGAGCCCAACTGTACTGTAGGCTGAAAAACATTCGAAGGCGATGCTGAGGAGGCTCTTCTCGCTGTCGAAGGAGGCGATAAGGAATACCGCGGTCCCGATTACCATTAGCGAAAGGCCAATAAGGGCAAAGGCGCGACGTATAGAGATATCGGCAATTTCACGATTATAGGCTTCCACCCGGTCTTTTCCGCGGGCAAGGCTGAAGAAATTCAGCGTGGCGATTGCAAAGGTACTGGTTTTGATACCACCACCGGTAGATGCCGGGGAGGCTCCAATCCACATCAGCAGAAACAGGATCATAATGGTTGAAAAGTTCAGCTGCGCCATATCTACCGAATTGAAACCGGCGGTCCTTGGCGTAGCGGCACCAAAAAAGGCCACGACCAGTTTTCCGAAGCCACTGTGCTCGGCCAGGGTATTGTTATACTCAAAAACATAGAAGAGCAGCGTTCCAAATATCAGCAAGGCTGAAGTCGTAAAAAGCACAATTCTGGAATTCAGGTTGATCACCCACGGTGCATGGGCGTATTTATGTGGATCCCGTAGTTTTAGAATGCGGTTGCGCAAGGCGTAACGCAGGAATTTTGACAGGTTCAGGATGATTGGAAATCCGAGTCCTCCAAGAATGAACAGCAACGCCAGGATGAGCTGCAACGGATAATTGAACTTGAAGCCGGGCTCATAAAGGCTGTTGGGTAAAGTGGAAAAGCCGGCATTACAAAAGCCCGAGATCGTGTGGAAGATCGAAAAGAATACTTTGTTGCCAATGCCTTTAATAGGGGAATCGGCGAGGCTGAAATAGATAAAAATGGCTCCGATAGCTTCAATGGCAAAAGTCAGCATCACGATCTTCTTCAACACATTAAAAACCTCGCCCAACTTGTCTGAATTGGTGATGTCTTTCAGCATTAACTGATTTTCGTAGGAAGATTTTCCGCCCCGGAAAAAATAACTAAAATAACTTGCAAAGGTCATGATTCCCAGGCCTCCAAGTTGGATAAGGGTCACGATAATGATTTGTCCAAATTGGGTAAAATAGCTGCCGGTGTCCACCACGATAAGCCCGGTAACGCAAACCGCACTGGTGGCAGTGAAAAGGGCATCAAGCGGCGATAAACCGGTGTGGGTGGCATTGGGCAGCAGCAGCAGCGCTGTTCCCATCAGGATGATGAGAATGAAACTGACAATGAAGAGCTGCGCCGGATTGAGATACTCCTGTTTCATATCTATCTTCAACGCCGAAAACTCCCGGATAAAATAGATGAACAGGGCCAGGTAGACCCATCCCATACGGTTCAGAAAAGCCAGAAATGACAGGTTTTCCCTGATAAAATCTATGTTTATAAGGATGAGCAGGCTGAACAGCAAAAAGATAATGCTGTCAAAAATACGCACGCTGAGCTTGAACCTTTCTTCTGAAGCAATGTATCGCAGCAAAATAGAGGGGATCCCGAAAAGAAGGGCGATAAAATAAAATAACTTCAGGGAATGGTCCAGTTGTGGATCCTGGGTGAAGCCAATATCAAAAATAAGAACAATAATGGCGATTAAGCTGAACCAGAAAGAAACTCTTCGCAGGTTTCTGACCAATCTGGGCTTATTTAGGGTGCTTTTCGAATGAAAACTCACTATAACAATTTAAATATTTTGCCCCCAAAAGTTAGCGGGCACTTGAAACAAAATTGTGATAAAACTTTCCATCATAAATGTGATTCCAAAACAGTAGCTCAGCTTCCCATTGGTTCCGGCACTTTCTTTATTATTGCTGAAGCAGGGAAGTCCGGTAAAAGCTGGAAGGTCAGGCAAAGACATCATGATTTCATAAAGAGCACAAAGATAAAGGAAAATTGGATAAAACTTTTTTTCCGCCCTACTTTAAGCAGGGTTGAGTCTTTCTTTTCCTGTATTTTCATGGCTTTAACAGCTTTTATTTTCAAAAAGCAGCAGCTCTCTTAAAATCATCTCATAAGGAGGTGATTTTTTGCACATTTTGAGCAAAAAAAACCGCTCCTTAAATGGGAACGGTTTTGTTGTCTTGTCTTTACCTTATCTTAAATATCGTCAAAACTTACATCGGTAAATTTTTCGGGAGAAGGAGCTCCGTCAGAAGCTTCGCTGCCTACCTCTTCAAATTGCTTGCTGAAGTTTTTCTGGTGGCGCTCGCTTATCACTTCCTCGCCTTTTTCCTCAAGAATATAGTCGGTCATTTCCTGAAGGATCTCATTGAAACCGGCAAAATCTTCTTTGTAAAGGTAAATCTTGTGCTTTTTGTAGTAAAAAGAACCATCATCATTGGTGAACTTTTTGCTTTCGGTAATGGTGAGGTAGTAATCATCTGCACGGGTTGCTCTCACGTCGAAGAAATAGGTTCTTCTTCCGGCTCTTAACACTTTAGAGAATATTTCTTCTTTCTCCATCATTCCCTTTTCGCTCATAATAGATTCTTTAATAGGTTGTTTTTGTTGTATTCAAAAATCCAAAAATTTTTAACATTTTGCAAAAAATTTTCACATTTCTTTTTCGTTTAACTGTTTTGCGTAGAGTTCCTTGTAGTAACCTTCCTGGTTGAGTAATTGGCTGTGCGTGCCCTGCTGGACGATAGCACCGTCTTCGAGAATGAGGATCTTATCGGCATTCTTGGCTGAAGAGATGCGGTGGCTCACAAGGATGGTGGTTTTTTCTTTGGAAATCTTGAAGAGGTTGCTCAGGATTTCTTCTTCAGTTTCGGTATCTACTGCGGAAAGGCAATCGTCAAAGAGCAGGATCTGAGGGTCGTGAATTATGGCCCGGGCGATAGATACCCGTTGCTTTTGTCCTCCGGAAAGGGTGATTCCCCTTTCTCCCAGTACGGTGTCATAGCCTTTGCTGAAGCCGACGATATTTTTGTGGACCGAAGCATTCCTGGCTGCTTCGTAGATTTCCTCATCGGTAGCTTCGGTTTTGCCAAATTTTATGTTGTTCCTTATGGAGTCGCTGAAGAGGAAGGCGTCCTGCGGAACATAGCCGATGCTCTTGCGCAAGCTTTCAAGGTTGAGTTCCCTGATATTCCTGCCATCAATGAGTATTTCGCCACGGTCAATATCGTAAAGCCGGCCGATCAATTCTAAAATGGTCGATTTGCCAGAACCGGTTTTCCCGATGATGGCCAGGGTCTCCCCGCTGTTCACTTCAAAAGACACATCCCGGAGTGCGGTGATATTGGTATCGTCATAGGTAAAGCTCACATTCTTAAAATTGATCTTCCCTTTAATTGAATCAGGAGTTTCTTTAAGATTAGTGATTTCGGGTTCCTCTTTCAGGAATTCGTTGATTCGTTCCTGTGAGGCTTCGGCTTGTTTTACAAGGGAAGTCACCCAGCCGATGGAAGCCACGGGCCAGGTAAGCATGTTTACATACAACAGGAACTCTACGATTACTCCAAGGTTGTCGATTTGTCCGTCGATGTATTGCCGTCCGCCTATATAGATCACCAGGATATTGCTGATCCCGATGAGCAGGACCATCAGCGGGAAAAAGAAAGCCTGCACCTTTACAAGATCGATGTTCTTGTCGCGGCTTCCGTTGGAAAGTTCAGTGAAATTGTGATTGGTCTGCTCTTCAATTCCGTAGGATTTGATCACGGCGATCCCGCTGAAGCTTTCCTGAGTAAAAGTATTCAGTTTTGACAAATATTGCTGCACAACGGTGCTGCGCTTCTGAATAGCCACACTTAGCTTATAGATGGCAAAGGAGAGCACCGGCAGCGGAATGACGGTATACGCAGTAAGTTCAGGAGCCGATTTCAGCATAAAAATAAGCACTACCACGGTTGAAGTTACTGTTTGTACGCTGTACATAATAGCCGGCCCCAGGTACATTCGTACCTTAGTCACATCTTCGCTGATGCGGTTCATCAGGTCTCCCGTTCTGTTCTTTTTGTAGAAGTTGAGGGATAAGTCCTGGTAATGCCGATATACCTCATTTTTAAGGTCGTATTCAATATGTCGGGAAACTACAATGAAGGTCTGCCGCATGAAAAAAGTGAGGATAGCGGCAATCAATGTAGCTCCTATAATAAGCAGGATGTTATAGGCCAGCCGCGTGTGAACCGCGTCAATACTCTGGATCTCTCCTTTAATATATTCCTCGATCGCACTGGTAGAGTTTCCTACCAATTGCACGTAATACAAGGCGAAAACCCTGGCTGCAATAGTGATGATGAGCCCCAGGATTAGTTTCCATTTGTATTTCAAGAAATATTTATTGAGATGCTTAAGATGTTTCATTCAGAAAAGTTCGTGATATTGAGAATTCCGCAATTTTGTGCCGGAAAAAACGTTGTAGATTAAAATATTAGTTATTTTTGTTCTATGATTTTCTTAATAGTGGAAAATCTTAAACTTAAAAACCATAACCAGTTATGCAAGTTGATGTTCTAAACGCGAAAGAACTTAAGAAAGCTGCACCGGTCTTTGGACAGTTGTCTTTTGACAATCATGAACAAGTAGTTTTTTGTAATGACAAAGATACAGGTTTAAAAGCAATAATCGGAATCCACAACACGGTTTTGGGACCGGCTCTGGGAGGCACCAGAATGTGGAATTACAGCAGTGAATGGGAGGCTTTGAATGATGTATTACGCCTTTCCCGTGGGATGACTTTTAAAAGCGCCGTGACCGGTCTTAACCTTGGAGGTGGGAAAGCCGTGATCATTGGAGATGCGAAAACTCAGAAGACTCCTGAATTGATGAGACGTTTTGGGGAATTTGTGAATTCGCTGGGCGGAAAATATATTACTGCGGAAGATGTGGGAATGGAAACTGCCGATATGGATACCGTAAGAGAAGTAACTCCTTATGTGACTGGAATTTCAGAATCTAAAGGAGGGGCAGGAAACCCTTCCCCTGTTACGGCTTATGGAGTCTATATGGGAATGAAGGCCGCTGCAAAGCACAAATTTGGAAACGATAATCTTGATGGGAAAGCCGTTTTGGTGCAGGGCATAGGTCACGTTGGAGAAAGTCTTGTGGAATATCTTTCAAAAGAAGGAGCCAAAGTTCTCATAAGCGATATCAACAAGGAGCGTCTTGAACAGGTAAGCTCAAAATATGGGGCTGTGGTCTTTGAAGATGCCGATGTTTACAGCGCAAACGTAGATATTTATGCGCCTTGTGCTCTTGGTGCGACGGTAAATGATGATACGATCTCCCGGCTCAAAGCGCAAGTGATTGCAGGGGCTGCAAACAACCAGCTGGCCGATGAGGTGAAGCATGGCAAGATCCTTAAGGAGAAAGGAATCGTTTATGCTCCCGATTTCCTTATCAACGCAGGAGGAATCATCAATGTATACGCCGAGCTTGAAAACTACGGTCGTGAGGAGATCATGAAAAAGACAGCGAATATTTATAATACCACGCTTGAAATTCTGCAAAACGCCGACAGGAACGACATTACCACGCATTTTGCCGCTCTTCAGGTCGCACAACAGCGCATCGAAGACAGAAAAAAACAGAATTTGAAGTAGTCAGTTTTAAATAATATTTATTTTTGCAGGGCGAAAGAGCAATCTTTCGCCCTTTAAATTTCTAAAAAGTTCTTTTACAATTATGCTGACACGCAGACATATCAGAGTTAAAGTAATGCAATCGCTCTACGCCTTCAACCAGAGCGAGAATGAGAAGCTGGCCACCGAGGAGAAATTTCTCCTTAAAAGTATGGAAGAAATGTATGATCTGTTCCTGCTGCAGTTGAGCCTGTTTATTGAAATTAGGCAGAAAGCCGAAACATTTTTAGAAAAATCCCAGCAAAAACATCTTGCCACCCAGGAAGATAAGGATCCTAACCGGAAATTTATCGACAACAGCATTATCGCTATCCTCAATGAGAACGAGAGCCTTCAGGAAGCACTGGAAGATCGCAAGATCACCCAATGGAAACAGGATGATGAGTATGTAGATATCCTTTGGGCAGAGATCAAAAAAAGCGAGCTTTACGCGGAATATATGCAAACCCGCGAATCGGGCTTTAAGGAAGACAGAAAATTCATTATCAGTGTCTTCAAGGAAATCGTAGCTCCCAACGAGAAGCTGTATGAATACCTGGAAGATAAAAAGCTCACCTGGCTCGACGACCTGCCGCTGGTGAACACCGCCATTCTGAAGATGCTTCAGAAACTAAAGGAAAATTCCGCAGAAAAGCTGAAGATCGCCAAGCTTTATAAGAGCGAGGAAGATAGGGAGTTCGCTATTGAGCTCTTCAGAAAAACCTATCTGAACGATGAGATGCTGGCCGATGAAATGCTTGGTAAAACGCCAAACTGGGATAAAGATCGAATTGCTGAAGTAGACATGGTGCTTATTAAAATGGCTATTTGTGAATTCCTGAAGTTCCCTTCGATTCCCGTGAAAGTGACCATTAATGAATATCTGGAGCTGGCGAAAGAATACAGTACGCCAAAGAGCAGTATTTTTATAAATGGGGTGCTCGATAAGCTATCTAAGGAGTATATGGCTGAGAACAAATTAAATAAAATGGGTCGCGGCCTGATGTAGTAAAGAAAATTTATTAATTTTAACGATCAAAATATTTAAATTAAAGTAACCATGAAAAAAGGAATTTTATTAGTAGCGGCAGTTGGGGCGCTGTTCTTTACTTCTTGTAAAGACAACAATGCCTCTGAAAAAGTAAAAGCTGAAAACGTGGAAGCAGCAAATGAGCGTGACGCTCAGGCTACTGTGTATCCCGAGATGACCTTTGATGAAACCGAATTCGATTTTGGTCATATTCCTCAGGGAAATCCGGTACAGCATGTATTCGCTTTTACCAACACAGGGAAAGCGCCATTGGTAATTACCAACGCCAGCAGTTCATGTGGTTGTACTGTTCCAACTTATCCTAAAAACGAAACAATTCAGCCTGGAGACAAAGGAGAATTGACCGTTAAGTTCAACGGATCAGGAAAAGGACAGGTAACAAAAACGGTGACTGTGTCTGCTAATACCGAAAAAGGAAAAGAACAATTAAAAATAAAAGCTTTCGTGGAAACCAGCGAAAAAGCGAGCTAGAAGACTTATAAATGGATAAATTAGCACAGTTTGCCCCAATTATTTTAATGTTTGTAGTGGTGTATTTCTTTATGATACGCCCGCAAATGAAAAAAGCTAAAGAAGAAAAGAGCTTTGTTTCTGAACTCAAAAAAGGAGATCGTGTGGTCACTAAAAGTGGCATGCACGGAAAGATCTTTGACTTTAGCGAAAAAAACAACGCAGTGATCATTGAGACCGGAGCAGGTAAAATTACCTTCGACAGATCTTCCATTTCAATGGAAATGAGTAAAAAACTCAATGAGCCTGTAAAAGAAAGTAAGTAAATAAAGTTACTTGATAAATAAAAGAGCCTTTCAGTTTTTGCTGAAAGGCTCTTTATTTTTGCCCAATTTTGGATTGAAGCATTAACAGTTCTTGTACTTATCGTGCAGACCTTTCCCTTCCCTGATCATGGGTTTAATCTTCTCCAGCCTTTTTTGTTTCGTAGCCTCTCTTTTTGCTTCGGAAATGTATTCGGCATATTCCCGCTGCCTGCCGGGAGTGAGTGTTTCAAAGCTGGTTTTTAGTTCCTCTTTTTCAAGAGCCTGCTCAAGTTCTGGCGGAATGATCACTTCTTTGTTGGTTTCCGGCTTTATTTCTTTTCCCTCTTTCTGGTTTTGAATGGCCTCCAGCACATATTTTCTCAGGATGCCGCAATCAATGACCTCTCCTTTCTCAAACCTGATTTGCCGCAGGGCTTTGGTCTTTTCCTGGGCATTCTGAAGCAAAGCGGTATTCTCCTTCAGTAAAGCGCCGTTGAAAAACCAGAGTCCGCAGTGGTTTTTGAAGGCGCCGAGGCCAACCACGTTTTTGTTGTTGATGGTGTAGGCGGGAGCACCCCATTTGATACTTTCCCTAAGTTCGGTAGAAAGCAGCATCTCCCTGAGAGTGTTAAGTTCTTCGTCCCACTCCTGGTGTTTGGCGATATATTCTTCAGCGTTCTCTACGGCCATAGGAAAAAGAGGTAAGAAGCCTCACGGGTTTCTAAAACCTGTGAGGCTTAAAATTTAATTGTAATTCTTCTTAGCAGTGAGCTCAGCGATCTTTACGATCACCTCTGTTGCCTTCTGCATACTTTCCACCGGCACATATTCATATTTTCCGTGGAAATTATGACCCCCGGCGAAGATGTTAGGGCAGGGAAGACCCATGTAACTCAGCTGAGAGCCGTCTGTTCCGCCTCTAATGGGTTTAATGAGAGGCTTTACGCCAACTTCTTTCATAGCTTCCTCGGCAAGATCCACGATGTGAAAAACAGGTTCTACCTTTTCTCTCATGTTGAAATACTGATCTTTGATCTCGAGCGAAATACAATTGCTATGGTATTGATCACTGATCTCCTGGGCCAGGTCCTGCATCATTTCCTTACGCGCCTCGAAGTGCTTGCGGTCATGATCCCGGATGATATATTCGAGTTTGGTCTCTTCTACATTCCCTTTGATGTTGCTCAAATGGAAAAATCCCTGGCGCCCTTCGGTATGTTCGGGGGTTTCCAGGCGGGGCAGCGAATTAATGAAATCCTGAGCAATATAGATGCTGTTGATCATCTTGTCTTTGGCGTAGCCGGGATGCACACTTTTTCCGTGTACCGTCACCACAGCCTGAGCCGCATTGAAATTTTCAAATTCCAGTTCGCCAATCTGACTTCCGTCCAGGGTGTAGGCCCATTCGGCTCCGAATTTTTTCACATCAAACTTATGCGCCCCACGCCCAATCTCTTCGTCGGGAGTGAAACATACCCTGATCTCTCCATGCTTAATTTCCGGATGATCGATCAGGTATTTTACCGCCGTCATGATCTCTGTGATCCCGGCTTTATCATCGGCGCCTAAAAGCGTGGTTCCATCGGTAGTGATAAGAGTCTGGCCCTTGTATTGAAGCAGGTCTTCAAAATAGTCGGGAGAAAGAACGATATTTTTTTCTTTGTTGAGCAGGATATCTTTTCCGTCATAATTCTCAACCAGCTGAGGCTTTACATTCGTGCCGCTAAAATCGGGCGAGGTGTCAAAATGAGAAACAAAACCTATGACCGGTACCTTGTGTGAAACATTGGAAGGCAGGTGCGCCATTACATAGGCATTGTCGTCAATGCTCACATTGGTCATTCCCATTTCCTTAAGTTCTTCGGAAAGTTTTTTTGCCAGGTCCCATTGTTTTTCGGTGCTGGGGGTATTGTTGCTTTCGGGATCGCTCTGAGTGTCTATGGTTACATAGCTGATAAATCTATCTATAAGCTCAGTTTTATTAATCATTTGCAGGATTTTTTAGTTCAAGAATTATGTTCTATTTTCAGTGTTTAATAGGCCTGCAACAAATATAATTTAACAATCTGTTCTTTTCCTTAAACTTATGAAAAATCTACTCCTTCTTATCCTTCTGATTTTCGCTGTTTCCTGTAAAACCGACGTAAAAACTACTTCGGTTCCTTCCGTAGAAAAAAGAGGACTCATTACCGACAAAGCCATGGTGGTCTCTGCAAGAAAAGAGGCTTCGGCCATTGGCCTATCGATTCTCAAAAAAGGAGGAAATGCCTTTGATGCTATGATCGGAACAGAAATGGCGCTTGCCGTGGCTTATCCTTTTGCAGGAAATTTAGGCGGCGGGGGCTTTATGGTGTACCGCAAAGCCGACGGAACCACCGGCTCTCTGGATTATCGCGAAAAAGCACCTTTGGCCGCTTCCAAAAAGATGTATCAGGATGAGGAAGGGAACGTGATGCCCGAAAAGAGCAAGATTGGCGGCATGGCAGTGGGCGTGCCGGGAACCGTTGCCGGGATTTTTGCAGTGCACGAGAAATTTGGTTCCATGCCCATGGAGGAGATCCTGAAACCGGTGATTGCCCTGGCCAGAAAAGGGTTTGTAGTGACCAAGCATCAGGCGGAAAATCTTCAGAAATACCGGGAACTTTTTCTTAAAGTAAATAACGACAGCATCCTGTTCTCAAAGCAGTATATGGCTGGCGACACTATTCGCAATCTGGCCCTGGCAAATACTTTGGCAAGATTGGCGGAAAATGGTAAAGAAGAATATTATGGCGGCCCGATTGGGCAGAAAATGATCGGTTACCTGCAGGCGCATGGAGGCATTATGACTATGGAAGACCTGAAAGCCTATCGCGCTAAATGGAGAAATCCCGTTACTGTAAACTATAAAGATCTGGAAGTGATCTCTATGCCGCCTCCTTCCAGTGGCGGAATTGTTCTTGGCCAGATTCTGAAAATGGCGGAGCCTTTTCCGCTGAAAGAATATGGACATAATTCCGAAAAAATGATCCAGGTTCTCACCGAAGCCGAGAGGAGGGCCTATGCCGACCGGAGTTTCTATCTTGGTGACCCCGATTTTGTCGATATTCCGGTAGATACTTTGCTCAGCGATTCATACCTCAGGCACAGGATGGACAATTTCAGCTTTGCTGAAGCTACACCTTCTTCAGAAATAGATCACGGAAAAATCCCCGGCTATGAAAGCATGGAAACCACGCACTATTCCATCGTAGATCAATACGGTAACGCTGTGGCGGCCACCACCACCCTTAACGGGGCGTATGGTTCAAAACTTTATGTGGGGGAACTCGGTTTTTTCCTGAATGACGAAATGGATGATTTTAGTGCAAAACCCGGTGTCCCGAATATGTTTGGCCTTATCGGGGCCGAGGCCAATTCCATAGCTCCCGGAAAAAAAATGCTGAGTTCCATGACTCCAACAATTGTAGAAAAAAATGGGAAACTATGGATGGTGCTGGGCTCCCCCGGTGGATCTACCATTATTACTTCGGTTTTGCAAACGATCCTGAACGTACGGGAATTTGATATGAGCATGCAGCAAGCGGTGGATGCACCACGATTTCATCACCAGTGGTTGCCCGATGAGATCTTGTTCGAACCTCAGGGTTTTGATGTGGAACTGCTCAATTCCCTCCAGGGAAAAGGCTATAATATCAATGTGGGAGAATCTACTGTGATTGGAAAAGTTGATGCTATTCTCATGCTTCCTAATGGCAGGATGGAAGGAGGTGCCGACAGGAGGGGAGATGATACTGCAGCTGGATTTTAAAATGTGTATAAATTAATATTTTAACATTAAGGATAATTAAGACGTAACAGGTTGTTAGTTAAATTAACGTATATTTAAAAAACTAAACAATTTGTTATGATAAAAAAATACTTGATGTTCTGCTTTTTCTTCGTGGGTTGGATTGTCCAGGGACAAATTCAGGAAGTGAACGGAACCGTTGTGGACGAAAATGACCAACCTTTAGCGGGAGTATCTGTCGCGATTAAAGGAACGAACAGGGGAACTATTACTGACTTTGATGGGAAGTATTCACTCGAAGCCTCTTTAGGACAAACCCTGGTATTTACTTTTGTGGGTTATGATGCCCGGGAGGTAGAAATAGACCAGGAAGAGATCAATGTTACCATGGTCTCGGGAATGGCACTAAGCGAGGTGGTGCTGGTGGGTTCCAGGAACCGCAGTCGGACTGTAGTGGAATCTACCGTCCCGATAGATGTGCTGGATGTAAAGGAAATGTCTACCGCCTTGCCACAGGTAAACCTTAACCAGATGTTGAATTATGTGGCACCTTCATTTTCTTCAAATACCCAAACGATTTCGGATGGAACAGACCATATTGATCCTGCCTCTCTCAGAGGGTTGGGACCAGATCAGGTTTTGGTGCTTATAAATGGGAAAAGAAGGCACAATTCCTCGCTTGTAAATGTGAACGGAACCTTTGGTAGAGGTAGCGTGGGTACCGACCTGAATGCTATTCCGGCTGCGGCCATTCAAAGAATTGAAGTCCTTAGGGATGGGGCTGCCGCTCAGTACGGGTCAGATGCTATTGCCGGGGTTATTAATATAGTTTTAAAGGATGATGTCAATGAACTGAATCTGGACGTTACTACTGGCGCGAATTTTTCAAAATATTCCAATGAACAAACGGGAGGCGTTGATGGTGAAACCGTAAATGTGGCTGCCAGCTATGGTATTCCGTTAGGTGATAAAGGAGGCTCTATTACTTTTGCCGGGGATTTTGATTATCGCCAGGATTACAACCGAATGAAGGAATGGGAGGGCTCTATTTTCAATGGCTATAATGCCATAGAGCGCGTTGCCCAAAATAGTGGAGCCGATATTTCTTCCTTGACAAATGAGCAGATACAACAGTTTGCACAGAATGTGTCTTATTTTAGTTCAGATTTGAAACAGGAAATAAGTAATGCTTCAGACAGGGAAACGCTACAGTCACTTTTAGATTTTGATGTAACCGGAGATGAACTTGATGCGCGCGGACTTGTGCGCAGCGATTTTAATATGCGGGTTGGTCAATCGGCTCTTAGGGGAGGTAGATTGTTTGCTAATATGTCTTTACCCCTGGATGATAAGGGGACCGAAGTATATTCCTTTGCCGGGATTAGTTCCCGAAGGGGGAATTCTGCCGGCTTTTATCGCCTGCCAAACCAAAGCAGGACCTATACGCCTATTTATATTAATGGTTTTTTACCTGAGATCAACTCGAAGATCAATGATAAATCTGTGGCCATTGGCATTCGCGGGGTGATAAGTGATTGGGATGTGGATTTTAGTAATACCTGGGGTAGAAATCAGTTTATGTATCTTATTTCCAATACCTCCAATGCTTCTATGGAAAGTTCTTCTCCTACTACTTTCGATGCCGGGGGCTTCTCTTTTGCTCAGAATACTACTAATCTTGATGTTTCCCGTTTGTTCGGGGATATTATGGAGGGCCTTAACCTGGCTTTTGGAGCTGAGCACCGTCTTGAGACCTATGAAATTGTAGCCGGAGAACGCGCTTCTTATGAGCAATATACCGAAAATGGAGATGTAATTACCAGAGCAGATCAACAACCGGCAACCGATTTCTTCGGAAATGCACGTCCCGGAGGTTCTCAGGTTTTTCCCGGCTTTAGTCCTAAAAATGAACTCTCCAGGCAGCGTAGCAGTATTGCCGGTTATTTTGATGTAGAGGCAGATATTACCACGGCTTTCTTAATGACCTTTGCTACTCGTTTTGAGGATTACTCTGATTTTGGTTCAACCATTAACTTCAAGTTATCTACGAGATATAAACTTACCGATAATATTAATATTCGTGCGGCTGCAAATACTGGTTTCCGTGCGCCTTCTTTGCATCAGCTTTACTTCAATTCAACTTCTACCATATTTGATAATAATGGAGATCCTCAGGAGGTAGGAACCTTCTCAAATGACAGTAGGGCCGCGCAACTTTTAGGAATTCCGAAGTTAAAAGAAGAAACCTCGAAGAGTATCAGCCTTGGATTTACAGCACAGATCCCTGATGCAAATATCTCGCTTACGGTAGATGGATATTTTGTCGCTATTAACGACAGGATTGTTTACACGGGGCAATTTGAAGGGCCTGGTACTGGCACCGAATTGGATAATCTACTTTCACAGGCGAACGCAACCGCGGCCTCTTTCTTTGCCAATGCTATAGATACTGAGTCTAAAGGAGTTGACCTGGTGCTTACCCACAAGGCTTTCTTCGGCAACGGGGTTCAATTAAGATCAGATCTTGCGGCCACTCTTTCTAAAACTAAAAAGGTTGGGCCGGTGCAGGCTTCAGATATTTTAAGAAGAGCAGGTTTAGTAGATACTTATTTCCCTGAAGACAGTCGTGTTTATTTGGAAGAAGCTGTACCAAGAACCAAAATAAACCTTAGTAACAGCCTGACGGCTGGTAAATTTAATGTCTTTTTGAGAAACGTTTATTTTGGGGAAGTGACCGAGGCGGTAAATACCGTAGCAAATCAACAGGTTTTTGGCTCCAAAATAGTGACCGATTTATCTGTGGGGTATAAAGCTACAGATGCGATCACCCTTACTGTAGGAGCGAATAACTTATTTGATATATACCCCGATAGGGCTAAGGAAGAATACGGGAACCGCAGTTCGGGAAGATTCGACTGGTCCAGAAGAGCCCAGCAGTTTGGGGTGGCCGGAAGGTTCCTGTTTGCAAGGCTAAGCCTGGATTTGAAGTAGCCGATTAGAAATTAGGAAATTGAAAGAGCAGCCAAACGGCTGCTCTTTTTGTATTTAATCAACTTCTGAACATAAAGGGGCAGTGGGCAAAGACCCGCTTAAATTCTTTATCATTCTGGTAATTAACCTATTTTTGCACAAACCTGCCATTATGTACAAATCACTTATTCGCCCCCTGCTTTTCAAATGTGATCCCGAAAAGATCCACTATTTCACCTTTAGTATGCTCCGGAATAGCTTCAAAATTCCGGGAATTCCGGCTTTGATGAAGAAGAAATTCTGCATGGAAGATCCGCGGCTGGAACGGGAGGTTTTTGGGTTGAAATTTAAAAATCCGGTGGGATTGGCTGCAGGAATGGATAAGGATGCTCAGCTTTACAAGGAGCTTTCTGCGCTTGGTTTCGGCTTTATAGAAGTAGGAACGGTCACACCCAAACCCCAGCCGGGTAATGAGAAAAAAAGACTTTTCAGGCTGAAAGCCGATCAGGCGATCATCAACCGAATGGGTTTCAATAATGGCGGGGTAGAGCAGATGGTGCAGCGGCTTAAGAAGAACAAGGATGTGCTTATAGGTGGGAACATTGGCAAGAACAAGCTGACGCCTAATGAGGAAGCGGTAAACGATTACAAGATCTGTTTCGAGGCTCTTTTTGATTATGTCGATTATTTTGTGGTGAATGTGAGCTCTCCTAATACTCCAAATCTGCGGGAGTTGCAGGATAAGAAGCCGCTTACGCGCTTGCTGGATACCCTGCAGCAAATGAATGCGGCCAGACCTAAACAGAAGCCAATATTGCTCAAAATTGCCCCTGATCTTACCGATTCTCAGCTGCTGGATATCATCGATATTGTGAAGGAAACCGGTATAGCGGGAGTCATAGCTACCAATACTACCATTTCCCGCGAAGGCCTGAGTTCTCCAGCCAGGAACGAAACCGGGGGCTTGAGCGGAAAACCCCTTAAGGATCGGTCGACCGAGGTGATCCGGTTTCTTTCGGAAAAAAGCGGGAAGGCTTTTCCAATTATTGGGGTAGGGGGAATTCATTCTGCCGAAGATGCCCTTGAGAAGCTCGAGGCCGGTGCCAGCCTTGTGCAGCTCTATACCGGTTTTATTTACGAAGGTCCCGAACTTATCAAAAGGATCAACAAAAAGATCCTTGAAACCGGAAGAAGTAGTTCGTAGCTTGTAGTTCGGAGTTGAAATTGGTGGAAAGTGGGCTTCGGCCGCCCAGCCTGACGGTGGTGTTTGTTGTTTTTGGTTTGTTGTTTGAAACCGGGAACCGAGAACCGGGAACGGGGAACCCGAAACTTCAAACCTGAAACCTTGAAACTTCTATAATAATTCTGCTATCTTTACGCGAAATCTGCAGTTTTAATGCCCTTATTGGTCATTTCCGACATCAAAAGGGCTCAGGTAGACAGCAACTAAATGGAAAAAGTCAAGATCATTGAGTGTCCCCGGGATGCTATGCAAGGAATAAGGGATTTCATTCCTACCGAAAAGAAAGCACAATATATACAATCTCTTTTGCGCTGCGGCTTCGATACCATCGACTTCGGAAGTTTTGTTTCTCCCAAAGCTATTCCGCAGATGGCAGACACAGCCGCTCTCCTTGAGAAGCTCGATCTTTCCAGGACAACCAGCAAATTACTCGCTATTGTTGCCAATACCCGTGGCGCGAATGATGCGGCGCAGCATGCTGAAATTCGTTATTTAGGCTATCCTTTTTCTATTTCAGAAAACTTCCAGATGCGGAACACTCATAAAACCATTGCCGAATCTGTGGAAATTCTCCAAGAGATCCTGGATATTGCCGGGAAGCACGATAAGGAGGTGGTGGCCTACCTTTCCATGGGCTTCGGAAATCCTTACGGCGATCCGTGGAATGTGGAGATTGTGGGGGAGTGGACCGAAAAGCTTTCAGCCATGGGCGTGAAGATCCTTTCTTTGTCAGATACCGTGGGCAGTTCTACCCCCGATATTATCGATTATCTTTTTTCCAATCTTATTCCGCAGTATCCCAATATTGAGTTTGGGGCGCATCTGCATACCACTCCGTCCAGCTGGCACGAAAAAGTAGACGCGGCATACCAGGCGGGCTGCCGGCGATTTGACGGTGCAATTCAGGGTTTTGGCGGTTGCCCTATGGCCAAGGACGAACTAACCGGGAATATGCCTACCGAAAAAATGGTTTCCTACTTCAACAAGGTCAAAGCCGATACCAACGTGAAAATGACCAGTTTCGAATCCTCTTTTAACGAGGCTTCGAAGCTATTTTCTGCTTATCATTAAGTTCTCTGCAGGAAAATAAAATTCTTGCAGAGAAAGCAAGATCCTATGCTTTAAGTTTTGATTTTGGCCTAATCCGATTTTTATTTTCCACTGATCTTCAAAAAAAATCTCTGTGTTTCTTCGGAATTTTATTTTCACCTCCCTCTTGGATGTAAGTTATTGATGCTCAGATTTCAATCATGATATGGATGTATTCAATTCCTGAAAAGCTCTGTGATTTGAAGATTTCCACAAATAAAAATATCTTAATTTTTATTTGTAATAAATCTAAATAAAAATATATTTGCCGCTTATTTAGAATAATTATGAATAAAATAGCGCTTGCTTCACTTCTTATTTTTACGTTTAACAGCTATGCTCAAAACATTGAAAAAACCGGATCTGATTCGGCTAAAATGGAGGAGCTGAAAGAACAGATTAAAACAGAGATCCTCCAGGAATTATCTGAAGGTTCCCCTTCCGAAGAAGAGGAGGAAGCTGAGGAGGGGGCACCTTCGCTTTTAAGATGGAGCAGGTTTGGCCTCAATGGCTATGGCGTGGTGAATTACTACAATTACGACTACGATACCGATCCAAATCTTAAAGATAAATTGGATGCGGAAAGGCTCAATTTATACCTGACCTACAAATTCTCTGATCGAATAAGTTTTAAATCGGAGATCGAATTTGAGCACGGGGGTACAGGAGCGTCCCTGGAGTTTGATAATCAGGAAGAATTCGGGGAATTTGAACAGGAGATCGAGCAGGGAGGCGAAGTAAAGGTTGAGCAGATTAACATCGACTTTAAGATAAGGTCGTATTTCAATATTCGGGCGGGGAGGCTCAAGATGTACGTGGGCCTCGCCCAAAACCTGGATGAGCCTACTCATTATTTTACAACTCACCGGCAGGAAATGGAAAATGAGATCCTTCCTTTGGGCTGGTATGAGAACGGATTGGAACTCTACGGAACCTTTGCCCGTCGTTTCAACTATAAATTCTATGTAGTGAGTGGCCTTGATGCCAGCGGTTTTTCCTCGAGATCCTGGATTAAAACGGGTTATCAAACGCGCTTTGATATGGTGAATGCCGAATCTTTTGCCTTCGCAGGAAGGCTGGATTACAAATTCGGCTACAGTAAAAATACCTACGTAGGAGTTTCAGCATATATCAATAATGCGGCAGCCAATCGCCCCAAGAATGATATGGACGAGTCGGCTTATGTGACTCTTACGGAGGCACATCTCACCTACGACGAAAGAAACCTGCGCTTTAACACCATGTTCCTTTACGGGAACCTGGAGAACTCCAATATTGTCTCTAATAAGAATGCCAATCTTTCTAATAAGCTTGGGGTGAAGCGGAATCCCGTAGGCAAAAATGCATTGGGTTTTTCCGCAGAAATTGGATATGATATTATGCCTTTGCTGAATAATACTTCTTCTCAAAGGTTCTATCCCTTTGCGCGCTACGATTATTACGACACCATGCAGGACACCGAAGGTAGCATTGTGGATAACCCACGGTGGCAGCGCAGTGTGATCACCGGCGGCTTCAACTGGTTTGTGTTTCCTGAGATCGCTATAAAGGCTCAGTATTCTGACCGCCGTTTGGGATCGGAAAATTATAACCAGAGCACACTTCAATACACGGGCGAAAAACAGCACGAACGTACATTTTCCTTAGGACTGGGATTTGAATTTTAATAACTCAACACGCAATATATATTCATATGAAAAATAGAATCTTCATTTTAGGAATGATCATTTTTACTCAGTTTTCAATACTAAGCTGTAGTGATAATGCTCCTATGGACGAAACGGACACTAATACCGATCCTTCCGCGGAACTTTATACTAAGGTATTGACAAATATTTCATTAAACGTCATTACTGAAACTTATAAAGATCTGTTTGAAAACGCCCGGAATCTCAATGAGACGACAAAAGTCTTGGAGATCGGGAACAGTGAATCCTTAGAGCAGGTGAGGGAAGCCTGGAAGAATACCAGGGCGCCCTGGGAATTAAGCGAAGGCTTTCTTTATGGCCCGGTTGACACGCAGGGAATCGACCCTGCGATCGATTCCTGGCCTGTAGATGTGAACGCGATCAACAACATACTGAAAAGCGATCAGGAGATCACTGCTTCCTTACTGGAAAGCAATAACGAAGCAAGAGGATTCCATACTATAGAATATCTTATCTGGGGACTTGAGGGTGAAAAATCTGCTGCCGAACTTACCGAGAGGCAAATAGAATATTTGGTGGCAGCAACACAAAATCTGGAAGATAAGACCAGACAGCTTTATATGGGTTGGAACCCCGATGAAAATAATTTTGCTGAAAACTTCATCAAGGCCGGTCAGGAAGGCTCTCTGTATCGTTCCAGAAAAGCGGCTTTACAGGAAGTAGGAGAAGGAATGGTGATCATTGTCGATGAGGTTGCAAATGGTAAGATAGAAGTGCCGCTAAACGGGAATAACGGGAGCGCAAAACCTGAAGCCGAGGAGTCCCGTTTCAGCAACAATTCAAAGCTTGATTTCGCGAACAATATTAGAAGCATCCGTAATCTTTATAAAGGTAGTTTAGATGGGAGTGCTACATCGGGTTTATCTGCTGTAGTGTCGAAAAATGATGCGGCTTTAGATGCAGAGATCGAGACGAAAATAGAAGCATCTATTTCAGCAATAGAAGCAATTCCCGGAACTTTTACAACAGCTATAGAAAACGATCGGGAGGCGGTAGCTGAGGCTCAGCAAAAAGTAGCGGGCTTAAAGGCTGTGCTTGAATCTAAACTTTTACCTCTTATCTCAGGTTTATAAACTACAATTCTAATATAAGGCTGGTACTGAGTGCCGGCCTCTTCAATTTGATATTGAAAAATGAAAAATAAAGCAGGCAAGTACATTGTTTTATCTCTATTAGCTGCTTCTGTTATTTCCTGTTCCAAGGATAATGAAGATGAAAATTACGAACCGCTTCCGGTGAATGAAGCACGTCTTTACGCAGGTGGAGAAACCACGGCTTTTTTAAGCTCCAGTAACTCCTTCAGTACTCCTGCTGCTAACCTGGAAGGAGCCGATATGGATGCACATCTTGATGGGGATGCCCATTTTGAATCGGCTTTCGTTACTGCTCCTGCAGAAGTAAACGGAGGGATAGGCCCGATCTTTAATAATACCTCCTGTGTTTCATGTCATAGCCGTGATGGAAGAGCGGCATTCCCTTCAGATATTAATGCCCTGAGCGGATTTTTCTTCAGGGTAAGCATTCCGGGTACCAATGAATTTGGAGGTCCTAAGCCCGTTCCTGGTTATGGAACACAGATTCAGAATCAGGCGATTTTTGGCTATGAACCTGAAGCTAAATTCCAGGTTACCTATACTTCTGTAACCGAAACTTTTGATGATGGTACCCAGGTGGTGCTTCAAAAGCCAATTTATAAGATCGTAGCGCCTTATTATGAACTTCCCGAAAATACAATGCTTTCTCCCAGGCTGGCGCCTCCGGTGTTTGGATTAGGGCTTTTAGAAGCTGTACCGGAAAGTAATATTCTCCAGTATCAGGATGTTAGTGACGCCGATGGTGACGGGATCTCCGGGAAGGCTAATTATGTTTATGATATAGAGACCAAAACTACAAAACTGGGACGTTTTGGCTGGAAGGCTAATACCTCAAGTGTCCTCGAGCAATGTGCCGGCGCCTATAACGGGGATATGGGGATCACAAGTTACTTTTTACCCTATGAAACCGGGTATGGGCAGACGAATGGAGATGATGGCCTGGGAGACGATCCGGAGGTGGAGAACGATGTTATAGATCAGGTGGTCTTTTACTGTAAAACCCTTGCAGTTCCGGCTCCCCGGGATATAGATGATGCCGATGTCATTGCAGGTGAAGATATCTTTGAACAAATAGACTGTGCTAAATGCCATATTCCTGAAATGCAGACGGGTTCCAGCGAAATTTCAGCTATCGCCAATCAAAGCATTTATCCTTATACCGATATGCTTTTACATGATATGGGCGAAGGTCTGGCAGATAACCGCCCCGATTATCTTGCCGATGGCCGGGAATGGAAGACAAGGCCGCTATGGGGAATAGGACTTACCCAGGTTGTAAATGGCCATACCGATTATCTTCATGATGGCAGGGCCAAAAATATTACAGAAGCAATCCTGTGGCATGGAGGGGAAGCCCTGGCGTCGAAGAATAAATTCAAGGCCTTAAACGCCAGGCAACGCGGGCAATTGCTTGCTTTTATCAATTCCCTTTAGGCGGAAAAGAAATTCAGAAAGAAACATACAGGAAAATGGTTCATTTTAGAAGGGAGTAGGGGAAGAATTTCTTCCGGATTTTTCTGAAGATAAAAGCACAGGTTTTTAATAACAATGAGTTAAAATAGTCTAAACCCTTTCTTCTCAGTTTTTAGCCTTACATTTGCACGCAATTAAATCCTTAATTGCTATGACCACACATAATTCCAAAATCTTAGGAGAAGGGCTTACTTACGATGACGTACTTTTAGTTCCTGCCTATTCCGAAGTACTCCCCCGTAAAGTTGACATTCGCTCAAAATTCACTAAAAATATCGGTATTAATGTTCCTATAGTTTCCGCAGCTATGGACACCGTGACCGAATCCCGTATGGCTATTGCCATGGCCCGCGAAGGAGGGATAGGGGTATTGCATAAGAATATGAGCATTGAGCAGCAGGCACTTAAGGTGCGCAAGGTGAAAAGAGCTGAAAGCGGGATGATCATAGATCCGGTTACTTTGCCTGTTTCGGCGAGAGTAAAAGATGCCAAAGCCCAGATGCGGGAGCATAGCATTGGTGGAATTCCGGTGGTAGATAAAGATGGAAAACTTATTGGGATCGTTACAAACCGCGACCTGAGATTCGAAAAAAATAACGAACGTCCAATCACAGAAGTGATGACTTCAGAAAACCTCGTCACTGTTGCCGAAGGAACTTCCCTGCATGATGCAGAGGAAATCCTTCAGGAGAATAAGATCGAGAAACTGCCGGTGGTCAACAAGAATGATAAACTGGTAGGGCTAATTACCTTCAGGGATATTACCAAGCTTACTCAAAAGCCCAATGCCAATAAGGATAGCTACGGAAGACTTCGCGTTGCGGCAGCTGTGGGCGTTACCGCTGATGCTGTAGACAGGGCAGAAGCTCTGGTGAATGCCGGCGTAGATGCGGTAATTATTGATACAGCCCATGGCCATACGAAAGGAGTGGTGACCGTACTGAAGGATATGAAGAAAAAATTCCCTTCCCTGGAAGTGGTAGTGGGAAATATAGCGACGGCTGAAGCTGCGAAATATCTTGTAGAGGCTGGTGCCGATGCGGTGAAGGTGGGGATTGGTCCCGGCTCTATTTGTACTACCAGGGTAGTAGCAGGAGTTGGTTTTCCTCAGCTTTCAGCAGTGATGGAAGTGGCTGAGGCTATCAAAGGAACAGGCGTGCCGGTAATTGCCGATGGTGGTATTCGCTATACCGGAGATATTCCGAAGGCTATTGCGGCAGGAGCCGATTGTGTAATGCTTGGGTCATTACTGGCGGGAACCAAAGAATCTCCCGGGGAAACTATTATTTACGAAGGAAGAAAATTCAAGTCTTACCGCGGAATGGGATCTGTGGAAGCCATGCAAAAAGGTTCTAAAGACCGGTATTTCCAGGATGTGGAAGACGATATCAGGAAATTGGTTCCTGAAGGAATCGTGGGACGTGTACCTTACAAGGGAGAGCTTGAGGAAAGTATTCATCAGTTTGTAGGCGGCCTGAAAGCTGGAATGGGCTACTGCGGTGCTCCCAATATTGATGCGCTTAAGGAGAATGCTAAATTCATAAAAATAACAGCGTCGGGAATTCATGAAAGTCACCCGCATGATGTAACGATCACTAATGAATCTCCCAATTACAGCCGGTCATAGGCGGAATTGAAAGCATAAAAAAGAGGCTGTTAAAAAGTAGTAGACGTCATTCTGAATTTATTTCAGAATCTTGATGTTCTGTATTCAGAACGTGTAGAACCTGAAACCAGTTCAGGTTGACGTAAACAGGACTTTTTTACAGCCTCTTTTTATTCCTGAAATATCCGTGTCTTAATTGGAAGAATTAGGATTCACCGTTTGAGTTGTAGGCTCTGCAGTAGTGTCGATTTTAATTCCCATTTTTTTCATCACTTTTTCGGTAATGTCAAAACGCTCGTCGGCGTAGGCAAGACTGTTGCCTCCGGCATGCAGGATCTGGGTGTAACCTTCTTCCGCAATCACCTCACGCATCACCTTATCTATCTTCTGGTACAATGGCTGGGAAAGTTCATTCCTTTTCATTTGCATCATTACAGAAGCTTTTTGTCTGAAGCTTTTGATGTCATTCTCGAGGCCGATGATCTTGCTTTGTTCCTGTTTCTTCCCTTCATCATTCAGGTCGGCGCTCACGGCCTGATAGTTTTTCACGATACTGTCATACTTCTTGATCGTTTGATCCATTTCGTTTTGCAGTTGGGTATTGTATTCCTTAAGGCCTTGATTTACGTCGGCTGCCTCGGGCATTTGCGAAATGATATAATCGGCATCAATGGTTCCTACTTTGGTTTGTGCAGTTGCCATTAACGAGAAGCATAGCATGCAAAGCAATAAGCTTATTTTTTTCATTTTAGTTATTTTTTGGCAAATATAATAGCGCAAAACCACTAAACACAGCTTTTAATAGAAAAGTTGGTTGGAACTACGCTACACGGGTGTCATTCTCAGCAAAATTTTTGAAATCTTCCATGTATCTGAGCGTCTGTTTTCTGAAGGAACCGGGCATGAAAAAACCGACCAATTTCATGAAACCGCTAAACCTGAATTCGTTGTTAGACAACCAGCGCGTGTGCCCGTCTGGAGTTTCAGTAAAAAAGTTTTCCTGGATGTTGTGCACCTTATCAGCATCAAAGGTGTAATGCAATTCCTGCGGAAGGTTGTTACGGGTGATCTTGCCGGTCATGTCGATCTCCCGTTTTCCCATTTGGTATTTGGCGTAACTTTTTGAACCTTCCTCGCCAGGGGTGCCGCTAATGTTTTCATAGGAAATCAGTCCGCGCTGCCAGTACTTCAGGTTTTCGGGATCCTGAAGTTTCTGTACTACTTCCTCGCGGGGCGCCTTGATCTCAATTTCTGTGGAATACTTCATGTTCTCAAGCTTTAATAGATTAGTACAGGAAAAAGCCCTTTTCACGCGCTCTTCCTGTTTTAAACATTTTCGGTCTTTAGAAGATAGAGTTCGGTATCTAAAGATACTTCAGAAATAATTAAAGTGGAAATAATTCCTTCGGCCTTAAAGAAACAGCCCTCCTCTGTCTTGCATAACCTGATGGAATTCTTATTTTTGCCTGCGTGCAAGGCCTGTGTACAGCGATTTATAATTGGTATATAAATTGTAAGCCTCGTTTATTACATGAAGTTGAAAACAAAGTTTTACGGAATCCTTCTTTTCTGCCTGGGCATCTCGGTTTCTGGTTGTGAATACTTTAAGAAGGGAGAGGAACCCAAAGTGGTGGTGCGTGTGAACGATTCCTATTTGTATAAAGAGGATATCAATGCTTTGATCAACTCTAATACCTCCGCGGAAGATAGTGCCCTTATAGTTTCGAACTATATCACTCGCTGGGCAACCCAGAAGCTGCTAATAGACCGTGCAAAAATCAACCTTCCTGAAAAGCAGCAAAAGGAATTTAACGAGCTGGTTGAAAATTATCGCAATGAGCTCTACACCAATGCTTATACAGATGCCGTGGTTTCCAGGGAGATCGATACTTCTTTTAGCCCGGAAGAAATTTCTGAATATTACGAGAAAAATAAAGAGAATTTCAAGCTGAGTGAGGACCTGGTGAAATTGAGGTACATAAAATTGGATGAGAATAACACCAATTTCGATAAAATTAAACGGGAATTAATACGTTTTGACGAGGAAGATCAGGCGGAGCTGGAAAAGAGTTCGCTGCAATTCAGGCATTTTTCCCTTAATGATTCGGTTTGGGTACGAAGCAAGGCTGTTTATGAGAAAATTGGTCCGCTTTCTGTGGAGAATAGAGACAAGCTGCTAAATAAATCTAACTTTATGCAGCTTGAAGACTCATTAGGAGTATATTTGGTCTACGTAAAAGACTATTTGACACGCAATGAGCAGGCGCCTCTGGAGTACGCTGCGCCGTCAATTGAGCAGATCCTCCTGAACAAGCGCAAACTGAATTTGGTCAAAGAATTAGAAAAAGATATTACTAAAGATGCAATTAAAAACAAACAATTTGAGATTTATAACTAAACCCGTCCTTTTGCTGATGGCTTTCGCATTTTCTGCCGGGGCTTTTGCCCAGGAGGTGATCGTGACCGACAGTACTTCCATTCAGCCTCAACAGGAAATGGCTCAGAAGACGAAAACACAGGATAAACATAGCCGCCGGAAAGTAGATGGAATTGCAGCTGTGGTGGGAGATTATATTATCCTGGACAGCGATGTGGACCTCATGTATAAAGACATGCAGAGCCAGGGAATGTCTACGGCTGATGTTACCGACTGCAACCTGATTGGTTCGCTGATGGAGAATAAACTCTACGCCCACCAGGCGATCCAGGATAGTATCGTGGTGACCGATGCCGAGATCAACAACTATATCGACCAGCAGATCTCCGGAATGGTGCAGCAGGTAGGTTCTATTGAAAAAGTACTGGAATTTTACAATAAGGACAGTGAAGCTGAATTTCGTTCAGAGCTTTTTGAGATCAATAAGCAAAGACAGCTTGCCAGCAGAATGCAACAAAAGATCATTGAAGATGTAGAGGTGACTCCTGAAGAAGTTCGGGATTATTTTGCAAGCATTCCCAAGGATTCCCTGCCGATCTTCGGGGATGAGGTGGAACTGGCACAGATCGTTGTCAAACCAAGAATTCCGCAGAGCGAAAAAGATAAAGTAATTGAGAGGCTGAAAGAATTCAAAGCCGATGTTGAAGATAATGGCGCGAGCTTCGGAACAAAAGCGGTGCTTTACTCACAGGATCCGGGTTCTGCTTCAAACGGCGGAAAGATCACCCTGGGAAGAAAAGACAACTTCGTAAAGGAATTTAAAGATGTCGCTTTTAGTCTTCAGGAAGGAGAGGTGAGCGATCCTTTTGAAACTGAATTTGGATATCACATTATCCAGATCGATAAGATAAGAGGACAGAAGGTAGATTTGCGTCATATTCTGTTAATTCCCGATGTTACCAATGCTACCGTTGAAGAAGCCAAGGCTAAAGTGGATAGCATCCGTAAGAAAGTGGAAGAAGGAGTACTTGATTTTGCAGATGCTGCAAGAGAATTCTCTGATGAAGAAGAGACCAGTAATGATGGTGGGAGATTGGTAAATCCTACAACCGGAGATACCCGTTTTGAACTTTCAAAAATAGACCCTAAATTGTATGCTCAGGTCGGGAGCCTTAAGGAAGGGGAGATTTCACAACCTCTCACTGAGAAAGACCGCACCGGTCGCCCCGTTTATAAACTGATTAAAGTTACCAAGAGGATTCCTGAACATAAAGCCAGTTACACCACAGATTATCTAAAGATCAAGGAGCTGGCGCTAAGGGATAAGCAGTTGGAAGCTATTAAGAAATGGCAGAAGGAAAAGATCGGGGAAACTTACATTAAAGTTAACGGGAAATACCGCGACTGTAACTATGCCAGTAACTGGTTGAAAAAATAAAAATATTGAATGTCTGACGTTGCTCTTATAGAAAATCTTGTCGGTAGGCACCGGCAGTTGAGGAAGGAGATTGCTAAGGTGATCGTCGGGCAGGAAAAAGTCATAGATCAAATTTTGCTCTCCGTTTTCAGCGGGGGGCATTCTTTGCTTATAGGGGTGCCAGGCCTTGCCAAAACGCTTATGGTGAATACGATCGCCAAAGCTTTGGGTCTGGATTTTAAACGCATTCAGTTTACTCCCGATCTAATGCCCAGCGATATTCTGGGAGCTGAGATCCTCGACGAAAAACGTCAGTTTAAATTCATTAAAGGGCCAATTTTCGCCAATATTGTGTTGGCAGATGAGATTAACCGAACACCACCCAAAACCCAGGCCGCCTTACTCGAGGCTATGCAGGAACGTGCAGTGACCGTGGCGGGCCATCATTACCGGCTTGATTTGCCCTATTTCGTACTTGCTACGCAGAATCCGATAGAACAGGAGGGAACCTATCCGCTGCCTGAGGCTCAACTCGACCGCTTTATGTTTGCTATAAACCTCGAATATCCCAGTTTTGAAGAGGAAGTGAATGTGGTGAAATCTACCACTTCAGATGAACAGGCAGAGATCGAGCCGCTTTTTAATGCGCAGGAGATCATTGACATCCAGCATGTCATCCGTCGTATTCCCGTTGCCGACAATGTAATAGAATATGCTGTGAACCTGGTGGGGAAAACCCGCCCGAATTCGCCAAAAGCACCAGAACTTGTTAAGAATTACGTTGATTGGGGTGCAGGTCCCCGTGCCTCCCAGAACCTTGTCCTTGCTGCCAAATCTAATGCCGCAGTGAATGGAAAATTTTCTCCCGATATTGAAGATGTTCAGGCGGTAGCCATCGGTATCCTGCGACACCGGGTTATAAAAAACTACAAAGCTGAGGCCGAAGGGATTTCAGAAGAAAAGATCATCACCGAACTTTTTTAGGTTTTTCTTTTTTAGCTTCCGAAGTAAAACATCTCCTTCTCTTTTTTTTGCTGAAAATCTCTCTCGCTTTTTCTTCATTTCTGAAGAAATTGATCTCTTTCTTTCCTTTGCTTCGAAGAAAATGAACATACGGAAGATGTTCAAATTCACAATTTCTCATTAAGAGCAATTCATTTTGTCAAATTCGTAAAAAAACAACTTAATTTTTGTTTTGCTTGTATTTTTGAAGGTGAATATTGCGAATTGCTATTTTATTTCCATGATTTTTTGAATTTCGCTTATAATTTTCCAAATTCAGCGAAAATCCCTAATTTTGCAGGACTCTTAGAACAAAAATCTATACGACTATGGCATACGATATTGATATGATCAAAAAGGTCTATGGCCAGATGGCAGATCGCGTGAACAAAGCGCGTGAAGTTGTGGGCAAACCTTTGACACTTTCAGAAAAAATCCTTTACTCTCACCTTTGGGATGGAGTGGCTAACGAAGCTTACGAAAGAGGAAAGGATTATGTGGAATTTTCGCCCGACAGGATTGCCTGCCAGGATGCTACCGCGCAAATGGCGCTACTGCAATTCATGCAGGCAGGTAAAAAACAAGTGGCAGTGCCCACCACGGTACATTGCGACCACCTGATCCAGGCAAAAATGGGCGCAGCTATCGATTTGCAGGCTGCTAATAAGAGCAGTAGTGAAGTTTTCGATTTTCTGGAATCAGTATCGAATAAATACGGAATTGGTTTCTGGAAACCTGGAGCTGGAATTATCCACCAGGTTGTTCTTGAAAATTATGCATTTCCGGGCGGAATGATGATCGGTACCGATTCCCATACAGTGAATGCCGGTGGCCTTGGAATGGTTGCAATTGGAGTTGGTGGTGCCGATGCCGTAGACGTGATGGCAGGAATGCCATGGGAACTGAAATTCCCTAAACTTATTGGAGTAAAACTTACCGGACAACTTTCGGGATGGACCGCTCCTAAAGATGTGATCTTAAAAGTTGCCGGAATCCTTACCGTAAAAGGTGGAACCGGTGCTATTATTGAATATTTTGGCGAAGGTGCCCGCTCTATGTCCTGTACCGGGAAAGGAACCATCTGTAATATGGGAGCTGAAGTTGGTGCAACCACTTCTACTTTTGGTTACGATGATTCTATGGAGCGTTACCTGAAGGCCACTAACCGCGCTGATGTTGCTGAAGCTGCCAATGCAGTTCGCGAGCATCTTACAGGTGACGATGAGGTTTATGCAAATCCTGAGCAGTATTTCGATGAAGTGATCGAGATTGATCTTTCAGAATTAAGACCTCACCTTAACGGACCTTTTACTCCCGATCTTGCTACTCCTATTTCTGAAATGGGAACAAAAGCCAAGGAAAATGACTGGCCTATCAATGTAGATTGGGGACTTATCGGGTCTTGTACCAACTCTTCCTATGAAGATCTTACCCGTGCGGCTTCCATCGCAAAACAGGCAGTTGACAAAAAAATAAAAGCGAAATCAGATTTTGGAATCAATCCTGGCTCAGAGCAAATTCGTTTTACTGCGGAAAGGGATGGCCTGCTTCAGATCTTTGAAGATCTTGATGCTACTGTATTTACCAATGCCTGTGGGCCTTGTATTGGCCAGTGGGACCGAAGTGACCGCAAAGGAGATGAAAAGAACACGATTGTTCACTCTTTCAACCGAAACTTCTCCAAACGTGCCGATGGAAATCCAAACACCCACGCTTTTGTAGGTTCTCCTGAAATGGTTGCCGCGATCGCAATTTCCGGGCGACTTGATTTTGATCCTACCCGCGATAAACTCATCAATGAGGATGGGGAAGAAGTAATGCTGGACGAACCAAAAGGAATTGAACTGCCAACCAAAGGTTTTGCAGTTGAAGATGCAGGTTATGTAGCTCCTAAAGAAGACGGAAGTGATGTGGATGTTAAAGTTGCTGAAGACAGTGAACGTTTGCAGCTGCTTACTCCTTTTGAACCCTGGGATGGTAAAAACCTGACGGGAGCAAAACTGCTAATCAAGGCATGGGGAAAATGTACCACAGACCATATTTCAATGGCCGGGCCATGGTTGCGTTACCGTGGACACCTGGACAATATTTCCAATAACTGTTTGATTGGTGCAATCAATGCCTATAATAAGAAGACAAATTTCGTTAAGAATCAGTTGACTGGCGAATATGATGGTGTTCCTGCCGTACAAAGAGAGTACAAAAAAGCAGGAATTCCTACCGTAGTAGTTGGAGATCATAACTATGGTGAAGGTTCTTCCCGTGAGCATGCGGCCATGGAGCCTCGTCACCTGGGAGTGAAGGTGGTATTGGTGAAATCTTTCGCCCGTATCCACGAGACCAACCTGAAAAAACAAGGAATGCTGGGAATCACTTTCGACAATGAAAATGACTACGACCTTATTCAGGAAGACGATATCTTCAACTTTATCGACCTTGAAGATTTTGCTCCAGACAAGCAACTTACTATTGAAGTGGTGCATGCCGATGGAAGCAAAGACACTATAAAAGCCAATCATACCTACAACCTGCCACAAATCGAGTGGTACAAACATGGTTCGGCTCTTAACCTTATCAAAAAGGAAAATGCTGCTTAATTAGTAGTATCCAGGATAATTTGAAAAAACTCCCTCGCTTTTGGCGGGGGAGTTTTTGTTTTATAAAAAACTCCGGACACACAGATCCGGAGTTTTGTACCAACTGTTTCGTTGCCCCTTAGAAACAGCCGGCTACATTTGTTCCATTAGATATTCTTCGATCTTTTGCTGATGCTTCTCGAGTAGCTTCCGCGTTTGCCAGTCGGCTTCCGGGATATTGATAGCCTTGTAATATTGATTTAGATTATTGAGTTCGTACTCGAAACATTCAGCAGGCGTAAACTCCGTGAAGCTCTCTTCTACGATGTTGCCAATTCTGTACAGCCCTGGAACCACAGTGGCACAGGTTTCCCTAAGCAGCACACTTTTACTGCTTCTGCTAAGCTTATCTTTTAGGTGCAACAGTTCCTGACGAAAGCGTTCCCTGAAGCGGATCCTGTGCACCGATACTTTACGAAAAGAAGAAAATTCGGGAGTACGTCATTCCTGTAAGATGCCTTGATAAACCCTTAGCAGTTGATTGTTGCTGTACTGGAGTCTGATAATGCTGGTGTAAAGCCTTATGGAAACAGATTCCTGACGGGGGTGTAAGTCTTGGTTCATATTTTCCTCCTTTTTGTACTTACTTAAAGTTATGGAAAAGAGAATTATAGATCGTATTTAGATTTTCGTTAACGCTTTTTTAATAAATTTTTATAGGGAAAACCCCCAATTTATTATTTCTAATCATAGCAGTACCAGCCGGTGAGATTTAGGTCCTGTTTTTGAGGGCGGCTACGGATTTCTTCAGTGCTTTTTCAGCAAAAAAATGGGAAAGGTGATTTTTTGCTGAAAATATTTTACCCGCTGAAGTAACTTCAAAATTGTATAATATTGATAATCAACCTTCTTTCTTTCGGACAGTAGAAATAATTAAAGTTACTTCTCCTGATGTACGCATTTTCTAAAATTCCTCCTTTTAAAATACTTATTCCTGTTTTTTTGGTAAAAACATTGGTAATGAGACTGTTATAATGACTGAATTATGTATAAATTGGCAAACAATTAACATGAACTTTGTGGTGTTGACAGCGCGTACCGAAGGCTTTTATCATTTCTAATAATAACTGTAAAATGAACGGAATATATGCACGACCTTTGTTTATAGATTCATATAATGAACCCCGAATTTTTCGAAAGATCAGAAAATGAAAACCCGGAAAGAAATAGGAAAGAGGATTAAGGAGTTGAGGAAAAAGAAGAATTTTTCCCAGTCTTTTGTTGCCGAAAATCTATTTATTTCACAATCGGCTTATTCTCTTATTGAAAATTCACAAAATGGAATTGTCGCCGATCATATCATCAAACTCAGCAACCTCTATGATGTTCCGACAGATTTCATTTTGAAAGGTGCAAAAAATCTTGTAAAAATGTCGCCTGAAAATGGTTTCGTGCCCCTTATTAGGGCCAATGCTCATGCCGGCTTTGTCAAGAACTTTAGTAAAGAACATCATTACGAGGATTATGATTGGTATCGAATTCCTGGCTTCAATCCCTCTAAGGAATGAAAAGCTTTTTGAAGTGAGGGAGAAAGTATGGTGCCTACAGTCTTACCGGGAGATGTGCTTATCTGTCAGCCACATCAGCAACTGGATAAAGTGCTTGATGGCACGGTAGCGATATTAGTGACTAATAAAGGAGGTACTGGTAAAACGCCTGCGCCTGGATTCCGATCCAAATTACCTTATTCTTGAGAACGATAATCCGGAGCTCAACAGGGCGCATAAATTTGAAAAGTCTGACATTATCCAGGTGCTTATTGTGCGCGGAAAAATAAGCAGTGTACTGGTTCCTTACCACGAGATCGCTTCCAAAGGGAAGATCAAGGCTATGGAAGAGGCTATTGAGCTGCTTAAAAAGGAATTATATAATATGAGCAAAAAGCTTAATGCTCTTACTGCTGCCGAAAAAAGGTCCTGAGTTACAGGTTTTACAGAAATGGATCGGCTCTTAGTAGCTGAGAACGTTAATTTCCTGTTCCTTTTAAAAAGCTTTTCTGAAAAAGGACCTGATGAACTGCGGGTGATACAGCGACCACATCAATTTTAGATCTTCCTGTAGTGCACTTTCTTCATCCAGATACCGGAATATCTCCTGTGGAGTATTCCTGGTGTACAGTTTTGTGAAAATCTGCTCACCAAGATCATTTCGCTTCGAAAGTACATCCAGAAAAATCGAGTCGTATTTTCGAAATTTGTCGTTTACAAGACCTTTTCCGGGCAGGTAGCCATTCTTCAGATTTTCGACGATCTTCTCCACCTTTCGTTCTGTATTCTTAAAGCTGTAGCCGCTGGAAGGCTTCACCCAGCCACCGCCAGTACCGATTTTGGTGATATGGCGGGAATTCTGCATGTGAAATGGGAAATCGGTCATGGGGATGATGCCCTTTTCTGATTCTACGATCCTGTAGTTCTCTATTTTTAGTATTTCTGAAAGGTATTTTTCCAGGGAATCGTCGTAGATCTTTTCTTCGGTTAAAAAAGGGGTGAAAAAGGTGAATTCTATAAGGGCTTCTTTTTCTGAAAGCGGCAGCACATAAGTAAAGCTTGTAGAATCCTTGAATTTCAACCGGTAATCCATCATAGTAAAGACTGAAGGGTCAAATTGGACATTTTCAGTCTGTATTTTCCAACCCTTGAAATGCTGAAAGATACGGCTGTATTCATCACTTTCCAGGTATTCTGAAGCCACACGGCTGTCAAAGAAATGAGTGGCGGTATAAATGTCTTTTTGTCCGTGTGCTTTGCGCGTCACCGGATCTATTTCATGGATCTCATCGGTGATAAAATGAAAATTTTCAGCGGCTTCCAGCTCCTTCCGGGCTTCCCGCCGAAAATCGGAAGATTTGATCATTTTATAACGATACGGCGCCAGCTCCAGGTTTTTATCCACTTCCGAAGAAATAAATTTTCCGCTGTTCCCATTCATGTGAAACCAGATGATCCCAGTTTCCGTTTCCCTCTTCCCAGAAACACCAGGTTTTGTCGGGATAATCTTTGGGAGCGTGATCAATGATGGCTATTTGTTTTCCCTTGAAAAAGAGGTCGCGCTTAAGGCGAAGTGCGAGCTGCAGCCCGGCAAGGCCTTCACCAACAATCACGTAAAAATAGTTCGGGACCATCATAGGCTTAAAAGGAACTTCGTGAGCGGCTTATTTTTTAAAATATTTGAAGGGAACAAACAGCATTCCGAAGCATTCCCCGTCATCTTTTCCGAGGTGTTTATGGTGCATTTTATGAGCTCTCCTGATGCCGCGGGCATACCGGTTATTGGCATTCCTGAAGATCTTGAACCGCTGGTGTATAAAGATATCGTGAACTGTAAAATAAGTTATTCCGTAGGCGAGAATCCCAAGGCCGATGGGAAGACCTACCCAAAGCCCATCGTAACGCCACAGCAAGAAAAAAGCTGATGCTCACAATGGCGTAGAACACAAAGAAAAGATCGTTGCGCTCCCACCAGCTGCTATGGTCTTTGCGGTGGTGATCCTTATGCAGTTTCCATAAAAGTCCGTGCATGATATACTTGTGGGTAATCCAGGCCATACCCTCCATCCCCATGAAGGTGGCGAGAAATATCAATATCCAAAATAAAGTCGTCATGTGCTGTAATTCTAAATGAGGTTAAGCCGGTACGAAAGATAAGACTTTGCGAGAAGTCCCGCCTTTTGATAGTCCGAAACCCTGATCCTTCTTTTCCTGATCTCCAGGGAAGGAATTTTCTTCAATTTATGCAATAATTTTAAATAATACACATAAGCGGTATAAACGCCGAATTTTGCTTCGACAGGAAGTTGGGAGATCCCTTTAAAACCTTCGTGGAAGTCGGCCTCAATTTCATCGATTATCTGCTTCTTGCTTGCTTCGTCGAGTTCCGCGAGATTGGTGTTGGGGAAGTAGCTTCGGCTAAGATGTTCATAATCCATCTTGAGGTCACGCAGAAAGTTTACCTTTTGAAAGGCCGAGCCCAGCCGCATGGCAGACTCTTTTAGGTTTTCATATTTTTCGCTGTTCCCTTTTACGAAAACCTTCAGGCACATTAGCCCCACCACATCGGCGCTTCCGTAGATATACTCACGATATTCTTCCATTGTGAGATAGGCAGATTTGTGAAGGTCTAGACGCATGCTTTTCATAAAAGCCTCGTATAATTCGGACGGAATATCATATTTGTGCACTGTTTCCTGGAAAGCGTTCAGGATCGGGTTCAGACTGATTTTATTCGCTATGGCCGAATACATATCTTTTTCAAACATGTTGAAGAGCTTCTCCTGGTCGTAATCCTGAAAAGAATCAACGATCTCATCAGCGAAACGCACAAATCCGTAAATATTGTAGATATCCTGCCTTATGGAGGGGGCAAGCATGCGGGTAGCAGAGGAAAAGGAGGTGCTATAGGAGTTAGTCACTGTTTTGCTGCAAGCCCTGGCTACAACGTCAAAAATAGATTTCATAGCATTAATTTTTTGATTTTCGGATAAGTTCTGCTGCCAGCTTTCCGGAAATAAGACTTGGGGAACCCCTGGTCCCGGCACAGTCAATTGCCCGGTAAAATACAGTTGCTCTACTTTTTTGCTTTTTAGTTTTGGCCGCAGAAAGGCAGTTTGGAGCAACGTATTTGCGAGCCCGTAAGCATTTCCTTTATAGGAATTGTATTCCTTTTTGAAATCGTTCACACAGAAAGATTCTCTGAACAGGATATCTTTTTGAACGTCCTGGCCGGTAAGTTTTTCAAAGCGCTGAATGATCTTGCTGAAATATTTTTCCCGTAATTCCGGAGTATCTTCAAGATCGGGAGCCAAAGGGATAAGAAATATTCCTGCCTCTTTGCCTTCGGGCGCAGCTGAATTATCTGTAACCGAAGGAAAACTGGCGTAGAACAAGGGCTCTTCGGGCCAGCGTGGATCGTCGTAAATAGCTTCGGCGTGGATGCCAAAATCGGTATCGAAAAACAGCGTATGATGCGCGACATTCTGCAGTTTTCGGTCAAAACCAACATAGAAGAGCAGGGAAGAGGGAGCAAAGGTTTTCTTCTTCCAGTAGCCTTCCGAATATTGTCGGTTGATTTCTGGCAACAGGCTTTCAGTATGATGATAATCGGCGCCGCTTAGCACGAGGTCTGAAGGGATAACTTTGCCGTTAAGGCTAATTCCCCGCGCCTGGTTATTCTCTACTTGTATGCTCTTCACAGGAGCATTGGTGTGGATGTGAACTCCCAGCGAAAGAGCAAGCTCTTTAATGGCTAAGATCACCTGGTACATTCCACCTTTCGGATGCCAGGTTCCCAACCCAAAATCGGCGTAGTTCATGAAGCTGTAGAAGGCAGGAGTATCCCCGGGTTTTGCACCGAGAAAAAGCACCGGGAATTCCAGAATCTGAATAAGCCTGGGATTCGTAAATTCCTTCTTCACCTCTTTAGAAATAGTGCTAAAGAACTGACCAATTTTAGTTGCAGTGGTAGGCGTTACCAGTTCGAGAGGCGAAACGCCCGGGCGGTAAACCAGGTCTTTGATCGCTATATCGTAGTTCTGCTGTGCCTTCCGGATGAATTTCTGTAATTTCGTGGCACTTCCTTTTTCTTCTTTTTCAAAGGCCGCGTATATTTTCTCAAGGCTGTCGCCAATAGTAATTCGGTGACCGCCTTCAAAATATACCTGGTAGGCGGGATCAAGTTTCATAAGCTCATAGTAATCGGCGGGAGTTTTTCCGAAGTCCGCAAAGAAGCGCTCAAAGACATCGGGCATCCAGTACCAGGTAGGGCCAATGTCGAAAGTGAAACCGTCCCGCTTTAATTGACGGGCCCTGCCACCTACAGTGGAATTCTTCTCATAGATATGAACCTCGTTCCCGTCTTTAGCCAGATAGCAGGCGGCAGCCAGGGAAGAAAAGCCTGATCCTATTATGGAAATTCTTTTGCTCATATTGGGCTATATCAGAGTTTGAATGAAAGCAGGGATGGTTTTGTACACCGTTACATTCTGGGGAAGATTAGAGGCATCTATATTTTGGGTTCTTCTTCCGAAAAGAAGCAAAGGACGGGGCTTTTCCTGGCATAGTTCTCTCTGGAATTCGGCAATAAAGTCTTCGACTTCGACAGGGGCAATACTAAAGTAGGAAATAAACTTGACATCATCGTGTATCCTTATGAGGTAATGCAGATCACTCAAGGGGAGACTCGGCCCAAGATACATGGTGTTCTTGTTATGGTAAAGAAGCTCATAGTACAGGTAAAGGATTCCTATATCATGAATTTCATTTTGGGGAAGAAACAGCACGTATAGTTCTTCGCCCTCAGGTTTTTTCTCCTCTTTGGCCTGGGCCAGGTTGAGGTAAACTTTTTGTTTTATGAGGTCTACTATAAAATGCTCATGAATAGGTTTAATGGTATCTGTTTGCCAGAGCAGGCCTATTTGTTCAAGGAATGGCAGGAATACCTCGTGAAATATCTCCCGAAAAGATCGGGCAGCGCTCAGTTCTTTATAGGTCTTCTGAAAGAGATCTTCATTAAAGTCAAGCATCGCTATTTTCAGATTGTTGAGGGCCCTGTTCTGGTGGCTTGAGGAAGTAGTGATGCTACGTACCATTTTGTTGATCTCCTCTTCATCAAGTTTTGAGATCCTCGAAATCTTGTATCCGTTCTCATTCAGAAAAGAAATGTTCAGGATCTTCTGAAGGTCGGAGTTGTCGTAGGTTCTGATATTTGTTGAGGTTCGTTCGGGAGAAAGTACATTATATCGTTTTTCCCAGATGCGAATGGTGTGCGCCTTGATACCACTAAGATTTTCAAGGTCTTTAATACTGAAATTTTGTTTTATGTATTCCATAGTTCTTAAAACAGGTTAAACAAATCTAAATAATAAAGTTATCACAACTATTATCTAAAGTGTTAAAATGTTTAATTTGGTAGTTAAAAGGTTAAACAAACTGCGAAAAGGCAAATAGGAAAGGTCCTGATGACGCTGTTGATTTTAGTAATACCGAAGAGATTAGAAAGTATATAAAAAGAAAAACTCTTTACTCAGATTGATTATCCTGAAAAGAAATTATAAAATTAAGAAGGAGGAAATTAGGAAGTGCCCAGAGCGGGACTTGAATCTACCTGGCTCTCTGACGATAGTCAGTTAGACAGGCCCGCACTATCTTTGAAATTGCTTCTGATCTATCTTTTTCCCGAGGTGGATTTCAGAAATTTCTCGCGGTTCCTGGCTTCTGTTCTTGTGGGGAAGCTTTCCTGAAAAAGGAGTTGAAAAGGACGGTAAGCTTTAGTGCTTCTGTTATGGCCGAAATTATGTTGTCTGAGCCTTCTTTCGATGTTATCGGTCATGCCAATATAGATCCAATCTTTCAATTAGCTTTTAATGGCATATACAAAGTACATAAAGAAAAATTAGGAAGTGCCCAGAGCCGGACTTGAATCTACCTGGCTCTCTGACGATAGTCAGTCAGACAGGCCCGCACTATCTTTGAAATTGCTTCTGATCCATCTTTTTCCCGAGGTGGATTTTAGAAATTTCTCGCGGTTCCTGGCTTCTGTTCTTGTGGGGAAGCTTTCCTGAAAAAGGAGTTGGAAAGGTTTGTACGCTTTAGTGCTTCTGTTATGGCTGAGATTGTGCTGCTTTATCCTCTTTTCAATGTTATCGGTCATGCCAATATAGATCCAATCTTTCAATTGGCTTTTAATGGCATATACAAAGTACATAAAGAAAAATTAGGAAGTGCCCAGAGCGGGACTTGAACCCGCACGCCCTAATGGACACATGGCCCTCAACCATGCCTGTCTACCAATTCCAGCACCTGGGCAAAAAAGCACGATTAGAAATTGAATTTCCAATGGGCTGTTTCAAATACAATTTTAACAGAAGTCTGAACTTAAAAAGTGATCTGGCTGGGGCTTCTCTCGACTTAGCTCGGGATATACTTCTCGCCCAACGAGATTTTCACTTAAAAAAGTGATCTGGCTGGGGCTTCTCTCGACTCCGCCTTTCGGCTTCGCTCGAGACAGGCTTCTCGCCATTTCAATCTGAACTTAAAAAAGTGATCTGGCTGGGGCTCGAACCCAGGACCCTCTCCTTAAAAGGGAGATGCTCTACCAACTGAGCTACCAGATCGGGTAATAATTTCAATATTTTAGAAATGATTCAGGAAGATTTTTGAATGGGATCAAACAAAAAACTACAACCGAATCAAGAAAAGAACTTAAAAAAGTGATCTGGCTGGGGCTTCTCTCGACTCCGCCTTTCGGCTTCGCTCGAGACAGGCTTCTCGCCATTTCGATCAGAACTTAAAAAGTGATCTGGCTGGGGCTCGAACCCAGGACCCTCTCCTTAAAAGGGAGATGCTCTACCAACTGAGCTACCAGATCAAGAAAGCAATCAACTTTTTTGCGAATGCGGGTGCAAATATAAGATCATTAATTTATTTTTCAAGCCTAAATTCATATAAATTTGTAATTGTTTTCAATTCATTTAAAAACTAGAAGTTTATCTATGAAAATATTTTTAACAGGCTATATGGGATCGGGAAAATCTGTGATCGGAAAGAAATTAGCAGAAAGCCTGAAATACAGTTATGTAGATCTTGATGAGCAGATCGAGGTGATAGAAGGGGTGCGTATTGATGATATATTTAATGAAAAAGGAGAGCTTTATTTTCGCAAGCTTGAAAATAAAATATTAATGGATGTGCTGGAAGAAACTGCAGACCTGGTAGTTTCTTTGGGAGGAGGAACGCCTTGCTACGGCGATAATTTCGAGGAGATAAAGAACTCCGGCAAAACAATTTATTTAAAAGCTTCGGTACAGGAACTAACCGAGAGGTTGTTTCCGGAGAAACTATACCGCCCGGTAATTAGTCATCTTGAGACGAGGGAACTGCTGGAGGAATTCGTAAGAAAGCATCTTTTTGAGAGAGCCTTCTATTACAACCAATCTGATATTATCGTAAAGGTCGATAAGAAGAAGCCTGAGGAAATAGTTAGGGAAATAGAGGAGAAACTATAAGAGTTCGGCTTTTTCCTGGTTCTTTTTCAAACTTACCTGTACGGTTTCATTTAGAGAAGTAGAAAGAGAAATTCCCTTAAAATCGGCTTTTACGGGATACTTTTTGTGATTTCTATCGACCAGTACAGCCGTCTGGAATTGTTTCAGGGGCACCTCCAGAAAATGCCTGACGCCATAGATGAGGGTGGTTCCTGAATTGAGTACATCATCGATCAATACAAGCGATTTATTCTGGTATTCTTCTGGTTGAAGTGAGGTCACTACCTTTTCCAACGGATTTTTCTTATTGACCTTTACCTCGCAAAGAATGATCTGAAGTGGTGAGATCTGCTGCAGTTCCTTCTGAAGCCTTTTAGCAAGGTCAAAACCATTAGCGGCTATTCCGGCTAAAACTATTTCGCTTTCCGAAACATTGCTTTCGTAGATCTGGTAAGCAATGCGTTTTATCTTGTGGTTGATCTCCTTTTTGTTCAGGATCAGGATATTTTCTTTCATTGGTCGGTTTTTTTGACGAATTTAAAAAAGAGTTCGTTTCCCTGGCGCGGAGGGATGGAATTATAAGAGGGCTCCAGGATTTCTATCTCAAAAAGCGGATCGAAGTATTCCAGATATTCCTGTTTGCTTCCTCCAAATGGAGGGCCGTCTTCAGCGAGTTCAAAGGTGAAGAGCAATCCTACGATCTTTCCTTTATTCCGCAGAAGTTCGAAGGCCTTCCGGGCATAATCGGCTCTTCTGTCTACAGGTAATGCGCAAAAGAAGGTTTGCTCCAGGATCAGGTCATAGCTACCTTCTACCTCAAAAAAATCTATATGCAGTAATTGCTCCTGCGGAAATTCCGGAACCCGCTTTTGCAGGTTTTGAAGAGGTTCTTCGGCAAGTTCGGCTACATATACATTTTTGAAGCCCTTCCTGAAGAGGTATTCTGCTTCATAGGCATTTCCGGCACCCGGAATAAGGATCTTCTGTTCTTTATTCCCCAGTTGATCGATATAGGTTTTGAGCGGAGTAGAGATTGCGCCAATATCCCAGCCTGTCTGATTTTCCCGGTAACGCGCCGACCAATATTCCGCAGCAGTACTATTCTTTTTCATCACCTTCGTTGTTTTCAAACCAATCGTCTATATCCCTGCGGTCTTTTTTGGTAGGTCTTCCGGTGCCTTTCTTGCGATAATAATCCTTGGAATATTTGAGTAATTCCTGTTTCTCAAAAGCCTCCCGGGGAGTGATATCGTTCACGTACAAATTAACCAGTTTTGCGCCTACCCTGCTTGGTGGAAGGTCCAGCACCTCCATTTCATAATTAATCTGGTTCTTTCGAACCGTCATTTTATCGCCGGGGAAGACCTCTTTGGAAGGTTTTGTGTTAGCCCCGTCTATCTTCACTTTTCCCTGTTTGCATGCCCCTGTAGCGATACTCCGGGTCTTAAAATAACGCACGCACCATAGAAATTTATCAACTCTCATAAACTGGCCTTTAATCCTTCAACAAAAATACAAGAATATTGTATCTTGCGGCCCTAAAAATACTATAGCATGAGATTGAACAGACTTTTTGTTGGGTTTTTAACGGTGGCGAGCTTATTTGCCTGTCACAAAGACAGCCCAAACCAGCAGCAAGTGGAAATCAGAGATAAAGGCGAACAGGCGGTCGCCGATGATGAGGCTCTGCGATCTTACCTGGGAAGTCATTTCTATAATTATGAGGAATTTGCAAATCCGCAAGAAGGCTTTGATTATTCGATAAAAATAGACACCATTGCCGGAGATAATGCCGATAAAACTTCTATTCTGGATTCAGATAACCTGGTTGTCCAAACTATTACCGAGGATGACGTTGACTATAGTCTGTACATTCTGAAGGCAAGAGAAGGAGCTGGAGATCATCCAAAATTCTCCGATTCTACCTTGGTTTCTTACGAGGGAAATCTTTTGAACGATGCGCTTTTCGATAGCTCAGGTAGCCCGGTTTGGTTCGATAATGCCCGGGTAATAAAAGGAGTTGCACGCGGTATTACCGAGTTTGGAGCTGCCAGTAACTACGAAGTAAATAACGATAATACGATAAACTGGACCAATGACTACGGAATTGGTGCCCTTTTTATTCCTTCAGGACTCGGCTATTTTGCCAGTGGGCAGCCGAATATTCCTGCTTACAGTCCGTTGATCTTTAAGATTAATCTTTACCGCGTGAACGAAGCCGATCATGATAACGACGGAATTCCTTCCTGGATGGAAGACCTTAATGAAGATAAAAATCTGTTGAACGATGATTCAGACGGAGATAATGTTCCCAACTTTGCCGATCCCGATGATGACGGCGACGGAACTCCTACCCGTAAGGAAATTACAATTAATGAGGATGGTTCTATCACCTTCCCCGACAGCAATAACAATGGAATTCCAGATTATCTGGATCCGGATACTTTCAAAAACGATTAATTATCGTAAGAAATAATAAAAAAGGAAAGCCCCGGATTCAATTTCGGGGCTTTTTCTTTTTTGTGAGGTTTTATTTAAAAAGCATAGGAGGCACTCAGGATCCATTGGGTTGGCCGCGAATCCAGTTTGAACCTTTCCGAAGCTGTATCCACAAAAGCGGTGTTTTCCTTAAAAGCGCTTTCGTAGCGTACATCGAAGCCAAGACGGCCGAATGTTAATCCGGCGCCAAGCTGGTAACCTACGCTGATGTCATTCTCCACATCACTCACCGAAAAGCTGGTGTTCTCCAGTTCATTTTTCAGTACATATTGAAAAGAAGGGCCGGCTTTGATGTTTAGTGGTCCGAGCACTTTAAGTCCTAAGAGCACAGGAGCATCGATCTTGGTGAGTTTATAATCAAAACTATTGTATTTGGTCTTGAGCTGTGTGTACATCAATTCTGGCTGAAGAAAAATGCCGAGCATTTCGAATTGAGAGAACAGTCCCAGGTGAAAACCTGTTCTGTTTTCGCCTTCCTCAAAGGAAGAACTGAAATCGGAAGCTGCTTCATTTACGTTCTGATAATCTCCGGTGGCGCCATAGTTCAGGCCACCCTTAATACCGAATTTGGCACTTTGAGCCATTAGGCTTGTCCCGGTAAAGATCAGGGCAATTAGCATTAATTTTTTCATGGTTTCATATTTTGGATTAGATAGAGATAACGGGTATTAGTTGTTAATTATTTCTGAAGATAAAAAAAGCCCTTCAGAAGCATTCTCCGAAAGGCCTTAATTTATGAGCAATTTCAACGCTTATTTGCGTTTGATCACTTTTTCTGAAGCTTTTACGATAGCCTCGGCGTTCAGGCCATATTTTGCCATTAACTGTTCGGGAGTTCCACTTTCGCCGAAAGTGTCTTGAGTTGCCACGAATTCCTGTGGAGTAGGAGTGCTTAGAGAGAGCGTTCTTGCTACACTTTCGCCAAGTCCGCCAAGGAAGTTGTGCTCTTCAGCAGTCACCACACAGCCTGTTTTTTTAACCGAATTGATGATGGCTTCTTCATCCAGAGGCTTGATCGTGTGGATGTTGATCACCTCGGCGCTGATGCCTTTTTCGTTAAGCTGTTCGGCTGCCTGAATGGCTTCCCATACCAGGTGACCGGTGGCGATGATGGTTACATCGGTCCCTTCCAGAAGGTGAACGGCTTTTCCGATCTCAAATTTTTGATCTTCAGGAGTGAAATTGGCCACTTTTGGTCTTCCGAAGCGAAGGTAAACAGGGCCTTCATGTTCCGCGATGGCGAGCGTCGCTGCTTTAGTCTGGTTATAATCACAGGTGTTGATAACGGTCATCCCCGGAAGCATCTTCATAAGCCCGATATCCTCGAGGATCTGGTGAGTGGCTCCGTCTTCTCCGAGAGTGACGCCCGAGTGCGAAGCACATATCTTCACGTTTTTTCCTGAATATGCCACACTCTGCCGAATCTGGTCGTAAACACGACCGGTGGCGAAGTTGGCGAAAGTTCCCGCGAAAGGAATCTTGCCTCCAATCGTTAGTCCTGCTGACATCCCGATCATATTAGCCTCGGCGATCCCTACCTGGAAGAAACGCTCGGGATTCTCATCGATGAAATCCTGCATTTTTAAGGAGCCTACAAGGTCGGCGCAAAGCGCTACGACATTCGGATTATTGCGGCCCAGTTCGGTAAGGCCCGCGCCAAAACCGGAACGGGTATCTTTTTTTCCTGAATCTGTATATTTTTTCATGTTGTTTCTTTTGTCTTTTCCGCCTTTGCGGGAAATCTGTTTTTAATGGATACGAATCTTACGGAAATTAATAATCTCCTAAAGTTTCAGGGTTTTGAGCAAGTGCGTTCTCCAGTTGTTCGTCATTAGGAGCTTTTCCGTGCCATGCGTGTGTGTGCATCATAAAATCCACCCCGTTGCCCATTACCGTATGCATCAGGATACATACTGGTTTTCCTTTGCCTGTTCTGGTTTTGGCTTCTTCCAGGCCTTCGATCACCTGGTTCAGGTCATTTCCATCTTCGATCTCCATAACATCCCAGCCAAAAGCCTCGAATTTCGCCCTCACATTTCCTAACGGAAGAACGGTTTCGGTGCTTCCGTCGATCTGCTGTCCGTTGAGGTCAATAGTAGAAATGATGTTGTCCACATGATTTCCGGCGGCATACATGATCGCTTCCCAGTTCTGGCCTTCCTGCAGTTCCCCATCGCCGTGAAGGGTGTAAACCAGATGCTTGTCTTTATTAAGTTTCTTTGCTTGAGCGGCACCAAGAGCTACCGACATTCCCTGGCCCAAAGAACCTGAAGCTACTCTTATTCCAGGAAGTCCTTCGTGAGTAGTGGGATGCCCCTGCAGGCGGGAGTCAATTAGGCGGAAAGTGTTGAGTTCTTCTACCGGAAAATATCCGGTGCGGGCAAGCACGCTGTAAAACACCGGAGAAATATGGCCGTTGGAAAGGAAGAAAATATCTTCGTCTTTTCCGTCCATATTAAAATCGGGATTGTGGTCCATGATCACCTTGTAAAGAGCGGTGAAAAATTCGGTACAGCCTAAAGATCCTCCGGGATGACCCGAATTTACCTTGTGAACCTGCCTTAAAATGTCGCGGCGAACCTGCGTTGCAAAATTCTCTAATTCTTGAATGTTTGGCATTATTGTTTGTGTTGTTTAATAGGTGTCGCAAAAATAGTTTTTTAAATAGCTTATACAAAGAAGGATGCAGGCAGTTTTTCACCAATTATGACTAAAAAGGCCGTATTTGATTTTTTCAGAACCTTTAATTTGTTTTTTAGTTGAGTATCTTTGCAGCGATTGAAAAAGGACTATGAAATTTGAACTATTGACTACCGATTCTGGTAGTAAGGCCCGTGCCGGTACCATTACCACCGATCACGGCAAAATTGAAACCCCTATCTTTATGCCTGTTGGCACCGTTGGTTCCGTAAAAGGAGTGCACCAGCGGGAATTAAAGGAAGATATCAACCCCGATATTATCCTCGGAAATACCTATCATCTTTATCTGCGGCCCGAAACCGAAATTCTTAAAAAAGCGGGCGGTTTGCATAAATTCATGAATTGGGACCGGAACATCCTTACCGATAGCGGCGGATACCAGGTGTATTCCCTTTCTGACAGAAGAAAGATAAAGGAAGAAGGTGTGAAATTCAAGTCGCATATCGACGGCTCGTACCATACTTTTACTCCTGAAAATGTAATGGAGATCCAGAGGGCGATTGGCGCCGATATCATCATGGCCTTTGATGAATGTACGCCGTATCCCTGCGATTATAAATATGCCCAGCGTTCCATGCACATGACGCATCGCTGGCTCGATCGCTGTGTTTCGCACCTGGAGAAGGTAGAACCTTTCTACGGATACAATCAAACCCTGTTTCCCATTGTTCAGGGAAGCACCTATAAAGATCTGCGAATACAGTCTGCGGAATATATCGCTTCAGTAGGAGCTGAAGGAAATGCCATCGGTGGACTTTCCGTAGGAGAACCCGCCGAAGAAATGTACGCGATGACCGAAGTGGTGACTGCTATTCTTCCGGAAGATAAACCTCGTTACCTGATGGGCGTGGGTACTCCTATTAATATTCTTGAGAATATCGCATTGGGTGTAGATATGTTCGATTGTGTGATGCCTACGCGAAATGCCCGTAACGGTATGCTGTTCACGGCCCACGGCACGATCAACATTAAGAACAAAAAATGGTATGATGATTTTTCACCGATTGATGAAATGGGGCATACCTATGTTGATAGCCATTATTCAAAGGCTTATCTACGCCATTTGTTCACGGTAAACGAGATGCTCGGCAAACAAATTGCTACCGTTCACAATCTCGGTTTTTATTTATGGTTGGTTCGTGAAGCCAGAAAACATATCTTAGAGGGAGATTTTGCTTCCTGGAAGAACATGATGGTCAAACAAATGGACAAACGCCTCTAAATTTGAAGATTCTCGACTGGTATATACTGAAGCGCTATCTTGGCACCTTTGCCATGATGCTGTTGCTGTTTATCCCCATTGGGATTACGGTGAACCTGGCAGAAAAGATTGATAAGATTCTTGAAAATGAAGTGCCTTTTATAGAAGTGGCGCATTATTATCTTGATTTTACTATCTATTTTGCCAATCTGCTGTTTCCGTTGTTCCTGTTTTTGTCGGTGATCTGGTTTACCTCCAAACTGGCCAATAACACCGAGATTATTGCCTTTTTGAGCAGTGGTGTTTCCTTTTGGAGATTTCTGAGGCCCTATTTGCTGGGCGCTTCTATCGTGTGCCTGCTGGCGCTGATAATGGGAATGTACCTGGCGCCGCAAGCGAGCAAGGGCTTCAACGAATTCAAGTATCAGTATTTCAAGAAAGGGCAGCAAACGCAGGAAACCAGCGATGTTTACCGGCAGATCAACGATAACGAATACATCTATGCCAGTCATTTTCAACCAAGGAGCCATTCCGCGAGGAATTTTACCCTGGAGCATTTTGAGGGGAATCAGATGACCTTCAAGATTGGGGCTTCCCGCCTGGAATTTAATCCTGAGGATACCACTTACACCCTTAACAATTACGAGAAGAGAATTGTGGGGGAGAAGGGCGACATTCTTCAGGAGAAAAGGGTTCTGGATACTGTGCTGCCGTTTGAGTTCGATCAATTAACGCCCGAATCCTACATTGCTGAGACCCTCAATTATTCTGAACTCAATGATTTTATTGAATCGGAACGCCGGCGCGGTTCAGGGAATATCAACAGGTATCTGGTCGTGGCATACAGGAGGTGGAGTATTCCGGTTTCAGCTTTCATCCTCACGATTATTGCAGTGGCCGTTTCCTCCATGAAAAGAAGAGGGGGAATGGGAGTGAATCTCGCCGTGGGAATTACGCTCGCCTTTATTTTTATCTTCTTCGATAAAGTTTTCGGCACCATGGCAGAACAATCTACCTTCTCGCCTTTGATCGCGGTTTGGTTTCCGAATATAAGCTTCGGAATTTTAGCTGTTTATCTTCTTTACAATGCGAAAAGATAGTCGCAGAAAATTATTGACTATTCATAGGAATTCTTCCTTTCAAAGTTTGTTATATTTGTAAGCTAATAAGAAAACACCATAACTACTTATGGAATATTTGGATTTTGAATTACCCATTAAAGAGTTAGAAGAACAGTACGAGAAAGCCTGTAATATTGGTGAAGAGAGCAATGTTGATGTTACGGCTACCTGTAAGCAGATAGAAAAGAGGCTTGCAGAGACTAAGAAAGAAATATACAAGAACCTTACTGCCTGGCAGCGGGTGCAGCTTTCAAGACATCCCAACAGGCCATATACCCTCGATTATATCACAGCAATTTGCGGCGATACCTTTCTGGAGCTTCACGGCGACCGAAATGTGAAAGATGACAAAGCGATGATTGGTGGTCTTGGTAAAATTGGAGATCAGAGCTATATGTTCATTGGGCAGCAAAAAGGCTTCAATACAAAGACCCGCCAGTACCGCAACTTCGGAATGGCGAATCCTGAAGGTTACCGCAAGGCTTTGCGCCTCATGAAATCGGCGGAAAAGTTTGGTGTTCCGGTAGTTACTTTTATTGACACTCCCGGAGCTTATCCCGGCCTTGAAGCTGAAGAGCGCGGCCAGGGAGAAGCCATTGCCCGCAATATCATGGAAATGACGAGGCTTAAAGTTCCTATTATAGTAGTTATTATAGGGGAAGGCGCCAGCGGCGGAGCTTTGGGAATTGGTGTTGGAAACAAGGTGTTGATGCTGGAAAATACCTGGTATTCGGTAATTTCTCCGGAATCCTGTTCTTCCATCTTATGGAGAAGCTGGGAATATAAGGAGACAGCTGCCGAGGCCTTGAAGCTAACCGCTAAGGATATGAAAAAGCAGAAGCTTATTGATGAGATCGTGAAGGAGCCTGTTGGTGGCGCGCATAGCGATCGCGAAAAGACTTTTGAAACGGTAAAAAAGGCAATTTCTGATTCTTACGAGGAATTCAAAAACTTATCACCAGAAGATCTGATTGAAAAGAGAATGAACAAATATCTTGGGATGGGAGTTTTTAAAGGATAGTATCACTGAGTATCATATTTCATCCAAAAATCCGGAACCTGCGTTTCGGATTTTTTTACCCTTATTAACACCCAAATTTATAATTTTCAACAGATCATTGTTGATTAAGCTGCTCCAAAGAAATCAGCTCGAACCTAACAATTTCTTTACTTTTGTTTTATGGAAAAGATCACGGCTTCTCAGAACTTCGATTACAAAAAAAGTAATGTCATCAATCTTGAAAAAGGTAAAATACCGCCACAAGCTGTTGACTTAGAAGAAGTTGTGCTTGGGGCGATGATGATCGATAAAAAAGGGGTAGACGAGATCATCGATATTCTGAATCCCGATGCTTTCTACCGTAATGCTCATAAACTTATTTACGAGGCTATCTACAAGCTCTTTGAAAATACCGAGGCGATCGACTTATTAACAGTGTCTAATCAACTGAAAAAAGACGGGAATTTCGAGAAGGTCGGTGGTGATTATTATCTTATCCAGCTTACCCAGAGAGTCTCCTCTTCGGCCCATATTGAATTCCATGCCCGTATTATTCTTCAGAAGTATATTCAGCGAAGCCTTATAAAGATCTCCAGTGAGATCATCGAAGAATCCTACGATGAAGGTACCGATGTTTTTGATCTGCTGGATTCTGCCGAAGCTAAATTGTATGAAGTCACCCAGGGAAATATCAAGAAATCGACTGAAACTGCACAGAGTCTGGTGATCCAGGCCAAGAACAGGATTCAGGAAATTTCCAATAAAGAAGGGCCTAGTGGAGTGCCTTCAGGTTTTGATAAAGCTCGATCAGCTTACTTCGGGCTGGCAGCCTTCCGACCTTATTATCGTGGCGGCCAGACCGGGTATGGGTAAAACGGCCTTAACCCTTTCCATGGCGCGAAATATTGCCGTGGGTCAGGGAATACCTGTCGCTTTCTTTTCTCTGGAGATGTCTTCAGTACAGCTCATCACCCGTTTGATCTCTTCGGAAACCAGCCTTTCTTCGGAAAAGCTTCGTACCGGAAATCTTGAAAAACACGAATGGGAACAGCTGAACGTAAAGGTGAAAGACCTTGAAAAAGCGCCTCTTTTTATTGATGATACTCCGTCTTTGTCGATTTTCGACCTTCGGGCCAAGGCAAGGCGTCTTGCTTCCCAGCACGGAATTAAGCTGATCGTGATCGATTACCTGCAGCTGATGACTGCCGGTGGAACCCAAAAAGGCGGGAACAGGGAGCAGGAAATTTCCACAATTTCGCGTAACCTGAAGGCACTTGCCAAGGAACTGAATGTACCGGTGATCGCACTGTCCCAGTTGTCGCGTGCGGTGGAAACCCGTGGAGGCAGTAAACGGCCTTTGCTTTCTGACCTTCGGGAATCTGGAGCGATCGAGCAGGATGCCGATATTGTATCTTTTATTTACCGTCCCGAATACTACAAGATCGACGAATGGGATGACGAAGAGCGTTCTCCAACCGAAGGGCAGGGAGAATTCATCGTGGCCAAACACCGTAACGGTGGGCTGGAGAATATCCGCCTGAAATTTATTGGACATCTTGGTAAATTTGATAACTTAGAAGACTTCGATTCGCCTTTCGAGTTTCACTCAAAAATGAATAGCGGTGGCGATGACGATCAGGATTTCGGTTCTTCTAATTTGCCAAATCCGAGTGCCAATGAAGCTTTCGGGAGCTCGATGAATGATGATTTTGATGATAACGACGTGCCATTCTAAAAAGACAACAGGAAATTCCGGCAGGAAGATCCTTTCTCTTTGGTGCGCCGCTTTCCAAACGATTTAATCTGGTTTTATATTTTTTGCTGATCATTGGAGGCAATTGCTTTGCCTCCAATGTTCTTATTCCCATGGATGCCGATTCGCAGGCGAATCATCTGAAAGCATATGGAATTACTTATTATGCACTTGAGCAACAGCTGGAGGTACGATGGCTGCTCAATTACAGGGGCGGCTCTTTCCTAATTTCTGATACCGAAGCCCTGCGGCGTGAATGCAAGATAAGGGGTGTTTCCTTCGAAGTGATCAGTGATGCCAAGACGCAGGCTATCCTGAACGAGATCAGCAGTCCTTCCAAGAATATGGAGACGGTGGTGCTGGAGAAGGCGCCGAAGATCGCTGTGTATTCTCCTCAGGGAAAAAAGCCCTGGGATGATGCGGTGACCATGGCACTCACCTATGCTGAAATTCCCTATGAAACGATCTATGATGAAGAAGTGCTGAATAATGCTTTGCTGCAGTACGATTGGCTGCACCTTCACCACGAAGATTTCACGGGTCAATATGGCAAATTCTACCGCGCTTTCAGAACTACGCCCTGGTATATTGAAGATAAGAAAGAAGCGGAAGCTTTAGCCGCAAAACTGGGTTATGATAAGGTTTCCGAAGAAAAACTGGCCGTGGCGCTCAAGATAAGGGATTATGTGATCGGCGGCGGGTTTATGTTTGCCATGTGTAGTGCGACCGACAGTTTTGATATTGCCCTGGCTGCCGAAGGAGTGGATATCTGTGAACCTATGTTCGACGGAGATCCCAGCGAGCCTGGCTATCAGTCCAAAATCGATTACAGCAAGACCTTCGCTTTTACAGATTTTACTTTAGAAAGAAGTCCGATGGTCTACGAGTTTTCTTCCATAGATATGACCGCAAAAAGGCATATTCCGAAGGAATCTGATTATTTCACGTTGATGGATTTCTCCGCGAAATGGGACGTGGTGCCGACCATGCTTACGCAGAATCACACCCGGCTTATCAAAGGCTTTATGGGCCAGACCACGGCTTTCAATCCTGATAATATCAAGGCGAATGTCCTGGTGATGGGCGAGTGCAAGCTCAATGGCGAAGCTAGATATATCCACGGAATTAAAGGCAAGGGCTTCTTCACCTTTTATGGCGGTCACGATCCTGAAGATTATCAGCATCGCGTGGGTGATCCGAAAACTGAACTTTCCCTGCACCCGAATTCTCCCGGTTACCGTCTTATTTTGAACAATGTCCTCTTTCCAGCTGCGAAGAAGAAAAAGCATAAAACCTAAACTTTCGGGCTCTTATGCTAGATTGTTAGAGTTTTTTTGTTTCACATTGCTAACTGCAATAGCATCACAATGTTTAATCATTGACTAGAAAAGAAAATTCCTCTTGGATTAGATGAGTTTTTTTTTTGGAATTAAGCAGGTCCTCAATGGTGTGAAACAGGTCAAATATGCTGCTTTTGTTCGTATCGATAGAAATTTTCTTTTCTCCGTATGGGCCGTATTTTTCTCTACTGGTTACTGAGAATAAGCCCATGACCGAAGTTTCCGTTGCACAACCTAAATGCATGATGCCACTGTCGGCTGCGATAAATAATTTAGATGAGTTGATAACGCTCGCAATTTCACGGATGTTTTCACTATAAAAGGATGTTGCTTCAAATCTAATTTGTGAAATATTTTCCTTGGGAAGAATTTCCAGGAAATTATATTCATTGCCGTACTTTTGCTTCATTGAATGGTAAAAAAGCAACCACCAATCTTCAGAGTAACATTTCCGACCAGTTGCATAAGTAAATATCGAAATTGTTTCTTTATTATTGGAAAAAAGACGAGTCAACTGCTTTTTTCCTTCAGCTATTTCTTCTTTACTCAGCTTTATCTTTAAAGAAGGGAATCTCTTTCGGGCAGAAAAGTCTATAAATTGCCTAACAATCTCAATCGGAACTTGAGCCATATGGATAGGGTTTCCCGATAATTCTAAATGGCTATCAAGATTATGTCCATAAATTTTGATGCGGCCTTTTGAAATTTTTGTAGCCAGTCTGCCTGAGGAAGAATTTGGCTCAACATTAAGTACCAGGTCATATTTTTTTTGCCGCAGACTAATCCAACATCGAAAATATTGAATAATATTCTTGAAGTGATCTTTTGGCAATAAAATGAATCTATCAATTATACTGTAGTTTTTAAAAAGCGTTGGGCCTTGTCCTCCTTTAAGAAACAAGTCTATTTTAGCGTTAGGAAAATGATCATGCAATTCCTGGATTAGAGGCGCTATTAAAAGCTGATTTCCCAGCCTGTGATTAGGTCTTGCGAGTAAAACAGTGTGTATAGAAGAAAACTCCGAAGGCTTTATTTTTTTTAATTTTTGGCCGCCGATGCTTTTGGTAAGGATACCAGTTAATTTTCTTCTAATTCTATTTAATGAGGTAAAAAACATTACAGCTATTAAGACTTCTAAACTAGGTTTAGAATCTAAAAACATTCTAAAGAGACGCTTAAATTGGGTTAAATGTGGAAGAATACAAAGAAATTACAGCCCCTCATCTACATATTCAATTTCTTCGGAACCTTTCAATTGATTAAACCTCCAGGAAACCCCTAGTAAAACCAATGGCTGAAGTCGCCTATAGGTTGAATTGTGATAGAAAGCGTTTCCCTCAGTTTTCCTTATGACTTTATAGGTGTGGAAAATGTCAATTGCTGTAAGAGTAATGCTTACCTGATCCTTCAGAATATTCTCTTTTATTCCGCCGTTCATATAGAAAAAACCTTTTCTGCGCCCCTGCGGATTTAGGCTTGGGAAATAGTAAAAACCATCTAACTGCAGGGAAAGGTGGTCTCCCAGATCTGAAAAAGAGTGCACTTTGAGATTTCCTGAAATTCCGTGATCTCTTTTAGTATAACCCAGATTTCCTGCATCCAGATGTGTAAAGTATACATCACCCGAGAGATGGGCATCCCAGTTTTCGGTGAGCTGTTGGGAAAAATTGGCTTCAATCCCCGCCGATTGTTGAGAATTGAGATTTTCTACAGTTCTTATTATTAAGGTATCGCCTATACTTCGTTGTACTTCTGTAAAGGCATCATAGCGATACCGATAATACAGCGAGCTTGTTAATGAATAGCTGTTTTTTGCCATTTGGTAATCCAGTTCTATGGAATGAACTTGCTCTGGTTTTAGATTGGCATTTCCTGCTTCGGCATTACGGGGATCAGTAAATTCCGGGTTGGGATTGAGCATATCAGCGTCGGGCCTCTTGATCCTTCGGGAATAGCTTAGCCCCAGTAAACTTTTCTTACTCATTTCATACTGTAAGTGCAATGTGGGAAAAAGTCTGAAATCGTTATTTTTTTCTAGAGAATCTATGGGCTGTTTTACTTCTCCTTCGGTAAATCCTTTTTCTCCCCTTAGACCAACTTTAATATCAAAATTACTAACAGGTTGAGAATATTGTACATATAATGCCTGAATGTTCTGCTTAAAAAGGAAACGAGTCTTTGATCGGTCTCTGTTATATTGAATTTCCTGAGAAGAGAAGTTTCCGGCATATCCCGCTTCGAGCTCGGTATCTTCAGAAATAGGTAGAATATAGTCCGCGCTTACCTCTTCTTCATTTCCGTTTTTTCGAACCAGATTTTTGTCCAACGAAGTGGCATTATTTGGAAAAGAATATTTCTGTACGAATTGCTGATCTTCCCTCTCATCAAAGAATGTATAGGTGGCTTCCATTTCCAGGGTGTGGTCTTCATTATTCTTGAAGACATGTTCCATCGCGAACTGAGCTTCCCCTTCTGCTTCATGCTCATCATTAGTAGAATTACTTCGGAAAGCGGAATTTATGGCTCCTTCTGAATCGTAATTCAAACTTTCAGCTTTTCCGGAGTGATCCGAGTTGGCTACAAAATAATTACCTGATAGATGCAAGGAGTTGTGATCATCAGGCTCCCAGGAAGTCCCGGTATAGATAGTTTGCGATAAATTGTACGAAGAGCTTCTTCCATTTTCAAAATACCTGGCGTTTTTTACCTGGTCAGGCTGAAAAAATATTCTTTCATCGGTAATTAAGCTTGTTGTATAACCATGTCTTATTCCATAATTGCCGAAAAAGTTGAGATTTTCCGTGCCGTAGTTGAAATTGAGTGCGCCATTATACCGCTTTTGAAAACCTACGTTCCCATGCACCTGTCCGTTCAAGCCATTTTTATTTTCTTTTTTCAGGACGATATTGATGATTCCGCCAACACCATTAGGCTTATATTTTGCCGAAGGATTAGTGATCACTTCGATCTTCTCTATCATCTTAGCGGGCAATTGTTGGAGAAAAGCTGCAGGATTTCGTTCCAGGATTGCTGAAGGTTTTCCGTTCAGGAAAATAGCAACACCTGCATTTCTAAGAAGGATACCTCCGTTAATGTCGACATCTACGGAGGGGATGTTTTGAAGAACCTGTGTCGCAGTTCCGGTTTCAGATAAAATATCTTCCTCTATAGGGTAAACTTTTTTGTCGATCTTGTTAATTACATTACTCTGAATATTTACTTCATCCATCAGGATAGGGGAAGTTGAAAGCAGAATTTTGCCCATATCTTTGTTCTTACTGAGGTGGAATGCTTCAGAAGAATAGGTGATGAACCCTATAAAACTAATCCGGAGGTAATAATCACCAGGTTTAAGATCTTTAAATTTAAAAATTCCTCCAGCATTGCTGATAGCACCATCTACTCTGGAGGAATCGCGTACCGAAAGAAGGCTGATATTCGCGCCCATTAAAGCCTCTCCAGATTTTTTCTCTACAATCTCCCCAGAAATATTCTGGGCCTGTATGCCCAAGAATGTTAGGCATGAAATTACTAGTAACAGGATGCTTTTATGCATAATTGGAATTATTCATAATAAACTTACGAATCAAATATTAAGAAACTTTGAAGATGATCTCATAGAGCAAATGGTATTGTGGTATACTCAGGAGAATTACTTCCGGAGTTTTACCGAAGTAGAAGGAAGGTCTTCGGCGAAAAACTCGCCTTGTTTAAAGGGGCAGAAGCCCGGCTGCTCTCCAGTTTTAAGAAAGATTTGAAATAGGATTATCTGCTGTTAATGCTGAGTTTTGTAATTTTATAACTAATTGGTTTCTTGGAGGAAATAAGGAATAGTTAAATCTCAATACCAGAATGAAGATAGATGCACATCAGCATTTCTGGCATTACGATCCCGTGAAATACAGCTGGCTCGATGATTCCATGGCTTCGATACAGAAAGATTTTATGCCGATGGATCTGGAACCGGTTCTTCGGAAGAATGGTTTTGAAGGAACGATTTTGGTGCAAGCCGATCAGTCGGAAGAGGAGACTGAAATTTCTGCTGAATTTAGCCGAAAAGCATTCCTTTATCAAAGGAGTTGTGGGTTGGGTGGATCTTAATTCGGAACAGGTAGGGGACAGGCTGGAATTTTTCAGCAAAAATCCTTATTTCAAAGGAGTGCGCCATACGGTTTGGGACCAGCAGGGAGAATTCATGACAGAAAAAGCTTTTCAGGAAGGCATCTCGAAATTGACCAATTTCGACCTTACTTATGATCTGCTTGTTTTTGATTACCAATTGCCGGGAGCAGTCAAACTCGTTGAGAAATTTCCTAGATCAGCGTTTTGTGCTGGATCATATGGGAAAACCGAAAATTTCGGCTGAAGGTCCTTCAGAGGAATGGAAAACATAATATCGAGAGATTGGCGAAAAACAGTAATGTTTTTTGCAAACTTTCGGGACTGGTGACCGAAACCGTTGATTTTAATTGGAAGAAAGTCGATTTTACGTCCTTTTTTGGATGTGGTGGTGGAAGCCTTCGGAGTGGAACGGCTCATGTTTGGTTCAGACTGGCCGGTATGCCTGGCAGCTGCTTCCTACGAGGAGGTCCTGGAGATCCAGAAGGATTACTTCCGAAGCTTTTCCGAAGGAGAAAAACAAAAGGTCTTCGGAGAAAATGCCGCTGAATTTTACCGAATCTGAGGCTGGCTGGTTTTCAGTTTTAAGAAATATTTGAAGCAGCATTTTCTGTGTTAATGCTGAGTTTCGTAATTTTTGGTTTTAATCGAGTTAACTTCAGCTATGGATAAGATCTTTCAGAAGGAGATAAGTCTGAAAGCAAGAAGCCGGGGCTTTCACCTCGTTACCGACGAAATACTTCAGAATTTTTCAGAATTAAAGGAAATAAACACGGGAATTCTGCAGGTGTTTATTAAACATACTTCGGCTTCGCTCACCATTAATGAAAATGCCGATCCCACGGTGCGGGAAGATTTTGAAAGCCACATGAACAAAATGGTGCCCGAGAATCAGCCTTACTACAAACATACGCTGGAAGGTCCCGACGATATGCCCGCGCATATCAAGGCTGCTTTATTGGGAACTTCGGTGCAAATTCCCGTCACGAACGGAAAACCGAACCTGGGCACCTGGCAGGGAATTTATCTCTGCGAACACCGCGATCATGGCGGTCCTAGAAAACTTGTGCTCACGGCTTTCGGAAAATAGGGAATAAAAAAATCCGGTCCTTTGCAGAACCGGATTTCTATAAGAGAGTGTAATTAGTTTTTATTTATTTTACTTTTTCTACAATTGCTTTGAAAGCCTCTGGGTGGTTCATCGCCAAATCGGCCAAAACCTTACGGTTAAGTTCGATTCCGGCAGCTTTAACACCTCCCATAAATTGAGAATAAGACATCCCGTTTACACGGGCTGCAGCATTAATACGCATAATCCATAATGAACGGAAATTACGCTTTTTAACTTTGCGGTCTCTGTATGCATAAAGCATAGCTTTGTCAACCGCGTTTTTCGCTACTGTCCAAACGTTTTTACGACGTCCGAAGTAGCCTTTTGCTTGCTTAAGAACCTTTTTTCTTCTGGCTCTCTTCGCAACTGAGTTTACTGATCTTGGCATTTCTTTACATTTTTTTGTAGCAGGCGGCCGGTAACCGGCACTTTTAAATTTAGAAAGATCTCAGATCTAAAATCTTATTTCTCTCTTCTAATTTGCCCAACTCCAGGGTTATTAAATTGTTTAAACCGTTAAGAGCTTCAGTTTACTTTAAACGCAACTGAAGTTTAACATTGTCCTTATCTGCATCATGTACCAAAGTACTGTGAGTTAAGGCGAGCTTACGTTTTTTAGACTTCTTTGTTAAGATGTGGCTTTTAAACGCGTGCTTTCTTTTAATTTTACCGGTACCGGTTAGCTTGAAACGCTTCTTGGCACTGGATTTCGTCTTCATTTTAGGCATGCTGTCCTTCTTTTATAATTAACTCTCTTACTTCTTAAATATCTTTATTAAAACCAAATTATATACCTCTCCTTTGGAGAGGTCAAAACTGCGAAGCAGTTTTGGGTGAGGCTTGGGTGAGGCCTTTATTTGGTTTTCTTGGGCGCCATGAACATGGTCATACGCTTTCCTTCAAGTTTCGGCATTTGCTCAACCTTTCCAAACTCTTCCAGATCCTGGGCAAGTCTTAGCAAAAGTATTTCCCCTTTGTCCTTGAAAACGATCGATCTACCTTTAAAGAAAACAAAGGCCTTTAGTTTGGCTCCTTCTTTCAGGAACTTCTCGGCATTTCTTTTCTTGAATTCGTAATCGTGGTCGTCGGTATTGGGTCCAAAACGAATTTCTTTGACTACAACTTTCGTGGCTTTGGCTTTCATTGCCTTTTCCCGTTTCTTCTGTTCGTAAAGAAACTTCTTGTAGTCCATTGCCTTTACCACTGGCGGTTTTGCGTTGGGAGAGATCTCTACCAGGTCTAATCCCAATTCTTCGGCAATTGCTAGGGCTTTTTTGGTTGGATAAACCCCCATTTCAACATTATCCCCTACCAGACGGACTTCATCCACCCTGATTTTATGGTTAATGCGGTGTTGGTCTTCTTTAATTGCTCTAAGCGGTCGCTTTGATTTTTTTCTACGTATTGCTATGGCTCTCTATTTTTTGGTTAAACTTCAAACGTCTTTAACGTCTTTTCTATTTCTTTTTTTACAATTTCGGCAAAAGCTTCCACCGGCATGGTGCCAATGTCGCCTTCCCCGTGTTTACGTACAGAAACCGTTCCATCTTTTTCCTCTTGCTCACCTACGATAAGCATATAGGGGAATTTCTGAACTTCGGCTTCGCGAATCTTCTTGCCGATGGTTTCATTTCGGTTATCTACCTGGGCGCGAATTTCGCTATTTTCCAGCAAAGTTAAAACTTTTTTCGCGTAATCTTCATACTTCTCGCTGAGAGATAGTAAGATAGCCTGCTCAGGCATTAACCACAACGGGAAATTTCCTCCTGTATGCTCCAGCAGGATTGCCACGAAGCGTTCCATACTGCCAAAAGGCGCGCGGTGAATCATGACCGGGCGGTGAGTTTCGTTGTCACTTCCTTTATAGGTAAGGTCGAAACGCTCCGGCAGATTGTAATCTACCTGTATGGTGCCAAGTTGCCAGCTGCGTCCTAAAGCATCCTTAACCATAAAGTCAAGTTTGGGCCCGTAGAAGGCAGCTTCGCCTGTCTCTACGACGTAATTTAAGCCTTTTTCTTTAGCTGCACTAATAATAGCGTTCTCAGCTTTATCCCAGACTTCGTCTTTACCTATATATTTCTCTTTGTTTTCAGGATCTCTCAGGGAGACCTGGGCAGTGAAATTTTCAAAGCCAAGGGAGTTGAATACATATAAGGTAAGGTCGATCACCTTTTTGAATTCCTCATCCAGTTGATCGGGAGTACAGAAAATATGGGCGTCATCCTGGGTAAAACCTCTTACGCGGGTTAATCCGTGTAACTCCCCACTTTGCTCATATCTGTAAACAGTTCCGAATTCTGCAAAACGCTTCGGAAGATCGCGGTAACTCCAGCTTTTGGCGTTATAAATTTCGCAATGGTGCGGGCAGTTCATCGGTTTTAGTAAAAATTCTTCTCCTTCGTTGGGAGTGTGAATTGGCTGAAAACTGTCCTCTCCATACTTCGCATAGTGACCTGAAGTCACATATAGTTCTTTTTGACCAATATGAGGGGTTACCACCATTTCATAGCCGGCCTTTTTCTGAGCTTTTCTCAGGAAATTCTCAAGACGCTCGCGCAATGCAGCTCCTTTCGGAAGCCACAAAGGAAGTCCCTGGCCTACCTTCTGTGAAAAAGTGAAAAGATCCAGTTCCTTTCCAAGCTTTCGGTGATCTCTTTTCTTGGCCTCTTCCAGGAGCGCCAGGTATTCTTTCAGATCCTTTTGTTTTGGAAATGAAATTCCGTAGACCCTTGTCAGCTGCGGATTATTTTCGTTACCTCTCCAGTAAGCCCCGGCAACACTCATCAGTTTCACCGCCTTGATGAAGCCAGTGTTAGGAAGATGTCCTCCACGGCACAAATCGGTAAAGTTGTCATGGTCACAAAAAGTGATCGTTCCGTCTTCCAGGTTTTCGATCAGCTCTACCTTATATGGGTTCTTTTCTCGTGAATAATATCCCAGCGCGTCCTCTTTAGGGACAGATCGCATATTGAAATCGTGCTTTCCGCGCGCAATTTCCAGCATGCGGTCTTCGATCTTTTTAAAATCGTGTTCAGAGATCTTGTGTTCGCCGAAATCTACGTCATAATAGAAGCCGTTCTCTATCGCAGGGCCTATGGTCAATTTGACGCCGGGATACAGGTCCTGGATCGCCTGGGCCATCACGTGAGAAGACGAGTGCCAGAAAGCCTTTTTTCCTTCCTCGTCATTCCATGTATATAAGGTAAGGCTGCCGTCGGTGGTAAGAGGGGTCATCGTTTCAACAACGCTGTCGTTGAATTTTGCCGAAATTACATTTCGGGCCAGTCCTTCGCTAATGCTTCTGGCAACGTCCATGGGAGTAGCTCCCTTTTCAAATTCCTTGATACTGCCGTCGGGCAAGGTTACCTTGATCATGTTTTTGTTTCAGTTTATTTGAACGGCAAAGATAAGGTGTTGGAATTGGTTGCGCAATACGCCTTCTCTAATATTATGTATTTGGGCGTTTCCTCGCGCAAAGGCGCTCGGCCGGGCCATCCGCTGTATCCTTTGCCGGGCAGAATTCCATTCCTATATATAATGGAGTGAAGAGAAGGGTGAAATTCCCCGAATTTTGACCTTGTTCTAAGAGTGGCCCGCCAAAGGGATGCCGCTGCTGTCCCTAACGCAAAAAAAGTTTTGATCTTAAGTAGTTTTCCTTCAATTCTTTAGGGAATTACCGGGTAAAAAAGGCTAAAAAATCTTATCTTTAAGCTTGCCCAAATTA
>CAVUJH010000014.1:0-80032 GCA_963741775.1 uncultured Flavobacteriaceae bacterium | reverse complement strand
ACTCCGGATTGATAATTTAGTTTAAAAACTTATCCCTAACCGAGCATAATCGACTTCACATTTACAAACTCATGCACGCCGAAGGTTCCATGTTCTCTACCAAAACCGGAATCTTTTACACCTCCAAAAGGCATATTTGGATTGGCCAGTGCAAAGGAATTAATGGAGATCATACCCGTGTCAAAATGATATTTCGCCAGTTCTCTGGCTTTTTCTTCATCTTTAGAGAATATTCCTCCACCAAGACCAAACCTGCTGTCGTTGGCGATGCGCATGGCATCCTTATCATCTTTTGCTCTTATCAGCGAAGCGACCGGGCCAAATAGTTCATCATCATATGCCGGCATTCCTGGCTCCAGATCTGCCAGTACAGTTGCCGGATAATAGAATCCGTCACCTTCAGGTTTTTTACCTCCACATAAGATCTTAGCACCTCTTTTCACACTTTCTTCAACCTGCTCATGAATTTGATCTCTCAAGTCTTCTCGAGCCATTGGTCCTATGTCACTTTCTTCACTGGTAGGGTCGCCGGCTTTGATGTTGGACATTTGCTCTACAAAGGCCTCTTTGAATTTGTCATAAACCTTATCTACCACAATAAATCTTTTCGCCGCGACACAGGTTTCTCCATTATTATAAAGGCGGCCTGTCACACAGGTTTTTACGGCAAGTTCAAGATCTGCATCTTCAAGTACTAAGTAGGCGTCATTACTTCCCAGTTCCAGTACTGTTTTCTTAAGATTTTCACCCGCTTTTTTTCCGATTATTTTACCTGCCCCGGGGCTTCCGGTTAAGGTGACTCCTCTAACCAGGTCATTTTCTATGACCGCATCACTTTGTTCATGCGATATAAGTAGAACCTTGAAAAGGTTTTCTGGCAGTCCGGCTTCGCGGTAGATCTTTTCCAGTAATAGTGCGCACCCGGTAACGCTTTCAGCGTGCTTTAATAATACCCCGTTACCGGCCATTAAGTTGGCTATGGAATACCGGATAACCTGATAAGTAGGGAAATTCCAGGGCTGTATTCCGTAGATTACACCCAGAGGAGAGTAGGAGATATAACCTTTCCCGCCTTGCGGCAGTTGGCGTTCTTCATCTTTAAGACTTTCAGGGCCACTACTGGCAGTGTATTCACAGATCCCGGAACATAATTCAACCTCCTGTTTTCCCTGCCCAAGGAGCTTACCCATTTCCGTGGTCATGAGTTTGCTAAGCTCATCTTTATGCTCGTCAAGTTTTTTCCCGATATTTTGAATGACTTTCGCTCTTTCTTCGGCAGATTTTAATTTCCACTTCAGGAAAGCCTCGTGACAATCTTTTATAGCCTGGCCAACTTCTTTGTCAGACATTTGATCATAATTTTTGATCGTTTTTCCGGTAGCGGGATTAATAGTTTTCAGCATTTTTTCTTCAGACATAACTTTTCTTTTTTAGCGATTTTCATTGATTTTAAAGGTACTCATAATAGCCCTAAACATCCGATAAGACCCTGTTAACAAAGAAGCTCTCCAGAGCCTACTTCATTAAAGTTTACCTAAAATTTGTAGTGAAAGTTTAAAATCTGTTCTGGATCCTCATATTAGTCAGGATTAAAATCTGGTGAATCACCAGGACTAACCATCAAAAAGAAGGAAATACGACGGCCGAACTTTGGAGAAAGATCCAGATTAAGCAAATGGGGAAATTGAAGGGTTGAGCATGATTTCCCTGTTGGAAGGCAAACCATGAACAGTTGGAGAGGTAGCAGAAAGGTCTGGTCTTTACTGTGCAGTTGTCCCGCTCCAGGCATTTTCGTCGGGCACAAAATCGAGACAAATCGAATTCATACAATAGCGTTTGTAAGTGGGAGCTGGGCCGTCATTAAAAATATGTCCCAGATGCGAATGACATCGGGCACACTGCACTTCGATTCGTTCCATGCCGAGAGAATTATCCTCCAGGTAATCAACACTGTTTTTTCTTACTGGCTCAAAGAAACTTGGCCATCCACAGGTACTGGCAAATTTAGCAGTAGACCGAAAAAGTTTATTTCCGCAGACCGCACAATAATAAGTGCCTTTAGTATCACTGTTCCAGTATTGGCCTGTAAAGGCGCGTTCAGTTCCTTTTTCCCTGGCGACCGAATAGAGATCTGCAGGTAGTATTTTTTTCCATTCCGCATTGCTTACATGCAGTTCTGTGGTATCAGTTCGGGAATAATAAGGGTTGTTTTTCTGTGCGGCGGAAGAACTGTTCTGCGCTTTGCCCTGGCAGGAGAGCAGGCTTAAAACAAAAATGGATACTATATAAATAGGCTTCATATTCTGAAAGATAAGATTTATTATGAAATATATCCACTTTCATGCCACAGCAGATAGAAGGGCTACTTCTGGAGCTGCCCCAGATCATAAAAATAGAAATTCCGCTCGTTGTTCATGGCCACGAAAAGGCCGTTTGGGAATTTTTCATTCAGATAGCCGGAATAGGCATCGCAGCCATCAGTTTCAAGGGTTCCAAGGTCTTTACTGTAGAGGAAATGGTTCTCTTCGCGGGAATAAAAATTGAACGAACTTGCCTGTTGATCGGAAATTATGATCTTGCCGGAATTGGGCAAAATTGCTATTCCTTCCATGTCCTGCTGAAAATCATCTGCGCCAAAACACGCAAGTTCTCCTTTTGAGGAATCCGGTTCGGCTTCATATTTTCGGATGCAGGAACCTTCATCGGAATAATAGATGAAACCTTCTTCATCATCTACTGCAATAGCTTCTATTTCTTTGACGCCGCTGAATTCCCCGAATTTTCTGACCAATTTTAGCTGAAAACTTCCCTGGTCAGGTACCAGTTCATATTCGTGCAAATATCCTTCGGCGGGCCCCGATTTCCTGCTGACGATCGCATAGGTCTTCTGGCTTTTCGGAGATTTGTAAATAGCAATACCCATTGGCTGCCTTTTAGTTCCTTCCGAAGCAGAGAAAACCGCTAGGCCGCCATTGTCCAATGGTTTCATATCGGGCACTGAAAAGATCCTGATCTGGTGCCGGTCCCGCTCGGTAAATGCTATGATATCCTTTGAAATGGAATCATTCAGAAAAACGTTGTACTCCACATCAACATTGTTGGGATAATGAAGGCCCTTAATGCTTTTGTCTTCCAAAATATTTCCGTCGAGATCGAAGGCATACACGCCGCCTTCAGTGGATTTATCGGTACCAAAGACGATACTTTCTTCGGGATCCTGCCGGTTTATCCAAATCGCCGGATCATCGGTGTCATGAGGCGTTTTTTCCGTAATGACCAGGGGTTTGATATTTTCAGGAATTAGAGCAGCAGGCTCTTCCGAAGAAGAATCCCCGCAGGAAAAAAGAAGAAGGCAAAGCAGCAGTATGCCATGGTATTCCATGAATTTTCAGATTGAAGCGGTTAGGGCAGGAGAAAGGGGCAAGGTCAAATATAGTTAATCTTAAAATATTGAACGTCAAATTGGTAGTGCTGTTTTCTAACAAAGCTCTAAGGCTTATTTAACCCGCTGTTAACTGCCTTTGGCGTACAATTTTGATAAGTTAGGGAGAATCAAAAAAAATATGAAAAAATGAAGGTGATATTCCTAAACTGTACCCTGAAAAAGTCTCCAGAAACCTCTAACACCCGTGCATTTATTGACAATGCGGCGAAAATCTTTCACGAACTCGACGTAGAGACCGAGGTGATAAGAGTGGTAGATCACGATGTGAAATTCGGCAATACCTCTGATGAAGGCGACGGTGATGCCTGGCCGATGATCCTCAACAAAATAAAAGCTGCTGAAATGATGGTGATCGCAACGCCTATCTGGAGAGGCGATCGCAGTGCGGTAGCGAAGATGGTGGGTGAACGCTTTGACGGACTCATGTCTGAAGGGAACGATAAGAATGGTCAATATCCTAGCTATAATAAGGTTGCAGGAGTAATGGTAGATGGTAACGAAGACGGGGCAAAAAAGGCCATTTCCAGTATCACTTTCGATCTTTCTGAACAGGGTTTTACAGTGCCGGTAAATGCCATGACGTACTACGTTGGTAAAGCAGGACCTGGGCCAAGTTACATCAAAGCCAACGGCGATAAACATGAATTTACGAATAACATGATGTTGCTCATGGTGCACAATATGGTGCATATGGCAAAAGTGCTGAAGGAAAATCCGTATCCCACCAACGTAAAGAAATTAGCTGAAAAGGCTAAAAAAATGAGCGAATAAAGCAAAAAAGGATGCTGCACGTTTTTTATCTTGCAGCATGGAAAATTTAGAAGCATATATACGGGATATTCCCGATTTCCCGAAACAGGGAATTGTATATAAAGATATAAGTCCGCTTTTGCAGAATCCTTCGGCTATGAAGCAGGCCGTAGATCTGTTTTTGGAGAAACTTGGCGGCGGAAAAATAGACAAGGTCGTGGGAATCGAATCCCGCGGCTTTTTCTTTGCCACTCTTTTAGCTGAAAGACTCAACGCCGGCTTTGTGCCCATTAGAAAGCCTGGTAAACTGCCATACAAGACGCATCGGGAGGAATATGCCCTTGAGTACGGCACCGATATTCTGGAGATACATCAGGATGCGATAAACAGCGGTGAAAATATTCTCATACACGATGATGTTCTCGCCACCGGCGGTACCGCTCTTGCAGCCTGTAATCTCGTGGAAAAGCTGGGCGGCAATATCATTCAGTGCAATTTTCTGGTGGAGCTCAGTTTTCTAAAAGGTAAGGAGAAATTGGCCAATTACGAGGTGCAATCGCTGCTAAAGTATTAATCGAGCGCGTTCTTGGTTACCCATAATTTCCAGCCGATGATCGCCATCTGAAGTTTGCTGGCTTTATCCAATTCCAGCCTTTTCCTGGAATAATTTGGCAGGATCTTTTTGTTGATCCTGGAGAGCATTCTGAAAAATTTCTTTTTCATAGTTGGTTAGTTTCTCTCAAAGATATTGATTCCGTAGAAATAAACCATTTCACGGCCTTGGGGATAAAACGCTCCTGCTATGTATTTCAAATACAAAATCCTAATAAAGTTCGTTTGCTTTACCTTTATACTATGGAAACAGTTGAATATGCCGAATTTCGTTCAAACTTAAAGCATTGGTTCGGTAAAGTGGTCAATGATGCGTGTGAAATCCTTATCAAGCGTAAAAGCGGTAAAGACCTCGTATTAATATCATTGGACGAATACAATTCATTAAAAGAAACCACCTATCTCTTAACAGGAAAAAACAGAGATGTTCTATTGAATTCTATTAAAGAGTTGGAAGAAGGGAAAGGCTGAAAAAGCAATAGCTTCTTAGTCTGAAGAGGAAACGATCACGCCTCCATTTTTCTTCAATCCAATATGTATATCCGGAATTCCGCTGTTGGTTTCATAATTAGCCGCAGCCAGGTGGCCTTTTCCACGGAATTTAACGTCAATGCGGGTGATAAGTCCCTCCTTATTGCGCTCGATATTGTTTAGCTGAAGATCATAGCCTGTCTTTTCCTGAACTTCAGCCTTCAGAGCCTCCAGTTGCTTGTCGCTGTAGGAAGCCTTGATAAGGAAGATTTGCTCATTTCCTGAAGGGGCGGCATCTTTGGTGTGTATCTCGATCACTCCGTTCTTTCCTTTTTTACCGTATTTCTTCGTGGCTGCATCCCCTTTTAAGACATTTATAGAGGAGATTTCTTCGGGATCAATCTCTTTTATATTGAAGCTGTTATTCTGTACTTCTTTGTCTACAACATACAGCGGTTGTTTGGCATCAGGATTATGAAGAATTATTTCTGTTTCGTTCTTTCCACTCTCGTAAGCATAGGTATCATCCTCATTGTTTTCTGCGGAATCGATAACAGTCAGCCTTTTTTCAATCTGCACTTTGGGAGCCCGGCTGTCGTCCGTTTTGGTGGTGACGATAATCACGCCATTGCTGCCGCGGGAGCCATAAAGTGCGGTGGCTTTTACACCCTTGAGCACATTTACTTCTTTTATAACTGAAGGGTTGAGGCTGTCAAGTGTTGAGCGGTCTTTTTGCGGAATACCATCAAGGATCACCAGCGGCTGATTGTTTTGGGGAACCATTGGAAAACTTTCAATGATCCCAAATTTTTGCTTTTCGGAAGCCACTCTGGACTCTTCAATTTCGACCTTTTTTGCAGAGCCCAGCGAAATTTGACCATTTTTACCAATAACAATAGCTATGGGTTCAATTCCCTCAGGATCTTCCCGGCTAAGGCTTCCTTTATTTCCGGTATTCCTGTCCTTTACCGCAACTTCGATTTTCGTAAGAATTCCTTCGGAAGTATACTTCAGTCGGCTGAAGTTCAGCCTGATGTTGTGCTCTGCGAATTTCTTTTCAAATTCTTCCAATTCTGATTTTGTCGTGTGCCTGGTAATATGGGCTGAAATTCCTTCCGAAGCTACGGGAGCTTCTGAAGTAGGTTGTTGAATAATTCTGGCCTCGGTTTGCACATTGAAAGCCAGCATAAAAGCCAGGACGAGCGGCAATACCAGGCTGCCTTTCCAAAATTGTCCGTTTCCGGAATTGCGTTTGTTTAACATAACTATTCGTTTTTTAAGTGATGATTGATAAAAATGATTGGTGAGCGAAAATTGAAATTCTGGCAATGAAGCTTGAAGCAGCGTCTGCTGATAAGCTTGTTTTGAAGCTGTGAAATTCACCGTTTCCCGGTCGGCAAGAAATTCGAGATTTTGTTCAATGCTTTTTCGGTAAAACCAGCTTAGCGGATTGAACCACAGAACGGCCGTACAGAGGTTCGCGAGCATGATATCCAGCGAGTGCAACTGCCGGGCGTGGATCTTTTCATGTTGCAGGACCATTTCCAGCTCCTGCTGCGAATGCTTCTGCGGATTATAAAACACATTTCTGAAAAAACTAAAGGCACCGGTATTTTGCCCAATTTCGATATACCTTATTCCTTCAGTCATGACGCTTTCATGCTTCCTGATCATTCTGAAGATGGGGAAGAGGTTGAGGCAAAGCCTTACTATAAAAAATGCGGTAACTGCCAGATACAGGATTCCGGCGAAATTCCACCATGAAAATTCGGGAATTTCGGCAGGAGTCATGACTGTATTTTCCAGGACTTCCGAAGAAACTGCGGCGGCGGGTGCTGTTACAATAACCTGGCGCGTGAAATACATCGCCGGCAGGACAAATGACGCAAGAATTCCGCCCGCTAAATATAGCCGGTTCTTTTCGAAAGTGGTCTCCTTCCGAAGCAGAAGCTGATATCCGAAATAGAAAATACTCAGGAAACAGGCGCTTTTGCAAATGTGGATCAGAAAATCTTCCATATTAGTCTTTTTTGCCTTTTTCTATGATTTCCAGGATCTCCCGAAGTTCCTGGGCGCTAACTTTTTCTTCTTTAGCAAAAAATGAAACCACATTTTTAAAGGAATTATCAAAGAACTTTTTTGTTGCCATGTCCATAAACTCATTGCGATAGGCCTCTTTTGAAACTATGGGGTAGTATTGATGAGTTTTTCCAAAGGCATTGTGGGCTACATAATTCTTGTCTTCCAGGTTTCTCACAATGGTAGAGACGGTGTTGTAGTGCAGCTCCTGGTGCTGTAATTCTGCCAGGATCTCTTTGACGAAAGCTTTTTTTAGCTTCCATAGCACGCGCATGATCTCTTCTTCTTTATTCGTGAGCTTTTCCATCTGACGGTTTTTTTTGATCGCTTCTTCGATCGTGTTTCACAAACATAACTAAAAAAATAGTTATGAAACGAATTTTATAGTTAAAAAGTGCTATCCTGCAAAAGTCTGGGCTTTCTTATATCTTCGCTTAAAAACAGGAATGAGCGTAGTTTTTATCTTAATAGGCCTGCTGTTATTGGTCGTGGGTGGGGAGTTTCTTGTGCGAGCCTCGGTGGCGCTGTCTTTCAAGCTAAATATTTCCCGAATGGTGATCGGTCTTACGGTAGTGTCTTTTGCGACCTCGGCCCCCGAACTGTTGGTAAGTCTGCAGGCGGCGCTCACTGGTTTTTCTGACATCTCCCTCGGAAATGTTATCGGTTCTAATATCGCCAATCTCGGCCTGGTACTGGGGATTACTGCTATTATAAGTCCGCTCGTTATTGATCGCGACTTTTACAGGTTCAACTGGCCGGCAATGATGCTTTTTTCGATCGCTCTGTATTATTTTCTTGGTACGGGCCGTGAATTATCCAGAATCGAGGGACTCCTGCTGTTGTTGGGGATTTCGGTGTATCTCATTGCATTGATCCGCCGTTCCAGGATAAAAAGCGAGACCTTTGTAGAAGAGGTGGACGAATCTCTCCAGGTTACTTCCGGTTTTAAAATGACCATTTGGCTGCTCATAGGAGGCTTTGCCCTGTGGGGTGGTTCAGAGCTGCTGGTTGAAGGTGCCGTAGATCTTGCTACTGCGATGGGAGTGAGTGAAAGGGTGATCTCGGTTACCATGATCGCCGTGGGAACCAGCGTTCCCGAACTGGCCGCCTCAGTGATTGCTGCTTTAAAGAAAGAAAAGGCAATTTCGTTGGGTAATTTAATAGGTTCAAATATCTTCAATATTGGTTCTGTCTTAGGTATAACTTCTATTATTCAGCCAATTGCCGTAAAATCACCCGAGATCCTTTCCAATGACATTTTCTGGATGCTGGGCATCGCTTTTGCCCTCATTCCGCTCGCATTTTTGCCCAGGAGGTATCAAATGAGCCGGTATAAAGGTGCGATATTGTTTATTAGTTACGCTATTTTTATAGGATTGACATTTTCAAGTTAATTTGAGGGGGTAATTTTAAAAACCTGTTAATTCTTTTAAGTTGACCCCCTTGAAAAGAAGGGGTGTGGTTAAAATTCCATACATTTGGTGGCTGAAATTAAAATCTATCAAACAACACAATATGTCAATTTTAAGATTTGAAGCCCTAAAAGAAACCTTCAGCCGGAAACCGGTAATCGTCGAAGAGCCATGCAGAAGATCTGAGCTTTTTGGCAGTAACGTTTTTAATGAAAGGGTGATGCGCCAGTTTCTTACCAAAGAGGCGTACAAGAATGTAATGGATTCCGTAAAGACCGGTTCCAAGATCGAAAGAGTCGTAGCCGATCATATTTCCACAGGAATGAAGGAATGGGCGATCTCTAAAGGAGTAACTCATTATACACACTGGTTCCAGCCTTTAACAGGTTCAACTGCTGAAAAACACGATGCCTTCTTTGAAACTATTGGAGGAGGAGAAGCCATTGAAAAATTCGGCGGAAGTCAGTTGGTACAACAGGAACCTGATGCTTCCAGTTTTCCAAGTGGAGGGATTAGAAACACTTTTGAAGCCCGTGGCTATACCGCCTGGGATCCTACTTCTCCGGCTTTTATCTGGGGAACAACGCTTTGTATTCCTACTGTTTTTGTTTCCTATACAGGAGAAGCCCTGGATTATAAGACTCCTTTGCTTCGTGCCCTTCAGGCTGTAGATCACGCCGCAACAGATGTGGCAAAATACTTTGATAAGAATGTAAGTAAAGTGAATGCTACCCTGGGATGGGAGCAGGAATACTTTCTTATAGACTCAGCGCTGGTTGCAACGCGTCCTGACCTTCAACTGGCAGGTCGTACCTTGTTGGGACACTCTCCTGCAAAAGGTCAGCAGCTGGATGATCACTATTTCGGATCGATTCCTTCCAGGATCCTCGCTTTTATGAGGGAACTTGAGATAGAATGTATGAAGCTGGGGATACCAGTAAAAACCCGACACAACGAGGTGGCACCTAATCAATTTGAGCTGGCTCCTATTTTTGAGGAAGCTAACCTTGCGGTAGACCACAACTCCCTTATTATGGATGTGATGTCTAAGGTGGCCGAAAGACACGACTTTAAAGCCATACTTCACGAAAAACCTTTTGCCGGAATTAACGGAAGTGGAAAGCACAACAACTGGTCTCTTGGAACCGATACCGGAATTAATCTTTTATCTCCGGGGAGTACTCCAATGAAGAACCTTCAGTTCCTTACCTTCTTTATTAACACCATTAAAGCGGTACATGATAATGAGGAATTGCTGAGAGCGGCCATCGCAAGCGCTTCCAACGATCACCGTCTTGGTGCAAACGAAGCTCCACCGGCGATCATTTCTGCATTTATCGGTTCACAGCTAACTGCTGTTCTGGATGAACTTGAAAAAGTGACCGACGGCAAACTTTCTCCGCAGGAAAAAACTGAACTCAAACTGAATGTGGTAGGTAAAATTCCTGAAATTTTACTTGATAATACCGACCGTAACCGTACCTCTCCTTTTGCCTTCACCGGAAACAAATTTGAATTCAGAGCGGTTGGGTCTTTGGCTAACTGTGCCAACCCTATGACGGTTCTCAATAGTATCGTAGCAAAACAACTTATCGACTTCAAAGCTGAGGTGGATAAACTTATCAAAAAAGATAAGATGAAGAAAGACGATGCTATCTTCAACGTGCTACGCGAATACATCAAGCAGTCAAAAAATATCCGTTTCGAAGGAAATAATTATGGCGAGGAATGGGAGAAAGAAGCTGAAAAACGTGGCTTAAGTAATAACCGTACAACTCCGGAAGCTCTTAAAGCCCAGGTTTCTGATAAAGCTATTAAGCTTTTTGAGGAGCTGAAGGTGATGAATAAGGTGGAAGTTGAGGCCCGTCACGAGATCGAACTCGAAGAATACGCGATGCGCATTCAGATCGAAGGCCGTATTCTTGGAGATATCGCCCGCAACCATGTGATTCCTACTGCTATTAAATATCAGAACGTCCTTATAAGAAACGTACGCGGTCTTAAAGAGATCTATGCCGATGATTTTGAAAAGCATTCTAAGGAACAACTCGATATCATCGAGAAGATATCTGCGCATATTGCCGGTATTAACTCTAAGGTGAACGAAATGATCGATGCCCGGAAGGTTGCCAACAAGATCGAAGATGTTGAGAAGAAAGCTTTTGCATACTGTGATGATGTGAAGCCATTCTTTGAAGAGATCAGATATCACTGCGATAAACTGGAACTACTTGTTGACGATGAGCTTTGGCCATTGACCAAATATCGTGAACTCTTGTTTACCAGATAAGCACTGTTAAAATTGCATAAAAAAGCCACGGTTTTCCGTGGCTTTTTTTGTTTTAGAAGCTCCTGCCAAGGATTGCAATGTGCTTTATTTTCTGTTCTTTGGGGGAAAACCCTCAAGGAAAATACGTCCTAAAGTTTTCTTAAAAGGCGGATACTAAAATTTAACATTTCTGCAATCTTTGATGTGCCGTAAGTTGCTAAATATGAGTTAAATACAATAATGTTTTTTAACGATTTCTTTTGATTTGAGGCTGGAGTTAAATAAAATCTTCTTACTTTAGTCCCTGTAAAAGATACCTACCCACCCTACAAGTTGAATCTTTACACCTCCCCCCGATTAGATTATTTTTCTATTCCCTCCTTTAAAAAAACTTTTTCCTTCGGGAAAAAACTGTTCCCTCAGATTGCGATTTTTCCCTCGCTGAGCTGGCAATTTGCCTTTGCTCAGGCAAGAATGAATTGAAGTTTAATTATTAATCACTAATTCTTTTTATTATGAAAAAAGCAATTTTTTGCGCTGCGGCGCTAACTTTTGGGACAATGGGCTTTGCCCAAATTTTACCTGGACCAATCAACACAAGTGATGTTGATCAAATTGGAAACTCCAATGGTGCTGATGTTGATCAAAACGGTTATGAACTGGTGTCTACAATTTCTACTACCGGTAACGATAACTTTGGAAAGGTGGATCAAGGAGCCTTCAGAAACACAGCCTACCTCAAACAATCAGGTGATAATAATGATGGCAGGATCCAACAGAATAATGACAATGATACGCCAGAAGGTGATAATGGAGCGACTATTGTTCAAACCGGAAATACTAATGATGCTGATATTATCCAGAGTGCGGCAACCAGTATGGCGTCACAAACCCAAAATGGTAATGTAAATAGCGCTTATGTTTTTCAAACTGGTCGAGATCATACCGTCATTCAAGCACAGACCGGTAATAACAATAGGGCGCGAACCGAGCAAGGTGGCGGCAGTCACGAGTCCTATGAAACGCAAACGGGAAACAATAACTGGAGTGATGTTAATCAAATAAATGTTGACCATTATTCATATGTTCTACAAAGCGGAGACAGTAACTGGAGTTCCGTTGACCAAGCGGGAAGGCACCATGAATCAACCGTATTGCAATACGGAGTTAATAACAAGAGTACAGTATTCCAACATAGCTCTGTGAGTGATAATTACGACCCTCATCATGTGAGCAATGTTTTACAGCAGGGAAATAATAATACATCGAATGTGAACCAACAGGGAGCACCATTAACTACTACTATTCCATAGTAAAATATTAATTAGAATCGCTTTCTAATAATGATGAAGGTGGGAGAGGAAGAGGGAACCTTTCCTGCCTTCTTTTTAAGAAGTGGAAAGTAAAGAAAATGAAAGATCTGAACTCCTATATTGTTCTTATATTGGTTTGGCTTTTTTCCATACCGGGAATCGCTCAGGAACTCTCTGTACCCGAAGGAACTTCCCAGGAAGAATACCTGCAGCAAACGGCCCAGGATAACTGGTTGATCAACGAGCCAGCCTTGCTGTCAACGACAGTGGAGGCTAATAGCGTCTTCATCACTCAAACCGGAGGGAACAATGCGATAGATTACGCAATATCTTCCTCAAAGGCCGAAATTCACCTGATCCAGACCGGTGACCTCAACAATATCCAAATGCAATTGAGTGGAAACCATATTACGGAGAAAATATCTCAGGAAGGCAATGGTAACTTTTTTTATGAGGTTAGCCTAGACACCCCCGAAAATACCTTCGGACTGCTGCAAAAAGGAAACTACAATCGCTTTGAAAAATATGGGGCAAATTCTATCAGTAATAATATGAATCTCGAAGTAACCGCAGATTCTAAAACTATAATAATGAGAAATTTCCCATGATTTCTCAAGTCTATTAAATAGAAGAACACTGTACCCTTGTCTGTTTTTATTCATGTGCCTTGGAAACTACTGTGTCGCTCAAGAAAATTATGAGCCGGTTAAAGCCGAAATAAGCACCAGAATTAAAGATGGTGCTATTGCCGAAATTACTGCTCTGGCCACCAATCTTAGTGATAGCATTCAGGACGTTCAGTATCAAATGTCTGTGAAAACAGTTTCTGGGAATAACTCTTCCAGCAATACACAGTCAGGCCGTGCTATCTTAACTAGCGGGACCACCAAATCCCTGAGTTCTCGAACATCGGTTTCTGCAGGACCTGAGACAACGATCAAAATTCTATTGCTGATTTTCGATGATCAGAAGAAGGTTCTTAGCACCGCCCAGGAAATTATCCCTTGAATTTATTTACTTGCCGGGCATTTGATTACATTTTTTTAATATCTACCTTCTCGAATCTCTCAAATTTTCCTTCAGATAAAGAATTCTTGGTGCAGTATCTTCGTCTATTTTCTTATTAGTCCGGCTATTTCTTAAAAGGAGCAATTTTCTCTTCTATTTTTCTATAAGTTATTTGCTTTAATCCGGAAAAGATATAAAATGCTTAGCATTTGTATTAGAAGAATCTTCCTTCAATCATTATTTATAAGAAAACTCCTACTTACCCTTTTCTCTATTTCATCTATTAAGGGAGATTGCTACCTTAATATATCTTATGCTGTTTAACAAAAAAACTGACGCTTCATCGAAAAAATTTAAAGGCTAGGTGAAAACCCCCTATATTAGCTTCAGATTTGATCATCCCCCCGATCTCACCATTATTATTGTTCCCTAAGAAACTTTTAGCCCCCCGCTGAGTTAAACTTGGCAGATCTATGTCCAACCTGCATAGTTATGTCTGAAGACAAATATTTTCTGCCCCAAACGGAAAATTGTTAATCAATTAATTTTTAACTATAAATACCTTTATTATGAAAAAAGCGATTCTTTGCGCTGCGGCGCTAACGTTTGGGGCAATCTCTTTTGCTCAATTAATAAAACGACAAGTGAAATCAACCAGAATGGGAATTCTAATAGATCATCTGTAAATCAGATAGGTACTATGCACAGAGCTTCTGTCGATACAGATGGAGACCGTAATAATGCTTCCATTGATCAAGGAACTTGGAAAATACAGCATTGATCAAACAAGTTGGAAATGATAACAGGCTACTATTGCTCAGAATGATGATTATACTAGTAGTGGAAGTGATTATTTTGCCAAGCAAACACAGGTTGGAAATGAGAACAGTGCTACTATTGATCAGGATTCTAATGGGCTGATGGGACATTAAAATCCAAAGCTTCAGGAACCAAGAGGAAAAGTAATGTGCTGTATTCAGCAAGTGAATAGTAATCCGGTTTCAAGTAGACAAGATACGGAATAGTAACAAAAAACAGAATATCAAGATGGTTCTGGTCAGCATCAATGTTTATCCAAAGGTGATACGAATAACAGTTCTGTTACTCAAAGAGCTGGTTGGGATCGTTATTCAAATGTTGATCAAAGTGGTACTGACAACGTAGTAAGGTTAGCCAAACTGGGGGGCACCATGTTTCAAGAGATTCCGACATTGGCAATAATGACATAAGTTCAGTAATGCAAGGCGGTGAACTATACAGAAGTCTGGTCAACCAGATGGTAATAGCAATGATTCCTCTGTTTCACAAATGGATTAGTATTTTGAAAAACGGGAGCTAAAGCTCCCGTTTTTTTAAAATTTTTATAATGAAATCAATTTCTATAAACATTATATTTTTTCTTTTCCTCTGTTTAGGAACTTTTTCTTGTTTTTCCCATGTTAAGGAGCAGGAAGAAGCTCATTATAAATTGATTACTTAGATAAATACTTCTGGTTATCCTGGAGTTCCTATGAGGAATTCCAATGCTGTTAAGATAAAACAAATAGGGAGTAATAATTTGATACATGCATAAATCATATGCAGAACGAAGGTAACGACAACTACTTTTTCGATATGCCGGTCTTTTCTGAAGCAAGGACATGAAAACAGTGCAAATGTAAATCAAAGCGGATGGGATAACTATTCTGATATCATGCAACATGGACATGCCAACATGGCCAATGTAGCACAGTCTGGTGGATGGAATGATTCTAACATTGATCAGCGTGGATCTCAGAACTCAGCTAATGTTAGCCAATCTGGTTTTGGTGATCTTAGTAATATTGACCAACATGGTCATATGAATGCTGCTACTGTTTCTCAAAGTAGTTTCTAATCAACCAACATGTTTTAGAAAAGGGCAGCTAAGAATTATTGGCTGCCCTTCTCATTAATTTTTTCAAGATGAAAACTTCAATTTTATTTTTAGCTATCCTTCTTGGTATCTTTTCCCGTCTGGAGGCACAAGTTACTGATGGTAAAGATTTGCCTACTAACCCAGATCTAAAAGACCTGGTGCTATTCTCTGCTATGGATCAGGAATTCGCGATTATCAGTTCTGAGGCTCCGAATCAGGTCTATATTCAACAGGTAGGACAGCAGAACTTTTCAGATGTTAACGTAAGATCGGAAGAAAGCTCTTTAAATTTATCTCAGAATGGTAGCCAAAATTTTGTAAATTTATCAGTGAATGTGCACAAGGTTTATGGAAATGTTATTCAATCCGGAGATAATAATTTCTATACCGAAAGCACTTATGGTCCCTCTCAACAGGTGACACTGAACCTGGAACAGAATGGTGATAATCTGTATCTCGAGCGATATGGGGCCAATTCTATCGGGAATAAATTAAACCTGAAAATGACGGGTGATAATAAAACCATTATTGTAAGAAATTTTAAATGATGAAATTTCCTGGAATATCATATGCTGCTTTTTTCCTCGTGGTTGTCCTTTTTTTATATCCACGAAAGGCCGCATCCCAGCATTTTAATTCCAGAGTCGAAGCGAGCCTGAATGTAAATAATGCCAAAAATGATATTCTCGATGTTGTTGGTACAGCTAAAAATCTTACCGAAGGCAATTACAGTCTGCATTATGAACTATCTGTGATTACTTCAGATCAGAACCAGAATTCTTCGAAAAGTTCACAATCCGGACGCTTTACACTCGAGCCGTTTGAGACCAAAACCCTCTCCAAAACTTCTGTTAGTATTAATCCTCATTCCAAGACGATCTTACTGTTGATCATCTACGACCAGGATGACAAGGTGATAGGCACGGCAAGAAAAGTATACAACGAGGCAAAAGAATCTGAGCCTGAACTCTCATACAAAAAACCTAACGAAGGAATCCAGCTAACCGGTATGGTTACTGAAAAGACCAAGACCAAACCGGGCAAGGATTTCTATGATTATTTCTACCAAAAGTATTCCTTAAGTCCCAATAAGCTGAATAAAATAATTGAGGTCGAAGAACAAATTAGCTTTGGCAGAACCACCCGTATTGCGGTAAAAGTACAGGATCAGGTGGTGTATCAGTTCTTTGTAAGGCCAAAGCTGGACTATCTGGAAGATCAGGCCGACAAGGCTCTGAGGCAGGTTAACCGTTATTTTGAATACCTTAAAAACAGAAGTGAAACTACTACTCAGTATTAAATTAATCGCCTATGAAACCTCAAATTTTACTCTTCTTTTTTCTACTTATGGGATTTTCTGGTCAAGCACAAGACCTGGTTTATACTCCAAAAAACCCGGCCTTTGGTGGCAATCCCTACAATTCCCAATGGTTGCTTGCCTCGGCGCAGGCGCAGAATTCCTTTAAAGATCCAAATGCTTCAGATAGACAGCCTTTATCAGAGCTGGATCAATTCACCCAAAGCCTTAACTCCCAACTTTTGGGTCAGGTTAGCAGAAGGTTATTCACCGATCAGTTCGGAGAAACCGGTATTACTCCGGGTACCTATTCATTTGGTAGCCTGGCGGTAGATATCTATCCCTCTAACGAAGGTCTTGTGATTAACATTCTTGATACCAATACCGGAGAACAAACCCAGATCGTCATACCTAACTAACCTATTTATCTTCTATGAACTTATTAAAAATTAGCTGCATAGCTATTCTATTAGCTATGTTTACTTCCTGCGGCACATATTTTAACCAGCCCGTAGATGTAAAAGAAGCTCGTATTGGGGAAACCTCTAAGGTAACCCAGGAATTACGTGATTTGCCTGAACCAAAGGAACAGGTCGTGGTGGGAGTCTATAATTTTAGAGACCTCACCGGCCAGTACAAAGCTTCTGAAGTAGGAAGTACCTTTAGTACGGCAGTAACTCAGGGCGCCACTCCTGTACTTATAAAAGCTCTTGAAGATTCCGGGTGGTTCACTGCCATTGAGCGCGAAAACATCGGGAACCTTTTAAATGAACGCAATATCATTCGTTCCACCCGGCAGGAATATAGTCGTTCCGGAGCAAATCCCAATGAACCGCAATTACCGCCGCTCCTCTACGCAGGTATCCTCCTGGAAGGTGGAATAGTTTCCTATGATACCAATATTATTACCGGCGGAATGGGAGCCAGGTATTTTGGTGTAGGCGGAAGCACCCAATACCGTGAAGACAGGATCACTATTTACCTGAGGGCAATTTCTACTTCCAGCGGAAAAATTCTGAAGAACATCTATGTCTCCAAAACTATTTTGTCCCAGGCCCTTGATGCGAGCTTGTTCAAATATGTCAATTTTCAAAGATTGCTGGAGGCTGAAGTTGGCTTTACAAGAAATGAACCCGTACAGCTGGCGGTGAAAGAGGCTATTGAAAAGGCCGTGAAAGGATTGATCGTGGAGGGTATTGCAGACGGGATCTGGTCTGCCAAAGAAGCCTCGGCCGGTGAGAATCTTGTTCAGCAATATTCCGCAGAAAAGGAAGAAGCCGGGCTAACTAAATTGTATGACAGGAAATATGTGGAAAGGAATAATAGTTCCCTTTCGCTGGATCTCGGCGGAGCCCTCATAAGCGGAGACTATGCCAATTCTGAAGCCGGGGCTTTGGTGCGGTTGGCCTATAATGCGGGTATCTCTCCTTCTTTTGCTTTGAATTTGGCTGTGAGCGGTTTCGAACTGAGAAACAAGAATTCCTTTTCCGAAAAATTTGCAAGCCTGGACGTGAACGGGAAATTTCTACTGCTTCCCAATGATAATTTTGGACCCTATCTGTATGGTGGTCCGGGCGTCATGATGAATATTGATTCCGCCGAACTTCCGGAAGGTATCGGGAATACTCATTTTAAGCTACAGTACGGGCTTGGCCTGGAGTACCTGATTTCACCTAAACTGGGATTGAAAGCCTTTGCTGAACATAATATTGCTCTTGATGATGAGCTGGATTATGTGATCAACGGAAAAAGAGATGACCATTTCTTCAATTTTGGCGTAGGGGTCAATTTCTATCTGGGAAAATCGAAACAGGAAAAAAACAAATAATACTAACAACTTAACCGATGAAAGCATATAAATTTTTATTTCTGTTCCTTTCGCTCCTCCTGGTGGGGGCTTGCAGTGAGGATACCATAGACAATATAGGAAGAGGAACCATAACCGGCCGGGTGGTGCACGAAGGTAGCAACCAACCTGTTGAGAATGTTAAAATCTCTACCAATCCAAATTCTTCCACTGTTTTTACTGATTCTGATGGGTACTTTGTCATAGAAAACGTCCCTGCTGATGATTATTCCGTTCAGGCCAAAAAGGATGGGCTCTTGACCAAATTTGAAGCCGCGACCGTTCTTTCCAATGCTGAAGTGAACGTGATCTTTGAAATGTCTCCGGAAAGCGCAAGTAACAAGGCGCCAAAAGCCCCGACGGGGATTTATCCTGAAGACAACGCTCAAAATGTCGATGTGACTGTCGATTTCGCCTGGCGTAGCAGTGATCCCGACCAGGATTCTCTTGCCTATGTGCTTGAGTTGCGAAATGATATGAACGATGACGTAATGCGGTATTCCGGAATAAGAGATACTACCTATACCGTAGAAGGTTTGCAATACGGATATAAATATTTCTGGCAGGTAAAGGTTTCCGATAGTATAAATGATCCGGTATTGAGCCCGGTGTATTCCTTTGAAACCATTGAAGATGCAAGCAGAAGGTATCTTTTTGTCAAGAAGATCAACGGGAATAGTGTGATCTTTGCCGCAGGAGATGCAGGTGTTGAATACCAGCTAACTTCTTCAAATCAGAATAGCTTCAGACCCCGCCGAAATCCTGCTTCAAACAAGATCGCTTTCCTTAGAAACGTAGGCGGTCAAACGCAGCTCTTTACTATGGATCCGGACGGCTCAGGCCAGCAACAGATAACTTCAGCCATTCCGGTTAATGGCTTCAATCTTAATAAGATTGGCTTCTCCTGGGCTCAGGATGGAGCTGCCCTGGTGTATCCTAATTTCAGTAAACTATATCAGGTCAACGCGACCGGGGGTGGAACCAAACTGCTCTATCAAACCCCCGACGGAAAATTCATAACCGATGTTGATGTGAGCAAAGACGATAGTATGATGGCCGTTTTGACCAATTCTTCCAATGGGTACAATGCTTCTATTTATACCCTGAATATGTCGGGGCAACGCCTGCAAACTATAGTTGACAACGTGCAGGGCGCTTTGGGAGGCATTGATATATCGGTAGATAAGAAAAAGCTCTTGTACACCCGTGATCTTTCAGGTTATGAGAGCGAAGATTACAGGCAGTTAGATACCAGTATTTTTCTTTATGATTTTGCTACCGGCGAAAGTACGAACGTGAGCTACGATAAAGACAATGGGACCAATGATCTCGATCCGCGGTTTTCACCCAATGAAGCTGATATCATTTTTGTAAATACCTCCAATGACGGGGTTTCTCAAAAGAATATCCTTGAAAGCAGCCTTCAGGATCTTGCTGATGGAACTGTGGGAAGAACCGAACTCTTTCAGGATGCTATGATGCCTGATTGGGAATAAACCAAAATGAATTTCTGCTGAAAAGCACTGCCTTCAAACTGGCAGTGCTTTTTTGGTTATAGAAGGTTGTACAGGCCAGTCAAATCTCCTTATCTTTGAGGCCAACAAACACAACTCATGAGTAAGGAAGTCAGCAAACGTTACGCTCAACGCGGAGTATCGGCCGGAAAGGAAGATGTTCATAAAGCGATTAAGAATGTCGATAAAGGGCTTTTTCCTAAAGCCTTTTGCAAGATTGTTCCCGATCATCTCACCGGTGACGATGACTTCTGTTTGATCATGCACGCCGACGGCGCAGGAACAAAGTCTTCCCTGGCTTATATGTACTGGAAAGAAACGGGAGATATTTCCGTTTGGAAAGGCATCGCACAGGATGCTTTGATTATGAATATTGACGACCTGCTTTGCGTAGGCGCTACCGATAAGATTTTGCTCTCTTCAACTATCGGAAGAAATAAGAACCTTGTTCCCGGAGAAGTGATCTCGGCCATTATTAATGGCACTGAAGAATTGATCTCGGAATTGAAGAATTTCGGGGTGGAGATCCATTCTACCGGAGGTGAAACGGCCGATGTGGGTGACCTTGTACGTACCATTATTGTGGATTCTACCGTGACAGCGCGCATGAAGCGTAGTGATGTGATCGATAATTCCAATATCAAACCCGGAAATGTGATCGTGGGGCTTTCCTCTTTTGGGCAGGCTTCTTATGAAAAAGAATACAACGGCGGAATGGGTAGCAACGGACTTACTTCTGCGCGCCACGATGTTTTCTCCAAACTGCTGGCTGAAAAATATCCTGAAAGTTTCGATAATGATATTCCTGAAGAGCTGGTTTATTCGGGAACAAAGACTCTTGACCGATAAGGTTGAAAACTCCCCGCTTGATGCCGGGAAATTGGTGCTTTCACCTACCAGAACCTATGCGCCAATTGTCAAAAAGATCCTTTCAAGGTTCAGCAATAAAGAGATCAACGGCATGGTGCATTGCAGTGGCGGCGCACAGACGAAAATCTTACACTTTGTAGAAAACCTGCATATTATCAAAGATAATCTGTTCGAATTGCCACCGCTTTTTAAACTCATTCAGCAGGAAAGCAAAACCGACTGGAAAGAAATGTACCAGGTCTTCAATATGGGCCATCGTATGGAACTCTATGTAGATGAAAGCATTGCCGGTGAAATTATCGAAATCTCGAAATCTTTTGATGTAGATGCGAAAATCGTGGGTAGAGTAGAGGCTTCTGCGGAAGGAAAAAAGCTGACTATAAAGAGCGAATTTGGGGAATTTGAGTATTAATATCTCCCGCAGATAGCGCCGATTTCCGCAGATATTAATTTATAACTGGTTTACTTTTCGATAAATTCCATCATCTATTTTGGCAACATTGAAATTTACCAGGATTCCTAACTTCAAATTCGTCAGTTTTAAGTAAGTGAGTACCTGTTTATGATGAACCGGTGCGATAGCTTCAATTGACTTTACCTCTATCAGCACTTTTTCTGCGATAAGCAGATCCATTCTGAAACCAATCTCTAATTTTTCATTGTCGAAAATTACTGGTACCGGAACTTCTTTTCTCACTGATAAGCCTTCATTGCGTAAATCGGCAGCTAAGGCAGCAACATAAACCGACTCTAATAGGCCAGGACCGAAGGCATTGAAGACTTTATAAATTGCACCTCTTATTTTATAGGAAATTTCATTTTCAGTCATTTTTTAGTCTTTCCTTAAGGAAATTTACAACATTATTTAAGTTCTGCGTGCATCTGCGGAATCAGCGGGAGAAAATTTGCTGAAAATGATTAGGAAACTCGAAAAGCATCTCCCGCGGAAAGTGCTGAAAATCGCAGATCTTCGTGTTCTCATTTTTAGAAGGCAATCAATTTTCCTTAGAAAAAATGACTCGGGCTGCTGCCTGAAGCACTCCGAAATATTTTTCAGAAGAAAGCGATGCAGCATAGAATTCCATGGATTTATCGTAAATTTGTCCCTTTATAAGCAGATATTATGATTGAGAAGCTTAATATAGTAAAGCAGCGTTTTGACGAGGTGAATGACCTGATCATTCAGCCCGATGTGATCTCTGATCAAAAGCGATATATAGAACTGAACAAGGAATACAAGGAGCTTCGGGCTCTTATGGATGAGCGCGAAAAATATATGGAGCTCACCAATAATATTAAGGAAGCCGAAGAGATTATTGCCGATGGCAGCGATCCCGAGATGACCGAAATGGCGAAAATGCAGATGGAAGAGGCAAAGGAAGAACTTCCTGTCCTTGAAGAGAAGATAAGAATGATGCTGGTGCCAAAAGATCCTGAGGATGCCAAGAACGTGGTGATGGAGATCCGCGGCGGTACAGGTGGGGATGAGGCGAGTATCTTTGCCGGAGACCTTTACAGAATGTACACCAAATATGTGGAAAGTAAGGGTTGGAAACACCAGATCGTTGACTTCAGCGAAGGAACCAGCGGCGGCTTTAAAGAGATCATCTTTGAAGTTACAGGCGATGAGGTCTACGGAACCATGAAATTTGAAGCCGGCGTGCATCGCGTACAGCGGGTGCCGCAAACCGAAACCCAGGGCCGCGTGCATACTTCAGCAGCAACCGTTATGGTATTGCCTGAAGCCGAAGAATTTGATGTGGAGATCGATCCGAAGGATGTAAGAATTGACTATTTCTGTTCTTCAGGTCCGGGCGGACAGTCGGTGAACACCACCTATTCGGCAGTACGTTTAACCCACGAACCCACGGGGCTTGTAGCGCAGTGCCAGGATCAGAAATCCCAGCACAAGAACAAGGAAAAAGCCTTCCGCGTACTTCGTTCAAGATTATATGAAATGGAGTTGGCCAAAAAGATGGAGGCCGATGCTGCAAAGCGAAATTCGATGGTTTCCAGTGGGGACCGTAGTGCGAAGATCCGTACTTACAACTATCCGCAGGGAAGGGTGACCGATCACCGTATTAATCTTACGCTTTACGATCTTTCCAATATTATTAACGGCGATATTCAAAAGATCATTGACGAGCTGCGGCTCGTAGAAAACACAGAGAAATTAAAGGAGAATTCCGATATATTCTAAATATAAACAATCCGCTCCTGCCCAACAGCAGGAGCTTTTTTTATAGCCTAAAATTCACTAATTCCAACTAAAAAAGCACCTATGCATACCCGCGAACTGATCGAACAAATTCATAAGAAAAAATCCTTTTTATGTGTTGGTCTGGACGTGGACCTGGAAAAGATTCCGACATTTCTGTTGTCTGAAGAAGATCCTATTTTTGCTTTCAATAAAGCGATCATTGATGCTACCCAGAAATTTTGTGTGGCTTACAAGCCGAATATTGCTTTTTATGAAGCTTGCGGACTCGATGGCTGGAAGGCTCTGGAGAAAACGGTGGATTACATTCATAGTGAATATCCCGAGATATTTACTATTGCCGATGCCAAGCGCGGTGACATCGGGAATACCTCGCGCATGTATGCAAAAACCTTCCTGAAAGACATGGGCTTCGATTCTATTACCGTAGCTCCTTATATGGGAAAAGATTCTGTAGAGCCATTTCTGGAATTTGAAGATAAGCATACAATTTTGCTTGCTCTCACTTCCAACGAAGGCGCCTTCGACTTTCAGACTAAAAAAGTGGAAGGTGAAGAACTTTATAAAAAGGTGCTGAAAACCTCCAAAACCTGGAAGAATTCAGAAAATCTGATGTATGTGGTAGGCGCCACAAAAGCCGAATATCTGGCTGAGATCAGGGAAATTATACCGGAAAATTTTCTGCTGGTACCGGGCGTTGGTGCCCAGGGAGGAAAACTGGAAGATGTCTGCAAATACGGAATGACTAAAGATGTGGGATTGCTGGTGAATTCTTCGCGCAAGATCATCTATGCTTCCGAAACCGCTAATTTTGCTGAAATAGCCGGTGCCAGGGCTGAAGTATTGCAAAAACAAATGGCGGAAGAGCTCAGCAAAATTTAATCTCATTTTTATGGAATTTCAGGATCAGTTGGGACGAAAAATTGAGCTCTCCTCCAAGCCTGAAAGGATCGTTTCCCTGGTGCCAAGTCAGACTGAATTATTAGTGGATCTGGGGTTGCGAGAAAACCTCGTGGGAATCACCAAATTCTGCGTTCATCCGCCGGAGCTTAGAAAAATCAAGAAGATCGTTGGCGGCACCAAGGAAGTTCATTTTGATAAAATTGGGGCTTTAGAGCCCGACCTCATTCTTTGTAACAAAGAGGAAAATACCGAAAAAATGGTGAAGCAGCTCGAAAAGATCGCTCCCGTACATGTTTCGGATGTCATGAATCTGGAAGGGGCTTACCAATTAATGAGGCAATATGGCGAACTTTTCAAAAAAGAACCTCTTGCAGAGACAATGGTTTCTTCTATCCAGAAGAAGGTAAGGACTCTAAAGCAGCAGTTGCAAAATAAACAAAAAACTAAGGTCGCCTATGTTATCTGGAAAAAGCCGTTGATGGTGGCCGGCAGTAATACCTTTATAAATTCATTATTGGAATTGAATAATCTCGAGAATGTTTTTCGGGAAGAACGCTATCCTGTGACGAGCCTGGACGATCTGAAAAAAAGAGATCCCGAACTAATCCTGCTCTCTACAGAACCGTTTCCATTTAAAGAAAAGCATATTAAGGATTTTTCCGACTTAGATGTGCAAGTGGAAATTGTGGATGGGGAATACTTCAGCTGGTATGGAAGCAGGCTCTTAAAAGCCATGGAATATTTCAAAAAACTCCCGATTAATATTCGATAAGAGGGCTTCTCATTCTTCTTAATTCCCGTAATATCTTTTTAGCCTTTGCATTTAACCGGTCGCTTTTTTCTTTATCTCTCACAGCTATTTCGTATGCCCTGTGCATAAGCCGAGTGTACTTTTCGCACATCCGCTCTTCAATACTTTTTGTCTCAAATAATTTAAACATAATTCGTCTTCCTTCTCTCCTGCAATTACAAATATAGACCGCGACAGGCTTAAGATCTGCTAAGTATTAGTTAACTTTCTTATAAAACAGGGAGGAGGAGCGGCTGCTATTGTTAATATTTTAAAGCTTACCGGTTTTGACTGCCAGTATTGTTATCCTGGAGGGCAAATACACGCTGCAAGAGATCGGTAGTTCGGGCAGCTGCATCTTTCCTGATCTTTTGTTCTTCCACCGCGATCATGGTAAAAACTCCTTTTAGAGCTTCATTGGTGACATAATCCGGAAGATCGGGATTCACATCCGTAGTGAGTGGCAAAGCATTGTATCGGTTAATAATATTGCTCCACACGCGGGTGGCGCCTACGTCATCAAGAGATTGGGTGATCACGGGGCTGAATTTAATATAAAGTTCCGTTTCGGTTTTGTTCTTCAGATATTGGGTGGCGGCATCATTTTGCCCTAAAAGAATATTGCGGGCATCGGTAAAGGTGATCTGCTTTACCGCATTGGCAAAGATAGGAGTAGATTCAGAAACCGCTTTTTCTGCGGCTCTGTTTAAGACTTTCAGGCCTTCATCGGCTAAAGAGCCGAGGCCTACGTCCCGAAGGGTTTGATCTACTTTCTGTAATTCCGGCGGAAGACCTATCCGCACCAGTTCGTTGCTGAAAAAACCGTTTTCCTGGGTTAGTTTTGTAACCTGTTTATCAACGCCAAAATTAAGCGCCTGCCTTAACCCGGAAGCGATTTCAGCATTGGTAATTCCATAGCCGCTCTGCGGAAGCTGGCTCGCGATATTTTGCAATTCGCTACAGGAAGTAAAAAAGATGAGAATACTAAGAAAATAGATTTTTTTCATAACGGGCTTTTCCCAAATATAAGGGTTTTTGATTGGATTTATAGATTGCTTCAGTTGACAGGAATCTCTTTTTTTATTCTCTTCCGAAGAGAAAATCAGGTAAAAATGACAGTCTTGTTGTTATAGACGAGGGTTTTTCGGGCAAGGTGAAGTTTGATGGCGCGTGCCAAGACGATCTTCTCCAGGTCGCGGCCTTTCATGATGAGATCCTGAATAGAATGATTGTGCGAGATGCGGGAAATATCCTGTTCAATAATGGGCCCGGCGTCCAGCTCGGCGGTTACGTAGTGGCTGGTGGCGCCAATAATCTTTACGCCGCGTTTATAGGCCGAATGATACGGCTTTGCGCCGGCAAAGGCAGGTAAAAAGGAATGGTGAATATTGATAATACGGTTTGGGAAAGCCGCGATCATTTCTTCGGAAACGATCTGCATATACCTCGCCAAAACTATAAAATCGATTTTTTCCTTCTGAAGCAATTCCAGCTGCCTCCTTTCGGCTTCTTCTTTTTGGCCTTTCTTAACCGGAATATGAAAAAACGGAATGCCGAAGCTTTCCGCGATGGGCTGAAGTACAGCGTGATTACTGATGATAAGAGGGATTTCCACGGCCAGCTCTCCCGATTTGTATCTTCCGAGGAGATCATAAAGGCAATGGTCATACTTAGAGACGAAAATGGCCATTTTGAGAGGGTCTTCGGCCGAGGCCATTTTCCAGGACATCTCATATTTTGCAGCTATCGAAGAGCCGAAGTATTCCTTGAGATGTTTCAGCTCAATTTCTTCAGCAAATTCGCATTCCAGCCGCATGAAAAAGATCTTGTTCTCCCTGTCCACATATTGATCGATATAAACTATATTCCCGTGACGCTCATGAAAGAAAGAGGTGACGCTGGCAATAATTCCGGAGGTATCGGGGCAATGAATAAGAAGGGTGATCCTGGTCATTTCTGGCTCTTTTTCAGCTAAAATAGGGCATTTTCAAGCCTTTCCGCAGAAACAGAGTCAGTATTAGACAATTGTCAGAAAAGCCTGCTAAATTTTACAATTTTCGTAAATTGCAGCATCAAAAAATCGATAAACTTTACAATGGAACCACAGCAACCATATACTCCCAAAAATAATATTCGAATTGTAACCGCAGCCTCGCTCTTTGACGGGCACGATGCCGCCATAAACATCATGCGCCGCATCATCCAGTCTACCGGCGTTGAAGTAATCCACCTGGGGCATGACCGCAGCGTGGAAGAAGTGGTGAATTGCGCCATCCAGGAAGATGCTAACGCTATCGCGATGACTTCCTACCAGGGCGGGCATAATGAATATTTTAAGTATATGTATGACCTGTTGCAGGAGAAAGACGCCGGCCATATTAAGATCTTTGGCGGCGGCGGCGGTGTAATTCTTCCGGAAGAGATCAAAGAGTTGATGGATTACGGGATCACCCGTATCTATTCTCCCGATGACGGCCGCGAGATGGGGCTGCAGGGGATGATCAACGATATGGTGAAGCAGGCCGATGAGCCTACTCTGCCTTTGCAGAAAACCGGCGGAATTGGTGATGCACTTCAGGAAAAAGACGTAAACACTATTGCACGGCTTATTTCCCTCGCCGAAAATGATCATGAGCAGTTTAAAAAGAATTTCAGTCCGGTAAGTGCTTCGGAAAAAAATAAGATCCCGGTTTTGGGGATCACCGGTACCGGCGGGTCGGGAAAATCCAGCCTTGTGGACGAACTGGTGAGGAGATTCCTGATCGATTTCCCCGGAAAGAACATCGGGATCGTTTCTGTAGATCCGTCGAAAAGAAAAACCGGCGGGGCGCTTCTGGGCGACCGCATCAGGATGAATTCCATTAATAATAAGAGGGTCTATATGCGTTCGCTGGCCACCCGTCAGTCAAACCTTGCACTTTCAAAATATGTTGCTGAAGCTGTTGAGGTGCTGAAAGCGGCTGCCTATGACCTCATCATTCTCGAGACTTCCGGAATTGGTCAATCTGATACCGAAATCCTTGATCATTCTGATGTTTCCCTTTACGTGATGACGCCTGAATTTGGTGCGGCGACTCAGCTGGAAAAGATCGATATGCTTGATTTTGCCGACCTGGTTTCTATCAATAAATTCGATAAAAGAGGAGCCCAGGATGCGCTTCGGGATGTAAAGAAACAATACCAGCGAAATCATGGGATGTGGGAAGCAAAACCTGAAGACCTGCCGGTTTTTGGGACTATCGCTTCCCAATTCAACGACCCGGGCATGAATACGCTGTATAGACACATCATGGATGAGCTGGATAAAAAGGCCAATGCCAATCTAAATTCCACCTTTGAGATCTCAAGGGAGAACAGCGAAAAGATCTTCATAATTCCGCCAAAACGAACCCGTTATCTTTCTGAAATTGCCGAAAACAACCGCAGCTATGATGAAAAAGCTGCTTCGCAATCTGAAGTGGCGCAAAAGCTCTACGGAATTTACAAAACTATTTTGACCGTTGCAGATGTCACGTCGAGCGGAGTCGAGACGTCTTATCTTGATAAAAACGGATTGGATGACGAGGAGATCCTGAAACAAGTTCAGAATGACGACAACAACGATTTTCTAAAACTTCTTTTCGCTGAATTCGATCGGGTGAAAATGGATCTCGATCCGCATAATTGGGAGATCATCATCGGTTGGGATGAAAAAGTGAACAAATACGTTCAGCCGGTTTATTCTTTTAAGGTAAGGGATAAGGAGATCAAGATCGACACGCACACCGAATCGCTTTCTCACACGCAGATTCCCAAGGTGGCGCTTCCGAAGTATAAAGCATGGGGCGATATTTTGAAATGGTGCCTTCAGGAAAATGTTCCGGGAGAATTCCCTTTTACTGCCGGGCTTTATCCGTTCAAACGTCAGGGTGAAGATCCTACGCGGATGTTTGCCGGGGAAGGCGGCCCCGAAAGGACCAACCGAAGGTTTCACTATGTGAGCCTCGGGTTGCCGGCTAAACGACTTTCTACCGCATTCGACTCGGTGACGCTCTACGGAAATGATCCCGATTATCGTCCCGATATCTACGGAAAGATCGGGAATGCCGGCGTCTCCATTTGCTGCCTTGATGATGCCAAGAAACTGTATTCTGGCTTTGACCTGGCTAATGCCATGACTTCAGTAAGTATGACCATCAACGGGCCTGCGCCTATGCTGCTGGGCTTTTTCATGAATGCTGCTATCGATCAGCAATGTGAGAAATATATTAAAGAAAATGACCTTGAAGATAAAGTTGAAGCTAAACTGAAGGAGCTTTATGACGATCGCGACATGGAGCGCCCCTCTTACAAAGGAGAACTTCCGGAAGGGAATAACGGCCTCGGCCTGATGCTGCTGGGACTAACCGGAGATCAGGTGCTGCCGGAAGAGGTTTATAAAGAGATCAAACAGAAAACCATCGGCGTAGTACGAGGCACGGTGCAGGCCGATATTCTGAAGGAAGATCAGGCGCAAAATACCTGTATTTTTTCTACGGAATTTGCGCTGCGCCTCATGGGAGACGTGCAGGAATATTTTATTAAGGAGAAGGTGAGGAACTTCTATTCGGTTTCCATTTCCGGATATCACATTGCTGAAGCGGGAGCAAACCCAATTACACAGCTTGCCTTTACCCTGGCTAATGGTTTCACTTACGTGGAATATTACCTGAGCCGTGGGATGGATATCAATAAATTCGGACCTAACCTGTCGTTCTTCTTTTCCAACGGAATTGATCCCGAATATGCCGTTATTGGCCGTGTGGCCCGTAAGATTTGGTCAAAAGCATTGAAAAATAAGTACGGAGCGAATCCGAGGGCACAGATGCTGAAGTATCACATTCAGACTTCCGGGCGCTCTTTGCATGCGCAGGAGATCGATTTCAATGATATCAGGACCACGCTTCAAGCATTATATGCGATCTACGATAACTGCAATTCTTTGCATACCAATGCCTACGATGAGGCGATCACTACGCCAACAGAAGCTTCGGTTAGACGGGCCATGGCGATTCAGCTGATCATCAATAAAGAACTCGGATTGGCCAAAAATGAAAATCCTATCCAGGGATCTTTCATTATTGAAGAATTGACCGATCTTGTGGAGGAAGCCGTACTTACCGAGTTTGACCGTATCACCGAAAGGGGAGGAGTACTGGGCGCGATGGAAACCATGTATCAACGCGGAAAGATCCAGGAAGAAAGCCTGTACTACGAAACTTTAAAACATAGCGGGGAATATCCTATTATAGGTGTGAACACTTTCCTGAGTTCAACAGGATCTCCAACCGTGACACCGGGAGAGGTAATTCGTGCTACCGAAGATGAAAAGCAAAACCAGATCAAGACGCTGGAAACTCTTCAGAAAGCCAAAGAAGACAAAGCTGATGCTGCTCTCGAAAAGATCAAAGATGCTGCAGTGGCAAATGAGAACCTCTTTGAAGTGCTCATGGAAGCCACTAAAGTTTGTTCGCTTGGTCAGATCACTACCGCGATGTTTGAAGTGGGAGGTCAGTACAGACGGAATATGTAATCCGATCTTTGGATCTGTTTAAGTTCCAGATTTAAAGCTTAAAGTTAAAAGCGGGAATTTCAAAGCTGAAATTCCCGCTTTTGGATTTTTAAGGCTTTCCTGAAGACCTGCTTCAATCATCTTCATCGTCCTCATCAAATCCATCAAACGGATTGTCAAAAGGAAGGTCATCATCGGGGTCCTTATCGTCATAATTCACTCCCGGCGGATTGAAAAGGCCCCAGCGGTCAATTATATAATTCCACTGGTCAAAAGTTTTTACCCATTCAGCAAAGAGGATGCGAAATTCCTCAATTTCATCCCTTAATACCTCCAGGTATTCTGTTTCCTTAAAGCCTTCAGCACGAAAAGTATTGCATTGCACATAGATTTGCCGCGCCGATTTTCTGATGATCGCGGCATTTTCCATTTTCAGATCGTATAATTCCCCGGCTTCTGCTCCGGCGATCTTAGCAGGAATTAGAGAAGCATCGGCCAGCATATATTCCGCTGTCTGCTTTAAAAATTCTTTCTCTTCGGGAATGAGCTCTACAATCTGGCTAACCATCTTGTAGATCTGCATCGCTTTCTTATAGATGGGGAGTTTTTGAGTGTTCTCTAACATTATAGAAAATCAGGGTTTTACCCTGCTAATTTAACTACTAAAATTGTTTCGGGGAAATTAAAATTCCCGTAGTTTTGCCCCTTCTAAAATGCATCCACTAATTAGTAATTGCTTAAAGATCAAATTCAATGGAAAATCTCTGGCTCTTTGCCATAGCGGTATTTACCGGGTTTTTTGCGATTAATAATCCCTTCGGGAATATCCCCATTTTCATCAGTCTTACCCGGCAGGCCGACAGGCCGCGGAAGAAGATGATCTCTAAAAAGGCTACTTTCACTGCCTTTGTGATCGTAACCGGATTTATTATTTTAGGGAAATATGTGTTCGATCTCTTCGGAATTACAATTCCGGCCTTTAAGATCACCGGTGGAGTTCTGATCTTCTTTGTTGGTTTTGAAATGATCAGGGCGCAGGAATCCAGTATTGACAACCAAACCGAGATCAACTTTAACGAAGGGATCTCAATCTCACCTTTAGCGATCCCCATCCTCGCCGGTCCCGGTACTATAGTCACTGCGATGAACTTTACTACTACTGCCAGTTATGTAGATCTGGTGATCATTATTGCTATGCTGGCTTTGATAATGTTTATGAATCATCTCGCCTTCATTTCCAGTGATTACCTGGTACGGCTAATTGGTAAGAACAAGATTGTGGTAATTGAGAAGATCATGGGACTTATCATCGCCATCATCGGTACCAATATGTTAATAGAAGGAATTAAACTGGCTTTTCTTCTGCAGTAATTAATGCGAATTTTGGATATTCTGAAGCCACTGATTCATCAGTTGCTCAAAATGGGTAATTTCATTCCGCAGTAAATTGAGGAATTCTACTTCCTTGACTCCTGAAAATTCCAGGGTTTTACATTGATTCCTGAGGCTGTGGGCAATGCGCCTGATCCTTTTGATCTTCTTCATTCTCTTTTCTGAACTGCCGGTGCTGATTGCTGAAGCGATATCGGGAGCCAGCTGAAGGGATTCAGTCACGAGAAGGCCTGCATACCGGTGCGAAGGAGTGCTCGAAATATCCATCTCGATCATATTGCGGCCATCACTGAAATGAGCGGCAAGGGCACGGGAGATCTTGAAGATCTCAAGAGCCTTGCGGTAAGCCGGCATTTGGTAGGCATTATTCGGAAAAAGATTTTCCATCAACTTCAGATTTTTTATAAAGTTACCGAGAAACAAAGGGAGAAGGATTTTGATAAGAATGTGGTTTTTTATTTTTACCTTCGATTTTAAATATTTTACCTCAATTTTCTTTAAGATGATAATCGATGAATTGAACTGGTCCATCCTGGAAAGACTTCAGAATAATGCCCGCCTGTCTTTCGCTGAGATTGGCCGTGAAATTGGCCTTAGCTCTCCCGCGGTTGCCGAAAGAGTTAAAAAAATGGAAGATGCCGGCATCATCAAAGGCTATACTACAGAAGTTTCCTATCAGAAAACCGGACACCAGTTGAAGGCTATCATTACCCTTCGGGCGTTTATGGGCAGGCTGAAGCCCTTCCTGGAAAAGGTGCGGGAATTCAGAGAGGTTATCAATTGTTATCGCATTACCGGAAATGAAAATATTATTATGGAAGTAGTGCTTTTCGATCAGGCACACCTCGAAGTTTTTATCGATAAGCTTATCACTTACGGGGAAACCAAAACCCATATAATTCTTTCGAATGTGATAGAGCATGCACCTGTAAAGAAAAGAACCCACTCCACCTGAACAATTTCAGTTCCTTTCCCATCCTCTTTTATTTCTGTTAAATCAGCCTCTTTTTCTATGCAATCTTAACACAAGAATAAGTAGATCCCATCATTTCGTTAATTCAGGCTCAATTGTAATTTCCTTAGGAAAAAAGCGACTACTCTGTACTTAACTTTGGCTAAAAGAAAAAAATTGAATTATGAAGAAGTATAGTGTATTGTTCCTGATCTTGACCTTGTTGACGGGGTTGGCAGGGTTCGCCGGACTAAACTTTACCGGTATAGAAGTAGTAAGAGTATTGTTCCTGATTTTTGCCGATTTATTAGTGATCTCTCTGTTGGCAAAACTGTTTTTTCCTGAACCAAAAATGGAAACACAAAGCTAAGAATAAGGAGAATCCCTTAATATAAAAACGGATTGTTACAGGCTTTATCGCGAGATAAAGCCTGTTTTCGTTTCAGTACATTGCGCAACAATTCTTATATTTACTTTACTGTATTAAGAAATGCATATGAATCGTCATACTCTCCTTAGCTTCTTTCTTTGTATTTTATTTATTTCCTCTGGTTATTCTCAGCAAATGCGAATCCCAAAGGGAAGAGTTGTCGACTCGATTCCTGTGGAGGATACCCTCAATGAAAGTTTCGCCCTGTACCTTCCGCGGTCTTTTAGAGGCGATGAACCTTCAGCTCTAATGGTGGTGCTCGATCCGCAGGGGAGAGGCCGGGAGAGTGCGCAGCTTTTCAGAAAAATTGCTGAAGATCAGTCATACATCATTGCGGCTTCCAACGAAGATCTTACCCGCGATTCTCTTCAGAATAACGTTCCGAAGGTGACGCGGCTCATGAAGCGCCTGTTGACCTCACTGCCCGTAGATACGAAACAGGTTTATGTGGCAGGCCTGAAAGAAGGAGGCCAGGTGGCTTCGGCTATTCCGGTTCTCTACAAAGGCTTGGGAGGTGTGATGGCAGTAGGCGACGCCTGGCTGAATCCTGATTATATTTCTAAAGTGAGTCCATTCATGTTCAGTGCGGTGGTAGGAGATGAAGATCCTGCTTTCTACGAGATGGAAAATATCGTTGAATTCTTCGATAAGGCCGGCTTTCCTTCTGAAATCAATTACTTTAATGGAGGCAGGGGTGAGTGGCCCGATACTTTTGTACTTTCTAATGCTGTTGCAGGATTTACTCTTCAGGCTATTAAAAAGGGCCTGAGAAAAACCGATTCGACCGCGCAAGTCTCGGTACAGCAATTGTATAAAAATGAGCTGGATTATGCCGAAATGCTGAGGAGAAAGAGAGAATATTACCCGGCATACCGCCAACTGGAACAGATGGAGGATAAATATGAAGATTTTGGATATAAGGATGAGATCAGGGATAAACTAAAAGAGCTTCGAAGAATGAAAGCCTTCCGCCAGCAACGGCGGGCCTACCGCGACGCGGCTTTCGAGGAAGATCAGAAGCGGGATATGTATAATTCTTACCTGGAATATGACCTGGCAACGACCAATTTTGAGAATGTAGGCTGGTGGGCTTCTCAGATGGATGAGCTGAAGGAGATGGAGAAATCGGAAGATCCTGTAAAGCAAAAAATGGTAGCGCGGCTCGAAGGATATTTGAAAAATACCAGCCTTCAAAGATACAGGGTAATTCAGGCCACTCCGGGCGCGGGTATTGATCTTAAGATTCTGGCGAGTGTTTTGAGAACTGTGATAGCCAAGAATGATCCGGAAGCTTATCTCAATATAATAGCTCTTGCCGGCCATGACGGCGATTATAAAACTGCTATGCTGTACCTGGAAGATTTGCTGAAGACGGGCTATGACGACATTGATGCGCTCTACAATATAGAGGGTATTCTCGATCTCAAATTAAGCCCGGAGTATAATGAACTGATTCATAAGTATCTTGGGGAATCCAAATATTACCAGCCCAGCCTGGATTAATTTACCTCTTTCTTCAGCAGCATCTTCAGCATTAACAGTAGTCCCATACAAAGAGCTGCTAGGGCTAGCATAAAATACCAGGTGAAGCTGAAGCCGAAATGGGCGATGAGCTGCATTCCTGAATTATGCCCGAAAATATGGCTTATGGAAAAGGCAATGCTGTACCAGGCCATGTAAGAACCTTGTTTTCCTTTGTCGGCACGTTGCAGGGCAAAGCTGTTACTGAAAGGGAAAGCGATCATTTCTCCAAAAGTAGCGAGCAGCATTCCCACGACCAGAATTCCTGTCCAGCCGGAGAGATTCACTGCGAGAAAACTAAGGCCTGTGAGGAAAACTCCTCCCATCACATGTGTAACTGCAGTAGCTTTTCTACTCTCGAGGAATTTAATTAGCGGCATTTCAAAAAGAAAGATCACCAGTCCGTTCAGCCCCAGCAGCAAACCGATCTCCTGCTCATCAAGGTGATGTGCTTCAGAATAAAACAAGGGCATAGTCGAAAAATACTGGAGGAAAATAAAGCCGAAAAGTATCATGGCACCAATAAAAATGAGATAGGGCTTGTCCTTTAACACGGTTTGCGGGTTGAGATTTATCTGTTTCTCATTCTCCAGCGCCTTTTTAGGGTGCAATAATTTTATGAGCAGAAGGCCGGCAATAAAACAGGTAATACCGTCTACCCAAAAAAGTCCGCCGTAGCCGCCTTTAGCGATAATGAGTCCGCCTATGGCGGGACCTACGGAAAAGCCTAAATTAATGGCCAATCTTATCAAGGTGACCGATCGGGTTCTGTTTTGCGGTTTGCTGTAAGCGGCAATAGCCACAAATACGGCGGGGCGAAAGGCATCTGCGACACACATCACCATAAAAATTCCGGCGCAGATGGCCCAGAAAGAAACCGGAAACTGCAGCAGAATAAAGAAAAACGCTGAAATGAGAAGGCTGCCGGCCATGGTCTTGTAATGCCCAATACTGTCGGTAAGTTTGCCACCAAGCCAGGAACCGGTCACCGAGCCCAGGCCGAAGAAACTGAGAATCCATCCAACCTGTTCGAGTGTGAAGCCTCTGCTTTGAGTCAGGTAGAGTGACAGGAAAGGGATAACCATGGTGCCGGCTCTGTTGATGAGGGTGATAAGGGCCAGCAGCCAGATTTCTTTTCTTAAATCACTAAAAGATCCAATATAGGAGCGGTAAAGGCTGCGAAACATTTGATAAAAATGAGTCCCAAAATTAGATGAATTTCCAGAAGATTTTTATTTTTTTAACTTTGATAATGAAATAAAAGTATAGGTTTACTTTTTTAAAGATGACCCCAATGAGAACTTTACCAATCCTTTTTCTTCTATTCTTTACTTTTTCGGTGGGTTTTTCCCAGGATAATAAGATTCAGAATATAAGGGAGTTTCAGCGCGGACTTAATGCTGAATTCCGCAGCCCGAAAGAATCCCCGCTTTCAGATAAAGACCGTTTGCACTTCAAAGGACTGGATTTTTTCCCTGCTGATACCAATTATGTAGTGGAGGCGAAATTTGTGAGAACTCCTTCCGAAGCACCTTTTGCGATGCCTACGACCACCGACAGGGTGCCAATCTATGTGAAGTATGGCGAGGCTTATTTTAAGCTGAAGGGGAAAAAGTACAAGCTTAATCTTTACCAAAGTCAGCAGTTGCTTTCGGATCCCGAATATTACGATTATTTGTTTCTGCCATTTACAGATAAAACCAATGGCGAAACCACCTACTCCGGTGGACGGTATTTGGACTTAAGGATACCGGAGGGTGATTCCATAACTATTGATTTCAATAAAGCGTACAATCCTTACTGCGCTTACAGTGCTGAGTTTTCCTGCCCCATCCCTCCTGAAGAGAACGATCTGCAGATCGCTATCCCAGTAGGAGTCAAGAAATTCGGCGAGCATTGATCTCATTCTCTTGTTTAGTGTGCTTTGGTGATCTTAGCATATTCTTTGCCGATAAAAAGGTATATTTGTAGTAAATAAAATGCACTCCTATGAGTATAGAAGCCAGAAAGTTAGAATTAATTGATCTTCTACTGCAAACACAAAAAGAAAGTCTCTTAGTCAGACTTAAAGAGGTTTTTGAAGAAGAACAAGAAGACTGGTGGAGTGAAATGTCCAAAGAAGAACAGGAAGAAATTCAAACTGGATTAAGGCAGGCAGATAAAAGAGACCATATCCTTAATGAATCTGTAATGAAGCGTTTTGATAAATGGGATTAGCACTGGGTAAAAGTAAATCCTTCTTTTTCATCTTAAGTAGCTATTACTTTCATATCCCGAATATTACGATTATTTGTTTCTGCCATTTACAGATAAAACCAATGGCGAAACCACCTACTCCGGTGGACGGTATTTGGACTTAAGGATACCGGAGGGTGATTCCATAACTATTGATTTCAATAAAGCGTACAATCCTTACTGCGCTTACAGTGCTGAGTTTTCCTGCCCCATCCCTCCTGAAGAGAACAATCTGCAGATCGCTATCCCAGTAGGCGTCAAGAAATTCGGCGATCATTAATTTTCTTCTTTCTTAAAAAGAATACACTGCTGCCAATACAAATGAAGAAAGATTGTCAATTGGCTGCAGGTCGGGATCTATAAATACATCATCTGAAATGCTGTCCAGACGCAATTCAGGTTTTATGATCAAACTTCCAACGGTGTAGTTTCCGGTGAGGGTAAATTCCACCGAACGGGTATTGGCGCCATATACTACGCCTCCGTCTTTCAATTCCTTGAAATATTCGGCTCTTAACCCAAGGGCAAAATTATCGGAAGTCTGGTACTGGGGATAAAGTGCAGCTCCGTAAAATCCTGTGCCATCGGTGGTGTTATATGTCGTATTCAATCCTAAATAGAAGGCATCGGTAAGATCCCAGCCGGTGGTGAGGTCGATCTGAAAAGTGTCTTCAGAATCAGGCGCCTGTTGCCCATAGAGTACATTCAGATAGGCACTTCCGGAGTCATTAGTGTAACCCAGCTGTCCTCCGAAGGAATACAATCCGAAAGGATTAAATTCGGTCCAGTCGGTAGGATTCATCACTGCCAGCATAGCGCTCCAGTGATCGCTTAGAGCAATATCGGCCTTCAGGCCCGTATGCGAAAATGGCCCGTACGAAAACATATAGGAAGTGGAATAGTTGAAATTCCCCACCGGCGAGATCACCTCGTAGCCAAGGAAAGTGTTCCAGTTACCAAAAGTGAGCTTGACCCTATCGCTGATCTGGTAATAGACATACAGCTGATTCACCGTATTGGTGGAGGGTCCCGAAAGAAATACAGCGTCTTCTCCGCGGGGACCAAAAACAAGATCGGCTACAAATCCTACCTTATTTCCTTGATAGCCAAGGATGACATTTGCCATCCCGAAAGAAAAGCCGGGATCGTTGGCAAAAGAAGTTGCCGGGGCCTGGGGGATTCCTATAACATCGCCATTCGCATCGTATTCATATTTGTTCAGGCCGTTGAAATTAGCGCGAAAATAGGCATCGACTGAACCGCTAATGCTGAAATTGGATAAAACGGAGGTGGGTTCTTCGGTTTCCTGGGCAGATAGTCCCAGATTCAACAGCCCAAGGGAGGCTGTAATTAGAATTTTTCTGATATTTTTGTTCGAGATTGTTTTCATAACGAATGCTTGGTTTGATTAATAGAAGGTTGAACTGTGGCTCGTTTTGAAGAGATCGTCAGGAGCGCTCCGCCAAGCGCTCCTTTTTTCTCTTATTAGTTGGTCCGGGTTATTTATCCTGGGCTGCTGTGCCAAATTCGGGATAAGCATCTATTCCGTGCTCGTGAATATCCAATCCTTCGAGTTCTTCGAGTTCAGAAACCCTAAGACCAATTGTTTTCTTCAGAATAAACAACACGATGAAAGAAGCTATGATGGCCCAGGCGCCTATAGCGACTACGCCTACCGCCTGGATTCCCAGCTGGTGAAAGCCTCCTCCGTAGAACAAGCCGCCATCTTTGGCGAAAAGCCCTACACAAAGGGTTCCAATAGCGCCAACCACGCCGTGTACAGAAATTGCACCCACAGGATCATCTACTTTTAGTACTTTATCTACAAATTCAATAGAAAATACAACGGCCAGGCCTGAGATAATTCCTATAAAGAATGCACCCATAGGGCTCACCGCCGCACAGCCCGCCGTAATACCTACCAATCCTGCAAGAGCGCCGTTGAGGGTCATTGAAAGATCGGCTTTTCCGTACCTGATCCAGGTAAGGAAAAGGGAGGTTCCCGCACCGGCAGCCGCAGCCAGGTTCGTAGTAATTACTATTCCTGCCACGTTATAAGCGCTTTCGCCCGAGATGGCAAGTTCAGAACCAGGATTGAAGCCAAACCAGCCTAACCACAGGATAAAAACTCCCAAGGCCCCGTACATCATATTGTGTCCCGGGATCGCATTTGATTTTCCATCTTTGGTGTATTTTCCTATACGCGGTCCTACGAGAGTGGCAGCAACAAGAGCAGCCCATCCACCCAGGGAGTGTACTACAGAAGATCCGGCGAAGTCTATAAATCCGAGATTGGAGAGCCAGCCGTCACCCTGCCATACCCAATGTCCTGAAATAGGGTAGATAAGGGTTGTAATAAGCAGGGAGAATATAAGGTAAGCCGAGAATTTAGTTCTTTCGGCGATTGCTCCCGATACTATCGTTGCGGCAGTAGCACAGAAAACCGTCTGAAAGAAAAGGTTGTGCATATCCTCTCTCACATTGTAAAAAAGATGCGGCATTCCTATAAAACTTCCTATGGAAGATCCGTACATGAGAGTGTACCCGATCGTCCAGAATCCTAATGATCCTATCACGAAGTCCATAAGATTCTTCATTACTATATTTCCTGAATTTTTTGCGCGGGTGAATCCTACTTCTACGAGGGTAAAACCGGCCTGCATAAAGAAAACCAGCACTCCGCATATAATGATCCACATTAAGTCTAAAACAGCGTTTACTTCCATCTTTGAAATTGTTCTTCTTGGTTAATAATTGTTTTGGGATGAATCTGAAGTGTGGTTATTGAAGGGATTCGTGTCCGTCTTCTTTGGTTCTTATCCGGTAAGCGGCTTCGACGGGTATGACGAATATTTTGCCATCGCCCACATGACCGGTGTAGGCCGAGTCTATAATGGCTTTAATGGTCCTGTCCAGGAATTCGTCACTTACAACTACTGAAATGATTCTGCGCTGAATGTCGCTGGTGCTGTAGGAAACCCCACGGTAAACTCTTCCGTGTTTTTCATTTCCTACCCCGGTGACGTCCCAGTAACTGAAAAAATTTACTTCGGTGTCGTGAAGAGCCTTCTTTACTTCATCGAATTTGGACTTTCTGATAATTGCTTCAATTTTTTTCATCAATATGAGTTTTATACTGAAGTAAATGTATAAAATTATCATACAGCCCCTAAAAAAATAGGGGTTCATAGCTTAATTAATGTGAATAAAATAAAAACAACCCCTAAAAATTTAGGGGTTGTTTTTAAAATGACACTTATTTTGTTGGAATTTCAAAAAAAGGAGAGCGGGTTAGGCGAATTTTGAGCAGAAAATGCCAAAAATTACAGCCGAAATCCCCAATAAAAGACTTCCGAAGGCATAAACCCCGAAGTGAAAGTAATCTCCGGAGCGTAAAAGTGCCTGATTTTCAAAGGCAAAAGTGGAAAAAGTGGTAAAGCCTCCGCAAAAGCCAACTCCGAAGAGTAAATAGAGCGAGGAGTTGAGGCTGTCATACTTTATGGCTGTTCCAAGAACGAAACCAATAATGAGGCTTCCGAGGATATTCGCGGTAAGCGTTCCGTAAGGAATAGAAAGGGCTGTATTATTAAGGGCCTTGCTGATGAGGTAGCGGAAAATACTTCCAAGACCGCCTCCCAGAAAGACCAAAATCGCATTTTTGATCATAGTTCAGGGGAAGGGTTTTGCTCCTTAACAGGAATATAGATTTGGGTGATCCAGTTGGCAGGGTTCGGCTCCTTTTCGGGGTCGGTAACGTGTACTTCAAAGGGTCTGCCGTCTTCATTTACCTGAAGTCCGTTCTCCTGAATGTAGCTGTAGGCTTTATCCCAGGCTTCTTTCAGGTTATCAAAATCGCCTTTTAATGTAGTCTTCAATACTTTTTGATTTGGAAGAAACCCGGTGAGAATTTCGCTTTCGGCAGGGGTGATCACTTCACTGGGCGTAAAAATACCAACCGAAAAGATAGCGTTATTACTCCTTTCATTCCATTCATTATATAAAACAAAGGCACTCCCGTTCTTTTCAATATTGTTCTGCTCCATATAGGAAGAAACTTCGGCCTTCATCTTTGTCATTTTCTGAGTCACCTGACTTATTTTACTGGCAGTGGTGGTGTACATATAATAACCGCCGCCGTGCTGAATGACGCCATCTACATTGATGGAATAGACTTCCATTTTTTTGGAAATTTCTTCTTCGAGATTGTTAAGGCCCTTTCTCCAGCATAGGCTGAACCATTTCGGTAAGGGATTGGTCCTTCAGGGTAAAAGCCAGTTTTTCCATGAAGCTTTGATCTCCCTTGATTCCCCAGGTCACTTTGGTGCTGTCATTGGAAATTTGTTCGAAATTCCAGTACACGTCGCTGGTTGATTTTCCGAAGGAGGTCTCGAAACTTAACTTTTGATGAATAGAGGAAAAAGGAGTGGCTTCAACAGTATGAATGCTGCCATCTCCCATGCTCTCACTTTGCCATGAGTAGCCGGAATTTTCACCGCTGGTCTTTTCTTCGAAGTTCATTACCATATCATCCGCTTCACGCGCCCACGGATCCCAGGCGCCCCAGGTTTGATAATTATTCACTTCATTAAATACAACTTCCCGAGGGGCTTTCATTACTTCCGTTCGTTCTATCTGATAGTCACCATCTTTGGTGGCTACATAGATGGAACCAGCAATGATGAGGATAAGTAATAAGAAAAGGACGTATTTTATTATTTTCATGGGTTGCAAATATTTACAAGGCTAATATAGTAATTTTGAAGGATGCTAATTGCTGCAGGTACTGGAAAATCAGCCTTTCCGATGAAATCTTCATCGATCTGCTCCCTGTTTTTGGTATTCTGAAGCAAGGAGGCTGAAATTCCCTTTTTGAAGAAGAATTTTATTCAGCAAAGAAATTTGAAAATAGAATTACTTGTTGAGTACGCTTTTAAGCACAAAAAGCAGAGCAATGAAGAGGAGAAAAACCACGAGCACCAATAGACTGCCCCGGTAATGTTTGCGGTGAATATTTTTATCTTTCCGGTAGCTAAAGGCGATTATAAATACGAAGGCTACCACAAAAATGGCCGCAAATATCAATTGTCCGGTCGAAAACATTTTTGGTTATTTTTGGGCAAAGTTAATCTTTTTAAGAACGAAATCTTATGAAAAAACGAATAGAAGCAGTGGAGAAATTTCATCGCGCTTTTGGCCTTGGGGTTGGTAAAACTCCGGTTGCAGATCTTGGGGATGCGAAGAATTTACTGCGGTATAACCTAATGAAGGAGGAAAACGAAGAATATTTGCAGGCCGCGAATGAGAATGATCTTGCCGAGGTGGCCGACGCGCTTGGTGATATGCTCTATATTCTTTGCGGCACTATTATAGAACACGGGATGCAGCATAAAATTGAAGAAGTTTTTGAAGAAATACAAAGCAGTAATATGAGCAAGCTCGGCGCCGATGGAAAACCGATCTACCGGGAAGACGGCAAAGTCCTGAAAGGTCCCAATTATTTCAAACCTGATATTGGGAAAATCCTGGAGGAATAGCCAGAAATCCTTAATTTTAATATTTCTCCGCTACTTTTTATGACATCTTTAAATCTCACGTTTTTCATTTTTTATATTTTAAAAGAAAAACATGAGATTTAGATTTTGCTTTCTGTTGCTGTGTATTGTGCTAATTTCTTGTAAGCAGCATCAGGAGAAAAATAATACTGCGGAAGATGCCACAGGGAAAACAGAAAGTCCACAGAAAAGAACGAATTCTGCATCTTCCACTTCTCTGGAAGATTATTCCAATAACAGGTTTTCATTTTCTCTGAAATTTCCTGCGTCTATGGCAATTCTGGAAAGCAAATTGGCAGGAGAGATGCCAGTCATCAATCTCTATAATCCAGCTTCGGGTAAAAATCCGCCATTTGCGATTCACGAACAGCCTTCGCTGGGTTACATCGCTTTTCTACCGAAGGGTTATGGGGTGGACGGGCCTTCAGGAGACGAAATTTCTCTTAAGGAATGGAAGGGCTCTTTATCTTCGGAAGAGAAATTTGACCAGGAGGAATCGAAAGTTTACCTGTTGAAAAATGGAAAGGCCTGGGCCATGTGCCTGCAACTGAAGGAGCAACCGGACAGCTGGGGGCGGAATGGCGTGATTTATATTCACTTTAAAATCAACGATTTTCAGGCGGAATGTCTCGACGGAAAAACGGGTAAGACCAAGCCGCTTAACGAATGCCAGGAGATGGGAGGGAATGACCGGCTTGTTTATAGCGGACAAGTGGATGCGGCGAGAAAAGCAGAATTGCTTAAAGCCCTTCAGACGCTCAAAACAGGAGGTGATTTTTCAGAAAAGAAAACAGCATCCAATTTCCTCGAGGTAAAAAAGCCGCTGCCCAATATTGAAGTTACCTCTCCTCTTGAAATAAAAGGTAAAGCTAAAGGCACCTGGTTCTTTGAAGCCCAGGCGCCCGTAAAGCTGGTTGATAAAGATGGCAAAGCTCTGGCACAGTCTGTCATAAAAACCGAAGGAAACTGGATGACAGAAGACTTTGTACCTTTTTCCGGAAAACTCGAATTCAAAGCTCCTGACGACGAAAGAGGTTACCTGATCTTTAGCCGCGCAAACCCTTCCGGAAAACCTGAAAATGAAATGCATTACAGGCTTCCGGTATTATTTCCGCCTAAATAAGCTTTAGGAAAGCGAAATTCTATTCAGTTATAGGATACCTCCAGCCAAATTTGTCTTCGGCCTGGTTATACTGGATCTTCATTAGCTTATCCTTAAAGAAGCGGGCATAGGAATCCTCCAATTTTGGAAGTTCATATTTTTGTCCTGCATAGCCGAATCCCACAATAGGATTAATAACGGTTGCGGTACCAGAGCCAAACATCTCTTTAAGTTCTCCTTTTTCGGCTGCTTCTACGATTTCTTTTACCGTTACCCGGCGTATTTCAACCGGAATATTGAATTCCTCGGCCATGGCGATCACACTTTTTCGGGTCACCCCGTCAAGAATACGGTCGCTGGTAGGCGCGGTTATAAGTTTGTCGCCAACCCTGAAGAAAATGTTCATGGTTCCTGCTTCCTCGAGGTATTGGTGCGTATTTGCATCGGTCCAGATCACCTGCTGGTAACCTTCTTCTTTGGCCAGGTTGGTAGGGAAGAACTGGGCTGCATAGTTTCCTGCCGCTTTGGCATAACCTACACCACCATCGGCAGCGCGGCTGTATTTTTCTATAAACTGAACTCTTACCTCGCCGCTATAGTAAGCCTGGGCGGGAGAGCAGAGAATCATGAATTTGTACTCTTTGGCAGGAGCCGCAGAAACGCCTTTCTCGGTAGCGATCACAAAAGGACGGATGTACAGTGAATTTCCGAAGCCTTTTTTGATCCAGTCCTTCTCCAATTTCAACAGCTCTTCCAGCGCAGCAAAAAAGTATTCTTCAGGGAATTCAGGAATGGCCAGTCGTTCGCTGGATTTGTTGATTCTTCTGAAGTTTTCATCGGGTCTGAAGAGCCAGATGTGGTCTTTTTCGTCCTTATAGGCTTTCATTCCTTCGAAAACGGCCTGTCCGTAATGGAAGACTTTGGCAGAAGGATCCAGTGAGATAGGGCCATAGGGCCGGATCTTAGGAGTTTGCCATTCGCCGTTTTTATAATCACACTCCATCATATGATCTGTAAAAACCTGTCCGAAGGCCAGGTTGCTGAAATCAGTCTGATCGATTTTTGAGGTAGGTGATTTTACAATATCAATGGTAGCGGTATGATCTTTCATTTCTTGGTTGGTTTTAATCACACAAATTTACCGAAATAAAAGCAAAATGGAAGTCTAAAGTTTTGGTAAATTTGGCAGCCTTTCATAAGCGGTTCGTGAGCCCAATAAAGGGAAAAGTTCATGCCGGGGTTTAATTTCGCGGTGTAAAAAAGGAAGAAATGGAAAGAAAGATAATCAAGACAGGCGACGGTTCGGTGACCATTCACTTACCGGAATGGGATGAACAATACCATTCCAAACACGGGGCGGTACAAGAGGCGCTGCATGTTTTTCTGAAAACGGGACTGGATTTTTATCTGGAACAACAGCCTAAAAGCGAAGTTTCTATCCTGGAGATTGGCTTCGGAACGGGCCTGAATGCTTTTCTTACCGCCTTGCGGGCTGAAAAACTTCAGCTGAAGGTAAATTATACTGGCGTAGAAGCCTATCCAATAGCTGCAGCTGAACTACAAGATCTGAATTACGCTGAGGTTGTTTCCGAAGAAGATAAAAAGGAGATCCTGTTGAAAATGCATGAAACGGGCTGGGAGCAGGAGTTCGAAATTACGACTTTTTTCAGCCTTACAAAAGAGCAGAAGAAGTTTCAGGAAATAGAGAAAAAAGACCAATTTGACCTTGTCTACTTTGACGCTTTCGGCGCACGCGTCCAACCTGAATTGTGGACCGAAGAGATATTTAAGATCATGTACAGCGCGATGAAGCCACAAGGCGTGCTGGTTACTTATGCGGCTAAAGGAAGCGTGCGGCGGGCGATGCAGGCAGTAGGATTTTTGGTAGAACGGCTGCCGGGACCTCCAGGAAAGCGGGAAATGCTGAGAGCTACTAAAGGCTGAGCTTCAGGTTTGTTAAACCTCTTATAAAAATTAGTCAAGGCTTACAGCCCTCCGTATATTGTAAATAAAAAGATGCGTGTATTAATTACCGGAGCTACAGGTTTGATAGGATCTCATGTAACGCAGCTGTGTCATGAGAAAGGAATAAAAATAAATTATCTTACCACCAGCAAAAAGAAATTAGAACACAATCCAGATTACCAGGGATTTTTATGGGATCCTGAAAAAGGGGAAATGGACCCTAAAGCCATTGAAGGTGTAGATGCGATCATCAACCTCGTGGGAGCCAGTATCGCCCAGCGGTGGACCAAGACTAATAAAAAGGTCATTGTTGAAAGCAGGACCCAAACCGCCAAACTTCTTTTCGAGACCCTCCAGAGGCACGAGCATCATATTGGGCATTTCATTTCAGCCAGCGCCATAGGAATTTATCCCAGTTCTCTTCAAAAACTTTATTCAGAAGAGGACAAAGGAGTAGATGATTCCTTTGTGGGACAAGTGGTCGTAAAATGGGAGGCGGCAGTAGATAATTTTAAGGATATAGGACTTGACGTAGCCAAGCTGAGGATTGGATTGGTTTTGGCGAAAAAAGGCGGAATGCTGGAGAAACTCAAGGAACCGGTGGCTTTCAATGTTGGGGCGCCCCTGGGAAATGGCAAGCAATGGCAGTCATGGATACATATTGACGACGTGGCAGGAATTTTTCTACATGCGCTGGAAAAGAAACTGGAAGGGGTTTACAATGCGGTGGCTCCAAATCCCGTCACCAATAAGGAAATGGTTCGGGAAGTAGCCAAGCAGATGGGTAAGCCGCTCTGGCTTCCGAACGTTCCTGCTTTTGCTCTAAAGACTTTTCTGGGAGAAATGTCGCATATCGTGCTGTCAAGTCAACTGGTGAGCAACGATAAGATTGAGGCCACCGGTTACCAATTCCAATACAAAAACCTTCCGCGTGCATTGAACGATCTACTTGACTAAAAAAAGCAGCCACCTGGTGACGGCCTCTAAGAGAACACCAAAATGGGGTGGCTTCCCTCACCACCGGTGCTATTCTTCAGAATATATTCAGAAAACAGCTCCGAAGGTATTTTCATTCTTCTGAAAATTTCCTTTTTTTGCTGCCCTACAATGAACAGGGGAGCGGTGCTGAATATCATAAGGAAATACTAAAATTAGCTGGTGACATTTTGACATTCAGTCATTATTGGCAATACTTTTGTCTAAATGTGCACGTACGTAAACGCAAGAAAAAATGAGTAAAAAGAAGAAGAATATATCTGAAAACGAAAACAGCCCGGTAAAGGACCAGGTTGAAGATGCAATTGACAAGGCCATCGAAGAAGTGGAAGAGAAAGAGGAATCAGCTGATGGAAAATCCCAGCAACCCTCAGAAACCGAGCAACTCAAAGAAGACGTGCAAAAAGAGAAAGATAAATTTTTGCGTCTTTTTGCTGAATTTGAGAATTACAAAAAACGTACTTCCAGAGAAAGACTGGAACTTTTCAAGACTGCCAATCAGGAAGTGATGTCAGCCATGTTGCCTGTACTGGACGACTTTGACCGTGCTCTGAACGAAATAAGAAAAACTACCGAAGAGAATGATCTTCTTAAAGGAGTAGAACTCATCCACAATAAATTCAGCGAAACCCTTCGCAGCAAAGGCCTTGAGCCTATGAATGTTCAGGAAGGAGACGCTTTTGATGCCGATATTCACGAGGCCATCACACAAATCCCTGCACCATCAGACGACCTTAAAGGCAAGATAGTTGATGTGGTGGAGAGAGGTTACAAACTTGGGGAGCGTATTATTCGCTATCCAAAAGTTGTAACCGGAAAATAATTAGAGGCTTAGAACCCGCAAAAAGATACCATGAAAGAAGATTATTACGAAATATTAGGACTGAGTAAAAACGCTTCAACAGCCGATATTAAGAAGGCATATCGCAAAAAGGCTATTGAGTATCACCCCGATAAGAATCCCGGTGATACCAAAGCTGAAGATATGTTCAAAAAAGCTGCGGAAGCTTATGAAGTTTTGAGCAATGAAGATAAGAGAGCCCGCTATGACAGGTTTGGTCACCAGGCCTTTGAAGGCGGAGGTGGCTTCGGCGGAGGCGGCGGCATGAATATGGACGATATCTTTAGTCAGTTCGGCGATATCTTTGGCGGAGGCTTCGGCGGCGGATTTTCCGGTTTCGGGGGCGGCTTTGGCGGAGGTCAGCGACGTGCCAAAGGCAGTAACCTTAGGATCAGGGTTTCTTTGACCCTTGAGGAAATAGCCAATGGGGTTGAGAAGAAGATCAAGGTGAAGCGAAAAGTTCAGGCTCCGGGCACTACCTACAAAACCTGTAGCACCTGTAAGGGTACAGGGCAGGTGACCCGCGTGACCAATACTATTTTAGGTAGAATGCAAACAGCTTCTCCATGTACCACCTGTGGCGGATCGGGCCAGATCATTGATCAAAAGCCAGATGATGCCGATGCACAAGGTCTTAAGGTGAAGGAAGAAACCGTTTCCATCAAAATACCCGCAGGGGTTGAAGACGGGATGCAGCTTAAGGTTTCCGGAAAAGGGAATGACGCTCCCGGCAATGGAATTCCAGGGGATCTTCTGGTTGCCATCGAAGAAAAAGAGCATGCCAGCCTTCAACGCGAGGGAGATAACCTGCACTACGACCTGTATATTAGCTTCTCTGAAGCAGCCCTGGGTTCTTCAAGAGAGATCGACACTGTGAGCGGTAAAGTCCGTATAAAGGTGGAAGAAGGAGTGCAGTCTGGTAAGATTCTGCGGTTACGCGGTAAAGGTATTTCCAGTCTTAATGGCTACGGAAAAGGTGACCTCTTGGTGCACGTGAATGTGTGGACGCCAAGGACACTTTCCAAGGAACAAAAAGAATTTTTTGAGCGAATGGCAGATGATGACAATTTTCAGCCAAATCCTGAGAAAAGCGATAAATCCTTTTTTGAAAAAGTTAAAGATATGTTTTCTTAAGATCACCAATTTTAAGATAATTTTATTATATTTGAGTATCACTAAATCTTTTAGTGATAATTTTTCTTTTTCATAGCAATTTTTTTCCCATCCTTGACACTGTTAAGGGTGGGTTTTGTTTTTAGTGGTAGCCTGAAATTATAAAATCTTCTTAATCCAAAAGCAGTCTCAGGCGATTTCAATACCTTTACAGCCTTCTGGAATTACATTTTATGGAAAATCTTTTGGTAGCAGAAAACATCTACAAGCGTTTTGGCGATTTTACTGCACTCAATAATGTCTCTATCCAGGTCCCCCGTGGTAGTATATTTGGCCTGCTGGGCCCTAACGGAGCCGGAAAAACAACTCTTTTAAGAATTATCAACCAGATCACCATGCCCGATGAAGGCACGGTATATCTTGATAACAGGCCGCTTCATCCCAACGATATTGCGCATATAGGGTATTTGCCCGAGGAACGCGGACTCTATAAGTCGATGAAAGTTGGCGAGCAGGCGCTTTATCTGGCACGTCTTAAAGGTCTTTCTAAAGCCGATGCCAAAGAAAGGTTGCATTATTGGTTCGATAAGCTCGGGATAATGGATTGGTGGGACAAAAAAATTCAGGAACTCTCCAAGGGAATGGCGCAAAAAGTCCAATTTGTGATCACCGTGCTTCACAGTCCAAAATTGTTGATTTTTGATGAGCCTTTTAGTGGGTTTGATCCGGTGAATGCTAATATTATAAGGGACGAAATCCTGGAGCTGAAGGAGAAAGGCGCCACTATAATCTTTTCAACGCACCGCATGGAAAGCGTGGAAGAATTATGCGATTATATGGCTCTTCTCTATAAATCGAACAAATTACTTGACGGAAAGGTTTCAGAGATCAAACGGGAATATAAATCGAATACTTACGATGTGGGTCTTGATGCAGTGAATGAAGAAGTTTTGCTGGCCGAACTTCAGCAGAAATTCGAGGTTGGAAAGGCCACTTTCAAAAGCATTCATGACGACCTGAAGCTCAGTATTAAACTGAAAGATTCAGAATCGCCCAACGACCTCCTTCAGTATCTTACCAGGAAGGGAGAGGTGAACTATTTTGTAGAGGTAATTCCTTCGGTGAACGACATTTTTATTAAAACCGTAACTCAGAATGCGTAATTTAAAGCTCATAATACAGCGGGAATACCTGGCAAGGGTACGAAACAGAACCTTTGTGATCATGACCTTTTTGAGTCCGCTGATTTTGGTAGGTATGATCATGCTTATCGCTTACCTGAGCATGCTCAACAGCAGCGAAGAACGAATTATTGGTCTTTATGATGAAACCGGCATTTTCGCTTCGGAATTCCACAATACCGACCAGACCCAATATCTGAACTTTTCTGATGAAAGCCTGGAGCAGGCCAAGCAGAATGTAAAAGACCACGATTACTTCGGACTTATTTATATTCCTAAGACTGAAAGTGATGCTGAACTGGCCGGGGCAGTACAATTCTACGGGAAAGAATCTCCCGGGCTTGGAACCATTCAGCAGATTGAAAAAACTATTGCCGATAAGCTTACGCGTCATGAACTCGTGGCCCGCGGAGTTGATGTGGCAGAGATAGACGCGGCTAAGGCCAATGTACATGTGCAGATCGAAAATTTTGCCGGCGAACGAACGTCCAAAATGTCGAGCTATATCAAGATGTTCTTTGGGGGTGCTGCCGGATACCTGCTGATGATGTTCATTATTATTTACGGAAATATGGTAATGCGCAGCGTGATCGAAGAAAAGACCAACCGTATTATCGAAATCATCGTTTCGTCGGTGAAACCTATCCAGTTAATGATGGGGAAAGTCCTGGGAACATCCCTTGCGGGAATTACCCAATTCAGCATATGGGTAGTCGTGGGGGGAATTCTCTTGTATGGAGTTTCTGTTTTTCTGGGGGTAGATCTTATGGCTGTTGATACCCCGGCGCAGGAAAGTCTGCAGCAGCTGTCAAAACCTGAAATGGCGCAGATCCTCGTCGATATTACCAATTTGCCTATTCTTAGTCTGATAATATTTTTCGTGATCTACTTTATGGGTGGCTACTTTTTGTACAGTGCCATTTATGCTGCCATTGGAGCGGCTGTAGATAGCGAGACCGACACGCAACAGTTCATGTTCCCGGTGATCCTGCCGTTGATGCTCGGGATTTATGTAGGTTTTTTCGCGGTGATCGAGAATCCCGGGGGCAGTGTCTCCACGATCTTTTCGATGATCCCTCTTACCTCACCCATCGTAATGCTGATGCGCATTCCGTTTGGAGTGCCATGGTGGGAGCTGGCTCTTTCCATAGGTATTCTTGTTTTGACCAATATTGGTGTGCTTTGGCTGGCGGCCAAGATCTACCGTGTGGGAATATTGATGTACGGAAAGAAACCTACCTACAAAGAACTCTACAAATGGCTTAAATACTAAGAAATGCCCCAGGAAGCTGCTAAAAATATCAAAGGTGTCGTCAGGGATGATATTTGGGGAGCTATAAAGGATTTCTGGAATGCCGAAATCTTCACCTATAGGGTAGATGATCAACATGCCATAGTAATCACTGTAGAATTGATCCTTCTCATGGTGCTTGCTTTTGTGGCAACAAGTATTCTGCTAAGGCTTATCCGCTCGTTTATTACGAACAAGCTTATAAAGGATGATCAGGCGAAATTCGTAAGCATTTTCAAGTTTATCAAGTACTTTGTTTATGTGGCGGTGATCCTGGTGACGCTAAATTCTATGGGAATAGACGTCACTATTCTCCTAACTGCCTCGGCTGCGCTTTTCGTGGGAATTGGTCTTGCTTTGCAGGAGCTCTTTCAGGATATTATTGGCGGTATTTTTATCATTCTCGACAAATCCCTGCTGGTGGGCGATATTATTGAAATGGAAGGCCGTGTGGGTCGGGTCTTTCAGATCAAACTCCGCACCACCCGCGCTCTTACCCGCGACGATAAAGTAATGATCATACCCAATCATAAGTTTATTAGTGATGTGGTCTTCAACTATACCCAGAACCATAAAACTACACGGGAATCTGTCAAGGTAGGGGTGGCCTATGGCAGCGATACGGAAAAAGTCAGGCATGTTTTAGTAGATTGTGCCATGGAACAAAAAGGAATTTTGAAGAATCCTGAACCCTTCGTCCTTTTTGAGGAATTTGGGGATTCTGCTCTGCTGTTTGCCCTTCATTTTTATACAGCTGACAGTTTTGTAGATCCCAAGGTCAAAAGTGATCTGAGGTTCAGAATCGATAAGAAATTCAGGTTGAACGATATCAGTATTCCTTTTCCTCAAAGGGATGTGCACATGTTTTATCCGGAAAGACCTTCCGTCGAAAAAAAGGAAGACGATGGGCAGGAAAGCTGAAGTATTTTTCCTGTTCTTGTTTTTGGCAGTACTTACGCCAGCGCACTCCCAGCTTACCGATCTGGCCCGGGTAGAATACACCTGGTTTCCGCAGCGAGGTTCCGATAATTCCTTCAGGAGGTTCCGCAGTTTTATACATGTGCCCATTAAGCTGAATGACAAAAGCGCTTATCTGGTGCCGGGATTGGAGTACCGCAATGTAAATTTTCTTTACCGGGATTCTGAATTCTTCAGGACTACCGATCTTAACCGTTTTCAATCTTTCACCGGAAGTCTTGGCTATACCTTCAAGTTAAATGAGCAATGGCGTTTCGCGGCGCAAACAGGCGTGAAAATCGCTTCCAATTTTTCGAAAGATCATGTTGTAGCTGATGACTTTGTGTACACCGGCTCGGTTTTCCTGATCTGGATCCATAAAGATGATCGCTATCTGCAGCCTGTGAGGCTTGTGCTTGGTCTTAATTATTCCACGACCACAGGTTTGCCGTTTCCGCTACCTATCATTAATTATTATAAAAGGTTTCATCCCAGGTGGTCCTATTCCCTGGGAACTCCTAAATCTAACCTGAAGTTTTACATCAGCGATAAAAATACCGTACAGGCTTTCGCAACGCTGGATGGTTTTTTCGCCAATATTCAAAATAACTTTTACCTTAACCCGGCAAAGCCCCAGCCTTCTGAACTTGCCCAAAATATTTCGATGACGGTTTTGCTGGGAGGTTTCGGCTATGAACACAATTTTTCAAAAAACCTTTCCTCGTATCTTTATTCAGGTTTCACCCTGCTCAATGATATAAAGCTGCGGGATGAGAATCTGGAAAAAATTTACACGATTAATGACGTAAACACGTTTTATGTGCGTGGTGGTTTAAAATTTAGTATCTTATAATTATGGCAAAAATATTATTGATAGAAGATGAGGCAGCAATCAGAAGAGTGCTGGTAAAAATCCTTACTGAAGAAAACGAATCCTATGCCGTAGAAGAAGCGGCCGATGGCCTGGAAGGCCTGGAAAAAATAAAGGACGATGATTTCGACCTGGTTCTTTGTGACATAAAAATGCCCAAAATGGACGGGGTAGAAGTGCTCGAGGCGATCAAGAAGATCAAACCCGAAATTCCTGTAGTGATGATCTCGGGACACGGCGATCTCGATACTGCAGTGAATACCATGAAAATGGGAGCCTTCGATTATATTTCTAAACCACCAGATTTAAACCGCCTGTTGAATACGGTGCGCAATGCCCTTGACCGCAAAGAGTTGGTGCTTGAAAACACCCGCCTTAAGAAAAAGGTGAGCAAGAACTATGAGATGATTGGAGAATCGGATGCAATTCACCGCATCAAGGACCTCATTGAAAAAGTAGCTCCTACCGATGCACGAGTGTTAATCACCGGCCCCAACGGGACCGGAAAGGAACTGGTGGCCCATTGGCTGCATGAGAAGAGCGATCGCTCTAAAGGTCCTTTGGTCGAGGTGAACTGTGCTGCGATACCTTCAGAATTGATAGAGAGTGAGCTCTTTGGTCATGTAAAGGGCGCCTTTACTTCTGCCAATAAAGACCGGGCAGGGAAATTTGAAGCTGCCAATGGCGGCACCATCTTCCTGGATGAGATTGGCGATATGAGTCTTTCTGCCCAGGCTAAGGTTCTAAGGGCGCTTCAGGAGAACAAGATTTCCCGCGTGGGTAGCGATAAAGATATTAAGATAGACGTCAGGGTGATTGCCGCGACCAATAAAAATCTTCAGAGGGAAATAGAAGAGAAGAAATTTCGCGAAGACCTCTATCACCGGCTGGCTGTGATCCTTATCGAGGTGCCACCACTAAATGAGAGGAGAGATGATATCCCGTTGCTTGTCGATTATTTCAGTGATAAGATTGGGCAGGAGCATGGTACGGCTAAAAAGGACTTTACCGAAGATGCCCTCGAAGTGCTGCGGGAATATGACTGGCGCGGAAATATACGCGAACTGCGCAACGTGGTCGAGCGACTCATTATTCTCGGGGGCGAGGAAGTCACCGGCGAAGATGTGAAGCTCTTCGGAAGTAAATTTTAAAGCTATTCTTTTTTGGAAGGCGGCGTATACCTCAAGAAATACATGGTGTCGCCGCTTGGATGTTGCCATTCGTGAAAAAGTTCAAATCCGAACCGCTGGTATACCAGTGCATTTTTGCGCAATCTCGTTTCAGCGTAAAGTGGGATCTGGTATTCCTGGGCCTGACGGTAGAATTCATCTTTCATCTCCTTGCCAATTTGCGTATCGGCACCACGGGAATCAGGTAAAATTCCCCAGAACCAGCAATAGAGGTATTCCCCTTCCTGGGGGCGCTGTTGCTTGATGTAATTCTGGTTTTTTACAATTTGATAGGCATTTTTGATGCCGGTAACGTTCAGTACGAGCTTGATCTGCATCCACAGATCCTTCAATATACTGTCATCTTTTTTACTGGTCTTGAAAAGGATGGCGATGCCTTTGCGGTTTTCTGATACTATAAGCGCATCTTTTTCAATGGCTTTTTCCACCATATGAATGGCCAGATATCTGAAACGCTTGTGACTATCTCCTCCTTTTTTGACGATATCGAGAGAAGTAGGGATCTCTTTCAAAAGAGCCGTCACTTTCTCAATAATCTCTTCCTTGTACTGTTTGTCCAACCTTAGCTGCTTTTGCCGCGAAGATAACAAAAAAAAGTCTGTCAAAATTGTATCTTTAAGATTCAAACCGCTTAAATTATGAAAGAACCAGACCTTTCCCAATTCCGGGTAACAAAGCCTGTTGACCTTAACGAATTCCCAACTTCCTTTGACCTGAATGCGAAGAAGAAAAAGATTAAAAAGGAGTTGAAGAAGACCAGGCAGACCATGGGCGACTGGCAGGATACGCTTTATGCCCACGGAAAGTATGCTATTCTGGTTTGCCTGCAGGGGATGGACACTGCAGGAAAAGACAGCCTTATCCGCGAGGTCTTCAAAGGTTTTAATTCCCGCGGGGTAGTGGTGCACAGCTTCAAGGTTCCCACCACCCTTGAACTGAAGCACGATTTTCTGTGGAGGCATTACATCGCTTTACCCGCGCGTGGCAAATTCGGGATCTTTAACCGAAGTCATTACGAAAATGTACTGGTGACAAGGGTGCACCCGGAATATATTCTCAAAGAAAACCTGCCCCAGGTGAATGATCTTAAGGATATTGATGAAGAATTTTGGAAGACGCGGTTTCAGCAGATCAATGATTTTGAACAGCATCTGGCCGATAGCGGAACTATTATTTTTAAGTTTTTTCTCCATATCTCCAAAGAGGAACAACGGCAGCGTTTGTTAAGACGTCTGCGGAAGCCAAACAAGCACTGGAAATTTTCTCCCGGCGACCTGAAGGAGCGGGATCTCTGGAGTCATTACCATTTGTGTTACCAGGAAGCCATCAATAACACCTCGAAAGAACATGCGCCCTGGTATGTAATTCCCGCCAACAGTAAACCCACCGCCCGATATCTTGTGGCAAAGATTCTCTGGGAATCGCTGCAGCAGTATAAAGATGTGAAAGAACCCGATCTGGAGCCTGAGATAAAGAAAAATCTCGACGAATACAGGGAGGAATTAGGAAAAGAAGGATGAGCCGGTTTTGGAAAAAATCGTTTACTTAGCAAAAAATAATTTTCGATGAAAAAAGCTGTTTTTCTATTTCTATCCATAATGTGCGGCCAGATTGGTTTTGCGCAGTTATCCAACGAAGAGACCGATTCTCTTAATATTCGAAAAATTTACGATCTCTCCCTGATGAATGGGGAAAGCTACGACTGGCTTGATCATCTTTCCAATGAGATTGGCGGACGGCTTTCAGGCTCTCTTCAGGCGCAACAGGCAGTAGATTATACAAAGGCCGAGCTGGACAAGCTGGGGCTAGACAAAGTATGGCTTCAGCCGGTGATGGTTCCGAAGTGGGTAAGAGGAGCCAGGGAATTTGCCTATATCGAAACGGCACCCGGAAAAACCCGCGATGTTAATATTTGTGCCCTTGGAGGCTCGGTAGCTACTCCAAAAGGAGGCACCAAGGCAAAGGTGATCGAGGTTCAGGGAATAGAAGATCTCGAGCGCTACGGTAAAGATCAGATTCAGGGTAAGATTGTGTTTTTTAACAGACCCATGCGCCCCGATTATATCTGGACTTTCGAGGCTTATGGTGACGCGGTAGACCAACGAACTTCCGGAGCAAAAGAAGCTTCTAAGTACGGGGCTGTCGGGGTGATTGTAAGATCGATGAACCTAAGACAGGACGACCTGCCGCATGCCGGGAATATGCACTACGGAGATATTCCGGATTCTCAAAAAATTCCGGCGGCAGCCATAAGTACCAATGATGCCGAATATCTTAGCGGACTCCTGAAAATAAAACCCGACCTCGAACTTTATTATAAGATGAACTGTGAGCAGCAGGAAGATGTGCAATCTTATAACGTGATCGGGCAGATCACCGGAAGCCAGTATCCCGATGAGGTGATGGTAGTAGGTGGCCATCTCGATTCCTGGGATCTTGGAGATGGCGCGATGGATGATGGTGCCGGCGTGGTGCAGTCTATGGAAGTTTTGCGCATTATGAAGAAAATGAATTACAAGCCTAAACACACCATTAGGGTCGTTCTCTTTATGAATGAAGAGAATGGTCTGCGCGGTGGAAAAAAATATGCGGAAGTGGCTCAGCAAAAAGACGAAAAGCACATCTTTGCGCTGGAAAGTGACAACGGCGGATTCTCTCCCCGTGGATTTTCCTTCAAGGCCAGCGATGAGCAGTTCGCACAGGTAGAACAATGGAAGCCGCTTTTTGAGCCTTATCTCGTGCATTACTTCGCTCATGGCGGAGTGGGTGCAGATATAAGTCCGCTCGAAAAGGTGGATGGGAATACCCTTCTTGCCGAACTTAGACCCGATTCGCAGCGTTATTTCGACTATCACCATGCATCCAATGACACTTTCGAGCATATTGATAAGAGAGAGCTGGAATTAGGTGCAGCAACCATGACTTCCCTAATGTATCTCATTGATAAGTACGGCACCGGAGCACAGGACATGGTTCCGAATAATTAAAGCCAGGCTTATTTTAAGATATCAACGAGACTGTCTGAAAGGAGTAAACGTCATTCTGAATTTATTTCAGAATCTTAGCAAAAGAGCTAAGAAACCTGGAACAAGATTTAGGTTGGATGTAACCAAAAATTTTAGACAGTCTCGTTCTCTTTTTAACCATAGGATTTATAGAAGACTTTCACCCGAAAGCAAAGAAAAGCTTCTATCTTTGCGGTCCAAAAATCGACTGCTTGCAACTTACCGCTTACACTAAAGAATTCGGCCGTAATCTGAATATCGCTTACCCCATAATGCTGGGCCAATTGGGCCAGGTATTGGTGGGACTCGCCGATAACCTGATGGTGGGCCGGCTGGGTGCCGCTCCTCTTGCTGCCGTTTCCCTGGGTAACAGCATGGTTTTTATTGCGCTTTCCCTGGGGATAGGTTTTTCCTTTGCTATTACGCCGCTTATCGCCGAGGCCGATGGTGCCGGCGATATCGAAAAAGGCCGAAGCTATTTTCATCATGGAATTATTCTATGCACGCTCAACGGGATCTTTCTTTTTATCGCGCTGCTCATTGCCAAACCCTTGCTGTATTACCTCGATCAGCCGCCGGAAGTAGTGGAACTGGCCATTCCTTATCTCGATATTGTGGCTTTTTCGATGATCCCGCTCATGATCTTCCAGGCTTTCAAACAATTCGGCGACGGACTTTCCCAAACCCGATATTCCATGTATGCCATGCTTTTGGCTAATGTGGTGAACGTTATATTCAACTATCTGCTTATTTACGGAGTGTGGTTCTTTCCGAGGCTGGAGCTGAGAGGTGCTGCCATAGGAACCCTGCTTTCCCGGTTTTTTATGCTTTGGTTCATTTGGGAAATCTTCCGCAGAAAAGACAAATTTGCGGCCTATTTCAAGTGGAGTAAAAAGGAAATGCTGCAAAGCTCCATTTTTAAAAGGATTCTTTCGCTGGGCTTTCCCACAGCATTGCAGATGTTTTTTGAAGTGGCCATTTTCGCGGCTACCGTTTTCCTCGCCGGAACTCTGGGCACGAATCCTCAGGCGGCAAACCAGATCGCTCTTAACCTCGCCTCAATGACCTTTATGATCGCTGTAGGGCTGGGAGTTACCGCGACCATTCGCGTTGGAAATCAGAAGGGCCTCGCGCACTTCAGGGATCTTCGGCGAATTGCATTTTCCATTTTTATGCTGACTTTCCTGATAGAAGCTGTTTTTGCCATTGGTTTCATTTTGCTGAAAAACTGGCTTCCTACGCTCTATCTCGATAATACTGAAGTTATCATAATCGCTGCGCAATTATTGATCGTGGCCGCGCTTTTTCAGCTTAGCGACGGATTGCAGGTAGTGATTTTGGGCGCTTTGCGAGGCCTTCAGGATGTAAAAATGCCCACGCTTATCTGTTTCGTTGCCTACTGGGTCATCGGCTTTCCCGTTTCTTTTTACTTCGGAAGCAGTGAAAGAATGGGCAGCATGGGAATTTGGCTCGGACTTTTGGCGGGGTTGACCTCTTCGGCTTTAATGTTGTATTTTCGCTTTAATTATCTCAGCAAAAAACTGGTGAAAGAGAAATCAGTAGCTGCAGTTTAAATTTTAATATTTGTTTTATGGATTTTCCGAAGTTCTTATTAGGTGATAACACCGATTATCCCGATGCTATTTTTGTTATTCATACCGAATTTCCACGTTTTATCATCAATCTTGAGGATGATGAGGTAGAATGGCTGGAAGATTTCGACTCCAGTGATGAGGAGGAATTGGCTAACGAAGCCGAAGGTCTTATCGTCCAGGCCAGTGAATTCTACGACAGGGAAGTCGCCCGATATGAGGAATAATGGAACAACTTTCCCAGCTCGACCATAAACTTTTCCTGTTCCTTAATAATCTTGGAAATCCGCACTGGGACTGGGTATGGCTTGCCATTAGCGACAAATGGATGGCCATTCCCCTGTATGCCTTGCTGCTCTTTCTGCTTTATAGGAAATTAGGGCTAAAAACCACGATTTTCACCCTGGTAATAGTGGCCTTGCTCATCGCTTCCACAGATCAGCTGGCTAATCTTTTTAAGCACGGCTTTGAGAGATTACGACCCTGCGGACAGGAGGGAGTGAGGGAATATGCCCGCTTTGTTGCGAAGCGCTGTGGGCATTACGGCTTCTTTTCGGCACATGCCGCGAATTCAGCCGGAGTGGCAGTTTTCCTTGGCTTGGTCTTCAGAAGGTATTATCGCAATATGATCTGGTTTCTGGCGGGTTGGGCAGTGATCGTCGCCTACAGCCGGGTTTACCTTGGCGTTCATTATCCGGGCGATATTCTCGTCGGAATGATTATCGGCTCTTTATTCGGATATCTTTTTTACCGGCTATACCTCTTTCTGCTGAAGAAATACGGAAAGAAGCTTACTTCTTCTGAAGCACATGAAACCACCTGATCAATATAGCCTCTAGACTAATTCTCTTCTCACGCGAAGCTCGCAAAGTGCTTTCGCAAAGAGCGCAGAGATTTGCTTTGCGTTATTTGCGATTTCTTGGCGGCCTTAGCGTGAAATAAACCACCCTCAAATTCCCTGATTCCGAATAAAAAGTGTAGGAATCAGCTAAAAGAATATTTTCTTAAAGTCCGAAAATCAGATGCTTAAATATTTATCCAGAAATTCATCTCGAAGTCAGGATAAATTTACTTCTTCTGAAGCACATAAAACCAAGTGATCAACCAGTTCTTTTAAGCTCGTTGGTTCTGATTTCGTCGCTGGGTCACCCAAAGAGATTTAGGAAGGGTTGAAATCTTCGTGAAGTTTTCACGCGAAGGCCGCAAAGAAAAACGCTAAGACCGCAGAAAAAAAATCATCATAGAGAAGAAGTCTTCGGAAAATCTGACAGCCTTCATTTATCGAGCTTTTACCTTCGAGGAATCCCGGGAGTAGTTGGAGAATTTTATTTTTCAAGCTGTTTAAAGACAGTATTCATTTAGCGGGAAACAAATATTTAGAGAGGATCGCTTTGCGTCCCTGGCGAAAGCATTTTGCGCTCTTTGCGTGAAATCAACAGTAGTCAAAATCTCGAATTCCGGCTGTGGAATGTGGAAATCAGGTAAAAATCTGATCTCCCTAATGTCATCAAAAACCTTCTATAGGATAATCTTCTATAAATTGGATTTGAAGTAATTTTCCAGAAATTCATCTCGAAGTCAGGATAAATTTACTTCTTCTGAAGCACATAAAACCACCTGATCAATCTATCCTTGTAACCTCGTTTTTCCGGATTCACATAATTCAGATCGTATCTGGCCTGCGGGGTAATATTGTATATTTTTCGCAGGTCCTTCAGGGCTGTGGTGTCTTCTTTATACATTAAGAGTCCGAATCTATCTTCCTGCGGAAGCCGAAGGCTGTCATCTTTCAGGATAGGAATAGGTTTCCCGTATTCCCAGATGAGCTCAGGAGTGAGATACCTGTACTCGTAGATATTAAGATCCTTGGCGGCCTCCAATTTCCGAAGATTAGCGATGTTGTTGAATTTGGGGTTATCAAGAAAAGAATCCGTCAGCGGAAAGGCGAAAATGATGATGGCGCAGATAAAAGCGACGGTCAAATAAAAGACTTTCGGGTAATTCTTCTTTTTCAGATAAAAGAATATTGCGGCACCAATTCCGAAGAGGGCAACAGAAGTGGCAATGTACCAGAACCAGTAGCTGCCTTCGAGATCGAGGATGAAAAATCCTGCCACGGGAAACGCCAGGCCAATGAGACCAATAAGGCCGTGGTTGAAATAGACCACCCAGCTTTCCTTCCGCGGAAGTTGCTGAAATTGTCTAAAGAGATATTCGATGTAAAACCCTGTGTTCAGCGCCATCGGGATGAGCACCGGCAGCAGGTAGCGCGATTTCTTTTCAGGAATGATTGACAGCAGGACTACTGCTGAAAGAGTCCACAGCAGCGAAAACTGATAAGCTTTTTTGTTGGAGACGCGGTTTTTCAGGTATGGATAGAGCAGGGCGACAAACGAAGGAATCGTCCAGATGCCGCTTTGGGTAAAAAAGCTCCAGTAATAATAGAACGGCCTGATATTGTAACTACCCCAGTTCGTGGTCTCTTTTTCGGCGATCCTCAGAAAGGCAGCAGGATCGGCCAATCTCACATAGATGAACCACCAGGTACCCAGAATCGCTGAGATTAGAAGAAATATGATAAAAGCCTTCCATTTTTGACCAAAATCGCGGTAGCGGTAAATAATTCCGTAGGCAATAAGAAAGGGCAGCAGCAGGGCGTACAAGGACACGGGCCCTTTGCTCATAAAGGAAAACCCGAGAAAGATCCCGGCCAGGATCGCATTTTTATAGAGATCTTCCTGGTGGCTGAAAAACTGCCAGAGGTAATAGATCGTGACCATCATAAAGGCATGGGTGAAAATGTCCCATTGGCCATTTCTCCCAGAAAAGATGATGTAGAAAGAGCTCGCCAAAACAAGAGAGCTTAAAAATGCCTGTTTTTGGCTTAATTTCAGTCTGGGTACAAACCGATAAAAAAAGACCAGTAAGAGCAAGGAACTCAGTGCAGCGGGCAAACGCATGGCAAAGCGGCTGGTAAAACCAAAAATGCTCCCGCTAATGGCGGTAAGCCATGTAGGCAAGGGAGGTTTCTGGTAACGTGGCAGATCGTTGAGCGTTGTGAGCAGCCAGTTATGATGAGTGACCATTTCGCGGGCGGTGATGAAATTGCGCGCTTCCATGATGTTCACGTAAATGGCATCGAGATTAAAGAAAAAGATGAGGATCCCGACTCCCAGCAGGATATATAAATACAGCCTTTTTTTAGAGATCTCAGGCATATTTTTTAGTACTTAAAATGATATTCCGGGCATAGATAACACTTCCCAGGAGATGGCCCGCAAATAAAACCGGATCTCTTCTAATGATCGCATAGGTGAGGATGAGCACCGCCCCGATGAGGCTGAGCAGCCAGAAACCCAGTGGCAATACAGATTCCTTGATCCTTTCAGAATAGATCCACTGATAGAAGAACCGGAGGTTAAAGATCGCCTGCGCTACTGTTCCCAGGATGAGCAACCAAAGCGGAATAGCTTCATTAAAGAACAACTTGTGAATATCGTAGGTGTTATTATTATATGAATAGATCACGATGAGCACCGGGAACAAATACAGGAACCAGCGCAGGGCTTTGGGTGCTTTTTGCCATTCTCCCTGTAGCTGCAGGTTTCTTATGTAAATAAAATAGGTTACTGCCTGCCCGAACATGATCGAGAAGTCATCGCGCAGATAGCCGTACACGAAAAGCAGGAAAGAGGCAATGAGGCTCAGTTTCCAGAAAAGAGTAGGGGTAAGTACCTTCTTGTGTTTTTCAGAAAGCAGCCATTGCAGGACCAGCCTTCCGGAAAAGAGTATCTGGGCCGAAAAACCTATAGCATAGATCTGCCAGTTACTCATCACGTTTTACCACTTTGTAATTGATGTATTTCTTCTTCATCCATAAATAGGCGAAGCAGTCGATGAAAGGTCCCACCAGCCGGTTCATCAGGTGAAATTTGGCTGTTCCGGCGATGCGGGGGTAATGGCGCACCGGGATCTGTTTGATCTTTCCGTTTTGCAATAGGATCATTGCCGGCAGAAAGCGGTGCAAGCCTTTGAACATCGGAATCCTTTTGGCATAATCGGCTTTGATTATTTTAAGAGGACAGCCCGTATCATCCATACCGTCGTGGGTAAAACTACGCCTGATGAGGTTCGCGATGAGCGACGACATGTTCTTCACGAATGAATCCTTGCGGTTGGAACGCACTCCGGTTACCAGGTCATATTCCCCAATATAATCCATCAGCAGGTTGAAGTCTTCAGGGTCGGTTTGCAGATCAGAATCGATGTAACCGATCAGCGGAGTTTCAGCGTAATCGAAACCTGCTTTGATCGCCGCGCTTAGTCCGCGGTTTTCTTCAAAAGAAATAAAGTGAAAATCCTCGTTGCGTCGGCAGATGTCCTCCACCAAAGTAAGGCTGTTATCGGAAGAACCATCATTGACAAAAAGGATACAGGTCTTTTTTCGGGCTACCTGCAGATAAGTGTTTAACTGTTGCTCTACCCGCTGAAGGTTCTCTTCTTCATTGTAAAGAGGAACAATTATGGTAAATTCAGGATTCATAAAAATTCTAATTGGGTGCAAATGTATTAATAATTATACATTCGGGGGAGGAAAAGAGCTTCCTCAAAAATGGGCATATTTAACGGAATGATCGTAATTTGCGCCCCAGAAAGGAAAACGAAGGGATTTATCCATGAAAAAAGACTCTATGAAAATTTTGATCACGGGAGCTGCAGGTTTTATCGGTTCTCATACAGCCGAGAAATTACAGGCTGAAGGTTACGACGTTACAGGACTCGATAATTTCAATGATTATTACGATGTTTCCCTGAAAAAGCTGAATGCAAAATCCCTTTCTGAACTGGGGATTGAAATCCTGAAAGCTGATCTGCGCGAGTCTTCTTCGCTGAAATCTTTGCCGAAAGATTTTGATTTCATCATTCATTTTGCGGCGCAGCCGGGAATCTCGGCCTCCAGCACTTTTGAGGAATATCTCACCAATAACGTGATCGGGACTCAAAATCTCCTGAATTTTGCACTCGAAAATAAAAATCTGAAGCATTTTTTTAATATCGGAACCTCTTCTATTTATGGGCTAGAGGCTACGTATCCCGAGAGTTTTGCACCAGAGCCTGCCTCACACTACGGAGTTACGAAACTTGCTGCCGAGCAGCTGTTGCTGGCTCAGGTAAGGATGAATAATATCAAAGGCTCTTCTCTCAGGTTATATTCAGTCTACGGGCCGCGGGAACGTCCTGAAAAATTGTACACCAAACTAATCGCCTGCGCCTTTAACAATGAGCCTTTTCCGCTCTACGAAGGCAGCGGCAAACATCTTCGGAGCTTTACTTATGTTGGAGATATTGCAGAAGGAATTTCGAAAGCGGTGGCGCGTCATGAAAATCTCAATGGCGAGATCATCAATTTGGGCACTTCAGAAGAACATTCCACCCAGGAAGGGATCGATTATGTTCAGGAATTGCTGGATCAAAAGATCGAATTTGAGGTCACCCCAAAACGGGCAGGAGATCAACGCCGCACCAGTGCGATCATCGATAAGGCGAAAAAACTGCTGGATTACAATCCCACAACTACCTTAAAAGAAGGGCTGCAACTCCAGATCAACTGGTATAAGGAGAATTTTTTATAAGGAACGGTATTTCTCCAGAAGATACGCGGCGGCAGCGAAAGGAGTAGTTTTATTTTCTTCTATTGCCTGCAATTGCTTTTTCAGTTCTTCTTTGATCTTTGGGTTTTGATAAAAACGGTTTTTTAGGTTTTCATCGATGGTCTGCAGCATCCAGAATTTATTCTGCTCGTGCCGGTTGTGCTGAAAATAGCCATTTTCTCTGGTGGTTTCCTGAAATTCGCTAATTAGTTCCCATACCTCGGAAATACCCTGATTATAAAGAGCACTACACAACAATACCTCAGGCTTCCAGGAACTTTCTTTAGGCGGATAAAGATGTAAAGCACGCCTGAATTCCAGCCGGGCTTCACGCGCAGCCTTCTGATTGTCTTTGTCGGCCTTGTTGATCACAATGGCATCAGCCATTTCAATGATACCGCGTTTAATTCCCTGGAGTTCATCCCCGGCTCCGGCCAGCTTCAGCAACAAAAAGAAGTCGGTCATGCTGTGCACCGTAGTTTCGCTTTGGCCTACTCCCACGGTTTCTATCAGTAGCACGTCAAAACCGGCCGCCTCGCAAAGAATAATGCTCTCGCGGGTTTTTTTTGCCACGCCTCCCAGAGAATCTCCTGAAGGCGAAGGCCGTATAAACGCGTTTTCTTCTTTTACCAGATTTTCCATCCGGGTCTTGTCGCCCAGGATGCTGCCTTTGGAAACACTGCTGGTGGGATCTACTGCGAGAACAGCCACTTTTTTGCCCAATTCTATCAGGTAGCTTCCCAGGGCTTCTATAAAGGTACTTTTGCCCACTCCGGGGACGCCCGTGATCCCGATGCGCATCGATCTTTTGGAGTGTGGAAGAGCTCCTTCGATCAGGGCTTCCGCTTTTTTACGATGACTGGCCTGGCTGCTTTCTACCAGGGTAATGCCACGTCCAAGAGCGGTCTTGTTTCCGCCTAATAATTGCTCCAGAAGGTCATTTTCAGCAGATTTATTTTTCCTGAAGGCCTTGATGCGTTCTGCGGAATTTGGGTTGATATTCCCGGCAGCGGGTTGACTGCCCGACTCGCTTAAAGCCGATTTTTTCTCAGATTGGTTCAAAAGATTTCTGGTTTATCACAAATTTAGGAATAGAAAGTGATTTCCTTCCGATTTTCGGAAATTGATTTTCCTGTTTCCGAAGATCCACACTTTTTCTGAAGAGAATGTTTGTTACAACTGCATTTCTATGGTATATTGAAAGCTGTAAACCTAAATCTTTTAAAATATGAAGGCATTATATACGGCCAAAGTTACCACCACCGGAGGCAAAAATGGTCACGCAGAAAGCGAAGACGGAGTTTTGGACCTGGAACTCGGCACGCCTAAAAAGATGGGAGGCGAAGGCGGAAAAAAGACCAATCCTGAACAGTTGTTTGCAGCTGCCTATTCGGCCAGTTTTGCAAGAGCGCTGGAAGAAGTGGCCAAAGACAAAGCGCTCGATCTGGAGGATCTCAAGGTGACTTCTGAAGTCAAGCTTGGGAAAAATGAAGATGAGGAGCTGCAGCTTGCCGTAGTACTTGATATCTACCTGCCCGATACCGATGTGGAAGCGGGAGAGGAGCTGGTAAATGAAGCTTATGAAACCTGCCCGTTTTCCCTGGCCATTGAGGACAATGTGGATGTTACGCTGAACCTGCTTTTAGATGAATAGCCGAGAAGGAATATGAATTAAGATAAATAATATGTATAGATCGAAGGATATTCCCTTCGGTTGATAAGGAATATCTTCGATTTAGTGATTGTTCATTTTTTTGCTTGTCCAAAAAAACGAACCAAAAAAAGGACACTTTTTTGTAGGTGTTTCCAATTTTGCTCCCGCAAAATTAGAACCGCACTTTCCTGGCTAAATTTTCTCCAGGGCTTCGAAAATTTTTAACGCCAGGAAAGCACTACACTTGCAAAAAAGATTTTTCCAAAAGTAGAAGGTTTTCAACAAGATAAGAAGATTGCCTTCTTTTACGTCTGTAATTTCTCAAATAGTTTTATGTGTGAAGAAAAAAACCTTCTGAGACAACTTCTTATCCAAAGCAGATCAACCGGATGAGATTCTGAAATTTCCGGAGTAAACGGGATAGGATGGAAAATCATCTTTCCTCTGAAACTGCTTCTTTTCTTTTTATAGGAACATCTATCCGCGTTTTTTCCCATTCGAGGAGCATCAGGATGAGATCATTGGCTTCCCGGAAGCTGATGGTGAATTGTTCTACATTTTCATTCAGCTCATTTACCTGCTTTTCCAAAACCAGCACATCGTATTTTGGATTCCTGTAGGCCTCTTCATCAAAATTGATTCCCCAGGGATACATTTTCGAATTAAAGATCACTTTCCAGGATTTTTCCTGCGGAATGGTCCAGAGAGTATATTTTCCAGCCTTCAGAAGAGAACCGTCTACCAGGATGTCTTCATTAGTGGTAAAGGTGGTGGCTTCATTCGCGCCGGTACGCCATACTTTACCGTAGGGAACAAGGTCGCCAAAGATCTTCCGGTCTTTTTTATAGGGCCTGTTGTAAAAAACTTCCAGTTCCAGCCCATTCTTCTTAAAAGTCACCGTGTCTTCGGGACTGTGCATCTTGGTGTTGTTTCTCATGATGAGGACCAGGACCACAAGAAGAGCAACGGCTATTCCCACAATTTTAAGCGCAGTTTTGAGGCCTCGGTGCATGGCAGAGTTTTTTCAGGTTAAGCAATTCGCTGCTAAAAAGCAGATGGTTTCAGCAATCACAAGGATGCTCTGGCAGTTTAAATTTACGGATATTGAAATTAAAATGGTTATTTTCCTGAAATTTTAGGAGGATTTTGCAACGCGCTGCAAATCCTCTCGTCTTTAAGGTGAACACCAACCAATCAAGAAGATATTTTGATACAACATCAATTAATAGAAGCTTGCAAGCAGAACAGCCGGAGGGCGCAGTCGAAGCTTTACAATAAGTACTGCGAGGGCATGTACTTTGTAGCGCTGCGGTTCATGAAGGATTCTATGGAAGCGGAAGATGCCATGCAGGAGGCCTTTATTAAGGCCTTTCAGAAGATCCACCAGTTTACCGGGGAGGTCACCTTTGGAGCATGGCTTAAGCGGATCGTTATCAATAATTGTATTGATAAGCTGAAGACCAAAAAAGTCGAACTCACTGCGCTCAACGAGCAGGTGATGGGTACGGTAGAGGAGGAAGATGACTGGCATATTGATGACGGGATCGGAATTGAGGAAGTCAAAAAGCAGATGGAGGAACTCCCGGAGAAATACAAGTATCCGCTGATGTTGTACCTGATGGAAGGTTATGATCACGAAGAGATCTCGCAAATACTGAATATTACACAGGTTGCCAGCAGAACGCTGGTGCACCGCGGAAAGAAAAAATTACAGGAAGAACTTAAAGCACTTAAAGATGGCACAGGATATTAGAGATATGTTCAGGGACGAAGAAGCTCCTAAAGCTTCCGGCAGGCTGAGAAAGGGCCATGAAAAACGTTTTGAAGCCCGGCTGGACCAGGCCTTTCCAAAGAAGGCTTCCGAAGACAGGAAATATTTATTTCTGAAAATTGCTGCCGTACTGGTGGTGGCTTTTGGAATAGGACTTTTCTTTTTCGACCGGCAGGATCCCTATAGTGGGAATCCTGTAGCTGATACTCCCGATACCGTTGCTCCGGTAGAAGAGCAGCAGGGAAATGAGAAAGTGTCCGAAAAAGAATTTCAGTTGAGCGATGTATCGCCACAGTTCAAAAAGATCGAAAATTATTACCTGGGGAGTCTGAATGTGGAACTGGCAAAACTGGATGTGAATAAGGAAAACAAAGCTCTTGTAGATGCTTTTATGGAGCAGCTGGCCGAACTGGACAAAGAATACAAGCGCCTTAATTCTGAATTCGACAAGGGTGGCGCCAATGAGCAAACGGTAGAGGCGATGATCGCCAATCTGCAGTTGCGACTGGAGCTGCTGTTCAAATTAAAAAAGAAATTAAAAGAGATCAATCAAACAAAAAACAATAGTTATGAAAATCATCAGGCTTAATTTAGCTTTACTGCTGCTGCTCTGCAGTACCGCCGGAATACTGGCGCAGAGCACCAAGCTGGACAAGACTTATAATACAGCACCAAATGTTGCGGTGAATATAGATGCGACGCACACCAATATTGTGGTAGAGCGTTGGGACAAGAACCAGGTGCAGGTGGAGGCTGTTCTGAATGCCGAAACTAAAGACAAGGCAAAGCTCGAAGAGCTGCTTAAAAGCTGGAATCTCGATACCAGGGCCACGAACTCTCAGGTGAAGATCAACTCCAGTGGCGGGGTGGTATGGAGCACTGCCGATATGGATCTTTCTTCGCTTCAGGAGCCGCTTTCCAAACTGCCGGAGATCATTGAACCGGTGATGAACCACCTGGTAGCTCCTATTCTGAAAAGTATATCTGAAAATCCACTGCCTCCGCAGTTCTCTGAAGATATGGGAGATATCGACTTTGATTATGAGGCTTATCAGAAGGAAGGAGATAAGTATATGGAGCGTTATGAAGAAAAAATGCACGAGAAATTCGGAAAGAATTTCGAGAAATCCATGGAAGAATGGGCTGCTAATTTCGAGAAAGACAGTGCTGTCTGGAAAAAGGATTTTGAGAAAAGTATGGAGAAATGGGGCGAGGATTTTGGTGCCAGCATGGAAAAATGGGGCGATAGCTTCGGAAAAAACATGGAAGAATGGGCCAATAACCTCGAGAAACAGATGGAGGAAAAATACGGCAAGGACGATGAAGGTCACGTGATGGTGATCAGGGAGAAAGAAGGCAAGGCTAAAAAAACGATCAGGCTCAAAGTGCCGCGCAATGCAAAACTGGATCTGAATGTGCGTCATGGTGAGGTAAAGCTCAGCGGCGAAACCAGTGACCTTAAAGCGAATCTTTCGCATGGTAAATTCACGGCCGATGTGATCAAGGGCGAGAAGACCAATATCAGGGCTGCCTACACTCCTGTGAAGGTGAAGAGCTGGCAGTATGGTGTGCTCGATGCCTCTTATGTCGAAAATCTCAACCTGGACAAAGTGGAAAGCATTAAACTTACCTCCAATTCCAGCGACGTAACCATCAACGAAATTGGCAAAACAGGGATTCTTTCAGGGAATTTTGGGCAGCTGGAAATAAAAAAGCTATCGCCCGGATTCAGCAACCTCAATATTTCACTTAAGAACAGTGACCTTAAGTTATCTCTGCCTGAAGCTGCTTACCAGTTCAGCTATAACGGAAATCAGAGCAGCATAAATTATCCGGAAGGGCTCAAGGTGAAATCTTCCAAATCTTACGATAACCTGACTTTGACAGGCTATAACAAAAGCAAGGGAGCCGACGCCAGCATTTCTATAGATGCGAGTTTCAGCGAGTTGTTGCTAAATTAGATTCCAGGCATTACTTTTGGCAAAAATAGCCCCATGAAGGAGATAGATTTTGCTGAATATATTACTGGCCTTACTACCGGTTTTTCGCCGGTGCTCGCAGGATTCCCTGAAGAAGACTATACACAAATAGACCTTTCTTCAGGGAATCCTGTTTTGGCTTCTGTAGACCTGACTTCTATGGAAGCTTTTTCAGGTTTTATGAAACAGTTTCTGAAGGAGACAGGCAGGAAAGTGGCTATTGGCGGCTATATGGAAATCCGGAAGCTTTATGAGCGAAGCGAACTTTTTAACGACCCCGATGATCCTGATAATAGCCGAAATATCCACATGGGAATGGACCTTTGGGCCGATCTTCATACGCCGGTTTTGGCCGCTCTCGAGGGGAAGATTCACAGTTTGAGAGATAATACCAATTTTGGGGATTACGGACCCACGGTGATCCTGGAGCATCAGTTTTCCGGTTTCATATTCTATACCCTTTACGGGCATTTAAGCAGAAGATCGCTTGAGGAGCTGCAAGTTGGGCAGGTAGTAAAACGCGGAGAGAAATTGGCCGAATTGGGCGGTCCTTCAGAAAATGGAGATTATTTCCCTCATCTGCATTTTCAGATCATCCTGGATATGAAAGGTGAAATTGGGGATTTTCCGGGCGTGGTTTCCAAAAATGAACTGGAGGAATATCTTCGCCTGTGTCCCGATCCCAACCTGTTGCTCAAGATCAAACCCTGATCTTTTTCCGCAGAAATTCGCTGAAAATTACTTTCTTTTCATGATAAGGGCTGCGATAGCTGCGGTAACTACCCCATATCCCAGTGCACCAAAGGTTGCCTGCACCACGTATGATTTTAAATTAAAGAAGGCTTCAGCGTTTTCCTGGCTCATCCTGCCGTTTTCTACGGAATAGGAAATAATGTTGTCGAAGTATTCAGGAGTAATGAATTGTGTGATAATGTACTGCGCGAAAGGGGTGAGAATGGTGATAACAGCCGTCAGGATAATTCCGGAGACAAAACCCTGCTGCCAGTTCATGTGGCCCATGAAGATCTTTTTTCGCTTTTCATAAAGTTCCAGCAGATAGATCCCAATGGCGATAATGGCGAAAAAATTGGTGTAGACCGCCTCTTTGGCAATCAGCTCGTCGTGCCAGCCCATCGCTTTCTCAAAAATCATCCAGCATATTTGGGCGACGATAAAAATAATTCCCCATTTTATTTCAACGGAATATCTCTTCATTTTGGTTGGTTTAGTGTATCACCTAAAATACACAAATTAATATAAGTTCTTTCACGAGCGTAAAAAAGAAGGCTGTCCCACAAGTGAACAGCCTCATTTTTTATTGATATTGTTTCCGAAGGAATTAAGATTAGAACTTGAAAAAGTCGACTATTTCCTCCAATTTTCTACCGTCTACCCCAGGCTTCGACTATTCCCTTCGGGATTCAGTCTGACATTAATCTGGGGTCTCACGTCTAACGAGCAACATTTAATTTTTCTCCTCCACAAGTACCCAATCTCCTTTATCTAAAAGAGGAATGGCCTGCTTGTATTTCATGGTCTTGTTTTCGCCGCTCATCACGTTCTTGATGGTCACCTTCTCATTTCGTCCAATCTTGGCGTGATCTCTCACGATGGTCTCGGTTACCTGCGGTCTTTGCTGCTGATTCTGTCCGGCAGCACGACTTTGGGCGGCTCTTTCGTCCATATTCGGAATTTCTTCCTTGCTGGTTTCAAGCTTCTCCCGGCGTTTTGGTTGTCTTGCCTCCTGGATATTGGAGGTGTCACTGGCAGGAATTTCTCCTTTGAAAAGGAAGGAGATCACATCTCTGTTTACATGATCTATCATGTCTTTGAAAAGCTCAAAAGCCTCAAATTTGTAGATAAGCAACGGATCTTTCTGCTCGTGTACTGCCAGCTGAACGCTCTGTTTCAGCTCGTCCATTTTGCGAAGGTGGGTTTTCCACGCATCGTCGATAATAGCCAGGGTGATATTCTTCTCAAAATCTTTAACCAATTGTTCCCCCTGGGTATTATAGGCTTTCTCAAGATTGGTAACTACCTGCAGGGTTTTGTTTCCGTCGGTAAAAGGAACCGAGATTCGTTGAAAATTGTTCCTTTCGTCTTCATAAACCTGCTTGATCACCGGGAATGCTCTGGAAGCACTCAGCTGCATTTTCTCCTGGTAATGTTTGTAAGTAGCCTTATAGACTTCACCGGCTATTTTCTGAACTCCCATTTTTCCGAAATCTTCTTCAGAAACGGGAGAACTCATAGAGAAGTAGCGGATCAATTCGAATTCAAAATTCTTGTAATCCTGGGCTACTTTATTGGTTTCAGTAATTCCTTCAGCTGTATCGAAGATCATATTGGCAATATCCACTCTCAAACGATCCCCGAACAAGGCATGGTAACGGCGCTTGTAGATCACCTCTCTCTGCGCGTTCATCACATCATCATATTCCAGCAAACGCTTACGTATCCCAAAGTTGTTCTCTTCCACTTTTTTCTGTGCGCGCTCAATAGATTTGGAAATCATTGAATGCTGGATCACTTCGCCTTCCTCAAGACCCATACGGTCCATCAGTTTGGCAATTCTTTCAGAACCAAAGAGACGCATCAGGTTGTCTTCAAGAGAAACGAAAAATTCTGAGCTTCCCGGATCTCCCTGACGACCGGCACGACCTCTCAACTGCCTGTCAACCCTTCGCGAATCGTGGCGTTCTGTACCAACAATGGCAAGACCACCAGCTTCTTTCACCTCAGGGCTAAGCTTAATATCGGTACCACGACCGGCCATGTTGGTGGCGATGGTCACAATACCCGATTTACCTGCTTCGGCCACAATATCGGCCTCTTTTTTATGCAATTTCGCGTTCAATACGTTGTGCGGCACATTGCGCAATTTCAGCATCCGGCTCAGTAATTCTGAGATCTCTACGGAAGTGGTACCGATCAATACCGGCCTTCCTGAGTTGGAAAGTTCGGTTACGTGGTCGATTACCGCATTGTATTTTTCACGTTTTGTTTTGTAAACAAGATCTTCCTTGTCATGACGGGCGATAGGACGGTTGGTAGGAATCTCCACCACATCCAGTTCGTAAATTTCCCAGAATTCTCCCGCCTCGGTTACGGCTGTACCGGTCATCCCTGAAAGCTTGCGGTACATCCTGAAGTAATTCTGAAGGGTTACCGTCGCGAAGGTCTGGGTAGCATCTTCGATCTTTACACTCTCCTTGGCTTCGATCGCCTGGTGAAGCCCGTCGCTGTATCGGCGGCCTTCCATAATACGACCTGTCTGCTCATCTACGATCTTTACCTTGTTTTCGATCACCACATATTCGGTGTCTTTTTCGAAGAGCGTATAGGCTTTAAGAAGCTGGCGAAGCGTGTGGATCCTTTCACTTTTAACGCTATAGTCGCGGAAGAGCTCCTCTTTCTTGTCGGCCTCTTCCTCTTTAGAAAGACCTTCTTTTTCAATATTGGCGATTTCCATGCCTATTTCAGGCATCACGAAGAAATCGGGATCTTCTTTTCCCGAAAGGAATTCGATACCCCTGTCGGTAAGGTCTATCTGATTGTTTTTTTCTTCGATTACAAAGTACAGGTCTTCATCAACCTTCGGCATTTCCCGGTTGTTGTCCTGCATATAATGATTTTCGGTCTTCTGAAGCAACTGCTTGATCCCTTCTTCACTTAAATATTTAATGAGGGCTTTGTTCTTCGGAAGTCCGCGGTATACCTGTAGCAATTTAAAACCTCCGTCTTTGGTGTTGCCTTCGGCAATTAGTTTTTTAGCTTCAGCCAAAATGCCGGTAAGTTTCTTGCGCTGCACTTCCACGATGTTGGCAACAGCCGGTTTCAGCTCATCAAATTCATGAACATCTCCCTTCGGAATAGGTCCCGAAATGATCAGCGGCGTACGGGCATCATCAATAAGCACCGAATCCACCTCATCCACGATCGCGTAGTTATGCGGACGCTGAACAAGATCGTCGGGCGCATGAGACATATTATCCCGCAGGTAATCAAAACCGAATTCGTTATTGGTTCCGTAGGTAATATCAGAATTATAGGCTTTTCTTCTTGCAGCCGAGTTTGGCTTGTGATAATCTATACAGTCTACGCTAAGGCCGTGAAACTCAAAGATAGGAGCCATCCAGGCGCTGTCACGCTTGGCAAGGTAGTCGTTCACCGTTACAAGGTGCACACCTTTTCCGGTAAGCGCGTTGAGGTAAACCGGGAGCGTAGCCACAAGGGTTTTACCTTCACCCGTTTGCATCTCGGCAATTTTTCCCTGGTGCATGGCCACCCCGCCAATAAGCTGCACATCATAATGAACCATATCCCAGGTCACCGGTTTTCCGGCGGCATCCCAGGAGTTGTTCCAGATGGCGTGATCGCCTTCCAGGTTCACATAGTCTTTTTCTGCGGAAATTTCGCGGTCAAAAGCACTGGCAGTAACTTTAAGTTGTGGGTTGGCAACAAAGCGTTTGGCAGTTTCCTTTACGGTAGCAAAAGCTTCGGGGAGTATATCGTTAAGAACCTTTTCAGTTTTTTCGTAGGCCTCGTCTTTTAAGGCGTCGATCTCGGCGTAGATGTCTTCTTTTCGGGTAATATCCTCAGATTCATCTGCTTCCTTTTCAAATCCTTCTATCTGCGTATTGATGTCTTTTGCGGCATCGGCAATACGGGCTTTAAAACCAGCTGTCTTTTCGCGCAGTTCATCTAAGCTGAGAGCTTCATATTCGGCTTCTAAAGCCTTTATTTTGTTAACTATGGGTTGTATTTCTTTGACGTCCTTTTTAGATTTATCGCCTACAAATACTTTTAATACAGAATCTAAAAAACTCATAACAGGTTTTTTGTTTAAGAAAGGTTCAAATGTACGCAAAAAAAAAGCCTCACTTCTGAGACTTTTTGCTATTTTTTGCGGGTTATACTAATATTCATCCTCGTTCCAAAGGTAATCTTCGTCGGTGGGATAATCCGGCCAAATCTCTTCAATAGAATCGTAAGAGTCTCCCTCATCTTCAATGGCCTGCAGGTTTTCAACAACCTCCAGTGGAGCTCCAGTCCTGATTGCGTAATCAATTAACTCATCTTTGGTGGCCGGCCAGGGTGCATCACTTAGATAGGATGCTAATTCTAAAGTCCAATACATTGGTTAATCGGGTTTTAAATTTTTGCAAAAATAAATTTTTTGTTGTAATAGCCAAGAAAAAAGTCTATTTTTTGATCAATACTATTAAGAACTTCTTCTAAATTTTTCGTTTTCGTTAGAAAATTTTCATTCAGAGGAGTACTGCGGAAGGTAAATATCAGGATTTTTGCGGAATCCATTTTATCTCCTCAGCCTGCAAATCTTTAGACAACTTTCGTGCCAGCACAAAGAGATAGTCCGAAAGACGGTTGATATACTGCAAAACTTCCTCTTCAAATGCTTCAATTTCATACAATGCCGTGGCCATACGCTCAGCGCGACGGCAGACACAGCGGGCGATGTGACAGAATGACACGCTTTGATGCCCCCCCGGCAGGATGAAATTGGTCATTTCAGGCAGATCTTCGTTCATACGGTCAATCTCCTTTTCCAGGAATTCAATATCCGCCTGTTCTATCTTCGGAATATTGAGTCTTTCCTTACCACTTTTCAATCTGGCTTTCTCCGGATCGGTTGCCAGGATAGATCCGATGGTGAACAGACGATCCTGTATCCTCATCAGGCTCTTCTTTGTTTTTTCATCTACCTGCTGATCTCTGAGCAGGCCAATGTGTGAATTCAGCTCGTCAACCGTACCGTAGCTTTCAATTCGAATGTGGTGCTTCGGAACGCGGGTTCCCCCGAAAAGGGCAGTGGTACCTTTGTCTCCTGTCTTGGTATAGATCTTCATTTTTTATCTTTCCCTCAAATGTACAATTTTATGCCAGAAAGCCTGAAAATAAGTAAAAACCCGGCAGTCTCAGTGGGCAGTAAAAAAAGCCAACAATTCGCAATGCCTACAATTTTTCCCGGGTATGCAGTTTGGTTTCAGAACCTTCTTCTTTCCGTCTTTGCAGATAACGTCTGCGGAAATCGCGGTTCTTCCTGCTTTTGCGTTTTTCCTTCGTCCGGCGGGAGGTCGAGAGAAAATAAACTATGATCCCTGCAATAATTACAAAATAGATCCAGGTTTCCTGATCGAGATTGAACATTTTTGAATGTGTTTTTTACAAGATAAGAAAGTAGGATGAAACTTGGAAATTGGTGTTGCGGGTAAAATGCTGGTGGTTTAAAAATGTGTGTGGTTTGTTGTTCTCCAACCTGCCACTGAGACTGATTTCTGAAGACTCCCCATTTAGGGGCCGGGGTAGATTTTTCCGCTTACCCCAACCCTAAAGGGTGGCGGAAAAAATAAACCCCTTTTTGATTTTCTCTTCAGGGCCGGGGGTGCAAACAGCCTACTGCGACTGCCAACTATAACGGATGTCACACTGAGCCTTCACGCGATAGCGGGAAGAATAGTCGGGCTTCGACAGGCTCAGCCTGACTGGGAACTATTATACCTAAAACCTTTCTGCTGACCGACCGATCATATAAGGGCTGCTTCAGCGTTACGTCACCCTGAACTTGTTTCAGGGTCTTTGCCTACAAGGACTGATTCCGGGAAAGCAATAAACAAGAAAAAATTCATTCTTTACCCCCACCCTAAAGGGAGGAATTAATTTTCTCGTAGAAGTATTTGGGTGAAGCAATTCTTTCAAAAATCTTTGTGGATTCGTGTCTAAAGAAAAGTGGGATTGCCGCGGCTTCGCCTCGCAATGACGTAAGTCTGCGGGTTGAGTCTGACAATAGAAACGCGGAGTTACGCTGAGCCTTTCCGCGATAGCGGGAAGCGACTGATTTCTGAAAACTCCCCTTTAGGGGCCGGGGGCAACTGCCTACTGCTTACTGGAACTAAACTCCTCTTTCCGTACATCGCTTTCCACCATTCCGTCTTTAAGGCGGATGATGCGGTGGGCGTGTCGGGCGATATCTTCTTCGTGAGTCACCAGGATCACCGTATTTCCTGCGGCATGGATCTCGTCAAAAAGGTTCATGATCTCCACCGAAGTTTTAGAGTCCAGGTTTCCGGTAGGTTCATCGGCAAGGATGATAGAAGGTTTGTTCACCAGGGCGCGGCCCACGGCCACCCGTTGACGTTGCCCGCCTGAGAGCTGACTCGGCTTATGGTCCATCCTGTCGGAAAGCCCCACGTTCGTAAGTACTTCGCGGGCTCTATCATTGCGCTCGCTCTTCGAATAACCTGCATAAATCATTGGAAGGGCAACATTGTCTAGAGCAGTGGTACGAGGCAGCAGGTTAAAGGTCTGAAAAACGAAGCCGATCTCTTTGTTCCTGATTTCGGCCAGTTCGTCATCACTCATCTGGCTCACATCCTTTCCATTCAGGACGTATTGTCCTGAAGTAGGCGTGTCCAGGCAACCCAACAAATTCATGAGCGTCGATTTTCCAGAACCCGAAGGTCCCATAAAGGCAACGTACTCCCCGCGGTCGATGTCGAGATCGATTCCTTTTAAAACTTTGACTATTTCCTGTCCCAAGGGGAAATCCCTTGTAATATTTCTAATCTCGATGACCTTACTCATGAAAGCTGATTTTTCTGTCTCTAAGTAGGACGTAAGTTAGTAAGATTTGTTACAACCTGATCTTAAAATGCTGTTTTGCCTGTTCTCTTCTGAAAAAAACCAATCCAATGTGAAAGGTATCGATACTCACTTTTACTGATGGATGCTTCCTGATCGTTTCCCAGGCTTCTTCCATTCCCTGTGACCAGTGGATGTCGTCAAAAATAAATACCGAATTATTATGTGCAGCCGGCAATAATTGCTGAAAATAGTTCAGGGTCGCTTCTTTTTGATGGTTTCCATCGAAATAAACAAGATCGAATTTCCTGTTCGGAGTTTCTGGTTTCAGGTTTAAGGTTTCAGGATAGAGGTTTGAAGTTTCAGGTTTCTGGTTCCATGTTTCCGGTTGCCGGTTCTGGGCTTGACTCTCCACTTCCCACTCTCCATTTTCCTCTCTTGTCTCTTGTCTCTTGTCTCTTTTCTCTTCTCTGTTTTCTTTCCACTCTCCACTTATCTCTGTTTCCTCTCCACTTCCCACTTCCAACTCTCCTCTCTTGTCTCTTTTCTCTTGTCTCTTTTCTATTCTCTCTCCACTTTCCACTTTCCACTCCTCTCTCTTTTCCGTTTTCTCTCCACTTCCCACGCCAAAATTTTCTGCACCTAGTATTTCCTCCAGAACATTCTCAAATTTCCCTACCCGTAATTCGATATTCTCCAGACCGAATTTCTGAAATTGTTGTTGGGCGATCCTGGCCGTTTCCGGACAGCCTTCAATACTGGTGACATTGGTGATTTTATTCGCTGCCAGGGCAGAAGTGCCGATGCCTACAGAAGTACCTAATTCCAGCGCATTTCTACACCCCAGATAATTCACGAGCCTGAAAAGAAGCCGGGCCCGTTTCTCTGAAATGCCAACGTGCCGCGCAATGTCAGCAACCTTCCTGCGATCAGATTTAAAAACCTTGCTGCCAGCTCCAAAATCGGTTACTTTTATTTCTTCTTTGTTTCTTAAGAGATCCCTCCGGAAGTCTTTCAAAATTGCATACTCCTTATACTTCTTCTTGTCGTAAAAGCATTCAGTAACGAGACTGTACACAAAAGGGGAGTGGAGGCCGTGTTGGTTTTGGGAAGTAAGCAGGAACTTTAAATAATTAAGGAGAAACATGTTGGTAGCAAGTTTTTTTGAAATTCTCGTTTTTAGTGGAGAGTGGAAAGAGGAGAGTGGAGAGTCATTTCTTCTTTTTTGATTTGAGATAATGTTGCAAACTTCTAGTCATCTTTAATAATTCCAGAAGCGCAAATCTTGCTCTTTTATTTTCTTCGTCTGTGATGTAATTTCTTCTGTGAGCAATTGCTGTACAAGTGACGCATTCCCTGACTGAATCTTCTGCTATTTGAAGAAAGCGGTGGAACTGAGCATCTGAATCTCCAGAACCTTCGGCAGTGTTTAGAGCTATGGAGATAGCTGCACGATTAAATTGAGAGCTAAGGCTGAATTTTTCAGCTCCTGGAAATTTTGAAGTTAATGCATATGCAAAATCAGTAAAATCAAGAGCTTTCTGGTATAGCTTTAGATCTTCAAAATTAAAATGTACCTCTTCCATAATTGTTTCATTTTTTTAAAATTTTTCTTTTCACTCTCTCCACTCCACTCTCCACTATTGAGTGCAGCGAAAAAACTCACAACTCACAACTCACAACTCACAACTCACAACTCACAACTCACAACCACAAGCCTCACACATTTTAAACTCCCAACACTTAAACCTTAAACAAGAAACTTTAAACAAAGCTTTAGCTTTCCATTTTCTCCATCAGCTCAAACCAGCGTTCGGTTTTGCTTTCGATCTGGTTTTCCACTTCTTTTAGTTCCAGGCTGGTTTTGTCGATCTCTTCGCCGCTGAGGTCCTGAAGGAATTTCTGCTGAACCTCTTCTTTTTTCGTTTCGAGTTTGGCTATTTCCTTCTCGAGACGGTTGAATTCTTTTTGTTCGTTATAGGTGAGTTTGCTGCCGGTGCTGTCTTTTTTCCAGTCTTTCTTTTCGCTTTTTTCTGCGGAAGCTGTTTCTGCAGGCTCCGGACTGTTGCTCTCTTCATAGCTGCGGTAGTCGGTGTAGTTGCCGGGAAAATCTTCCACTTCAGCATCTCCTTTAAAGACAAAGAGGTGATCTACGATCTTGTCCATGAAATAGCGGTCGTGGGAAACTACTAACAGGCAGCCGGGGAAATCCAGCAGGAAGTTTTCCAGCACATTCAGGGTGACGATATCCAGGTCGTTGGTAGGTTCATCCAGGATCAGGAAGTTCGGATTTTGAATCAGGACGGTGCACAGGTAGAGTCTTTTCTTCTCCCCGCCACTTAGCTTTTCTACGAAATCGTATTGCTTTTTACGGTCAAAGAGAAAGCGTTCCAGCAGTTGCTGGGCGGATATTTGCCGTCCTTTTTTCAGCGGAATATAATCCCCGAACTCCCTGATCACTTCGATCACTTTCTGTCCCGGCTTGACTTCGATGCCGCGCTGGGTATAGTAGCCGAATTTGATGGTTTCGCCTATCACCACTTTCCCGGCATCTGGCTTAACAGCGCCGGTAAGAATGTTTAAAAATGTAGATTTTCCGGTGCCGTTCTTACCAATAATTCCGACTCTTTCTCCTCTTTTAAAGTTGTAGTCAAAGCCGTTGAGCAGTTGCTTATCGCTATAACTCTTGGAAATACTGTGCAATTCTACCACCTTGCTACCCAGGCGCTCCATGTTGATCTCCAGTTGTACCTGGTGATCTTTTCTGCGGTTATGGGCACGCTGCTTGATCTCGTGAAAATCGTCTATTCTCGATTTTGACTTGGTGGTGCGGGCCTTTGGCTGCCGACGCATCCAGTCCAGTTCTTTCTTGTAAAGCTGTTTGGCCTTTTCGGTGTTGGTCTCTTCCAGGGCATGCCTGGATTCTTTCTTGTCGAGGTAATAGGAATAGTTGCCTTTGTAGGTA
>CAVUJH010000013.1:0-71618 GCA_963741775.1 uncultured Flavobacteriaceae bacterium | reverse complement strand
TTCACAAATGGGGAAATGACCTGCACCCGCTTCGGAAACTTCTCATGTGGCCTTTTAAAACCCTTGAGAATTTCGCGCTTTTGCTGCTGGTGCTCAGTTTCCTGATCGCGCTGATGGTGCCAGATGGCATGTTTTCATCGCATAATACCACCACAGAATTCCTGCTTATTTTCATTTTCACCTTTAAGTGGATGGCCGGACTGGCGATCTTTTATGGGTTTAAAATGGGTAAGAATTTCAGCACCGCTATCTGGAGAAGCAAGTATTACAACGCATAGAACGTTAAACTCTGTATAAAAGCCCTGTTTTGGCGCGCTGAACTTCGTACTTTAGAATAACCAAAGTTTTATTTTATGAGTACCGACGAGAAATACGAGCGTGTTTATACAGGATCTGAAACCAATGTGCAATACCTGCAGGAAATCTTCGAAAAAGCGGGAATTTCGAACCGCGTAAGAAATGATTTTGATTCAGGTTTAAGAGCTGGCTTCGGCGGCGGTGTGCCGGGACAGGTGCAGTTATTTGTCGCCTACAATCATTATGAAGAGGCCCTGAAGATCGCGAAAACCACCTTCCCAGAAGATTATAAGTATGAATAACGAGGAGCGGCCGGTAAAGCGGAATATATGGCATCTCGTGCTGGGAATAATCTTCCTTGGCTATGGCTGCTACCGCACGTGGTTTCACTTAAACGCTGCTGAAACCGATACCTTCGGCCTTATTCTGGCCATTGGTTTTGTGGCTTTCGGCGTCTATGATATTTACCAGTATTACCGCGGAACCCCCGTATAAATACAGACTATTTAAAAAGGAAACGTCATTCCGAAATAAATTCAGGATGACGTTTCAAGACTTTTCAGACAACCTCTTAAGTTTTTTACCAACTTATGACCGCACTACCCCAGGTAAATCCACTACCAAAGGCGGCAAGCACTACCACATCTTCATCTTTGATTTTTCCCTGTTCCCAGGCTTCGGTAAGTGCAATAGGAATGGAAGCAGCGGTTGTGTTTCCATACTTCTGAATATTGTTATACACCTTTTCATCGCTCAATTTGAACTTATGCTGAATGAATTGGGAAATCCGCAGATTCGCCTGATGTGGGATAAGAAGATCAATATCCTTCACTTCAAGCCCGTTGGCCTGTAATCCTTCATTGATAACTTCGGAAAATCGCTGAACGGCATTCTTAAAGACAAACTGCCCGTTCATGTGAGGGTAGTAAGGAATATCATCTCCCTGCGGATTCTCAGCAATGATCTCGGGTACCCAATGCATGGTGCTGGGTCCTTTAAGAGAAAGTTCCATGGCATGTTTCCCTTCGGAATGCAGATGAGTTGAAAGGATTCCTTCTCCATTGTGATCACTCCTGGTCAACACAGCTGCTCCTGCCCCATCACCAAAGATCACAGAAACTGAACGGCCACGGGTGGTAAAATCAAGTCCGCCGCTGTGATTTTCGCTGCCTATCACCAGCACGTTTTTATACATTCCGGTTTTTATGAACTGATCGGCCACGGAAAGGGCGTAAATGAATCCGCTGCACTGGTTACGCACGTCAAGCGCCGGGCAGGTATTGATATCGAGCATATCCTGCACCTGCACCCCACAGCCGGGGAAATAGTAATCGGGACTAAGAGTGGCAAAGACGATCAAATCAATATCATCTTTAGAAATATCTGCCCGTTCCAGGGCAATCCTGGCAGCTTTTGCCCCCATGGTAGCAGTGGAATTGCCATCACCTTTCTTTATATGCCTTCGCTCCTTGATGCCTGTTCGCTCCTGGATCCATTCATCGTTGGTATCCATGATCTTCGCCAGGTCATCATTGGTCACGACATTCTCGGGGACGTAACTACCAAGACCGGCAATTTTTGATTGATACATTGTAGAGATTTTAAATATTATATTTTCGGTTAATTAAAATTACGGATTCCGTAGATATTAGGCCTGCAATATAGCAAGTTTATAATTTAGGCCTGTATTTATCTACGCGGGAGCATAAAAAAGGAGCTTCTTACTTAAAAAACTCCTTCATAAAAAATCGTAATTTTAAGATCAGGATTGGGAATAGGAACCATGTCTTTCATATTCGTCCTGCTCCAGCTTTCCGTCATTATTATCATCCCAATCTTTGAAAACATTCTCATTGAGCTCTTCCTGATCTACCTTTCCGTCTTTGTTGCTGTCATAGCTGGAGTAATAATCTGTACCCTGAAAAGCATCGGTAAATTCAAAAACCGAAATACTGCCGTCCTGGTTCGTGTCATAAGTTCCAAAATCGCGCTTAGTTAGCATATCCTTGTACATATTGTCATAGGCTGCATACCACTCATCAGAAGAAAGCTTACCGTTATTGTTCCTATCGGCATGGTCAAAATTTGTTCTGTAGAATTCATCTTTATCGACGTTTTGATCCCCGTTGCGGTCCCATTCATTATAACTATCGGAATAGCGGGTATTGAATTCCTGCCGGTCAACTATTTTATCTCCATTAACATCATAATTCCTGAAACCGGAATTTTGAGCTGCGGCGGCTACTGAAATCAATACTAAAATAAAAAAGCAATTCAGGCTGCGGTCGAATGTTTCCATAATCTGCTGGTTTGAATTAGACATTTTTATGCCCGGAATAATGGCAACTTCCCCGGAAGTTAAAAGTTTACATCACTGAAGCCAAGTATTTTAAATCTATTTAACAGGGAGAACGGCTTCTTTAAGCAGAGCCTAAGAAATAGAGCAAAAAGCCTTAATAAAAACCAAAAGAGCTACAGAAAAGACAAAAAAAAGAGAGCGTGCTGACCAGGACGGTCACCGCGCTCTCCACAACCTAACCAATAAATCAATCGTTACAAGTACTGTTGAAAATGGTTAATTTCAACATCTGCTTTTAGATCGTGCAGCAAACTGTACAAACCAGCAAAGGTTCTGCTGATATACAGGAAGTGTTTACTTCCCCTGTTTGCATTCAATTTACGTAATTCGCTGTCTTTACTATACTTTTCACTAAGTCCTGCTATTTTTTGTAGAAAACCATCATCTGAAAAATCGAATCGCTCTGCGTGCAAAGGAACTGTGAACAGGTCCAGCATTTGATAATATAATTCTGAAAAATACGCCGTCTCTCTTGGAGAATCGTCCTCCCTCAGAATTTCCAACTCATAAAGCTTTTCACTGAAGACCTTAGGATCATTGAAATTCTTTTTCTTCGTTAGCTCAAAATAGGGAGTATAGAACTCATCGGGTATTCTCTTTACACATCCAAAATCAAGCGCTATAAGCGTACCTTCTTCATCGATCAGGAAATTTCCCGGATGCGGATCGGCATGCACGGCCTTCAGCCCGTGAATCTGGAACATGTAAAAATCCCAAAGCGCCTGCCCCACCTTATCAGCTTTTTCCTGATCTTCATTCTGCTTTGCAAATTCACTGAGGTGCATTCCCTGCATCCAGTCCATTGTGATTATCCGTTCACTGCTCAATTCCTGGTAATATTCCGGGAATTTCAGGTTTGGAAGATGTGCGCAGGCTGCAGATATTTCTTTGCTTTGCTCCAGTTCCAATACATAGTCGGTTTCTTCCAGCAATTTGCCTTCTACTTCCTTAAAGTACTTTTCGGAGTCTTTCCCCTGAATGTTGAACATTCTCGTGGCAATTGGTTTTACCATTGCCAGATCTGAACTGATGCTGTCTGCAACCCCCGGATATTGAATTTTCACAGCAAGTTTCTTCCCATATTTGGACGCCTGGTGAACCTGGCCGATACTGGCCGCATTCACAGACTGGGTTGCAAACGAATCATACAGTTCTTCAGGATAGACTCCATGGTACTTTTTAAAAGTTTTTCTCACCAGTGCCGCCGAAAGTGGCGGTACACTAAACTGCGCCAAACTGAACTTATCTACATAAGCGGTAGGTAACAGGTTCTTTTCCATCGAAAGCATCTGCGCCACTTTCAGAGCACTTCCTTTCAGGCTTTTTAATCCGTCATAAATGTCATCGGCATTGCTTTGATTCAATTCATCCCTCGTGAAGTCAGAATTCAGAGCTTTTTTGCCATAGTATTTCAGGTAATTGCCACCTACCTTTACTCCTGTTTTGACCAGTTCTGAGGTTCTGCCAATTTTGCCTGTAGGGATTTTATCTAATGTTTTCATTCAAGGTGTTTGGGATAATCTTATGCCATTTTTTCCTTCCATAGAAATTTTCCGAAATCCACCACCCTCTCCAGCGGAGTAGAATCGAAGACATCAAAAGCGGTATTTACCGATTTCTCTATGGCCACATCGGTACTTTCAAATTGTGCTGAATTGTCATCCATCCAGAATTTCAGAAGGAAAAGGAATTGTATCCAGACTCCTTCAGAAAAAAGCATTTCAGACTGTTTAAAAAAGCTGCCGCTCTTTTCCTCATTGCTTTCCCTGGTAAGCTCCCGTGCAAAACTCTTAATGTTTTTTCTGAGTCCTTTTAGTTGTTCCAGGTTCTTAAGGGGCATTTCATTCCTTCTCAAGACGTACAATACATAGCTCCTGTTAAGACTGAGAATTTCAAAGAACGTATAGAAAAAGGTGAGCATTTTTTCGCGAACCGGGAATTCTTCATATTCCTTACTTCCCCTCATCAGGTTTTGGCTGTTCTCAAAGAACTGCTGCCAGATTCCCTTCTGCAGGGCTTCAAAACTTCCGTAGAACTGATAAAATTCTTCTTCCTTTATCTTATTTTCCTTGCAAAATTTATAGATCGTGCCGGGCAGCTTTTCGTTTTCCAGAACATAGTCCATATACAGACTTATCAATTTCTCCCGGTCAAGGCTTTTTTTATTTTGTGTGGTTTTTTTTGCTGTTGCCATGGTTCTGTCGGTTACTTTCAAAGATACAACTTGTTTAAGTTTGTTGTAAAACTATTAAACAAAAATATTTGTTAATTTTTATCCTGAAGATCAGGACCTGTGTTTTAGACGTATTTTCTTCGGAAAGCTTACAAGCTTATGTCAGTTTGTCAGCGGGAGAAGCTTGGTATTTTTTTTGACTTCCCTGTACCGAAAATCGATTAACATTAAATCTTAATATATGGCAACCGGAAACATCAATGTATCTGTCGAGAATATTTTCCCGCTGATCAAAAAGTTCCTTTACAGTGATCACGAAATATTTCTCAGGGAATTAATTTCAAACGCGACCGATGCGACTTTAAAACTGAAACATCTTGCCGAGATAGGCGAAACTTCAGTAGAATATGGCGATCCTGTGATCGAAGTAAAGATCGACAAGGACAATAAAACCTTGCGCGTAATAGACAAGGGAGTAGGAATGACCAAAGAAGAGGTTGAAAAGTACATCAACGAAGTAGCCTTTTCCGGAGCGGAAGAATTCCTCGAAAAATATAAAGATTCTGCCAAAGACAGTGGCATAATTGGCCATTTTGGACTTGGGTTCTATTCTGCCTTTATGGTAGCTAATAAGGTGGAGATCATCACCAAATCTTACAAAGATGAGCCTGCCGCACATTGGATCTGCGAAGGCACTACCGAATTTACCCTGGAAGACGCCGACAAGAAAGAACGCGGTACCGAAATTATTCTTCATATCAACGAAGATGACAAGGAATTTCTTGAAGAAAACCGAATAGAAGAGCTGCTTGTTAAGTACAACAAGTTTATGCCTATCCCAATCAAATTCGGAACGAAAGAAGAAACACTTCCGCTACCGGAAGACGCTCCTGAAGACGCTGAACCGGAAAAAAAGACTGTAGACAATATTATCAACAATCCGAATCCAGCCTGGACCAAGCAACCTACCGAGCTGGAAGATGAGGATTATAAGAAGTTCTACCGCGAACTTTACCCGATGCAGTTTGAGGAGCCGCTGTTCCACATCCATCTAAACGTTGATTATCCTTTCAATCTTACCGGAATTCTTTATTTCCCTAAGATGACGCAGGATATGAACATTCAGCGGGATAAGATTCAGCTGTATCAAAACCAGGTTTTTGTAACTGATAATGTTGAAGGAATCGTTCCTGAATTTCTGACAATGCTTCGCGGGGTGATCGATTCTCCCGATATTCCGTTGAACGTTTCCCGTTCGTACCTTCAGGCCGATGGCGCCGTCAAAAAGATCTCCAGCTATATTACCCGTAAAGTTGCCGATAAGCTGAAAACGCTTTTCAACAACAACCGGGAAGATTTTGAGAAGAAGTGGAATGACATTAAGATCGTGATCGAGTACGGGATGCTTTCCGAAGAAAAATTCTTTGACAAAGCACAGAAATTCGCCCTCTACCCTACTGTAGATGGAAATTACTACACTTTTGAGGAGCTGGAAGAGAAGATCAAGGACAACCAGACCGACAAAGATGGCAATATGGTGGTACTTTATGCTTCCAACGAAGATGAGCAGCACAGTTATATTGAAGCGGCCAAAGCCAAAGGTTATGAAGTGCTGCTACTGGATTCTCCTATCGTTTCTCACCTGCTTCAGAAACTGGAGACTTCAAAAGAAAAGACCTCTTTTGTACGCGTCGATGCCGATCATGCTGATAACCTCATCAAGAAAGAGGACGAAAAGATCTCTAAGCTTTCCGACGAAGAAAAAGAAAAGCTGAAAGGTGATTTTGAAAAAGTGATTCCGAAGGAAAAATACACCGTGCAGCTGGAAGCTATGGACAGCGATGCCGCGCCCCTCATCATCACTCAGCCGGAATTTATGAGAAGGATGAAGGAAATGCAGCAAACCGGCGGCGGCGGAATGTTTGGAATGGGAAATATGCCAGAAATGTACAATCTCGTGGTAAATACCAACCACAGCCTGATTTCTGAAATTTTGAACACCAAAACAGCCAAAAAACAGGAGCGTTTGATCAAACAATCTCTTGATTTGGCGCGTCTTTCTCAAAACCTTCTCAAAGGGGAAGAACTTACTGCTTTTATCAAGCGTAGTTTTGAAATGGTGAAATAAACCTGAGTAAAAAGTGATCAAAGAGGAGGCGGTCTGAAAAGTCCAAAAAACGTCATCCTGAACCTGGCTGCCGACAGGCAGGTTTATTTCAGGATCTCAACTAATTGAAAATCACAATTAATTAGAAGCTGAAACAAGTTCAGCTTGACGAAAAAAGAACTTTTTAGACAGCCTCTTTTTTATGCGCTTAAATCTTTTCGGTGAGTTTTTTAGGAGACAGGTTCCGGTAGATGATCTGGTAAAATTGGTGAGTATCGTAGGGTTTTACAATAATATCGTTCATCCCTGCCTGAAGTATTTTTTCACGTACCTCCTCGATTTCTACCGCCGTCAAAGCGATCACCGGAATGGCTTTATTGAATTTCCTTATTTCGGTAGTAGCTTCCATTCCATTCATGCCCGGCATGTTTACATCCATCAGCACAACATCATACTCATTATCCTTCACTTTCTCCACCGCTTCAGCGCCTTCTTTGGCCACATCGCAGGTAAAATTCTCTTTCTCCAGAATACGGCGGGTCACCACCTGGTTGATACGGTTATCATCGACGATCAGGATCTTCTTGAAACGGCCCCGCATTTCCCTGAAATCGGGTGCTTCACCGTTTATCCCGTTCTCTTCCTGCTGTTCAGTATCGATCTCAAAACTAATACTGAAGCTGAAGCAGGAACCTTTCCCTTCTTCGCTCTTCAGGTGGATCTTTGATTTGAATAACAGCAGTAACTTCTTCACGATAGGAAGTCCCAGCCCTGTTCCCTGGTAGGTGTAGTCGGCGGCCCGAAGCTGAGAGAATTCTTCGAATATCTCCTTTTGTTTGTTCTTCGGAATTCCGAAGCCGTCGTCTTCTACTTCAAAAAGGATCCTGCAGGACTTTTCACTGTGATGCTGAAGGGAGGCCCGTAGGTAAATATTTCCCCTTTCGGTGAATTTGATCGCGTTGCCCACCAGATTCATCAACACCTGTGACAGCCGCACCGAATCTCCCACGAGATGATGGGGGATTTCAGGATCGATGATCAGGTGCATCTCATTGCTGTTCTGAAGTCTTCGGAATTCAAATGTATTCAGAATGCTCTGCATTAAATCGGGCAGGTGAAAATTGGTATTTTCGAGTTTTACCAGGTCCGATTCCATTTTGTTCATTTGCAGAACATCGTTGATAAGAGCCAGTAAATAGTCCGCAGAGAATTTAAGAGCCTTCAGGTCACTGTGATGTCCCTTCAGCTTTTCGTCCTCCATTAACAAGGAGGTCAGGCCAATTACCCCGTATAGCGGAGTTCGTAATTCATGGCTAACTGTGGAAAAGAACTTCGTTTTTAGTACCGAAAGCCGTTCTGCTTTTTCCTTAGCCTCCGTCAATTGTTCGTTCTTGGCCCGTAGCTCTCTGATCAATACTCTGCGCGCCCTGTTAATGCGGAAGAGCACAAGCAGAATAATGAGCAGCACCAGAGAAGAAATGATCATGACGATCATTTTCTCATTGGCCTCCTTTATCATCCGGTCCTGGTACAGATGCTCTTTTTCGGCCAGCTCCAGGTTCCTCTCATACTCATTGACGTTGAACCTGGCATTGGCAGCCTCTATCTGGCTTAGCCTGTCACGTTGATATAATTTCGAATTGTATTCGTTGTATTTTAGCAGAGCATCATACGCCCGGGCATGTTCGCCTTCTTTGTGCAGCAACTCCGAATAATCCTTATATACCAGGGAAGCCGGCAGAAGCAGAGAGTCTTTTTCTGCAATTTGGGCCGCATTTTGAAAATAGAATCCGGCTGAATCGGTCTCTCCTTTCTTCGAAAAATACTCTCCCATTAACATGAGTAACTGGGAATAAACCTCTCTATCTTTTGTACTTCCAATCCCCTTCAGCGATTCCTTCAGATAAGGATAGGCCTTGTCTGCCTTGTTCTCATCAAGATAAGTCCAGCCAATATTGATTTTTGGCACCACCGATTCTTCCTTTATACTCAATTTCTTAGAAAGATCTATGACCTTGTTATAATAGGCGATTCCTTTTTCGCGGGTGGAGTCCAGGGAGCTGTAAATATTCCCCAAATTATTATAGGACCAGAGAATAAGAGTGTCGTTTTGCGATTTCTGCGCCGACTTCAGTGCATATTTGTAGTTTTTCAGGGCCCTGAGGGTATCCTGTAGATCTTCATAGGCCACGCCCAGAAAATTATGCCCATGATAGTGATAGTATGGATTGTGGGCCTTTTTCGCTTCCTCTATGAGCAACATAGCATCTTCGATGCCGGCCTCATAGTCATACTCGCCCATTTCTTTGGCAGTTTTCCTAGTAAGGTCTTCCAGGCATTCTATTGTACTCGAATTCTTTTGCTGGGCATGGCCGGAAGCAAAAGAAAGGAAAAGGAAAAGACACGAAAAGTAATTTTTCACAGATGTGTTTGCTGATTTGGGGTCGAAAAAATCTTTGAAATGTACGCTATTTCCGGCAATAGAGCAAATTTTTCACGATGAAGAACCCGATCCTTTATAGATCGGATGGCTGCACATTCCATTTCTATCACTTATATTTGAAAAAAGACGCCTTTTCCACATTATGCGCGAAGCCCTGAAACCTCAACTCATACAATTACCAAACGCGGAACTGCTGTATTTTAATGACTTCCTCGAAAAATCTGTTGCCGACTTTTACTTCGGAAAGCTTCTTAAGGAAACTCCCTGGCGACAAGACAAGATTAAGCTCTTCGGAAAGGAACACCTGCAGCCCAGGCTCACGGCGCTGTATGCAAATAATGAAAAGCCTTACTCCTACTCCGGAATTAGCATGAATCCCGAAGGATTTTCCGAAGAACTACTAACGATTAAAAACGAGGTTGAAAATGCCTGTCAAATGGAATTCACCACCTGTCTCCTGAACCTGTATCGCGACGGGCAGGACAGCATGGGTTGGCATTCTGACGATGAAAAAGAACTGGGAAAAGATCCCGTGATCGCATCGGTCTCTCTGGGGGCAGAACGGTTGTTCAAATTAAAACACAAAGAGGACAAAACCCAGAAATTCGATATTACTCCCGCGCATGGCAGCCTGCTGGTAATGAAGGGGGAAACCCAGCAATTCTGGAAACATCAGGTTCCAAAGACCAAAAAAGAAAAAGGTCAGAGAATTAACCTGACCTTTAGAAGAATTGTATAGAAAAAAATCTTAGCTGTAGATCTCGTTAAGAACCTCTGCCAGCCTGATTCCTCCTTTTTGGATTTGTTGCAGCACAAGAGGAAACTCCTGATACATATATTCGTATCCAAGCTTATCTCCCGGCTTTACCGATCCATATAATTTTTTGACTATAGTTCTGGATTCATCTACCCAGTCCAACAGATCTCCTTTTTGGATATCTTTTATCTCTTTTCTTGTAAGTTCCCTGGTATTGTGAGCAAGTTCGGTATAGCTCATCTTGTAGGTATCCAGCATGTTACTATCCCAAACGCGGTGAATATTGGATCCTTCTCCAAACCATCTCACCTGTATGTCATTTCCGCCTTTGTCCTCCGAATGACCTACGTGAAAAGGCTGATGAAGGTCGCCCATAAAATGCACCAGCATCTTGAGATAAAAACGCTTATCTTCAACACTGGAATTCGGATCTTTCAGTACTTCCTCACACTTTCTTATGGCCTGCACCAGGTCTCCTTTGGGATTGGCTTTTTCAGGATTATAATGCTCTTCGTCGTCTGGAATGTTCACATAGTGCCACGGGCCAAATTTTCTCATTTCAGGATCACTCTTGATATCATCGGCATAATTGGCAACAAAAGCCAGGCTTCTGCCCTCAAGAAGCTTTTCAATTGCCTTTTTTGCTTTAGGAGAAAGATATTTTTCAGCAACTTCGGCTGTAGCGCGGTGACCTGTTTTTCCCCAGTCTGTAGAAGAAGCAAAAGCAGAATTGAAAGACAGGAAGAAAACGCCTATAAACAGTAGTATTCTCATTTTAGAATTGTTTTTTGCAAATATAGCCAAGAGAGGCATACTTTCATGTTAATTTTTGACAGCCTAAAAAAGAATACGATATATTTATGATATCATATTCACATCAACTAATCCTTTTTATCATGTCTTCGGAAAAAAACCTTCAGCCCTCCAACGGTTATTTCATGCTGTTTTTGTTCTTGATCCTCTTCTTCGGAAGCATCCTGGGCTTTGCCCTGGGTTTCAATCCGTGGTTTTTACTGGGGATATTTCTCGCTATTCTTATCCTGCCAGGTCTAATCCTTGTGAATCCAAATGAATCACGGGTATTGCTACTCTTCGGGGATTACAAAGGCACCGTTAAGAAAAACGGACTCTTTTGGGTGAATCCATTCTTTACAAAAAACAAGATCTCCCTGCGCGCCCGGAACTTTGACAGTGAACGCCTGAAGGTGAACGACAAGCTGGGAAACCCGGTAATGATTAGCACCATCCTGGTATGGCGGGTTAAGGATACTTACAAAGCCTCTTTTGATGTGGATATCTTTGAAAATTTTGTTGTGGTACAAACCGACGCAGCAGTAAGAAAACTTGCCAGTATGTATCCTTATGATAATTTTGCCGATGAAGGCCTGGATGAGGAGATCACCTTGCGCTCCAGCGTGAACGAAGTGAGCGATGCCCTGGAAAAGGAACTGGAAGAACGCCTTGAGATCGCCGGCATTGAAGTTCTTGAAGCCAGAATTGGTTATTTGGCTTATGCCAACGAAATTGCCAGTGCAATGTTGAAACGCCAGCAGGCCACGGCCATTGTTGCGGCCCGGCACAAGATCGTGGAAGGAGCCGTGAGCATGGTAGAAATGGCCCTATCAGAATTAAGTCAGAAAAATATCGTGCAGCTTGATGACGAAAAACGGGCAGCGATGGTGAGTAACTTAATGGTCGTTCTTTGCGGAGACAAAGACGCTACTCCGGTAGTCAACGCGGGAACACTCAATCAATAATCGGCTCTGGTATCTTAATTGCACTAAACACCTCAAATCTAAACTCAGAATTATGAAAAAATTGCTTTTCCTTTTCTTCAGTATTATTGCTGTTCAGAACATTTCGGCACAAGAGGCCTTTCAGGAAAAAGATATTACCGTAAATAAGTTTATCGACGGAACCCTTACTACTCCCGCAGCAGGGCAGGCGCGATCGCTGGTAATCTTTGTACAGGGCTCGGGACCTACCGACAGAAATGGAAATCAGCCGATGATGAAGAGCGACTTTGCCAAAAAGATCGCCCATCAGCTGGCGGGAAATGACATTGCCTCCTTTCGGTTCGACAAGCGCATTTTTAAGATGAAAGAGCTCGACATCAAAGAAAAAGACCTGAGATTCGAAGATTTTGTAACCGATATTGAGTCAGTTATCAGCTACTTCAGAAAAGAAGGACAATACGAGAACATTATTGTCGCGGGACACAGTGCCGGCTCTTTGCAGGGAATACTGGCCGCTAAAGACAATGCAGATGCTTTTATCTCCCTTGCCGGAGCCGGTGAGAGTATAGACAAGATAATTGTTGGTCAGATCGCGAAACAGGCACCGGGCCTTAAGGAAAACACACAACAGGCTTTCGATGAGCTCATTGCCACAGGCAGCACCAGCAGTTATAATCCCATGCTGCAATCTATCTTTAGACCCAGCGTGCAGCCTTATATGGCTTCCTGGATAAAATATGACCCTGCACAGGAAATGGCGAAGCTCGATATTCCCGTACTTATTGTAAACGGAACTGCCGATATTCAGGTGTCTCCTGAAGAGGCAAAAATGCTGAAAAAAGCAGATCCTGATGCCAAATTGGTGATCATAGAGGATATGAATCACGTCTTCCGAAAAGTTGAAAGCGATGATGCGCTGGAAAATACCAAGACCTATAATGAACCTAACCGTCCATTGCATCCGGAACTTATCCCCGTGTTAACTGATTTTATAAAGGCACAGGAAAAATAATATGAGCAATAAGAAAGCATTCGCACTTCGTGTAGACGAAGAAATGATGAAAGCCATTGAAAAATGGGCTGCTGATGAATTCAGGAGCACCAATGGCCAGATTGAATGGATGCTGAATAAATGCCTGAAAGAAGCAAAAAGACAGCCCCCAAATAAACGGAATTAAAACACATGGAGTACAAGATCATCTTTTCAGATATTGACGGCACGCTGCTTAACAGTGACCGGGAAGTTTCTGAACATACTATTGAAGCCTTTAAAGCCCTTAAAGACAAACTGCCTTTCGTGCTGATCTCGGCCCGAATGCCCGCAGCCATGCGGCATATTCAGGAGGATCTTGATATTGGGGAGCAGCCAATCATCTGTTATAACGGCGGACTCATCCTTATTGGTGAGGAAGCCATAAGTTCTACGGAAATTCCGCTGGAAATCACAGAAAAGCTTTCAGACTTCAACAAAGAGCTGAACTGCCACCTCAGCCTCTACCATCGTGATGAATGGTATGTTCCGGAATATGACAAGTGGGCAGCCCGGGAAGAAAACAACACCAAGGTTGCGCCAGAGGTTATGGCTAATTCAGAAGTGATAGCGAAGTGGAAAAAAGAAGAAAAAGGAGCTCACAAGATCATGGCCATGGGCACCGAAGAGCAAATTGACCAAATAAGGGATTTTTTAAGCAGCAATTATCCCGGGCAGCTTCACCTTTACCGCTCCAAACCCACTTACCTGGAGATCGCACCAAAAAGCATCTCGAAATTCACGGCTATTCAATTGCTTCTCAAAGAACATTTTGATTGTGAACCGGAGCATTGCATTGCCTTTGGAGACAACTACAATGATGTGGAAATGATAAAAGGTGTAGGCATGGGCATCGCTGTTGCGAATGCCCGGGAAGAAGTGCTGGAAGTGGCCAATATCGTGACTGAAGCCGGTATTGAACACGGCGTTGCAAAGAGCCTGAAAAAACTCTTCGAACTCTAGAGAGCTTTCGGCGGGATAATTCGGTAAGGCTTTAAGAAAAATTGTATTTTGGCGGCACAATAAGCCTATTTTCGATGGAAAAACCGCCCTTTTTTACCAATGATGCTATCGTCTTCGGACTTTTAATGATTGCATTAGGATTTGTTTTTTACACCTCTTCCCAAAAATCTGGATTCTGGAAAAAATTCTATTCGGTAGTGCCGGCACTGCTCATGTGCTATCTCTTACCGGCTATAATGAATTCCGTTGGGCTGGTAGACGATCAGGCTTCCCGCCTGTACTTCGTGGCCAGCCGGTATCTGCTGCCCGCCTCGCTGGTACTCATGACGCTTAGCATTGATCTGAAAGGCCATTTTCAATCTTGGACCCAAAGCCCTCATCATGTTCTTCGCGGGCACCGTAGGTATTATCATCGGCGGGCCTCTGGCGATCTTGCTCATTTCGGCAGTTTCTCCGGAAACCGTTGGCGGCGTTGGTCCCGATGCCATCTGGCGCGGTTTATCTACCATTGCCGGAAGCTGGATAGGTGGCGGAGCCAATCAGGCGGCCATGCTGGAGATCTATGAATACAATCCCGATCTTTACGGCGGAATGGTGCTCGTAGATATTGTAGTAGCCAACCTATGGATGGCCGTTCTCCTGATGGGAATCGGAAAAAATAAAAGTATTGACCGCTGGCTGAAGGCCGACGATTCCGCGATCAACCAGTTAAAAGAGAAGGTTTCCAGCTACGCAGAGAGCATCACCCGAAACCCCTCATTGGCCGATTATATGATCATGTTATCCCTGGCCTTCGGGGCTGTGGGAATTGCCCACTGGGGAGCCGATGGAATTTCACACTACCTCTCGTCAAATTTCGCTGTTTTTAACGATAATAAAAGTGCGCTTTCCTCCTTCTCTTCCAGCTTTTTCTGGATGATCACCATTGCTACCGCGATTGGGATCGTGCTTAGCTTCACACGCTTCAGGAGTTATGAAGGAGCCGGCGCCAGTAAGATAGGCAGCCTGTTCATCTATATTCTGGTAGCGACCATCGGGATGAAAATGGACCTGGGAATGGTCTTCGATAATCCCGGGCTCATTGCTATCGGCCTGGTTTGGATCTCCATACATGCAGCCTTCCTTATTCTTACTGCCAAAATTATAAAGGCACCTTACTTCTTCCTTGCAGTAGGAAGTCAGGCGAACGTGGGTGGAGCTGCCTCGGCTCCGGTTGTTGCTGCTGCCTTTCACCCATCCCTCACCACGGTAGGCGTGCTGCTGGCGGTGTTCGGTTATGTGGTGGGCACCTATGGCGCAATTTTATGTACTATTTTGATGCAAATGGCTTCCGCAGGTTAGTATAAAAAGGAAATTTATAAGATATTAGCGCACCTAAACTGAAGATGTAAAAATGAAAAAATTAAGCCTTCTTTTATTGATCGTATTGAGCATTGCAGCTTGTTCCAAAAAAGAAAGTAACCTGGTAATAAATGGCAATATCAAAGGTCTCAAGAAAGGGACAGTGTACCTTCAGAAGGTGGAGGACACAAGCCTTGTGAATATTGATTCCGTAGAAATTAATGGCAATTCAGAATTTGTTCTTCAAACCGATATCGAGAGTCCTCAAATTATGTATCTCTACCTGGAGAAGGTAGATAACTCCCAATATGACGACCGCCTTGAGTTCTTTGCTGAAAAAGGAAAAGTGAACATCACTACCAGCCTGGAAAAATTCGGGACCGATGCTAAGATCACTGGGGCTAAAAACCAGGAAAAGCTTGCAGAATACCGCAAAATGATGAAGCGGTTTAATGACAAGAATCTCGACCTGATCAAGCAGAATTTTCAGGCGCAAAAAGATCAGAATGAAGAAAAATTAATGGAGATCAACAAGCAATATGACAATCTCCTGAAGCGAAAATATCTCTACACGGTGAATTTCGCTATTAATAACAAAGATCTTGAAATCGCTCCTTACCTGGCTCTTTCCGAAGTCTTTGATGCCAATATTAAATACCTCGACACCATCTACAACTCCCTCGACAAGGGTGTGAAGAAGTCGAAGTACGGAAAAGACCTGAAGGAATTTCTGGAAAAACGGAAGGAACAGGAAAAAGAGGCAAATGCTCAAGCCGCAAAAGGAAACTCCTGATCTTTTACCCAAAAACTTTTTTTGAAAGGCTGCCTTCCCGGGCGGCCTTTTCTTTTTGCCCAATTTTGATGCTTCCGTTTTTCTGAAGTATTAGTATTTATTTAAAACTTTTGGCAGCTCTAATTTCTAACTTTGAGAAAAGACAAGGCATGGAAACAGAAGAATCTCGAGGCAAAAGATTACGATCTCATTTGTGTAGGCGGCGGAATTATGAGCGCGACCCTCGCCATGATCCTCAAACTGCTGGAGCCTGAAGCGAAGATCATTATTTTTGAACGGCTTGAAAAAGTGGCCCAGGAAAGTACCGAAGCCTGGAATAATGCCGGGACCGGGCATTCGGCTTTATGCGAATTGAACTACACTCCCGAAAAAGAAAACGGCGAAATAGATATTTCCAAAGCGATCGAGATTTTTTCCCAATTTGAGACTACAAAGCAATTCTGGTCTTTTCTTATAGAAGAAGGTCTTGTAGAGAAACCCAAAGAATTTATTAGGTCAGTGCCACACCACAGCTGGGTACGCGGAGAAGACGATGTAGAATTTCTAAAGAAGCGTTTCCAGGCGATGAAGGCTCATCCTATCTTTGAAAGCATGCAATTTGCCGAAGATTTTGAAACGCTTCGGAAATGGTTTCCGCTCATTATGCAAGACCGAAAGGAAGATGAGACCATGGCGGCCACCAGGATGGAAATAGGCACCGAGGTTAATTTTGGCGAGATCACCCGCAAGTATTTTAAAATTCTGGAAGATCAGTTCAATGTTCCTGTACTTCGGAATCACGAGGTGTTGGATGTGGACCCCGATAAAAGACTGGAATGGACGATTGAAACTAAAGATCTGAAAAGCGGGGAGAAAAGTCATTACGATGCCGAGCATGTCTTTATTGGTGCCGGTGGCGGCGCCCTGCCACTTCTGCAGAAAGTTGAAATTGAAGAAAAAGAAGGCTATGGCGGCTTCCCCGTGAGTGGGCAGTGGCTCTTTTGTAAAAATCGCGAGGTCATTGAGCAACATGATGCTAAAGTTTACAGTAAGGCAGGACCCGATGCGCCGCCCATGTCCACACCTCACCTGGATACCCGGCACATCAATGGCGAAAAGCAATTGCTGTTCGGACCGTTTGCAGGTTTCAGCACAAAATTCCTGAAAGAAGGTTCCCGGCTTGACCTCCCCAAATCCATAAGATTTGATAATATTCCCTCCATGTGGGGCGTGTTCTGGCACAACCTGCCACTCACCCGTTACCTCATTAAACAGGTGAGCATGGGGCACGAAGATAGAATGGAAGATTTGCGGGTTTTCATCAAAGAAGCAAAAACCGATGAATGGGAGCTGCGCATTGCGGGACAGCGGGTACAGATCATCAAGCGCGATGAGGAAGAAGGCGGAATCCTGGAATTTGGGACCGACGTGGTTCACAGTAAAGACGGCTCTGTCTCTGCACTACTCGGAGCTTCCCCCGGGGCATCAGTCGCAGTTCCTATTATGATCGATCTTTTGAAGATAGCCTTTCCCAAAAAGATCGCATCTGAAACCTGGCAGAAAAAACTTTCAGAAATGATCCCGTTCTGGAACAAGGACATCCAGGAAAACCTTGAAGAATTCAAAGCTGTACAGGCGAATTCTTCCCGAAAACTGGAACTGAAAGCACTGCATTGAACCTTCTGGAAAGAGATTCTTAAACAACCAATTTCAGCAGAAGAAAGAATGCACCACCCCGTCCTGCGGACACCCCTGCCTACCGCCGGCCAGGCCTCCTCAATTGAGGAGGGGAATACTTACGAAGAAAAGATTTGCTAAAACAAGTTGGTGTGGGTTAGGATAATCGGCGTCAGAGATTGAAAATGTAGAACGCTAACTTCGCTCAAGACACCTGTTTGGCGGCAGAAAAGAATTTCTTGTTCCTAACAGAAATCGAAAGAAGAGGCTGTCAATAATGTCTATAAAAGTCATCCTGAATTTATTTCAGGATCTTAACTAATTCAAAATCAATATTAGTGAGAAGCTGAAACAAGTTCAGCTTGACGAAAAAAGAACCTTTTAGACAGCCTCTTTTAACTTTGAGCCGATAGAGGGACTCCCTTCGACTCCGGCAGAAAAAGCCAACTTCGCTCAAGACAGGCTTCTCGTCCCTCACCATATTCCATAAAAAAACCTCTCCGGAAATGGAGAGGTTTTAACTTTGAGCCGATAGAGGGACTCGAACCCACGACCTGCTGATTACAAATCAGCTGCTCTAGCCAGCTGAGCTACATCGGCACTAGATTAAACTATAAAGCGTTTACCTTCTTAACAAGTTTTTCAGCTTTCGTCTGAAGTTCCTGTTGAATAGCTTTGAAATGCTGTTTTCTGTTCTCAACATCCCTTTGGTTGATCTTTGTGATCAACTCGTCAAAATCTGCGATCGCTTCGTCAACGATAGCCTCAGATTTCTGTTTATCTTCACCTGGATTAGCCATTTGATGCAGATAAGCAGCATCAATAATATCACCCATTACGTAGTTTACGTCTCTTTTTAATAATCTCTTACTTGCCATTTTGAATCAATTTCGGCTGCGAATTTAATCTATTTTTCCATAGCGAAATAAAGAATTCTTCTTTTTTTGAAGCTCTCCTTATTTTTCTGAAATCTGCCGAATGGCCTTCAGGGCTTTTGGAATATGCCGCTTGGCATTTATACTGTTGAACCTGAAGCGCAGGATTCCTTCTTTATCAAAAACAAAGGTCTCTCTTCCCGGAAGAAGTCCCAGCAAATTAGCCTTTACCCCAAATTTCTTTCGGCCTTCATTATATTCATCGGAAAGGAAAACGAAAGGCAGGTCGTATTTTGAACTGAACTTTTGGTGGGAAGCAGCAGAATCTGAACTGATCCCGATCACCTCTGCTCCAAACTCCTTGAAATCCTCGTAGCTATCTCTAAAGCCGCAGGCTTCGCGCGTACAGCCGGGAGTAAAATCTTTCGGATAAAAATACACCACAAAGGCCTGGTGGCCCTTGAGCTTACCAAGATTAAAATTCTTGCCGTTCTGATCCCTCAACACCAGGGAAGGAACCTTTTCACCTACTTTTAATGCCATTTCTATTCTCCTTTATAGCTTACAAAGTTGCGGGGTGTTTCATAAAGAGTCACCTCGAGCTCCAGTTGCGGCTTCAGTTTGTTCTTGAGCTTATTCCAAATCACCACCGAAATATTTTCTGCTGTGGGATTGAGATCCTGGAACTCCACGACCTCAACATTAAGGTTCTTGTGATCAAATGCCTTCTCTACCTCCTCATAAATTAGATCTTTCAGCAGCTTCAGATCCATGACGAAGCCGGTTTCAGGATCTATTTCCCCGGTAACCGAAACCACCAGCTCATAATTGTGACCGTGAAAATGCGGATTACTGCATTTCCCAAAAACAGCCTCGTTCTTCTCATCATCCCAATCTTTCCGATAGAGACGATGAGCAGCATTGAAATGGGCTTTTCTGTGGACGGTTAACTTCATTGTTTTATATGTGCATAGTATTTATCAAAGATAATCTTAAACCATTCGGTGTAGACCGAAGGATTCTTTTCCATATCCTTCTCAATAGCTTCCAAAGACATCCATTTCCAGTCGGTTACCTCCTCAGGATTGAGATTAGGCTCTCCTTCAAAGTTTCCTACCAGGATATGATCAAATTCATGTTCGGTAAGGCCATTATCAAATGGAGCCTTGTATATGAATGAAATGGTGTCCTTTAGCTCAGTTGAAAACCCCATTTCTTCCTGAAGCCTTCTCTTGCCGGCTTCAATATTAGTTTCTCCTTCCCGCTGATGACTACAACAAGTATTGGTCCAAAGGCCAGGGGAATGGTATTTGGAGCGCGCGCGCTGCTGGATCATGAGCTCATTTTTGTCATTAAAGACAAAGACTGAAAAGGCCCTATGCAATAAGGCTTTCTCATGAGCTTCGATCTTCTCCATCAGCCCTATCTGCTCATCCTTTTCGTTTACCAGTATTACTTTTTCTTTTTCCATTTTTTTCTTTCGCCCTCAAATGTACAAAATAGGAAGTAGCTTTTACAAGACCGAAAACGGCTATTACCTCGATTTATTCTACAGAATCTTCCTCTAATTCTGCAAAGATCTTGCAGTCTATGGAAAGAATGAATTCCGACCTTCTATTTTTCTCATGCTGTACTTCGGTACAGGGCACGCCATTGCGGCAATCATTAAGAAGCTCGGTTTCCCCATAGCCCCGGCCCGAAAGCCGCCCCGCATCTATGCCTTTTCTTTCCAGGTAGGCAATTGTGGCTGCCACCCTCTTTTTCGAAAGCTCAAGATTGTAAGCATCATCTGCCCTGCTATCGGTATGGGAACGAATATCCAGCAAAATGGCCGGATGTTTCAGCATAAAATCAGCAATTTCATCAAGAGCCAAGGCATCCTTTTCCCTGATTTCAGATTTATCCAGGTCAAAATGAATGGGTCTAAGATCCAGCACGCGGCTCAGGTCATCCCCCACTCTGGCGGCCACAACACTTTCATCAGAATTCACTGCCCTAAATTTTATCAGGTTCTTTTTTCTCTTAAGCTCGGTAGTATAAAAACTCCAGTTAAAAAAGGCACGCATGGCGGCGATATTGTCTGGTCCTTTTCCATAAATGCTGTGACCGGCCTCGTACATCACAAGTCCGTTTTCGGGATCACCAAACCCGTAGCCATAGACGATCGTTGCCGCCTCTCCCTTCGATTTTTCGGGAATATCGGGAGCATCTGGATCGATAACGATGAGCCGGGTTTCATCGCGCCATTCGTTGATCTCCTTCGGAAAATACACTCTTTCAGAACCATTGAGTTGCGCCTTATCGGGACTTCCGAGGTATTGCGCCACAGGATCGGCAGGCAAAAGATTTTCGTAGGGCGGCGTGCCATGGCGATGCTCGTAATACGGCAAAAGCCCGGCACTGGGAGCGCCCGGAAAACCCGCAGAAAGAAAATTAAGCTGGATAAGCTGCGCGGAATCGCCCGTACCTGACTGATCGATCCCCTTCAGACTTTCAAGGATACTCACTGCACGGCATCCCGCCCAGATCGCACCTTTGTAGTCACGGTTCCAATAATAAAGATTCTGATGGGTTTCAAATTTAGGATCGGCATGAGGCATTACGAAAATATCGTCACAAACGCCCAATTCCGAAGGTTGTTTCCACTTCGTCGGGATTACCGCCGCCATAGGCAGAGGCCGGTATCCCCGCCGCACGAAAAAACGGCACTGCCAGGCTCCCGTTTTCCTTGTCCAGCGTCCATCTTGGAGCTACCGAAAGAGTAGTGAAAACAGGCAATTCCATGCCCGAGCTCATGTAGGCACCTACAACACCTTTTTTCTCCCACCGATCAATCTGGACGGCGACTTCAGCAGAAATATAGGAAACAGGAATTGCGAAGGCACCGGAGCGGTAAGGAATATCGTCACAGGTAAAGTCGATCTCATCTTTTTCCTTGTCTGGCCGAATGATCCACTCCACTTCCATCCTGTGATTCTGAAGTAGATCGTAAAGCAACCCATAAGGTTTCAGGGCATTGGCATGGGTCTGGGGTTTGATTCCCATATTGATAAGATAAGAACCTTCAGGAAGCATTTTCAGCCGGGACTGAGAAAAAATCAGGTCAGGAGATAAACACATTATCAAACCCACCACTACTACCACCAATTTTTCCGAAGTCCCCATTATTCCCGCGAAACATTGCTATTATTTAAATATAGGTAAATGGTAAAACAGTAGACGGTAAATCAGCATTTTTTCGGGATAAGTGCCTAAAAATCCGGCGAAAGACATTGTGCGGAATTCTTTAAAATAATAGTACTTTTGCACATCCAAAACTGCAGTGATGAAGAGTTTTCAAAAAGAACTGAAAAGAAGAAGAACCTTCGGGATTATTTCTCACCCCGATGCCGGTAAAACCACGCTTACTGAAAAGCTCCTCCTCTTCGGGGGTGCCATTCAGGAAGCAGGTGCGGTAAAATCGAACAAGATCAAGAAAGGCGCTACGAGTGACTTTATGGAGATTGAGCGGCAAAGGGGAATTTCGGTAGCTACTTCGGTTCTGGCCTTTGAATACAAGGATATCAAGATCAACATTCTGGATACGCCTGGTCACAAGGATTTTGCTGAAGATACTTTTCGAACGCTCACCGCGGTAGACTCGGTGATCGTGGTGATTGACGTGGCAAAAGGGGTTGAGGAACAGACGGAAAAACTTGTGGAAGTATGCCGTATGCGGAACATCCCTATGATCGTCTTTATCAACAAACTTGACCGGGAAGGAAAAGACGCTTTTGAACTGCTGGATGAAATTGAACAAAAATTAAACCTTACCGTCACCCCTTTGAGCTTTCCAATTGGAATGGGCTATGACTTTAAAGGGATCTACAACATTTGGGAAAAGAACGTGAACCTTTTTACCGGCGATCCGCGAAAAGATATCGAAGACACCATCGAAATTTCCGATCTTGCTTCTGAAGAGCTGGATGATCTTATCGGCGAGAATGCCGCCGGTACCCTTAGGGAAGAACTCGAGCTGGCCCAGGGAGTCTACCCTCCTTTTGAAAAAGAGGCCTACCTGGCAGGAAATCTGCAACCGGTTTTCTTTGGATCTGCCCTTAATAACTTCGGAGTGCGTGAATTGCTCGATTGCTTTATCAGCATTGCGCCCCCGCCCCGGCCAAAGGAAAGTGATACCAGGATCGTTAAGCCGGACGAGGACAAATTCACTGGCTTTGTTTTTAAGATCCACGCCAACATGGATCCCAAACACCGAGATCGACTGGCCTTTATAAAGATCGTCTCTGGGAAATTCGAAAGAAATAAGCCCTATTTACACGTAAGACAGGCTAAAAACCTCAAATTCTCCAGTCCTAATGCCTTTTTTGCTGAAAAGAAGGAAATTGTGGATGAGTCTTTCCCTGGAGATATCGTGGGGCTTCACGACACCGGTAACTTCAAGATCGGCGATACCCTTACCGAAGGAGAACAGCTAAATTACCGCGGAATCCCGAGTTTCTCTCCGGAACACTTCCGCTATATTAATAATGCTGATCCCATGAAATCCAAGCAGCTGGAAAAAGGAATTGACCAGTTAATGGATGAAGGGGTCGCACAGCTATTTACCCTTGAACTAAACGGCAGAAAAGTGATTGGTACCGTAGGAGCCCTTCAGTTTGAGGTGATACAGTACCGTTTGGAGCATGAGTACGGCGCAAAATGTACCTATGAGAATCTGAACGTGCACAAAGCTACCTGGGTGGAAGCCGAAGACGAGAAGAGCGAAGAATTCAAGGATTTCAAAAGGGTGAAATCGAAGTTTTTAGCAAAGGATAAATCGGGACAGCTCGTATTTCTGGCCGATTCTCAATTTTCACTGCAAATGACTCAACAGAAATATCCTTCGATCAAATTTCATTTTACTTCGGAATTTTAAGAGTTATTCCATTCCGGAATCGAAGGTTTTTTTGCCTGCCAGGATCTCGAAAAACAGCCTGAAATCAGAAATAAGGCTCCAGAAGGGATATTTGAAGGTAGCCGGTTTGTTCTTTTCAAAGAAAGCATGGCCAACCCAGGCAAAACCATAGCCCACCAGTGGCACCAGGACCCAGCCCCAACTCCAGCCTTCTACGATACCCAAAAATATCATGATGAAGACCAGGAAAGTGCCAATAAAATGAAGAATACGGGTAGTCCTGTTCCTGTGTTCTTTAAGGTAGAACTGATAGAACTCCTGGTAAGATTTGATCCTTTTTTCAGGCATAGAAACGGGATTTATCTGAAATAAGTAATTTATCAGTCACTTTTGAGTTGTACAATTTTTTATATTAAAATTATGATTTAGCGGAAGGCTGAATCGCTCCCGCAGTTAAATAATTGATAACCAGGATACAAACATTCTTTTAGGGACTAAGACTTCCGGCTCAACGGATTATAGCAGTTATTTTCATATATTTTCACCGAAATTCTGTCCCTTATGAATCAATTAAATGAGATTATTTCTCAATTCGCCTCGGCCGTGTGGGGTATTCCCCTCGTTATTTTACTGATCGGCGGCGGACTATACCTGTTGATATTATCTAAATTCCTCCCCTTCCGCTACCTCGGGCATTCGCTGGACCTGTTGCGCGGAAAATACAACAATCCCAACGATCCCGGTGAAATTAACCATTTTCAGGCCTTATCTACTGCCTTATCTTCAACCATAGGAATGGGAAATATTGCCGGTGTTGCGGTAGCCATTGCCATTGGCGGTCCCGGGGCGGTTTTCTGGCTCTGGGTAAGTGCGATCGTAGGAATGAGCACCAAATTCTTCACCAATACCCTCGCAGTGATGTTCCGGGGAAAAGACAGCCGGGGCGAACTTCAGGGCGGGGTTATGTACTTCATCACCGAAGGCCTGGGTAAAAACTGGAAACCGCTGGCTATATTTTTCAGTGTTGCCGGATTGATCGGAGCGCTGCCGGTTTTCAACGTAAACCAATTGACGCAGGCCATTAACTCCATTTTGCTGCAGCCTAATGGCGTGCCCATGGGTTTCTGGACCGATTTCACCATTGGCATTGTCCTCACGATCATTACTTCTATTGTGATTCTGGGAGGTCTTCATAGAATCAGCAATACGGTTTCGAGACTTGTTCCCGCCATGGTAGTACTTTATTTCGTGTCGGTATTGATCATCCTGGCCGTAAATTTTGAGCGACTCCCGCATTACCTTGGCCTCATCTTTACCGATGCTTTCGCAGCAAAGAATTATACCGGAGAGCCTCTTCTAGGTGGATTAATGGGTGGCCTTGTTCTTCTGGGGATACGCCGGGGAGCTTTTTCAAATGAAGCAGGTATTGGGACGGCGACTATGGCCCACGGCGCCAGTAAAACTTCCGAACCTGTAAGGGAAGGCCTGGTAGCCATGCTGGGGCCGGCCATCGATACGCTGGTTATTTGCACGCTCACCGCCCTGAGTATTCTGGTCACCGATGTCTGGCAAACCAGTGATGCCAATGGGGTGAGCCTTACGGCAGCTGCCTTTGATGTGAGTATCCCTTATGTGGGAAATTACCTGTTGCTGCTATGTATCGCGGCGTTTAGCATCTCATCGCTCTTCTCTTTTTCTTACTACGGAAGCAAATGCCTTGGCTTTTTAATAGGTGCCGAAAACAAGCATTATTACAACTACTTTTACATTGTGAGTATCATGGTGGGAGCTACGACCTCACTAAGCATGATGATCAACCTGATCGACGGTTTCTTCGCGTTGATGGCTATTCCTACGATGATCTCCACCCTTATCCTCGCACCACAAGTGATGGCCAGGGCAAAGATCTATTTCAAAAAATATAAAGATAAACCAGTTGTTCCGGAAAGAATAGCCAGGGAAACAGAATAGATAGTCAATTTTATCGGAAAGTCGGAAGTTTTATTTTTCTGTTACCGAATAAACCTCCACTTTTCTTCCGGTAATTTCTTCAAAAAGTTTCGATTTTCGCAGGCAGCCCCAGATCTCGAGTTCAGGATCGCTATAAGTGGTGATCAGCAGTTTTACCAGCTTGTCTGCCTTCTGTATCTCGAGTTTCCGTACATTCTGATAATGGCTGCGATCCAATCCGTCTGCAATACGAAGAAGTGCCGATAACTTTTTCACACGCTTCCGGGCTTTCTTATCCAGCTGCCGGTATCGCTTGTGCCGTTTGGCAGGTGGGGATTTCCGGTGATACCTGGCAACATTGGCCATGATGTTAATTTCGTCTTCCTTGAATCCCAGCAGATCGGAATTACGGATAAGATACAGCGCGTGTTTATGGTGCTTGCGGTAAGAAATGTAATAACCAATGTCGTGCATGAGTGTGGCATATTCCAACAATTCCCGGTCTGGCTCCTCGAGCCCGAGCTCCGTCTGAAATTCATCAAAAAGCTGCAGTGCGAAATTACACACATGTTTGGAATGATCTTTCAGCCAATTGCATTTCCGAAGCAATTCATATACGCTACGCTTTCGGGGATCTTTAAAGTTCGCTATCAGGTCTAAATTAAGTTTATCTTTCTGTTCGCTGATAAACTTCAGGATCATCCCCTCCCGAAGGGCAGATTCAGAGATCCGGATATTTTCAATACTAAATGCTTCAAGTAGATATTTCAGAAGAACCAGCCCCGGATTGATAATATCCACCCTTTTTTCTTCCAGTTCTTTTTCCTTTAAACGCTGTGCCCGGTCTTTCTGAATAAATTCCTCATAAAAATCGAGAAAATCACCCCGGGGAAATTCCAGTTCATTCAGACTGATTTTGGCTGTAATGGAATTGCGCCCGGCCACCATGGCGGCAATATTTTCCATGGTTCCCGAAGAACCGATGATCGTCTTCACCTTATGCTTCCTAACCACTTCAGCAACCTCCTGCAGTTCTTCTTTAAAATGATCCTGCAGTACATTGATCTCTTCAGCAGTAATAGGATCGGAATGGACAAATTTGGCTGCCATTCTCGCCACTCCCAGCTTCAGACTTGTGAAAAAGACAAGTTCCTTTTTATTGCCAACAATAAATTCCACGCTTCCACCGCCAATATCTACCATCAACACCATCTCTTCGGAAAGCACCACTCCATGGCGCACCGCGTAACCGATCATTTCGGCTTCCATTTTCCCGGAAATAGCGCGCACCTTGATCCCAGCCTCCTCGTTCACCATATGAATGAAATCACCGCCATTCCCGGCTTCACGAATCGCACTGGTCGCAAAAGCAAGAATAGTTTCCACTTCCTGGCTATCGCAAAGAAATTTAATACGCTTAAGAGCTTCCAGCCCCCGTTGCATGGCATCGGCACTCAACCTGTTTTCCAGTCCCTTTTTCGGCAAGGATCACCATTTCCTTCAGTTTGTCAATGGTGCGAAAAGAACCATCAGGATAAATATCTACCAATACGGCATGAAAGGAATTCGTACCAAGGTCAATGGCTGCTATGCGTTTGGCGGGAGTAGAATTTACTGCTGGATCTGGCATGCTTTTGTCTTTGAAGGTAAAAAACTTTCCACCTTCCTCTAAATTAGTCATTTTTGAAGGAAAAATTTTAGATCAAGAGACGGAATATCTCAACAAAAAAGCCTCACAAAATTGTGAAGCTTTTCAACTGATTATTTCTTTTGATGCTTAGGCTTGTCCCGTGGGGCCAAAATTTAGCGGAAGTGGAGATTTCTCATAATCCCTGATCTCACCATGAGCCTTTTCAAAACGCTGCACATTTTCGCCTAAAGCTTTCAATAGACGTTTGGCGTGTTGCGGCGTTAGAATAATGCGCGACTTCACCTTGCTTTTGGGCTTCCCGGGCATGATATTCACAAAATCTACAACAAATTCTGAAACCGAATGGTTGATGATAGCAAGGTTGGAGTACGTTCCTTCGGCAACACTTTCATCAAGTTCTATATTAATCTGTCCTTTTTTGGGCTTTTTTTCTTCGCTCATAATATTTTTATTTTATTCAATTTACTCATTAAAATTCAAAAGTCTGCGCCGCGATCAGCGTTTGTAGAAATATAATCTGAGATCACAGGCTCTACAAAAAAGATCTTTTATATTTCAAATATCGGTATAAAAAGAAAAAGGCCCACAATTGCGGGCCTTTTTTCAAATTTATCAACAAGCTTAGTTATAATTAACTTCTTGTTTTTTCTCGAGCATTTCGTCGAATTCTTCTTTAGAACCAACAATAATGCTGTCGTATTCACGCATTCCTGTACCTGCAGGTATTTTATGACCTACAATTACATTCTCTTTCAATCCTTCAAGTTGATCGATCTTACCACTAACCGCAGCCTCATTCAATACTTTGGTTGTTTCCTGGAAGGAAGCAGCCGAGATGAACGACTTGGTTTGAAGCGATGCTCTGGTGATACCCTGAAGAACCGGAGTAGCCGTAGCCGGCGTCACGTCTCTTGCAGTTGCAAGATTTTTATCTTCTCTACGCAAGATGGAATTCTCATCTCTCAACTCACGTGGAGAAAGGATCTGTCCTGCCTTGAGGTTCTCTGAATCTCCTGCATCTTCGATCACTTTCATTCCAAAGATCTTATCGTTCTCTTCAATGAAGTCTGATTTATGAACAAGCTGGTTTTCAAGGAAAATTGTATCTCCCGGATCAACGATTCTTACCTTACGCATCATCTGACGTACCACAACTTCAAAGTGTTTGTCGTTAATCTTCACACCCTGTAGTCGGTATACTTCCTGAACTTCGTTCACAAGATACTGTTGTACAGCATTTGGTCCTTTAATGTTCAGAATGTCCTCTGGAGTGGTAGAACCATCAGAAAGCGGCATACCCGCTCTCACGTAGTCATTCTCCTGAACAAGGATCTGGTTAGAAAGTTTCACAAGATATTTCTTAACCTCACCAATTTTAGACTCCACGATGATCTCACGGTTACCACGTTTGATCTTTCCGAAGGAAACAACTCCGTCTATCTCAGAAACAACAGCCGGGTTAGATGGGTTACGCGCTTCGAAAAGCTCGGTTACCCTTGGAAGACCACCGGTAATATCCCCTGCTTTAGAAGATTTACGCGGAATCTTAACCAGAATCTTACCAACTTTGATCTTCTCTTCGTTGTCCACCATAAGGTGAGCTCCTACCGGCAAGTTGTAAGAACGGATGATCTCGTCTTTCTTACCAAGAATGTGAAGCGTTGGAATAAGCTTTTTGTTTCTGGATTCAGAAATTACTTTTTCCTGGAATCCGGTTTGCTCATCAATCTCAACCTGGTAAGTAACACCCTGCTCAACATTCTCATACTTGATCTTACCTGCAAATTCTGAAATGATCACCCCGTTATATGGATCCCATTGACAAACGATATCTCCTTTAGAAAGTTCGGCACCGTCTTCAATAAAGATTTGAGAACCGTAAGGAATGTTGTTTGTACTTAGAACAACATTGGTCTTTTTATCTCTAATCTTAAGCTCGGCAGTACGGGAGATCACAATGTCTGAAGTGCTACCGTCAGGTGCTTCACCTTTCACAACCTTAAGATCTTCGATATCGGCGATACCGTTGAATTTAACCTCAAGTCTGTTTTCTTCTGAAATGTTCCCTGCAATACCACCCACGTGGAAGGTACGAAGGGTAAGCTGTGTACCAGGCTCACCAATTGACTGAGCGGCAACAACCCCTACGGCTTCTCCTTTTTGTACCAGTTTATTGGTAGAAAGGTTACGCCCGTAACAGTTCACACAAATACCCTTTTTCGCTTCACAAGTAAGCGGAGAGCGTACTTCTACGCTTTCGATTGGGGCCTTGTTTATTTTCTCTACAACCTCTTCAGTGATCTCATCACCGGCAGCAACCAGCAATTCATCAGTTGAAGGATCGTGAACATCGTGAAGAGAAATACGTCCTAAAATACGCTCTCCTAACGATTCTACTATTTCTTCGTTCTTCTTAAGTGGTCTAACTTCAACACCTCTTAGAGTTCCACAGTCCTCTTCATTTACAATAACATCTTGTGAAACGTCTACCAAACGACGGGTAAGGTACCCCGCATCGGCTGTTTTAAGGGCGGTATCGGCAAGACCTTTACGCGCACCGTGAGTTGAAATAAAGTATTCCAAAATTGAAAGACCTTCCTTAAAGTTCGAAAGGATAGGGTTTTCAATAATTTCACCACCACCTGAGTTCGATTTCTTCGGCTTGGCCATCAATCCACGCATACCGGTCAACTGACGAATCTGCTCTTTGGAACCACGGGCTCCGGAGTCAAGCATCATATACACCGAGTTGAATCCTTGTTTGTCTTCGCGGATTCGCTTCATCGCCAATTCGGTCAATCCGGCGTTGGTTGAAGTCCAGATATCAATCACCTGGTTGTAACGCTCGTTGTTGGTGATAAGACCCATGTTATAGTTACCAATGATGCCTTCAACCTGCTCGTTAGCCTCGTCGATCATGGCTTGTTTCTCTTCAGGGATGATAATATCACCCAGGCTGAAAGAAAGTCCACCACGGAAAGCGAAACCATAACCTAATTGCTTGATATTGTCAAGGAATTCAGAAGTTTCAGGAACGCTGGTAATCTTAAGGATTCTACCAATGATCTCACGAAGTGTTTTCTTAGTAAGTACTTCATTCACGTAACCCGCAACTTCAGGCACAGTTTCGTTGAACAATACTCTACCAACTGTAGTTTCGATGATCTGGAAAACCAGTTCTCCGGCTTCGTTGTAATCTTTGGTCCTGATCTTAATAGTCGCGTTCAGGTCAACTCTTTTCTGGTTGTAAGCGATCACAACTTCTTCCGCAGAATAGAAAGTCAGGCCTTCACCCAATACTTTTTCCTCGTCGGTAGATCTCTTCTGCTTGGTCATATAATAGAGACCAAGAACCATATCCTGAGATGGTACCGTAATTGGTGAACCATTCGCAGGGTTAAGAATGTTGTGAGAAGCCAGCATTAACAGCTGAGCTTCAAGGATCGCCTCTGGCCCAAGTGGCAAGTGAACTGCCATCTGGTCACCATCAAAGTCGGCATTAAATGCAGTACACGCCAATGGGTGTAACTGTATCGCTTTACCTTCGATAAGTTTAGGCTGGAAAGCCTGGATACCGAGACGGTGAAGCGTAGGAGCACGGTTAAGCAATACAGGGTGTCCTTTAAGAACGTTCTCAAGGATATCCCATACTACAGGCTCTTTCTTGTCGATTATTTTCTTGGCAGATTTTACGGTCTTAACAATACCTCTTTCGATCAGTTTTCTGATCACGAAAGGCTTGTAAAGTTCTGCTGCCATGTTCTTCGGAAGACCACATTCGAACATCTTCAGTTCAGGTCCCACTACGATTACCGAACGTGCTGAATAATCCACACGTTTACCAAGTAAGTTCTGACGGAAACGTCCCTGCTTACCTTTAAGTGAGTCTGAAAGCGATTTCAACGGACGATTTGAATCTGTCTTAACCGCTGAAGATTTTCTTGTATTATCAAAAAGTGAATCTACCGATTCCTGAAGCATACGTTTCTCGTTACGCAAGATCACTTCAGGAGCTTTGATTTCCATCAATCTCTTCAGACGGTTGTTACGAATAATAACCCTTCTGTAAAGATCGTTCAAATCTGAAGTCGCGAAACGACCTCCATCAAGTGGCACCAATGGACGCAATTCCGGCGGAATTACAGGAATCACTTTCATGATCATCCACTCCGGATTATTTTCGCGGTTTTTATTGGCATCCCGAAGAGCTTCCACAACCTGAAGACGTTTTAGGGCTTCAGTTTTACGTTGTTTTGAAGTTTCGTTGTTAGCCTTATGTCTAAGCTCGTAAGAAAGTTCGTTAAGATCAATCCTTTTTAGAATCTCGATAAGACACTCAGCTCCCATCTTCGCGATGAACTTGTTAGGATCGCTGTCGTCCAAATATTGGTTTTCCTGCGGAAGTTCATCTATGATATTAAGATACTCTTCTTCAGTTAAGAAATCCATTTTCTTAAGAGGTTTGCCCTCTTCATTCTTGGCGTTACCGGGCTGAATTACTACGTAACGTTCGTAGTAAATGATCATGTCCAGTTTTTTGGAAGGAAGTCCAAGTAAATAGCCAATTTTGTTAGGTAATGAACGGAAATACCAGATATGTGCTACAGGAACTACCAAATTGATGTGCCCTACGCGGTCTCTACGTACCTTCTTTTCTGTTACCTCTACTCCACAACGGTCACAAACGATCCCCTTGTAGCGTATTCTCTTATATTTTCCACAGGCACATTCGTAATCCTTTACAGGACCAAAAATACGCTCACAGAACAACCCGTCACGCTCTGGTTTGTGCGTACGATAATTGATAGTTTCCGGCTTAAGGACTTCACCACGAGATTCCGCGAGGATAGACTCGGGAGAAGCTAAACCGATAGAGATCTTGTTGAATCTCTGTACTGTATTCTTATCATTATTTCTAGCCATAATAAATGCTGCTGTCTAAATTTTGTGAAAACCCTGTTTCAGAGGGTACGCCGGTGGCGCACCCAATCTTAAACAGTATATTATTCTTCTAATTTAATATCCAGGCCGAGTCCTTTCAATTCGTGCATAAGCACGTTGAAAGATTCTGGTAATCCCGGTTCTGGCATAGGCTCACCTTTCACGATTGCTTCGTAGGTCTTAGCCCTTCCTATCACGTCATCAGATTTTACGGTAAGGATTTCACGCAGGGTGCTTGATGCTCCATAAGCTTCAAGTGCCCAAACCTCCATCTCACCAAAACGCTGACCTCCGAATTGTGCCTTACCTCCAAGAGGCTGCTGGGTAATAAGCGAATATGGTCCAATAGAACGAGCGTGCATCTTGTCGTCGATCATGTGTCCCAGTTTCAGCATATAGATTACCCCTACAGTAGCACGCTGGTCAAATCTTTCTCCGGTTCCACCATCGAAAAGATAAGTGTGTCCGAAACGTGGAATACCGGCTTCGTCAGTAAGTTCATTGATCTGATCAAGAGTTGCACCGTCGAAAATAGGAGTTGCATATTTCTTACCTAATTTTTGACCTGCCCAACCAAGAACAGTTTCATAGATCTGACCGATGTTCATACGTGATGGTACCCCAAGTGGGTTCAACACGATATCAACCGGAGTTCCGTCTTCAAGGAACGGCATATCTTCCTGGCGAACGATACGGGCAACAATACCTTTGTTACCGTGACGACCCGCCATTTTATCACCTACTTTCAGTTTACGTTTCTTAGCGATGTAAACCTTAGCAAGTTTAAGTATACCTGAAGGAAGCTCATCTCCTACAGAGATGGTAAACTTCTCTCTTCTCAGGTTACCCTGAAGATCGTTTTCTTTAATTTTATAATTGTGAAGAAGATCTGCTACCAAAGCGTTTAGATGATCATCGGTAGTCCATGTACCCTGAGTAAGGTGGGTATAATCGTCTACCGAATTCAGCATCTTGAGAGTATATTTCTTTCCTTTTGGAAGGACTTCTTCTCCAAGATCGTTCTGAACACCCTGTGCTGTTTTCCCTCCTATGATAGTGAATAATTTCTCTACCAATTCAGACTGAAGAACAGCGAATTTCGCTTCGTACTTCTTCTCAAGTGCAGCAACATCTTCTTTATCCTGCGCTCTTTTGCGCTTATCTTTAATAGCCCGTGCAAAGAGTTTCTTGTTAATAACCACACCACTTAAGGATGGTGAAGCTTTCAAGGAAGCATCTTTTACATCTCCGGCTTTATCACCAAAGATAGCTCTAAGCAATTTTTCTTCAGGAGTAGGATCGCTTTCTCCTTTAGGAGTGATCTTACCAATAAGAATATCACCAGGCTTCACTTCGGCACCAACTCTAATCATTCCGTGTTCATCAAGGTCTTTTGTAGCCTCTTCAGAAACGTTAGGAATATCATTGGTCAATTCTTCATTACCTAATTTGGTATCACGCACTTCAAGTGAATACTCATCAATGTGGATAGAAGTAAAGATATCATCTCTTACCACCTTTTCTGAGATCACGATCGCATCCTCAAAGTTGTAACCTTTCCAGGGCATGAAGGCAACCTTCATGTTCCTACCAAGAGCAAGTTCCCCAGCTTCGGTAGCATAACCCTGACACAACACCTGACCTTTGGTAACTCTGTCTCCTACCCTTACGATAGGTTTCAGGTTAATAGAGGTTCCCTGGTTGGTCTTACGGAATTTAATAAGGTCGTAAGTCTTAGAATCGCTGTCAAAACTTACCATTCTTTCCTCCTCTGTACGGTCGTACTTGATGGTAATTATCTGAGCATCTACATATTCTACTTCTCCTTCTCCTTCAGCGTTGATCAATACACGGGAATCGGTAGCTACCTGTCTTTCAAGTCCGGTTCCAACGATAGGAGAATCGGCTCTCAACAATGGCACTGCCTGGCGCATCATGTTTGATCCCATCAGGGCACGGTTCGCATCATCGTGTTCCAGGAACGGAATAAGCGAAGCCGAGATCGAAGAGATCTGGTTTGGTGCAACATCGGTATAATCTACCTCTTTTGGATCTACAACCGGGAAGTCACCTTCCATACGTGCAATAACACGATCTGAATCTATCGTACCATCATCCTTAAGCGGAATGTTGGCCTGAGCGATCTTCTTACCTTCTTCCTCTTCAGCGCTCAAATAGATTGGTTCTTCTGAAAGGTTGATCTTTCCTTCAGAAACCGTACGGTATGGAGTTTCAATGAAGCCCATTCCGTTTACTTTCGAATATACCGAAAGTGAAGAGATCAAACCAATGTTTGGCCCTTCAGGAGTTTCAATAGGACACAACCTTCCGTAGTGAGTATAGTGAACATCACGAACCTCAAACCCTGCTCTCTCTCTTGAAAGACCACCTGGCCCAAGAGCTGAAAGACGACGCTTGTGAGTGATCTCGGCAAGCGGGTTAGTCTGGTCCATGAACTGAGACAACTGGTTGGTACCAAAGAAAGAGTTGATCACAGAAGACAAGGTCTTCGCGTTGATCAAATCGATTGGGGTAAATACCTCGTTGTCACGAACGTTCATACGCTCACGAATAGTTCTTGCCATACGGGCAAGACCTACTCCAAACTGCTGAGACAACTGCTCACCTACGGTTCTAACACGACGGTTAGAAAGGTGGTCAATATCATCAATCTCAGCCTTAGAGTTAATAAGCTCAATTAAGTATTTTACGATGGTGATGATGTCTTCTTTGGTAAGCACCTGCTTATCCATAGCTACATCAAGACCAAGCTTCTTGTTCATTCTGTAACGACCCACTTCGCCTAAGCTATAACGTTGGTCTGAGAAGAACAATTTATCGATAATACCACGTGCAGTTTCTTCATCTGGCGGTTCAGCATTACGCAGCTGACGGTAGATGTGTTCTACAGCCTCTTTCTCAGAGTTTGTAGGGTCCTTCTGCAAGGTATTGTGAATAATAGCATAATCTCCGGTAGAATTATCCTCTTTATGAAGAAGGATAGCCTTAGTTCCGGTTTCAAGAATTTCTTCTATGTGTTCTTTTTCAAGTTCGGTATCCCGATCAAGTACAATCTCGTTACGTTCAATTGAAACTACCTCTCCTGTATCCTCATCAACAAAATCCTCATACCAGGTGTTCAAGACACGAGCGGCCAGTTTACGGCCTAATACTTTTTTGAGTCCTGTTTTCGAAACCTTCACCTCTTCAGCAAGGTCAAAGATCTCAAGAATATCTTTATCACGCTCAAATCCGATAGCACGGAAAAGGGTGGTCACAGGTAACTTTTTCTTTCTATCGATATAAGCGTACATCACGCTGTTAATATCGGTAGCGAATTCTATCCATGAACCTTTAAAAGGAATTACACGGGCAGAATAGAGTTTAGTTCCATTTGCATGGAAAGATTGTCCAAAGAATACCCCCGGGGAACGGTGCAACTGAGAAACAACTACGCGCTCTGCACCATTGATGCAAAACGTCCCACTTGGAGTCATATAAGGAATAGTCCCCAAATAAACATCCTGTACGATGGTTTCAAAGTCTTCATGTTCAGGGTCTGTACAGTAAAGCTTTAATCTGGCTTTAAGCGGCACACTATAGGTTAGACCACGTTCAATACATTCCTGAATGGAATATCTTGGCGGGTCCACGAAATAATCTAAAAATTCTAGTACAAATTGATTACGGGTGTCCGTAATAGGGAAATTTTCAAGAAAGGTATTATAAAGACCTTCATTTCCCCGCTCTTCTGATTTTGTTTCTAATTGAAAGAAATCCTGAAAAGACTTAATTTGGATATCCAAAAAGTCCGGGTAGTCAGGCCTGTTCTTTACAGAAGAGAAACTCAATCTTTCAGTTTGCTTTGCTAACATCAATGGACGGAATTATAATTTATATAAAATAACGGGCGCGTTATAAAGCTTAAACTCCATATACGCAAAAGGGTTTAGACCTTCAGGAGCGTATCCTGAGGCCTAAACCTAAATAATATTGCTTGTGTCAAGCTTATTTAAGCTCAACCTCAGCTCCTGCTTCTTCTAATTGAGATTTTAAAGCTTCAGCTTCATCTTTAGCAACTCCTTCTTTAACTGCTTTTGGAGCGCTGTCAACTAATTCTTTAGCGTCTTTAAGACCAAGACCTGTAAGTTCTTTTACAAGCTTAACAACTGCAAGTTTAGATCCACCTGGAGCAGTAAGAATTACGTCGAATTCAGTTTGCTCTTCAGCAGCTTCTTCACCACCACCAGCAGCACCGCCAGCAACAGCTACTGCAGCAGCAGCAGGCTCAATACCATATTCTTCTTTTAAAATATCAGCTAACTCGTTTACTTCTTTTACGGTCAAGTTAACCAATTGTTCTGCGAAATCTTTCAAATCTGCCATTTTCTATCGTTTTAAAATGTGTTTTTATATAATTGTTAAAAAGTGCGTACTAAATTATCCTTCTTTTTCAGAAAGGGTTTTAAGAATTCCGGCCAGTTTACCACCTCCAGACTTAAGCGCTGAAACAACGTTCTTGGCTGGTGATTGCAACAGTCCGATGATATCTCCGATAACTTCTTCTTTAGATTTGATGTTAACCAGAGTATCAAGATAATCATCCCCTACAAAGATAGCTTCGTCTACGAAGGCTCCTTTAAGAAGAGGCTTTTCAGATTTCTTTCTGAATTCTTTGATCACCTTGGCCGGAGCGTTTCCAGTCTCAGAGATCATGATTGAGGTATTGCCTTTCAAAACTCCCGGAAGATCACCGAAATCTTTTTCAGTGGCTTCCATCGCTTTTGCCAGCAATGTATTTTTAACTACCGATAACTGAACGTCTGCCTTAAAACAAGCTCTTCTGAGGTTAGAAGTAGCTCCGGCATCCAGACCAGAAATATCCGCCAAATACAATGTTGAAGCTTCAGCTAACTGGGCAGTTAAATCCTTTATTACTTGTGATTTTTCTTCTCTTGTCATAATACCTTATTATTGCTCAGTAAACCTTTTAGTGTCAATTGCCACACTCGGGCTCATGGTGCTTGACATATGAATGCTCTTAATGTAAACACCTTTAGCAGCCTGAGGCTTCAACTTTACCAGCGTAGTTAATAATTCTCTTGCGTTACCTGCAATTTTCTCAGCGTCGAAAGATGCCTTTCCAATTCCAGCGTGTACGATCCCGGTTTTATCAACTTTAAAATCGATCTTACCAGCTTTCACATCAGATACAGCTTTAGCCACATCCATAGTTACAGTACCGGTTTTAGGGTTAGGCATTAAACCCCTTGGTCCAAGAATACGACCTAAAGGACCTAATTTTCCCATTACGCTGGGCATAGTGATGATCACATCAACATCGGTCCAGCCGCCTTTGATTTTTTCCAGGTATTCATCAAGGCCAACATAGTCGGCTCCTGCTTGTTTAGCCTCTTCTTCCTTATCGGGAGTCACCAAAGCCAAAACTTTTACATCTTTACCTGTACCGTGTGGAAGGGTTACTACACCTCTTACCATTTGGTTTGCTTTTCGGGGATCTACATTCAAACGAACCGCTAAATCCACTGAAGCATCAAAGTTTGCGTTGGAAACTTCTTTTATTAAAGCTGAAGCTTCTGCAACCGAATACGTTCTACCGTTTTCGATTTTAGATTGTGCTTCTTTTTGCTTTTTTGTCAATTTTGCCATTTCTAATTTCTTTTTGGATTAAAACGGTGCATCACCTTTTACAGTTATTCCCATTGAACGTGCTGTTCCGGCAACCATCTTCATTGCAGACTCAACGGTAAATGCGTTAAGATCCTGCATCTTGTCTTCTGCGATTGCTTTAACCTGATCCCAAGAAACACTTGCTACTTTTTTTCTGTTAGGTTCTCCTGAACCTTTTTTACTTTTAGCTGCTTCCAATAACTGTACTGCTGCTGGCGGGGTTTTGATCACAAAGTCGAAAGACTTATCTTTATAAACCGTAATCGCAACAGGCAATACTTTACCTTGTTTATCTTGAGTTCTACCATTGAATTGCTTACAGAATTCCATGATATTCACTCCGGCAGCACCTAAAGCAGGTCCAACTGGTGGTGATGGGTTAGCAGCACCCCCGCGAACTTGTAGTTTTACAACTTTACTTACTTCTTTTGCCATTTTTCTAATTTTTAGGTGATAGTTTGTTGAAGTGGAAGCTTTAAAAAACTATCAAAAAAATATGTAACAGTAACTTTTTATACTTTCTCTACTTGCATATAGCTTAGTTCCAATGGTGTTTTTCTTCCGAAGATCTTCACCATTACCTCAAGCTTACGCTTTTCTTCATTGATCTTTTCAACAGTACCATTAAATCCGTTAAACGGCCCGTCAATAACTTTGATGGTTTCACCGATGGTAAACGGAATTGCTACGTTATCAGCTTTTACTGAAAGTTCATCAACCTTACCAAGCATACGGTTCACTTCAGACTTTCTCAAAGGCACAGGATCTCCTCCTTTGGTTTCACCCAAAAATCCGATCACTCCATTAATACCTTTGATAATATGTGGAATTTCACCACCCAGGTTAGCCTGAACCATGATGTAACCAGGGAAATATACTCTTTCCTTGTTTACTTTTTTTCCGTTCCTGATCTGGATCACTTTCTCGGTAGGAACCAACACCTGCTCCACATAATCCTCAAGACCATGATGAGAGATCTCTCTTTCGATATAATCCTTTACCTTGTTTTCCTGACCACTAACAGCACGAACCACATACCATTTTTTATCCTTAACCTCTGCCATAGCTTTCTGATTTAAGATTTAATCCATTCGAAATACTGCTCTATAGCCGAGCTGAATACCGTATCTACCCCCCAAATCAATAGCGCAAAAACCACTGAAAATACAGCAACAACTACTGTAAGTCTTTGGGCCTCGGGCCAGCTTGTCCAGGTAACGTGGTTTTTTAACTCGTTATAAGAAGCTGATATGTAATTAACAATTCCTGCCATTTTTCAAAAAAGTGTTTGCACGGGTTGAGAGGCTCGAACTCCCGACACCTGGTTTTGGAGACCAGTGCTCTACCAACTGAGCTAAACCCGTAAATATAAGTGAAGGTATCCCGCCCTCGCGGGATACCTTACTATATTAGAACTTCAATTATTCTAGAATTTCAGTTACCTGACCAGCTCCTACTGTTCTACCACCTTCACGGATAGCGAAACGTAGACCAACATTCATTGCAATTGGCTGGATAAGTTCAACAGTAATTGTAAGGTTATCCCCAGGCATTACCATCTCAACACCTTCAGGAAGGCTGATAGTTCCAGTTACGTCAGTTGTACGTACATAGAACTGTGGACGGTAGTTATTGTGGAATGGAGTGTGACGTCCACCTTCTTCTTTTTTAAGGATATAAACCTCTGCTTTGAATTTAGCGTGAGGAGTTACAGAACCTGGTTTAGTGATTACCATACCTCTTGAGATTTGAGATTTCTCAATACCTCTAAGAAGAAGACCAACGTTATCACCAGCTTCACCTCTATCTAATATCTTACGGAACATTTCAACTCCAGTGATAGTAGAAGTAAGTTTTCCTGCACCCATACCAATGATCTCTACAGGATCTCCAGTGTTAGCAACACCAGTCTCGATACGACCAGTTGCAACAGTACCACGACCAGTAATAGAGAATACATCTTCAACAGGCATCAAGAAAGGCTTATCAACATCACGTTGAGGAAGTTCGATCCAGCTATCAACTGCTTCCATCAATTCAAGAACAGTTTTAGTCCATTTATCATCACCTTCAAGAGCTCCAAGAGCAGAACCTGAAATTACAGGAGAGTTATCTCCGTCATATTCGTAGAAAGAAAGAAGATCTCTTACTTCCATTTCAACTAGCTCAAGCAATTCCTCATCATCAACAAGGTCAACTTTGTTCAGGAATACAACAATTCTTGGAATACCTACCTGGCGACCAAGAAGGATGTGCTCACGAGTTTGTGGCATAGGACCATCAGTAGCAGCTACAACAAGGATAGCACCGTCCATTTGAGCAGCACCAGTTACCATGTTCTTAACGTAATCGGCGTGACCAGGACAGTCAACGTGTGCGTAGTGACGGTTAGCAGTAGCGTACTCTACGTGTGAAGAGTTAATAGTAATACCTCTTTCTTTTTCTTCAGGTGCGTTGTCAATTTGATCAAATGCACTAGCTTCTGAATATCCAGCGTCAGCTAATACTTTAGTAATAGCTGCAGTTAATGTAGTTTTTCCGTGATCTACGTGTCCAATCGTACCTATGTTTAAGTGCGGTTTGGAACGATCATAAGTTTCCTTTGCCATAATTAATACTTATTTAATCTTAGTTATATATTAGTGTTCAATTTATACAAACCTAGAGCCAACGACGAGATTTGAACTCGTGACCTCTTCCTTACCAAGGAAACGCTCTACCCCTGAGCTACGTCGGCTTATAAAAGAGGCGATCTCTTTTAATCTTTCACCCCGGCAAACAAGAAAAACCATAAACCAGAAAGGTTTACGGGAGGAATTTCTTTCGTCCGCCTTTGAGCAAACAACAGAATTTTTTAAATTTACTTTCTCTCACAAAGAAACCTTTATAAAGACCTCCAAAAGCAAAACAAAATAATTTCGATCAACCCTGTTTTACAGCAAATGATCACACATTCAGGCGTGATAACATTCTGCTTTGTGCGGGAGATCACACCTTTCGGTGTGATCACATTCCGCCTTGAGCGGGAGACCGGGTTCGAACCGGCGACATTCAGCTTGGAAGGCTGACGCTCTACCAACTGAGCTACTCCCGCAGTACCATATTAAGATCTAAATCTATTTGGATGATCTCGCAAAAGCTCGATGATCCAGTTTGGGTGGCCCCCAAACTTCGATTTTAAAAAGGCTGCCTTTCAAAAGCAAGCTTTTGACGCCAGCTTATTTTAAAATCTTTGTGGGGAGAGCAGGATTCGAACCTGCGAAGTTAAAAACAGCAGATTTACAGTCTGCCCTCGTTGGCCGCTTGAGTATCTCCCCAATTGTTTTTCCACTATTTCATAGAACCGTAGTCGCGAAATGACTAAGCTTTATGATGATTTCAAAACGGCTGCAAATAAACCGAATTTTACAACACCATCCAAAGCATTTTTCAAAAAATTTTAAGAACTTTTTACAGTTTTCTCAGTTTCAGTTTTTTACCTAAAAACCCACCGATAAAAACACTTCTTTCAAAATTTCAAGAGCCGATGGAGGGACTTCCTTCGACTACGCTCAGGATAAACTTCTCGTCCCTTTCTACAACCTAAAATTAAGCTGCAAATCCAAGCATTTTTCAAAATTTCAAGAGCCGATGGAGGGACTCGAACCCACGACCTGCTGATTACAAATCAGCTGCTCTAGCCAGCTGAGCTACATCGGCCTTTTTCGCTGCTTTTCAGCATAAAAAAGTCCGCTATTTCTAACGGACTGCAAATGTATATAAATTATTTCTTTCTCAAAATAATTATGAGAAAAAATTACCTAAACATGGGTACTTATTTTTTCCTTACGCTTTACAAGCTGACGCTGCAAGGCAGTACCACAAGCATCCACACATTCTTCGAATTTTCTACAGGTCTTCTTCACCATCATATCATCCCCCGGAATACTCAGCAGGATTTCAGTGATCTTGTTCTCCTTATTACTGGTTTTTTGCACCTTCAAATAGACATCGGCATAAATTATTTTATCATAATAGTTTTCAAGTTTATCTAATCTTCGTTGAATAAAATCGATCAGTTTTTGATCGGCGTTGAAATTTACAGACTGCACGTTTACTTTCATCTTCAATAAAATTTAGTTAAACAATAGTTTCAGTTAGTCTTTCTTACTGCGAGGATGCGCATTGCGATGAGTTTTGCTGAGTTCAGCTATACTATTGTGTGTGTATACCTGTGTGGCAGCAAGGCTGGAGTGGCCCAGCAATTCTTTAACAGCATTGAGATTGGCACCCTGGTTCAGTAAGTGTGTTGCGAACGAGTGCCGCAGGATATGAGGACTCTTTTTGAGCTTCCCCGACACCCTACTAAAATAATTATTAATAATTCTATAAACAAAGGTTTCGGACACTTTAACGCCTTTATCAGAGAGAATTAAATATGGATTTTCCAAAGCCCCCGCCATACCTTGCCTTTCGCGAAGATAAGCCTCCAGCGTAGCGACCACCGAAGCAAGTAATGGAATATATCGTTCCTTATTCCTCTTCCCAAGCACCTTCAGCATTCGGTTGCTTAGATCAACATTCTGCAGCTTTAGCTCAATAAGCTCAATTCGCCTTAGACCGGTGGAATAAAAGAGCTCCACAATGAGCCGGTCCCGCAGGCCTTCAAAACCGGAAGTATCAATCTCATCCAGCACCTGCATCACCTCGGCCTCAGAAAAAGGGACCTGTATCTTTCTTGAGGTTTTCAGCGCCCTATGCTTTGCCAGGGGATCACCATCTATTTGTTTGGATTTTAGCAGAAACCGGTAATAGGCCTTAAGCGAAGAAATCTTGCGGTTAATGCTGCGGTTAGCAATTCCTGCTTCGGAAAGCCGGACGATAAAACTTCTGACCTGGGGATAGACTATCGTTGTTAGATCTTCTTGCTGGTATTCTTCTGAAATAAATTCTGAAAAAGAAAGAAGATCGGCCTCATAGGCCTTCAGCGTATGCGGAGAGTATTTTTTTTCAAGCTGAAGATAATCGAGGAATTCAGAAAAGGCCATAAAAAAACTGTTGATAAACAAAGTTAAAAAACTTTAGCTTACCAACAGTTTATATTTGAATACCAAAGAAGCAGGGCCGCTTCAAAGGTTTCTACATTTCAGATCTTAATCTGAGAACCGAAGACTAAATATCTTCCTGATCTCTTAAATGCTGAATGTATTCAGCTTTTTGGATTTGAGCCCTACGTTCTACTGACGGCTTTGTAAAATGCTGACGATCTCTCAACTGACGCATTGTTCCGGTTTTATCAAACTTTCTCTTAAAACGCTTCAGCGCTCTATCAATATTTTCTCCGTCTTTTACTGGTATTATTAACATAGTGTCACCTCCTTTCTTTAAAAATTAGGGTGCAAATATAGTCCAATTTCGCAAACCCACAATCTTATTTTAATTTTTTATTTACTCTGGATGGAAAGAGCAAAGTGGAGAGTCTTTTTTTCTCTTTTGCCTCTTCTCTCTTTCCTCTCTTATTCTATTCTGCCGCTGGCTTCTACTCTTTTTTGTCGATCACCATTTTGGCGATCAAAAAATTGATTTTCGCCAAAACGCCGATCTCATTACTTTGCCGCTGGCTTGTACTCTTTCTTGTCGATCACCATTTTGGCGATCAAAAAATTGATTTTCGCCAAAACGCCGATCCCATTACTTTGCCGCAGGCTTGTACTCTTTTTTGTCGATCACCATTTTGGCGATCAAAAAATTGATTTTCGCCAAAACGCCGATCCCATTACTTTGCCGCAGGTTTGTACTCTTTTTTGTCGATCACCATTTTGGCGATAATCTCTTTCAGGATTTCAGAGGTGCCGCCGCCGATGGGTCCAAGCCTGCTGTCCCGGTACATACGGGCAAGCGGATAATCTTCCATATAACCGTAGCCTCCCAGTAATTGCAAAGAATCATAAGCTACTTTATCAGCCATTTTCGTCGACAGGAGTTTGGACATACTGGCTTCTTTTACCACATACTGCCCCTCCCCGAGTCTCTTTGCCACGGAATAGTTGAATTCTTTGCACATCTCGATCTCACTGGCCATTTCGGCTACCGAGTGTCGCAATGCCTGGAATTTGTCTATGGTCTTCCCGAAGGCTTCGCGCTCTTTCATATAACCAAGAGCATAATCCAGGGCGAATTCGGCACGAGCATGGGCATTTATCCCCATAATGAGTCGTTCCATAGCGAAATGCTGCATAATATAGGAGAAGCCTTTATCTTCCTCCCCCATTAAGTGTTCGGCAGGTATTTCCACATTATCAAATGCCAGTTCGGCCGTATCAGAAGCCCGCCAGCCAAGTTTATCCAGTTTGGTTGCCGAAATTCCCGGCGTCTCCCTGTCAATGATAAAGATACTCATCCCCTTATTTCCCTTACCAGGATCGGTCTTCGCGGCCACCACCAGGTAGTCGGAATACACCCCATTGGTAATAAAGGTCTTGGAACCGTTAATGACATACTTGTCGCCTTTCTTTACCGCGGTAGTTTTCATCCCGGCCACGTCAGATCCTCCAAAAGGTTCGGTAATACACAGGCAACCAATTTTGTCGCCCTCAATGCTCGGCGCAAGGTATTCCTGTTTTATCCTATCGCTTCCCTCGGTCTTTACGTGAGTCATCGCGAGATAAGCGTGGGCCCACATGGCCGCAGCAAAACCTCCCGAATTTATCTTCTGAAGTTCCTCCAGAAAGATCACGGTATAAAAAATATCAAGATTAAGTCCGCCGTATTCCTCCGGCTGGTTAAGACCGAAGTAACCCATTTCTCCAAATTTCTTCCAGATGAAACGTTCGATCTCGCCGGTTTTTTCCCACTTTTCTATATGTGGAACCACCTCCTTTTTAAGGAAATCCTGGAAACTTTTTCTAAAAAGCTCATGCTCTTCTGTAAAATACATACTGTTCATTCTACTCTAAATATTTTTTTTGAAATGTCGAATTAAGGAGATAGCCCTTTTCTTCAAGGCTAAAATAATTCTTTTCTGAATTCTTGCAGCAAACAATCCTGCACTTAAAGAAAGTACATGTTTTTTCAGGATTTTTACCTCAAGGTCAAATATAACTGAATTCTTTCAATTTTATCTGAAGGAAAGCCCTTGATTTTTGCTAATTCCTCAAATGAAGTAATACCCTCGTGCAGGTCGCGATAGTTCACAATCTCCCGTGCCAGTTCATAATTGAAGTAAGGAACCTCCGATAGCGGTAAAACGCCAGCTTCGTTGATATTCAGGATCTCCACCTGCGGCTTCTGCTTTATGGCAAATCTCCCGGCGATCTTTTTCCGAAGGTCCGCATTGAGCCCCCAGACATCTTTGAGCTGAATTTCATCCAGGAATCCTCCCAATTTTGACCTGTAACTTACAATTCGTTTTGACAGCACCTCGCCAATCCCGCTTATTTGTTGCAGGTCTTCAGCCGTAGCCGAATTCAGGTCTTGCTTCTCTGAAATTCCAGCAACTACAATGCTCTCCCTCCCCCGCTCTTCACTGCGGCTTTTCCATTCCGGAAATTTAAAATAGGGAGAAACAGCCCGTAATAAGGAATCGGAAACGCCGGTGACTTTTCGGAAGTCTTCTGCTGAATTTATCCATCGCCCCTGCTTGCGGTAATCCTGCAGCCGGTCGATCTCTTCCGTAGTCATTCCCAGAACATATCCTTTATAGTCAGTGATGAAATTGGGATTAAACGGAAGCAATTTCAAGGAATCTTTCTTTACCCCGGCCAGCTTCAGCGAATCTATCTTCTGCTGAAAATGCTCAATTTCATCGCTTTTCCCTTCCGGAATTTCTTCCGAAGAAAAATCCACAAAGAAATAAATGAGCTGCAGAGCGATGATGATGAGCACCAAAAGAAAAATCCCATTTTGTTGACTTCTGCTGAAAACAAAATGGGATTTAAAAGATTTCATTATAGCTACTTCCTAAGAAGCATCGGCTTTTTTAGCCTTTTCAGGCTTATGGAAAAGCTCTCCGGCTTTTAATCTTCTCAAATACTCGTTAAGGTCATCTTTAACCTCACCAGACATGATGTACAACCCGATAATGTTAGGGAAAGACATGGCAAGGATCATCATATCGGAGAAGTCAAGAACGGCTCCAAGACTAACCGATGCCCCAATTACCACAAATACAAGGAAGAGCGATTTATAAACAATTTCAGTCTTCTTGCTTTTTCCGAATAGGAAAGTCCAGGCTCTCATTCCGTAGTAAGACCAGGAGATCATTGTTGAGAATGCGAAAAGGAACACAGCCACAGAAAGCACGTATGGGAACCAGGAGATCACACTACCAAAAGCGGTTGAAGTAAGTTCTACTCCTCCTACTCCTTCTACCTCGTGCATTCCGGTGAAAATAAGAACGAGCGCGGTCAAGGTACAAACCACAACAGTATCAATAAACGGTTCGAGAAGCGACACAAATCCTTCGGAAGGAGGATTGTTGGTCTTCGCTGCAGAGTGAGCAATAGCGGCAGATCCAACCCCTGCCTCGTTAGAGAAGGCGGCTCTTTGGAAACCTACGATCAAAACTCCAATCACCCCACCTTTCAAGGCGCTTGGGCTGAAAGCTCCGTCCCAGATCGCTGAAAAAGCAGGACCAATATTGGCAATGTTCACTCCAATGACGGTAAGCGCACCTAATACGTAGATCACCGCCATGAAAGGAACGATCTTTTCGGTCACTTTCGCGATACTGCTAATTCCTCCAATGATCACAATTCCAACTACAGCGGCCACAACTAAACCGAAGATAAAACCGTTCCCCTCCAGAGCAGGAAACTGCCCGGCAAGGATCACGAAACTCTGGTTGGCCTGGAACATATTACCACCTCCAAAAGAAGCTCCAATTGCAAGAATGGCAAAAACTACAGCCAGGGCTTTCCCCAGGCTTCTCATATTTCTTTTTTCGAGTCCGTAACGAAGGTAGTTCATCGGCCCCCCGAAAACACGGCCTTCGCTATTTATAAAACGATATTTTACCCCAAGGGTACATTCCACGAATTTAGATGACATCCCAAGGAGACCGGCAACGATCATCCACATGGTTGCTCCGGCACCTCCCAGCGAGATAGCTACGGCCACCCCGGCGATATTACCAAGACCAACCGTTCCGGATACTGCTGTTGCAAGAGCCTGGAAGTGGGTTACCTGCCCCGGCGCATTCGGGTCATCATATTTACCTTTTGCCAGTTCAAGGGAATGGCTAAATCCTCTAATGTTAATAAAGCCCATTCTTAAAGTGAAGAAAAGAGCTCCCAATACAAGCCATACCACGATAAAAGGAATATCTTTTGTTTGGGGATCGCCGTTGGGATACGTGAGCGGTACAGGCTCATCATATTTGATCGAGGCAAGGTACTGCGCGCCCTGCTCAATAACGTGTTCTTTATTTTCAGAATTATAGATAACGCCACCTTCTTTCACAAGGTACTTCAGGGTACCGCTGGCATTGGCCTCGGCAGTCAATTCTTTTCCGTCTTTGGAAACAATCGCAATAGGATCGCCTTTTTCCACACGGCTTCCTTCCGGCTTCAACCACTTTTGCAGGGTGAATTTCGCATCAACCGTAGCGGTCCACTTAGGAGCAGGTACACGCTTAAGATCGGCATAGACCACAGGATCGTAGATCCCGATAGCTGCGAAAGGATCCCAGAAAAGAACGCTTCCCATGCTCTCTACGATAGGAGTAAAAGTTCCGTTGAAATGTTCAGTGATCGCTTCAGGCTTCACCGTCTTTACCAGGGTAGTTGAATTGCCCTGGCTGTCGGTAACCATTACAGAGTAAGGGACACCTTCAACAAGACCTTCCGCTTTTGAGGAATGCAGGGATGTATTTTGGTCGGACCACTTGTAGGTATAGGGTGGAACTCCTCCTGTGACTTCCAGATCAATAAAACCGTTGTCGATGATTTTTGAAGGGTTCCCAACATTGGCTTTTACCTGTAGATCCTGTGCGTAAATTGCGACAATTGAAAACGAAAATAACAATGAAAGTAGGTACTTTCTCATATGGTATAAATAGTTGTTAAAGTTTAGGTTATTTTTTTCAGCGAAGCAAGATGCTAAAAAATTAGCCTTTTTCAAATTTTCTGGAGTTAAATTGCAAAGGAATTGTTAAATCGAGCCCGCAAAACATCGAAGATGATGCTAATTTTTACACGGAATATTGCTTTTTCAAACTCTCGATCTGATCGGAACGGCCCAGCAAAATAAGCTTGGATTCCCGCTCAAGCCTGAGGTCCGGTTCAGGATTTACCACATAGCTTCCGGAAGGCGTAATGTACCCGATAATAGAGCAACCGGTATTCTTGCGAATATCGATCTGCGAAATGGTCTTCTCTTCATTATCGCTGCATATCTTCTCAAAAGGAACCTGCTGTACATTGATGCTCTCCAGTTCCCCCGCCCCGGAAAGGTTATCGAGGAAATCTACAAGATCTGGTGAAACTACGAGCGACGCCATGTGATTTCCCCCAATCCTGTCGGGCATGATCACGTTATCGGCACCTGCAAATTTCAGTTTGCGGTAAGAATTTTCTTCGGTCGCCCGGCTAATGATCCTCAGCTGTTCATTGATCTGCCTTGCCGATAAGACGATAAACAGGTTATCGGCATCACTTGGCAAGGTACTAATCACCGTACTGGCTCTTTGAATTCCGGCCCGTTGAAGCACTTCATCTTCAGTAGCATTTCCTTCAATAAAAAGAATATCACTTTCCTGCAAATTGGCAAGGGATTCCTCCTTGATCTCAATAACCACGAATTTCTTCCGGTAGGCCAGCAGCTTTTGAACGGCCTGTTTTCCATTTTGACCATAGCCGCACACGATAATGTGATCTTTTAGAGCTGCAATTTCTTTCTCCATTTTTTTACGCTTAAGGTTACCAATGTCGTTCTTACTAAGGATATATTCTGTGATGACCGAGAATCCAAAACCAATGATGATAAAACCCGACACAATAAAAAAGGAAGTAAACACCTTCCCGAAAGTCCCCAGTGGATGTACTTCGCCGTAACCCACCGTGCTTATCGTGATCACCGTCATAAAGACCGCGTCTACCCAGGAGTAGCCGGAAATGAACCGAAAGCCGAGGATTCCGGTTAAAATCACCAGAATAACCAGGATAATGGCCGCCCGAACTCTTGATTTGAAGAGATACCTCATAAGTCGAAAACCGAAGTACGCTTGGTGTATACCAGGTCTTTCAACTTAAGCCAAAAGGCCAGGACCAGGTAAAAAATAAACCCGGCACCCATGGTAAAGAAGGAGGCATAAATAAAGAAAAGCCGCACGCTCTTTGCCCTCATCCCCAGCTTGTCAGCCAGCCGTGAAGACACATAAAAACCGTGTCTTTCCAGAAAATACCTGATATTGTGGATTAGCGTCTGCATTTTCTACAAATATAGAATTTTATTTATGGACGAACATGGTCAAAATTCACCAATATTAAGACCTACGGAAGCTTTCGGACAGATTTTGATCGCTGAAGAAGACTGGAGCCAAGAGCGCATTCCAGGCAGCGGTTCTTCTCGCAATAATATTTTTTAAGCTGAAGCAATGCCTGCGAGTCCAAGGCGTTTTGAAGTGTGCCCGGCCTCAGCTGCTCAAATTTTTCTACCACCGAATTCTTTTCTGGCTTCACCGCCTGCATCAACTCCAGCAATTCCTCCTCCATAGGTTTTCCTGTATAGCGGGAATAGGCGAATTTCAAAGGAATAATGGTGTTGATCAGCAGCAGATCTATAAAGTTTTTACTGAGCTTCTTCGGTCTTGATCTATGCTCTCTTCCGAAGTTATAATGCGTTTTCCAGTAATCGGAAATTTCGACATTAAAAAGCTCATACACCGGTGTTAGCTCCTTCGCAGCAATAAGGTCAGTAAAAAGATTATGGTTGTAGTGATAAACCGCCGCCAGCTGCACCAATCTTAATCCGGGAAAGTTGTCGGGACGTAAACGAAAATGCCGGGGAGCGATCACACCACCGTTTACCAGCTGATATTTGTGCTGCTGGAAGGAATATTCCCGTTTTAGATTTTCGAAATAAGCAGATTGGTCACCTTTAGCGAGCATTTTTGCCTGCCCCAGGAGGAGCGCCTCCAGCCTTGTTTGGTCCTGCAAATTCTTTTGCAGCACCTTGAACGGAAAGCTTTCGGCCATGCTCTGAAAGGCATCGCCATTCACATTCAGGCCAAAATTGCGCGCGAGCATACGGAACAGCACGGCTTCCCAGTCGTTTTCCGATTTCCGGAGCAACTCCTCTATCTTCTTCGATTTCTCCTCGAGCCGTTCCAGGAACAGCCGCTCCAGCCAGTGCTTCAGATGGAAATCCTCAAAAGACCCAAAATCCTGCTCGCAGTTGATCCATTTTTCTTCGGAAGTAAGCCTGCCGTAATTTTCCAGAATTTCGGCTGAAACCAACGGCTTAAGCACCAGCGACGGAATAGGAGAATTATCTCTTCGGAAAACATCCACATCTTCCTCCCAAACCACATGCAGAATAACATTATCATAACCGGGATTGGTTTCGTGCCCGTGAAAATACCAGTCAGAAGCCTTCAGATGGATCTCCACATTCCCCGCCCATAACTGCTCTCCTATTTTTAGCCGGGCATTGAAGAAATCGGGCCCGGAATTATGGTTATGCAGGCCGCTGTCTATCAACACCAACGCTTCGCCATCCGTGGTTTTGGCCCGGGTGAAATCGAATTTCTTATACTTCCAGATATAATGGAGTAATTCTTCCTGCATCTACTAAATGTAGAAAATAATTGCGCATCAAAAAGTTAATTTTTCTGCCCTGAAGGAAGTTTTGCAGCCACTTCATCCACGATCTTCTGAACCCAGAACCGGTACATCATTCCGCTGGGGTGAAGATCATCTGACGCGATCAGTTCAGGGTCGTTGGCAGCTTCGCGGGAGATTGGGGTAATATTGTAGAAAGCCACATTATAATCGTCGGCCACGCGCCGGAAAACTTCATTGAATTCATCTATTTCCTTGCGGATCTCTCCAGCCTTTTCCTTTCCGAAAGGAGTGACGCTATAATCGGGAATGCTCACCGCGAAGACTCCTTTTTCCCTTGTCTTACAATGATCGATGGCCTTGCGGAAAATCTCCCGAAGTTGATTTTCGTATTCCCCGATCCTAATGCCCTGGTATTGGTCATTTACGCCGATAAGGATAGAAACCAGGTCGAAATCCCGCTGCACATTCAGCTGAGTATTTATGCCTTGTATGAGGTCGCCCGTGGTCCAGCCGGTCTTCGCGATGATCTTTGGAGGCGCTACCTTAAAGCCACGATCGTTGAGCGCATTGCGGAGTTGCACCGGCCAACGCTCACTTTCCGGCACGGCCTCGCCTATGGTGTAAGAATCTCCCAGAGCGAGGTAGCTGGAGTTATATTTCGAATTATCGATGGTAGTAGTTTCAGAAGAAGAGCCACACGCGGCAAAGATTGCCAGCAGCAGGAAATAGTAGATTTTTTTCATGGAATTTCGTTTACGCCCTGAAGTTAAAGTATTTTCTGCACAAACGAAACTGCATAAAAAAGTGTCGGGGACTTCTGCCCCCGATAGCTATTATATTCTGGTAAATGGTTTTTCAGGAAAGTAGCCCTTGAATCGAGATGAAGAATTAAGCTGAACTTGCTTCAGCATCTCTTCAAAACCAAAAAACCGGAAGCGTCATGCTGAACTTGTTTCAGCATCTTTCAACTCACGATTCCCGAATCTCGTCCCTCAACTCTCGTCTACCGACTCCCGACCATGAAAATCTCCCGCAGATTCCGCTGATTTCCGCAGACTCCTGATGATCCTTCAGCTTCTGTTAATCCAGAAATCCCTGTTTTTTCATCCACTCATCATTGTACATCTTCCCAACGTAGCGGCTTCCGTGGTCATGAAAAAGAACCACCACCACATCATCTTTGGTAAAATGTTCTTTTAGCTGAAGCAGACCTTTAGCGGCTGCCCCGGCACTGTTTCCGAGGAAAAAGCCTTCCTCTTTGGCCAGTTTTCGGGTATAGATAGCCGCATCCTTATCGGTCACCTTGGTAAAACCATCGATCACGCTGAAATCTACGTTCTTCGGAAGAATATCCTCCCCGATCCCTTCAGTGATGTAAGGATAGATCTCATTTTTGTCGAAAATCCCCGTTTCGTGATATTTCTTAAAAACCGAACCATAGGTATCGATTCCCCACACCTTGATATTGGGATTCTGTTCCTTCAGATATTTCCCGACTCCGGAAATTGTTCCGCCGGTACCAACGCCTACCACAAAATGGGTGACCTTCCCGTCGGTTTGCCTCCAGATCTCGGGGCCAGTGCTTTCGTAATGCGCTTTAGTATTGGCTAAATTGTCATATTGGTTAACATACCACGAATTCGGAGTTTCTTCAGCCAATCTCTTTGAAGTAGAATAATAAGATCGCGGATCTTCTGGCTCAACATCAGTAGGACAAACCACAACTTCACTACCAACCGCCCTCAGGATATCGATCTTTTCCTTACTCTGTTTATCTGAGATCACACATACCATCTTATAGCCCTTCACGATGGCGGCAAGCGCAAGGCCCATCCCTGTATTTCCAGAAGTACCTTCAATGATGGTCCCGCCAGGTTTCAGTTTTCCCTGGGCTTCAGCTTCCTCGATCATCTTTACCGCCATGCGGTCCTTTACTGAATTCCCGGGATTAAAAGTTTCGTATTTCGCCAGTACCAGCGCGGGGATATCTTTGGTGATCTTATTCATCTTCACCAAAGGAGTGTTCCCGATAGTACCCAATATATTTTCTGCGTATTCCATTCTGATTTTTTAGGTCTGCAAAGTTAGAAAAACCAAAACAAAATCAGTGCCGCAGATTCTCAGGAGTTTAGAACGAAAGTTCTCTCCCGCAGATCAAGCTGAAAAGTCGCTGATTCCATGCTGCTCATTTGCCACGAATGCACGAATAATTTCTATAGAATCACCCTCAAAATCATTGAATTCCTGTCTCTTGTCTCTTTTTTCTTGGCTTGAACTCTCCACTTTCCTCAATTCTGAATTCCGAACATCAAACGCCAAACAACAAACATTTTTAAATCTCCCGCAGATTTCGCTGATAAATCGCAGATTTCATCTTGTTCATTTGCCACGAAAACATGAATAATTTTTGCAGAATCTCGCTTAAAATCATTGAATTCCGGCACCCTCCCCTCTCCACTTTCCACTTTCCACTACAGATCTGAAACAAGAAACTTCAAACCACAACCACTTTAATTTACTCGAATTTAATCGCTTTCACAGGAGAGATTTTCGAAATAACGATCGAAGGGATAAGCAGCATCAGCATACACAACACCAGCGTTCCCACATTCACAGCGAGAATATAATCCCAGTGAATGTAAACCGGGACCTCGGTCACATAATAAGTGCGTGGATCGAGAGGAAAGAGCTTAAAATATTTCTGAATAAGAAGCAGCCCCAGCCCAATGAGATTCCCCCAGAAAAGTCCGAGTACGATCAGGTAGCCAGCGTTATAAAGAAAAACTTTTCGCACGCTCCAGTCGGTACTGCCAAGGGCTTTGAAGATGCCAATCATCTGGGTACGCTCCAGGATGAGGACCAGCAGCGCGGTGATCATATTGATGCCGGCCACCAGGATCATGATGCCGATAATAAGGGCAATATTGAAATCGAATAAAGAAAGCCATTCAAAGATCGAATAGTACTTTTGGGTGATGGTTTGGGTATCAAGAAAAGAACCGGTATTCTGATAAACCTCCTGCCCCTTTTCATCGATCTTATCAAAATCATCTACGAATACCTCGAAGCTTCCCACTTCATCATCGTTCCATTTATTGAGACGCTGAATATGCCGAATATCCGCCAGAACGTACAATTGGTCAAATTCCTGAAAGCCGGAGTCGTAGATCCCGGTGATCACGAACGCCCGCAGCAGCGGATTCTCACTGTTCTCCCTGAGGAAATATGTGGGCATCTTATCGCCCACCTTCAGCCCCAGCCTTTGCGCGAGATAATCTGAAATTAAAACTTCATCGTTCAGCTTTCCGTTGAAATCAGGCAGCCTGCCCTTCACCAGGAAATCTTTAAAATGCTCCCAATCATAATCAGAGCCAAGGCCTTTTACGATCACTCCTTCAAAATTATCTTCGGTACGGATGATCGCTGCTTTTGTAGCCACTGCCTGCACGTGGCTTATCCCATCAACCTTAGTGAAATTGGGATAAAAATCCTGGTCTTTTGAAACCGGCACCAGGCTCACCTGCGAACTGTTGTTGTCGTAATTCGAGATGATGATATGCCCATTAAAGGCAGCGATCTTCTCCCTGATCTTCTGCTGCAAACCCAGGCCTGTAGCAAAAGACACCAGCATCATCACCACGCCTATGGCAATAGCCGTGATGGCTATTTTAATAATTGGGGCAGATATACTACTTTTATGCTTTTTGGCGCTAATGAGCCTTTTTACAACGAAGAGTTCGAAATTCAAATTATCATGATTAACAGGTTTTTCAAAAGTACATTTTTATTCGCTTTTATCGGGCTTCTTTCCTGCGGAAACACTCCCGGGAAAGTACAGCAGACTAAGAAAGCGCAGGCCACTCTCAGTGACCTCAATCAGAATACTGACAAGGAGATCATTCTCGCGGCAAATAGAACGGAAGAATATCTGCCACTGCTGAAGGGAAAGAAAGTAGGCATGGTGGGCAACCAAAGTTCACTAATTAAAAATGGTCAGGGTGGTTATACGCATGTGGTGGATAGCTTGCTGGCGCTGGACGTCAACCTCGTAAAAGTCTTTGCACCGGAACACGGTTTCCGCGGAAAAGCTGATGCCGGCGAGCATGTGGAGAACGACAAAGATCCTAAAACCGGCCTGCCTATTATTTCACTCTACGGAAGCAACCGAAAACCTTCCGCGGAACAGCTAAAAGACCTCGATGTGCTGATCTTCGACCTGCAGGATGTGGGAGTGCGTTTTTACACTTATATCTCTTCACTACACTATGTAATGGAAGCCTGTGCCGAAAATAATGTGAAACTTATCGTTTTCGACCGCCCCAATCCCAACGCTCATTATGTGGACGGTCCTGTTCTTAACCCCGAATACCACAGTTTTGTGGGAATGCATCCGGTGCCGGTGGTATATGGCATGACCATGGGAGAATATGCTCAAATGATCAACGGGGAGAACTGGCTCGAAAATAATGTTCACTGCGACCTGAAAGTGATTCAGCTTAAAAATTACGATCATTCCAAAGAATATGAGCTGCCGGTAAAACCTTCCCCAAACCTGCCGAATGCGCAGGCAGTGAATCTTTATCCCAAGCCTTTGCTTTTTTGAAGGCACCAATGTAAATGCCGGCCGCGGTACAGATAAGCAGTTCCAGGTATTCGGCTCGCCGTCTTTAGATCCGCAGTTCTTCGATTACAGCTATACGCCCGAATCAAAAGAAGGAGCAAAAAATCCGAAGCACCTCGGGGAAAAATGCTACGGAAGGGACCTCAGCGAACATAAGAGGCTGGACAGGATCGACCTGGAATGGCTGATAAACGCCTACCACCACACCTCGAATAAGGAAGATTTCTTCAATAACTTTTTCAACAAACTGGCCGGAGGTCCAGAACTTCAGGATCAGATAAAAAAAGGAATGAGCGCTGAAGAAATCCGCGCCAGCTGGCAAGAGGGTTTAAAGGAATTCAGGAAAAAGAGGGAGAAGTATTTATTGTACAACTAAGTGTTGCCGGTTACCGGTTGCGGGTTTCGGGTCAGGGCATATGGATAATTCCTCTTTGTTCTCAAAAAGCCTTTTAAAATTCTTTTCACATGGCAAAAACATATCGCGATCTTGAGGTATATAAGGAAGCTTTGGCCCTCTTTTATAGAAGTCACAAATTAAGCCTAAAGCTCCCAAAATACGAGCTTTATGAACTCGGAAGCCAACTGCGAAGATCTTCCGATTCAATAATTACCAATATTGTGGAGGGCTATGGCAGAAGAAAATATAAAGGGGATTTTCTAAAATTCCTTACCTATGCCCATGCCAGCAATGATGAAACCATCTTACACCTTGAGAAGATAACGGCGCTTTATCCCGAAATTATAATTCATGAAAAGGATCTTCTTAAAGAGTACGACCATTTAGGAACAAAAATTTTTCGATTTATAAAGTATGTGGAAGAATCCTGGAAGACCTGATATTTTAAAACGCGCAACATGCAACCCGCAACCGGCAACTTTTAAATCTCTTTTTGCCGGCTTCAGGATTTATCTTCGAGAAACTTCTCTGATTTCTTGAGATAGAGCTCCCCGCCATCAAGAGCAGCAAGGCGTTGTTTCCATTCTTCACTGGTTTTCTGATCCTCATTTTTTGCGGCCAGGCAATAATTGAGATAAGCATAAAGTTCGCGGTTATGCTCCACAATTTCCTCAAAATCTATTTTCTTGCTCAAGAAACGGGAAACCCGGTTCTCACGGCCGGAATACAAATCAGAAGTCAGCTCCAAAAGCTCAATCTTCTGTTTCATAGAAATGTAATTCTCCTGATCTTTATCAAGAAGATCTTCTGCTTTCCTCAGGTATTCATCTGCAACACGTAAAAAATCTTCTTTGATCTCTTCGTTCACAAAAAGACTGTAATCCAGGTATTGTTGCCCAAGCCTTATCCCTGTTACGTAATTCTGATTTTGATAATACTGGATGCCAGCCCTACTTAAGAACCTGGTGTTCACCGAATATTTTTTCAGCATTTTTATCACACCGGCTTTGTTCAAATATCCAAGATGTTTTGAAACTATGGTTCCGTTGCCATCAATGATAAACATAAAAGGAATAGCTTTTACTTCATACAGCCGGGCTAAAGTGGGATTACTATCCAGATCGATCTTCAATGGAACGAAATTGGCCATTAGCGTATCCACTTCTGGATCATTCCAGGATTCAGATTCCATTCTTTTACAGGGGCCGCACCAGGTAGCCGAGAAGTCCACAACGATCAGCTTGTTTGTGCTTAAGGCCATTTTCTGAGCATTCTCAAAAGTATGGAACCAACCCGTAGCTGAAGCATTGGAAAAAATAAATAGCAGGAATAAGAGAGAAGTAATTTTTTTCATAAAAAAGCACGTTTTAGCCTATAAACATAAGGTATTCCACGTTAAACTTCAAAATATTTATAAAAAATGGAATAGAAGAGCAGAAAAAGAGGAAAAAGGAGAGAGAAAAGAGCAAAAGCAGCTTTTTTCATTTCTCCTTTACTTCTCTCAAATCTCACTTCTCAATTCTCAAATCTAATATCTATTTCAACTTCACTCTTCGCTTCATCTCCTCCACAATATTATAGGCGGCGGGACAAATGGCGGTATTCTTAATGGTAAGATTGGAGATTTTATGAAAGTCTTTTCGATCGGTGTGCGGGTATTCCCGGCAGGCTTTGGGGCGCACATCGTAGATAAGGCAGTAATTATCGGCATCCAGAAAGGTACAAGGCACTTCCTGCAACACATAATCCTTATCCTCATCGATTCGCAGATATTGATCGATGAACTGCTGTGGCTTCAGCTTTAAATGTTTGCTGATGCGTTCAATATCCTTATTGGTAAAGAGCGGGCCGGTGGTTTTACAGCAATTCGCGCAGTCAAGGCAATTGGTGCGGGCAAACTCCTCCTCGTGCAACTCCTGCATTTGCCGGTCAAGATCCTTTGGCGGCTTCTTTCTGAGCTTCGAGAAAAACTTTTTGTTCTCCTTATGCTTATCTTTGGCCCTGTCGGGAAGATTCTCTAAACTTTCCTGCATTTTGCAAAGATATGAATAAGAAACAGACAGATAAAGACATCTTCGGAAAGGCAATTTCAGCTTATTACCATTCCGGGGATGAGACCGATATTAGTGTACATTCCGAAGATTTTGATGATGATGTGATCCCTGTTGCCTATCTCTTCAGAAGCTATTCTGAAATGCCCAAACTTGAGCAAACCGCGCTTCAGCATTGCTTCGGAAGGGTTTTGGACGTTGGCTGCGGTGCCGGAAGCCATTCGTTCTTCCTTCAGCAGGAAAAAAAACTGAAAGTCACGGCCATAGACACTTCCGAAGGTGCCATAGAAATATGCAGGCTCCGCGGAATTGAAGACGCCCGGCAACAGGATTTCTTTCAGCTTAAAAATGACCAATTTGACACTATCCTGATGTTGATGAACGGCAGCGGAATCATCGGAAAACTCAACAACCTCGACAATTTTTTCGCACAGGCAAAAAAACTGCTTAAACCTGGTGGGCAGATCCTGATCGATTCTTCAGACCTAAGCTATTTGTTCGACACCGATGAAGATGGCGGGATCTGGATAGATGCCTCGAAAGGCTATTACGGCGAACTGCAATTCCAGGTAAGCTATAAGAAGGAAAAATCGGCGATTTTCGACTGGCTGTACCTCGATTTTGACTCGCTGCAATTGGCCGCCGCAAAGAATAATTTTAGCTGCGAGTTGTTAAAAGAAGGGGAACACTATGATTATTTGGCACGCTTGAAGCCAAAAACAGAGTAAATTTTTATTTTTACAAAATATTCCTGATGCCATTATGCGAAAAATGAGCCGGTTACTAGGCCTGATCACTTTTTTACTATTTGCGGTTGCCTGTAGCACCGATAGTCCTTCTGACCATTCATCAAATCTTAAGAGCGTGGGAGATTCGGCGAACGCTCTGCTTAGCGATGAACAATTCACCTCCATGAACATTGAGATTGTGTATGTTGACGGTTATGCACCCAGCACTGCAGCTATCAACGGTTTCAAAAGTTTTCTGCAGGAGCGCATCTACAAGCCCGACGGTATCAAGATAAGCATGAGAGCGGTACCTTCTTCGGGAAAAGCCCCTTTCGACATACATGAAATCGGAGATATTGAACAGAAAAATCGCAGCGTGTACAATGCCGGCGATGAAATAGCGATTTTCATCTATTTCGCCGATGGCAGTAACGAAGAAGATAACGCTAAAGAAGAAGTGGTTCTCGGCTCTGCTTTTCGTAATACCTCGATCGTGGTGTACGAAAAAACGATTGAAAATTTTGCTTCTAAACCTAATGCCCCCAGTAAAAGTGTGCTGGAAAATGCCGTTCTTGACCATGAATTCGGGCATTTGTTTGGGTTGGTAGATATGGGCAGTGAACCCCAATCAGATCACCTGGATACCGATCCCGGCCATAAAGGGCATTGTGATGTCCCGGGGTGCCTCATGCGGGCTTCGTTGGAATTTGGCACCGGCGTGGTAGATATCACCAGCGACGGGACTGTACCGGATCTGGATGCGCAATGTATTGCAGATCTCCAGGCGAATGGCGGGAGATAAGATAGCTATTTTCGTGTTTTTCAGTATTGAAAGAGATGCTGAAACCAGTTCAGCATGACGTATGATTCGCCAATCAACCACCGTAGATATTTTCCTGCTTCTCCTTTTATAAGGACCAAAAATCGTGATTCTGAATTTATTTCAGAATCTTTCCTCATCCTATAGATCCTCAAATCCCCTGAAAAAGCTTGCCTGTTGCAAACAGGTTCAGGATGACAAAAAAAAGCTGCAAAGTCTAAACCCTGCAGCTTCTTTCTTTTTTATACTTCTGAAATTAATTCGCTACTTCACTGATGAATTTGATACGGTATAACCGAAGTTCTTCCACGTCATATTCCCCTTCGAATTCTTGCATGGCCGCATCGATCTTGTCGGTCTCGGCTTCAAGAAAATATTCATGGATCTCTTCCTGTTGATCTTCGTCCAGAATATCCTCCAGCCAATAGTCAATATTCAGCTTGGTACCACTGTAAACGATGGCCTCCATCTCTTTTATGAAGTCATTCATCTCCATACCCTTAGCTGCCGCGATATCATCCAGAGGCAGCTTTCGGTCAACATTCTGAATAATATACAGCTTCAGCGCCGAATTGACTCCGGTAGTTTTTACGACCAGATCATCGGGCCGCGTGATGTCATTATCTTCTACGTACTGCTGAATAAGCGCCACGAATTCCTTGCCGAATTTTTTGGCTTTGCCTTCCCCAACGCCGTGGATATTGCCCAATTCATCAATGCTCACAGGATACTTTAGGGCCATATCTTCCAATGACGGATCCTGGAACACCACGAAGGGCGGAACCTCCAGTTTCTGGGCCACCTTCTTCCGAAGCTCCTTCAGCATTTTCACAAGATTCTTGTCTACTCCCGAACCTGCCGCTCCCGAAGGTGCCGCAACACTTTCAGTTGTGCTGTCGAAAATATGATCTTCAGTCATCATAAAAGACTCCGGATTCTCCAGATAATTCCGGCCTTTTTCCGTGAGTTTTATAACGCCATAGGTCTCAATATCCTTCCGCAGATAACCTGCCACAAGCACCTGGCGAATGAGGGCCATCCAGTATTTACCGTCTTTGTCTTTTCCTTTTCCGAAGAGCCTGTGTTCATCGGTCTTATGAGAGAGAATAATGGCATTAGACTTCCCAATAAGGGTTTTCACGATTTCCTTGGACTTATACAGCTGTTTGGTTTCCTTTATGGTTCTCAGCAATAGCTCCACATCTTCTTTAGCTTCGCGCTTCTTCTTCGGATTTCGCACATTGTCATCCATGGAAGCTCCTTCGCCGGTCTTCTCATCGAAATGTTCGCCGAAATAGTGAAGAATGAACTTACGGCGCGAGATAGAAGTTTCAGCATAAGCTACTACCTCCTGAAGCAAGGCGTGCCCTATTTCCTGTTCAGCTACAGGCTTCCCGCTCATGAACTTCTCGAGCTTCTCTATATCTTTATAGGAATAGAATGCCAGGCAATGGCCTTCTCCCCCATCACGTCCTGCGCGACCGGTTTCCTGGTAATAACTTTCGATGCTCTTAGGGATATCATGATGGATCACAAAGCGCACATCGGGCTTGTCGATCCCCATTCCGAAAGCGATAGTGGCAACCACTACATCAATATCTTCCATGAGGAACATATCCTGGTGCTTCGAGCGCGTCTTGGCATCGAGCCCGGCATGATAAGGCACGGCATTGATCCCGTTCACCTGCAGCGTCTGCGCCAGTTCCTCCACCTTCTTGCGGCTCAGGCAATAGATGATGCCCGATTTTCCTTCATTCTGCTTAACAAAACGGATAATATCGGCATTGACATTCTTCGTTTTCGGCCGTACTTCATAATAGAGATTGGGCCGGTTAAAACTGGCCTTGAAGGTATTGGCTTCAGGAATTCCAAGGTTTTTCAGGATGTCTTCCTGCACCTTGGGCGTGGCCGTGGCGGTAAGAGCGATGATAGGTATATTATCGCCTATACGTTCAATTATATGCCTCAGGTTGCGGTATTCCGGCCTGAAATCATGGCCCCACTCACTAATACAGTGAGCCTCGTCAATGGCCATGAAAGAGATCTTCTGCTTTCGGAGGAATTCTACATGATCCTCTTTCGTCAGCGATTCGGGGGCAACATAAAGGAGTTTGGTCACTCCGTTTGCTATGTCTTCTTTTACCTGCCTAACTTCGGTTTTGTTAAGGGACGAATTCAATACGTGGGCTACGCCATATTCCGAGGAAATTCCGCGGATAGCATCCACCTGGTTCTTCATCAGGGCAATAAGGGGCGATACCACAATAGCTGTTCCTTCTTCGATTAAAGCAGGGAGTTGGTAGCATAGGGACTTTCCCCCTCCCGTAGGCATTACCACAAAGGTATTGTGTCTATTCACAATACTGGTAATCACCTGTTCCTGAAGACCTTTGAACTGACTAAACCCAAAGTATTTCTTCAGCTGTTGGTGTAAATCAATTTCAGTCAAACTCATTCAATTGTGTTACAATTTTACATACATTTGCATCTTTAAAGATACATATTTCTTAAGTACTCACAATTTCTAATCAAATCAAAAATTTGAAACTTCAAGAAAAAATTCTTACCGCCGCAAAAGAAACCATTTCCACTGAAGCCCAAGCAATTGCAAATTTAGAACATCAGCTCGACAATGAATTTGTCGAGGCCGTCGAGAAAATCTACAAGTCCAAAGGAAGAGTAATTGTCACCGGCATTGGGAAGAGTGCTGTGATTGCCAATAAAATCGTGGCAACCCTTAATTCTACAGGCACTCCTTCCATTTTTATGCATGCTGCTGACGCTATTCACGGCGACCTTGGAATTATTCAACAAGACGACATCGTAATATGTATCTCTAAAAGTGGAAACAGTCCCGAAATTAAGGTGCTGGTTCCATTTATTAAAGACTTTAAAAACAGCCTTATCGCTATTACGGCAAACCGGGAATCTTTCCTCGGAAAAGAGGCCGATTTTGTGCTGAATTCCTATGTTGAAAAGGAAGCCTGCCCAAATAATCTCGCTCCCACCAGCAGCACCACCGCTCAAATGGTAATTGGTGATGCTCTTGCAGTTTGCCTTCTAAAGCTCAGAGGCTTTACCAGCAAAGATTTTGCCAAATATCACCCCGGAGGCTCTTTGGGTAAAAAATTATACCTGCGGGTGCGGGATATCACCGCCCAGAACCAGAAACCCCAGGTAGGGCCTGAAACTACCGTGACCGATGCGATCATTGAGATCTCCGAAAAAATGCTCGGCGTTACTGCGGTTATCGAAAACGAGAAGCTTATAGGCATCATCACTGATGGCGATATACGCCGAATGCTGAAAAACAATACCGAATTTAAAGATTTGAAGGCCCGGGATATTATGAGCGCAAATCCAAAGACCGTTGATGCAGACGAACTTGCTACGGAAGCCCTGGAGGTGATCGAGGCTAATAAGATCTCGCAGCTCCTGGCTCTAAAAGACGGAAAATATTCGGGGGTGGTCCATATTCATAATCTAATACGCGAAGGAATTTTATAATGAAGCAAATAGCTCCTCCACCACCGGAAGAAGAACAGGAAATGTCATTTTTGGACCATCTGGAGGAACTCCGGTGGCACCTTATCAGGTCTACTGTCGCCGTAATGATCACGGCTACTGCTGCTTTCCTTGCCAAGGGTTTTATCTTTGACGTGCTGCTTTTTGGCCCCAGCAAAGGGGACTTCTTTTCCTATCACATGCTCTGCAAACTATCCTCATCTGTAGGGATAGACGGCGGATTTTGTTTTGAGGAAATGCCTTTCGTGATCCAAAGCCGCACCATGGGCGGACAATTCTCTGCCCACGTATGGACGGCAATCACTGCAGGTTTCATCATTGCCTTCCCGTACATACTCTATGAATTCTGGAGGTTTGTATCCCCGGCGATGCGCAAGGAAGAACGCAAGTATGCAAAAGGTTTCATTTTCATTACTTCGGTATTGTTCTTTACGGGAGTGCTTTTCGGATATTACGTGGTGACTCCCCTCTCCATTAACTTCCTTGGAAAATACCAGGTTAGCAAAGAAGTGATCAACCAGTTTGACCTCAGCAGTTATATAAGCCTGGTGCGTTCTTCGGTATTGGCAACCGGACTCATCTTTGAACTTCCTATCGTGATCTACTTCCTTACCAAAGTGGGTATTATCACGCCGGAATTCATGATAAAATACCGGAAATTTGCATTGGTGATCGTGTTGACGGTTTCAGCCATTATCACACCTCCCGATATTGTAAGTCAGATCGTGGTAGCGGTACCGGTGCTGTTATTATATGAAGTAAGTATTTTGATCTCCAAGATCATTTACAAAAGAGAAATAAAAAATAAAAATTAGCTATGAATAATAAGGTTCTTGAATTCAATCTTCATCGCCAGAAGATGAATGATAAAATTCTTGGCGAAGACAACAAGGTTCTCAAAAGGATCTTTAACTTAGACACGAACGCTTTCACGGAAGGCGCACTAGACAAGAAAACGAAGGAACTGCTGGGATTGGTTGCTTCTGTAGTGCTTCGTTGCGACGACTGCGTAAAATACCACCTGGAATCCAGTTACAACCAGGGAGTGAGCCGTGCTGAAATCATGGAGACTTTAAGCATTGGCACCCTGATAGGAGGAACTATCGTGATCCCGCACCTGCGAAGAGCTCATGAATACTGGGAGGCTCTGGAAGATGTAAAGCAGGAATAGCCTCTGGTATAATTCATGCTGAAATAATAGAAATTTACCAAGAATGAAATTACGCGCCGAAAAATTAGTCAAGTCATATAAAGGAAGAGAAGTTGTAAAGGGCATTTCGCTGGAAGTGAACCAGGGAGAGATCGTAGGGCTTTTGGGCCCTAATGGCGCCGGAAAAACCACTTCTTTCTATATGATCGTGGGGCTGATAAAACCCAATAGCGGCGATATCATTCTTGACAAGGTGAATATCACTAAATACCCGATGTATAAACGGGCTCAGCACGGTATTGGATATCTGGCGCAGGAAGCATCGGTTTTCCGCAAACTCAGTATTGAAGACAATATAATGAGTGTGCTGGAATTGACCAAAATGAGCAAAAAAGAGCGACACCTGAAAATGGAGTCGCTTATTGAAGAATTCGGGTTAAATCATATCCGCAAGAACCGCGGCGATTTACTGAGTGGTGGCGAAAGACGAAGAACCGAAATCGCCCGCGCCCTGGCTACCGACCCTAATTTCATCCTCCTGGATGAACCTTTCGCAGGAGTTGACCCCGTTGCCGTAGAAGACATCCAACGGATCGTAGCTCAGCTAAAAAATAAGAATATCGGCATCCTCATCACCGATCACAACGTACAGGAAACCCTTGCCATTACCGACCGTACCTATCTTATGTTCGAAGGAAGCATCCTCAAACACGGAGTTCCTGAAGAACTCGCCGAAGATGAAATGGTGCGAAAAGTTTACCTGGGTCAGAACTTCGAATTAAGAAAAAAGAAGCTGTTTCAGTAGTTTATTGTTTCAAGTTTGAAGTTTCTGGTTTGGAGTTTCAAAAATTTGAAGTTGTGAGTCCAGGTTCTGAATCACTGATCTCTCAATAGCTACAAACTTAAATAATAGAGAAAGACCTTCCACTTTCCTCTCTCCACTTTATAATTCTTGCCCTTTCGCCGGAAATATCAGCGACAGCAATACATAGCTGATAATAATAAGCGGAATCGCGATAAAATGGAAGAACACGATCAATAAAAGACACAGAAGCAGGAATGAATACCGCAGTTTATTCTGCTGAAAAGACCAATCTGAAAACTTCAGGGCAAAAAGGGGAATTTCAGCATTCAGTATAAAACAACTAAAGATTGTAAGTCCGACGAGAAACCATTCATTCAGAATAAGAGCTGAAAAGAAGCCGCTGGGCTGGTAGGTGAGAATCACCGGCAGACTTAGAATGAGCAAGGCATTGGCCGGCGTAGGAAGGCCAATAAAGGAATCGGTTTGCCGCTCATCTACATTGAATTTTGCCAAACGAAATCCGGAAGCCAGGGTAATAAACAGGCCGATTAAGGCCCAGGGGTTAAAATCCCATTCCAGCCAGTCTGTTCCCGCTTTCCAGGTCTCTGCAGATGCTGCAGTTCCCGGGAGAGCATTTATTAAAAGCTGAAACATTACAATTCCGGGTACTACTCCACTGGTAACAACATCAGCCAGGGAATCCAGCTGTAAACCCACCTCGCTCTTCACATTAAGCGCACGCGCAGCGAGTCCGTCGAAGAAATCGAAAAAGATACCGAGAGCCACAAAGGCCGCCGCCATGATCAGGTTTCCTTCTACGGCAAAAATGGTTGCAATACAACCGCTGAAAAGATTTAAAAGAGTAATGAAATTGGGAATATGCTTCTTCAGGCTCATTGGTTAGTTTTGTTTAAAAATAAGAAAGTAAAAATAAATAATGGGTTCTGATGCCTCAGGCTTTCCCGGAAAAGCGAAATTATCTTTTTCCGGGCAATGACACCCTTACGATTCCATTATTTTTGAGCTTTGCGTCCATAAAAGTTGCAGGTTTGCTATTTTTGAGCAGAATTAGCAAAGATGAAGAACTTTTTATATGCCCTGCTCAGCGGAATGCTCCTGGCGCTGGCCTGGCCCACCTACGGCTTCCCTCTCTTACTGTTTTTTGCTTTCGTTCCGTTGCTCTACGCCGAATTTAAAGTAAGGAATTCCCAAAGGAAACTGCGCGGCTGGCGAGTGTTCGGGCTTTCCTACCTCAGCTTTTTCATCTGGAACCTGATTACTACCTACTGGATCTATTTTTCAACTCCTTTCGGAGGTGCCTTTGCAATACTGGTGAATTCCCTGCTTATGGCACTGGTCTTTCAGCTGTATCATTTCGTGGCAGGGAGAAGCGGCTTTTCAGCAGCCTCGGCTTTTCTGGTAAGTATCTGGATGGTCTTCGAAAAAATCCACCTCACCTGGGAGTTTTCCTGGCCCTGGCTCAACCTCGGCAACGGCTTTTCGGAATATCACCACTGGATACAATGGTACGAATATACCGGCACCTTCGGCGGAACCTTGTGGGTGTGGCTTGTAAACATCGCCTTATTTAAAGCCCTTCTGCTCTACAAAGAATACAACGACAAAGATTTCCTCTACCGCGGACTCTTTAAAAGCGCTCTTCTTATTGGTATTCCTATCGGCATCTCCTATCTCCTGCTCAATACTTACGAGGAAAAAGGCCGGAGCATGGAAGCGGTTATTCTGCAGCCCAATATCGACCCATATACCGAAAAATACAATACTACCGATACCCGCATTGGGGAACTCATCATGAAACTGAGCCAGGAGAAGGTCACCGACAGCACTGAGCTGCTCGTTGCTCCGGAAACCGTTTTTGCTGATGGTACCGTACTTCCCGAATTCAACCAATCTGAAGCTGCTTACTTCGGAAGACAACTCATCCGGCTACATCCGAAGCTGAATTTTCTCAGCGGAATTTCCTTCTACGAAAGATTCAGTGATCCGGCAAAAGTTACCTCGCAAAGCAATCAGATTGGCCCCATGGACTGGTATGATGATTATAATTCTGCGTTTCTGATGAATAAGGCAGATACGGTTCAGCTTTATCATAAATCCAAACTGGTGGTGGGCGTGGAGAATTTCCCTTATCAGGATATCCTGAAACCGGTATTGGGCAATATCATGATCGATCTGGGCGGCACCGTAGCCATGAAGACCACCCAGGAAGAAAGGACTGCCCTGAAGTTAAGCAACCATACAGCGACTGCTCCTATTATCTGCTATGAATCGGTATATGGCGAATACGTGACAGGTTATATCCAGAACGGCGCCGAATTGCTGAGCATCATTACCAACGATGCCTGGTGGGGTGATACCCAGGGCCACAAACAACACTTAAGCTATGCCAAGCTTCGCGCCATCGAAACCCGCCGGGATGTGGTGAGGAGTGCCAACACGGGAATTTCAGCCTTCATCAATCAGAAGGGTGATATAGTACAGCAGTTGGGTTACATGAAACGCGGTAGTCTGAGAGGCGACGTGCAACTAAACAAGGAAAAAACCTTCTATGTCAAGTACGGAGACTATATAGCCCGGGTAGCAGCTTTTATCGCCCTTTTCTCGTTCCTTTTTGCTGTAGTAAAGTTTCAGAGGAAGAGTAAATGACAGCGTTGCTTCCACGGAGATATACGCCCGGCCCCTAAAGAGGAGATTCAGTGGAAAGAAGAGGATTTTACCCCCGGCCCCTAAAGGGGAGCTATTTGAAGAGGAGTTCCATAAAGTTGAAATACTTAAAAAGCAAATTTTCCGCCACCCCTTTAGGGGAAGGGGGGTTAGCGGAAAATTATTACCTCCTATTTTTCTAATCTATATGTGGATTTGGATCAATAAAAAAGATAATTTTAGCTGCCCTCGGACCAAAAACTCTCAACAATGAAAAAAGATGATCCATATCACGATTTGAGCATGTACAAAGGAGCTCCTCCCGAAAACTTCAGAAAAGCACAGCGGCTAAGGAAAAATATGACTGAATCGGAATTGATAGTCTGGGAAGAATTAAAAAACAATAAAAGAGGAGTTAAATTTCGAAGACAACACCCGATCCACATCTACATTGTAGATTTTTATTGTCATGAATTAAAACTTATCCTGGAGATCGACGGAGCGTATCATACAACCGAAAATCAGAAAAGATTGGATGCCGAAAGAGAAGAGCTGTTGAAGTTTCAGGATCTCGATCTCGCTATTCTTAGATTCACTAATGCAGAAGTAAAACAAAACCTCAAAAAAGTTGTCCAAATAATAGATAACAAAATCCAATCATTCAAGTAAAAAATATCCGACCACAAATTCATCCACAAAATTACCCCCAGCCCCTAAAGGGGAGCTATTTGAAGAGGAGTTCCATAAAGTTGAAATACTTAAAAAGCAAATTTTCCGCCACCCCTTTAGGGGAAGGGGGTCAGCGGAAAAATGGCACCTGAGAAATAGTTTACTGTCCCCGAAAAAAGACCACGGTGCTCATGGTTTTGAGAATAATACTGAGATCCAGAAAAACTCCGCGGTGTTTAATGTAGTACAGATCATATTGAAGCTTTTCCAGGCTATCGGTATGGCAATTACCGTAATTGGCCATTACCTGCGCCCAGCCTGTGAGACCAGGTTTGATGATATGGCGTGTGTCATAGAAAGGTATTATCTCTTTCAGCTCTTCTACAAAAACAGGGCGTTCAGGACGGGGGCCGATGATGCTCATGTCTCCCTTTAATACATTCCAGAATTGGGGAATCTCGTCAATACGTGTTCTTCTGAGGAACATTCCGAAGCGGGTGATCCTGCGATCATTCTTATCAGCATAACGGGGACCATCAGGCTCTGCATCTTTGGTCATGGTACGAAGTTTAAGGATATTAAAAGCCTTACCGTTCTTCCCCACCCTTTCCTGCTGGTAGAAAATTTTTCCGCGGTTCCCAAAAATATTTCCAATCAGTACCAGAGGCAAAAAAAGCGTTCCCAGGATAAGTCCGAAGAAGGAGACCAGGATATCCAGTGACCTGCTGACTGTTCCGTAGAATTTATTCTGATTACTCCGGCTGAAGGGAAAATATTTATAGAAATCCTTATCCACATGCTGCACCGGAATACGCTGGGTGATCTCCTCATATACCTGAATGTAATCCCTTACAGGAAAGCCGCTGATCAACAATTCGCTGAGTTGAGTGTACAACGGCAGCATCAGGCCTTTTTCATAGGCACTGGTTACCACGATCTCGTTGATATGGTGGGATTTTATCGCTTCCAGAAGTTCATCGACCTCGAACTGCAGCAAAGTATGCTCCCTTATTTCCTCCTTCAGATTTGTATCGGTATTCACAAAACCCACCACCATGTAATTGGGATCGGATTTTTGAAGTGAATTGGTAATAAGGTTAATATCGAAGGAATCGCCCACTACAAGTACTCGTTTAAAGAATCTCGGAGAGGAAATCAGCGTAATATAAGTGTACCTCCAAAGTAGTATGGGCACGGCGATAGCCAGAAAGAAGAAAATTATCTGCATCCTGTTACTGGGTAAGATCGGTGTAAAATAAGGAGTCAGCATAAATAGCAAGACAGTCACCGAACTGGTGAGCAGCACATTTTTAAGGACCACCTCGAACCGGCTGGCCTTCTGAAGGTCATACAGTTCAAAAACCGTGGCAAAAATATTGAGATACAGAAGCAACACTACAGTCCAGCTCCAGTTATCAGTATCAAACCTGAAATAGTCGAAATCCAAAAGAAGCCTTACCAGGCCCAGACTTAGGAGCACACCCAATATATCGAACAACCGCAAAAGGATTTTGCGTTCTGAGATCTCAAAATGTAAGAGAGGCCGTTCAGACATAATAGAACAACATTGGCGTTTAATATTGAGGTTTCAATAAAGCAATTCCAGCCACTGTTCCTTTACTTTCTGCCAGTCGAAATTCTCTACTTTTTTTCTTGCCTTGACACTCATAGCCTGAGCTAATTCAGGTTTTGCAAGTAAAGTTTCAATAGCAGTCAGCATGGCTGTCTCATCGTTTGGCCGCACCAGAAGCCCTTCTTCTCTGTCGCGAATCAGGTAAGGCATTCCGCCCACTTCCGTAGAAACAACAGGCAAGCCAAGTGCCATAGCCTCCAGCACACTTACCGGGGTATTATCTATATTTGTGGTGTTCAGGAACAGGTCATAGTTTCGGGATAAATGTAACCATTCTGTTTTAGACAACTTCCCCGGAAAAGATACCCGCAGCCCTTTTTTTTGAACATATTGTTTACAAATCTGCAGACTGCCATCTTTTGCCGGTCCCACCATACAAAGTTCGGCCTCCTTATACTTGTCTTTTAACTTTTCAAACACCCTGACAGCCAGCAGCGGATTATATACTTCGGAAAAGGAGCGGACCCACAACAATTTCGGTCTTGGACTACTACGCTCCTGAAAAGGATAATCTTCTATAGAAATGGAATTAGGAATGTGCCGCAGATTGCCAATTCCCTTTCTGCTGAATTTTTCCAGAAGAAATTCGGAAGGAACAATATTGCTACGGGACCGGCCGAACAACCGTTTGCTAACCTTCGGATTCTTTCGAAGACGCTCCCCGAGGTTGCCGCCGTGAAGAAACAACATATAAGGCAATTGAAGCCAGCGACAAACCTGAGCCGAGATCACAGCATACCAGAAATTCTGCGTACTGTAGGTATCAATAAGCACAATATCGGCGCTTTTGGCCTTACTGAACAGGAGCTTTTGCATCTCCAGTAACCGTAAAAATTTGTTCTTTTTGGAGGAAGCAGTACTCACTTCGATTCCCTCTGCTCTGAGCAAATCGGGCAGGACATCGATAGAAGTAGGGGCTCCTCCCCGAGCTTCGAGTTTATTGCCAATATAAACCAGATGTTTCATTTAATTCAGGACCCTGTTCCACTCTTCCCTTACCTGTTGCCAGTCGAAATTCTCCACTTTTTGCCTCGCTTCTGAACAAATCGCGGCAGTTTTTTCAGGATTTTCAATGAGTTCAATAATGGCATTGGCCATAGCTTCGGCATTGTTTTCAGGAACCAGAACACCATCTTTTCCGTCTTCGATCAACATAGGCATACCGCCCACATTGGTCGAAACCACCGCCAGTCCAAGGCTCATAGCCTCTATAACGCTGATGGGAGTATTATCTATGGTAGTCGTATTTATGAAGAAATCATAGTCGGTGGAAAGCTCCGCCCATTCTTTCTTTTTCAGTTTTCCGGTGAAGCGGACGTCGAGATTGTGCTTTTTCACCAAATTCTTACAGGCCTTGAGACTTCCGTCTTTATCGGGCCCCACCATACACAAACTTGCCTGCGGAAATTTCTCCTTTAGCAGGAGCAATACCTTGAGCGCCAGCATCGGATTATATCGCTTCTGAAATCTTCTTACCCACAACAGTCGTGGCCGGAATTCTTCCCGCTTCTTAAAAGGATAGTTCTCTATTTCTACGGAATTTGGAATGATCTTCACATTGTTGAACCCGGCCCTCCGAAAAACTCCATAAAGAAACTCTGAAGGCGCGACGTTGAGCTTAGCCTTTCCGAAGAGACTTTTACTAAAACTGTTCGACCCTTCCAGCCGGTCGGGCAGATTGCCGCCATGTAGGATAGGTATGTACTCAAGTCCGTAAAACTGACAGGTTTTGGCCACCAGGTAAGCGTAATAGAAGTTCATGGCACCGTAGGTATCGATGAGGACGATATCGGTCGATTTACGAAAGCGTACAATAAGCCCCAACATTTCCAGTAGCCGAAATCCTTTATTACTTCTTGTAGATGCCGTTTTTACCTTATAGCCTTCTTTCTTCAGCACACGGCTGAAAAAAGAGATATAGGTAGCCGTAAAGCTGTTAATTTGCAAGTCGTTTCCTATGTACAGGATGCTTTTTGTCATCTACAATATATAATAGTGCCAGTCCGTAAACAAAACCGGGAAGGGCAATTCGCATGGCCGAATGATTAATGGTCAGGAACCAAAATGCTAAGAACGCCAAAAAATAATAATTGTTCTGAAATTTGGTCCAAAAAATAATGGGAACAAAGATAAGAAT
>CAVUJH010000012.1:0-82215 GCA_963741775.1 uncultured Flavobacteriaceae bacterium | reverse complement strand
GTTAGCCAAAATTATTAATTATGAATTTCGTTTCTATATGAATTGGATTTTAGGTACTGTACTAATTTTAATTGTAATCTACCTTGTTCGTTTCCGATTGGAAAGAGCCAAAAATAAATCTATCCGAAATTCAATAATAAAAAATTGGGGAAAACCAAAAAATGAGAAGTATCTCGATTTTGATTTAATCAATCAATTTTTTAAAAATCATAAATCAACTAAGAATGTTTTTCAAATAATATCAGACAATACGTGGGACGATTTAGATATGAATGATGTGTTTAAGTTCTTAGATAGAACTAATTCAAAAATTGGACAACAATATCTCTATTATAAACTTCGAACAATAATTAATATTTCTGAAATAAAGAGATTTGGAAAACTAACAGAAGTATTTAAGTCAAACCAGTCATTACGAATTAATAGTCAAGTAGAACTATCAAAATTATCCTCTAACAAAGCATATTATTTCGAGGAAATTTTTCGTTCTCAAAAGGTTGAAAAATCGGGTAAAATATGGCTCTACCGTTTTCTGTCATTAGCCGCGCTTTCGTCTATTATTCTAAGTTTTTTCTTTCCAGCGTTTTTTCTGCTTCTAATACCTATATTTTTCATAAATCTTGTTTTTCATTATAAAAACAAGTCTTCGATACAATTATATTTAAATGGTGTGGGCCAATTGGCTACAAGTTTTCAGGTCGCCAAGAAATTGAGTTCTTCAGAAGAAATTAGATTATTCTATGAAGATTTTGGTTACTTAAGAAGTGTGAAATCTATTTTATCAAAAATTAGATTTATTGAGTGGGAGAAAAAACTAGATAGCGAATATGCCCTCTTATTTTGGTTCATATCGGAAATAATAAAAATTACATTCAATCTAGAGCCAATACTATTCTACAGTTTTCAGAAATCATTAGAAAATAAAGAAAAAGATTTGAAAGAACTTTTCCTCTTTATTGGTGAAGTAGATTCGGCGATATCCTGCGCTTCAGTACAAACAAGTAATACTAAATATTGCAAACCAAATTTTATAAATAAAAAAGAAGTTCTTATAAAAGAAGTCTATCATCCCTTAATTGAAAACTGTATCCCAAATGATCTAAATTTAGAGAACAAGAGTTTGCTTTTAACGGGATCGAATATGTCTGGTAAAACGACTTTCATCAGAACATTTAGCATTAATGCAATATTAGGGCAAACATTATATTTCTGCTTTGCTAAAAATTTTGAAACTCCATTTTTCAAAATTTATTCATCCATTAGAATTTCAGATGATCTAATAAATAGTACGAGTTATTACTTAGAAGAAGTCGTAAGAATCAAAGAATTAATCGAAGCTTCAAAGAAAGAGGAAAACTGTTTATTCATTTTAGATGAATTATTTAAAGGAACAAATACGGTAGAGCGAATTGCAGCTGGAAAATCAATCTTATCTTACTTAAATAAAAAGGGCCATATTGTTATGGTTTCAACCCATGATCTAGAGCTTACAGACTTATTAAAAGAGAAGAATTTTGATTTATATCATTTTTCGGAAACTATAGAAAATGATCAATTATATTTTGACCACAAGATTAAACCAGGTAAACCAAAAAGTGGAAATGCAATCAAAATTTTAGAATTATACGATTATCCTTTGGAGATAATTGAGGATTCAAATCATAGCAGTAAAATAACTTTGGCTAACAACGGTTCACCGCAAATAACGGGTAGCTAGATGAAAATCGTTATTTTAGAGAGCAATTATTAAAAAAATTAATCCGACAAATCCGCTTCCCTACTCCCGCAACTTGCGATAACCGCAAACCGTTACCCAAAATTGTAAACCGAGATTCCGTTGCTAATGAATAATCTGATTACAAGTGCTGAACAATTAAAAGATAAATTAGACGATCCAAATCTTATTATTTTAGATTGTAGTACAAAATCAAACAAAGCAGGATTAAAATCTGACTACAAAAACACGAAAATTAAAAATACTAGATATTTTGATCTCAAAAATGATTTTAGCAATCCTAATTCAGAATTCCCTAATACTCTACCAGATACAAAACAATTTGAAATTAGTTGCAGAAAAATTGGAATAAATAATTTCAGCCAGATAGTTATTTATGACGATTTAGGTATTTATACAAGTCCTAGAGTTTGGTGGATGTTTAAAATTATGGGGCATAACAAAGTTTCCGTTTTAAATGGCGGACTTCCAGAATGGATGGACAGAAATTATCCTATTCAAGAAGGATATAATTCAGATTTTGAAAAAGGAAATTTTAAATCTGATTTTCAAAAGAATTTAATTTCAACTTTTGATGAAATTAAAAATAATTTAGAGAAAGAAAATGCTCTAATAATTGATGCTAGAAAATCAGAAAGATTCAATGGAACTGAACAAGAACCAAGAAAAGAGCTTCGAAGTGGAAACATACCAAATTCAATAAGTATTCCTTTTCAAAAAGTCCTGAATAATGGAAGGTTTAAAGATAAAGAGGAGTTGAAATTAGTTTTTGAAAATATAGAAAATGGACCAAGACAATTAATTTTTAGTTGTGGATCAGGAGTTACTGCGTGTATAGTTTATTTAGCTAGTGAATTAGTTCTAAATAATCCAAAATCAATTTACGACGGCTCTTGGACCGAATGGGGAACCTTGGTCAAGTCCTAAATATTACAACTTTGGGTAACACCGTGTAACGCAAATGGCGAGAATTTTGCTGAAAAACTGTAATTTAGAACACCACGAAAATCAGGCTGATAAATTCACATCCATGCTCCACACTATTTCCGTTAGCCCATCACATTAATTTTAATTGAACGAAATGAAGAACATTACAATCTTACTTGTTATACTAATTACTTTTAATTCTTCCCAATCTCAAGAAATTCAAGGCGATTGGTATGGTAATTTAGACCTACAAATTAGGGAAATACCTCTAGTATTTCATATTGTTAAAAACGACACAGCTTTTGTCTCAACAATTGATAGCCCGAACCAAAAATCATTTGACATCCCGGTTGATAAAACCATATTTCAGGATTCAATTATTTCTTTTCAAGTCACCAGATTAGGTGTTAATTATACAGGAGTTTATCATAAGAAAAAAAATAAGATCATAGGAAAGTTTTCACAGAGAGGAATAATAACTCCTCTGGAGTTACAGAGAAATCCAGTCAAAATAAACAGACCTCAGGAACCTGAAAAACCATATCCATACAATTCAGAAGAAGTCACTTTTTACAATAAGAAAGATAAAATCACCTTAGCAGGTACTCTTACTACGCCAAAAAACGAAAAAGATTTTCCGACCGTCATTTTGATAACCGGTAGTGGTCCTCAGAATAGAAATGAGGAGGCTATGAATCATAAACCATTTTTAGTTATATCTGATTATTTAACAAGAAATGGAATTGCAGTTTTAAGGTATGATGACAGAGGTGTTGGAGAATCAGAAGGAGAATATTCAAAAGCGACTTCTAAAGACTTATCCAGAGATACAGAAGCAGCAATAAAATATTTAAAATCAAGAAAAGAAATTGATAAAAATAAAATTGGTCTGGTTGGACATAGTGAAGGAGGTTTGATTGCTCCAATGATAGCATCAAATTCCAAAGACGTTAGTTATATCGTTCTTCTAGCAGGTCCTGGTCTAAAAGGAGAGCAACTTTTATTGCTTCAAAAAAAATTAATCGAACAAAAAAGCGGAGTCAATGAAATAGCTATTAATCGAAGCCAGTCAATTTTTAAAGGAGCCTATGATCTTATTACGTCATTTGAAGGTAATGATGAAGAATTAAAAAATAAGCTGGAAGAATATTTCAATAAAGAATTTAATAATCAAATGGGGGAAAATCAACTTAATAATCTGATTGAGAGTATAACTTCACCCTGGACGAAATATTTTTTAAAATATGATCCTTCCATAGCATTAGGAAAAATTAATATCCCTGTCTTAGCATTATTTGGAAAAAATGATTTGCAAGTTCCTGCAGCTGAAAATTCCAAGGTCTTTGAAGATGCCAGGAATAAGAATATTGAAATTGTCAAATTAGATAATTTAAATCATTTTTTCCAGGAAAGTAAAACCGGAATGCCAAATGAATATTCAGAAATAGAACAAACTATTTCTCCTGAAGCCTTGAATATAATATCCAAATGGATAATAAAACACAATGAAAAGGTCAACTAACAGCAAATACACACCTAATTTCGGCAGGCAAGTGCCGGTTTTAAAAAAAGAACTAAATTATTTCCAATTCAAACAAAACCCCTAAGCTGACAGATCCGCATCCCGGAACCCGCGTCACTTGTCGGATATGAGGTCTTGTTTGTAATGCAGAAAATTTTCAATTAAGAACAAATGAATTTAAATCAGATTACAATTCCTTCACTTGATTTGACTAAATCAATTCCGTTCTATGAAAAATTAGGATTGAATTTGATAGTAAAATCTTTACCTCACTACGCAAGATTTGAATGCCCCGACGGAAACTCAACATTTTCGATCCATCAAACTGAAAACGTACCGAAAGGAAATGGAATTTGGATATACTTCGAATGTGATAATCTTGATGAATACGTCAACGAACTAATAAACAAAGGAATAAAATTTGACGAACATCCAACTGACCAAATTTGGTTATGGAGAGAGGCGAGATTAAAAGATGTTGATGGAAATCAATTGATTCTCTATTCCGGAGGCGAGAACAGACTAAATCCGCCATGGCGTATTGAAAACCTAAAAGAAGAATAAAATCGGATACAATTAGAATTTGATGAATTCTATGCAAGAAAGAATATAGCCACTTGTGTTTATACCACAACCGTGGTGCTTAATTAAAAAAATGGCCAAAATAGAGATTCTCACAGAAAGAACTAAATTAAGATTCATTGAGCTGTCCGATTTAGACTTGATTCACAAACTACATGCTTTACCTGAAACAGATGAATTTAATACTCTTGGAATTCCCGAGAATATAGAAGAAACCAAATCTATAATTGAACCTTGGATTGCAGACAACAAGGTGGATAAGATTAAGAATTACACTTTCGCAATTGAAGATAGATCGAGTAAAGAATTTATTGGATTATTTGGATTGAAACTCGGAAATGAAAAATATAAACGAGGTGAAGTTTGGTATAAAATACATTCCTGTTATTGGAAAAAAGGTTACGCGACAGAATCTTTGAAAGCCGTATTAAATTTCGGATTTGAGACACTCAATTTACATCGCATACAAGCTGGATGTGCAGTAAATAATATAGGTTCCATTAAAGTTCTTGAAAAAGCGGGGATGATAAGAGAAGGAAGAGGCCGGCAGGTCTTGCCTTTAAAAACTGGTTGGTCTGACAATTTTGAGTATTCCATACTCAAAACTGACCCAAGAAAATAACCAATATAAGCCCTTTTAAGTCAATATCGACCTATAATTTCCCTGGTATTAGCTCCTGATTGAATTAGGATTATCATGAAGAAAGTAGATTTCAAAGAAAATAAGTAACTTCACAAGCTAACAAAGTCTAATCTACAAGCCCCCTACTCTTGTTTAACATTAGTCCATACGACTCTTGATGAATAAAATTATTCGCTTTTTCTTTTTACTTACAAGCCTTACCGCAACCGCACAAACGGAAATACAAGGGAAAATAATAGAAAAAGAAACTCAAAGCCCCCTTGAATTTGCTGAAATTGTCCTGATTCCGGAACAATCTTCAGACTTGACCGGCGCAATAACCGATGAACAGGGAGTATTCCATTTAAAAGTAAAGCCGGGCAGTTATACATTTCAGGTCACTTATGTGGGTCAAAAGCTTTACGAAAAGCAATTAACTCTGGCGGGGAAAGTCGTGGACCTCGGAACCATAGAAATCAAAAATTCCAATGAACTGGATGAAGTGATCATAGAAGCAAAAAAGAAACTAATTGAACGTAAGATAGACCGATTAGTTTTTAACGTGGCTAATTCCTCCAAAGCTTCTCAGGGCGATGTGATCGAAGTATTAAAAGTAACGCCGGGCGTACGTGTGGAAAACGACAAGATCACGATGATCGGCAAAGGAAATCTTCAGGTAATGATCGACGATAAGATCGTTCGGCTTTCAGGGAGCGATCTTATCAATTTTCTGAGGTCCCTCGCTTCAGAAGACATACAAAGCATTGAAGTAATCAATAATCCTCCCGCTAAATATGAGGCTTCAGGCAACAGCGGACTCATTAATATCGTTCTGAAAAAAGCAAAAAAAGATTCGTGGAATGCGCTGCTAAAAGGCACCTATTTTCAGCGAACAAAACCTAATTACAGAACTTCAGGCACCTTCAATTTCAACAAAGATAAAATTAGCATAACAAGCAGGTTTGGATATATTCGGCACATGGCCGTTTTGAAAGAGGAAGTAACTGCAAATTTTCCAGATGGCCGTTGGTATACATCTACACCGGTGTACATCGATCTGGAAGGTTTTGTAGCAACTGCCGATCTTAGCTATCAAATTACCCCGAAATGGGAAATGGGCGGCCAGTACTACTTCAACGGGACGCTGGCCCAGATTGATGTTCTTCCTGTAACCCTCGTTTCCGATTATGAAAGCAATAAGGTGACCAGATCTCTTAGATCTTCCGGTTATGAACCGCAGCATCCGAGGAGGCATATCGTAAATTTTAACAACAAAATAGATCTGGATAAACCTGGAAGAAAAATTATCCTGAACCTGGATTATTTCAGGGATTTCAATCCGGATGGGAAAAATTATGAGGGTACTTCCGTAATTCAGGAGCCTTACTCAAAACAGTACTACAAATCTATTAATCTCAATAAAAAACTGGTAGAAAATTATTCAGCAAAACTGGACGTTGAATATCCAATGCAATGGATCGATCTGGACTTTGGCGGTAAAATTTCCCATTCCATTTCCTCCAGTGACATCTCTTTTTTCAATAGCGGGTTAAGCGATCAGCCCATTGAAGAGACCCCTCTGCAGATGAATGATTTTACCTATAAAGAAGATATCGGCGCCCTCTACCTTTCAACTAACAGAAAATTCGGCGACAAATGGAGTGCAAAGTTCGGGTTGCGTATGGAGCATTCGCAGATCGATACGCAATCAGACAAATCGAATCTCTCCCACAACAATGATTATACCGACCTCTTTCCTACTTTTTACCTGTCGTACAATGCTACAGAAGACTCCAACTTTTCGTTGAATTACAGCCGAAGGATCGAAAGACCGGAATTTTACCATCTAAATCCGAATGTTTACTACCAAAGTCCATTCCGGGCTATGGAAGGAAATCCATTCCTGCAGCCGGCTTTCATTCATAATGTAGAGCTTTCTAACATTTACAAAAATTTTGTCACGAAATTCTATTACAGCTATGAAAACAACCTGTTTTCTGAAATCCCGCTGCCCGATGCCAATACAAATATCACCCGTCTCACGGTCGAAAATTATATAAACCGAAACAGGATCGGATTTTCCGAAAATTACACTTTTGATGCTATTGACTGGTGGAGCAGCAATAATAATCTGAATATCAACTATTCTGAAGCTACATTTGATCTGGAAGAAGAACAGCCTGCTCAAACCGGCTTTAATGCCATGATCTCGACCAACAATGATTTCAACCTGAATGCTGAGAAAACGATCATTGCTGGACTCAATTACTGGTATCGCTTCCCGGGAGTGGATGGTGTGTTTAAAACCAGGGCTACCAGTGCCCTCGGACTTTCCCTGCAGTTTTTTCTGCTGAAAAAGGATCTGAATATAACCCTTAGAGGGAACGATCTCTTTAAAAATTCGGTAGAAAGAAAAACTACCAACATCAATGGGGTTTTCCAAAAATTGCGAAATTCTTACGATACGCGTCAGTTTTGGCTTACGGTAAGCTATAAATTTGGAAATAAACTGATCAAGGAGATCAGCAATGACACCGGCAATCAGGAAGAAAAGAACAGGATTTAATGAATAGTTGAATTCTTATCAATTTCGCATAAGTCCTGAATTTAGTTTTTTCACTTCCGGTATTTTGAACTTATCCCTGTTTGCCCCTACTCGCATTCACGCAACTGCTTCAGAGAAAGATCCACCGCAACGCCTGCCCGAAATTCCTTAAATTAGGAAGGCATTAATTCAACTTAAAAAGTAAGAGGAAAATAGTCGTATTCAGTAAGGAAAATTAAGCCCGGAATGGTAACCTCTCCGAGAATTCTGAAGCTATGACGACATCCTCTTCCAGAAAAACCATTCAATACGCTGCTGACCGAAGATATTAAGTTGTCACATGATGATTTTAAAAAAAACAGATAGATATTCTTTCAGATTATGCAAAATGACAGACAATTAAAGTTAAATTGCTGATTAATAATTTTATACAACAAAAAACAATAGATATGAAAGCCCTGCAAATAATGAAATATGGTGAAATTAAAGACAGTTTATCCATCAATGAGGTTGAAAAACCGTCAATACAGGCCGACGATATTTTAGTTGAAGTTAAAGCAGCTTCGTTAAATCCTATAGATTATAAATTGGCTGAAGGACATCTAAAAGAACGAGTGCATTTAAACCTCCCGAGTACAATTGGTTTTGATGTGAGCGGAGTGGTTATTGAAAAAGGTGCTAATGTCAGCAATTTTGAAGTTGGTGATGAGGTGTATTCCAGAGTACCTCAGGAACAAATGGGAACAATAGCAGAATATGTGGCGGTCAATAGTGACATGGTTGCCAGGAAACCAGACAACGTTTCTTTCGAAAAAGCAGCCGGATTGCCCTTAACGGGACTCACAGCAATCCAGGCGTTGGAACATGTGGGTCTAAAAGAGAATGACAGGGTTCTCATCCACGCCGGATCAGGCGGAGTAGGTAGTCTTGCTATTCAGTATGCCAAAGCTAAAGGAGCTATCGTATACACGACTACCAGCACCGAAAATGTAGATTGGGTTAAAGCTTTGGGAGCTGACCGCGTGATCGATTATAAAACGGAAGATTACAAAGAAGTTGCCAATAATCTGGACATCGTTTTCGACACTTTGGGAGGTGATTATACGCTCGAGGCTTTCGGAATTATTAAAGAAGGAGGAAAAGTGACGACGATCGCAGGCCCACCCGATGAGGAAACGGCAAAGCAGATGGGTATGACAGATTATAAATTACCCGAGCAACTATCTAAACTGATCCAGAAGAAATCAGCCATTTATAAACTAACCTGGATGCAACCTGATGGTAAGCAATTGAGCGCCATCACAGCAATGGTTGAAGATAGGGAAATTAAGCCCGTTGTTGACCTGATTTATTCTCTCGAAGATGGAATCGACGCCTATGAATACCTGGCCACAGGTAGAGCAAAAGGAAAAGTGATTATAAGCCTATCCTGAGAATCAATTAAGCGAATAACAGTTATATCAAAACGAAATAAAAAATATCATGAGCAAAGAAAAAAAAGTATTAGTTGCCGGTGCAAACGGCAATACTGGCAGAATCATCATCAATTTATTGAAGGAATCAAAAAATTATCTTCCTATTGCCATGGTTAGAAAACAGGAGCAGAAAGAGCATTTTAAAAAGGAGAATGTGTCAACTGTTTTGGCCGATCTGGAAGAAGATTTAAGTCATGCTGTAAAAAATGCAGACAAAGTAATCTTTGCTGCGGGCTCTAAAGGTAAAAATGTTGTAGGCGTAGATCAGGAAGGAGCAAAGAGATTAATTGATGCCGCTAAAAATGCAAAAGTCAAGAAATTTGTTATGCTCAGCTCTATGGGCGCAGATAATCCTACAATAAGTCACGAGCTCGAAGATTATTTAAGAGCAAAGGGAAATGCTGATGATTATCTACGTGACAGTGGTTTAGATTATACTATTGTTAGACCTGGTGCCCTTACAGATAAAGAAGGTACAGGCAAAATTCAGCTTGAGGAAAAATTAGAGAAACAAGGGAAGATCTCGAGAGAAGATGTTGCTCAAACCCTGGTTGAAGTGTTGGAAGACGGTGTAAAGCAAAACCAGGTTTTTGAAATTCTAACTGGTGAGGTGCCGATTGAAACTGCTGTTCGTTCCTCTTAAGAACAATCTCATATGGCTATATTTCATAATGGCTTTACTCTAATCCATCAAATCTGAATGTTAAAAAAGGCTCCATCCTTTTAAATACATTTTCCACTTTGCACTACAGCCTATGGAAAATTCCCTTTATAGAAAGCAAAACCGCCACGCAACCTGGCTCGAACTCTTTTTTGATCTAATTTTTGTTGTGGCATTAGGAAAAGTGACGCATCTTCTGGCACTTGCGCCTAAGCATGAACTGGACGGCCGTACCTTTCTAACCTTCACCATATTATTTTTACCTTTTTGGTGGATCTGGGTTCTGCACACATCATTTTCTAACAGGTTCGATAATGACAGTCGGTTCCATAGAATTTTCACGCTCCTCATTATGTTTGTCCTTATCATTTTATCCACCACAATAGGTTCTGGGATAGAAAATAATTACCGGGTCTTTTTGATGGTCTATGGCCTGGTAAAAATAATTACTGCAGGATTATATGCTAAAGACATTCAAAAAATAAAAGGAAGATCCATAAATAGAAGGATTATCTGGGTGCTGGCTCTTGGAACCCTCCTAGCTGTAGCTGGTGTGTTTTTTTCTTATCAAATAGCTGCTGTACTATTAATCATCAGCATTCTTACAGAAATCATTATCATTCAGACTACCCTCAATTCTAAAAATGCAACTGAACCGGTAGATAAAGAACATTTGATAGAACGTATAGGTTTATTGGCAATAGTACTTTTAGGAGAGTCCATCATTTCTTTAACTTCGGGTCTTACAAACGTGAATTGGACTCTGCTGGCAATTACTACGGGAATTGTTGGCTTTTTAATAATAGCTATGATCTGGTGGATCTATTTCGACTCGCTAAATTTATTGAATGAAAGTAAAAAAGATAAATATGGAACGGGTATCATTTACTCCCAGTTATTAGTATATATGTCTTTTGCTATACTTGCAAATACAATAAGACACGCTATTCTGAACGATCTAAACTTGTTCGATTTCAGAATAATGGCTATTTCGGGCATGCTACTTCTTTATATTGGAAAACAAACCGCATATGCGATCAATATACCTCAACACAGCAAGTACAGGATAATAAACACCTCAATAGTACTTGCTATTGCCGCAGTATCTTTACTTTTCAATCGATCTGAATACATACTTTTTGGAATGGCACTTTCTTTTGCCATTTACATCGTGCTTAATTATAGAATGCAGATGGAATTATATGGTAAAGTCAATTTTTGAATTCTGATCTGAAACCTCAACAACTATCCTGGAACGAAGTGCGATGACTTCACTAAACCGGATATCGTTGATGTTAAGTTGCCGATTGATTTTGCCTCTTCTATAGTTGCTTCCCAAGCATTGAATCTTAAATAACCCCTCGCCTACCTTCTCTACAATCTTATCACCTGAGCAATTTTCTTGTCGCCGGATACACATGAGTTAAATAAAGCCTAAACCTTGTTTTAAAAATGAATGAACGTTCATTTTTATTATATTTGCACCAGAATTGAAAAGAACATGAGTACAATTTCAAAAAGCCAGATTAAAAGACAAGCACTTGTTAGGGCAACCATTAACCTGGTGAACAACGATGGCTTTCACGCGGCACCCATGTCCAAGATCGCCAAGATGGCCGGGGTCTCTCCGGGAACCATCTATCTCTATTTCGAGAATAAACAAGACCTGGTGAATCAGGTCTACATCGAGGTGAAAGCTGCATTCAGCAGGTTCGCTTTTCGCGATTATGAAGAACATTTTTCCGTAGAAAAAGGCTTTGAAAAAATCTGGAAGAATATTGCCGAATTCAAATTAAAAGAAGTTGAAGAAGCTCTGTTCCTGTCTCAATGCGATAATACTCCCATGATAGATGAACCCAGCAGAAAGGAAGGCTTAAAGCACCTGCAACCCCTGTTGGATCTTTGGGAACGCGGTCAAAAGGAAGGGATCATAAAACCGGTGTCACCTTATATGCTCTACGCATATACCGTTTATCCTATCGCCTTTTTAATGAACATGCAACAAAGGGAGCTCTATAAACTAACTCAGAAACATATTGAGGAAGCTTATGAAATGGCATGGAATAGTATAAAAGTTAATTAAAAAAGAAAAGCTATGAATACAACAAGAACGATCAATTTAAAGAAGAGACCCACCGGAAAACCCGGATTGGAAGATTTTGATTTTACCACTACAGATATTGCCGAATTACAGGAAGGAGAGGTTTTATTGAGCTCAAAATATGTGTCGGTAGATCCTTACCTGAGAGGCAGAATGAGTGACGCCCCGTCTTATGTCCCACCTTTTGAAGTAGGCAAGCCAATTGTATCAGGTATCATTGCTGAAGTTATAGAATCTAAAGACAGCAACTTCTCTAAAGGAGATTACGTCTCTGGCAGCTTAGCCTGGAAAGAGGCACAGGTAGCAAAAGCTAAGGACCTTATGAAGGTTGATCCTGATAAAGCACCACTTTCCGCATATCTCGGAATATTGGGAATGACAGGGCTTACCGCCTATCTTGGATTAACCGAAATAGGTAAACCTAAAGAAGGAGAGACTCTTTTAGTTTCTGGTGCAGCGGGAGCTGTAGGAAGTGTAGTGGGCCAAATTGGTAAAATACTTGGCTTACGTGTGGTAGGTATTGCCGGAACCGATGAAAAAGTGGAAATGCTGAAATCTGAATTCGGTTTCGATGAAGGCATCAATTACAAAACCACTGAAAATATGACCGAAGCTATTGCAAAAGCCTGCCCCGATGGTGTAGATGTCTATTTTGACAATGTTGGGGGTGAGATCTCTGAAGCAGTTCTCTTCAACATCAATAAGTTTTCAAGAACCGTGAACTGTGGGGCCATCTCCGTATACAACAATACCGAAATTCCAAAAAGCATCAGCGTACAACCATTCCTGGTCAAGAAAAGTTCCCTGATGCAAGGTTTCGTGGTTTTCGATTATGTAGATAAACATCCTGCAGGTGTTAAGCAACTAACGCAGTGGTTGAACGAAGACAAGCTAACCTACACTGAAACTATCAGAGAGGGATTTGAAAATATTCCACAGGCTTTTTTGGATCTTTTCGACGGAAAGAACAAAGGAAAAATGGTAGTAAAACTATAAAAAAGAAGAATTAGACATGAACAATTTTGAATTCAAGAACCCAACCAAAATATTGTTTGGGAAAGGTCAAATAGAAAATATCAAAAATGAAATCCCGAAGGATGCCAAAGTGCTTATGCTGTATGGTGGAGGGAGTATTAAAAAGAACGGAATCTATGAGCAGGTAAACACAGCGCTTGCAGATCACGAAGTCCTGGAATTCGGCGGAATTCCTGCCAATCCGGAATATGCCGTACTTATGAAGGCCCTAAAAGTGATTAAGGAGGAAAATATCACTTATCTGTTAGCTGTTGGAGGAGGTTCTGTAATAGACGGGACAAAATTCCTTTCTTCTGCTGCCCTTTATGACGGAGACGATCCCTGGGAGATATTACTCCACAAGATCCCTACTTTAAAAGGAATGCCTTTTGGAACAGTATTAACCCTACCGGCTACCGGATCTGAAATGAACTCTGGAGCAGTGATCACCAGAGAGGAAACCAAAGAGAAACTCGGCATGGGAGGCCCGGGATTATTCCCTGAATTCTCCGTACTGGATCCTCAGGTCATCCACTCAATTCCTAAAAGGCAACTGGCAAACGGAATAACGGATGCTTTTACGCATGTTCTGGAACAATACCTTACCTACCCTGCCGGAGCCAATCTTCAGGATAGATTTTCAGAAAGTATTCTTCAGACTCTTATAGAGGTAGCGCCAAAAGTGCTGGAAGATCCTACAGATTATGAAGCAGCTTCTAATTTTATGTGGAGTTGTACGATGGCTCTCAACGGACTTATCCAAAAAGGAGTCCCAACGGACTGGGCAGTGCATGCCATGGGTCATGAACTTACCGCCCTTTACGGAATCGACCATGCCCGAACCCTGGCGGTGATCGCACCGAGTCATTATGAGTATAATTTCGAATCTAAAAAGGGAAAACTGGCGCAATATGCCGAGCGGGTATGGAATATTACCGAAGGATCTACAGAAGATAAAGCCAGCGCTGCCATAAAAAGAACAGAAGCTTTCTTTAACGAGCTGGGAATAGACACCAAACTCTCCCAATATACCGACGATTATGAAGGTACTGCGGAAGAGATCGCAAAAAGATTTAAAGAGCGCGGCTGGGAAGGTCTTGGAGAACATCAAAGCCTTAAGCCTCAGGATGCAGAGAAGATTGTGAAAATGGCTTATTAGATTTCAGCAATATGAAAAACATCACATTATTGGTGTTGGCATTTAGTGCTCTCGGCTTTGCTGCTAACGCACAAAAATTAAAGACACACGAAAATAGTAACGAAAAAACTAAAAAAAATATGAAAGTATTATTTGTATTGACCTCTCATGACAAACTGGGAGACACAGGAGAAAAAACCGGATTTTGGGTTGAAGAATTTGCAGCTCCATATTATACTTTACTGGATAAAGGAGTAGATATCACTGTAGCTACGCCAAAAGGAGGAAAAGCACCTATTGATCCAACCAGCGCAAGTGCTGATGCCCAGACTGAAGATACCGAACGTTTCAATAAGGATGCAGCAGCTCAAAAAGTCATCAACAATACGGTAAAGTTAGAAACGCTGAAGGCCGAAGATTTTGATGCCGTATTTTATCCTGGTGGTCATGGTCCGCTTTGGGATCTTGCTGAGGATAAAACCTCCAAGGCTTTGATTGAAGCCTTCAATAAGCAGGAAAAACCGATCGCTTTTGTATGCCATGCCCCGGCAGCGCTTAAGAACGTTAAGAATGAAAATGGGGAACCTTTAGTGAAGGGTAAAAAAGTAACCGGCTTTACGAATACTGAAGAAGAAGCGGTGCAGTTAACCAAGGTAGTTCCATTTTTAGTGGAAGATATGCTAAAGAAAAACGGCGGAATTTATTCTAAAGCAGATAACTGGAATGTTCATGTGCTTAAAGATGGTAATCTCATCACCGGACAAAACCCGGCCTCTTCCAAAAAAGTAGCCGAGAAGTTGTACGAATCGCTTAAATAATACCTGAGCAACTTATTACAAAGCCTGTACCCCGAAAGGGTTACAGGCTTTTTTTATGCTTGCAGACTTCACTGTTATACTATCCCGGAAAGCGCGGGTCGAAAAATATATACAGCAAATCCTCGGTGGCGAAAGATTAGATGATTGGTAGATTCTTTAAAAAATGACCTGGAAATATTCTAATATACCTGGTGCAGAAGGGAATTATTTATTCCGAAAATACCTCATCAGGCTCAGCATTATCCTCTTCATTTTGAAATATTTATTACAGAACTCCTCAGGTAACTGTCGGCTATAATCTGGACGAAATTCCCTAAATTAGGATGGCATTAATTCAACCTGGAAAAACAACATGAAAGTCGCCGTTTTCAGCACCAAAAATTACGACCGGGAATTCCTTGGAAAATTCAACAAGAATTACGGGCACGAAATTACCTTTTTCGAGGCGCCTTTAAATGAAGACACGGCAAATCTCGCCCAGGATTTTAAGGCCATTTGCGCGTTTGTCAACGATAAAATGGACGCAAATACGCTTGCCAGGATCGCCGGGCATGGCATTAAACTTATTGCGCTGCGTTGCGCCGGCTTCAATAACGTCGATCTCAAAGCTGCAGCGCAAAACGGAATTGAAGTGAGAAGAGTTCCTGCTTATTCGCCGCAGGCCGTGGCCGAACATGCCGTCGCTCTTATTATGACCCTAAACCGAAAAACCCACAAAGCCTATAATCGCATTCGGGAGGGCAATTTTTCACTGGAAAAACTGCTCGGTTTTAATGTCTTCGGAAAGACGGTAGGCGTGATTGGCACCGGAGAAATAGGGGCCGCTTTTTGTAATATTATGCTGGGATTTGGCTGCAAGGTGGTGGCTTACGATGTGCAAACTTCCGAAGAACTCAGCTCCCGCGGAGTCGAATATCTTTCCCTCGAAAAATTGCTTCAGAGAGCCGATATCATCTCTATTCACTGTCCGCTGGTTCCGCAAACACGACATCTTATGAACAGCAGTACTTTTGCCCAAATGAAGAAAGGTGCCATGCTCATAAATACCAGTCGTGGTGCGGTGATCGACACACAAGATGCTGTAGAAGCCCTAAAGAGCGGCCAGCTGGGATATCTGGGAATTGATGTTTATGAACAGGAAGAAAATCTGTTTTTCCGCGACCTTTCTGAAAGTATTATTCCTGACGATCTTATCTCCCGGCTCATAGGATTTCCTAACGTACTCATCACCTCGCACCAGGGATTCTTCACCCAGGAAGCCCTGGATCAGATTGCTACCACTACCCTTCAGAACATCACTGATTTTGAAAAAGGACAGGAAACGGCCAATATCGTCCGGCTTAAGAAATAAAGCTCAGCATTATATTTTATTCCGAAGAGCTTATCTCTATGCTTAAGGTATTCCGCAGAAATTCAACAATTTCGGCTTCCACCACTTCGGTATCTTTCGATTTTATGTCGCTGCCAATAAAATGAGTGCCGGGTGAATCCAGAGGGATCAGCTTTTTGAGGGAATCGGGTGTGGAAAGCTTTCGGTACATTTCAGGATAGACACTAATCTCAACATGTTCATCTTCTTTCCAGAAGTTTTTATGGTAATACAAGGTAAGAACCGGACACTTAATCTTCTTAAAGGTTGACGGATTCATGGCCGAGGCCACCAGTACCTGAAGATCGACCAAAGCTTTGGAGGGATAAACAGTATCCCAGTAATGTCTTGCCAGTTCCTCTTCATGACTGATCTTCTTGTGTTTTCCAAAGCCCACCAGTTCAGCAATTTCGTAGCCCCAGGGAGAATTCAGAACAAAACTTCCTTTCTGATCATCCTTCACGTTAGGCGATAGATTGATAAGCGCGTATACGGAATCGGGAAAAGCTGCCGCCAATTTCAGGGCCAGGGTTCCTCCGGTAGAGGTACTCATAATGATCACTTTCTTCCCGATCCTCTTCCCTATCATCAAGAGCTTCTTTAGCCGAAGTCCAGGCCGCTTCCGCTGAAAAATTATCGAGAGAAGCCGGGGGTTTTAATCCGTGACCGGCCCATCGGGATAAGTAAAGATTAGCGTCCAGCGTGTCGGCAATGTGAATATTCACAGGATAGCCATCACGGTAACTCCCGGCGAATCCATGAAGATAGACTATACTATATTCTGTCACTTCTGCGGAATCTTCCTGCCAGACAATGCGGGCCTGGTTGTCTTCTCTTACCGGAAAACCTGCTTCCGTTCTCTCCACATAATTCTCAAGCTGCTTCAGATCTTTTGGCAGATCGGGAAGATTTTCGCTGTAGGTTGGCTTCTGAATGCCAGGTCCGGTAAAATACGTCACCAGGAGTGCAGCAAGAAAGATCAGAAGGAACCAATAGCGTTTTTTCATACTGAAAAGTTTAGGAAGCCCGAAAGATATGCTTTTTGAAGCAGAACCAATTTTATGCGCCCGAAGCTTCCGTCACCTTCGTGATCTCATCAAACATCTTTGTTTGTTGTTAACAGTCATCCCTAAAACCATCAGCACTACTCCAGGCAGTTTGGAGCATTCGGAAATTCTGCCTCCTTCTAAGCGTAAAAATTCATGGGAAAGCGATATAGCCTACGGAACGATAGCTGTATTCCATAAAAGCCCTTATTGTGGAAAACCTTTTCCCCTGGACATTCTCAATCTAGTGAGAAATGTTTATTTTTGCATGCCCTAATTTCATCTCAATAAAAGCCTCAAAACCACCAAAACAAACCTACGCCCCCCTATGGTTTTAGCAACTGAAAATTTGAAGGAGGAGCTTCATTTTCTTCTTCGCGATCGCGCAGCACTCTTTGATTTTGTTCAGAACGAGGCCCTGGAAGGCCTTTGGTTTCTCAATCCTGAAGAACCTGATACTATTTATTTAAATCCAAAACTGAGATCGGTTCTTGGCTTCGGAAATACTTCAGAATATCCTGCAGCCCACGAGATTTTTTTTGATCCAGATCTGCAGAACCTGCTGGAGCATTATTCTTCAGAAACAGAAATTCAGTCGTCCCGGGAAATGTCTTTTTTCAATAACCGGAAGAAACGCTGCAGCTTCAATTGCCAGATAAAGGTAATTTCCGAAGAAAACGATAAAAAATGGATTCTTGGATGTCTCACACAGGCATCGGATAGCGAACAGAAAGAGACTAGTCAGCTCCGCAAGATTCAGCGTTATGAACAGATCATCCAGGGCACCAATATTGGCACCTGGGAATGGAATCTGCAGACTGGGAAGGTCATCTTCAATGAACAATGGGCCAACACGCTGGGCTACTCTCTGAATGAAATCCAGCCGGTCTCTCAGGCTACCTGGTCAAGGCTCTCCCATCCCGAGGACATGGAGAAATGCCAGATTTTACTGGACGAACATTTTGCAGGAAAAACGGCCTATTACGAAAGTGAGGCCCGCATGAAACACAAGAATGGAAAGTGGGTATGGGTTTTGGATCGCGGAAAAGTCGTGAGCTGGACTCCCGATGGTAAGCCCGAATGGATGACGGGCTATCACGAAGAGATCACCAGGAGAAAGAAGACCCTGGAACGCCAAAAACTTTTTATAGACCAGGCGCCTAGTGCTCTTGTAATGGTCGATAATAACATGAAGTACCTTGCGGCTTCCCAAAAATGGCTCACCGATTACGAGCTGACCGGTAAAGATATCATCGGAAAATCACATTACGAGGTTTTTCCGGAGATCGGGGAAGACTGGAAAAAGATTCATCGCGAATGCCTGGGCGGCGCCGTAAGAAAAATGGAGGAAGATTTTTTTATCAGGGAAGATGGCACCGAGCAATGGCTTTCCTGGGAAATCCGCCCCTGGTACAAAAGTGACAACAGAATTGGCGGACTGCTGATGCATTCCATAGATATCTCTCAAAAGAAGGAAGCCGAAAGAGCAAAGAAAGAAAAAGAAAACTTGCTGGAAACTATCCTTGATAAGATAGATGTGGGAATTATCTCCTGTGATGAGAAGGGAAAACTGACCCTTTTTAACAGGGCTACAAAAGAATGGCACGGCCTTCCTCCTGCAGATATTCCCCAATCAGAACTCCAGGAGCATTACGGCCTGTACCGCCCTGATGGCAAGACACCCCTGGAAACTCACGAAATCCCGTTGATCAAAGCTCTTCGTGAAGGTGCTGTGAACAACGAAGAAATGCTCCTAAAACCAAAGAACGGAAAGGCAAGGCTCCTCTCGGTTACAGGTTCGGAGTTAAGGAAACCCGATGGCGAATTAGCGGGGGCCGTTGTCGCCCTTCACGACATTACTGAGCGAAAAATAGCCGAAGAGAAATTGCGCATTAGTGAAGAAGCCTTCAGAGGTAATTTTGAAAATGCAGCTATTGGAATGGCTATTCTCACTCCAAAAGGTCAATGGCTGGAGGTCAATACCAGCCTGTGCAAGATGTTAGGCTATTCGGCCGAACGAACTTAAAGAGCTGACCTTTCAGGATATTACTCACCAGGAAGATCTACGTAAAGACCTGCTTCTGCTTAAAGAACTTTTAGCCGCCAAAAGAGATTTTTACGTCATGGAAAAGCGCTACACTCGCAAGGATGGCAAATTGGTTTACGCTCTTCTCTATATTTCTCTTGTGAGGGATGCAAAAAATGAACCTCTTCACCTCATCGCCCAGATCACAGATGTGACGGCGCAAAAAGTAGCCGAGCAAAAACTTGTAGAGGCGCTTTCCAGAATTGAGGGCTTGCTGGAAGCCAGCTCGCAGGTAAGCATTATTGGTACCGATACCGAAGGAAAGGTCACCGTTTTTAACCGTGGTGCTGAAAACCTTCTTGGCTACTGCCGGGATGAAGTACTCCTGAAAAAATCACTGCTCGATTTTCACCTGAAAGAAGAGGTGGCGAAAACAGGCCGTGAAATGCCGGGCAAAGAAAAGAAACATGGTTTTGAAGTGCTGGGGATCCTCGCCGGAAAAGACAAATTCGATACCCGCGAATGGTCTTATGTTCGTAAAGATGGAAGCCGTTTCCCGGTGCAGGTTACGCTCACTGCTATTAAGGAAAATGGAATTTTGACAGGTTATCTTGCAGTCGCTGCCGACATTAGTGAAATCAAGAAGGTTGAAAAAGAGGTGAAATCATTATTGGATGTTACCAAAGATCAGAATGACCGGCTGAAGAATTTTGCACACATCGTTTCCCATAACCTGCGCTCTCACTCCGGAAATCTGGCTATGCTGCTGGATTTATATATCCAGGAAAATCCTGAAGTGGAGGAAAACGAGATGATACGCCATCTCATCACCGCCTCTCAAAATCTGAAGGAGACTATAACTCACCTCAACGAAGTGGTTCTTATAAATACTTCAGTAAACGACAATCTTCTAAGCCTGAACCTCACCGAAAATGTGGACCAGGCAATAAGGAACGTATCAGCTCTGGCTGAAGAAGCCGGCGTAGAGATCATTAATGAGATAGGTTCAGAAGTCAATATTATGGGGCTTCCGGCATATCTTGACAGTATTCTGCTGAATTTCCTGACCAACGGAATAAAATACAGTTCTGCAGATAGAAAAAGTTATATCAGGCTCAGCACGACAAAAAGGCGGAAATTCACCGTGCTTAATATCGAAGACAATGGGCTGGGGATTGATCTCAAAAAATTTAAGTCGAAATTATTCGGAATGTATAAGACCTTCCATACTCATAAAGATGCCCGCGGAATCGGTTTGTTCATCACAAAAAATCAAATCGAGGCCATTGGCGGTAAAATTGAAGTGGAAAGTGAAGTAAACGCAGGTACTACCTTCAAAATCTTTTTAAAACATGAAAAAAATTGATCTTGCCTGCATCATTGATGATGATCCCATCTTCGTCTTTGGTGCAAAAAAAATAATGGAACTGGGAAACATCTGTAACAGTTTCATGGTATTCTCCAACGGCGAAGAAGCCCTAAACAACCTGCGGGCAGTGATCCAGGGTAATGAAACTCTTCCTGATGTCATTCTTCTTGATCTCAATATGCCTGTGATGGATGGCTGGCAGTTTCTCGATGAATTCATCCAGGTGCCCTGCGAAAAGAATATCACCATCTATATTGCAACTTCTTCCATCGATCCTGCCGATGTTGACAAGGCGCGGGAGTACGATAATGTGAGTAATTATATAGTTAAACCTATAAGTATGGAAAGCTTCAGGGATATCCTGACCCTTAGTTAAGCGGAATTTGAGAAGGAGAAGCTGTCCGGATTTCCGGCAGCCACCCTCCTTCCTATAGAACTTCTATTTATTTTTCTCAAAATCCAGGTTCTCCACCACCTTTATCCCCTTGCGGGTGGCCAGCGAATCCATTAGCCGTTTGCGGTGATTTGCTCCTATGACGATCATTACTTTTTTTCCTTCATTGGCCTCGATCAGGTCCAGGGCATTTTCGGTGATCTTTAGATCCCTTCCACTGTTGAACTTGACATAATCCTCATAAGAAGACTTCTGCAGAAGACTATCCAGAACGTGATAATAATGGCCGGTAATACTATCGTATTCCCCATTGATCATCTGCTGAGGGGAATAATTTAAGGCGATTCGCATTTGTTCCTTCTGCATTGAGGGAATTCCCAGTTCTTCTTCTTTCTGAATTAATACTGAATCCTGGTTCATCCGCTCCTGCAACAGGAAAAATCTTCCTATTTGGGAAGTAGTATCTGCACGCAGATCCTTAGATAAAAGCTTTCCTTCCAGCTCGGCACCGTAAGAATCGATCCCTCTTGTTTTCTGTGGAAAACTGTCGATCAACATCATCATCTCTTCCGGATAATAAGGATCAAGATATTCCCGGCTCTCCTTCATATCTTCCGGACGGATTTCGATCCCTATGACCGAAGGATCATATTTTCGAACCACTTCAAAGAGATCCTTGTAATCGTAATTTGGATTGGATTTATGAGCGCCGTGGATGCTTGGAAGCACCAAGACTTCTGTCTCCTTCCGGTTACAGCCGATCAACAAAACCAGGAAGGTCATTAGTAAAAAGTAATTTCTATTCATACAGTCTAATTTTTATAATTACAGCTTTTTATGGCTTTCTCTTTTTCAGCTGAATAGAAATTCTTTTCCGCAGCGAAAATGAGAAAAAGTCTCTAAAAATAGGAAAAGTTTTCAATAAGCTTCAAAAGCACCGGGCGAACTGATATAAATTATTGTACGCTACTTTTTTTCATGTTGGCTATTTCGGTTTTAAAAGTTTTTCTAAAGTGACAAATATCAGCTTAAAAGCCGACTGAAAAAATAGCTTCCTGTCGTGGAATTTGATATCTTAGAGAATTGAAGCAGCCCGCTTATCTTCCTTTTGAATACCTTCTTTGGCGGCTGTTACTGATGATTTTTGTTTAACCTGAAATTGATAATGATGAAATACTATTTTAACAAGGTGCTGAAGAATAAAAGTTTTGAAGAAGCGCTGCAGGAAGTTACCGCAGAACTAAAGAAAGAAGGCTTTGGCGTGCTCACCGAAATTGATGTGAAGGACACGTTGAAAAAAAAGATCGACGTCAACTTCAGAAAATATAAGATTCTAGGTGCCTGTAACCCTCATTTCGCACATCAGGCTCTCGATAAGGAAGACAAGATTGGGGTATTTTTACCTTGTAATGTTGTTGTAGAAGAAAATAAGGATGGAGATGTGGAAGTCTCGGCCGTAGATCCCATCGCCTCAATGTCGGCAGCCGAAAATAAGGATCTTGAGCAAATCGCTGCTGAAGTGCAGCAAAAGCTGAAGAATATGATCGAAAATCTCAGCTGATTCACAATTGGACTAATGGGTTCACCACTAAAAAAAGTATTATGAACAAGCGTAGGACCTATGATACCGTAAGTGAGGCCATCAACGACCTCAGTCGAAGAGGATATACCACCAATTTCTCTATTCTTAAGGACCGGGACCGGCTTATTTGTGGCCAGACCTCGATAGAACTCACGCCAGAAGAATTCGAGATAGACGAGATCTACCGCTTCGAGGGCAATACCGATCCGGGAGATGAGATGATCGTTTTTGCCATCGCGTCAAACCAACATGACCTTAAGGGCGTATTGGTAAATGGCTTCGGAATGTATTCTGACTCCAATACCTCCAAAATCACCAAAAGACTTACGCAGCATTTGTAGCCGGTGAAAATCCATTCGGAACTGACCAAAATCAGTTAAAAGCAAGCCCTAATTCCCTAATTTCGGAAGGAACAAACAGCCCGTTTCAGTTCGTACTGGCACCGCTGATGTTCCTATTCACACCGGAATGCTGGAAAACAATCTCGATATCAAAGGCCTTACTGAAGCAGAGGTCCTTAGCTCCCGTGAGAAACACGGGCCGAACAGGTACGATTACAAAAAGGAAAGTGGTTTTCTGTACGTAATCAAAAATCTTGCAGGTGAACCCATGGTTATCCTGCTCCTGGTCACTTCTTCTGTATATTTTCTCTCCGGAAATACTGGCGACGGAATCTTTCTTGCTGCAGCCATTGTATTGGTTTCCGCGATTTCCCTTTACCAGGATTCCCGCAGCCGCAATGCCCAGGAGAAGTTGAAGGCTTATACTCAGCCGAATTGCAAGGTAATCAGGGATGGGGAAACCCGGGATGTGAAAAGCGAGGACCTCGTAGTGGGAGATTTTCTAATAGTTGAAGAAGGCACCTCGGTTGCTGCCGATGGGATTATAGTGCATTCCAACGATTTCTCCGTCAATGAATCCATTCTCACCGGTGAAGCCTATTCGGTTTATAAAGATAAAAGCGAAGAAAACAACAAAGTATATAAAGGAACGATGGTGTCCGGAGGTCTGGCAGTAGTGAAGGTAACTGCGGTAGGAAATGAGACGAAATTCGGCGAAATCGGGAAGAGTCTGGAAGCGCTCAAAGGAAGTAAAACTCCGCTGGAATTGCAGATCAACAACTTTGTAAAAAAAATGGTGGTGGCGGGAACCCTCATTTTCCTCATCGTATGGCTCATCAATTATCTGCGGAATCCCGACCTCCTGGATAGTCTGCTCAAAGGGCTTACCCTTGCCATGAGCATCCTTCCCGAAGAAATCCCTGTAGCCTTCACCACTTTTATGGCTATGGGTGCCTGGAGACTTATGAAGACAGGAGTGGTCGTAAAACAAATGAAAACCGTAGAATCTTTAGGAAGCGCTACCGTTTTGTGTGTGGACAAGACCGGCACCATCACCGAAAACCGCATGAGCCTTGCGGAAATTTATACCGCCAAAACCGATTCGATCACCGACACTTTGGAGAATCTCACTCCTGAAGACAAAGACCTCCTGCGCACCGCCATGTGGGCCAGCGAACCCATTCCTTTTGATCCTATGGAAAAAGCCCTTCACAAAGCTTACGAGGCAAATTTTCCTGAAGATGAGCGCCCGGATTACAAGATGATCCATGAATATCCTCTGGATGGTAAGCCTCCAATGATGACGCATATTTTTGCTAATCCTGAAGGCCAGAGGATAATTGCTGCTAAAGGGGCGGCTGAGGCCTTGCTGGCTGTTTCTCATCTTCCTGATAAGCAGCAGCAGGAGATCAAAAAAAGGGTTGGAGAAATGGCTCGCAAAGGTTACCGCGTCCTGGCAGTGGGAATTTCAGATTTTGACGGTCAGGATTTTCCGGAGAAACAGCAGGAGCTTCCATTTAATTTCCTTGGGCTTGTAGCCTTTTTTGATCCGCCGAAAAAGAATATTACCGACGTTTTCCAACAATTCTATGACGCAGGTATCAAGATCAAGGTAATCACCGGTGATAATGCCGAAACCACGATGACCATAGCCAGGCAAACAGGTTTCAGGGATCATGAGAAAAGTATGTCGGGGGAAGAATTGATGGAGATAAAAGACGGCGAACTTTCAAAAAAGGTATCAGAAACAGCGATTTTCACCCGCATGTTTCCCGATGCCAAACTTAAGATCATCAAAGCACTGAAGGAAGGCGGCGAGGTGGTAGCAATGACGGGAGACGGCGTGAATGATGGCCCCGCACTTAAAGCAGCTCATATTGGAGTGGCTATGGGTAAAAAAGGCACAGAGATCGCCAAAGACTCGGCTTCTCTTATTCTGGTGGACGATGATCTTTCTAAAATGTTGAATGCCGTTGCCATGGGCCGTAAGATCTATACGAACCTGAAAAAAGCGATCCAGTACATCATTTCTATCCATATTCCCATTATTCTCACAGTCTTTCTGCCCCTGGCACTGGGCTGGATCTACCCGAACATATTTTCTCCGGTCCACATCATTTTTCTGGAGCTCATCATGGGGCCTACCTGCTCCATTATTTATGAGAATGAGCCTATGGAAGAAAATACTATGCAAAAAAAGCCGCGCCCATTTACTTCTACCTTCTTCAACTGGAAAGAACTTACCACCAGTGTCATTCAGGGTCTGGCCATTACGGCAGGTAGCCTTGGAATGTACAGTTTTGCCACTCATCATGGTTATTCTGAAGACCTGACCCGCACTACTGTATTCAGCGTGCTTATTACCGCCAATATCTTCCTGACCCTCATTAACAGATCTTTCTATTTTTCTCTGTTACGAACCCTGAAATACAAAAACAAACTTGTCCCGTTAATGATTGCCATTACGATAACCATCTGGGCGCTCCTGCTTTTTGTAGGTCCCTTCACCCGCTTCTTTGAATTTGTCACCCCCGGGCCTCAACAGCTTCTTATTAGCCTTGCCTTCGGTTTTGGAAGCACTATCTGGTTCGAAATTGTTAAATTCTGGAGACGAAGAAGGAAGCCCTCAAGAGAAAAAACACTTAACTTAACTTAAAATATCACCGACATGAGAACGATTATTGCTGCTACCGATTTTTCAGAAGAGGCCGAGAATGCTCTCGAATATGCCGGCTCATTAGCAAAAGAGTCCGGCGCCAGGATCCTACTTTTTAATTCCTTTGAATTGCCGCTCCATACCGCCGATTCTTTACTGTCTGTCGAAACTGTGGAATACCTGCAAGATGAGAACAGGCAATTTCTGGAAAAACGTTCCGAAGAACTCGCGGAAAAATATAAGATCCGGGTAGATTTTAAACTCGATTTCATGAAAGATGTAGCCGACCAGCTGGAACATATTTTCACCCAGGAAAAAGCCGATTTGATCCTCATGGGAATGGCTTCCAAATCGCTGGCCCAGGATATCTTCGGAAATACTACTACCGCCGCGATTATGAAACTGAAGTATCCCGTTCTGGCCATTCCACGAGAAGTGCAATTCCGAAAAATACAAAAGATCCTCTTTGCCTGTGATGAACCGGGTAAAGTGCCTGCTTCAGTCATGGAGAAGATCAGCAGTATTGCCGGGATTTTTGACGCCAGCATCGAGATCTTTCATGTGGAGAACAAAACTGAAAGTCTTCAGCAGGAAAGCCGTGAGGTTTTGGAGGTAGGATTTAAGCAAACCGATCACGTTTACAAGAACGTAACGGCCCAGGAGATCATTGGAGCCATAGAAAAAGAATCTGAAGAGATCAAGGCCGATCTTCTGGTAATGCTGCCTCAAAAGTACGGGTTCTGGGAATCCCTTATTCACAGGAGTAAAACCCGGGTAATGGCTTCAGGAGCAAGTTTGCCGCTTTTATCTATACCTATTTAGAAAAGACCTGTGGTATTGGAGCTTCACAGACGTTAAAACCATATTAAACCTCTAAGGATCAGCCTTTAGTTACCTCTACTTTATTAAATTAAGAGTAAACCGAATAGAAACTAATTAAAATAAAGATTATGGCGACTAAGAAATGGGTTATCGATCCTTCTCACAGTGAAATTTCATTTAAGGTAAAACACCTGATGATTTCGAGTGTAACTGGTTATTTCAGAAAATTTGAAGGTCATGCTCAGGCTTCCGACGATTTCAAAAAAGTAGATGAAGTAGAATTTCATGCCTATGTCGATTCCGTAGATACCAATAATGAGGAGCGCGATACCCACCTAAAATCAGACGACTTCTTTAATGCCGAAAAGCATCCCAAACTCAGTTTTAAAGCCACAGAGGTTGACGTGGAGAGCGGAAAGGTTACGGGAGATCTCAGCATTCGCGACGTCACCGATAAAGTCACTATGGATCTCAATTTTGGAGGCGTGGTCGAAGACCCCTATGGTCAAACCAAAGCCGGAGTGACCGTGAGTGGAAAAGTAAAACGTAAAAATTTCCATCTTAAATGGAATGCGGTGACCGAAGCAGGAAACGTGGTGGTAAGTGATGATGTTAAAATAAATGCTGAAGTGCAATTTGTAAAGCAGGATTAAGAGCAGAATAAGACCAAGAATTGAACTCCGGCAACACCTCATGCGGTTTTGCCGGAGTTTCTTTTGAAAATCGGCCCATGTGTAACAAAAGTCACTGTATAGGGCTTGCATTCGATATATTTTTGCGCTGTTAATCAGAAACCTGGGGACAAATCATAATCAAAACTCTTGTTTTCGGGTTGCTCCAAAAAAAGAAATATGACTGATATACAGAAATTGATAACTGAAGGTAAAGCAACAATTATTGACGTACGCACGCCACAGGAATTTAGCGGCGGCCACGTTTCAGGTTCAAGAAATATTCCATTACAGGAACTTCCGCAAAGGATGGAAGAAATCAAAAAAGAAACTGAGCCCATCATTCTTTGCTGCGCCAGTGGACAACGTAGCGGGATGGCTACACGAATACTGTCTCAACAGGGAGTAGAATGCTACAATGGCGGATCCTGGCTAGACGTGAATTTTCACCAATCTCAAAAAACCGTATAAATGATAAATTCCTTAAAAAAATTATTCGGGCTGGGTCCCGGAACCAATTACGCAGAGCTCGTAGAGGAGGGTGCGATCATCCTGGATGTACGTACCAAAGCTGAATATTCTTCAGGCCACATTAAAGGTTCTGTGAACATTCCGGTGAATAGCCTTCCTGCAAATCTTGGAAAACTAAAACATAAGAATAAACCGGTGATTACCTGTTGCGCCTCGGGCATGAGAAGTGCTTCGGCAAAAAGTATGCTCAAGTCCAAAGGTTACGAGCGCGTTTATAATGGAGGCTCCTGGCAGAGTCTGCAAAATAAGATCGCATGATAAAACAAAGGCTTTTAACCGGCTGGAATTTCCCCAGGATAATTTATTTGGTGATAGGGCTGCTCATCACGATGCAGGCTGTAAGCGAAGATCAATGGTGGGGAGTGGCTCTTGGAGCCTATATGATACTGGCAGGAATATTTGCCTTTGGATGCGCCGGCGGAGCCTGTGCTTTACCAAAACAGGAAAAGTGAAAATAAGTTTTCAATCATAACAACAACTAACTATGGAACCACATATCTATCCAGTTGATCTCAATTGGATCGCCGACAGAAAAGGAGAAGTTTTTTCTCCCGGTCTTGAAGAAAAGATCAGCGTAGCTACACCCCCTGAATTTCCAAAGGGAATGCCGGGAATTTGGTCGCCCGAGCATTTGTTTACCGCCGCGGTAAGCAGCTGTTTTATGACTACCTTTCTGGCTATAGCCGAAAATTCGAAACTCGAATTCAAGGATTTAAGCTGCCCCGCTAAGGGAAAACTGGAAAAGGTTGAAGGCCGTTTTGTAATGAGCGAAATCGCTCTTGAGCCTCATCTTAGCATTTTAAATGAAGAAGATAGGGAGAAGGCGGAAAGGATTCTGCAAAAAGCCGAAAAAGCCTGCCTTATCTCCAATTCCATCACCTCAAAGGTAACTTTGGAAACAAAGATCGAAGTGCTTTCTGAAGCGGTGTAACGAACAACAATTTTATAGACGAGCCAACAGGATTTTATTCTTGTTGGCTTTTTTTATGCTTTCACCTGAAGTTTAAATTGTTAAAAATCAGCAGTTATCGGATTTTTGACGCAACTTTACAGGAGAACCAGCATCTGTAAAGAAACAACATTATGAAATCTATAATTCTCATTTGCACAATTTTACTCACTACCGTCTCCTGTTCAAAAAAGGAAGACCCCGCCAAACCTATTGACTTTTCCGCTGGCAATTTTCCTCAAAAATGGGTGCTGGTAAAAATGACCGGAAACATGCAGGGCTCCGAAACTACCGGTCAGGATATGGAATGGCAGGAAACCTACCTGCTTCGCGCCGATGGCAGTTTTACCAAAACCCGCATTACCGGTAGCGAAACCCTCGAAGCGGAAGGAACTTACGAAGCGAAGAATAGCTCGGGAGAAGAATTGCTGGTCTTAACTTTTAACGAAGATTCGGCTATTATCGGGAACTGTACCGGCGACAATAAGGAAACCCTGCAATTGACTTCTGACGCCACTCTTAAATCTTCGTGGTTCGCCTGCGACGGGCCCGGTCTCTACTATGAAAAAGATTAAATTTATTTTCTCATCAAAAAATAACTTGATCCGGTAACAAAACGGTTTCTGAATTGTCTCTAAGATGAATACTAACTTTAAAAATCAATTTGGAGCATGAAAAAAACTCTTCTTCTCATCCTTTTTATAAGCCTGGGATTCAACAGCCAGGCACAGGAACAAACCATTACTACCTCCGATGGCGTGGAGCTGTATGTCAAAATTGCAGGAAAAGGCACACCTTGCCTTTATATTCATGGTGGGCCGAATTCCGGCAGTTACTGGTTCGAGAAATTCTTCGGCGATTTCATGGAACAGCACTTCACCATGATCTATCTTGACCAACGCGGAGTGGGCCGTTCCACCAGCCCCGAAGACGGGAATTATTCCCTGGACCGCATGGCGAAAGATTACGAGGAAATCAGAACAACTTTAGGTTTTGAAAAATGGCTAACCATCGGGCATTCTTTTGCAGGCCTGCTGCAGATGGGTTATGTAGAGCGATACCCTCAATCGCACCTGGGAATGATGATGATTGACTGTACCCTGAATATCAAACAGAGCTTTTGTGACAGCTGGTCCCCAAGAGCTTCAGAATTTTTAGGCGAAGATTATCCAGGCTGCGATAAAGATTCCATTTCTGTTATGGAACGCATGGGCTATCTCGGCGATAAACTTCGGGAGAAAGGACTTTTCTGGAAAATGGGCTTCAGCAATGAATCGAATGAGGAAGCACTGGATGCCACCTATGAGAAATTCGACAATTTTAACTATGACTTCGGAAATGCCGTTTTTTCGATTGAAGATTACTGGAAAAACTTCAAACCAGACACTAAAAACATTCAGGTGCCGGTCCTGTATTATATTGGCACCGAAGACTATATGGTAGGACCTGAGCATTACAAAGGGATCAATTTTCCTCATATGATGCTGGTAAGAGAGCAAGGCGGGCACATGCCCATGATCGAGCATAAACCAGAGCTGGAAAAGGCGATTCTCAGGTACAAGAAAAAATTCCGCGTATAGCGACTACATAGCAACCATTCCACTAAGCCGGAGCAAAAAAATGCTTCGGCTTTTTGTTTTTCTGCAATCAGTTTTAATTGTGTATATTTGCAGCCTTCTTTATGCGCAAAACACGGCAGGTTGCAAGCCGGTTTAGAGAAAAGACAAAAAGCTGTTTCAGAAAATGCAACGTCTTTCCAGCCTCACATATAATTATCTGAATGACATTTAAAGAATTAAACTTAATTGAACCTATATTAAAATCACTTAAAGAACAAGAATACCACTCTCCCACTCCCATCCAGCAACAAGCAATTCCGCTGGCATTAAAAGGAAAAGATTTACTCGGCGTAGCCCAAACCGGAACAGGAAAAACAGCCGCCTTCGGAATTCCTACTCTCCAGCTCCTGTCTCAACAGAAGAATTCTCAAAGAGGAATAAAATCACTTATTCTTACCCCAACCCGGGAACTGGCAATACAAATTGAAGAGAGTCTTAATGCCTACGGAAAATATACCCGAATAAACCAGGCCGTGATCTTTGGAGGAGTTTCCCAGGTGAACCAGGTAAAGCAACTAAAAAAAGGAGTAGATATTCTGGTAGCCACCCCGGGAAGACTTCTGGACCTGATGAACCAGGGGTACATTAATCTGAAAAGCCTGGAGATCTTCATTCTTGATGAAGCCGACCGTATGCTGGACATGGGCTTCCTGAATGACGTGAAAAAGGTGATCGCAAGCCTTCCGCAGAAAAGACAAACGCTTTTCTTTTCGGCTACTATGCCGCCCGAAATTCAGAAACTGGCAAAGATGCTGTTGAAGGATCCTGCCAAAGTAGAGATAACACCGGAATCTTCAACCGTTGAAAAGATCGAACAGAGCGTCTATTTCACCAATAAGCCAGACAAGAAAAAGTTATTACTACACTTGCTGGAAGAGCAAAATATCCCCACCGCTTTGGTGTTTTCACGCACCAAACACGGCGCCGATAAAATTGTGAAGTTTTTGAACCGCTCTAAGATAAAATCAGGAGCTATTCACGGGAATAAAAGTCAGAATGCGCGCCAGAATGCCCTCAAGGATTTCAAAAAAGGAAACCTGAAAGTACTTGTGGCTACCGATATTGCCGCGAGGGGAATCGATATTGACGAACTTTCGCATGTATTTAATTACGACCTGCCAAACGTTCCTGAAACCTATGTGCATCGTATTGGGAGAACCGGACGTGCAGGGAATGAAGGAGTGGCCATCGCTTTTTGTGATGCCGAAGAAAGAAGCGATCTAAAAAGTATCGAAAAACTCACCTCCCAAAGAATTCCCGTAATTGACGGGCATCCTTTTCCATTAGACCCGAATGCAGTGGCAGCAAAAGCCGCCCCGGCCCGAAGAAAAACAAGGAGAAGATTTTAAAATTCCGGAGCGTTAAAAAAATTTTATTATTCGCAGCTAGCTCCGGCGGGATAATTGCAGTATATTTATAGGACAAGATTAGAAAAACTAAATAGAATAAATGGGTAGATCACAAGAAACCTCAAATAAAAAAGAAAAAGAAAAGAAAAAACTGAAGAAAAAGCAGCAGAAAGAACTGCGTCGCAAAGAGCGTAAAGCCAATTCAGAAAAAGGACGCACTCTGGAAGATTCTCTGGTGTATGTGGATGAATTTGGGCAATTGACCGATACTCCACCAGATCCCGACAAAAAAGTTGAGATCAAAACCGAAGATATTCAACTGGGTGCCACCAAAAGAGAAGAACCGGAACCAATGGATCCTATCAGGAAAGGAACGGTTACTTTCTTCAATCATTCCAAGGGTTATGGCTTCATCAAGGATCATGAAACCCAGGAAAGTGTGTTTGTACACATCAATGGCGTGGAAGAGGAAATCAATGAGAATGACAAAGTGACCTTCGAAACTGAAATGGGCCAGAAAGGCCTGATTGCAGTGAAGGTGAGACATACAGAAAAGTCTTAGGAAGAAAAATATCTTCTGAAAGAAAGAATTTAGAACCTTCGGTAGCACCGGAGGTTTTTTTTATTGGCTAAAACTGCTTTTTTTACCGGAATTCAGGATTTTGAGTATCATTGATTTCACGCAAAGCTCGCAAAGTGTTTTCGCTAAGAACACAAAGGTGCTATCTAAATATTGTTCCTCTTGAAATGAATATGGCTTTAAAGCAGCTTAAGAATGAAATTTTCGAAGACTTCACCTCTTGGATGGCTTTGCGACCTTTGCGTGAGAACAAGTAAACTTTTAGAAATAGTTCAGTCCTTCCTGAATATTTGATGAAATTTCGGTATGCCCCTGTGTCGAAATCAGGAAAATTTAAAATAACCTCTTTTTTTGGCTAAGATTGACCCTTTTTAGTTCTCTTTCTTCGACTTCTTTTTGTTTCGGATATATTCTATAAGAATAGGAAGCAGGGAGATTGCGATGATGATAAGAATCACAATTTCGAAATTGTTCTTCACGAAGGGAAGGTTTCCGAAGAAATAGCCCACCAACACCAATAAGAGCACCCAGGCGGTTCCGCCTATAACATTGAAGCGAATGAAATTTTCCGTAGTGCATATCGCCGATGCCTGCCACAAAGGGAGCAAAGGTTCTTACAATGGGCACAAAACGGGCAAGAATGATGGTTTTAGAGCCGTGTTTATCGTAGAAGTCCCTCGTTTTATCAATATGCTTTTCGCTTACCATTTGCTTCCCACCAATATGCCATCCCAGTACTTTAAGTCCCACTTTTTTTCCGAGGAAATAATTGAGGCTATCACCTCCAACTGCAGCAACAGCCATGATTAAAAGGATAAGCCATAGATTAAGTTCAGCGGTTTTTCCCACGTCATTTTGGACACCGGCACAAAAGGTGCCCGCTGCGAAAAGGAGTGAATCTCCTGGCAGAAAAGGCATAACCACAAATCCGGTTTCAATAAAAATGAAACGAAAAAAGGATCGCATAGATCCATGCGCCGTAATTCAGGATCATAGAGAACAGGTGACTGTCCAGGTGCAATAAAAAATCAATTATACTATTCAAAATATTAGAGTTTCAGGGCTTACTGTTAAAGATAAGACCCCCAACATGTTATTTAAAAATTTCCCGACCTAAAGATTTGTTAATCCCGGCCAAACGGCACCGGCACATTTACAGAAAATTACCTCAAGAGAGAGCATAAAAAAACCTCCTTAGTTGCCTAAGGAGGTTTCAGTTATGATATTATGATTGGGATTATTTCTTCCCTTCCATTTTATCTTTTAGAGCCTGAAGATCGGCATTAACATCACCAATTGTGGTTTTGTCATTGTTTTGAGCGGCAGCTTTCTTAGCAGCCTGCTTAACGATTTGCTGTTCTTCTTCTCTGTGAATAGCTGCGTGAGAAGCCACAACTCTCTTGAATTCTTTATTGAATTCAATGATCTGGAACTCTGCAGTTTCACCTTTCTTAAGTTTGTTTCCGTCTTCTTTTTCAAGATGTCTTTGCGGAACAAACGCAGTGATATCTTCATTAAAGTCGATAGTCGCACCTTTATCTACGATCTCAGTGATAGCGGCAGTGTGTTTAGTACCAACGGCAAACTCAGTTTCGTATTTATCCCAAGGATTGTCTTCAATCTGCTTGTGACCAAGGCTCAACTTACGTCCTTCAACATCCAGTTCAAGAACTACTACTTCAAGCTCATCTCCTACATTACAGAATTCAGATGGATGCTTGATTTTCTTAGTCCATGAAAGATCAGAGATATAGATAAGTCCGTCAATTCCTTCTTCAAGTTCTACGAACACACCGAAGTTAGTGAAGTTACGAACAATACCTTTATGTCTTGAACCTACAGGATATTTAGAAGTAATATCAGTCCATGGGTCTGGAGTCAATTGCTTGATACCAAGAGACATTTTTCTGTCTTCTCTGTCCAGAGTAAGGATCTGAGCTTCCACTTCGTCTCCAACATTTACGAAATCCTGAGCTGAACGCAGGTGCGTGCTCCATGACATTTCAGAAACGTGGATAAGACCTTCAACACCATCGGCAACTTCGATAAATGCACCGTAATCTGCGATCACGACTACTTTACCTTTTACTCTGTCTCCAACTTTCAATTCAGGATCAAGAGCTTCCCATGGATGTTTGCTAAGCTGTTTAAGACCAAGTTGAATTCTTGTTTTAGCTTCGTCGAAGTCAAGAATTACAACATTCAGTTTTTGATCAAGCTCAACGATCTCATTTGGATGGTTGATACGAGACCAGCTAAGATCGGTGATGTGAACAAGTCCGTCAACACCTCCAAGGTCAACAAATACACCGTAAGAAGTAATGTTCTTAACGGTACCTTCAAGAACCTGACCTTTTTCAAGCTGTCCGATAATTTCTTTCTTCTGCTCTTCGATATCAGCTTCGATAAGCGCTTTGTGAGAAACCACAACGTTTTTGAATTCGTGGTTGATCTTCACAACCTTAAATTCCATTGTTTTTCCTACGTAAGCATCGTAATCACGGATTGGCTTCACGTCGATCTGAGAACCTGGCAAGAATGCCTCAATTCCGAATACATCTACGATCATACCACCTTTGGTACGGCATTTCACAAAACCATTCACGATAAGTCCTTCATCGTGGGCTGTGTTTACGCGTTCCCAGGCTTTGATCACACGAGCCTTACGGTGAGAAAGGATCAATTGACCGGTTGCATCTTCACGAACATCAATCAATACCTCAACTTCATCTCCCTCTTTAAGATCGGGGTTATAACGGAACTCATTAAGAGAGATCACCCCTTCACTTTTCGCATTGATGTCAATAATTGCATCACGATCGGTAATATTTATTACTGTTCCTGTTACAACTTCGTCATCTAAAGTATCTACGAAATTCTCTGCGACCAACTTTTCAAACTCTTCCAGTTTAGCATCGTCGATAGGATCGATCCCTTCTTCGTAGTTGTGCCAGTTGAAATCTTCTAAGAATTTCTCCGGATCCTGTTGTTGCTCAACAGGAGCAGGTTGAGATTCGGTAGCCATTCCGGCTACTTCCTGAACTTCAGGAGCGTCCTGAACTTCTTGTTTTTTATTTTCTTCAGCCATTGCTGATTAAAAATTTGTATCCTGTGCCCTTCGGAAAAAATTAAGCAAATAAAACACAGAAGATGTTTATAGTTTTGATTTACAAGCCTTTTTGTTTTTCCAATACTTCGCCAAAAAGGAGTGCAAAAATACAACTTAATATTTTAAATTCAAACCTTTCAGGAACTACTATTTTCCTGATTCTGAGGAAGGGATTTCCGGAAGAGTAAATGGGCGATAAGAATTAAGACTGAATAGCCCAATCCAAGGGTAGCCACTCCCGGCCAACCCCAGGATTCCCAGGCATAGGCTCCTGTAGTCGTCCCCATAGCCCCGCCAATAAAATATCCTACCATATAAATGGTATTCACGCGGTTGCGGGCATCGGGATTTCGGGAGAAGATGATGTTCTGGTTGTTGATATGCAGAGACTGAAGGCCCATGTCAATAAATAAAACTCCAATTACAAGGCCAATGATGGAATTCCCCGAGAATTCAAACACTCCCCAGGCCGCAATCATAATCAGCACAGAAATAGTAATAAGCCTGTTCTTATTAAAGCGGTCGCTCAGCTTGCCCACCACCGTAGCCGCAATTGCGCCTCCAATGCCCAGAATACCGAAACTTCCTGCCGCTCCACTCCCATAGTGAAAGGAATCTTCCATCAAAAAAACCAGCGTGGTCCAGAAAGCACTGAATCCTGCAAAACCAAGACCGCCCCTTAAAGCGGCCAATCTTACGGAACTTTCAGTTTTGAAATAATGCCCCAGAGATTTCATTAACTGAGCATAGCTCCCTTTGAAATCGGGCTTTAATTCGGGTAATTTCAACTTGAGCAAAAGCCAGTAGATCACCATAAGGCCCGCGGCCAGGAAGAACATGATGCGCCAGCCAAAATATTCCCCGATCATTCCGCTTAAAAAACGGCTTCCAAGGATCCCGATGAGCAGTCCGCTCATCACAATGCCTATGGCCCTGCCCTTTTTTCTTTCTTCGGAAAGTTCCGCAGCCATTGGCACGAATAATTGGGGCACCACTGAAGTAAAGCCGACACAAAAACTGGCAATGGTAAGAACCAGCAGTGAATGCGCTAATGCAGCAGCCAATAAGGAGGCTACAATAAAGATAAAATCGAAAAGTATCATTTTCTTCCGCGGAAACATGTCGCCCAACGGAATTATAAAGAGCAATCCAAAGGCATAACCCAGCTGTGTGAACAGCGGAATATTACTCACCTCGTGTTCAGAAACCCCGAAAGTATCTGCTATAAGATTAAGAAGCGGCTGATTGTAATAGTTGTTGGCAACAACAAGACCGGCGCCCACGGCCATAAGATAAAGCACCTGGTTAGATAGCCTTTTCTGCTCCATCAGCTTAGTCTCTACCCTGGGCTTTTTCTATAGCCTCATTGGCAAGATCACAGATCTTTTCGAACTGTTCATCCAGGTTCATCAAAGAGTTATCGATCTCTATGGCATCTTCGGCTTTGCGAAGCGGAGAATCTTCGCGGGTAGTATCCAGAAAATCCCGCTCCTTCACGTTAGCGAGGATGTCTTCATATTTCACATCCTCTCCCCGCTCCTTCAATTCTTTATAACGACGTTCGGCGCGTTTTTCGGTAGAGGCGGTCATAAAGATCTTGAGTTCGGCATCGGGAAAAACCACGGTCCCAATATCGCGACCGTCCATCACTACGCCTTTTTCCTTTCCTATTTCCTGTTGCTGATTTACCAGCATTTCCCTCACCTTCGAGATAGCGGCCACCTTGCTTACGCATTTTGACACTTCCATCAAGCGAATCTCATCTTCGACATTTTCTGTATTAAGATAGATAAGCCCGTAGCCACGTTCTTCATCAAAGACAAATTTCAGGTTGATAAATGGCAGGTGTCGCACAATAGCTTCTTCATTGCAATTGCTTTCGGTAACAAACAATTTTCGCATCACATAAAGTGTCACGGCGCGATACATAGCGCCGGTATCGACGTAAACGTACCCAAGCTTTTTAGCAAGTTGTTTGGCAACAGTACTTTTTCCGGTCGAGGAATAGCCATCAATGGCAATGGTAATTTTCTTCTTCATCAATAAGGTTCTGGAATTTGCTGTGGTGCAAAATTAATCAAAACAAACGCCTTCGCCATTCTTTTCAGAAATAATTAAAATGGCCGTCTAAAAAGTCTTTAAAACGTCATCCTGGATTTATTTCAGGATCTTAACTAATGGAAAATTAGAATTGATCAGAAGCTGAAACCAGTTCAGCTTGACGAAATAAGAACTTTTTAGACGGCCTCTATTTACAGCTTTTTGGCGTTCTTCACCTTCTCGTCGGTAATGGCAAGTTCAATTACCTCCTGCATATCATTCACGTAATGAAAAGTAAGACCTTTTAGGTATTCCTCTTTGATCTCTTTGATATCACGTTCATTTTCTCTGCAAAGGATGATCTCCTTAATATGAGCGCGTTTCGCAGCGAGAATCTTCTCCTTGATACCTCCTACCGGAAGTACTTTTCCGCGAAGAGTTATTTCACCCGTCATAGCAATGCTCTTTTTCACCTTTTTCTGAGTAAAAAGAGACACCAGGGATGTCAGCATAGTGATCCCGGCACTGGGACCGTCTTTGGGAGTTGCTCCTTCCGGAACGTGAATATGCACATTATACTTTTCGAAAATGCCGGGATTTATTCCCAATTCCTCCGCGTTGGCCTTCATATATTCCATGGCGATAGTAGCCGATTCTTTCATCACTTTCCCGAGATTCCCTGTTATATTGAGATTTCCTTTTCCTTTAGAAAGAATAGATTCAATAAAAAGAATATCGCCTCCTACCTGCGTCCAGGCTAATCCTGTAACTACGCCGGCAGTCTCGTTGTTTTCATACTTATCCCGCTCCAGTCTTGGGCTACCAAGAATCTCTATAATATCATCATTGGTGATTTTCACATTGTATTCCTCTTCCATGGCAATGCTCTTGGCCACATACCGCACCACCTTGGCGATCTGTTTTTCAAGGCCACGAACTCCCGATTCCCGGGTGTACCCTTCCACAATCTTCTCCATCTGCGGTTTTCTTATCTTCAGGTGCTGCTTGCTCAAGCCGTGTTCTTTTAATTGCTTCGGAAGCAAATGCTGCTTGGCAATTTCCACCTTTTCTTCAATAGTATAACCGGTCACGTTAATGATCTCCATCCTGTCGCGAAGAGCCGGCTGAATATTTCCAATATTGTTTGCTGTTGCAATGAACATCACCTTGGACAGATCGAAGCCCATTTCCAGGAAGTTATCGTGAAATTCGCTGTTTTGCTCAGGGTCTAAAACTTCAAGTAAAGCTGAAGACGGATCGCCCGCATTCCCGATGCTAAGTTTGTCTACCTCATCCAGTACAAAAACGGGATTACTGGTACCGGCCTTCTTTAAACTCTGAATGATCCTACCCGGCATAGCCCCGATGTAGGTCTTTCTGTGACCGCGAATCTCAGCCTCATCGCGTAATCCACCCAGAGAAATTCTTACATATTCCCGGCCCAGAGCTTCGGCAATAGACTTACCAAGGGAGGTTTTCCCCACCCCAGGAGGTCCGTAAAGGCAAAGAATAGGCGATTTCATATCGTTCCTCAACTTCAGTACAGCCAGGTATTCAATGATTCGGCGTTTCACATCATCAAGTCCGTAATGATCGCGATCCAGGATCCTCTTGGCGCGCTTAAGATCAAATTTGTCCTTGCTGTAGTCGTTCCATGGCAGATCAAGGAAAAGATCTAAATAGTTTCGCTGAATACTGTATTCGGCTACCTGCGGATTCATTCGCTGCATCTTGGAAAGCTCCTTTTCAAAATGCTTCTGAACCCTTTCGTCCCATTTTTTCTTCCTGGCACGTTGTCGCATCTCCTCAATCTCATCTTCATGAGATACCCCACCCAGTTCTTCCTGAATGGTTTTCATTTGCTGGTGAAGGAAATATTCGCGCTGCTGCTGGCTCATGTCGCTCTGCACCTTGCTCTGGATGTCATTGCGAAGTTCCAGTTTCTGCATCTCCATATTCATATGCTTCAGCGTAGCCAAAGCGCGCTCCTTGAGGTCGTTGGTTTCCAGCAATTTCTGTTTGTCCTCTACGGAAAGGTTCATATTGGAAGACACGAAATTGATCAGAAATGAAGAGCTTTCAATATTTTTGATCGCAAAAGAAGCTTCACTTGGAATATTGGGGCTTCCTTTAATGATTTGTAGCGCCAGTTCTTTAATAGATTCGATAATCGCACCGAATTCTTCATTGTCAACCGCCGGTCTTGCCTCGGGTACCTCGGTGATATTAGCCATGAGGTACGGGTTTTCCTTTATGATTTCTGTAATTCTGAACCGCTTCTTACCCTGAATGATCACAGTAGTATTTCCGTCGGGCATTTTCAGGACACGTAGTATACGCGCTACCACCCCCACAGGATTGATATCTTTAGGACCCGGATTTTCCACTTCTTCATCCTTCTGTGAAACCACTCCTATGATCTTGTTGCCATTGTTGGCTTCATTGATCAATTTGATGGAGGTATCCCTTCCCGCGGTAATAGGAATTACCACTCCCGGAAATAATACGGTATTCCGAAGTGGAAGAATGGGCAGGGCTGAAGGTAACTCTTCCTTATTTATTTCTTCTTCATCTTCAGGTGTCATCAAAGGAATAAGATCGGCGTCCTGATCTATCTCCTGTAATGACAAACTGTCAAGATTTGTGAATTTTGTTTTAGCCATAATATATTTTAAGTCAAACTGTCACTGCAGTTGGTTTATTTTCCTTTTATTTCTTTGCTCAGCCCCTATTATTTCTGAAACAGAAGCTGATAAGAATTTCAACTTAGAAATAGTCAATTGTTATGCCATGGAATTTTTTTCAGGAAATTTTCTCAAAAGTGTAACAAACTGAAATGAAAGCTATCTTTATAAGTAGATAACAAGATTGTTTTTGACACCAACCATCACACATATCAAAGATCTTGTTGCCCGATGCCGTGAAGGCGATCAAAGGGCACAAATGGAGATCTACGAACGCTATTATAAAGCTATGTATAATACCGCGTTACGTATAGTAAAGGATACAGCTGAAGCCGAAGATGTAATGCAGGAGGCTTTTTTGAACGCTTTCGCTAAGATCGACAGCTTTAACGGGACTTCCACCTTTGGCGCCTGGCTTAAAAAGATCGTCATAAACAGAAGCATCAACGCCTTCAACAAAAAAGTAAAATTGAATGAAACGAGTTACAATGATGAATTAAAAAATCAGGCAGATGACAATGAAGGAGTTGTTTTGGAAGAAAACAGCAACAACCAAAAGGTGAAACAGATCCTGAAAACGATGGACACTCTAAAAGACAATTACCGCATCTGCCTAAGTCTTCACCTCATTGAAGGTTACGACTACGAAGAAATTTGTGAGATCCTGGATATTTCCTATGCCAATTGCAGAACAACCATCTCCAGGGCCAAAGAAAGTTTAAGAAAGAAATTGCTCAAACATGAAAACTAACGATCTAAACGAAGAATTCAGACATCTGGATTTCGATATTGCCGAGCCGGAAGCTGGCCACCGGGAGCGCTTTCTGAAAAAGCTGGAACAAAGCGGGCAAAAAGCTCCGCAACGATCCACTAAAATAAGGACGCTCTGGGCACCCATACTTGGTATTGCCGCCAGCCTGGCCATTATTTTTATGCTTTTTGGCAGCATCTTTAATTCCCCGGCTAAAGCGGGCGATCTCGCCAGTGTGTCTCCCGAAATGAAACAAACGCAGGAGTTTTACTCTTCTCTTATTGAAACCGAGCTGAATGAGCTTAAAGAAGAGAAATCTCCCGAGACCAAAGCTATTATTCAGGATGCCATGACCCAGATGGAAAAACTGGAAACTGAATATGCAAACCTGAAAAAAGACCTGCTGGAAAGTGGCCAGGATAAACGCGTGATCTATGCGATGATCACTAATTTTCAGCAACGAATCGACCTGCTTAAAGAAGTAATGACCCAGATTGAAGATTTAAAAACCCTAAAAAAACAAAGCAATGAAAACAACATTATATAAACTGTTCCTGATAGCCGCACTCTTTCCCGCGCTTGCTTTCTGCAACAACGGACCGAGAGGAAAACATACCGAAGAGAAAAAGATCTCTAAAGAGTTCAATGTTTCGGCCAATTCCAACCTCACTATCGACAACAGCTACGGCAGTATCGATATTTCAACCTGGGACCAGAACAAGGTAAGCATCCAGGTAATCATTAAAACCAGCGGAAATGATGAAGAGGCTGTGAAGAAGAAACTGGACGATATCACGGTTGATTTCAGCCAGACCTCTTCAGGGGTAAGTGCCAAAACGCGCTACTCGAAAAGCAATAAATCATGGTGGAGCGAGCTCTTTGGCAGCAGTAATAATGTGAACATGGAGATCAACTATATCGTGAAAGCACCGGCCAGGAACAACATGGACATCAGCAACGATTATGGCTCTATCTTTATCGATAAACTTTTGGGCAACTCCCGGATCTCCTGTGACTACGGAAAACTCGATATAGGAGAACTCCGCGGAAATTCAAACCACCTGAGTTTCGACTATACCCGGAAAAGCCATATTGGTTACGTGAAAAACGCCGAGATCTCTGCCGATTATTCTGAATATGTAATTGAAGATGCTGAAAGACTTTCGGTAAATGCCGATTATACTGATTCCAGGATCATGAAGGTAGAATTATTAAAATTCTCCTGCGACTATGGCAGTCTCCAAGTTGACAAAGTGAAAAAGATCGCCGGCAGTGGCGATTACCTTAGCACCAAGATTGGGCGCGTTTACAATTCTCTTGACGTGAGTGTGGATTACGGCGCACTAAGCATTCAGAAGATCATGAAAGGAGCTTCAGAAATTAAGGTGAGCAGCGATTATGCCGGAGTTAAAGTTGGCTATGATCCCGAAATGGACTTCCGCTTTAGCGTACATACCTCCTATGCCGATGTGAAAGGAATGGATGACATGGAAGTACAGAAAAGGCATCAGCAATCTACCGACAAAGATTTTGAAGGCTATTACAGAAACGCCAATTCCGGCAGCTCTATTCAGATCAATTCCAGCTACGGAAGCGTGAGTTTTGAAAAACAATAAAAAGTAATCATCAATCAAATTCAATAAAAATGAAAAGAACAATTTTAATTTTAGCAGCAGTAATTCTTGGTTTCACCACAGCCAACGCACAGTGGTTCGGCAGCGAAAAAGTGAAGGGCAACGGGAATATGGAAACTCAAAAACGTTCTACTGCAACTTATGACCGCGTTGGCCTGCAGGGCTCTATTGACATGCAACTGGTCGCCGGAAAAGAAGGGGACCTGCAGGTGGAAGCCGAAAGTAACCTGCAGGAATATATCATCACCGAGGTTGAAAACGGGACACTCAAGGTGCATGTAAAACAAGGTTATAACCTGAGCACTTCGCGCAACATGAGTATCAAGGTGATCGTTCCTTTTAAAGACATCGAAGCTGTTAGCCTCACCGGTTCGGGAGACGTTTATACGACTGATAAAATCAAGGCTGAAAATTTTGAAGCTAAAGTCACCGGTAGCGGCGACATGAACCTCGACCTGGACGTGAAGAATCTTGAAAGTAGCATCAATGGTTCGGGAGATATGAAATTAGCCGGAAATGCTGCTCATTTCAAATGCAGCGTCAACGGCTCTGGAGACACCAAGGCTTTCGATCTTAAAGCTGAAGATGTAGAAGCACGCATTGCCGGTTCAGGCGACATCCAGGTGAATGCTTCCAAAAGCCTTGACGCGAGGATAGCCGGCTCGGGAGATATTGTTTACAAAGGAAACCCCGAAAAAGAAGATTTCCACACCAACGGTTCAGGAGACATTTCTTCCTATTAATCGAATAGAACATTTTTGAAATAAAACTCCTGCGGAAATTTCTGCCGGAGTTTTTTTATTCTTCCATCTTTTCCTTCGGCACTCTGATCAGCAGAAGAATTCCGGCGATAAAGAAGATTACCAGGAACAAAATCGAATCGCGGATGCTTCCGGTGAGCTGTGCCACCAGGCCATAAAGCGACATCCCAATCACGATCCCTATCTTTTCAGCAACATCATAAAAGCTGAAATAAGAGGTTGTGTCCAATGAATTCTCCGGAATCATCTTGGAATAGGTAGATCGCGAGAGCGACTGTATTCCTCCCATCACAAGACCTACACTTCCAGCGGCAACATAAAACTGAAAAGGGTTCACTATAAAGTAGGCATAGCCACAAATAGCCATCCAAATAAGGTTGATGTAAATGAGAGTTTTAATATTCCCGATTTTTATGGCCAGTCTTGAAGTGAGGGTAGCTCCCAAAACAGCAACCAGCTGGATGAGCAGGATGCTCACGATAAGCCCGATAGTAGGATCCTGATTTCCCCAATCCAGCTCCTCAATCCCGAAGTAGGTCGCGATGAGCATGATAGTTTGCACCGCCATGCTGTACACAAAAAAGGCCAGGAGATATCTCTTAAGCTGAACATTATGTTTCAGCGCGCTCCAGATCTTCTTCAGTTCCCGGAAACCATTGAACAAAACATGTCGCGTTAAGCCCGATTTCTTATTTCCCTTCGGAAGATAATAATAGCTGTACTGGCTAAAACCAATCCACCACAGGCCGGTAAGTACAAAGGACAATCGGGTGGGAAGGTCCTCGCTTTCAAATCCGAACCAGTCATAATACAGGATCATCACCAGGCAAATCACCAGTAAAATGACACTTCCTATGTAGCCAAGCGAAAATCCTTTGGCACTGGCCTTATCCTGCTGATCTGGAAAAGCGATATCCGGAAGATAGGAATTATAGAATACCAGGCTGGACCAGAACCCGATGAGCGCCAGAAAATAACACAGCAACCCAAACCACAGGTATTCCATATTAAACCAGAAAAGCCCTATACAGGAAAGCGCCCCGAGATAACAGAAGAATTTCATGAAATTCTTCTTATTCCCTATATAATCTGCTATACCCGAAAGAAAAGGACTTAACCCCGAAACCACAAGAAAAGCCGCGGCCGTCACATAACTAATGAGAGTGTCATTATTAAAATCGAAGCCTAGAAACCTAACCGTATCGTGCAGCGTACCGTCAGGATCTTTAACAATGGTAAGAGCTCCGTAGAAAATGGGGAAAATAGCCGAAGAGATCACCAGGCTGTAAACAGAATTCGCCCAATCGTAAAAAGCCCAGGCATTCAATAGCTTTTTGCTGCCCTTTGGAAGTTTCTTCATAGGCTAAAAATAGAAAAAGCTGCCTTAACAGCAGCTTTCTCCAAATAATTTTTATGGTCTAGCTCTGGAAATTGGTAACACCATACTTCCTGGCTTCAGCTTTGGCTTCGGCCGCCCACTTGGTTAAGTTATTGATCCTTGATTGGTTGCTGGGGTGAGTGCTAAGAAATTCTGGCGGCTGCTGGCCTCCCTGGGCCTGCATTCTTTTCCACAATTCGGCTGCCTGGTCGGGATCATAACCCGCAATAGCCATCAGGGTAAGCCCAATCCTGTCGGCTTCAGCTTCCTGGCTACGGCTAAAAGGCAGCATTACTCCCACCTGGCTACCAAGACCGTAGGCCTGGGAAAGGATTTGTTGGGTACTTTCGCTCTGGCCGGCAGTCGCTGCACCTACCACTGCCCCTCCAAGTTGCTGAAGTTCGGCCGCACTCATACGTTGGGCTCCGTGATCGGCAAGGGCGTGAGAAATTTCGTGGCCAAGCACTACGGCAAGTCCTGTTTCATTTTCCACTACCGGAAGAAGTCCCGTATAAACGACTACTTTCCCACCGGGCATTGCAAATGCATTGACCTGGTCATCTTTTACCAGGTGGAATTCCCATTTATAATCTTTCATGAATCCCTGGTAACCGTTGGCATTGAGATAACGTTCGGCAGCGGTCACCAGTTTATTTCCTACCCTTTGGATCATTTGTGCTTCCTGGGTGCCGGTGACTACCTGATTTTCCTGAAGAAATTGATCATATTGCTGGAAAGAAGCAGGAAATATCTGTTCATTGGAAACGAAGTTCAGATTCTTCTCCCCGGTAAAAGGATTGGTCTTACAGGCCACCAGCAACAACAATGTGCTCACGACCAGCAATACCTTTTTAAATTTTCTATTGTGTCTCATAATGGTTGTTTTGGTTATTAAAATTACAAAAGCGCTCTGTTCCTGCTCAACCGTTTAAGTAGGATTTAACAAAAATCTTCTTTCAAAAATGAGACCGAATTCCTCAATTTACTTACAAACAGGATTTTTTCGGCTTCATCTGTAAGCGGAATATGCTTAACTTGCAGCTTTAACCTACTATGACCAAAAAGAAAAAAGATCATCTCCCCGTTCAAAGACTATTATTACCGTGGTACATACTGGCCACCGGGAAAATTCTTAGTAGTATTTCGTCATTTCTCGCCAGCAGATTTGCGGCTAAATTATTTCTTACCCCTTACAAGTATAAACTTCCAAAAAGGGAAAAGGAAATGGATGAGAACTCAAAGCAAACTCCTTTTGAACTACCTGCTTCGGGAAGGGAAATCATAGTTTACGAATACGGAAATTCTCCAAAAAAGGTACTCCTCGCCCACGGCTGGAGCGGGAGAGGAACACAAATGTCTAAAATAGCCAAAGCACTGGTCCAAAATGGTTACAGTACCCTTAGTTTTGATGCTCCTGCCCACGGTAAAGCATCAGGCAAAATGAGTTCTATGCTTTATTTTAGCGAGGCCATTCATTTAATGGATGAAAAATACGGACCTTTTGAAGCGCTGGTTGGACATTCTTTGGGAGGAATGGCCTCCCTAAGGGCTATCAAGGAAGGATTGAAGGTTAAACGCCTTGTAATAATTGGCACCGCCAACAGCATTACTGCAATCACCGTAAATTTTGTGGAAAATCTTAAGATGAATAAAAAGGTGGCCGAAAGGATGAAGGCATATTTCGACATGAAATTTGGAGAGGATATGGATGCTCATTCAGGAGCCGTTTCGGCTAAAAATGTCTCCACTCCTACCCTTGTAATTCACGATACCGAAGATGTAGATGTGCACGTGACTTCTGCTTACGAAATTGCCGAAGCACTCGATAACAGCGAACTTTATATTACCACCGGGCTGGGCCATAGGCGCATATTAGGAGATCAAAAGGTTATTAACAAAATCACAACGTTCATCGCGGTATAATCTTTGTACTTTTAGAAATAAAAGCAATGAAAAGGATAATATACATAGCTTTTCTCAGCCTCCTTCTCGGTTGTAACGGAAATGCTCAAAAAAAGGAAAAAGCCCCGAAAGAATTCGAGGTTTCCAAGAGCCGTTCTGAATGGAAAAGTGAATTAAGCGATGCCCAGTTCAGCGTTCTACGGGATGCCGATACGGAAAGACCATTCTCGAGTCCTCTGAATGATGTGAAAGAACCGGGCGTTTTTGTATGTGCCGCCTGCGGAAAGGAACTTTACCGTACAAAGCACAAATTTGAAAGCGGTACCGGCTGGCCGAGTTTCGATCAGCCTATTGAAGGCGCTATAGGCATGGGAAGGCAGTACCCGACCGGCTACCAGAGCAATGAAGTACATTGCGCCAGATGCGGTGGACATTTAGGCCACGTCTTCAACGACGGCCCGGTGGAAACCACGGGCAAAAGATACTGTATGAACGGGGTAGCGATGAAGTTTATTCCCGATAACCAAAACAAAAAATAATGAAGAAATACCCAATAGAGAAATCGGAGACAGAATGGAAGGAACAGCTTTCGGAAGAACAATACAGGGTTCTCCGCGAAAAAGGTACTGAAGCCCCGCATTCTGGAAAGTACAACCTGAACTTCGAGAATGGAGAATATTTCTGTGCAGCCTGCCACGCAAAGCTATTTGAAAGTGATGCCAAGTTCGAGAGCGGATGTGGCTGGCCCAGTTTTGACGAAGCTATCGAAGGCAGCATTGAGTATGTGAAGGACAAGAGCTTCGGAATGATCCGCACCGAAATTCTCTGCGCCAACTGCGGAAGTCACCTTGGCCATGTTTTTGACGACGGCCCTACTGAAAGTGGTCAACGCTATTGCGTGAATTCTGCAAGTATTGATTTTAAAAGCTAATCTAACACCTATATAACATGAAAAAATTCTTAGCACTTATTTGTTTTACCTCCCTTGTTCTTACCTCCTGTTCCAATGAAGGCCCTCCGGGACCGCAAGGACCAACAGGACCACAGGGACCTGAAGGTCCTGCGGGATCCGCAACTTTAGGCACTGTAGTGGATATTGAGGGAGATTTTAATGCAGACAATGATTACAGTTTATTCCTGGATTTCAACGATGCCGGGATAGAGGTTTTTGAAACCGATGCCATCCTGGTTTACACCAAAGTTGGGGAAAACGGAACTTCAGATGGCCAGCCTGTAGAGGTTTGGCGACAGTTGCCACAGACCTATTTTCTGGACGATGGCACTCCTATCCAGTATAATTTCGACTACACATTCTTCGACGTGAACATGTGGATCGAATACGGCAACAAGGACCTTTCGGAATACAGCAATCTCGATGCCAGCTGGACCGATGGCCTCGTTTTCAGAATAGTGGTGGTTCCTGCCGATTTTGCTAAAGATCCCAATGTTGATCTTTCCAGTTACGATGCCGTAGCCAAACAACTTCAGCTAAATGATTCGGATATTCAGACGCTTTCGACGCATCCGCAATTGTAAATCAGCACGCCAAAGGACAAAAAGCTTATTCTCCGGAATAAGCTTTTTTTATGGTCTTTTCCGAAGCAATGCCACCCTATAATTCTTTCAGTTTAAGGGATTATTCCTTAAATTCGCAACTTCTATAACCGTTACAAAAAATTCGGAAAATGAGTAAATACGATATTATTGTTTTAGGTAGTGGCCCGGGAGGTTATGTAACCGCCATCCGCTCTTCTCAACTCGGTTTTAAGACCGCTATTGTAGAAAAAGAAAATTTAGGAGGCGTTTGTCTTAACTGGGGGTGTATTCCTACCAAAGCTCTGCTAAAGAGCGCCGAGGTTTTTGACTACCTGAAGCATGCCGAAGATTACGGACTGAAACTTGAAAAAGCCGATAAGGATTTTGGAGCCGTAATCAAGCGAAGCAGGGATGTTGCCAATGGCATGAGCAAAGGGGTGCAGTTCCTGATGAAGAAAAATAAAATTGATGTTATCGACGGTTTCGGAAAGCTGAAATCGGGTAAAAAACTTGCTGTTACCGGCAGTGATAATAAAACCAAAGAATACGAGGCGGACCATATTATCGTGGCTACCGGTGCGCGTTCAAGAGAATTGCCTAACCTGAAACAGGACGGCAAGAAAGTGATCGGGTATCGCGAGGCAATGTCGATGGAAAAACAGCCTAAGTCAATGATCGTAGTGGGATCTGGTGCGATAGGTGTTGAATTTGCCCATTTTTACAATTCAATGGGAACCGATGTTACTATCGTAGAATTCCTTCCAAGCCTGGTGCCGCTTGAAGACGATGATGTTTCAAAACAATTTGAACGCAGCGTGAAGAAAGCCGGTATCAAGGTAATGACCAGCTCTTCAGTAGAAAGTGTTGACACTTCAGGAAAAGGCGTTAAAGCAAAGGTGAAAACCAAGAAAGGCGAAGAAACTCTTGAAGCCGATGTGGTTCTTTCCGCAGTAGGTATCAAAACCAATATTGAGAATATCGGACTTGAAGAATTAGGTATCAAAACCGATAAAGATAAGATCGTCGTTGACGATTATTACAAAACCAATGTTCCCGGCATTTACGCGATCGGAGATGTGGTGCATGGGCCCGCCCTTGCTCACGTGGCTTCAGCCGAAGGGATCATTTGTGTTGAAAAGATCAAAGGAATGAATGTTGAGCCGCTCAACTATGATAATATTCCTGCCTGTACCTATGCTACTCCGGAAATTGCTTCCGTAGGAATGACCGAGAAAAGAGCTAAGGAAGCAGGATACGATCTTAAAGTGGGTAAATTTCCGTTCTCTGCTTCAGGAAAAGCGAAAGCAGCCGGAAAACCTGACGGATTCGTAAAAGTGATCTTTGATGCGAAATACGGCGAATGGTTGGGCTGCCACATGATTGGCGCCGGTGTTACCGATATGATCGCAGAAGCGGTTCTTGGTAGAAAACTGGAAACTACGGGACATGAAGTGCTTAAAACCGTTCACCCTCACCCAACCATGAGTGAAGCGGTAATGGAAGCTGTAGCCGATGCCTATGGTGAAGTGATCCACTTGTAAAAGATCTGCTTTTTAAATATAGAGGAGGCTGTCTAAAAAATCTATAAAACGTCATCCTGAATTTATTTCAGGATCTTAACTGATTAAATTTTTAAATATAAAAATTAATTAGAAGCTGAAACAAGTTCAGCTTGACGAAATTAGAATTTTTCAGACAGCCTCTTTTTTATGCCTCTTGAACTGTTATTGACAAAATTCTATTTTGACCAAACAAAGAGGATAAGCATTGTTACTTTAGCAGATCAACACCTTTAATATTAATAAGTTATGGTAGGACCTCACAGTTTTTTGAAACCTGTGAGGGCTGTTTTTTAGCTGAAAAGTAATGTACTTTCATAGGGAGACCCTGAAACCAGTTCAGGGTGATGAATTGGTAAGTAAAATTCTATACCGGGAGCAGATCACAATAGCAAAAACGGGTGTCCCAGCTTTTTTCATCACTTCTGAAACAGTCGTCTTCATCATCCTGCGAAGGGGAATAAGATCTTTCTACCTTCTCTCCTATTCTGAATTCCACAGGCTCATTGAAAATGGGACCGTCAAAAACGAAGGTATGAAATTCACCATTTTCGCCACAGGGATCTACGTTTTCGGGAAGATCCTTAAGAAATTGCTCATCGATGAGCCTGCCGCAAAAAGAATTATCCAGCATCTTAGAATTAGTGCAAACTACGATAGCTTTAAAACCTGCATTCAGGAAATCCTGCATCAGCCTGGAAGTATCAAGTTTCCATAGAGGGAATACGCCTTTCAGGCCAATCCCGGCCAATTGCTGTTCCCGGTAATCCTTCAGGTCCTCCAGGAATATATCTCCAAAAATGCTGTGTGTAAAACCTTCTTCCAAAAGTTTCTGACATTCTGCCGCCATCACCTCGTTATACTTCTGCATTGAAACTTCTCCGCCTAATTCTATGATATGAAGGGGTATTCCGATATTCTCTGCCTGTTGCAGCAGCAGTTCCTTCCGAAGACCATGCATGGAGATCCGGTTAAGGTCGGAATTGAGAGTGGTTACCAGTTTTTCTAGACTGTATTCATTGCCCTGCCTTAGTTTATACAGGGCAAAAGCAGCATCTTTTCCACTACTCCAATTCAGGAAGGCCTTCTTCATAGTTTATAAAAAGCTTTGGATCGCCAGCTCATAGCTCTTGAGACCAAAACCTAGGATAACGCCTTTGGCATTTGGTGCAATAAAAGACCTGTGCCGAAATTCTTCTCTGGCGTGAGTGTTCGAAATATGTACTTCAACTACAGGCGTATTTATAGCTTTCACAGCATCGGCGATAGCTACGGAAGTGTGGGTATAAGCGGCCGCATTCAGAACAATTCCGTCGAAAGCGTGATTAGCCTTGTGTAGCTGATCGATGATCTTTCCTTCAGAATTGCTCTGATAATAGTCAAGTTCCACATTGCGGAATTTGAATTGTAATTCTGAAAAGAAATCTTCGAAGCTTTTGTTGCCGTAGGTTTCAGGCTCTCTTGTACCGAGCAGATTGAGATTAGGACCGTTGAGTATAAGTAGTTTCATAGCGTAAATATACCAATTTCGGCCAATAACACGCTGCAGGAAACTTATTGCAACCAAAGAAAAAAGGCTGTCTGAAAAGTCTATAAAACGTCATCCTGAACCTGGCTGCCGACAGCCAGGTTTATTTCAGGATCTTAACTAATTGAAAATCCAAATCAATTAGAAGTTGAAACAAGTTCAGCTTGACGAAATTAGAACTTTTTAGACAGCCTCTTCCTTTTGCTAATTCTAATTTTACATTCCTATCTCCAGCCCGACATTCACGGAAGAAATGTTACCTCCGTTCATACTAACGCCGGAATAGGACAATATAATACCCACCAGTCCAAGATTATACCCAACCTGCGGCTTGTAATAAAATCCGCCGTCATTGCCATCGTCAAGACCCACGGCATACCCAAGATCTGCTCCAACAAAGAATGAAGTTAGTCCCAGGCGGCCTGAAGCCGCGATGGGTAGAAATTGTACATCTGGCCAGTTATTATCTCCAAAGTATTCGGAATAACCAACCAGTGGGCCCACTTCCAGCATATCTGCAAAGCTAAACATGTAGGCAACATCGGCTCCCAACTGGAGATTCGAATAATCACTAATATCGCCTACGGGAATGCCCGCATTTACTCCCACTCTAAAACCGCCCTGGCTATACGCCGAATTAAAACCAAGAAAAGCCAGTACAGATAGTAATAGTAATTTTTTCATAATAATAAGATTTTTTGGTTACTCCTTTAAAGGTACAAATAAATATAAACCGTTGAACTGTAATACATTATACCAACTGTAATCAAACACCTACAAAAGGCCACAAAAAAACGGGAGGAAAATTCCTCCCGTTCTTGTATTGTTCATATTTGCTTCTTTCCTAAAACAGGTAACCAATTCCGGCCTGTATCACAGAGTTATGAGTATTGGAATTCTCATAGATGTCTGTAAAGCCGTAATTATATCGTCCCTGAAGGAATAAACCGTTGTTGAACTTATACTGAAGGCCTGCAGCCCCGCCAAGTTCAAAGTCCTGAGCCTGGTCAAAGTTGATATTCCCGCCGTCTTCATAAGGCTGGTAATCATATTGCTCATTCACCTTAAAATTGAAGGAAGGACCTGCCTGCACACTCAACCCATCGGTAAGATAGATATTGGCCAAAACAGGCACATCTATATAGTCCAGTTGATACACTACATTCTGATCGTTGTCCAGAAAATTGTTCTGATCCCTTCTTGCGGCATCAAAACCTTTGGCAGAATACAGCACCTCTGGCTGGACGGAAAATTTACCGGATACCGGAATTTCAGCCAACAGGCCGACATTGAAACCAGTTCTCATGTCGGGGCTATCAAAACCATCTCCGGTCACTGTAGAGAAATTCAAACCGCCTTTCACACCAAAGTGCCAGTACTCCTGGGCAGAGGCATTAGAAATTCCGAAGATTACAAGTGCAACAATTAAAATTGTCTTTTTCATGACTTTCATTTTTGTGTTAGGGGAGCAAATGTATGGGCGAGCTTCTTAAAAAAAAGTTACCCAAGCCTAAACTAATATTAAGAATTACGAACAGATTCTTTTATCTTTAACATATGAAATGGCAGCACGCACTCCAGGATTACCAGCATTATCTACGCCTAGAACGCGGGCTTTCAGAGAATTCCATCAGCAGTTATCGGATGGATGTTGTGAAACTTATCAACTTTTTAGAAGTTAAAGGGATAGAGGTGTCTCCTGCGGAAATTTCCGAAGAAACCGTACAAAAATTCGTCTATGAAATGGCCAAAACCGTCAATTCCCGTTCTCAATCCCGCATTATTTCGGGCATAAAAGGCTTTTTTAATTTTTTGGTCTTCGAGGATTACCGGGCTACCAATCCCATGGACCTCATAGAATCCCCAAAGATCGGCCGAAAATTACCCGATACTATTTCTACGGAAGAGATCGACAAGATTATAGCTGCAATCGATCTCAGCAGCCCTGAAGGAGAACGCAACCGGGCCATGCTGGAAACACTTTACGGCTGCGGATTACGGGTTTCAGAACTGGTGAATCTTCGGTGCTCTGATCTCTTTTTTGCTGAAGGCTTCATACAGGTGACGGGGAAAGGCGATAAACAACGTTTTGTCCCAATTTCAGAGTATACCCAAAAATTCATCAATATTTACCAGAAAGAGATTCGTGTACATCAACCGATCCAAAAACAAGCCTCCGACACCCTGTTCCTGAACCGCCGGGGCAATAAACTTACCCGGGCCATGATCTTCACGATCGTGAGAAGGCTGGCAGAAAAAGCAGGAATAAAGAAAAAGATCAGTCCTCACACCTTCAGGCATTCCTTTGCCACCCACCTACTCGAAAATGGTGCCGATCTTAGGGCAATTCAACAAATGCTGGGGCACGAAAGCATCACCACCACCGAGGTCTACATGCATGTGGACCGGAGCCATCTTCGCCAGGTAATGGAAGAATTCCATCCCCGCCGCTAAACCACTATTAAAGTTCTGCTAAAGCGCCCCAAAAGCTTCGGAAAACCCTTTGTAATTAGTAATTTCAGGGAAAACCAAAAAGATTCATGAAAACACTAAAATTTAAAAATGGAGATGAGATGCCGGCTATTGGCCTTGGCACATGGAAATCGGAAAAAGGAAAAGTTGGTGAAGCCGTAAAGATCGCATTGAACAGCGGCTACAGACATGTAGACTGCGCTGCCGTATACGGAAATGAAAAAGAGATAGGCGAAGCTTTTACCGACGTTTTTGCCGAAGGAAATGTAAAACGCAAAGAAGTTTGGATAACCTCTAAATTGTGGAATAATTCGCATAAGAAAGAGGACGTCATCCCTGCTCTAAGAAAAACATTGACCGACCTGAAGCTGGATTACCTTGACCTATATCTAATGCACTGGCCGGTGGCCTTCAAACCGGAAGTAAATGGCTTTCCTGATGATGCCGACGGATTCCTGTCCCTCGACGAAGTACCGCTGATTGAAACCTGGAATGCCATGCTTGAAGCCAAGGAACAAGGCTTGGTAAAACACATTGGGGTTTCCAATTTCAGCAGCAAAAAGCTTTCCGGCCTCATGGAAGAGACCGATCATAATCCCGAGCTGAACCAGGTGGAACTTCACCCTTATCTTCAGCAAAAAGATCTGCTGGAATTCTGCGACCGTAACAATATCAATATGACTGCTTATTCTCCATTGGGAAGTGGAGACCGCGCCAAGGAAATGAAGGCTGAGGACGAACCTTCCCTGCTTGAGAACGAAACCATCAAGAAAATCGCGAAAAAGCACGGAGCTTCAGCCGGACAGGTGCTTATCAAATGGAGCGTTGATCGCGGTACTGCGGTAATTCCGAAGTCAACAAATGAAAAAAGGATTAAGGAAAACCTCAAGAGCATAGATGTGGAGCTTGACCAGGACGATATGAAGGAGATCGCCAAACTCGACCGGCATTTCCGCTATGTGACTGGTAAATTCTTTGAACTGGAAGAAAACAGTTACAGCAATGTTTATGACGATTAGAATCGCCATTCTCTAAAAATAGGAAAGCCTCATCTTGCGATGAGGCTTTTTTTTATGGAATTTTATCCTTCTTACTTGGCGATATTCACAGCACGGGTTTCCCTGATAACCGTAACCTTCACCTGGCCGGGATAAGTCATATCGGTCTGGATCTTTTGGGAGATCTCGAAAGAAAGGTTTGATGCTTTCTCGTCGTTCACCTTTTCGCTTTCCACGATCACGCGCAGTTCTCTTCCCGCCTGGATGGCGTAGGCCTTTTTCACTCCACCAAAACCAAAGGCGATATCTTCAAGATCCTTAAGTCTCTGAATATAGGAATCAAGCACCTGTCTTCTCGCACCGGGTCTGGCACCACTTATGGCGTCACATACCTGAATAATCGGCGACAGGAGTGAATTCATTTCTATCTCGTCGTGGTGAGCTCCAATAGCATTGCAAACTTCACCTTTCTCACCATACTTTTCAGCCCATTGCATTCCGAGGATCGCGTGTGGAACTTCGGTCTCAGTGTCAGGAACTTTCCCGATGTCGTGTAGCAATCCGGCGCGTTTGGCCAATTTCGGATTAAGCCCAAGTTCTGAAGCCATTACGCCACAAAGCTTAGCAACTTCGCGGGAGTGCTGCAACAGGTTTTGTCCATAAGAAGAACGGTATTTCATTCTTCCAACTACTTTTATCAGCTCAGGATGCAGCCCATGGATTCCAAGATCTATCACGGTGCGTTTTCCTATATCGATGATCTCTTCATCTATTTGTTTGCGGGTTTTCTTCACCACCTCCTCAATACGGGCCGGGTGAATCCTTCCATCGGTCACCAGCTTATGAAGTGAAAGTCGTGCCACCTCTCTTCTTACCGAGTCAAAGCAGGAAAGGATAATTGCTTCCGGAGTATCATCGACAATGATCTCAACACCTGTAGCGGCTTCCAGGGCGCGAATGTTCCTACCCTCACGGCCAATGATCCTTCCTTTCACGTCATCACTTTCGAGGTTGAATACCGAAACGCAGTTTTCAACAGCCTCTTCCGTTCCTATACGCTGAATGGTATTGATGATGATCTTTTTAGCCTCCTGTTGTGCGGTAAGCTTTGCCTCCTCAATAGTATCCTGAATGAGTGCCATCGCATCTGCCTTGGCACTGTCTTTAAGAGACTCTGTGAGCTGCGCTTTAGCGTCTTCGGCAGAAAGGCCAGAGATCACCTCCAGCTGCTGAACCTTGCTACTGTGAAGTTTGTCGATCTCTTCCTGTTTCTTCTCAAGATATTCTACCCGATAATTATAATCCTTCAGTTTATCCTCCAGATCTTTATTCAGCTTTTTGTTCTTTGCCAGCTCCCCGGAAACCTGAGATTCCTTGTCTTTAATGCGCTTTTCGGCATCATTTATTTTCTTGTCACGGGCAAGGATCACCTTTTCGTGCTCCGACTTAAGCTCGATGAATTTTTCTTTAGCCTGAAGTATCTTGTCTTTCTTGATACTTTCACTTTCCGATTTTGCCTCCTTTAGAATATTGGTAGCCGTCTTCTTGGCGTTCTTTATTGTTTGTGAAGCTCTTTTCCGCTCCAGGACCTTCGCGATCGCAAATCCAATTGCGAGTCCCACCAGTCCAGCGATTATACTTATTGTTATGTCCATAGTTGATATTTGTATATAAAAAAGCCTGTATTAGTTGCGGTTTTGTTTAAACTCCTTAAAATCAAGTTTAGGGCTAACAAGCTGATCAAGAATCCGCTCAAAGGCGGCGCGCTTTTACAACTTAGACTCACCCTTTTTAAAGAATCTCTGTTGAGTTTATCAAAAAATCACTAATACAGGCAGTAACCTTTGTTATTTTAGAACTTCTAAGCCAAATGCTTTTGCAGCAGATCATTAAGTGATTTCAACTTATCTTCTGCTTTAATAATTTCGCCAGACTTATCTATATTTTTCTGCTCGGTTTGGGCCGCAAATTGTAAGGCGCACATCGCCAGTACATCCTGCTTATCCCGAACGGCATAATTCTGCTCAAATTGCTTAATCATGGCCTCGATCTTTTTGGCAGCTTTACGCAAACCTTCCTCCTGCTCGGGTTGTATCGTTAACGGATACACCCTGTCTGCAATCGAGATCTTTATTTTTAGTTTATCGGCCATTAAGTTTTATTCAGATAATTGAACAATACATTGATCAATTTCTCTAATTAAGCTATTTATCTTGAGCTTCGTTTCTCTTTTGTAATCATTACTGCCCAGCATCGCGTTTGCGGCTTTCAAAGTTTGAACCTGATGCTCCCGTGCTTCCAATTCCTGGGTTAAACGGGTATTCTCAGATTGAACAGATGTCAATTCATCTTGTAAAGAACTGTTCATTTGCTTTAAAGACTGATACTTATGGAGCAATTTACTAACCCTATTTTCAAGATTATCAACTATTTCCGTTATCTCACTCATAAAAGCTAAAACTGATGCTAATCCCTACAAAGTTAGCATACCGTTTGAAATATCCCAATACTTTTTATGGCTATTTGAAATTTTATCAACAATCAAACCTAAGAAACTATGCCCTAAGGATTTAATTTTGTGCGAACTTTGATTAACTTTATCACCTCTAAATTTTCCCCAAATTACGTATTGATTTATGAAGTTGTACCTGGCCTTATTCCTGAGCATTTTATACACCTCTTTACAAGCTCAAACAGAAATTCCGAAAGATTATTTTTCGAATCCCATTGATATTCCGCTTGTTCTCTCTGGCACTTTCGGGGAATTGCGGTCAAATCATTTTCACAGCGGGCTCGATATTAAGACCAACCACCACCAGGGACTGGAAGTACATGCCGCCGCCAGTGGATATATAAGCAGGATCAATATTCAGCATTTTGGCTACGGAAAAGCCCTCTACATCCAACATCCAAACGGCTACACCACCGTTTACGGGCATCTTCAAAGACTGGCTCCAGAACTGGAAGCTTATCTGAAGAAACGGCAATACCAGAAAGAATCCTATGAAATAGAACTTTTCCCTGAGCCGGGAGAACTGAAGATCGAAAAAGGCCAGCTAATCGCCTACAGCGGAAACACGGGTGGCAGCGGAGGACCGCACCTGCATTTCGAGATACGCGATGCCAATCAACGGCCCATGAATCCTGAAATGTTCGGCATCAAAATTCAGGATAATCGGCCACCACTAATTAACAGCATTTTCGCCTATCCTTTGGGAGAAGATGCCCAGGTAAACAATTCAGCCAGAAAACAACAGTTGCGGTTGATCCCGCTTAAGGATGGCTCCTACACTACCGAAAAGGTGGAAGCCTGCGGAACCATTGGCTTCGGAATCTCTACAGTCGATCAAAAAGACCTTGCTCCAAACAAGAACGGGGTTTTCAAGATCGAAGCCAGCCTGAACGGCGATCCTGTTTTTGAATTGAATTTTCAGCGCTTCTCCTTTGCTGAAAGCAGAAGAATCAATCAGCTTATAGATTATAAATACTACAGCAACCACCATAGCAGAGTACAGAAATTATTCAAGGAAGCCAACAATCCGCTAAGCCTTTATGGCAAAGTGGTTTCCGAAGGAAAATTGGAAATAAAGGATAGCCTCAACTATAATTACGTAATAAAAGTGCGGGACTTTGCAGGGAATGAACGGGTGGTGCGCATACCTATACAAGGTCATTACAGCACGAATATTGAGCCCGCTGAAGATGACACTACCGATTACTTTGCCCAGGCTTCACAGGCTTTTTCCGCAGAAGATAACGGTATTGATGTGTATATTCCGAAGAACAGCCTCTACGAAGACACCTACCTGGATATAAAATTCGCAGGAGATACTATTCACCTGGATAAGGATGAGATCGCACTGCAGAGCAGTATGACGATAGGATTTGATGTTTCAGATTACAAGCCCGAAGAACGGGAAAAGATGTTCATCGCCAGGCTGGGCTATAATGATAAGCCAATTTATTCTACTACCTACAAGAAAGGAAACCGCTTCACTACGCGCACCCGCAGCTTTGGAGATTATACACTGGCGAGAGATGACACCCCGCCTTCGGTTAGGCCTGTAAATTTCTATGACGGCCAATGGATCTCTGCCAATGAAACCCTCCAGGTAAAGATTACCGATGACCTATCGGGCATTAACAGCTATCGCGCCACCGTGAATGGTAAGTTCATTTTGATGGAATACGAATACAAGGATGATACGCTTACCTATAAATTTGAGGATGGCGTGGTGACCGACACGGAAAATCACCTGAAGGTGATCGTGACCGATGATGTGGGTAATAAAACTGTGTATGAGGCTACCTTCTTCAGAAAACAGTAAACGAAAACAGACAACATGAGAAAGGCCTTCCGATTGAGAAGGCCTTTTCTATTTTATTCAGATTATTTATTAAGATTGCAGGTGTTCTTTCAACACCTCAACCACATAATCTATTTCTTCTTTTGTGTTATAGCTGGAAAGAGAAAATCTGATCGAAGGCTTCTGAAGGTCTTCTTCAGAAAGGAACGCACTCAAGACATGCGAACCTTTGTCGCTTCCACTCTGGCAGGCACTACCCTTTGAGCAGGCGATTCCCTTCAGATCAAGCTGAAATAAAAGCATTAGGGCTTTTTCCGAAGATATGGGCAGACAAACGTTTATAAGGGTGTAAGTGCTTTTCTCCAGATCGCCACAACTTCCGTTGAATTTCACCCCAGGAATTTCCTCTTTCAGCCTTTCTATGAAATGCTGTTTAAGAGAACTCACGAACTCTTTCTCTTCCTCGAGGTGTTCGTAAGATAACTTTAAAGCTTCCTCGAGCCCCACAATATTGTGCAAGCCTTCGGTTCCGGCACGATGGCCCCGCTCCTGCTCCCCGCCAAAGATCAACGGCTTTAATCTGCTATTCTTTCTCACAAACGCAAAACCGACTCCTTTGGGACCGTGAAATTTATGCGCACTCGCCGCACTGAAATCGATCGGAATTTCACTGAAATCCAATTCAAAATGCCCTACCGACTGGACGGTATCGGAATGAAACAAAGCCTCATATTTTCTGCAAAGCTCGCCCACCTTTTGCAGATCAAGCATATTGCCCACTTCGTTATTAACATGCATCAGGCTCACCAGGGTCTTCTTTCCAGAATCCTGTAGCAAAGCCTCAAGATCATCGAGATTAACATTCCCCTGCTTGTCGAGCTTCACATAATCTACCTGGATATCATAACAATCCTGCAGTTGATCAACCGTATGCAGCACTGCATGATGCTCGATCCTGGAGGTGATAATTCGCTTTACCCCAAGGTCTCTCACGGCGCTGTTAAGCACGAGATTGTCTGCTTCGGTACCGCCGGAAGTAAAGACGATTTCCGAAGCCTGGACCTTCAGGTATTTCGCTACCGTTTTACGAGCCTGCTCGATTAAAGATTTAGATGATCTTCCATAAGCATGTGTAGATGAAGGGTTTCCATAAAACTCTTTCATCGCTTCAGTCATTCTTTCAATGACTTCGTCACGCATCTGCGTGGTTGCTGCCGAATCAAGGTATACTTTTTCCATTGCTTACAAAATTACGGGAATTTAAATTATTTTAAAGAAGCTTCTTTAAAAATCCATAATTACTCTATTTTTGTTCAAAAGCATTTCAATGAAAAAGATCTTTGCACTTCTTTTTGTTTCTGTTCTTTTATTTTCGTGTGACAGTGGCAACATTATCGTTACCAGCTTTGAATTACAGGATAGTAATCTTAAACTCTGCGGAACCAGCCAGGAGAAAGTGCTTTATGTGATCAACAATGGCGATGTGTACGAAAGCATGTCCCTGAAAGTTTCGGGCAGCCAATTTCAGGATTCCCTTCAAAACGTACTCACAACCGATATTCAGGATACCCTCTCTCTTTCGCTCAGCAGCAGCAATCAACTTATTTACCGCCTTTACAGTTCTGAAGTTCCTTCAAATTATTTCTGTAACCAGATTCCGCCGAAAGAACCACAAGTCGTGGAAGAATACTGGAGCAGCACCGGAGGAACCATTAATATCACCACCAGCTTTAATGATGAGAACGCCGACAGCGATACCGATGGCGACGGACTTAAAAATGTGGATGAGGGCTGGAATGCCAATGGCACCAACCTACCCGACACCGATCAAGATGGTATTCCTAACTATCTGGATAAAGATGATGACGGCGATAATGTCTCTACGCGCACTGAGATCGCCACTGGTAGCGGAGATCCTACTGCGGAAGGCTACCGCGATACCGACTCGGACGGGACTCCAAATTACCTGGATCCCGATGATGATAATGATGGTACGCCTACACGCCTTGAGGTAAGTCCTGATGATCTCACCAATCCCGGGGGATTTGCCGAAGCTGAAGGTATTCCGAATTATCTGAATGACCAGATCTCTACGGCTCAACCTGAACACAACCTGTACATTAACCACAATATCTCCAGAACCTACCGCTCCCGCGTGGTGCTTAAGGATTTTAAACTTGTAAAACAGGATGGTAGCGGAGAAGAGATCAGGTTTGCACAGTATAACCTGGGATATTTCATTTCCAGTTCTGTTCCCTATCCTTTAACGCCTTCACAGGCTGTCACCGCCAATCAGTAAGAGAAGGTTCGATCAGGCGTTTTGAAAGATGTAAACTTCGGTGGCGCCCAATCCGTACTTCTGGTAGTCGGCATCGTAGAATTTAATATTGTCGTAACGGCCAAAAAGATAATCCAGTTCGGCCTTGAGAACTCCTTCGCCCACCCCGTGGATGAAAACCACTTTCTGAATGCGTTTTCGCATCGCAAATTCCAATTGTCTCCGGGCGGTTTCCAACTGTAGGTTCAATATATCGAAATTACCCATTCCGCGGGTAGAATTAACCAGCTTACCGATATGGAGGTCAACTTCCATGGGAGGAATATTCCTCTCCTTTGGCTTCACGCGTCTCGACTTTGGTTTTGACGGCTGTTTCTTTTCCTTAAGAACTTCATTAAGATCAATCTCCGCCTCGGGCTGGATATCTTCAATAGGCGTCTCTATTTTGACCAATTCGGCCTTCGAAAAATCCATCTCAAAACCCTCATCGGTCTCAATTGCAACCGAATCACCATCGATATTCAGCACCCTGCCTTCAAGCACATCGTCCAGCACTGCTACCCGGTCTCCTGGTTTCAATTCCATCAGTTATCCTGGTTTTCTTCCTCTTTCTGATGATCATCTTTGGTATTTGCCCAGTGATTGCTCGCGCGGTAGAGCCCGAACATTATAATGACCAGTCCGACGATCTTGGGATACGGCCCAATATGTTCGAAAGCTATTGAATAAATAAGCAAAATTCCTCCAATGAGGATAAGAACGGCATTAAGTAATTGAGATCTCTTTTTCATTTTCGCGGGTTTTCCCCTATATCATACCCCTGCAATTCCAGTGGTATTTGTTTTAATTTTATACAAAGTTAAATGAATTATGAGGCATTTCTACCTCCTGGGATTTTTTTTCTTACCAGTCCTTTCTTTTTCCCAACTCAGTATCTCGCCTTCTCCCGTTGGTGCCAGCTTTGTCTTTGTAAAAGATGAAGTACTTTTTGTACAGCAAGATGTGCACCTGGAAAAGAACAATTCTTCCCAGCTGGAGGCCAGCCTCTATTTGCGGGGAGACGCCCAGCTTATCCAGGGAGAGAAAGCCTCCAATCTCAATTCCGGGAACGGCCTGCTCTCACTTTTCCAGGAAGGCACCAGCAATGCCTATGACTATAATTACTGGTCGCTCCCGGTAGCCGATAACCTCAGCAACAATAACCAGTTCGGTTCTGTGTTCTTTGAACCTCTTGATGTCACCCAGAGCAGACCGGCAACGATGATTTTGGGACTGGACGGAACTGCAAATCCTCTGAGCATCTCCAGAAAATGGCTCTACAAATTTTCAGGAAAGCAATACAATGACTGGGAGTATATCGGCGATAGCTTTGATGTGCTGCCGGGAGAGGGCTTTACCATGAAAGGTGTAAACGGCATCAATTCAATTGCGATCTTCGGAATTCTCAATAACCCCGGGAGCCAGCAACGGTATGATTTCCGCGGAAAACCAAACGACGGAGAGATCCGGCTGAAAATCAACAAAGATCAGGCTGTTCTTACCGGAAATCCTTATCCTTCTGCCTTAGATCTGAAACAATTTCTCCTGGAGAACCCCGCCTCTACGGGCATTGCTTATTTCTGGGACTCCAGGCCCGGCGGAAGCAGTCATTATTTACAGGATTATGAAGGCGGCTATGGCTTGTATTCTCCGGGAGCAAACGCATACGTGCCCGCTGTGTTCGAAGCTTACGACGGCAATGGCGAAGCCGCAGACCTCACCGGAGGCTATGGCCAGCTCTATGGCCGGGAATTCGCACCTGTTGCGCAGGGTTTTATGCTGATCGGCCAGCAGGATGGAACTATTATTTTCAAAAATTCCTATCGCCGGTTTCAAAAAGAAAATCCCGGAAACTCTGAGTTCAAAAAGCCACTTTCAGGAAAAATCACAACAAATGAGATTCCGAATCTAAGGCTGAACATCAGCTTTAACCGACTATACACACGACAACTCCTGCTAGCCTTTAATGAAAAGGCCACGACCGGGGTTGACAGGGCTATGGACGCACAAAGTTTTTCAGATCTTGATTCTGACGCTGGCTGGAAGTTTGAAGACGGAAATTATATTGTGGATGTGAGGCCATTTAATTCTGAAGACAAAATTCCGCTAAGCTTACAATTGAAGGAAGACAGTGAACTGGTTTTCCATATCACCTCTTTTAAGGACTTTCAGCCGCTGGACATTTTTCTGTTTGATGCTGAAGACAATGTCTATTACAATATTGCCGGAAAATCGAAAAGCTTCCAGCTTCCAAAGGGAAATTATCAACAGCGATTCTTCCTTTGTTTCCGGGATTTTTCTGTTGTTCCCATCGCACTTGCTTCTGCAAAAGAAATAAAACCAATCAAAAATGCGGTGGATATTTTCCAGAATAACGAACGCTCCCAACTTGAGATTAACCTTCCCGAAGATACCGATCTGAAAGAGCTAAGATTGCACAATCTGAATGGAGCCATGGTTTTCAGCAGCAAGATCAACGAAAAAGAAAGACACCTGGAATTCCCAACCTCCGGTCTTCAGAATGCCGTTTACATCGTGGAGCTCTTTACTTCAGATAACAAAAGACTGGTCAAGAAGGTCAATATAAAAAACTGAACCATGGAAGAATATATGTTCTCTTGTGTGAATAAAAGCTTTTTTGGTGTGGAATGTTACGGCTGTGGCGCACAGCGGGCACTGTTTTTCCTGATAAAAGGAGAGTTTGCCAAAGCCTTTCATATGTATCCAGCCATATACACGCTCCTGGCTCTTCTGATCTTCGTTATCGCCAGCCGGTTTTTCCACTTCAGGAATGACTATCAGATCAAAAAGAGCCTTATTCTTCTCAACGCCGCAATAGTCACGGGGAGCTACCTGCTTAAAATGACCCATTTTTTCAAATTGATCTAAGAACCTATGGAAAAGCAGGAATTACACAATTCGACCCTTATTTTGATTTTTGGCGTCCTTTCTGTCGTCGGTTGCTGCTTTTGGGGTATCCTGGGAGTAGTCTTCGGCATCATTACGCTGGTGATGGCTAAACGAGCCACGGCCATTTACAACAGCAATCCGGAGCTTTATACCGGCTATAATAATATTAAACTCGGGAGAACGCTCGCTCTCATTGGAATTGTTCTAAGTGTGATCAGCATGATCATGGCCATTGCAGGTTTTATTATCTACGGCGGCTTCGAAGGTATTGAAAGGATGCAGGAAGAGATCTTCAAGGCGACCTAAGCTAATAAGATTAAAGAATCCAGAGAAAAATTATTCCATTAAAAACCTCAGTTCTTCACAGGCCTTGCTGGGGATAAATTCAATCAATTCGTAATCAGCTAAATCATTAATATTAAACGGATCTTTTCTTATGATCCGTTCCAGTTCTGATCTATTATTGATTTTAGATAATATTATCCCACCAGTTCTTGGAACTTTTCGTCCCGAAACGAGAAAATTCCCCAATTTGTATTGTTCATTCAGGAATACAATGTGTTCATTTAAAAATTGGTCGATTTGTTCCAATCCAGTTTTGTAGGTCAGATTTATTATGAACATAGGTTGTTTTATATAGTTTAAATTTCTTCAGTTCTGTTGTTTCTTATTTCCTGGTAAGAATATATTGATCTCCGTTTGTTTTTCTTAGAATTAACTGATCCTTAGAAACTTCATATTTCCATTTACCGCCTAATATTAATGTCCAGTCAAATTCTGCAGTCCAAAAACAGGTGTTTCCGAAGTTTATTGAATCATTTATTATAGAATAATTTCCTTCGCATATAGCGGGAAACTTTGTTTTTTCACTTTGGCCTGAGAATTTCGAATTCTGAAATTCTATTTCTACCTTTCCTGTTTCTTCTCCTCTTTTGAAGATTCCTGAATAACTTCCCGAAACAAAGATTTCCTTTTCAGAAGATGAATCTTTATCACAGCCTGTAAATATCACCAATATTAAACTTAAGATTGAAAGATACTTTTTCATAATATTACGCTTCTTGTATAAGATGTAATAATTCAAATATGGTTGCGTGAGAATGCACCACACCGGTCTCTTCCTTTAAAAAGTTCGGGTTTAAATAGGCTTTGAGCTAATCTTACAATAACAAGAGGGGAGCAATGAAGCCAACCCTTACTTCATTTTTATTATAATTAGACGCATCCAGTTTTTCTATAGCATAATTGGAATAATCATAATACCGGCCGATATAAGCTAAATAAAAACGGATATCAATGTTTTTAAACGGACTATAATAAACAGTAGGGATCCATCCATAGCTAGTTCTCATGTGGTCATGGGCGGTTTGGACATTACCATAGGCGCTGCTGGTCATGAGGGTTAATAATCCCTTGAATTTAGAGCTGAAGCGATATTCTGCCCTTAACCAGTTTTCGATATACATCACATCTTCGGCCACCCCGTCGCCCCCGAGAATATTAGTCATAATACCCTTTGTATCAACCTGTTCATAGCTGTAATCAAAGTCATACATCAGAGTTAGATTAGGGTTTTGGTATTTGTGACCTAAGGTAAAAAAATAGGTTCCTTTATTTTTCACCTGATTGGAATAACTCAGGCTATAGATAGTTTGGAATTTTCCGTCAAAAAAGCTTCCACGCCAGTTTCCAACAACTGCTACCGGCCAGTCGGGTTCCTGGATATCTTTTGCAACTATATCACCGTAAAGGTCGTTATAGTGCATGGTGCGCGAGTTTAATACCTGCAACCCGAATTTCTGATTTTTTAAAAGTGGATAAGTAATTCCGGCCCCGGTGACGTACGCGAGGGCATTGTTGTGAATGTCATTGTATTCCAGAACATCCATGGCACTGAACTCGTATTCATAACCGCCGTAAAACGCACTCATTTTTCCCATTAAAAGATGAAGGGAAGGACCGGCTTTAACGTCGATGTAGGCCAATTCGATATTGCTGCCCAGTTGGTCCAGGGTTTGCACGTCGCTGCCTTTGTTAAAGCGGTTTCTAAAATGAAAGTTCACCTTTTCGTGTACTTTTCCGGATATTCCCAGGGCTGTATACTCATTTTTAAACTGTAATCCGTTATAATAATGGTCACCGCCTCTAAAGGTATATGCCTCAAACCCCATACGCATATCGAAAGTGATATTGATATTTTTTAGGAGCTTTATTTTTTCTATGGGGATCACAGGTTCAGAGAGACTGTCGTTTTGCTGCGAGAATCCCAATAAAGGAGTTAATAAAAACACGCTTATAAAAAATGACTTTATCATAAATAACAGGAACTTACGATTAACATTTTATGGGATTGTGGGCAGAAGTCTCACCAATCAATGCGTTTTCTTTCTGAACGTATCTATATAAACTTACTAAAATTTTATGGAAATCAGAGTATAGACTAGTAATATGGTTTCAACATTTGCAATAAAATTATCCTTTTTTCTCTGATCCTTTATAGCCAAATATTGATCCTGCAACAGCACCGAAAAATAATGGAAAAAAGAGATTTGTATTAAAGGAGAACCTCAATAATACCTTTCAATATCGGTAGTATCGATCATAGATCCACCTAGTCCTTTATAGCTTTTCAAAAACACCTTAAAATAAGATTTTATTTCTGGACTTGCATCTCTATGTATATGATCTAATATCAATTCTTTCGATTTTCCATCTTTCTCAATATATAAGTAATAATCTATGTCCGCCCAGGACTGCACTATTATTTCTTCCGATGAATTATTCTCTAATAAACTTGATGGCACACTTAGCAGATCCTTGATATTAGCAGGATCTTCTTGATCCACTCTTTCATCAAAGGTCGTCTCAGCCCAATCTCCATATTCGTCGGAGGCATTATCAGCATCTTTATATAAACCTTCATTATTGATTAAATAAAGATCTCTACAGTCTCCCCCGCACATTCCATAGACCTCTCCAAAAATAACTTTATCAGCTTGTACCATTTCTGGTTCATGGGAATCATCATTTTTTGAACATCCTGTAATTGATGCTATACTGATGAGTATTAAGACATATTTTTTCATGACAATTGTTTTGAAGTAGATGGGCCAAAAACAAAATGGTTGCGTATCACTATGGTATTATCCTGAATGTCTTGACCTTTTTGATCCGATTTTAGGTAGTTTAATTTGTCCTTAATCCCTAGATGAAATATGAGTACATTAGAGTACTAAGGCAGGCTACAAAGGATAGAACTGCTAACAACTGCAACTACTAAGATGGCGGTTTAAGTTTTTATGCCGATCACATCTCCCTGACCTTAAAGGCCGTCTTTAAAATCTTTAGCGGGATCCTTTTTCCAGGTTTTCCCGGTCCCATTTGGCCAGATCGGCCCCGGCATTATAAGTGCTATGAAGAAAATCCAGTAGCATTTTTGTAGGATCGGAAGCCTGCTGCACGGTCTCGTAAGGCAGGATGAATTCTCCCATTTCCTCGAGATAATAGGCTGCTTCAGGCTTTACAGCGACTGTTGTTAAAACCATCAGGCCCGGGGTAGAAATAGGCATAAAACGCGGCAAAGGGTAGCATTTCGTTTCCCGGCCAAAAACCGCAACTGCTCACCTCGTGCGAATAGGCTTCGCGGGTCACCTTATCAGGTAAATTGGGCATTCCGCCGGGGTGCTGTGGCGCCCGTCTTCCGGAGAAGCGAGTCACCGCCAGGTCGAAACCGCCCCAGAAGAAATGCACCGGGCTGCATTTCCCTATAAATTCAGACCGGAAAAGCGTAAAAACCTCATGTGCGTTCAGTAAGGCCGAATGTAAAGCTGCGGCCTGTTCCGGCTCGTAAGCCTGGTGATGATCCTTGTTAAAAGGTATAGGATCTACCAACTCATTTGGCGTAGTCCTGATGCTTACCGGAATGCCCAGGTCTTTAAGGCTGGAAATTATACTTTCATAACAAGAGGATACCGAAAGTGTTTTCAGATCAAAACTCCGTGTTTCGGCTTTGCTGGTGAGTATCCTTAATTCATGTTCGAGGAAATCGAAATCTATTTGGAAATGTTTCTCTGGCGCCGGGATATCGCCTGTGGTCAGTCCAAAGGGAGTGCAATATAAGGTAACATGCCAGGAATGGTTGATCCAGGGCATTTGTGCCAGTTTTACCTTTCCCGCTATCTGCGTCCATAAATGGATACTTTTATAGGTGTCTTTTGCTCTCTCGAAAGACAGCGGGAGCCAGTTTTCTTTTTTCATAATATTGATTTTGGTCATATCTCCTATATAGCATGAAATTGCCTAGTTGGAAGCCTTCATGAACTCCATGATGGCCTTAATTTCCTTTTCAGGGATATTTGCCCTTATCCGCATATGCTGCCCGATCACCGTCCATTGTTCATCGGAATATGCCTGTGGCGGCGGGGCATTATGACAGCGCACACAATGCTGGCTCCAGAGCTGTCCTCCGCTTTTTTCAGTGATCATCGTATTTTCTTCCTGGCCCTGGGCGGGGGAAGCGGTGGTATCACCTGCAGTTTTACAGCTTTTAAGCCCCTGAAAAACCATCACTAAGAGTATGAGATAGAATAAAATTTGTTTTTTCATGATGCTGAGAGTTTAAAATCCGAAGACCAATTGAGCTATAAAGCTGTTAGGATTATCGGTTTGGTGTTGATAGGCTATTTTGAATACGCGGTTCCACCCTAACCAGTAATCCAGGGAAATTGCAGTCTGATCTTTTTTCCCTCCTCCCCATAAAGCTCCCTCGGGAGTGTCAAATTCAGAATACCTACCGGAGAGCTCCAGGTTGTCGAGAAACTCCAAACTGGCTCCTGTGGGTCTTATGGAAGCCTGGATATAAAAGGCGGTACTGCTGTTGTTGAAGCTATAAGTACCAATGCCACTTTCAAAATCTTCATACAAAGCACGCCCGGCATCGAGCTTTTTCCATTCCCCTATCAACCTGAAATTCGAATTTAGAGCGGTGATATTCCGAAAATAATTGAGGTCTATGGCATACATATCGACCTTCACATTTTCCAGGCTGGTACCGGAATCGCCGGTCTTACCGGCATGTTGAAAGGAAAATCCCAGCTCAAGGCTGGCATCAGAAAGCGGGAGGATCCCAAACCTGCCGCCAAGAGCCTTATTCTGATTGTTCTCGGCATAAGCTTCATAATTAAATTGCCCGGCCTCATCCGGCGCATCGCTGCTGCCCGGAAGTAATTGAGGGCCATTTGAAACGTAGAAGTCATAGTTGATCATCATATTTCCAATGTCGGCTCCACCCTGCAACCCCAGGCCGGTTTCGGTCATGGCACCTATCCCGCCATCACCAAAACCAACAGGATCGGTAGGAAAACGGTTAAGAAAACCTTCCATGTATTTTCCGCGGTAACTACCGAATTTCGGCAAAAAGCGGCCAAAATGTACAGCCAGATTGTTATTGATGAAATATACCATGTTCACATATTCCAACACTACCTCCACATCTCCTTCATCGGTAGCTACTTCCAATTCAGACTCTATAAAAAGCTTGTCTGATAAATGCCACAGGAATATGGGCTTGAAAGCCACATTCCCAAAGCCGTTTTCATCTTTGTTGTAGGTATAATCTGCCTGCGCGTTTCCGGCGATAAGAAGTTTGGTGTTCCCCAGAAAGGAACCGGGGCTGGTAGTGAGCTGGGCGCTGGCTTTATTGGCAAAGACCGTAAAAAGGATCAGACAAAAGAGCAATCTTATAATTTTCATTTCCCGGGCTTGTTTAGATTAGTGTTTTTTAGTCTCCAGTTTCCTGATATAATTCACCAGTTTCCAGCGCTGTTCTTCGCTTAGTAATTCTTTGTAGCTGGCCATGGGAGCTTTGCCTTCTGTCATTTTCCAGAAAATAGCCCCGTCAGATTCGTTAGTGACCCTGATGGAAAGAAAATCAGCGGGTTTTGGTTTCAGGGTTAAGCCTGCAGCTCCATTTCCCTTACCGGTAGCCCCATGACAAAAGGCGCACATCTGGTTATAGATTTTCTTGCCCTCGGCGGTGGCACTGGCATTGCCTTTAAAAGGATTCGTTAATTCATCGGCCGATTTTGGTGCAGTCCAGGTTTGATCCTGAGCAAGGAGACTGTTGCTCCAAAGAAGAGCCGGGAAAAAAAATATCAAAATTGCGGTGTTTGTCTTCATCTTTTCACTTTTTTATGGGAGGTGTTTATTGTTCCCGGTCTAGCTTTATTAACCTCCCGGATTTATTTTTCAGGCTGAATTCAAAGACATCATGTCTCGAATAATAATCAACCCCATCAAGCATGCTTTGGCAGCAATGCGCTGTTTTAAGATCAAAATTGGTATGTAGGATACCTTCGGAAGTCGCCCGGAGGAGGCTCCGGAAAGAAAAGGGGAAGTAAAGGCAGGTAATTTTTTATTGTTCTCATAGCCTTATTTTTTTGGATTATATTCCAATCCATTACAGATAACAGGCTAAGAAAATTGGAGATGGAAGAAAGGCAGGAAAGGGAATCACAATGACAGACCTTCTTTTGCCGGTATTCAAAGTAGTATAGAGCAACTTAAATTTAAGGTTTTTTTGCCTATTATTGACTTGCTTTGAAAAATTTTGACTCGGATATTAAAACAAGCAGAAATTCCAGATGGAAAATGCGGATTCTTACACACGCATTTAGAATAAAAAAGCCCCGCAGATATTGCGGGGCTGTATCATTAAATCAATAAAGATGTTCTTTATTTCTCGAACTGTTTTAAAGTGGTGGTAATGATCTCTACACAATCTTTAATTTGCTCTTCATCCATCACCAAAGGTGGTGCAAACCTGATAATATTTCCGTGAGTAGGCTTGGCGAGTAGGCCATTTTCCTTCAAAGCCACGCAAATATCCCAGGCGGTAGAGCTATCAGGAGAATCATTAATTACGATCGCGTTCAGCAAACCTTTTCCGCGGACCAGTTTAACAATTCCTGAAGTGCGGATATAATCATCAAGTAATCTTCTGAAAAGACCACCCAGTTTTTCCGCATTTTCGGCAAGCTTTTCATCGCGGATCACCTCAAGGGCTGCAGTAGCTACGGCACAGGCAAGAGGGTTTCCACCGAAAGTAGATCCGTGTTGTCCCGGTTTGATAACATTCATCACATTATCATTGGCAAGAACAGCCGAAACAGGATAAACTCCGCCAGAAATAGCTTTTCCGAGGATAAGAATGTCAGGTTTCACATCTTCATGATCTACGGCCAGTAATTTCCCGGTACGGGCAATTCCCGTCTGCACTTCATCTGCAATAAATAGGACATTGTGCTTTTTACACAATTCTTTCGCCCTGCGCAGGTAACCTTCAGAAGGCACATAAACTCCGGCTTCTCCCTGGATAGGCTCCACAAGGAATCCCGCAATATTGTCATTTTCGTTCAGGGCTTTTTCCAAAGCTTCGGTGTCATCATATGCGATCTTGATAAAGCCGGGAGTATAAGGACCAAAGTTCTTTCTTGCCCCTTCATCGTTAGAGAAAGAAATAATAGTGGTAGTTCTTCCGTGGAAATTATTTTCGCAAACAATGATCTGCGCTTCGGTCTCTTCAACGCCTTTTGTTTCATAGGCCCATTTTCGCGAGAGCTTAATAGCGGTCTCTACCGCCTCGGCCCCGGTGTTCATAGGCAAAAGCTTATCGAATTTGAAGTAATCTGTAGCAAATTTCTCAAACGGCCCCAGCACATCGTTGTGAAAAGCCCGGGAAGTAAGAGTGAGCTTCGCAGCCTGGTCAGATAAGGCCTGAATGATTTTCGGGTGACAATGCCCCTGGTTGACAGCGGAATACGCTGAAAGGAAATCGTAGTATTTCTTACCTTCAACATCCCAAACATGTACCCCTTCTCCCCTGCTTAAAACGGCAGGCAGCGGGTGGTAATTATGGGCTCCGTACTTGTCTTCCAGTTTAATTGCTTCTTCTGAAGAATTGATTTCTGTTAATGGCATTTCTGTATTTTTATTCAGTTAACTTTCACAATTCCTTCTTACCTGTTTTACGCACAGCAGGGGGAGAAATCACCCCGTTTAGCGATTCTTGCAAATTACTAAATGTTATCTGATTTTTTCAAAATCTCAACCAATAAATCTTGCCATTTATCCTATTTTTGCGGCATGGGCAGAAAGAAAAGAAACAAGCTGTTTGAAGCAGTTGAAGTTATAGATGCAGGTGCAAAAGGAAAAAGTATTGGCAAATCACCTGACGGAAAAGTAATCTTTATAAATAACGCCGTTCCAGGTGATGTGGCTGACATACAGACGATCAAAAAGCGCAAGTCTTTTTACCAGGGAACCGCGGTAAAATTCCATAAGTATTCTGAAAAAAGAGTGGAGCCGGTTTGTCGGCATTTCGGGGTTTGTGGTGGCTGCAAATGGCAGTTCATGGATTACAAATATCAACTGGAATACAAGCAGCAGGAAATAGAAAATAACCTGAAACGTATAGGAAAAGTAGAACTTCCCGAAACCACGCCGATTCTTGGCAGTAAAGAAATCTACTTTTACCGGAATAAAATGGAGTTTTCTTTTAGCGACAGCCGCTGGCTTACCCAAAAAGAGATAGAAAGCGGAAAGGATTTTGAAGATAAGAATGCCCTCGGATTTCACATTCCGGGAATGTGGGATAAGATTCTCGATATTAAGGAATGTCATCTCCAGGAAGATCCAAGCAATGCCATCAGGAATTTTGTGAAGGAATTTTCTACAAAGAACGATCTGCCTTTCTTTAATACACGAGAGCAAAGCGGCCTCTTGCGTACCCTGATGATCCGTACTTCTTCTACGGGTGAGATCATGGTCCTTATCCAGTTCTTCCAGGAAGATAAGGAGAAACGAGAGCTTCTTCTGGACGCGTTGGCTTCAGAATTTCCTGAGATCACTTCTTTGCAATACGTGATCAATTCCAAAGGAAATGATACTATTTACGATCAGGAGGTGATCTGCTATAAAGGCCAGGATCACATCTATGAAGAAATGGAAGGCTTGAAATTCAAGATAAATGCCAAGTCCTTTTACCAAACGAATTCTGCCCAGGCTTACGAACTGTACAAGGTAACCCGCGATTTCGCCGATCTCCAGGGAGACGAGGTCGTGTATGACCTTTATACAGGAACCGGGACCATCGCGCAATTCGTTTCAGCAAAAGCTAAAAAAGTCATCGGTGTGGAAGCAGTCCCCGAGGCTATTGAAGATGCCAAAGAGAACGCGGAAAGAAACAATATTGAAAACACCGAATTTTACGCCGGAGATATGCGGAAGGTCTTCACCGAAGATTTCATTCAGCAGCACGGTAAACCCGATGTGATCATAACCGATCCGCCCCGCGATGGGATGCATAAGGATGTAGTAGCACAAATAATTGGTATATTGCCAAGGCGAATTGTGTACGTGAGTTGTAATTCGGCGACCCAGGCCCGTGACCTGGCCATGCTCGACGAGCATTACAAGGTGACCCGCGTGCAGCCGGTAGATATGTTTCCGCAGACATTCCACGTAGAGAATGTCGTTTGTTTAGAAAGAAGATAAATGAAACACTTCAGCAGAAAAATATTTTTTGTCCTTGCGGCTTTGCTCTTTCTGCAGGGCTGCCAGCATGATGATCTCTGCCCTGCCACCACCCAAACCACTTCCCTCCTGGTCATAAGATTCTATGACGTGAACGACAGGGAAAGTGCGCAGGCACCTATCAATCTTAGCATCAAAGCCGTAAATAAAGATACAGCCTATCTTAACAGAATCAATAAAGACAGTATCGCGATCCCTCTGAGAACAGATGAAAATAAAACCCAGTACGAATTTACCCTGAATGCACCGGCCGCAGGTCAGCCATCAGAAAATCAGTCCATCCCGACCAATACCGATGTGATGACTTTTAATTATGGAAGAGAGCAGGTATATCTCAACCGCGCCTGTTCTTATAAGGTGAATTATGTAGATCTAAAAGTATCTGTTGATGAAGGCGAAGACGGGGGCTGGATCAAAGATTTTGTCATAGAAAAAACGAATATTGAAGATGAAAGCAGCGCCCATATCAATATCTATTATTAGCCTTTTCCTACTCCTGTTTTCTGCGGAATGTCGCGCCCAGCAACAGCAGACAGCCCAGGACAGTGTGGTTTACAAGGAAAAATATGGATTGAGAGTGGGAATAGATCTCAGCAAACCCTTGCGCACTTTGCTCAACGACAATTACAGTGGTTTCGAGATCGTGGGAGATTACCGGGTATATGGCAATTTTTATGCAGCCGCCGAATTGGGAAATGAGAGCCTCCATTTCGGAGAAGACAATATTAGCGTGACTTCTAAAGGAAGCTATATCAAAGTAGGTGGAGATTATAACGCTTACACCAACTGGCAGGATATGCAGAACAGTATTTTTGTAGGAGTGCGCTACGGCTTTTCCACTTTTTCGCAGAATCTTGAGCAGTACACGATCTACACGAGAAACCAATACTTTGAACCCGATGTAAGAATGATCGATTCTGAAAGCAAAGGCCTTACCTCTAACTGGATAGAATTAGTAGCGGGTATCAAGGTAGAAGTTTTGAACAACCTCTTTCTTTCTGCCAATGTTCAGCTAAAGAGACGTCTTTTTGAGACCACCCCCAGCAATTTTGACAACCTCACTATTCCAGGCTTTAACCGTACTTACGACGGCAGCATGTTCGGGGTAGGCTACGGCTATTCCATCTCCTACCTTATTCCTCTTTACAAAAAGGTAAAAAATTAGTCTTCCTGCTTATGCCTCTTTTTGGTGCCGGCATAGATCTCATATTTCAGGAATTTTGATTCCAAAGCGCCGTTGTACATCTTAATTTTTCTTGAAGGGCGTAAACCCACGTGCTTGATAGCCTCAAGATTGGAAGTTATGAACCAGGCTTCGGTGCCGGGATAATTCTGTTTTAAAGTATCCCCTATCCTTTTGTAGAAAGCGGGCATATCGATCTCCAAACGTTCCCCGTAAGGAGGATTAAAGACCATGTGCAAATGCCGCTCATTTTCCTTTTCGCTTTCAAAGAAATCCTGGCGTTCCACCTTAATGTATTCTGAAAGATTAGCATTTTCAACATTGTCTATCGCTTTATGTACAGCCGAAGGTGAAGTATCATAGCCCTTAATGCTGAAGTGAAACTCCCGCACTTTCTTAAGGACCGACTCCTCGATCTTGTCAAAAAGTTCTTCGTCCCAGTCTTTCCATCGTTCAAAAGCGAATTCCTTGCGGTTCAAATTTGGTGGAATATTACAGGCGATCATGGCGGCTTCAACAAGAATGGTTCCGCTACCACACATCGGGTCCAGAAAATCACACTGTCCCTGCCAGCCTGAAGCCAAAAGCATTCCGGCTGCAAGCACCTCGTTTATAGGCGCGATATTGGTGGCTGTTTTATAGCCTCTCTTATGCAGGGATTGCCCGGAGCTGTCGAAAGAGACATTACAAAAATTCTTTTCTATATGAATGTTTAGCCGCAGCGTTGGGAAATCAAGATCTACGTCGGGTCTTTTTCCAAATTTATCTCTGAAGCGATCCACAATCGCGTCTTTGGTTTTAAGGGAAATATATTTAGAATGGGTAAAAGTTTCAGAATGCACCGTGGCATCAATGGCCAGCGTATCATTCACATCCATGAACTCTTCCCAGGGCAAAGCGTAGATGTTCTTATAAAGTTCCTCTTCCGAAGCAATCCGGAAGCTTCTATAGGGTTTAAGTATTTTGATGGCCGTGCGCAGGCATAAATTTGCCTTGTACATAAAGCCAAGGTCTCCTTGAAAACTCACATTTCTCGTTCCTTCCTTTATATCCATCGCGCCAAGAGCCAGAAGTTCTTTTGCCAGAATTGGTTCAAAACCATACATGGTCTTGGCTATCATCTTGAAATTATTTCCCATATCGCTTTTTTAGAGAACCGCAAAAATACGTTAATTTTACGCGATATAATAATTGGCGCTTTTCCGAAATGGCCTAAATCCCGAAGGATTGAAATATATCTGGAGGTTTTACGACCAAGGAGACCTCAAAACAACCTGTTCCGTTCAATGATCTATATTTTACCCCTCATCGCAGTTTTCGCCGGTTTTCTGATTTCCTCTTTTCTGAAACCTTCTTCGTCGGTCGGATTTAAACTTTTGCTATCCTTTAGTGGCGCCTATTTGCTCTCGGTAACAATTTTTGAACTGCTTCCTGAAGTTTACCGCGAAAGCTCTCCGCGTATCGGAATCTTCATTATGCTGGGCCTTTTACTGCAAATCGTGCTGGAGTTCCTTTCAAAAGGAGTTGAACACGGGCACCTGCACCATGAGAAGGACGAAGCAAAATTTCCTCTTTTCCTGTTGTTAAGCCTTTGTATACATTCACTTCTGGAAGGTTTCCCTTTGAGCACCAGTCATCATCTGCTCTATGGGGTGGTGATCCATAAGGTTCCGGTAGCCGCGATATTGTCGGTTTTCCTGGTACATTCAAAGATCAGCAGGACAAAAATCGTCCTTTTCCTTAGCCTCTTCGCTCTTATGACGCCGCTGGGAAGTTGGTTGAAGGAAAGTGTGGCTTTCTTTTCTGAATACGCCGTTTATTTCAATGCGGTAGTCATTGGTATATTTTTGCATGTTTCTACCACTATTCTTTTTGAAGCCTCCAAAAACCACAAGTTCAACGCATCGAAACTGGGAGTGATCGCGCTGGGCATCCTCCTCGCCTATTTTCTGTAAGTATGTTCACTAAAGAAGAATCAAAGCGCATCCGTCAGGAATTCTGGACCAGCTTCGGAAAAGAATATCCTCATAAATGGCTGTTGTACAACACGAAAATGAAGGAAATTCAGCTAAAGTTCACCTTCACCCGTAAATTTGCCCAGGTTTCCCTTGATATTATTGCTTCCGACGAATTGATTAGAGCCTATTATTTTGAAAAGATTACTTCACTGAAGAATATTCTGAAAAACGAACATCTGCCAGAGGCGATTTTCGAAGAAAATTATCAGCTTCCGGAGGGGAAAAAGATCTCAAGAGTATATGAACAACTGGATAATGTAAGCATCCATAATAAAAAGGACTGGCCCGAGGTGCAGGCATTCCTGTTCAGCAAAATGAAACCTCTGGAAGAGTTCTTTCTGGAATACAGGGATTATATAAAAGATTAACGGTTTTCTTCTCACTTTTCGTTCAGAAAAAATTTATAAAAATCTTATGACATTCATTATCAGTGTGTTGTGATTTTTTAATTAACTTCATGTAATAATCCTGCTTTAACTGCCCCTTTCCGATTTTTAAAGGAATTTTTCTGCTGTGAAGCTTGTTATAGAAAATTCAGAGAAAGAGGGCAATCCTGCAAATTAAAAATCTCCAAAATATTTAATTTGAATTAAGCCAAGGTCTGTCTTCTTTCTTTCTTTTCCGATTAATTTCTGCAATAGCCTGAAAGTATCTGTATTCACAAGAAAGCAGCCGAGCCCATCGGCAAAAGGAGAAGACAAGGGAACCATAAAACCCGTCAATTAAATTCCTGTGCATCAAAAATTAATACAGTTTTTTTCTTACTTTTAGGAAGAGTCCGCACATTCTCTGTTTGCGAATTATGGAATTTAGCATGGAAAACAAAACCGCCATCCTGGAATCGTTTGATAACAACAAGCTGATTGATGTTATTAAGAATTACCGCCAGTACGGGTATGACAAAGATCTGCGGAAGACGGCTATGAAGATCCTCATCGATCGCGGAATCACCATCAAAGACCTGAAGCTTACCGGGAATCTGGTAAACAAGGATTTTGATTCGGCTGAAGATCTTATAAAATGCTATGAAAGAAATTCTAAACGGGCTTTCATCCTATATATCACTGTGTTAGTCCTAAACGTGCTGGTGCCGGTACTCAAACACCTCTCTGAGTTTTTAAGCGAAACGCTGCTCGTGGTCAATTTCGTTTTCCTGGTCCTTTTCCTGATATCCTTGTACAAAGCTTTTCAGAATCAATATGACTTCTACAGGCTCATTGGCAAAAAAATGGATTCTTATGAGGTACTTTCCTTTTTGCTAATTGGTATCCCCTTCTATGTATTCATGTACTTCTACTATAAGCACAAACTGCGGGACGAGCTAAAAATGATCAAGTGACCCAGGGTTTTGGCACAAGTAAAATCTCACTCATATTTTGTGCAAAACCGTATATTTACTGTTACTAACGCCAACCTGATCCTAACTTTAACAGTGAAAATTACTTCCCTCGGAAACACTCTTTTTGAAGAAATAGTGGAGTGCTTTTTAAAAGCCTTTGAGAACTACTTTGTCTCGTTTCCCAATGATCCCGAATACTTCAGGCAGCGCTGGAAAACTGCGGGGGTTAAGATATGATCTCTCCTACGGTATGTTCGACAGTGAAAAACTCGTAGCATTCATCATTCATGCGATAGACAACAGAAATGGTGTTTTAACGGCCTACAACACCGGAACCGGGGTCCTCCCGGAATACCGGGGACGGAAAGTTGTACAGAGCATTTATGACTTTGCACTCCCTGATTTGCGCAGAAACGGAATTCGCAGATGTACCCTGGAAGTCATCAGGGAAAATGATCTTGCCATAAAAGCTTACCGGCGAGTTGGATTTAAGATCTGTAAAAATTACAAGTGCTTCAGAGGGAAAGTTGAAGTTTCAGCTAACATTCCTTCAACGCTTAGAGAGGTCAATTTCAGTATGATCGACTGGCATGCTCTTGCGGATCAATCGGCCTATTCCTGGGATAATCATATTGATTCCTTAAAGAACGGGAATTACAGGTATTTCATTATTGGAGAGAACGCAGAACCCGACGCATATTTTATTCTGAATTCAGAAACAGGTTATGTCGCTCAATTTGACTGTTTTTCTCCAGCAAATTGGCAAGAGCTTTTTGCCGCGATGAAATCGGTTTCAGAAAACCTAACCATAAATAATGTGGAGGAAAATTTCCGGGAAAAAATCGAACATATCAAAAAGGCCGGGCTGCAGCATACCATTGATCAGTATGAAATGCAAATGACGATATAAAAAAGGCTGCCCAATGGCAGCCTTTTATTCCAGAAAAATTTTCAAATTATAATCCGAGCAGACCGTCCACGTTTATTTCTACTGTTGTTGTAGATTCAGCAGCTACACTTAGACCCATCAAATTAAGGTCAGAGGCTGCAGTGGCATCAACCATCCCCTGGAAATCCAGTCCGGCTCCGCCGTTAGCATCAGAATAAGAAGCAAAGTGCAGTTCGTATTCCCCTTCTTTTAGGAAGTTCAATGAAAAATCTCCACTCGAAGAATTCACAACAGAACTAGTTACCGCACTGGAAAAATCACTGCCGGTTTCTCCTTCACTATAGCTGCCTTTTTTATAAGCATAAACCACCATAGTTTCGGAAGCATCATTATTCATATTGCTCACAGTACCATCTATAGTACCGGCATTAAGGGAATTTACAGCTCTCACACTATTAGACAGCTCAGCATTACTAACAAAACTGTATTCCCCTTCCGTTTGACTTACGATTGCCTTGCGAAGGTCGAAATCCAGAATAAGCTTATTGTTATCTGATTCCTGGATCTCAGCATTGTCATTTAAAACAATCTCATTGGCCGAAGATGTTAGGGCCACCTTTTCCCCTCCGGAGGTAAGAACATAGTTGGCAGGACTCTCACCGGAAGCATCTGTTTCGTTGTCAAGTACGAGACTAATACTGGAAGTGGTTCCACTCTCCAGATTGAGATCTCCAAGAAATTCAGTGTTCCCATTATTGAGACTGCTCAATTCGATAGTTGTCTTCTCAAAGCCTTCTATGGCCTTTCCATTTACCATTACGTTAGCTACCGTTACAAAAGCCCCCTGCACGTTTGCATTATCAATAGGAGCATCGGTAAGATAAACTTCAGTTTTGTTACCCGTTTGGGTTTGGGTTTCGTTGTTTTCATCATCCTTTGAACATGAAACCATCACACTCACAAAAAATAAAATCAATCCTGTTCTGAACAAATTTTTTCGATTCATAATCATTTGTTTTGCGCCTTAAATTTTACCGGCGATTAGGTTATTACAATTTTACTGATCGCAATAATGACATGTATAGATTTTCGTTGTCAAAAAAACGAAACACTTCGTAACCTATTATCTCCTTTAAGAAAGATTTAAAATTCCTTTAACTACAGGTAATATCAACACAAATAAAACATAACAGTCTCTTTATCAGATATATATAGACTATAAAAACACTAAATAATCTCCCTCGGAATGATGCAATTTTAAGATTTGTCGAAGGCTGCGGAATAATGTTCTCCCATGCTCCAGGATTTGAATTTTCTCCGTCGGAAGGGCTGAAGAAATGAGCTTTTGAGATGAAGAAATTAAAGGAATTTTGGATCAATTTCAAAAGTTGGGGAGGAATTGAGGTAAAGAGCGATATTTGCAAAAAGAATATCGACTTTGGATAAAAATTACCTGGACCTTATTAAGCTTGTATTACCACAGTTTCTTGTGGAGAATTTTGATCTGACAAAAAGCAAAAAAGAAAAAGAAGTTCTCCACCTTTATTTTGAAGAACGTAATACTCCGCCAGAAGAACATGCTACCAAACTATTAATCTCCAAAGGGTTCCATAAAAAAGTAACCATTCAAGACTTCCCTTTGCGGGGAAATACGGTTTACCTCCATGTTAGACGTCGCAGATGGACAGATAAAGATACTGGTCAAATAGTCCAAAGAGACTGGAATTTAGTCGCACAGGGAACTCGTATGACCACAGAGTTCGCTGCTTTTTTAAAAGAAATTAGTCGATACTAAGGCATCTGATTGCCATACTATAGGCTCCTTCTTCGATGTTAATGGAAAGAAACTGCAGCGCCAGTACAAAGATCACTTAAGTGATTTTAAAGAATGGAAGGAAAAGAAACACGCCAGGCGTTTTCTGATCTTTCCTGAAAACATCGGTCCTTATCTTTCTCTCGATGAGACTGCATTATCCCAGGGAGAACTCTACACCATCATCACCAACAAAAAAGCTAAGGGAAAGAAGGGTGCTTTAGTCGCCATTATAGCAGGAACAAAGGCTGAACCAATCGTTAAGCAGTTGCTTAAAATACCTTCATCCCTGCGCAACAAGGTCAAAGAGATTACTTTAGATATGGCTTTTTCAATGAAGCACATCGCTTCTAAATGCTTCCCAAAAGCTATTCAGGTAACCGACAGATTCCACGTCCAGAAATTAGCTATAGAAGCGCTTCAGGATCTAAGGATTAAACATCGCTGGGACGCTATAGATAAGGAAAATGAAAAGCTGCAAGAGACCAGACAAAAAGGAAGGCAATATATACCGGAGCTGCTCTCTAATGGTGACTCTCATAAGCAAATACTCGCACGAAGCAGATATTTGCTTTACAAAGCGACCTCCAATTGGACAAAAAAGCAATCAAAACGTGCAGAGATCCTCTTCAAGGAGTACCCTGATATCCATCAGGCTTATTCTCTGGTAAATAACTTAAGAAACATTTTTAACCAAACTAAAGACAAAGGTGTCGCCATGACAAAGCTGGCGCATTGGTATAAAGAAGTGGAAGAAACCGGTTTTAAAGCCTTTAATACTGTCGCCAATAGTATCAAGCTAAATTACAGAACGATCTTAAACTACTTTTATAACAGGAGTACCAACGCCTCTGCAGAATCATTTAATGCAAAAATAAAAGCTTTTAGAAGCCAGTTTAGAGGAGTAAAAAATATTGAATTCTTCCTGTTTAGATTAACCACAATTTTTGCCTAATCCCCAACATTTAGGAATGATCCGGAATTTTCTAGCTGAAGAACCTTGAATTTATTTCATAAAAAAAGCCTCCACATAGCTGTGAAGGCTTTTCAAA
>CAVUJH010000011.1:0-309152 GCA_963741775.1 uncultured Flavobacteriaceae bacterium | reverse complement strand
GAATGCAGGAAATGCAGGGCAACACAAGCTGGCAGGGAAACTGATTTTTGAAGAAGAGGGAAAAGAGACTCCTGTGAAAGTAGATCAGGAATTCTCTGTTATTCCGAAGCCGAATTCTGCGGTTATTTCTGCCGACAAGATGAATGTACTTTACCGTGGGGTTTCAAACCCGCTTACCATTTCTATGGCAGGAGTGCCTGATAATAAGATCAGCGCTTCAGCTCCCGGGTTGTCTCACACTTCAGGCAGTAACTATGCCATCAACGTGACCACTCTTCAACAGAGAGAGGTGAAGATTAACGTAACCGGTACTATTGACGGGAAAAGCTATCCTTCAAGTTCTACTTTCAGAATCAAGGATATTCCACGTCCGGTAGGAACTATTAGAGGTGAAGACGGGGCAGTACAAATGCAACGCAACAGTCTGGAAATTTCTACCGTGGGTGCGGCCCTTCCCGATTTCGATTTCGATCTTGATCTAAGGGTGACCGGATTTAAATTTAAAGTTTCAGGCCAGCCTACTATTCAGGTTAACGGAAACAAGCTGGATGAACGCGCCAAAGCTGCCTTGAGAAGAGCCGGAAGAGGAGAGACCGTTCAAGTCTATGATGTTGAAGCACAGCTCGCAGGGAATTCAGGTTATAAGCTTAAGAAAGTGTCGCCTGTATTCGTGGAGCTTACTAATTAATAAAATAAGAATACAATGAGCTGGAGAGGATTTTTGAGTTATGGTTTTTTGTGTCTTTTTGCTGTAGGAACTACCTACGGACAGGCCAATATTCTGAATGCTGATACTCCCGAGGAGATTGGGCAGAAAACGGAAGCTCAGATCATAGCCGATAAGAACGATAAGCCGCTTGAATACGGTTATGTGGGTGACAGGGATATACTCTGGGCCAAAGGGGTCTGGGAGATCATTGACCTTGATGAAAGGGTGAATTTTCCTCTGTATTATCCCATTGATACCAATAACATAGGTTCAAGCAGAAGATCTCTCTACGATGTTTTGATGAAGGGAATAAAGGATGGCGATATCAAGAATATTTATGCCGATTCTTATTTCACGGAAAAGCGTACCCTTAAAGACATCGGTGCTACACTCTCAAAGGTAGATACAACCGATCTTGGTATCGAGCAGTACAACGCCGGAGAGGAAGTGAGCCAGCAATATATTGACAGAAGGGATTTGAGCTCAGCTGATATAGCAGAGTATCATATCCGCGGAATGTGGTATTTCGACAAGCGTCAGGCTGAATTGAAGTATCGTTTACTGGGAATCGCACCCGTTGCGCCCGATGTAAACTTTATTGATTCCGGCCAGACCGATCTTGTAGAGCTGTTCTGGGTGTGGTATCCCGATGCCCGCCAAATTTTACATGATGCAAATGTCTTTAATGGAGGAAATACCGCGCAGGATCTTTCTTTTGACATGCTGCTTAATTCCCGCCGTTTTGAAGGGGTTATCTACAAAGAAGATAACGTGCAGGGGGATCGTAAGATCGACGAGTATATTGTCGACAATGCCTTTATGCAGCTTCTGGAATCACAGCGAATCAAAGAACAGATCCGGAACTTTGAACAGGATATGTGGAATTATTAATTCCTTCTACATAAAAACTAAAAGCGTTCCTCCTGGAGCGCTTTTTTTTTGGGCATTTTTGCACCTCGTTTTTTTGCAGAAATGTTAACTTTGGGTCGATGTTAGATTATTTCGTTGTAGGAATGGGCCTGAGCGGCCTTGCCGTTACTGCTGAACTGGAACGGCAGAACAAGAGCTTCCGCGTCTTTGAAGATTACTCTCAGAAATCTTCTTTGGTGGCTGCAGGAATCTTCAATCCTGTAATTCTGAAAAGATTTACCCTTGCATGGAAAGCAGATGAGCAGTTAGAGACCGCTCTTCCATTTTACAGGGAACTTGAAGAAAAACTGCAGGTGAAAATCCTGCATTTATGGAATATCTACCGCAAGTTCCATTCGGCTGAAGAACAGAATAACTGGTTTGAGGCAGCCGATAAGCCTAAATTGTCACCTTTTCTTTCTACGGAATTGCAAAAAGAGGTGAGTCCTCATCTGAAATCGGATTTTTCCTTCGGAAAAGTCCTCCACACCGGAAATATTGACACCGATACCCTGCTGAAGGAATATCGGCATTACCTGGAGAAGCAGGGAAAGATCAGCTTTGAAAGATTCGATTATGAAGAGCTGAAATTGGAAGAAAATGAGCTTCATTATAAATCTGAAACCGCGCGCAAGATCATCTTTTGCGAAGGCTTCGGCCTCACCCGGAATCCGTTTTTCAATTATCTGCCGCTAAGAGGCAATAAGGGCGAGTATATCACGATCTATTCCGAAGAGCTTAAGCTGGAAAAAGCGGTGAAATCCTCCAGTTTTATAATTCCACTCGGCAATGACCTTTACAAGGTAGGCGCCACCTACAATCACAAGGATAAATCGCAGGAGCCTACCCAAGAGGCGCGCGAAATGCTAAAAGAACAGCTGGACCGGTCGATAAGCTGTAGTTATGAAGTGGTAGACCAGGAAGCAGGAATAAGGCCAGCAACAGCCGACAGGCGTCCGCTGGCGGGGCAGCATCCGGAGCATGAAAACATTTTCTGCTGTAATGGTTTTGGAAGTCGTGGCGTACTTATCGCCCCGAGCCTCGGGAAAGAGCTCGTTAATTTTGCTGAAAATGGCACTCCGCTTTCCCCGGAAACCGATCTGCAGCGGTTTACCCGTAAATACTACAAATCCTGACCGGCAGTCTTTTTTGGTTTCTTTCCGGCGTTTTTATCGTAATTAAAGAAGAAATTGATCCAGATATTTCTGGAAAGCCTGATGATCACTGGCATAAAAACAATTAGCGTAGCTACAATTGCAATAAAGCTTGTGGTGCGTCCGCTTCCGAAGAAAAAGAAGGAGATGATAAAAGCTGCAACCGCGAAAGCGATTCCCACAGCATAGCTCACGTACATGGCGCCGTAGAAAAAAGAAGGTTCGATCTTGTATTTGGTCCCGCAGTTTGAGCAGCGTTCATGCATATCGAACAGGCGTCCTATCTTGTATGGATTTGATTCCTTATACATACTTTCTTCATGACATACCGGGCAGGTGCCGGTAAGCATGCTGTATAATTTTGTTCCTTTCAGGATCTTCATTCAGAGAAGTTTTAGTTGCTACAGGCCTGAACATGGCACTTTCACGCAGTGCAATCTTATGCAGCTGAGTTTGAACAGTCAATCATTTTTTTTGCGTTACAAATTTAGGCATCTTTGCAAAAAATAAACTGATTTAATGCTTAATATTCATAATCTGTCTGTCTCGTTTCAGGGCGAGTATTTGTTTGAGGAAATTACCTTTAGGCTTGGTGCCGGAGATCGTGTAGGTCTTATTGGTAAAAATGGTGCGGGAAAATCTACGATGCTGAAGATCATTGCCGGGGAGCAGGAGTACGACAGCGGGCAGATTGCCAAAGATAAGGAGCTGAAAATAGGCTTTTTGAAGCAGGATATCGATTTTGTGCAGGGGAGAACTGTGCTTGAAGAGGCGCAGCAGGCTTTTGAAGAGATCAAGAAGCTTGAAAAGCAGATGGATGAGATCAACCATCAATTGGCCACGCGCGAAGATCATGAGAGCGAGAGCTATATGCAGATCATTCAGGATCTGAGCGAAATTACGCACAAATACGAGATCATTGGTGGATATAACTACGAAGGGGAAACAGAAAAGGTGTTGCTGGGACTTGGTTTTAAACGCGCCGATTTCGACAAGTTGACCGATACTTTTTCAGGAGGTTGGCGGATGAGGATCGAGCTGGCTAAGCTGCTGCTTCAGAACAACGATATGCTGCTGCTGGATGAGCCTACTAACCACCTGGATATCGAGAGTATCATCTGGCTGGAGTCTTTCCTAAATAACTATCCTGGTTGTGTAATTCTGGTTTCTCACGATAAGATGTTCCTCGATAATGTGACCAACAGGACCATTGAGATCTCACTTGGGCAGATCTACGACTATAAAAAGCCCTATTCCGAATTTATTGAACTTCGGCAGGAATTAAGAGAGCAGCAGCTGGCCGCGCAGAAGAATCAGCAAAAGGAAATAGAGCAAACCGAGAAGCTTATCGAGAAATTCCGCGCCAAGGCCACCAAGGCTTCCATGGCACAATCTCTTATTAAAAAACTCGACAAGATCGACCGTATTGAAGTCGACGAAGATGACAATGCCGTGATGAACATCAGGTTTCCTGTGTCTGTGCAACCTGGAAAGGTGGTAATTGAAGCAGAGCATGCCGGGAAGGCCTACGGTAAGCATCAGGTGCTGGAAGATGTAAATCTTCTTATCGAAAGAGGCAGTAAGATCGCTTTTGTTGGTCAAAACGGGCAAGGGAAAACGACTTTGGCTAAAATGATCATCGATGAAATTCCGCATTCGGGAAAGATAAAGTTGGGGCACAATGTGCAGCTGGGTTATTTTGCCCAAAACCAGGCAGATTATCTTGAAGGAGGGAAAACTGTTCACGACACTATGGTTGATGCTGCCAACGAGACCAACCGCAGCAAGGTTCGCGATATGCTGGGTTCTTTCCTGTTTCGCGGAGAGGAAGTGGATAAAAAGGTGAAGGTACTCTCGGGAGGTGAAAGAAACCGCCTGGCGCTTTGTAAGATGCTCTTGCAGCCATTTAACGTGCTGGTGATGGATGAGCCTACGAACCACCTCGATATTAAATCTAAGAACGTGTTGAAGGAAGCGCTCAAAACCTTCGAAGGAACGCTTATCATTGTTTCTCACGACCGGGATTTTCTGCAGGGGTTGACCAACCTTGTCTATGAGTTCAAAAACAGGAATCTCAAGGAATATTTGGGAGATATCGATTTTTACCTGGAGCAGCGCCAGCTGGATGACATGCGGGCAGTTGAGAAAAGGGATAAGGTGGAAAAAAGCAAATCTGCCGGTGATGCGGTTTCCGCAGGACAGAGTTATAAGGATCAGAAAAAACTGAAGTCTTTAAAGAACAAGCTTAGCAAGGCCGAATCGAAGATCGGGAAACTTGAGAGGGAGCTGAAGGAAAAGGATGTGGCCCTGGCAACCAATTATGAGGAAACTATCTCGAAGCCCGATTTCCTGGACAAGTACCACGCCCGGAAAAAGGAGCTGGAAAACCTGATGGAGCAGTGGGAAGAACTGCAGTTGGAATTGGAGGAGTATAACTAATATCTTCGGAAAATGTTTGAGCATTTTTTTCAATGTCCGTATTGCTGGGAAGAGATTTCGGTGCTACTGGATCCTTCGGTTGCAGCGCAGACCTATATTGAAGACTGCGAAAATTGCTGCAATCCCATCGAATTTCAGGTGCGTTTTGAGGAGAATGCACTGGCAGCGTTTGAGGTTAGGAATATTGAACAGTAATTGACATTCTAATTACCTGGTTGTTAATCTGTAGGATTTGATTGCTAAAAATCTTTGAATTTTTTCCTCAAAAAGCTTGGTGAGAACTTAAATTCTGTCTTATATTTGCAGTCCAATATCGCGGGATCAAGCAGTATGCTTCGGCAAGCTCAGCATAAAAACCGCACATCGGGATTATAACCCGAAGCTTTGAAAAGATATTGAATTCATACATCGCGGGATAGAGCAGTAGGTAGCTCGTCGGGCTCATAACCCGAAGGTCACTGGTTCGAGTCCAGTTCCCGCTACTAGCAAAGACAAGGCTTCACAGAAATGTGAAGCCTTTCTTTTTTGCAATGGGTACAGAATAGGTACAGAATACTGATTCTTTTCATCAGGGCATATATATCTGTACTGTTTGTAATTAATTAAAATCAAATCCTATTATTTCTACTTGCTCCGAAATAATTTATCCGCAACTTGATTTTCGAATTTTTTCTTATACCTTAGCATTATAATATCATATATGATATTATAATATGGATTTTATGAGTTTTTTTAAAGCGAGCATTTGTTTGCTTTTTATAAAAAAAATGTATAGATTTGCATCATAGTATTATATATAATACTATGAAAGATGAGTTATGAGAATAGAGTCCTTTTTGCGGGCTAAAGATGATATCAAAACTTTATTTGAGCAAGCCCAACCCCTATCTTACACAAGGAACGATCTTATAGATATCTTTGATCGTCATCGTTTGGAATGGAATATTGCAGCTTATCGGAACTACAAACACTTTCTCTCCTTTCTCGAAGCAAATGATATCCTACATAAAGAAAAACTGATACATCAGTCTAGTGGCTCTGTTAAACAGCTTTGGAATAAATCCCGGGCAACGCATTTTCAAAAAGGGCTAACAATTAAAAAGGACGGATATCTTAGTAATTTTTCTGCAATGCAGGTTCATCAAATTACATTACAGATTCCAAAAACCATTTTTATTAGCTTCGATCAGTATGGCTCCTATAATACTGACACAATTCATTTGGAACAAGCTGCCGTGGATAAAGCATTTTCTAAGCCGCAGCGAATGACAACTGAAGTCTACAAGTCGGAAGAAGATGGCTATCGCTATACTTTTTTACAAAAGAAAACTAATTCAATAGATATTGGGGTAAAAACGAAAAAGAAAATTAGAGTTACCGATTTGGAACGGACGTTAATTGATATTGCTGTTAGACCCGCATACTCCGGTGGTGTATTTGAAGTATTGGAAGCTTTTAAAAACGCACTAAAAGATGTTGATTTAAATATTCTTGATCATTATTTAAATCAACTTGATTACATCTATCCCTACCATCAACTCATAGGTTTTTATCTTGAAAAGGCAGGATGTGATAATAAGCTATTATCATTATTTCTCGATAAAAAAACAGACATTAATTTTTACCTCACTTATAATATGTCCAAAACGAAATTAAATGAAAAATGGGGAATCTATTTTCCTATGGGATTTTAAGCTCTTCTACCTTCTGTAATACAAAGTCATAGTAAAAATCGAACCCTTCTTTACTTTCAATGGTCAAAGTGTCAACGACGTTGTTCCAATCTTCTTTCTGTAAATCTTTATACTTTTCGAAATAATTTAAATACTCCAGGGGAACACGTTTTGCATCAAATATATGTTTCAGCATATTTTTACTTTTCTCCGCTCCAAAATCTATTTTATAGGTTTGACAGATGTTCCAGATATCATAAAAGTCCCTAGCTCTACCTTTTACTTTGGCAGTAGGGATTATATTTTTATAGTCAGGCATTGATTGGCAAAGTGCCCTGACTTTTTCCAGTACGATCATTTCAGGGGTGTAAACATAAAATACAGTTCCTTCTAATTCCACTAACTTTTTAGGATCTGTATATTCATAACTGCTTATTTCCACTTGAAATTTAGTAGAATTATTATCATAGATTACGTATGCATTTCTTCTGGATTTATCAATATCATCTGGATCAAATTCATCTGCACCAATAACCTTAAACTCTAATTTATACCCTTTCCATTCCTTTACGTCCCGTTGTTTTGGCTTTTCATAAAATTGGATATCGAATACCATCAGATTATGTTTTTCAAACTCGTTATTTAAAAGACCATATAGAATACTCTCTATCCTTCCAATTTCATACGTTGTAAAATCACCTGAAATGGAGAAGTCAATATCCATTGACGCACGATCCGTCATTCCATAGGCCAATTGCAAGGCATTACCTCCTTTTAGAACTAGCCCATACATAAGGCTTTCGTCACTGACAAGGGCGCGAAGTGTTAACATTTTAATGGTTTCTATCATAGAAGGGATGTTATAGGTGAATTTGCAAAATTAACAATAAAAAAAAGGATTCCATTCAATCATTTACTTCGCTTCCGGTTGTTTTTCAATTTCAGTATTTTTATTTCCTTCCGGCCGTAGCTGTTCCTGCCTTTTTGTAATGCAAAATACCAATATTTAGAAGTTAGTCCAGGTTGCATAAGCCAGTCGTCCCTCCTTTTTATAAACCTTCCCTAATTCTAAATATTGAAAATGTATCAGCATCAAAAAGGTAACAGCAAACGGCACTATAGGAAGTAAATCAAAAATTAAAATCATGAAATCATTTCAAAACAACATATCCGGAAGCGAAGTAAAAAAATCAAAAAAGGAAAACGCTCCGGATATAATAAGTAAATCAATGTTTAACCTGTCTGCTGAAAAATCAGATATCTAAATCTTTTAATTATGAGTAATCTAAGAAACCAAGTACAGTTAATCGGAAATGTGGGGAATGCCCCTGAAATCAAAAATTTTGAAAGTGGTAAAAAAGTAAGCAGATTTTCAGTGGCTACCAATGAGTACTACCACAGGGAAGGGGAGAAAATTCAACAAACCGACTGGCACAATGTAGTGGCCTGGGGAAAACAGGCAGAGCTTATCGAAAAATATGTCGATAAAGGTAAAGAAGTGGCCATCCGCGGCAAACTGACTTCCAGATCCTATGAAACCCAAAGCGGGGAGAAACGATATGTTACCGAAATTTTAGTTAGTGAAATCCTGTTTTTGGGAAGTGGAGAAGCTTCCGGTAATTAAGCTACCTGGACTTTTTAATTCTCGAGTAAAAACAAAGAGGGCGTCATCGTCGAAAGTTTCGCCCTCTTTTAATTATTAACCCTTTAAATAAGCTAATAATGAAATCCAAAGTTAATGAAATAGCGGTAAGCTACAGCGGAAGCTTAAAAACAAATTTGCTTCCAAAAATAACCAGTTCGAGATGTGCGGCCGATTTGGCATTTAACCACTGGAATAAAAATAATATTGAATTGCAGGAAACTTTTAAAATTATACTGCTTAATAATGCTAATAAGGTTAAAGGAATTTATGAAGTTTCTAATGGAGGTATTACAGGGACCCTGGTCGATATTCGAATCCTATTCGCAGTAGTATTAAAGTCCTTGACCACGGCAATAATTTTAATGCACAATCACCCCAGTGGAACCCTTAAACCAAGTGAAGCAGATAAAAGCCTGACCCGGAAAATTAAAAATGCGGCATCTTTTTTTGATGTTAAAGTACTGGATCATATTATTCTAATTCCTGATGGTAATTATTACAGCTTTGAAGATGAAGGCATTCTGTAATTTACCTGGCCAATGCTAACCAGATTTTAAACACTTCTAATTTTAGGGGTGTTTTTTTAGGCTCAGATATTTCTTAATGAATCTTTTAAGCAAAGCAGTTCTATAACAGGAACGCGCAAAATAGCCTGGTTGGTGGTGCTTAAAAATATGAAGCATTTTACGTTCAGTTCAAGTAAAAAAGGAAAATCCCTGTTATCTGGATTTTCCTTTCTTTCATTAAATGAAAAATTTAAATGATTTTAAATATAGCAAAAAGTTTATTCGTCAGGTATTCTTTGCCTTAATTTTGTAAAAATAATGTATCTTTATTACACTGATTTTCAGTATTCAAATTTACGCAGTGTATCCATTTTTGACTTTCGCCGATATTCCTGCACATCAAAAAATTATTAATTCGGAAATTTTTCCGGGAATTGGCAAGTGGCTTTTGACTGTCTATAAGGACAGGCAACAGACCAAATTGTACGGCATTTTTGTCCCGCGCTGCGGGACGAAAAGGAGTAGCAAGAGGGTAACACGCTACGCGATGTTAAGCACTCCTTTTCGTTTTTAAATAACTGTAAATCAGTTGTTTGAAATTTATTAAAATTCTTCAGTTTAAGCAGTTTGCTACAAATGTCCTGCCAGAGCCCATTTTTAGGGAAGAATTTGCGACAAATCGGCGAATTATGGACTCATTTATCGGCATCAGGTTCAAAAAGAAAACAGCAAAACGTTTTCAGGAATTTTCAAGAACACACTTCAAATCACACACCGAAGCCCTGGAAACAATGCTCGACTTTTTCTTCTATAATGAAATTTCTCCCCACGAAAGATTGGGCCCAACCGGCAGGACTATCGAAGCTTCTTTTAAGAAACGTATCAATGCAGTTATTGCCATTATGCGTGATATGGAAAAAACCCAAACAAAACCTACCGCAGCGATGATCGCTTCACTTTTCCAAACCGAAGTACCTCAAAAGAAACCCCTAATCCTGGAGAAGAAAATCCTCCGGGAGAAAAAAGATGGTATTCCCAAACAGGAACAAGATGGTAGGGATGAAAAGAACTTTTCTGATAATAACCTGTAAAATTTCCGGCTATGTATATCACAATAACACCTCAGAAGTTAGGGGGAAATTATTCCCAAAGTTCGGCCGGTTTTGTTAGCTATCTCGAAAAGGAAAATGAAGGGGTGGAAGAAGGGTCAAAGGAACATTTCTTTAATCAACATGAGGATGCTATCACCTCGGAGAAAGTCGTCAAAGAAATTGATACCAATACCGCTAAGCTCAAAAAGAAAGAACCGAAGTTCTATTCCATAACCGTCAGCCCTTCCAAGTACGAATTAAAACGCCTGCAAAATAGTAGGAGGGATCTAAAAAGGTATACCCGGGAACTGATGAAGGATTATGTGGCTTGCTTTAACCGGGAAATAAAAGGAAGGCCGATAAATATAAATGATATTAAATATTACGCGAAAATCGAACATAGCCGGAGTTTTAAAGGTACCGACCGACAGGTTCGCGAAAACCAGCCATATACTACTAAAATTCTTCAACTCAAAAGTGATATCCGAAAAATTGAAAGCGGGTTGACGCAGGGAAGTATTAAAAAACGGGAAAAGGAAATTGAGAAACTGGAAGTACAGGCGCCACATCGGCAAGATGGTCAGCGAATCGTACAGGGGATGCCCAAAGCAGGCAACCAAAGCCATATCCATATTATCGTAAGTAGAAAGGATGCCTCTAATTCGGTTAGCTTGTCCCCGGGAAGTAAATACAAAGCTTCAGAAGTTAACTTTAATGGCAAAACCGTTAAACGCGGATTTGATCGGGACCGATTTTTTGAAAAGGCAGAAAAGACCTTTGATAAAACCTTCGGTTACCAGCGCAATTTTGTGGAAACCTATACGGCACGAAAGGAATTTATCAAAAACCCGAACCACTATTTTACCGCGCTAATGGGATTACCGGCTAACGAAAAAGTACTTGCTTTTAAACTCATCCGGGAATCGGGTGTCCCGATGATGCCCAGCATTCCAACCTCGCAGGCACAACTTGCCCTCAAAATTTTTAACAGGCTTAAGAAAGGGGTAGCGGTAGCCGTTAAATCAAGTTCAATAGGTATTTAATTTTAAAAGTTATGGAAATAGAAAACCTTTTTAGACTGCTTATGATCATCGGGCTGGTAAGCATATTGTTCTATATATGTTTTAGGCTAGTTAACCGATTTGCTTTTGTTTTGAATTTATTCCTAATGGGCGCCCTTGGTATTTATGGGATCCAGGATAACCAGTGGATTCCGGCTTTATTATTCCTGGGATGTCCGTTGCTCCTGGTCAATACCCTGATGTATGTATTTTTACATAAGACTGAGGATAATAAAAAGATCGATAGAAAATATCAGGTCGGTTTTGCAACCACCAAAGCAAAATTTAAACTGGAGAATATTAAACGGGGTGCTTCCGTTATTGGCTCTGCCGGAAGCGGTAAGACCGAAAGCGTGGTGTATGGCTTTTTACAGCATTTTCGAAAGGAGAATTTTTGTGGGGTGATCCATGATTATAAGGATTTTGAGCTTACCGAAATGGCCTACCCGCTATTCAAAGACCGGGAAATTCCCTTTAAGATTATTTCCTTTGATAAGATCCTCCACAGGGTGAATCCCATCGCTCCACGATACCTGGAGAACGAGGAAAGTGTCAATGAGGTTTCCCGGATTCTGGTGGAAAACCTCCTGGAGCAACGGGAATCAGGTACTTCAGGGACTACCAAGTTTTTTAATGATGCCGCGGAAGGGCTGATCGGGGGACTGATCTGGAAATTAAAAACGGATTACCCGAAGTTTTGCACCCTTCCGCATCTTATCGCTATCTACCAGTACCTGGATACCGATAGCCTGATCCAGTTTTTGGAAACAAATACCACCTCCCGAGCGATGGCCGATGCCTTTATTAGCGGTAAAGATTCTGAGCGGCAAACGGCAGGGGTGAAAAGTACCCTGGCCAATGCGCTTAAAAGGATCAGTACCCAACAAATTTTTATGGTCCTTTCTAAAGATGAAGTACCTCTTAATATTAATAATAAAGATAACCCTGCTGTTATATCCGTAGTAAATAATCCAAAATACGAATCTTCCTACTCTCCGGTCATAGCCACCATCATCCATACGATAACTAAACAAATGAGCGTTCGGAATTCTAAACCATCATTCTTACTTATGGAGGAGGCGCCGACAATTCGTTTGCTAAATATGCACCGGATCCCGGCAACCTTAAGAAGTTATGATATCGCTACAATCTACGTAATGCAGGATAAGATTCAAAACGATATAATGTATGGGGAAAAGGCAAGCAAGGCCATTCTGAGCAACCTTTCCTATCAGTTCTTCGGAAAAGTGAACGATCCCGATACCGCTAAATATTACGAACGCTTCTTTGAAATTGTAAAGAAGGAAACCACCAGTATTAACCGTGGCTATAGCCTCGATTTCGATACCCGTGTAACTACCGGGGAGCGTGAGATTCCTAAAATTAGGGCTGAAGTGTTCTTCCGCTTAAAGCAGGGGGAGTTTATCACTTATGCCGACGGAAAAGACAAAAAAGTACAGTTTAAATTACCTGATATTATACGCCAGCAACCTGAAAAATGTAAAGCGTTTACCAAGGCTGAGTTAAAGGCCAATTTTGACAGGATTTACGAGGAGGTGAAATCGATATTTGGCAATTAAATTTATTTTTAAGAATGGAACTTTGGGTAGAAACCTTCATTTTTCATCCATTTAATAGTATTAATTATTTCCTGTCTGGTAAATTTGGATTTATCCGGATGCCAATTGTAAAATTTTCTGATTAAAATTTCATCATTTAGAAGTTGGTTTTCTTCAAGAGCTTCTTTCCAACAAGCGTAAACAGTCGCAATTAATTCGACAGTCTTAGTTTTAGTTTTTCTAAATTTTTCTATAATAAAATTTATTTTCACAAGCTGATCTGAAAAATAACGTTCATACCACTCTTTATGACCCCCTATTTTTGAGAGCGGTTGATATTTAAGATATTCACCTCTTGAAAATTGAAACCATTGATTTGCTTTGAACTGCTTATCGAGTGACCTCATTAATCTATTATCATATGGACCCATAGCTTGCTTAAGGAAATTAGTATATAGGTCCATCTCGGCGGAATTTTGACAGAGATATATTAATTTTTGGAGTTTTAGGTGACCTAAAGTGTTTTCCTGATGCAGTTGATAAACTATTTCAGCCGCTAACACTGTTCTACGATGGTAATCAATGTTTGTTGCCTTTTTTATAGGCTTCAAGTTTTTTAAAATTTTTTCTGAATCTATTTTTTTGGCATCAGCTTCGAAATTATAGTCTTTGAAACTTTTTTCAAATGCAATATTCTCTTCTTTGCTTTCAGGAAAACCAAAACCTAAAGAACCTAATATTTGGTCAATTTTAGACTTTTCCATCTGATAATTCTTTAGTTAATTCCATTACTTCAGTATAGCTCTTTATCTTATCAAGAGCTTCCTTTTTATATGTGCGAATGGTAGTTTGAGATATACCTCCAAGATGCTCCCGAAGTTCTTCTAAGAGTTTTTTAGGTAGATTGAACCCCAACTTCTCATATTGTTTGTAGGTTAAATAAACTGTTCTCTGTGAAGGTGTAAGAGATTCTACAGCTTTGATAATAATAGATTGTTCTAAATTTAATTTCATCCCTTCCAATACGGGCAGTTCTGTTATAATCCGTTCAGTTCCATCATATGGGTAATCTTTTTTTCTTTGTTCGGATCGATAATAGTTTGTGAGTTCATTCTTAGCTATTTTAAATAAATAGCGTTTAAATGCATCCTCTACATCTTGCACAGAAGCCTTGTCTATTTGAAAATCACCTTTTTTTGCGTATGAGGTGAATGTGGCGGTCGTAATTTGTTCTGCAACAGTAATTTCGTGGCCAAATCTTTTACATACAATTTCACTCCTTTCTAATACCACATCCTTAAACCTATAGCAAATGGCATGAAAGGCATTATTTTTTTGAGATTCAGTACTATCCTTATCCTGAAATAACTCAGTCAATCTTGATGTAGGCTCATCTTTAAGTTTGTTCCAATCGGACATGTATGGTTTCATTTCTAGTACGCAAAAGCGTTGGGTACGGTTCTGAGTACTCTAGATAGTAACACGCGAAAGCAAACTTAATAATTTTTTTAACAAATACTAAAATGGCAAAAAATAAACCATATGGGGATAATGCTCGAAAAGGAGCTGTAAAACAAAGGTCACAAGTACTTAATCCAAAAACAAACTTGTATGTGAAAAGAAATGCTGAAAATGGCCAGTTTATGGATGCTAAGACCACTGGTGGAAAATTTAAAGGCGTTAGAGAAGAAAAATAAAACTATGATAAATACATTACCAAATTTACAAATGCTTTATCCAGGAGACGTGATATTAGCAAAAAAACGTGAGGGTCTCGCACGAATCTTTAATCATTATATTGTATATGTAGGAAATAATACTTTCATAGGAAACATAGCTGATGGTGTTAAGGAGTTATCTTATCCTGAACTAATTATGCTGTTACAGGATTATGAACCTACTAAAATTAGAAGATTTAATGGTTCATATTTCCAACGTAATGAAGCTATTAAACGAGCTTATTCAAAATTGGGCCAACGCTATAGCCTCATAAACTTCAATTGCGAACATGTTGCGAATTGGGTGCAGTTTGGAAAAATCGAAAGTAGCCAGGTAGCTACCGGATTTGTCATTTTGGCAAGTGCTATTTTCTTAAGATTAATTTCTACAGATGAGTAAAGAGTTAAGAAGATTTTTCGGATATGTTTTAGTTTTTCTCTGTTCTGTAGGGTACTTGATCTATAGATATTTTTACCTAAATCCAGTAACAGATTTTCATAGAGAAATTCTTGTTACTGTTGCGTTTGCATTTTTGTCAACTTGTGCCATGGGTGTTTATGAAACTATGAAATGTCAAGGGAAGTATTTTTGGACTTCTATAAGATGCTCCTTATTTATACCCAACCAGACTACTTATGTATCGTTAAGTTACTTGATGAGAATTAAGCTCTCGGGTATAGAACGGTATTTCCTTGTAAAGGGTTCAAAGGTTGACCAATATCAGCCTGTAGGTGGAGTTTATAAAATTGTTGGAAATAAAGATATTTATAAGGATTGGGATGCGCACCCAAAATCTGATGAGAAAAACCCTGATGATTTACGTTTTTTTGTAAAGGCGAAGTACATTCCAGAAGTAATCCGGTGGTTTAAGTCCCGAAAAGAAAGGGAAACTGGAGTATGGCGAGAATTTTATGAAGAACTTTTGGAAACTAATATTGTAAGCCACAAAAATTTTAAGTCGATACGTGCGGAGTATTTATGCTCGCATGAGAATATTCTTAGTAAGCAAAATAGATTCAAGAATGAACAGTATCACACTCTTATTTACGATATATTCCAAATAGAGCTCAATTCTCATCAATTCCAAGAATTGAAAATGCTATTTGCACAAGATGCATTTACAAATCAATATGCATTTGTAACAAAGGATGAAATCGAGAAAGAATGTTTTAACGATCATAAATTAAAAATAGGACAACACACTAAATTTATTATATAGATGAATTTTCAAGAATACTTATATAATCACGGATTTCAGAGGGAAGACTTACTCGCAAGAATGGCAGAATCACTTGAGCTAGATAATTCACGTTCCAAGAGAATGGAATCTGCCTATAATGCCATTTACGATGTTTTAAAAGCTGACCCTGTTTTTTTCTCCAAGATTGACTTTGTGGTTTACCCACAGGGATCAAAGGCTATTGGCACAACCACTAAACCCTTTGGTAAGGATGAATTTGATTTGGATATTGTCGTCCATATTAGAGATCTATACAATAAATATACTTCATCAGAAATTTACAATCATTTAATACGGGTGCTCAGAGACAATGATATTTATTGCTCCAAACTAGTACCTAAAAACAGATGCGCAAGGATAAATTATTCTGGCGATTTTCATTTAGACATTCTTCCAGGTTGCATTGTTGTTGTTAATGAGAACAAATTAATGGTTCCAGACCGTGAGCTGGCATCTTGGACTTCTACATTTCCGAAAGGTTACATTAGTTGGTTTTTAGATATAGCAAAAGATGTACGCCAGCCTATTTTACTGAGAAAGGCATTTGAAAATTTTACCACTTTAGCTGAAGCAAAAGCCGAACAGGAGGACTTACCCGAAGAGGATTTTTATTCAAAAGAACCTTTGAAAAGGGCTGTTCAGCTTACCAAACGTTATCGGGATATTTTTTTTAACAAAAACTCCAAACACAGGACTTCAAGTATTGTGTTGACTACCATTTTTGGGCAATTTTATCAAGGAGAGGCGTCTATTTATGAAACTATAGACAATGTTTTAAATCGTATTTTAAGTAATTATTCAGATTATCAGAACCTTTTTGAGCATCGTGGTATATACAAAAGGATCAAAGTATTGAATCCTGTAAATCCCGATGAAGATTTTACAGATAAATGGGACAAGGATAAAGAATATTACGTCCAATTTATAGCATTCGCTGAAAGTTATAAAGAAAAATGGGAGCGTCTTAAAAAGGGAGATTTTGGAGTAGCTGAAGAACTTTTTGGTAGCACAAGAACTAAAACCATTTTAAAAAATCAGCTGGAAAAATTATCTAAAGGTAAGGGAAACAAACTTGAGAAAGTGGGTCTAACTGTAATGGGAAGTAAAAATTACGTAGATCAAAAAGGAAATATTACAAAAAATATTGGGTATGAAAGTAAGGCCAATCGAAATTACGGCGGCAATGAATTGATGCTAAAGACAAGACTTATTCCTCTAGATTCAAAAAATTATGTAGCTGCCTATATTCAGAAGGAATTAGTTGAGAGAAACTTTCCTTGGTTACACACTGTGGTAAAAGATGGGAAATTATTAGGTAAGGGGAAAATCAAACCGGAGGGGTGTAAAAAAGAATATGAAATCCTGGCAGTATATGATATCAATGAAACCTATAGAAAAGAAAAGATTTTTATTCTTAATGATAGTAATATACAATTTGGAAAAGTTCCACACTTATATCCCGGTAATAGTTTGTGCTTATATTACCCAAAAGATCTTCCGCGATATTTAGATTTAAATTTTGTAGATGTAATGCCTTGGATATCGGAATGGTTAGTAATGTATGAACTTTGGAAAAAATACGGGGTGTGGTTGGCGAATGAAGTGAAACATTAAAAGATCCTTAGTTAGGTCTTCTTTTTCTTTTTAATCGACACACGGCACAATGCCACATTCACCTCTTTTAAAAAGGGAACTTTCTCTCTTGGGCCAATTTGTATAACCTTACACATACCATTTTTAAAATACCGGGTTTGGGATTCTATGATGTTGAATATTTAATCCAAGTTACTTCACCTTCTTATTGTTCATCCAAGATCTTAGAGTCGGATTATGCACCTTTATTTTCTATAAACATTCCTTGTATGCTGAAAAGATTAGCATATCCAGAGACTGTGATATATTTAAAATTGACTTATTACCGAAATAAAAACTTGCGGCCACGATTTTAGTAATCCTGAAGGAAATAAATCCTATTTTCATCACCAGAATATAATTGCGCTACTAAAGAAAAAACTGCTTTTTTTCAAATAAATGTTAATTAGGATTATTAATGAACCGATGCGATACCTTTAGCTTTAAATCCCGTTCTCCGTTCTTTTCATTGAGCTCTAAAACCGCTCTGCGGTCATTCGATAAGGAAAATTTTGGCAACACATAAACCAATCTTACCGTTTGTTTTTTTTCAATCTTATCCGGTAAGTTGTACTTAAAAACCGGCTCTTGGTATAAGCGTTGTAAGGATTTCTTCTTCCCCTTTTTTCGGGTTTCAATGGCCAGTTTTAAAAAATTGAAATCGTAATCCAGGGCTGACCTATTCTCAATTTGAATCACAAAATAAAGCTCTTCCTTATTAAAAGCGATGTTTTCAACACTTAAAATAATACCATACTGGCGGTTTTTTATCCGGCCAATACTTTGCTTCTTACTAAGCAAATAGCTTCCAAATCTACGGTAATGATCATCCTTCTTGTTTAAGGTGTTTTGCGGTTTTTTATCCTTAACCGAATCCTTGACAACAGGTTTTTCCTTCCCGATGCTTTCCGATCCGGCAATAAAATAGTTCAGCCGGGAAAGCTGTTTTTTATACTTCAGGATATAGGAGAAGACAGAACCATCGGTGCCGATAACTAATAAGTTACTTTCCTTGCCGGGTGTGGCCTGCAGTAGGCCAAAGTGCTGCTGCTTTTCCCGGTTATAAGTGAAGACAAAATGTGCTGCTCCTGTAATACCCTGGCTAATTTCCTCTGGAAAAAATAGAGCGACATTCTTATGCTCATTAGCGTAAATAGTGTCCAGTTTTTCCTGAGCTTGTAAACTGGTGCAAATTAGCACCATTAAAGCGGCTGTGGTTATTAGATAGTTTTTCATAATGATTGTTTTATTGGTTAGCCATTCCCCAGTTTGGTTCAGGGTTGCTGGCTTTGAGAATTAATCTGTAATTATTTAGAATGGTCACTTTAACGTTGCGGTTATTTCGCCGAAATACTTTGCTTATCCCGCTGACCTGTGGCACGCTTGGGATATTAATATCACCGATTACTTCATCCAAAACTTCCCTGGTTACTTCCGCGCGGAAATTATTCTCGATGTAAATACCTTCACTACCATCTTCAAGGTCAAAGGCTTTTAAGCTGGTTGGATGCTTATTGATATTTTCGATCTCAACCAAGACGCGATTTGGCTGAAAACTGACAAAGCCGAAAACAGGGGTGTTTTTGGGGATAAATTTGTCACCAATCCTGGCAGGTTGTGCAAGTCGCATCCGAAGCCTGGAGTTTGCTTTAACCATCTGGGTGCCATCAACCATCACCTTAATTTCCTTTTCAGTAGTATTGGTAATAAAATCCTGAGGTTTTTGGGGAGCAGAAGCAAAGAATAATTGATGTTCCAACCCCATTTCTTTAGCTTCTATTTTTCGCTTTTCTTCAATTTCCGCAGTATCATCCTTTGGTACTTTTTTTATTAGGGCCGGGCTGTTATTCTCCTGTTGCCTGGTTGGACGGGTTTGTGTAAGGATTGCAATTTGTACCTGCCGGGCTTTTCCCAATTCATAAATACTATCGATCTTACGCTCTTTTTCTTTTTCCAATAGCTCGGTATCGTAATAGCCTAAGGAATCTAAAAACGTTTCATCATAAATACTTGGCGCATTCTTATCCCGAACTTCTTTGAATTTATCAATAGCCTCCAGTTTGGAATCATAGGTTTCCTGGCTTTCTTCTTCAAGATCCGGGATCTTCGTTTGCCGGAGGTTTTCCTGTTGCTCTTCATCTTCCCCGGTGATCATTAAGGTATAGGTGACAAGAAAAATAACTATGACCGCCAGGACGCAAATGAATACGATTTTGTTCTTTTCAATTTTCATCGGTTCTAATTTTAATTTTGTGAGGGTACTTTTCTTAAACTGTTTTCGAAATAATCAGTAATGAGAAGTCCATGAGGGTTATGAGGAAAGTTACGATCTACGATGAGTAGTTTTCCCGAGCTTTCTAATTCATAGGTGTCTACTATATTTCCGCGGTTGATTTCAAAAATAACGATGGTCTTAAAACCATAGGAACCTTCCTTTTCTTCGAGCTGCGAATTGATAGTTAATACCTTTTGGACCAGCGAGTACTGCAACAAGCGGTTGTAAACCCCTTCGGCCTTTTTCTGCCTGTATAGGTTGTCTACCGAACTATTGCCAAGCCATAATGCTTTTTCCAGGTTTTTCTCATAATTGCTGGCATCAATATTATAGAAGTAGGTGTGAAATAGCTCCAAGTGGGCCAGGGCTTCCACCCGGAAGTTTTCTTTTTGAGTAACCAGTTTCAAGGGAATAATACTGCCATCGGTATTGATTGCAAAAGCGCTGTTTAGCGCATTATTCCGTGTGGAGGTGGCCATCCAAATGGCAAAGACACTGCAAAGCATCGAGCAGAGCACTACAGCCAGCACTATAAAGCGATTGAGCTTTAATGTCGAATATATATTTTTATATGGTGTTTTCATTGTGAACTATTTTTTATGGCTAAATTGGTTATATCAAAGCTTATTAAGAGAGCCAGATTAAATGGCTTTTATGCCTCACGTGGTGAACAGTCTCAGGGTAAATGAAATGGCCCGCCGGTAGAGTTTGAATTTTAGAAACACGATAAAAATTATCGAACCCAGCTCTACAACCGGTGCAAAAAAACCACTCCCGTAATCCGTACCAAATAGGTTTTCCCAGAAATTGGTGTTTATTTCCGTATAAAGGGCGTTGATAAACACATTAACTAGGAAGAATGCAGGCACCAGCATATATACCGCGGCATACAACCTGAAAAATCCATAGGCCATCGAGCGAAACTTTTCAAATACCGACAGGCTTAGTACCAGCGGAAAAAAAGCCTGCATAATACCCAAGAGGAAATAACGTTCCGCAAGGAATAAGGGATAGATGAATAAATCCAGGATCCATAGAAACAGGCTAATTAAAAATGAAAAGGTTTTAAAGCCATATAGCGGTGTGACTAAGGCCTCATAGAGTAAAGCCATAGCTTTACGCATCGCCCCCATAGGGGAGACATCTTCTTCGATGGGGATCTCCTGCATCTGAAGTGGCAATAGGGCAGGAGCTGTATCGCGGTATTGATTTTCAATAGCTACAAGAATAGTGTCAAAAAAGCCCAGGATTTGCGTTGAAAAAATAACCAGCAAGACTACCGCAAAGTTTTTCGCCAAATCACTGGGGGAAAGCCCCCAGGTATAACCCTGCCTATCGGCTACCCCTTCATTATACTTTTTAAGGATATTAACCAAAAAGAATAGTACAGCCAAGGTCTTCATGCCTACAATGGTATACCGGGAAAATTCGCTATCCTGGATGGTTTGGAAAACACTATCGATATATTCGACGCCTACGGCCAATATGATTACTCCTTCCATCATTAAAAGCCTGTTTCCCGGTTATTGATCTTATCTTGCATTTTCCGAAAGGAAATGATCTCGCGGTAACGCTTGGTCTTTAGGCGCACATCAGTGACCATTTCTTTCGACTCGAGTTCTTTTTGCTTTAAAACTTCGGCCCGCTCGGCATCACTCATTTTTAAATGATCACTTGATAAAATCTCATCAATAAACCCAGCGGTCTCCAGGGAGTTTTCCAACACGGCACTAAAGGATTCGGTAACCCGATTTATTTCCCCAGGTTTGATATAAGGTGAATTCAAAATCTCTCGAAGATCATCCTGCATCACCGCAATAAGCTCCTGGTTGTTACGAGCTATCTCGCGAACGGCTTTTAAATCCTGTACCACACTATTGACCTTCTCAATATTCTCTTTCTGTGCTTTTAAGAAGTTAACGGTCTTGACCAGGTTAGCGGTTTGCTTGGCCGATTCCACCAGGGATTTAACGAGGCTGACAAAGTTCGTGTTATCATACACCGGCATCCCCTGGCAGGCAGCGCCTGCAGGTAAGCATAAAGCTAAGGCCAGTGAGAGAACCAAGGTTTTGTGTTTGTTTTTCATATCGAATTGTTTAAATTGTTAATGAACGTTTAGGCCTTCCTGATGAATTCCTTGATAGCCTCTTCCATATTTTTTGTCTTTTTATAAATGGTTATTATGGCCTCGTTTTCGGTGCCGTCGGTGAGATAGGCAGCGTAGACTTCAGGGGGTACTTCCAGGCGAAAAATGTTACTTTCCTTACCGATCTTAATGAATATCTCGGTGTACTTGCGCTTTCCGGTCAAATTATTCCTGATCGATTTCAACTGGTTGAGATCGTGGCTGGAGAGGCTCAAACGCCTGGCCAGTTCCTCATAACCTTTTTCATTATTCAGGCTGTAAATCACCTGGGTGTTTTCCAGGATGCTTGAGGAAGTCGTATTATTAGGAAGCTGATTTATGGATTGTAGGATAATTCCAATGGCACCGTTTTGTTTACGGATCGCCTGGTAGTAGAATTCCACGCTTTCCAGGACATTTTCAAATTTGAGTTGCTTGGCAAATTCATCAAAAAGGATGATTCCCTTTTCTGCTCTGTTTTTCCAGATCGTACGGTGGATCGCTGACTTGATAAGTTTGAGCATCACCGAAAGGATCTCTTTATTGTCTTTGACTTCATCGAGTTCAAAGACAATCAGGCGCTTATCTTCGATCTTGTAAGTTTGATCTTCGTTAACTTCAAATAAGAAGCTGTATAGACCATCGCCGACATACTCCGAGAGCACGTGCAAAAAGTTGGTAACATTGAAGTAGTCGGGATGGATTTTAAGTGTCTCCAGTAGCTCATCTTTTCGCTGCTCGATAAAACGGTAAAAACTATCCAAGGAATGGTTTTCGGTGGTGTTTTTGTAATAGTAACGGAGGATCTTTTTAATGGCTACGGATTGTGCTTTGGTAACCTTATCATCTGCAGCAATGAGTTCTAATAGAAACACCGAAAGGTCTTCCAACCGCTCCGGGCTTACATCATTGGGATTGGATATGTAAAATGGATTGATCCCTAAATTCTTTCCGCTCTGGTAGCGCAATACAGTGTACTTATCAGGATAGAGTTTAGCGAACTTGGTATAAGAACCTCCAAGATCGATAATCACCAGCCGTACCCCGTTTTCAAAATATTGACGTAGAATGTTATTGGCCAGAAAGGATTTTCCTTCCCCGGTAGGGGCGAAGATGGCAAAGTTTCGCGCCTTGATGCGTTTCTTTCCCTCATCCCACACATCTTTTAGTACAGGTATATTATGCTCACGGTCATTAAAAATGATGCCGGTAGGGTCCGATTTGTAATTGGTGTTATTGATAAAAAGGCACAAGGCATGTTTTAAATCGGTCACATAAAGATCTTCATCGGAAAAATTGGAAGAAAAACAGCAGAAGCTGTTCAGCAGGTAATTCTTTCGTTCCTCTCCCCGTGGTGCGTAAGGGATGATATCCAGTTCTTTAAACTCTGCTTTAATTTTAGAGGCGATATGCTCTAAATTATCGGGTTCGCGATCCCAAAAGACTACATTGAGATGGCCGCGGATGATCCTCGCGTTATCATCACTATTAATCTTTTCCAGGATTTCCTGGATCTTTCCTAAAATAACTTTGTTTTGAGAACCGAAATTGGAACTCTTGCTGAGCTCTTCGACTTTTTTATCCAGTAGTTTGCGCCATTTGTGTTTATCATCCAGGTAGAGTACCTGGTTAACAATATGGTTCTCATTTAAAGAAAGCCCCAGTCCATCAATAAACCCCTGGTGAAATACAAAGTCATCGGAGGTGAATTTCTCATTGGTTTTGCTCGACTGTACCCTTTCGCCAAAGCACAGCTCGCTATTGATAGCCAGGGCATCAAAATAATTGTCCCCCGTTTGAATATGTTGTTTTTCGAGTAGAATATCGGTATCGAAACCTTCATTGAAACCATTGAAGTACTCGGAAGTCAGGCTGGTGATTTCTTCTGGTGGTATTTCTCTTATAGAAGCCTTTCGGCTGTTAGCAATAAAGGAAACACAATCGTTTACCGAGCTGATAAAGATTTTAAGGTTGGCATCCAGTTCCCTGACAATTTCTTTGGAGACTTTTCGGAATGGGTTTACGTATTTGGAGTTGTTTAAAGCTTTGTTCCGGGTCAGGGTAAAAAATATTAAAGAACGGTGCGCTATATACTCCCGATCTTTAAAATGATCTCGGGTTGCCTTTTCTAAAAAGGTTTTGTATGGAAGTGCAGTTGCAGTGAATGCTTTTTTCTCATAAATATCCTGCTTGTGCACTACTGTACCCATCGGTAGGGATTTAAGCGCCTGGAACCAGGTGGCGTGCAGGTCTTCAAAATCTTTTTCCGATAACGAATAAATTTCAGGCAGGTCAAGCTGGTAACATAGGACGACGTTACCATTCCCGGAAAAAATGATATTATCTCGGATATCCGCAATTGGCCAGTGGGAGGAAAGCTTAATCTTTTTCATAATCGATACCGGAATTTCTTTTATTACTAATTATTTTCGGAAATGCCCCGGTCATCTGCAGAAATTCCAGGAGCTTGCTGATGCGGTTTAACCCGATATATAAGAATACGTTAAAGACCAGGGCGCTAATAATCACACCCAGGCTGAAGGAAAATATAATGACCAACAGGGAAGCGATAATTGAAAGCATCATTAGTGCAAATAGAGGAAGGGAAAGGCCAAAAATGACGGCACCCTTCCGAATGTTCCTATAGGGAATATATTTTTTCATAAGTTTCCTTTTATGATTTCCAAATGTCGCTTAGCGACTTAAACTACAATGGTGATCAAATAACTGAAGATACCTACCACGGCGCCCGCAATAAGTACAAAGACTAATACCCTGGTTATTCCTTTTTTGAGATCGGAGTTTTCCCCAAAGAAGTGGCCGGCATTAAAAAGAAAGCCGACCAAAAAGATGACTCCAAGGATAATGGGAAATATATTCCTAATTGTATCAGAAATATCTGCAACAGAATCTTCGATCCCGCCGATTTGTGCAAAAAGTGACGTGGACAGCAACGAGAAAAAAGTTGCCAGAGAGATAGATTTTTTCATAACGGAAAGTTTAAAATTCTTAACTCGTTTTCGTTATGAGAAAAGTAATAATTTACTTATTTAAATAACTGTAAATCAGGCACTTGTTAATAAAATATTATTTGTAATTCATTGATTTTCAATAGTGTTATTTCATATCAAATTCTATGAAATCTGGAATGCAGGTTGTTAATAACTCGAAATGTAGAAATGAAAAAGATGCTCAAAAACGTCAGTTTTATGATTTTGCTTTTAAAAATGTGTTTCCTTTTTAGAAAGGAAATAAATGCTCAAAAATGAATTGTGATAGGTGAGGAACACAGATTCTAGTGCTATTGGAATAAAAATAGTATTGAAGAAAAATACTTTTGCGATTGTACTTTCGATTTTAACAATTATCGAAACTAAAAATTAGGAATAGGAGTGAATTATATAAGCAGATATTTCAGAGTATAAAAGAAATTGCCATATTCAAAACTATATTGACCTATATCAAAATGTCTATTTGACTGAGAATAGGAGTATAAAGGTCCACTTCGCTATCTGGCGATTCTATTGACAATAGGAGGCTGTAACGAACATCATTGTTATATCGCATTAATTTTTTACGGGTACGCCACCATCCGTTTACTGGAAAAATGGCTATAACATTTCTGGTAGCCAGGTCGGCAGCCGTACCTTTCCAAATATCTTTATGAATAGAGCCTTTATCTCGAACCCTATTTCCTATTATCCAATTTTCCCCCGAATACGAACCACTTTCATCTTCGCTACGTGCCTCCTTATTGACCCTCTCACGAAAATGTTCAATACTTTCGCCGGAATCAATCATTTTCAGCCTAAGACCGTGCGATTGGTAATAGTAGGATTTGCTGTACTGTTTGTTGCCAGGGTTGGGTTCAATAAAATAACATAAGGTTGCTGTAAGTGTAACTTCGCTATCGAACAAAGCTGTCAAAACTTCGGTTGGCCAAGGAAGATTATGCAAGTGCATATCATTTGTTTTAACCGTGTTCCCATCAAGGATATAAGGTCTTAAAGACTGTTGTGAAATCAGAGTCAGCGAGTTATTGGCACTACGAATCGCCTTTTGAAAATTTGGAACGCCATAGCCAAAGGTTCTCAGTAAATTCCGTTGCTCTACATTATTGAGGTCTTGTATATTTCTGTTGCCTAGCATTTCTGATGTCCAATCAGCAGAATGCACTAGTAGCCCTTTAATTGTTTCAGCCCATAGGGTCGGGTATAGCGAAGTCAACATTGCTGCATATCTTGATGCTAAAGCCGTTGCGGCACTTGTGTCTCCAAAGCTATGGAGGGGTTCAGTTCTAAAGTTTTTTCCAACTGAAAGTAATCGCAGAGAATCTGGGTCTATAATGCCGCCATTATGAATACCATAATTACCACCTTCCAAAACTAATTCAGGTTTTAGAGGCCATCCATTATCCCACATAACGGAAGTGCTATTGCTTGGGGACATTCCGCCAGCTTGCACTAGGGGCGTTGCACCTCTAAATTGTGCCTGGTCAATAATTGTTTTTTGTGTGTACGAACCAATCGATAGGGCATTGAATGCCTGAGCTGGGTCGTGAATGGATTCTTCAAGATTTAATCTGGGATATTCTGAGGGATAATGTATTTTAGTATTGCCACCTGATACACAAAAAAGCGTTTTGTCGTTAGAGGTTCCTTGTTCACCAAAAGCGATTTTATCCACAGAACTTGACCAAGATGAAGGCTTGCCTTTATCGCGTCCATCACTTGCTGTTACTGCCATTGTAATCACCCGCTTATTTGTTGGGTTTAAAATTGTGGCTCTTGCAACAGCTTCCTCCGTAACAGCACCATATAAGTCCGGATGATGTGGATTGTTGGGATGGATTAATTTTACAGATTCTAGACGATGGAATATTTCAATATTTGAAGTTCCTTGAATTAAATCCGTTAAGTCGCCATATAGAGCTGTTCCAGCCATTGGTGTTCCGTGACCGTGTCTGTCATTATCGGCATTACCCCATTCCGGTTTAACCGAATCCATATTTTCTTCGGGGAGAAAATCTTGCAGTAACGGATGTCCACGATTCACACCTGTATCCAGCAAGCAGACGACAACGGAATCATCGGTCGTTCTATTAATTGTTCTACCTCTAAGGTCTTCTACCCAATCGTTTGCGTCATCGCCATCCAGACCTGTGAAGTAATCTGCAATTTCTTTAGGCTTCCTTAATTCAGCAAGTTTGTCTGAATATAAAATTGTTGTAGATAATTCTCTTGCTGTGCATCTAACCAATCTCACAATATGCTCAGGAAACAATAATCGCTGTTCTGCAACTTCGATAACATTATCCACTAGCATATTAACCACATCTTGATCCTCTAGGGAATCGTTTTCAACTTGGTCTCGTCTTAGCCAAACTTCCCACCAAACGTTCTCATCTTGGTCTGGAAACTCGATTTCATCTTCTTGCCAAAAGCTTCTTAGGGTAGCTCTTTGAATTTCAGCAATGTTATTAAGCAGTTTGGTATTCCTAGGCTTACCAGAATCGCTATCCTTCTCAGGGTCAAGATAGGCTTCAATTTTCCTGAGAAACTTTGAAATACCATTCGTGTTTAAGTAAACACAAGCCCTATATCTCTCGTGTTCTACACCGTGAATAGTGTATTTTTCCAATTTTGAGGAAACGAATCTGTGGTCACCTCTTCTACCATCTTCAAAGCTATCGAAGGCAAGCAAACAATCCTCTTCCGAAATAAACTCTAAATACACCAAATCAGTTTCATCACCCTGTCTAAAAGATGCTATTGCAGCGCTTAATTGATTCCGTAAAGCGTTTCCGTGGGTATTTCTATTCCGACCAGTAGGGACAACTCGGTCCCGACCTGTATTTGGACTGGTGTAAGACTCGGTAGTTACATACCCAGAAAGAATTATGTGTTCTAAATTTCTAGGCATTTAACAATTAAAACTGAGTCTTTTTACTTTTAATGAATTTATAGAGTGTAGCTGATGAAACTTTATTACAATTTTGTACAATCATTTCCTTTATTGCATCCTTACAGGCATTGGAAATATCAGCGAAGCTTAGACCTATCGCTTCTTTGGCAATAGCACTAACAGTCTTCCCTTTAGTTAGCTCGTATCCCTTTAACTGAACCTCTATAAGTTCTCTAATTTCTTTTTCTTTGGGAAGTGGATATTGAATGATGTCATCAAAACGTCTAAACAATGCTCTATCCAATGATTCTGGGATATTCGTTGCGGCTATCAATAAACTATTGGATTCATCTTTTTCAATATTCATCAAAAAGCTATTTAGCACCCTTTTAATTTCCCCAACATCGTTACCGTAACTTCTATTAGAACCAATGGAATCAAACTCATCGAACAAGTAAACTGCTCGATGTTGGTACATAGAATCAAACACCAATTTCAATTTAGCAATTGACTCGCCCATATAACGGCTAATCAATCCATCTAATCGGATGATAAATAAAGGAATTTCTAAATCACCAGCAATTGCTTTAGCTGTCATCGTTTTTCCACAACCAGGTGGGCCAACTAGCATTAGTTTTCTTCTTGGCTCTAAGTTGTGCTGTAAGAGCTGGTCAAATTTCTTTTGCTCGGACAGTATTCTTTCAATAGCTTCTGCAACTAGAGGGGGCAAAACCATATCCTTGGTTTTGATGTGAGGTCTGTAAACTTCAAGTAGATCCTTTAGATCTTTTTGGGCTTCATTTACCGGGAGAATTCTTGTTTTTGAAACTGAATCAACACTTCGCTTGGTCTTGATTTTTTCAATTAAGACCTTCAGATCTTCGGCAAGTTTAATGTGCCCTTTCTTTGCTTCGGCTGCGGCAATCTGCATTGCAGTAGTGAAAAAACGGGCATCGTCTTTGTCACCATAACTTTGTAATAATGCCTTTATTTTTTCTGCTGCTGCCAAATTATTTTTTAACAAAAATAGTAAATTAAGAAAAATTTGTTTGTTTTTATAGAAGTATATTTTAAACAATCACTTCCTCTTATCCCCAGTATTCTCATCAAAAGCTACTAAATTAAACAATTCCCGCATCCGGCTGCGAACCCGGTTTCCATAACGTTCTTCTAGTTCTTCCGCATTTAAATTCGTGGTGGCGTGGGTCTTTACCTTTTTACGGGTTTCAAGGAAGAGTTCATACCGGGATAACAATACTTCTCCCATAACGTTTAAATCTTTTCCGTAAAACCTGCCGGCTGGTTCTACACCCAAATCGTCAAAACAGAAGAATTTAGTATTACCATACTCTTCAATAGTTTTAAAACCTAGATGATTAAAACTAAAGCTTACATTCCGGCAAGGGATCATTTCATAGGGTCGTTGGAAAGGAACTAAACGGCGAAGCAGCTTCATTAAACTGGTTTTTCCACACCCTACCGGGCCGGAAAGGAGAATCCCTTTTTCTAAATCTATATTAAATTTTTCGCAATACTCACGGTCTTTGATAAAATAAGAGCATAATTTCAAAAGGATCTTCTTATCCTCTTCATAAATCCTGAATTTTTTACCGAACAACAGTTTGCCTTTTGCATTGAGATAAATCAAGATTTTAGAAAAATCATAATGCACGCAAGTCCCATCAAATTTTCCCAGAGAATACTCAACGCCACCTTCAATAATTTTAGAGGGGTTGTCCATAATCTTTATTTTTAGTGGTTCGCAGGTTGTCCCTGAAATGGGATGGTTGCTTTTTATTTAACTTATTTTTTTCTTTCACAAGCGCTTTTTGATGGGCCCAATATTTTGCTAAAGCTCTCCAATCTCTCACTTCAGAACCATCGCTTGTCTGCCACTTCCTGTCTTCATAGTACTCGTAGAACTCTTTGCCATATTCCGGATTAAAATTCTTATTACTAAAAAAATCCAGTACCACCTGCAGGCTGTTTGGTTTTTTATTATGTTTTCTTTGTTTGGTATTGTTTATAGTAGATACCAATGCTTGTCCAGCTAAGGGACGCTGCGAGTACACAGCTTGTTCTTTTATGGGATGGTAGCGTTCTCCAAGTTGTTTTAATTTAGGATCGTAATGCTCTTCTTCAGGTTCATCACTTGTTTCAATAAAGGACATCTTGATTTTACTGCCTTTGTATGGATTATTGGAAGGAAAGTATTCCAGGTAACTCCAGGCATTCAGGTCGGTTATACACCTATGATAGGTAGATTTTGAACCTATCTTTGAAGCATTCATTAAATCTCTGCGGTTTACGAAAAAATCCGACGCAAACCTGCTGCTATTCCATTCCTGGAATAAAGCCATATACAAGCTGATATGCGTTGGATTTAAACGGTCATCAAAATAGAATTTTTCAAAAGCGGCGTTTAGAAGTTTTATGTAATTCATCGCTTAATACTCTAAATGATTTACACGGTTCTCTTCCATGACCTTTTGAATTTCCTGGGCATCGTAATAAATTATACCGCCTATCTTAGTGTAGGGGAGCGTGCCGTTTATTCGTAGGTTCTGAAGTGTTCCCGGACTTATTTGTAAATAATCCATAACCTCTGAAGATCTCAGATATTTTTTTATTCTACCTGATTTCTGCTGGTTCAGCAGTTGTTTAATGTCTTCGAGTAACTCCATTTTGAAATCCTGAAGATCGTCTGTTGTAATAATTGATGTTGGCATAATAGAACAAATTTTATGGCTCGGAACATTTCATTTGTTTGTTCCTGACCTGGTTTATAATTGTTCTATAAAATTGAAATTGTTTTCAGGAAATAATTCCCTAGGTTTTTCGTAGTACGAAAAAGTTTAACGTTTAATATAAATTGATAAGAATTGATTTAATTTGAGGTTCAGGTAGGAGGGAAGAAGTAGAAATTCTTTGTAAAATTAATGGATAGCAAATTTTCGTAGTTACGACTTACTTCGAAAATTACTTTTCGTCATCCTGTCGCATTTTGGCTTCCAGGTTGACAGCGATCTGGTAAAGGTATTTGGCTCTTGGATCTTTTCGGGCTCTCATCTCACTATACGTTTTATGATAATTATCGAGCTTAATATTAAAAAAATCTTCAAAGGCAGAGATAAGCGTTTTAAGATCTGCAGTCCCATGGTTGATATCCCCTTTAAGGTATAAACTATAGATTACTTCTACTAAAGAAGTTTTGGATCCGGACCATAGTAGGAGGTTTGGTTGGCGTTCTCGGAAATCTCCGCTACTACCCGGTTGAATCAGTTCCAACTTCTCCCGAATATAGTGTATGTAGCGGTAAAGTGCCTGTACCTTTGACCAAAGCATATCGTGACTGGTCGAAAATTCGGGATTCTGATAATAGTTTATAGTAGGGCTAAAGGAGAAATCCATCTTACCACTGCGACTGAAAAATTGTGGATCCAGGTAATTGTGGTTTTGCTCCATATAGTTGACAAAACTGTTATTTTCAGAAAAAAATCTATTGATCTTTTTAATCTCTTTTTCCAAATAACGAACCTTATGAGAGTTACCGACCTTTGGAAGTTTTAATTCACAAGACCTCACTTCAGTAAAATAGATAAGATAGCTCATCGGGAAGGGTTTTATATTTTTGAAGAACTCGATTTCGGCTTGAGTATTTTCAAAATCATTCTTATCTACTTGCTTTTGTAATTTGGAAAGAATTTTAATACATAAACTAATGCCATCTTCAGCTTTCTTCAAATCAGATTTACCTGACTGAATTAAGCTTTCAACATTTTCGCTGAATATCGACATTGTTTTCTCGAACATTAGATTTGTATTTAATGAAAACAAATAATGCCTTTGCTGTGCTATTTTCAATACGGCTTTTTAAAGGGTAAATATTAAAAAATATGCTTCAAAGGGGTGTGTTAATCTTTTTGTAGCCAATCTAAAGCTTCAAGACTGAAGTTATCATCCGCTTGTACATAAGCTACTTTAGGTATTAAAGTGGCTCCTAATTTTCTCTTTTCGAAACTGGCACTGAGGCCAAAATCAATTTTATCGAATTTTAAATTCCCCGCCATTTTTATTACCTGGTATAATAGCTGGCGGTAGATATTAAATTTTTCGTTATACCCATAATCCATCCCTACAAAAGCGGGTATAAAAGTTTTTTCGGATCGCGTTATGAACATCACGCCCACAATCTTATCCGATGCGTTAGAATTATCTGCTTTAAGATATAAGGTTAGAAAATCCCACTTCGGACTTTTAACCATTTCAGAAAATAGCTTTTTGGGAAATTTAAAAGTGTTAATTCCTAAATTGTTACTCCAAACCTCTTCAAATAACTGGTAATATTTGTCAATTTCTTCTGGAGTAGGGGAGCATACGATCCTGGTGTTAAAGTAATTCTCAAATGCCTTAATATCCTTTTTAAAATGTTTCCTGGAGCGTTTGCTGAGGGTGGAAATATATTGTTCTTCGTTTCGCCAGTTTAAATTGGCAATTTCGCAGGAGTCGGGCATATCTACAGAAATGAAACCTTGCTCGTGAAGAAAAGTGTTCAACGTATTTGTTTTTTCGAAGTCCCTTAAAATGATGAGTTTAGCCCCTACGTTAGATTTTATTTCATCAATTTTCTCTAGAAATAACCGCATGGCTTGAATATGCAGAGGATGATCGTCTAAAAACAAATGAGCTCCCTCTGAAAAAACCGAGCCTAAGGATAGCACCATATCGGTCATATAATAGGGATCCTGTTCACGCATTTCTTCAATGGCTTTCGAGGTTTTTGTATCAGACAGCATATCATTTTTTAAAAGCGCACTGGTAAGGGGTGCCGCCAAAATGATTTTCCCTGTTTTGTCTTTTATGGTAAAGTAATGGAAGCCCCAATTATGCTCCTTTAAATTATTATTGGTAAACACTTTCTCTAAAAAATCAAGACCGTCCCAGTCAAAAGTACCTTTACCGGAAAAGCAGGTATCCCATTCTGATTTATTTATTTGTTGAATGGTTTCGGTATATTGTAGATTGAGTTCATCGATTTGAATAGTTGCAGGATTATTTTTTTCAGTGGTCTGAATTCCAAATGATTTGTAGATCCTGCTTAAATCAGTTTGGGCTTCTTCCATTGCTATGGGAAAGTAATAGCTCATCGCATCTACCAATGCCTTAATATCCTTCAATGCATTATGCCTGGAAATTGTGATTCGAACCCCGGTATTTTTAACCGGAACTGCCGGAAACAAACCAAGATTAACAAAAAAACCGGCCTGCATCATTTTGCTTACAAAATTATATCCTGTAGCCGGTAGCCCTGTACCAATATAAAATACCGGGGAGGTATTCTTATGTACCAGCGGTAGATTTGAAGTCTCTAATAGTTGATTAAAATAATCAATTTTAGCAGCTAAATCTGACTGTAGTTCATAGATTTCAGGGGAGAGATGAATCTCTACAGAAGCGGTTGCAGCAGCAACTGAAGCAGGCTCTAACTGGGCTGAAAATGTAAGGGGTCCTCCGAAATTTTTAATTTTTTTATGCAATTTTTTATCAGGACATACCAGCACCGCACCACTAGCCCCAAAAGTTTTACTCAACGTGCCGAATAAGAGTATATTCTGTGGAAGATCTTTCAATTCAGACATAACATAACCCGAACCGTGCTTTCCTTTCCAACTCATTCCGTGAACATCATCAATGTAAAGATGTAACTGCGGATATTTTTTGGACAAATCCATTAAGTCCTGTAAAGGGGCAAAATCCCCGTACATGGAATAAACCCCGTCTGCCATATACCAAATTTTATTAACCTTATTTCTTAAGTCTTTGATATAATGTTCCAGCATATCCATATTGCTGTGCCTGATCATCCTTACTGTTACCCCTTTTGATTTTAAAACCTCCGTGGCACTTTGAACACTCCAATGTACCTGGTGATCCAAGATCACCGCATCACCATCCCTTACAGCTGTGGGAATGACTGCTAAATGCCCAAGTGTACTATTTTTAGTAATGAGTATGGGGTGCTGGTACATTTGGAATATTTTCTCTTCCAAGGGCGCATATAACGGATGTGAAATATATGTTTTGGATAGAGGAAACTGGGTTCCGTATTTTTCAATAGCATTTATTGCTGCGCGTTTTAACCTTTTATCTTGTTCAAGGCCTAAATACCCCGTGGTTCCGAAGTGATAAGAAGATTTACCGTTGATGGTTATATGCCGCCCGTTTAATGCATTTCCCTCTGCATGGAGATGGATTACTCCGGCATTTGTTGCATTGGTGATTACTTCATCAACTGTGTCCAGAAAATTATTGTGTTTAACCTTAGCCATAACTTTTGATATGAAAATTTCCTTTTCAAGCTATGATAAATATCTATTATAATCCTGACCGTTATAATAAAAAGTCTTTTCAGAACAGTTATTCGGCTTTTCGTTCAAATAGCATTAAAACCTATGAGAATAACTTTATAAAATCGTGTATAGATTAAGAAAGATGTTCTGGTAAGACGTATTGAAATTTTGTTTTATATTAGTGATATCCAAATTATTACGGGATGATTGTGGATGGTACTTATGCAAAAATGTGGATTTCCAAGGGGATCCTGTACTTTGTCTATAAAGAAATTTATGAGATCAATAGGAGTATGGCTAAACAGATTGTAAGCCAGCGGTTACAGCTTCAAAATGAAAATTCATATCCTATATTTTGTGATCTAAGAGCCGTCACCATCGCACAAAAACAAGCCAGGGATTATTTGGCTATTGAAGGTGCATATATGACAACGGCACTAGCCCTGCTCGTTGAAGATGAGCACGCCATGGTAATCGCCCAGATGTATATTAAAACAAATAGCCAGGCTTATCCTATCCAGGTATTTACAAATAAGGAAAAGGCGCTTTCGTTCTTGCAGGACTATAAAAAGTGACCACTAATAAAAGAATAATTATGGAAAAGGAAATCAGCAACGAGGAGAAAATGAGATTTAATTCTTTGTACCATCAAATTATCGAAATTGCCTGTGGTAATTTTATGTTTCGCCAGGAACCTTCCGGTCGTCGAGATCCGCTAGATACTATTGGAGTATTACTGAATATGATGTCCGAAGAAATTTATAATTCCTGTTTCAAATCCCAGCAGCGAGAGGAACATCCGGAATATCATTTTTCAATATTCCTGGATGATAACTATCATATAACTTCCTATACTTTGGAAACTCCAAAGATCTTGAAATGGGATGAAAAGAAAATTGAAAGGCCAGTTTCAGAAATTCTTTCTAATAATTCGGTAACTATTTTAAAAGAGGAACTAGACCCAAATGGTGGAAAACCTTATCAGCGATTAATTCCCATAGACTTTCTAACTGAAAATAAAGGCCTATATAGAACCCCCTGCACTATTCAAAAGATGACAGGTATTAATTCAGACTGTTCTTATGTGATTACCGCTTTTCGTTTCAAAAATAAAGATGAGGAGGACGAGAAAGATTGTAATACCACACGGTCTTCAAAACCAGAAAAAAAAGAAAGTGCCGCAACAAAATTACTCCTAAAACAAGTGCGTCTCTATATTCTCCGGAACCTACATACGGAGCTACCTTCCCTTAAGGAATTGGGACTTATTCACCGTACGAATAAAACCAAGCTCAAAGAAGAATTTAAGAAAATGTACGGCACTACCATACCCCGGTTCCATATGAAAAAAAGGCTCGAAAAAGGTGCCCTTTTAATTCGAAGTACGGAATTGCCTATTTCCATAATTATGCAGAAATGCGGTTTTAAGGATCATTCACATTTTTCTAAAAATTTCAAACTTCAATATGGTCAGACGCCTTCACAATATAGAATGGAAAATGCCTGGTCAATTCAATAACAGAATAGTTTTTCGGCTTTAGCGACCATTTTCTTTGAGCTTATTTGATGAAATTTACTATTGTAAATGATAGTAGCCTTAAGCTTATACTACTTTCAAATTTCAGTATTGTACTGGAATATTTACACCATAAAAGAAACGTTACAAATCTTTTTGCGCAGAAAGTAGGAGAAGCCGAAAATCCTTCAAAGAGTAGGTATATTTTTAATCTTTATATTATGAAAAAGCTCTTTTTAATTCCAGCAATGGCGCTTCTTGTTGTTTTAGGCATGTCCTTTACAAGCATGGGAGATGAAACAGATAATTATGCTACAGACGTAGCCAGCGATTACGTGATACTAAACAGTAACTGGAAAGCTATTCCGGAACAGGACTGTACAACTGGCCAATATGATTGCCAGGTGAAATTCAGTGAGAACGGTCAGCCTTATAAAGTGTATGATGAAATGAATGTGAACACCTTAAGGCCAAGTACCTCACCTGACGCAAAGTTAATTAGTTTACCATAATTACTTTAAATAAAAGCGTCCCTAAAAGTTTCGGGACGCTTTTTTAATATTATGGTTTTCACTTTCCAGGTATAATAATTAAATCCTGCCTTTTTTCTTCAGAGAGGTATTTTTTTGCCGCTTTATTTACATCCGCCACTTTTACAAAATGACCAAGGATCGACTCATATTCCAGCACAATCTTAACGCCTTCGTTTTCATTTCTCTCATAAATCTTCAAAAAATCGGGCCACATATTTAATAGCCAGAACGTTTCAAGTCCCCGACCATATTTACTCAGTTTATGTGAAATAGCTGTTTCCAGCCAATCGCTGGTAATCCCATTTTTTCTGAGTTTTCTGAACTCCTCCAAAGCATATTCGATCATTCGGTCCTGGTTTCCTAATTCACTATCGAAGCTTATGTTAAACGCATAGATATTATGAGCAGGATCAACCCATTCCCCTTGTGCATATGGTGTATACGAACCCACTCTTAACCGATCAAAGATCATTTCATTTAACCGGTAGCTTAAAAGATCAAGCAGCACCTGGTTCTCCGGGTTTCTTATCACCTCAACCGGAAAAGAGAGTTCAACAATGGCCTGGTTTGTATTTTTACATTCAACAGTTTCGTGAAATTTTTTAAAGTTATATGCATACGTTTCTGAAACTTTTTGATCTTCTATCGGAAAAGTTTGAATCTCTGAAAAATAATGCATTACCTCAGGAATAAATTTCTCTGAATTGAAATCCCCTGTAAAAATAAACGTAAAGCCATTGAGGTTGGCAAAGGATTTTTGATATGCTCTTTTATATTCTTTATAGGTTATCTCCTCAATATGTTCAGAGGTTAAACCCGGAAGTTCGGTATATCGAAACCGTTCAATCAATTCTTTTCTCATCACATCGTAATGCTTATTATCCACCTGATCCTTCTGCTTATTTTTCCAAAGCTCAAAAGCTTTCATATTGTATTTAGGCTTGGCCAGGTATAGGTAAAATAGATTAATGAACTGCCGAAATTCAGGAGATCTGAAACCTCCTTCAATTAAAAACTGATTTTTAGCGGTGCGATAGGTTAAATTCATATCATGCACTAACATAAATTCCGCTATTTCGAATTTAGAATAATCCACCACATCCCCATAAAACATAAGGTTCGGAGCATGACTAATTGCCAGATAGGCAGCAGGGTCATCCAATGTTAAGGGGATTTCTTTATATCCATTCATAGAAACCCGGTTTTCATAATTTTTAGTTGCAGGTTCGGATGGTTTAAAAATTAATTTGATCCCATTTGATAATGTTACTTTTCTTATACCGATAACATTTTCATCGGGAAGTTCTGAAGATTTGGTTACCACCGGGGAAAACCGATTAGGAATAGAATCAATTTTATTAAAAACGAAAGGTCGTTTTCGGGCAGCCAATTTTTTACCTTCCTGATACCATTTCATCATATCCTTATGATTTGGTAAACGGCTTGGTGGAATATTAAAAAATATAAAATCCGTATTTGCAGAATAATCCCACTGATTATTAATATACTTCTTCAAATCAGAAAGTTCAATTCCATCTAAAATCTCCTTCAACTTATTCTTATACTTTTCAGGGGTCCAACTGATATTCCCATTTATAAAATTTCTGTGCAACCTTTTAGCAATTCTGTAGGAGTTATTGTTTTTTGCTGTCAGTTCCCGAAAAATGTTGTCCTTAACTTGATCCAGAAGCTCACCGTCCAAATTATTTTTCATTGACTGCTCTGCCTCAAATAGTCGAATCATTTTCTGTTTGATACTGAAAGGTTCCTCTAAAAAAACCTGAAAATAGGATGTTTGCAATTGACCATCCGCAATAGTGTTACTTCTAAAACTATTCGTATAGGAGTCGAAAGGAGGATCATATTGCATAGTTAAATACTTCCCCTGTTCCTGAAGCAGATTTAGACTTAATTCCTGCCATAACATTTGTTTCAAATCCTTTTCAGACTGAACATATCTCTCATGATTCAGTTGCCTTTTAATAATTATTACCCTTGGCGATTTATCCGTAGAATCTTGAACAATATGATATTGATTTATTCCGTCAGGTTCTACTTTATTCTTTTTATTATATCCCTCAGGGTTATCCGCACATGTACCTTTTTTCAAATCTTTGAATTGCCCGCGAACTACCCTTTCAAGACTGTCGAGTTTGATATCCCCGACTATAATAATAGCTTCCAGATCGGGACGGTACCATTTGTTTTTAAAATCTGTTAATGCCTTCAGGTTAACGTTCCTCATACTTCTCAGAATTTTAGCTCTGTCAATCAGATCAGTTTTGGTGTTTGAAAGCACTATATTCGAAAGCGTATCCAGTAACCACTCCTGATATGGATCTTTGGAACGTCCTTCACCGATAACGGCACCGCTTTGAACTTTGATATCCTTTTCGCGCAGCAATATATTGTCAGCCCACTCATAAACGATATCCAACGCAGCATTCATTTTTTCTTTATCATCTGAAGGAAGAGTAATTGTGTATATGGTATTATCGTAACCGGTTCGAGCATAATTGTATATTCCCAAGGAATCGGTGAACTTTCGTAATTCAGGATACCTGCCTGTATGAAACGTACCCATGTGCTCCAGCAGGTGAGCATATTCAGTTTGCCGCTCATCCTGCTGGTAATACCCTGCCTTGACGGAAAAGATTATTTCGACACGTCCTGCAGGTTCCGTATTTCGCTTTAAATAATAGGTAAACCCGTTTCTCAACTGGCCTTGACGGAGCGTAGCATCCAAATCTTCCAGGTTATTCTTCCCCGGTTGCTGTGCAAAAAGGCTTAAACTTAGCTCTAAAAGCAAGAGGGTATAAATTATATATTGCTTCACTCTAGTACCCATCATTTTGAGTCAGGTTGGGGTTTTTACTTCTTTCCGCTTCCGGTATGGGGTAATAAATATCCGTTTTGCTCCACCCTGCATTTTCCACGTCAAAAACCTGAGAAGTCAAACCTGTGCGTTTCAGATCCAACCATCGGTGTCCCCATTCCGCAAACAGTTCTTTTCTTCTTTGGAGCAGGATTTCATCTAAAAGTTGATCTTTTGAAATATCAGGTTCAGTCTCGGAAAGAAGTTCCAGGCCGGCTCTAAAACGGATATTATCAATATCCTGAACTGAACCAAGTAAATCTCCCTGTTCTGCTCTGGCCTCTGCGCGAATAAGATATTGCTCGGCAAGCCTTAAAACCATGGAGTATTCTTTTATCGGAAACTCGGAACTTGTCCACACTTTATATTTATAAGCAAAGTGGGCATCAAGGGATTCATTGTATCCTACCCAGTTTTGAAATCTTTTGTCTATGGAGTCAAATTCAGATACGAACTGCTCTTCTAATTTAATAGCTGCAAAAAATGAAAAGACAGGATCGATTATAAAAAATTCGCCTTCATTGGTCTGAGATGAGATACCGCCACCTCCAATGGGGGAGATCTGCCAGATAGCTTCAGGGCTGTCGGCCAGAAACACCTGGTTCAGATCTTCCGGTAACTGATATGTTTCGGAATCATTTATTACCTGGGTACTGTATTTTTCCGCTTCCACCCAGTTTTCCATGTACAAATAGACCCGGGATAAAAAAGCACGGACTACCTGTTTATTAACGCTTGTTCTCTCCCCGTTTTTATATTCCGAAGGTGCCAGCTCTTCTGCCATAAGAAGATCGGTAAGAATCTGGTCATACACCTCTGTTTGAGAAACTCTTGAGGCCAGCTGGTTCGCCCTGTAATCGGTAGTCAGAATAAGTGGAATATCTCCGTACAGATTGACCAGATAAAAATAGGTGAAAGCACGCACAAACCTTATCTGGCCTTCCATTTTAAGTTTGAAAGCCTGGTCCAGACGATCTGCATTCTGTAGACCTTCAAGAAAAGAGTTCGCGGCATAAATCATATTGTAGGCACTGGACCAGATACTAAGATTGTCCGTATTGCCAGGATCGATTTCGTGTTCCTGGAATTGCATCCTGGAAACATTGCCGGTGCCTATATTCTGAATGTTATCTGCGGAAACTCCGGCAATTGAGGTTATACTACTACGTCCGCCGCCGGAATAGTCCAATTTAAATAACTGATAATATATGCCGGTCAGGGCGCTTTCCGCCGTGGTCTCATCGTTGAACACTTCTTCTGTGACCAACTGGTTTGAAGGCGGATCCAGATCTACAAAGTCCTCGCAGGAAAAGCTCATAAGAGCCAGAATTAGGATGATATATTGATTTTTATGTATTAAGATTTTCATGATCGTGTTTTAAAAGTTAAGCTGTAATCCCATAGTAATCGTTCTCAGGTTTCCCAGAGATAAAGCCGAAGAAGGTGACTCCGGATCAAGCCCTTCATAGGGTGTCCATGTTATAAGATTCTGACCGTGTAGAAATAAGCGAATTTGCTGCGCATGTAATTTTTCTACCCATTTAAAAGGAAAATCATACCCCAGAGAAAGAGTTTTAAGCCTTAAAAATGTTGCATCGGTGTAAGCAAAATCACTATTTAGCACATTCTGATAGGCTATAGAGGCTTGGTATGATGCTGAATATCTCTGGAGGGTATTATTATTGAGGACCGAACTAAGAATATTAGTGTTTGTCCCTGCCTGGAAGGTTGATAGTCTGCCCTCTTGTTTTATGTATTGTAAAAGAAAGTCGAGATTAAAATTTCCGTAACGCAAAGAATTATTCAAACCACCAAAAAATTCCCGGTTTAGATTTTTAATAAGCGTTCGGTCTTCATAATCCAGGTTCCCGTCACCATTCATATCTTTTACCGTATACAACCCGGTTTCGGAGTCGAGCCCGTTATATTCGTATAAAAGCGCAATATTTAAAGGTTTGCCTATCCGGTAGGTATTGACATAAGAAGATTGGTCGATATCCGGATACCTTAGTAATTTATTCTCCGGAAAGCTGAGATTCAGGTTAGTTCTCCAGCTAAACCGGTCGTTATCAAAGTTGACGGTAGCCAGTTCAATTTCAATCCCTTTATTCTGCACGGTGGCCGGCAGGTTAGCCTGGACGGAACGGAACCCGGTCATATATGGAAGGGAGTAGCCTACCAGCTGGTTGGAAGATCGGTTACGATACCAGCTAAATCCCAGGTTCACCCTGTCGTAGAAAAATCCCAGCTCTGTGGCCAGTTCGAGTTTTTTATTGACTTCCCAGGAATAGTCTGGATTGGCCAGTGCAACGGGATAAAGCCCCCCGGGACCCATGGTCGACTGGTACGCGTCAAGGTAGCCGTAATCTCCTATCTGGTCGTTTCCCGTGCTACCGTAACTCCCCCGAATTTTCGCAAATGATAAAAAACTGTCGGAATTTCCGAAAAAAGATTCTTCCGATAGGATCCATGCAGCTCCAATGGCTCCGAAACCGGCAAACCGATTATTGGGACCGAACCGGGAAGAGCCGTCCCTGCGACCGGTTAGGTTTAAAAAATACTTCTTATCCCAGTTTAACCCGATCCTTGAAAATGCCGCTACGTATTTATATTCGGTTTCCCCGCTGCTGGCATTAATGATACTTTCTGCGGAACCTAAATTACCGATGAGGGATTCGGAAGCATAGCCCTGGCCCTGAAAAGTACTTCGATTAGATTGATTATGTTGCAAGGTCCCTCCCACTAAAAGATTAGCCTCCAGCTTTCCGAATATGTAATCATAGGTCAGTTGCGGCTCAATGATCCAGGAGTTACGACTGGTAGTCAAATGTGACGATCTATTAATGGGATTATATGCCGGGTTATACGATCTTTCCGGTAGCTTCCATAATTCCGAACTTTGGTAGTCGGAATAGCCGAAACTGGATTTGAATCGTAAACCCTGTACTATTTCATAAGAAAGTAGCAGGTTAGCATTCAGGTTTTTGGTTTGGGTGGTGGTAGTATTGAAATACCCTTCAAACGGATTAGACAGGCCGGCCTCGCCCCAGTCTTCCCAGTTAAGACTGCCATCCTCATTAAAAACTGACGGCGCATTCGGAGATAAAAGTATATTGGTAACACTCAGGCTGCCATTGCCGACCAGGTTGTTCCGGTCGATACCATAATTCGCAGTGAGGTTGACCTCCAGCCGGTTGTCTTTTGACCGGTGGTTTAGTGCTATGTTACCGGTACCTTTGCGGTAATTATAATCTCCAGGGTATATCGTCCCCTTGGAAAACAGGGAGCCTCCCAGGCGGTATGTGGTGTTATTATCCCCACCTGAAAATGCCAGGCTGGCATTGGTCACTTCGGCATGCCCCCCGAAAAAAATTTCCTGCCAGTCTGTGAACCTGTCCTGGTCCCACAATACAAGATCGTAGGCATTGAAATTATCCGGTTCGACGCCATCATTCTGAAAAGCCTCTCTTCGTATCTGCAAATACTCAGCGGTATTTAGTAGATCAAGCTTTTTTGCAAGTGAGGAAGTGCCGGTATAGATACTAGCTTCCAGTCCCTTTTTGCTCCCTCCTTTTGTAGTAATTAAGACTACACCATTGGCTCCACGTGAACCATAGATTGCCGTTGCATCGGCATCTTTTAAAACCTCGATACTTTGAATATTGAAAGGATTTAGATTATTGAGCGGATCCATCCCGGAGTTCGATAATACCGAATTACTCTCCACGGGAACAGAACTCACTGGAACACCGTCGATGATATAAAGCGGGTAATTTCCCTCTTCACGCAAACTATTCGTGCCCCTAATTCTAATAGTGGTGGCCTCACCGGGAGAACTTCCCCCAGGAGAGATTTCCACCCCGGCCATCCTGCCCTGCAAGGCTTCCAGGGGGCTTACCACCGGCTGTTTCTCTATCTCCTCAGCTGTAACTCGTGAAATGTTACCGGTACGTTCGCGCTCGGTTACCGAGTAATAGCCGGCATTGATCTCCACTTCATTTAAAGCGGCGATATCTTCTTCAAGCCGTACATTAATTGTTGCACGGCCGTCTACGGCTATTTCCTGTTTTTTATAACCTACATAAGAAAAAACCAAAATGCCATTGGCAGGAGCAGTGATGTTATATTCTCCATTTAAGTTAGTTACAGTTCCTCTATTAGTGTTTTTAATTGATACTGTTACGCCCGGGATAGGAAGGCCATTTTGATCTGTTACTAAACCCGAAACTTCTTGCTGTTGCAAGGGTAGTGCAGTAGTGGTTGCCGCATTAGCAGCCTTGGACAGGAAGAAGAATATCCCGCCAATAATAATTAGCGCCACCCATTTAAGGCGCGAGTAATTATTTTTCATAATTTTACGTGTGATTTAAGTGAAACATTGTTTTACTTAAGCTTAGGCCTTCCCCACTCAGACGCCAATCTTTAGGAGGAAGGTCTTTTTGCTTAAGGCTAATTCAAACTTTTCTTCAATAGCAATTTCTTTTTTATTCTAAACCGGTGCCCAAATACCGGTTTCACTAAAACCTATTAACTAATACTATTTACCCAAGGCTCCAGTGGAGCCCCGCCCAATAGCCGTTGAAAAACATAGGGCTTACAACGACAACCCACGGGATTGTTTAAGAGATTTTCCTGCTCCCGCAAGCTAGGAATTAGCGAATACAGTAATAATTACTGCCGGCCACTTTGGCCAGTTATTTGAAGGGGTAAAAATCCGGCTCCGCTTACTTACGAAATAAAATTTCAGATTTGCACGAATAGAGAAAACCGCATACATTTATAGCATTGCGAATAACCATTTGATGTAGTGGTCTTACCCCTGTAGCCACGCCTATATATTTTGCGAGGTAGCGGACCGGTATTGCCGGGCAATAGGCAGGGCTTTTTGCTGCCGGTTACGCCCTCATTATTCTGGGGCGCATTTAATGTTCTTTAAAATAGATTGAAGGGATTGTAGATGTAAGGGATCACAATTGCCCGCAAAAAATGATTTGCGGCAGTGGTGCTCTGATAGATTTGCTTTACTCGTTTTCATATACTTCATTAGTTTATGATGAACAAGTTCAAAAAGCGAAAAGGCCGGAATTCTACCTCCAACCTTTGTCCAGGCGCTAGCTAGCCTACAACACGGTTTTCAGTAGAAACCAGCCTAAAGAATTGTGCTAAGATACACAATATCTTTAGACGTGGGTTTAATTCTACTGCCTCGTGTTGTGTCGAAATGCTAGCTTCGGACGCTGAGGCTTATTAAACTCACAATCTATTTATAGATGTAATTATCAAGTTAAACAGTACAAATGCTTAGTAATAACTATGCGAATATAAAAAGTTAGTTGATACTAAGCAAATGTTTTTGAATATTTTTTAAAATGACAAAAAAAGTTGCTCCAAAAACGAATATAGAATTGAAAATAGTTAAGCTTGTAAAGGCAAGGAGAAACAAATTAAATCGTAGCCAGTCAGATATTGCAAAGTTAATTGGAGTTACACGAGGCTACATTGGACAAATTGAAATGGAAAGGTACTCCAGCATGTATTCTTTTGATCAGTTGAACGAACTTGCGAAATATCTTGAATGTAGTATGAAAGATTTTATGCCTGAAGCTCCCTTATAGACAGCGGATATGAGTATCTCAGTCAATGAATTGAAAAGTACTTTACTAAATGAAAATTAGAAAATAATAAAAAAACCTATGAGGTGTTTTTTCCCTTTTATGGTTTTCCACATTTTCTTTCTTAAAATTCTGATATGTTTACGGAAAACTTCGAATAACCCGAAAGATACAGTGTTATATGTATTTTGTAATGGCTATAACATGTTGTAGCCAATGCGAACCAAATCAACCGAATTCAATAAAATATGAGCAAAAAATTTACGATTACACCAACTGTTGATGAAACACAAGAGTTCATTGAAATAGCAAATGATTTTTCCAATCCTTTAGATTTGGTTCGAGAAGCAATAAGTAATGCTTTGGACGCTGGCGGAAAAAACATGGAGATTTCATTTGATGTCATCAAAGAATATGGCGAGAGTATATTACGAATAAGACTAAAAGATGACGGAAATGGTATGGATAAAGACGGATTGCAGTCATTTTTTGACCTTGGAAATTCTTTAAGCAGAGATAAACCAGAAAATATAGGAGAAAAAGGACACGGTACAAAAGTCTATTTCAACAGTTCGTCAATTACCGTAGTAACTTCCAGTGAAGGTAATGCCTTTAAAGCATTTATGGACGAACCGATTAAAAAACTACACAACCGAGAAATTCCAACAGTATCAGTTGAAAAATATGAAGATAATATTGAGGATGGCACCGAGATAATTATTTTGGGCTATAATCGAAGCCGAAGGGATAAGTTTACACATAATATGCTTAAAGATTACATTCTGTGGTTTACCAAATTTGGCTCATTTGAATTTTTGTTTGGTGAAGAAAAATTTAAAGATGCTACCCTTGAATTAAAAGGTGTCGATAGAGACGAACCCGAAATTATAATATTCGGTCACGAGTTCCCTAAAGAAAGCCCGAGCGTCCAAAAATTATTTGAAGAGCATTTAGTTTCAGCACCAGACCACTTCTCTAAGAAAATTATAAAAAATGGTTCTTTAAAAAACCATCCAGAAATAAAATACCAAGCTATTTTTTCAATAGAAGGTAATAAAATCAAACAGAATACCAATCCAATGGTTAGAAGACCCGGAAAGCCGAGGGAAACTGGAGATTATACCGTTCAAGAAAGATATGGAATTTGGCTGTGTAAAGACTTCATACCTATTCAAAGAAAAAATGAGTGGATTACCTACAAGGGAAGTGAATATATCAAATTCCACGCTTTCTTAAATTGTCAGGACTTGAGACTTACCGCCAATCGAGGTTCAATTGATAACACACCATCTGAAGTAATTGATGATATTAAAGATGTTGTAAAATCTATATATAACAATATTGTCGAGAGCAATGATTGGACAGAAATGGCTTGGCTCGAATCAGAGGCAGATGCCCATAGAACAGCTGAAAAAGAAAGAAAAGAATTTGAATGGAGACAAAAGAAAATATTGAAGTCAAATGTCTGCCATTATAAAGGACAAGTTTTGGTTGAACCTCAAAGAGAGAGTGGTGTTTTTGCGCTTGCTTTGCAAATGTCGATTGTCGAAGACGAATTTTTTCCGTTTACAATGCTTGATTATGATACACATTCTGGTCTTGACGTAATTGCCAAAGGAGATAATACGACACCCATTACCTCGGCAAAACTTTATTACGTTGAATTTAAAAACTATCTACTTAAAGATTTTAATCATAGTTTCAATAATCTTTATAGCATTGTTTGTTGGGATATAGACATAAAACACGATGAAATCGTTCGAGATTTAAATGGAACTGAAAGAAAACTACAAATAATCCAACCAAAAAAGGATAAAGATTACACCAAGTATTTTTTAGATGACCCGAGTAGCCCACATAAAATTGAAATCTACGTCCTAAAGGATTATTTAAAACAAAAATTTGGAATTGATTTTAGACCGCGAACTGAAAAAGATACAGTATAAAGCACTGGCAATAATTAAGCGTTCGTGTGGCCGGTACGGCCCAACATGAACGCACTGTTGACTAGACTATTACTTTGCCTTTATCAAAATTTTTTTCAGTTTAGATGTGCCAGTCGTTAAGGTTTTCCATATTTTCCTTTGTATAAATATTGTAGCTTTATGAAATTGAGTTTATTCTGGTTTTCTTTTTTTTATTAAAAGGTATTTCAGGTGGGATATAACGAGTTGGCTGCAAGCAATTTTAATTTTTATGAGTTTAAAAGAAAAATCTGAAAAGTTAAAAGAAATAGTTTCAACATATGAAAGCAATTGGTTTCTAGGAGATATATCTTTTCTAATGCATGGTGGTAGAGAAAAAGCACCTGACCAATTAGGAGAATTATCTTCACCCATGAGACAATTATATTATTTAGCAGGATTAAATGTTACCTCAGACCCAGAGAATGGAATAGATTTTATGTACGATGAGGAAAAATGGAGTACCATTGTGGATTTGTTAAACGAAATAGAAATCGAATATCAAAAAATCCTTTTCGAAAATCCTGATATTGAAAATATAGATGAATGGAATAAAATAAGAAATGTAGCTGTCCCGTCATTTCTTACTTACTTTAACCAAGGACCTTTAAATTTTGAAGAACAAATACTAAACTGGACTCGGGATTTATTCTCCGAATTTGACGACTTCTTAAATGAAAAATTGAGTTTGACTACCCAAGATTTTATTCAATTTTATGAAAATTTAGATCGTTTAACTCAGATAAATTTTCAAGGACTTACAACGAACAAGAAATTACTGAGACCAAATTGGCGAGATTACACTAAGATTGAATCCGGTGTCGATGAAAATGTTCCTGATTTTATAAAAAAACAGGCAGAGGAATTTGAATCTATGTCAAAATTTATGATCGATCATGGAATGAAAGATAGATTCTACCCCGGAGAATTAGTTTCAGAAAACTTACCTAAAGAAAAAGTAACTGCCATTTTAGATGTTTTATCTGTAAAAAGAAAACAAAACAGTTTCCTTTATTATACAGAAACGAAACCAGGAAATCCTTTGTATGACTTTCCAATTTTAGACTGCGGTGATAATTTATACCAGGTTTTCGAAATAAAACAAGTCATACATGCTATTAAAAATTTATTAGAAAGGGTTGTAAGCGATAGTCCAAAGCTTAAGGATAAATACATCAAACAGAAAGGAAATTTATTAGAACAAAATATAATTGAGTTATTCAAAAAGCTCTTTGGACCGGAACTAAAAATTTTCCATAACTACTTTATTGAAGATTCAGAGCAAGATATTCTATTACTTTGGAAAGATACAGCCTTAATAATAGAAGCTAAAGGTTATAATCTTAGGGAACCGTTTAGGAATCCGGAAAAAGCTTTTCCAAGAATTCGAGATGATTTCAAAGGTTGTGTAGGATATGGATATAAACAAACTAGTAGGGTAGAAAAACAATTTATCGACGGCTCCCCAATTGAAATTAAAAATGATAAAGGAGAAATCCTTGAAATCATTGATACAACAAAGTATGAAAATGACTTTTCTATAATAGTAAATCTAGAAACATTTGGTTTAATCCAATGTGACTTATCCCATCTTCTTGAACTAAATAATGAAGATGACGTTTATCCTTGGGCTATACAATTTGATGATTTAGAAATATTCATTTTAACTTTAATTGCACAAAAAAAGGGACCTGAATATTTTATTGATTTCCTTCTATTTAGAGAAGAATTGCATGGCAAACTGATGTGTTCTGATGAATTAGAAGTATGCGGTGGATTTATGACTAAAGATATTAACCCTAAAAAATTGAAATATTACGATACGCTCTTAACTTCTCCAGAAATGGGAAATATTTTTGATGATCAATATCGCATAACCATGGGCTTCAAGAATGAAAAGATGCTAGAAGAAAAACAAAGTGGCAAATATATGTTTTGGTAATAGCCAGCTGCCAACAAAGAACGATTAATCGCAAATAGCGGTTTTCGAATAAAAAAGCATAATTTTAAAAACCAAGTAAGTAAAGATTAAGCCGACAAACCCGTGTCCCACACTCCACCAACTTGCGGTAGTGTGCCGAGCAATCAATGTCCGGCCTTCAGGTGCTCATTAAGTCTCAACCTTTAGAATCCTTTAACATTAGAAAGATTTTTACTAAATTGCCACAGCTTCTCTACCCTACTTCGGAAGCACAAAATTTACTTCATACCCGAATCTCAATAATGGCCAAAAAGAAAACTACAAAAGAAAAATCTATTGAAGAAAGTCTATGGGATGCTGCCAATAAACTGCGTGGCTCCATTGAACCTTCAGAATACAAGCACGTGGTACTGGGGCTTATCTTCCTGAAATTTGCCAGTGACAAATTTGAAGTGCGCCGCGAGGAACTTATTGCCGAAGGCAAAGAAAAATACCTTGAGATGAAAGACTTCTACAATATGAAGAACGTCTTTTTCCTGGCAGAAACTTCCCGATGGAACTACCTTATTAAAAATGCAAAGCAAGATGATATTGCATTAAAGATCGATACTGCTTTAAACGAAATCGAAAAGAACAACCCTTCTTTAAAAGGCGCATTGCCCGATAATTATTTTTCCCGCTTAGGTCTGGATCAAAGTAAGTTGGCTTCCCTGCTGGATACCATCAATAAAATAGACACCCAAAAAGACAAATCCCAGGATATTGTGGGGCGTGTATATGAATATTTCTTATCCAAATTCGCTTTGGCAGAAGGGAAAGGAAAAGGTGAATTTTACACCCCAAAAAGTATTGTAAACCTTATTGCCGAAATGATCGAGCCCTATAAAGGGATTATTTACGACCCGGCTTGTGGTTCCGGTGGAATGTTTGTGCAGTCTATCAAATTTATCGAAAGCCACCACGGGAGCAAACGGGAAATTTCCATTTACGGCCAGGAATACACCAACACTACTTACAAACTGGCAAAAATGAACCTTGCCATTCGGGGGATATCTGCAAACCTTGGTGATAAAGCGGCCGATACCTTTAGCAACGACCAGCATAAGGATTTAAAGGCTGATTATATTATGGCCAACCCACCCTTTAATCAAAAGGACTGGCGTGGGCCGCAGGAATTAATCGATGATCCCCGCTGGCAGGGCTATGAAGTGCCTCCTAAAAGCAATGCCAACTATGGATGGATCTTAAATATGGTTTCCAAACTTTCAGATGATGGAGTTGCCGGGTTTATTCTGGCCAATGGAGCCTTATCAGGCGGTGGTGAAGAATATAAAATCCGGAGAAAGTTGGTGGAAAACAACCTGGTTGAAGCCATTATTATCCTGCCACAGAATATGTTTTATACCACCAATATAAGTGTAACCGTTTGGCTCCTGAATAAAAATAAAACTGCACACACCCGTTCTATTGGAGATGAAGAACGCCACTACCGCGATCGCGAAGAGGAAGTGTTGTTTTTAGACTTACGCCAGATAGGAGAACCCTTTGAAAAGAAATTTATCCAGTTTAGTGGAAAGCAAATTAAAGATATAGCCAGGACTTACCACGCCTGGCAACAGGAAGACACGGATTACAAAAATATCCCGGAATATTGCTACAGTGCCACTAAAGCCGATATTGAAAAGAAAGACTTCTCCCTGGTGCCCAGCAAATATATTGAATTTGTAAACCGGGATGAAAACATCGATTTTGACACCAAAATGGCAGGTTTGCAAACCGAACTTACAGACTTATTACAACAGGAAGAACAGTCAAAAAAGGAATTGTTGGACGTTTTTAAAGAGCTGGGGTATGCCATCAAACTATAAGCCTATTGGAGATTACATACAAAAATTAAAGGTCAGAAATTCAGAGGATAGATATTCTGAACTTTTGGGTATTAATATAGATAAGTTTTTTATGCCTTCAGTAGCCAATGTTGTAGGCACTAACCTCTCCAGGTATTTAATTGTTGAACCTGGGCAATTTGCCTGTAACCGAATGCATGTTGGCAGGGATTATAGAATACCAGTCGCACTTTCAGAAAAGGAAAAACCTTTTATTGTATCGCCTGCCTATGATGTATTTGAAATAATGGATACTTCTATATTATTACCTGAATATTTGATGATGTGGTTTCGTCGTGCTGAATTTGATAGAAATGCCTGGTTCTATACGGATGCTGACGTGAGAGGCGGTCTCGCCTGGGATGCTTTTTGTAGTATTGAACTCCCTGTTCCCTCCATCGAAAAACAACGGGAAATCGTAAGGGAATATAATGTGGTAAAAAACCGTCTTAAATTAAATGAGGAGATAAATCAAAAGTTGGAAGATACCGCACAGGCACTTTATAAACATTGGTTTATTGATTTTGAATTCCCTAATGACGAAGGTGAGCCATATAAATCATCCGGTGGAAAAATGGTTTATAATGAGGAGTTGGATAAGGAAATTCCGGAGAGGTGGGTAGTGAAGCATCTTGGAGATATATCGAACTGCTTGGATAACAGAAGAAAACCACTATCCAAGGAAGAAAGAGCCGTGAGGCAAGGTACCACCGTACCTTATTATGGAGCAATGTCAATAGTCGATTATATTGATGATTATATCTATGATGGTGATTATTTATTATTCTCAGAAGATGGAGCTAATATAATAGATGAGAATGGTTACCCTGCTCTACAATATGTTTCGGGAAAATTTTGGCTCAACAATCATTCCCATATCTTAGAAGGTACTAAAGAAATAAGTATACAATTCTTATTCAATGCTCTATCAAAAATTAATGTATCAGATATTGTAACTGGTGCAGCTCAGCCCAAGATAAATCAACATAATATGAACAGTATTCGAATTTTGACAGCTACAACATTGATCCATCAAAATTTCAATAAATTAGTCATTTCAGGATATGAGTTGGTTAAATATAATATAAAAGAGATTCACCTTTTAACCGTTCTCCAAGCGGTGTTGTTGAGTAAGATGAGTCTAGTTGAAGAAAATAAATTGTCAAAAATGAATATGGTACTATGATAACAAAGTTTAAGTCCATAAAGAACCTTGCGGTATTCAAAGAGTTTGATTGGGATTCCTCAGTAAGAGCTAAAAAAGGGAATAACACTATTGAGTTTAAAAAGCTAAACATTCTTTATGGACGTAATTATTCAGGAAAAACCACTCTGTCAAGAATCGTAAGGGCACTAGAAACAGGACAAATTTCTGATAAATATGAAAATCCTGAATGTTGTATTTGCATTACTGACAATGCAGATGTTTCGCAATTAAACTTTAGGACTCACAACAAAACCATCAGAGTTTTCAATGAAGATTTCATAAAGGAGAATTTAAAATTTATTGTAAATCCTAAGGAAAACGTAGTTCCTTTTGCCATTCTCGGTGAGGGAAATAATGAAATTGAAGCAGAAATAAACAGTCTTAAAGAGAGATTAGGTTCAAATGAATCTGATAAAGAAACAGGTTTACATAAAGATTTAAAATCTTTAAATGCCTTATATCAAGCTGCAAAGAAATCTCATTCAGATGCACAAACCAAACTTAACAATCTGTTTGCAAATAAAGCTACTGGGAGACCTAGTGGTATCAAATATGAAACAAAGTATGGAGAGGTGAATTATAACATAAATAGGCTTAAAGCTGATATAGAATCAGTTAAAAAGAACACCTACAAACCTCTTTTAGATGAAGAAAAACTACAAGCTGATAGTGTTTTAAAGGAACAAACTAAAAACGAAATCCCTGCCTTAGCCAGTTTAAACCTTAAGCTTCCTGAATGTAAGATTAAAGCAAGTGAGGCTGTGAGCCGTGAAATAGGAAGGTCTAATAAAATTCAAGAGCTTGTGAAAGATGCCGTATTGAACAGATGGGTTAAAGAAGGGCGAAAATTACATCAAGATAAATTGGATGTTTGTTCTTTTTGTAATAGTCCAATTAATGAGAGCAGATGGAATGAATTAGATAAACATTTTGATGAAGAATCCGAAAAACTTGAACGAGATATAAATAATTTGCTCTCTGAAATTACAAATGAAAAGAACCTTCTTTTAAATTTTAAAATCTTCAATATAGAACAGGTCTATTCGAAATATCATACAAATTACGCATTGGCAAAACAAACTTTTAAAAGTGCGGTTCAAAACTATAAGAACTCGTTAGAATTAATCGAAAGCCAATTAGAGGAAAGAAAGAAAAATATTCTCAATCAGCAGGTATTTAAAGAAGTAATTGATTTTTCTAGTGAGGTTGAAAATGCAAAAAAAGAACTGGCAGATTTAAGGGAAAAATCTAATGATTATTCGAATAAGTTAAATGCCGATCAAAATAAAGCGAAAGAAAATCTAAGATTAAATGAGATCTTTGACTTTATAAACGATATAAACTATTTTGACCTAATAGCAAGTTTAGATGTCTTAAAGAAAAAGGAAGAATCTGAGAAAGATAAAACAGATAGCAAACAAATAGAGATTAATGATATTTTAGAGGAAATCTCTGCTAAACAAAAGGAATTAGAAGACGAAATTAAAGGTGCAGATAAAGTTAATGAATACTTGAATGACCACTTTGGTCACGATTTTTTGAGTCTTAAAGCAGTCGAATTTGAAGATGAAGATACCTGTAATAAAATATATCGGTTTGAGACACATAGAGAAGGGAAAAAAGCCTACCATCTTAGTGAAGGCGAGAAAAGTCTAATAGCATTCTGTTATTTTGTAGCCAAACTTGAAGATGTTGCTACCAAAGATAAAAACCCTATCGTTTGGATTGACGACCCAATTTCAAGTTTTTGGACGGGAACCATATTTTTTTCATCTACTCATTGTTAAAAACCAAAATCTACGATAATAAAGATTTTGAACAACTTTTTATTTCGACCCATAGCTTAAACTTTTTTAAGTATTTACAACGGCTACCAAGTCATAATGACAAAAAGAAAGATAGGGTCAGACATTTTATTATTGAAAGAAAGGATAAAACATCTGTCATATGTGAGATGCCTGATTACATCAAGAAGAATGTAACAGAATTCAACCATCTATTCAAACAAATAATTGAGTGTTCCAAATTGGAGAGCATCACGGATAATAACTATATGATGTTTTATAATTTTGGAAATAATGCAAGAAAATTTTTTGAAATATATCTATTTTATAAATATCCTGATGCATCTAATGACAACGAAAAATTGAGAAAGTTTTTTGGTGAAGAAGACATTCCGGCAGTTTTAACAGACAGAATAAATAATGAATATTCGCATTTAGCTGGAATTTTTGAAAGAGGCCAACAACCGGTAGAAGTTCCTGAAATGAAAAAAGCAGCTGAAATAATTGTCGAGAAACTAAAAGAGAAAGATGAAGAGCAATTTGATGCTTTAATGAGAAGCGTTCAATAGAATGGATATTAATATGCCTAAAACCAAGTGTATAGATTATAAACCTGAACCTTCCGAAGGCTTGGAAAAATAAGATCAGGAATAAAATGAAAAAATAAGCCTACAAAATCTAGTGATAAGCTGAGCGCTTTTTTATAAAATAAGATAAATACAAAATGAATAAAAATGGCCTACAACATAACCTTGTAGAGGAGCTAAGCCAGCTTATCGAACAGGGAAAACATCAAATCGCAGTACAGGTAAACAGTACCATGACTTTGGTGTTTTGGGAAGTAGGCAAACGCATAAATAAAGAAATACTGCAGAATGAACGGGCAGATTACGGCAAAAATATTGTGACGACGGTGTCGTCACAATTGAAAAAGCGTTACGGGAATAGCTTTGGAACCCGAAATGTAAGAAGAATGATGCAGTTTGCCGAAATCTATCCCGATATTCAAATTGTAGATTACCTTTCAAAACAATTAAGCTGGTCGCATTTTGTGGAACTATTTCCCATAAAAAGCAAGGAAACCAGAGAATTTTATGCCCGCCAGATAGCAGAAGAAGGCTGGAGTGTAAGGGAAACCCGGAAGCAAATAGAACGAAAAGCTTTTGAGCGAAAAGAAATTGCCAACAGTCAGTTGTCGCATTCCGGCACAGAGATGCAACATAGTTTTAAAGACCCTTATTTCCTGGATTTCTTAGGTTTAAAAGAAGGTTATCTTGAAAATGACCTGGAAGCCGCCATTTTAAAAGAACTGGAGTATTTTATCCTGGAACTGGGGAAAGGATTTGCTTTTATTGAACGCCAAAAGCGAATGATTATAGACGGCGAAGATTTTTATCTGGACCTGCTTTTCTACCATAGAAAATTAAAACGACTGGTAGCTATCGAATTAAAAATTGGCAAATTTAAAGCGGCCTATAAAGGGCAAATGGAACTTTACCTTAAATGGCTTGATAAGTACGAAAAACAAAAGGGGGAAGAATTTCCCATCGGGTTAATATTATGTGCTGAAGCCAGTTCAGAGCAAATAGAACTTTTAGAAATGGATAAAAACGGGATCATGGTCGCCGAATACTGGACAGAATTACCACCAAAAAAAGAACTGGAACAAAAAATACACAATGCGTTGGTAGCAGCGCGGGAACGTATAGCACAGAAAAAATTGCAATAAACCAGGAATGAGTAAAAAGTTTACCGAAGCACAACTGGAAAGTGTTTTTGCCACACAGCTGGAACAGGAAGGTTATAAGCATCAATTAGGAGGCAGCATATCAAGAAAAGAAGATGAAGTGCTCATTGAAAGTGACCTTCGGGAATTTTTGATGGCAAAGTACCAGGAAAACGGGATCACCAAAAATGAAGTGGAATCCATTATTCTTAGGCTCAAAACCCTTCCGGCTTCAGACCTCTATGAAAGCAACAAAGAGTTTATGCAAATGCTTTCGGACGGTTTTTCGTTAAAGCGGGAAGACCGTTCCCAAAAAGACATCTGGATCTATTTAATTGATTATTCAGCAGAGAACCGGAACACTTATAAATTTGTCAATCAGCTGGAAATTACCGGAACCCAAAAACGTATTCCTGACGGGATACTTTATATTAACGGAATTCCGGTAGTTGTTTTCGAATTCAAAACCGCGATTCAGGAAAACACCACCATTTATGACGCCTATGTTCAGCTGACCGTCCGTTACGAAAGGGACATACCGGAACTTTTCAAGTATAACGCATTTTGTGTGATCAGCGATGGGGTAAATACCAAAGCAGGTTCCTTTTTTGCCCCTTACGAATTCTTCTATGCCTGGCGTAGGATCGCAGGACTGGCAAAAGATGTTGATGGTATTGATAGCATGTTCACCCTTATTCAGGGGATGTTACATCAAAACAGGCTGCGGGACATCATTAAAAACTTCATTTATTTACCGGACAGTTCCAAAAAGGATGAAAAAATCGTGTGCCGCTATCCTCAATATTATGCGGCGCGGGCTCTATTTGAAAATATTCAGAAAGCCCAAAGGCCAAACGGAAACGGAAAAGGAGGTACTTATTTTGGAGCCACCGGTTCCGGAAAAAGTTTTACGATGCTTTTCTTAACCCGGCTTTTAATGAAAAGTGATCATTTTGAAAGTCCTACTATTATTTTAATTACAGATCGAACCGATTTAGATGATCAGCTTGCAGGACAGTTCACCAATGCAAAAGCCTTTATTGGCGATGATGCTATCGCAAGTGTGGAAAGCCGTGCAGATCTTCGGAAACGAATAAGAGGAAGGGAAAGCGGTGGTGTGTTCCTTACCACTATTCATAAATTTACAGAAGACACAGAATTGCTTAGCAATAGAAGCAATGTTATTTGTATATCTGATGAGGCACACCGGAGCCAGACCAATCTTGACCAAAAAATAAAAATCACTGAAAAAGGGGTACAGAAAACTTTCGGCTTTGCCAAGTACCTTCACGATTCTCTACCGAATGCCACTTTTGTAGGCTTTACCGGAACGCCAATAGATGCTACTTTAGATGTATTTGGAAAAGTAGTAGATGAATACACCATGACGGAATCGGTAAAAGACGAGATTACCGTTCGTATTGTATATGAAGGAAGATCTGCCAGAGTGGCCCTTGAAAACAGGGAATTACAAAAAATTGAAGAATATTACAAAGTAGCTGAGGAAGAAGGTGCCAATGAGTACCAGGTGGAAGAGAGTAAAAAGCAATCGGCCAACATGAACGCTATTCTGGGTGATCCCGATCGTTTGCAGGCCATAGCAGAAGATTTTGTCCAACACTATGAAAAAAGGCTGAAGGAAGGTGCCACCGTAAAAGGAAAAGCAATTTTTGTTTGTAGCAATCGCGAAATAGCTTACGAGCTTTATAAAAATATCATCGAATTAAGACCGAAATGGGCAAAGATCAGAAAAGCAGAAGAAGGCGCCGAATTAACCGAAAAAGACAAAAAACAACTCAAGCCTATTGAGCGGATAAAGATGATCATGACAAGGGGTAAAGACGACCCTAAAGAAATGTACGATTTATTAGGCACAAAAGAGTTCCGGAAAGAGCTGGACCGTCAATTTAAAAATGAGAAATCGAATTTTAAAATTGCCATTGTCGTTGATATGTGGCTCACCGGTTTCGATGTGCCGTTTTTGGATAGTATCTATATAGATAAGCCCATCCAGCAGCATAACCTTATCCAGACGATTTCCCGGGTAAACCGGAAGTTCCAGGGTAAAAACAAAGGCCTGGTAGTAGATTATATTGGTATTAAAAAACAAATGAATTTAGCACTTGCCAAGTATAACAAAGGTGAGCGGCAAAATTTCGAAGATATTGAAAAGTCCCTGAAGATAGTCAGGGACCATCTGGATTTACTGGCCAGGATTTTTCACAATTTTGACAGTACCGATTATTTCCAGGGAGATGCATTAAGCCAACTAAGCAACCTTAATAAGGCAGTTGAATACGTACAGCAAACCAAAGAGCAGGAAACACGCTTTATGAATTTGGTGAAACGCCTGAAAGCTGCTTATGATATTTGTGCGGGAAGTGAAAAATTAACTCAGGAAGAACGGGATTATACTCATTTTTACCTGGCTGTAAAATCTATAGTTTTTAAGCTCACCAAGGGAAATGCACCGGACACCGCCCAGATGAATGCCAAGGTAAGGGAAATGATTAAAAATGCTTTGGCAAGTGAAGGCGTAGAGGAGATCTTTAAAATGGGCGACCAAATCAACAGCCAGCAGGATATTTTTGATGAGGATTATCTGGCAAAGATCGATAAGATCAAACTGCCTAATACAAAAATCAAACTTTTACAGCAATTACTGGCCAGGGCCATTGATGAAATAAAAAAGGTGAACAAGGTTAAAGGAGTTGATTTTTCCAGAAAAATGGAAGGCCTTGTTTCCCGATACAATGAACGGAAAGGCGATGTGTTACGAAGTGAAGTTTATGAGGAGATAGCAGAACAGCTAACAGATCTTATATGGCAGGTACAAAAAGAATTTTCGGCCGGGGAAAAGCTGGGAATTGATTTTGAGGAAAAAGCTTTCTATGATATTTTAAGAGAGCTTTGTGTAAAGTATGATTTTCAATATCCTGAAGATAAACTCATCGAACTTTCAAAATCAATAAAGGATTTAGTCGATGAACAGGCAAAATTCCCAGACTGGAGCAAAAGAAACGACATTAAATCTGCCCTAAAAGTCGGACTCATTTTATTACTCGATGAACACGGATATCCACCGGTGGAACGAGATGAAGTTTATGATGAGATCTTTGAACAGGCTGAGAATTTCAAGAAGAATAGACCTGCTTAGAGGAATCTCCAAATTTTAAGGCCTTAACACTAACGGTGTAAATATTTATCCGCCCCAAATAATAAGAATACACTATTTAAAGTTTTGAAACTTGTTTTACTTTGGCTCGCGATAAGACCATATAGGGAATGGCTCATAAATTTTAAGTTTTTCCATTAACCTCTCCAGGTTTTTATATATGTAGCCAAGATCCTCATTATCGTATAAATATTCTTCAATATCTGAATCCCAAAAAAAATCACGAAGAATCGCTATCTTTCTCAAAAATGGCATTCTTGATCCCCTTTCAAGGTGTTCGAGTAAAACTAATTGACGGTGTAATTCAAGTAATTTGTCAATGACCTCTTTCCTGAATTCATCGTGAAATTGTACTTCTTTAAATGCTCCCTGCTCTTCCATAATTATTGAAAATTTGGTGATTACTAAATATACTAAATTGATTTAAATAGTGATATTTGAAAAAAGAATACATAATTAAAATGCTTTTTTATGCTTCAAAGTAACCCAACCAAAAAAGGAACAGGAATAGAATTATGGGGTGATTATGGTGACTTAACAAGACTGTATGAAACCATTCACAAAATAGGAGAACGGTTAAATGAATATAAGAAGGAAGAGAAGGGACAATCAGATATAATAATGGGCTTTGCTTATGAGGTTCGAAAAGCTTTCCAAAATTCCAGGTTGAAAGAAAATTTTGTTTTTGATTCGGAGAATAAGGTTGAATACTTCGGCTTCAGATACCTCTGGACAGACTTCCTTTATTTGATTTCTGTTCTTCGCTATAATGCAGGTTGTGTAGTTTTGGATGCCCTGGATCAGGCAAATCTTTATATCCTCGAATATAATTGTAAGAAAGCCTTATTTGAATATGATCCCCAGGGCGCACAACAGATTCAAAGTTTCATAGGTCAAAGAATTGATATACATAATAATCTCATTTTTTTAGTTCTGCAGGGTATTAATATAGAATATTTGAGCAAGACACCGGGAAAAAGAAGATTTCGCGGAATACCAGATTTGTTAATTGCTTATTCCCAATTTTCGCCAGCCTATAAGATGTGGAAGTCTGACATAGAGATTAGAGCCAAAAAATTAGGTTGTAGCGTAAACCAATTAAATTACGATGATTATCCGGAAATAGTGTGGTAACTGTTATATGTAAATTCAATAAAATAAATTTGCAGGATTTTCTACCTGTTTTAGAAAAGAGGTTTCAGAATTACAAAATATCGACTTAAATAATAAAACTCAAATGCCGATAAAAGTACTTGATTGAGAAGAATGGAAAAGAAATTATTTTTAATATAGGTTGTTAGGGTTTATAAATGACGCAAAGGAAAAAACCTAGTTAAACTTGTAAAAACCACCTGTATATATTAAGTTTATAACTTAGTTTTTTAGTGCAAATGGAAAATAACAAAAAATACAAATTAAGAAAAGGAGCTTTAAAATCTAGAGTGAAAAATAGAAGGTTTAGAGTGTTGGAGGATGATAGAGATCTTTCCTTTATAGGAGCAATCGCGGCGAGTGCCACAAACGAAGCTTACCATAAAGCTGTAGCCATTTCAGAAAGTATAATCGAAGTAGAAGACGGTAAAGTAATTCGTAAACGAAGAGATGGAAGTTTTGAAGTTATCCAAACCTTAGCACCTAGAAAGGCTGTACAGAAAGGAAGAACAATTACACTTCCTTAATTAAATTATGGCTAGCAAAAGGTTAAGAATGTTTGCGGGCCCAAATGGTTCTGGAAAAAGTACGATTTTCAACAAAATTCGCTCTCAATTTAGCCTGGGCATTTATCTTAATGCCGATGAAATAGAAAACCTCCTTCGAGATAAAAATCAACTGGCTTTAAAGCAATTTGAGCTTAAAAAATCTCATGGTCGAAAATTTGACTCGTTTCTTCAAGGTCACTCCCTTTATCAAAAAGCCACTGCGCAAGGTTATACGATTGATCTTAAATGCCAGGATGGAATTATATCTAATCCAAATAATACTACCCATTCCTATGAAGCTTCTATACTTACTGATTTTCTACGGAATGAATTAATTCAAGCAGGGAAGAAAATTACATTTGAAACTGTAATGTCTCATCCTTCTAAGATAGAAACTTTAAAAAAGGCTCAGGAATTAGGTTATAAAAATTACTTATATTTTATATGCACGGAGAATGTAGAAATAAATAAAGCGAGGGTTGCAGAACGTGTTAGGAGTGGAGGTCATAATGTTCCATCGCAAAAAACAGAAGAACGTTATTTTAGAAGCCTCGAGCTATTACCCGAAGCAATTAAATATTCATACAGGACATTTATTTTTGATAACAGTGAAGACACCTCTAATTTAATACTTGACGTTTATAAGGGGAAAAAAGTTACTTTTCAAACAGAGGAGATACCACTTTGGGTAGATAAGTATTTTCTTAACTTATGATAAACAACCAAGTAATAAAACTGAAAAGAAAAGCTTAGTGACTTTCAATCCCGCGCCGTTAAAAAAAGCCTCACCTCTCGCGGGACTTAATTGCAGATTAATATCAGATAACGCCGTCCTTTTTAGCCGAAAGTTGCCCCATCATCTGCCAGGTATTGGCCACTCCTTAACCGTTATCTTCAACTTGGGGCAAATATAATAGATTTTTAAGAATACAATTTTAATAAGTCTTTCGTGTTATGAAAAAAATTCAAATTAAAGTAATGACAAGATTTTCTGAAGGAGAGTTATTCTCATTATATTTTGTCACCGTTGTTTAGAAATTGATTACACTGTCCAGTGCATCATCTGCATCCTTATGGATAAAATTGGCCTGATAATTTAATGTGGTTTTTAAATCACTATGCCGGTAAAGCTTTTGTAACATTAAGGGGTGTATTTTATCTCCAGCTATGTTTCCAAAAGTATGCCGGGCTATGTGGTTTGAGAGGTTTTTGTCAATTTCACACTCGTCAGCTATTCGTTTAAGGAATTTATTTAAAACCTTAGTAGCGTTTCTCATTTTAAGAAATACGCTTTTTGGATCCTGTTGATTAGCATTTTTTAAAAATGGAAAAATATAGCCATTGTTTTCCGTCTTATCCATCCGGTAGAGATTAAAGATGGTTTTGGCTTTGTCCGGGACTTTAAAGCTCAATGGTTTTTCATTCTTATTCATCACATAGTACAGACGGCCATCTTTTACATCTGACCACTTCAAGGCTACAACATCTGAAATTCTTATACCTGCAAAGTAAAAGGAAACAAGCCAGACATTCCTGGTATGCCATTTAGAAGAATGACTTTCCACTGCTAGATTTTCTATTTTGGTAACTTCCTCTGCAGTCAGTCCGATTTTATTTCCTGAGCCGATTCTTATTTTTTCTTTTTCACCCCCGAAAGGATAATACTTTTGAGCAACAATCCCGTCTTTTATAGCAACATTAAAGAGGGTTCTAATAAAAATAAGTTGGTTTGTGATGGTTCGGGTCTTATGCTCCAGGTAAGTGGAGCAGAAGGCTTTGTACTTATTTAGAAATGATTCATTCATTTCCCGAAACTCCAGCCGAGTATTTCTCTTAAAATAGGTAATGGCATCTTCAAAAGAATATTCGCCTTTTCTGGTCTTACTCACTCTTATTCTTCTTCGCTCTTTTATTGATTTTTTAACCGTCTCTTTCTTTTGATTGGTTTTGAGGTTCAGAAACTCTTCCAGGTTATAGAGAATAGAAAGTTCAGATTTCGCGACAGAAAAAGTTCCTTTGTCATATTTCTGTTTTACACGTTCAGCCGCTACTGCAAAGAAAGATTGAGATCCTCCCGGACCTTTGAGTTTGTTTTTAATCTGTCTGGGCGTCAAATCATCTTCTGAATGAAAATACAAATCCTGAGCTTCGGTCATTTTCTTGTTGAGAAAATAGTTGAGCTTTTTGTGGTTGGGATGGCTCTTTTTTACTTTTTTCAAAGTTTCATCCCAATCTTTCTCTAAAATCGAATGGCCCAAAAAATAATAATTGGTCTTGTAATTTTCACTTATTCTAAGAGCAAGAGGGATGGTGCCATTTTTCTTCATTTTGTTGGAGCGTAAGACTACTTGAATATTTGCCATAACCATCTAATTTGTAATGCTTTAAATATAAGGTTATTTTTTAAAAATGGGTACAGAATAGGTACAGAATAATTCCATTTTACCTGCTATTTTTTGATATCAATAAAAATTTAAAGCTTTGTAAAACGTAGTGTTTGCGCGTGTTTGGTTGATTATGCTGCTCCTCTAATTCAAGCTCATAACCCGAAGGTCACTGGTTCGAGTCCAGTTCCCGCTACTAGCAAAGACAAGGCTTCACAGAAATGTGAGGCCTTTTTTTATTTCACGTAGTACGGAATAAGTACAGAATTGAGGATCATGGCCAAAAGTTGGATCATTCCTAAATGTTGGGGATTAGGCAAAAATTGTGGTTAATCTAAACAGGAAGAATTCAATATTCTTTACTCCTCTAAACTGGCTTCTAAAAGCTTTTATTTTTGCATTAAATGATTCTGCAGAGGCGTTGGTACTCCTGTTATAAAAGTAGTTTAAGATCGTTCTGTAATTTAGCTTGATACTATTGGCGACAGTATTAAAGGCTTTAAAACCGGTTTCTTCCACTTCTTTATACCAATGCGCCAGCTTTGTCATGGCGACACCTTTGTCTTTAGTTTGGTTAAAAATGTTTCTTAAGTTATTTACCAGAGAATAAGCCTGATGGATATCAGGGTACTCCTTGAAGAGGATCTCTGCACGTTTTGATTGCTTTTTTGTCCAATTGGAGGTCGCTTTGTAAAGCAAATATCTGCTTCGTGCGAGTATTTGCTTATGAGAGTCACCATTAGAGAGCAGCTCCGGTATATATTGCCTTCCTTTTTGTCTGGTCTCTTGCAGCTTTTCATTTTCCTTATCTATAGCGTCCCAGCGATGTTTAATGGATCATTCCTAAATGTTGGGGATTAGGCAAAAATTGTGGTTAATCTAAACAGGAAGAATTCAATATTCTTTACTCCTCTAAACTGGCTTCTAAAAGCTTTTATTTTTGCATTAAATGATTCTGCAGAGGCGTTGGTACTCCTGTTATAAAAGTAGTTTAAGATCGTTCTGTAATTTAGCTTGATACTATTGGCGACAGTATTAAAGGCTTTAAAACCGGTTTCTTCCACTTCTTTATACCAATGCGCCAGCTTTGTCATGGCGACACCTTTGTCTTTAGTTTGGTTAAAAATGTTTCTTAAGTTATTTACCAGAGAATAAGCCTGATGGATATCAGGGTACTCCTTGAAGAGGATCTCTGCACGTTTTGATTGCTTTTTTGTCCAATTGGAGGTCGCTTTGTAAAGCAAATATCTGCTTCGTGCGAGTATTTGCTTATGAGAGTCACCATTAGAGAGCAGCTCCGGTATATATTGCCTTCCTTTTTGTCTGGTCTCTTGCAGCTTTTCATTTTCCTTATCTATAGCGTCCCAGCGATGTTTAATCCTTAGATCCTGAAGCGCTTCTATAGCTAATTTCTGGACGTGGAATCTGTCGGTTACCTGAATAGCTTTTGGGAAGCATTTAGAAGCGATGTGCTTCATTGAAAAAGCCATATCTAAAGTAATCTCTTTGACCTTGTTGCGCAGGGATGAAGGTATTTTAAGCAACTGCTTAACGATTGGTTCAGCCTTTGTTCCTGCTATAATGGCGACTAAAGCACCCTTCTTTCCCTTAGCTTTTTTGTTGGTGATGATGGTGTAGAGTTCTCCCTGGGATAATGCAGTCTCATCGAGAGAAAGATAAGGACCGATGTTTTCAGGAAAGATCAGAAAACGCCTGGCGTGTTTCTTTTCCTTCCATTCTTTAAAATCACTTAAGTGATCTTTGTACTGGCGCTGCAGTTTCTTTCCATTAACATCGAAGAAGGAGCCTATAGTATGGCAATCAGATGCCTTAGTATCGACTAATTTCTTTTAAAAAAGCAGCGAACTCTGTGGTCATACGAGTTCCCTGTGCGACTAAATTCCAGTCTCTTTGGACTATTTGACCAGTATCTTTATCTGTCCATCTGCGACGTCTAACATGGAGGTAAACCGTATTTCCCCGCAAAGGGAAGTCTTGAATGATTACTTCTTTATGGAACCCTTTGGAGATTAATAGTTTGGTAGCATGTTCTTCTGGCGGAGTATTACGTTCTTCAAAATAAAGGTGGAGAACTTCTTTTTCTTTTTTGCTTTTTGTCAGATCAAAATTCTCCACAAGAAACTGTGGTAATACAAGCTTAATAAGGTCCAGGTAATTTTTATCCAAAGTCGATATTCTTTTTGCAAATATCGCTCTTTACCTCAATTCCTCCCCAACTTTTGAGATTGATCCGTTATTTACCAGGGAATAAGCCTGATGGATATCAGGGTACTCCTTGAAGAGGATCTCTGCACGTTTTGATTGCTTTTTTGTCCAATTGGAGGTCGCTTTGTAAAGCAAATATCTGCTTCGTGCGAGTATTTGCTTATGAGAGTCACCATTAGAGAGCAGCTCCGGTATATATTGCCTTCCTTTTTGTCTGGTCTCTTGCAGCTTTTCATTTTCCTTATCTATAGCGTCCCAGCGATGTTTAATCCTTAGATCCTGAAGCGCTTCTATAGCTAATTTCTGGACGTGGAATCTGTCGGTTACCTGAATAGCTTTTGGGAAGCATTTAGAAGCGATGTGCTTCATTGAAAAAGCCATATCTAAAGTAATCTCTTTGACCTTGTTGCGCAGGGATGAAGGTATTTTAAGCAACTGCTTAACGATTGGTTCAGCCTTTGTTCCTGCTATAATGGCGACTAAAGCACCCTTCTTTCCCTTAGCTTTTTTGTTGGTGATGATGGTGTAGAGTTCTCCCTGGGATAATGCAGTCTCATCGAGAGAAAGATAAGGACCGATGTTTTCAGGAAAGATCAGAAAACGCCTGGCGTGTTTCTTTTCCTTCCATTCTTTAAAATCACTTAAGTGATCTTTGTACTGGCGCTGCAGTTTCTTTCCATTAACATCGAAGAAGGAGCCTATAGTATGGCAATCAGATGCCTTAGTATCGACTAATTTCTTTTAAAAAAGCAGCGAACTCTGTGGTCATACGAGTTCCCTGTGCGACTAAATTCCAGTCTCTTTGGACTATTTGACCAGTATCTTTATCTGTCCATCTGCGACGTCTAACATGGAGGTAAACCGTATTTCCCCGCAAAGGGAAGTCTTGAATGGTTACTTCTTTATGGAACCCTTTGGAGATTAATAGTTTGGTAGCATGTTCTTCTGGCGGAGTATTACGTTCTTCAAAATAAAGGTGGAGAACTTCTTTTTCTTTTTTGCTTTTTGTCAGATCAAAATTCTCCACAAGAAACTGTGGTAATACAAGCTTAATAAGGTCCAGGTAATTTTTATCCAAAGTCGATATCCTTTTTGCAAATATCGCTCTTTACCTCAATTCCTCCCCAACTTTTGAGATTGATCCTGTTTAATCCTTAGATCCTGAAGCGCTTCTATAGCTAATTTCTGGACGTGGAATCTGTCGGTTACCTGAATAGCTTTTGGGAAGCATTTAGAAGCGATGTGCTTCATTGAAAAAGCCATATCTAAAGTAATCTCTTTGACCTTGTTGCGCAGGGATGAAGGTATTTTAAGCAACTGCTTAACGATTGGTTCAGCCTTTGTTCCTGCTATAATGGCGACTAAAGCACCCTTCTTTCCCTTAGCTTTTTTGTTGGTGATGATGGTGTAGAGTTCTCCCTGGGATAATGCAGTCTCATCGAGAGAAAGATAAGGACCGATGTTTTCAGGAAAGATCAGAAAACGCCTGGCGTGTTTCTTTTCCTTCCATTCTTTAAAATCACTTAAGTGATCTTTGTACTGGCGCTGCAGTTTCTTTCCATTAACATCGAAGAAGGAGCCTATAGTATGGCAATCAGATGCCTTAGTATCGACTAATTTCTTTTAAAAAAGCAGCGAACTCTGTGGTCATACGAGTTCCCTGTGCGACTAAATTCCAGTCTCTTTGGACTATTTGACCAGTATCTTTATCTGTCCATCTGCGACGTCTAACATGGAGGTAAACCGTATTTCCCCGCAAAGGGAAGTCTTGAATGATTACTTCTTTATGGAACCCTTTGGAGATTAATAGTTTGGTAGCATGTTCTTCTGGCGGAGTATTACGTTCTTCAAAATAAAGGTGGAGAACTTCTTTTTCTTTTTTGCTTTTTGTCAGATCAAAATTCTCCACAAGAAACTGTGGTAATACAAGCTTAATAAGGTCCAGGTAATTTTTATCCAAAGTCGATATTCTTTTTGCAAATATCGCTCTTTACCTCAATTCCTCCCCAACTTTTGAGATTGATCCAATTTCTGCTCCTTGATGAATCTTATACCGGTAAATTATCTGATCAATTACATATTTTCTTCAGTGGCATAGAGAACAACATGCATACCCTAATGGCTACACCATCGAAAGCTGTGGCAGACGAACAATTGGCAGAAATAAAAATTCAGTTTCAGGAATTTTCAAAATATTTTCAGTAATACCACTCCGGCAACTCCCCGGAACTACATCTTCTCTTCTTTTCGCCAGATCCCGAAGCCTTTTCAAGGGATTTCTCGGGGAATCCTGCCCTTTTCTTCCCGGTATTTCACTTCTTATTGGGTACTTAAGATTGATCTTCCCGGTTAATGCTTTTTCTTCCTGAAAATCTTAAAATCCAGGACCTCTTATAGGTAACATTTGTTACACAATTGACTGATTATGTATTATATATGAGATGATAAAAGTCATAATATGAAGCTGGCAGGAGAGTAATTTTGTATTGTTAAATATTTACTCAATCAACAATCTAAAACTTTTTGCCATGAAACAATTCAAGTATTTCTTAATGCTATTTTTGGTGTCAATTGCGACCTTCGGTAAAACCTTTTCAAATTATCCTCAACCAGGATTAGATCCACCGGATGAATTTACCACTTTAGCGACATTTTTAGAAGGTAAGCTGAATTTCATCAAGGGTGATTTTCCAATTATTACCGCAGATGAGGTTAAGAAGAATCTTAAGAATGAAGCCTATCATATTGTCGATATTAGAACCGCCGGGTGGTTCGAGTACGGGCATATTAAGAATGCTGCCAACGTTCCGGCTGAAGATTTGCTCGCTTATTTCGAGACTAAAATGGATCCGTCAAAGTACGAAAGGATCGTGGTGGTCTGTTATTCCGGTCAATCTGCTGCTTATTACGCAGGGCTATTGAGAATAGCAGGATACGACAATGTGTATAGCATGAAATGGGGGATGAGTACCTGGAGAGAGGATTTTGCAGAACCCTGGTTAAAAAACACCGGTGCCTCCCTGGAAGACAAGTTGCAGGCTACTCCCAATGAAAAGCCTTTGGCAGGCACTCCTCCGGAACTTCATACCGGAAAAACTGAGAGTGAAGAGATTCTTCATGACAGATTGCAGGAATTGTTCGCTGTTCCCTACAAGGAATTCATATTGAAACCTGCCGATGTTTTTGAGCAACCGGAATCTTACTTCACGATCTACTACGGAAAAGCCGATGATTACAACAAAGGCCACATGCCTGGAGCAGTGTTCTTTGAAGAAGGGAATTCTCTGTTACTCAATTCAGATCTGCTGTCACTGCCAAAAACTAAAAAAGTTGCGATCTATACCACCACCGGCCAAAGAGCTGCCTATCTAACCGCCTATTTAAATGTACTGGGTTATGATGCCGGGAATATAGCTTATGGAGAAAATGGATTTATGCACGGCCGCCTTGAAAAAGAAGGAAGAGATGCTTTTACCCCTAAAGAAATTAACCTTTATCCTGTCATTGAATAAAAAGAACTGCCAATCTAACACATTTTCTCATGAAAAAATTATCTATTTTTTTTGTCGGCTTGCTTTTAATACCTGCTCTTACATTCATTTCCTGTGACAGGGGTGATGATCTTACAGAGGGAGAAGTTGTAGCAACCCCTGCTTTTGAACTAATGGCCAATTACATGGTTCAAAACAATCTTGATATCAGTAATATTCTAACCAATACTGATGGCCAGAAATTCGTGGTGGGTGGGCCTGCTGAAGCTGACCTTAGTAGCTTTCTCGATAAGTATTACATAATGGACATTAGAAGTAATGCCGATTTTTTAACGGCTCATATTGAAGGAGCACATAATGTTGCTTTTGCCGATATTCTAACCACAGCTGCTACAGCTTCAAAACCTATTCTGGTGGTCTGCTATACAGGACAAACGGCTTGTTACGCCACAGCTTTATTGCGCCTGTACGGCTATCCTCACACCCAGGCACTGAAATGGGGAATGTCCGGATGGAATTCAGCGACCGCCGGTCCCTGGAATAGCAATATAAGCAACATTGCACAGAACAGTTCTAATTGGTCCTATGCTGCTGCTCCTTCAACAGTAACATATGATGATCCTGTGATCTCCTCTACATATACAAATGGAGAAGATATTCTTAAAGAACGTGTTGAAGCAGTAGTTGCAGAAGGTTTTAAAGGGGTGAGCGGAGGAGAAGTCCTGAACAATCCCAGCGGCTACTTCATAAATAACTTCTTCAGCGAGGCTGATTATACGGGATTCGGACATATTGCTTCAGCCTACCGCATACTTCCCCTTGCTTTAGCAGATGACAGTTATAAATCACTTGACCCTGATGCTAATACTTTGGTGACCTATTGTTATACCGGTCAAACTTCGGCTGTTGTTACCGCCGTACTAAGAGTTTTGGGATATAATGCCGCCAGCTTGAAATTCGGAATGAATGGTTTGTATAATTCAAATCCTTCCTTTCAATCTAACCAGTGGGGACAGGATTCAAAACCAAAGAACCTTCCGGTCTTTAGTAACTAAGAATCTAAACATCAGGAAAAATGAAAAGCAAAATTTATTTATTGCTCGTTCTAAGCTTGTTGTTTAGTTCGAATAACATGTTCTCACAGGGATGTGAAGCAGAGGAAGCCGGATCATCAAATGATTCCATAAGCAAACCGACTATTAACATTTTCGGATACATTCAGCCGCAATATGACTATCATTTTAATGATGGCGATAACGAAAATACTTTCAGGTTCAAAAGAGCACGTATTGGAGTTAGAGGTAAGGTATTGAATAATTTCTCATACTATTTTATGTTGGAAACCAGTCCGTTCATTGGAAGTACAGGAGATGCATATTTGATGGACGCTTTTGTGACATATGAAGCTGATAATTGGGCCAGAATTTCCCTGGGATCTTTCAAACAGCCTTTCAGTTTAGATGTCTCGACGCCTTGTAATGACCTGAAAACGATTGAAAGATCTATTGTGGCCGATCAGTTAGTAGCGCCACAACGGGATTTTGGTCTGGCGGTTTTCGGCGGTAATCAATATAACCGGCTCAACTATGCTGTTGCCGTTATGAACGGCCGGGGTTTAGGTGTAAAAGATGACAATGTGAAAAAGGATGTTATGGGGCGGGTTTCCTATAAGATCTTAAGAAGCCTTACAATTGGTGCCAGTCTCAGGTACGGTTATCCAATTCCAAACAATAATGAAGATGACAGGACTTCATACGGCGGGGATTTTGTTTTTGAGTTAGGGAAACTGTATGTACAGGGAGAGTATATCTATGACAAGGGAGCCTATTTCGCCGGTGCGGGAGGTGGTTGTGGTTCAACACCTGTAGCACTAGGGAAAGAAAGAGATGGTGCCTACATTCTAACCACTTATGACCTAACTGAAAAATTTCAGCCTGTTTTTAAATATGAATTTTTTGATCCGGACATTAATATGAAGGATAACCTTGGTTATACTGAAAGAATGACGGTGGGCTTCAACTACTATGTTAATAATAAAGTTCGTTTCCAGGTAAACTACCTGGCTAATATTGAGACTGTCGTGAATGTGGATAATGATGCATTACTCACACAGGTTCAGGTTAAATTTTAATTCTAATTCTGTTGTTCATAGATAGAATTATCTGAGGTTGATGGGTTAACCCCTCTGTTTTTCAGAGGGGTTAATTGTTTATATTAGTGTGAAATAAACGGAAAGAAGATGGACAAGAGTACTATTCTAAGAAATAGATTGTTACCAAAATATTCTGAACTTTTTGAAGAGGAATTGATACAGGAAATTGTTGAAGTTGGGTTTCTGCGAAAACTTGACAATGGAAACCTTTTAATTGATATTGGAGATGAACTAACCCATATTCCCTTAATTATAAACGGTGTTGTAAAGATCCTTAGAAAGGATAAAGAAGGTTATGAGTTGTCCCTATACTATTTAGAACCTGGTAATACATGTGCTATCTCCTTTGCCAATTGTATAAATAAAGCCAAAAGTATTTTTAGGGGTGTAGCAGAGTCTGATGTTGAAGCCATTTTCATTCCTGTTGATTCCATCGAAAAGTGGTTAGTGAAATATAAATCCTGGCGTCGTTTTATTATAGATAGTTACCATTTCAGATTGTTGGAAATGGTTGAAACCATAGATTCCCTGGCTTTTTTAAACATGGAAAAACGCATCTGGAAATATCTGACGGAAAAGGTTAGAATTTCCAATGATATCGATCTGCAGATCACACATCAGGAGATTGCAGAAGATCTAAATTCTTCACGAGTGGTGATAACCCGAATCATAAAGAAACTGCATGATGAGGAAAAAATATATTCTACCAGAAACAAGGTGAAGCTTCTGGAATATTATCAGTGAGACTTTACATTTTTCAGAAGAAGATATTAGGATATCCTAAGCCATCCTTTGGGGCTAATCCTTTGGATATGACAAAGGTCATATTTGCTGTAGAACCATTTCGCTATGTTTGTTGGGACATAACGCTTATTGCAATGATCAGCATTGAAGAGGCCATGAATGCAGTCATTGAGAACACTGGAAAAATTTCTTCGGAAATTTATCTGCCCATTGAGAATGGCAGTAATTCTATTCTGTCCCAGGATGTTTCTTCTCCTATCAATATGCCTCCATTCAGACAATCGGCCATGGATGGTTATGCTCTTAACTTACACGAAGATCTGTCGTATTCAATAATTGGGGAAGTAAAAGCAGGAGATAGTCATCAGCCAATCTTAAGTAAGGGAGAAGCTATCCGAATATTTACAGGCGCCCCCGTTCCAGATTCAGCCAATGCAGTAGTCATGCAGGAAAAGGTAATTGTAAAAGACGGTACTATTGTTATTGAAAGTAATCCTCCAAAAGAATGTAATATTCGCCCAATGGGGGAACAAGTTGAAAAAGGTGAATTAGCCTTAAAAAAAGGAACTAAGCTAACGCCTGCTGCTCTTGGTTATTTAAGCTCGTTAGGACTTACAGAAGTTTCTGTTTATAAAAAACCATCTATAGCCATTGTAACTACCGGGAACGAACTCGTTGAAGCCGGCGAGCCTTTAACTTACGGCAAAATATACGAAAGCAATTCAGTAATGCTTAAAAGTGCATTGCTGAGTCTTGGCTTCTGATGCTATTTCTGTTCACAAAGTGAAGGATAATTATAAGGACACTTATAACAAACTACAAGATGTTGTCGCTGAAATGACCTGGTAATTATTAGCAGGCGGAATATCGGTGGGGGATTATGATTTTGTCTGGAAAGGCATTAAAAGAATTGGAGGTAGAGCAGATTTTCTATAAGGTCAATCAAAAGCCGGGAAAACCACTGTTCTTCGGAAAAAATGAGAATACTCTTCTGTTTGCACTTCCGGGAAATCCTGCCGCCGCTTTATCGTGTTTCTACATGTATGTGTATCCTTCTTTCAAGAAAATGGCAGGATTAGAGCACACCTTACCAAAAGTCATGCAACTTCTACTCAAACTTTTAAAGAAAGGAGACAGGCCTCAATTTTTAAAAGCTATCTATAAAGAGGGAAAGGTTTCTATTTTAGAAGGTCAAAGTTCAGCTATGCTGCAAACATTTGCGGTAGCAAATGCTTTGGTGAAAATGCCGGGAGATATGGAAGAGATCAAAATCAATGATACAGTTGAAGTCTTCGTGCTTCCTGTTTAAAAATATATCTGATGAACTGTAAGATCAAAAGTAGGATCTGGATTGAACTGGATGAAAAGGAATTTCTGGGAGAAGGGAAAGTTCAAATGTTAAAAGCCATTGATCAAACCGGATCATTGTCAAAAGCGGCCAAATCTATTGGGATCTCCTATAAAAAAGCATGGCATCTAGTAGATGCGGTCAACAAAACAGCAAAAAAGCCTGTTACTATAAACAGCATTGGTGGAAAAGGTGGAGGGGGTACTGAATTAACAACTTACGGAAAATCTTTAGTAAGTGTTTTTGAAGACATGAACCGGGAATGCTGGGACTTTCTGGATATACAACTTGAAAGGATTAAAAGCCTGTAAAAAATAAACGTCGTGAACATCTATCTGTTTCTGCTCATACTGCCAATAATATCCTTTCTCTACTCCAGTGTTGGACATGGTGGAGCCAGTGGATATTTGGCATTAATGGCGTTGTTTTCATTTGCTCCGGAAACCATGAAGCCTACAGCTCTTTTGCTGAATTTATTCGTGGCCGGTATCTCGTTTTATTATTACTATAAAGAAGGGTTTTTCAATAAACACTTATTTATATCGTTTGCAATTTCTTCCATTCCATTCGCTTTCTTGGGAGGCACTATAGAAATAGACGCTTCCATATACAAGAAGATATTAGCCATTTTACTGGTGTTCGCTATCCTCAAAATGTTGAACATTATCGGAAAGGAAAGCGATACCCTTAAAAAAGTAAAACTTTGGCAGGGTCTTATTGTCGGTGGGGTTATTGGTTTCTTCTCCGGTCTCATAGGTATTGGCGGTGGTATTATTTTAACGCCGGTTATTCTATTACTGCATTGGGGCAAAATGAAAGAAGCGGCAGCAGTTTCCGCCTTGTTTATCTGGGTGAATTCAGCTTCAGGATTAATAGGGCAATGGAGTACAGGAATTGATTTAAGCAGGGAGTCCTTTTTGTTAGTTGGCATAACACTTATAGGTGGTTTTTTTGGAGCTTATATAGGAAGCAAAAAATTAAACGATCATCGGCTGCGCTACATTTTGGTCGTAGTACTTGCCATTGCCAGTGTAAAACTGTTTTCAACTTAAAATATGATCCATAGGAAGGACATAACAGGTATCGTGCTGGCCGGAGGGAAAAGTTCCCGTATGGGGACAGACAAAGGCTTTTTGGATTTCGGCGGAAAAGCTTTTGTGCTGCACAGTATTTCAGCAATTGAGCCTGTGGTCTCTAAGAGCATGATCATTTCGAATAATCCTGAATATGATATTTTCGGGATAAAACGGGTTGAAGATCTAATTAAAGATGCCGGTCCTTTAGCAGGAATATATACCGGACTGTATTATTCAAACACCAGTTACAATTTGGTGTTGAGTTGTGATATTCCGCTAATTAAAACTGAAGTTTTAGAAGAACTAATTAAGGCTCAGGATGGTAATTCAGATATTATTCAAATAGTTAGTAATGGTAAGCATATGCCTCTAATAGCATTGTATCATAAGCGCTGTGAAACCATATTTCACGAGCTTTTGCAGAACGATGAACGCCGGTTGCATGTGGCCCTAAATCATTGTAAAGTAAAAAATGTAGTGTTGAATTCTGATTGGGAATTTTTTACCACAAATATTAATACTCCTGAAGAATTAAAAACGATAGGACATGGTACAAACGATTAAATATTTTGGAATGCTTGCTGAATTGACAAAGTGTGAAGAAGAAACTATTGATTTTTCCGGAACTTATATTTCTGAATTGTTGGAGGCCCTTTTCGCTAAATACTCTAACCTGAAAGATAAAGAATTTCAGGTGGCTCAAAACGCAGAATTAGTGTCTTTCGAAGATAAATTAACCGGTAACGAAATTGTACTGTTACCTCCTTTTGCAGGTGGATAAAAAATGAATAGATATAACCGACATATTATACTTTCCGAAATTGGTCAAAAAGGTCAGGATAAACTTTCTAAAGCAAAAGTTTTAGTTGTTGGCGCGGGCGGATTAGGTTGCCCTATTCTGCAATATCTGGCTGCTGCTGGTGTTGGCACTATTGGTATTGTTGATTTTGATGTGGTTGAAGTATCAAATCTTCAGCGTCAAATATTATTTGGTTCATCTTCTTTGGGACAAAACAAAGCCGCGGCGGCAAAAGAGAGATTATCAGATTTGAATAATAGCATTACTATAAATGCGTATCCTGAAAAACTAAGGTTTCAAAATGCTATTGAGTTATTCCGTCATTATGATATTATTGTTGATGGAACCGATAATTTTGAAACGCGTTATCTAATTAACGATGCTTGTATTTTAACAAATAAGCCATTAGTATTTGGTGCCATTTATAAGTTCCAGGGGCAGGTGTCGGTTTTTAATTATAATAATGGTCCAACCTATAGATGTGCCTTTCCCAATAAACCAAATAAAGATACGGTTCCTAATTGTTCAGAAATTGGAGTTTTAGGTGTTTTACCGGGTATTATTGGAACCATGCAGGCAAATGAAGTGCTAAAAATAATCCTGGGAATTGGCAATGTGCTTTCAGGAAAATTGCTTTGTTATGATGCACTTTCAGCTCAATCTACAATACTCACTGTTAAAAGGAATGATCTCGAAATTCAGAAAGTATTATTGAATAAAAATGGGTTTGCAAAACAGGAATTAGAAACCAATTGTGAATTTGACATAGCAGCGGTTTCAATTAAAGATGTTTTTAATAACCCAGACTTTGAATTTATTGACGTTAGAGAACTACACGAGCAACCAAAGTTGGAAGCTATTAGCGCTTTACAAATTCCTCTAAGCGAAATAAAACAACACCTTGATAAAATAAGTAGCCATAAAGAAAAAGCTGTATTCTGTCAGTCCGGTATTAGGAGCAAGCAAGCGGTGGCTATTTTACAGGAACATAATTTGGACAATTGTTATAGTATAAAGGAAGGTGCTTCAGAAATCAATAGGATTTTAAAGAATTACATAAAACAAGGTAGCAATGAGTAATAAGGGACATAAGAACGTTTTTGTAAATGGCGCGATTTCATCTGAATTTATAGCCCAATCAATAGCCAAACATCAAAGCAAAACAATTATCGGCGCTCATAATATTTTTCTGGGACAGGTAAGGGCAGATGTGATTAAAGAGAAGGCTGTAAAAGCCATAGAATATACAGCCTATGAAGAGATGGCAAATGCTAAGTTCCACGAAATTCGGGAAACAGCTTTTGAAAAGTTTGACCTTACTTGTATGCACATTTATCATAGCCTGGGAATGATAAACGCGGGAGAGATCTGTTTGTTTGTCTTTGTTTCGTCACCGAGGCGAAAGAATGTTTTTGAAGCCCTGGAATTTATTGTTGAAGAAATCAAAGCTAAGGTGCCTGTTTTTGGGAAAGAGATCTTTGAAGACAGTACACATCAATGGAAAGTAAATAGTTAAGAAATGGTCGATATTACACATAAAAGTACCACGTTAAGAACTGCAGTTGCCCAGGCTATTGTAAAGGTGAGCAAACAGGAAACTATCACAGCTATTGAGAATGACACAGTTCCCAAAGGGAATGTTTTCGCAATGAGCAAAGCAGCAGGCTTACTCGGTGTTAAGCGCACCCCCGATATTCTACCTGATTGTCATCCGCTACCTATTGAGTTTACCAGTGTTGAATATGAAGTAAATGGACTGGAAATCACTGTTTTATTTACCGTGAAAACCATTTACAAAACAGGCGTAGAAGTAGAGGCGATGCACGGAGCCAGTGTGGTGGCGTTGAATATGTATGATATGCTGAAACCTATTGATAAAGGGATTGAAATTCATCAAATAAAGCTGCTAAACAAAAAGGGTGGAAAGTCAGATTTTACAGATCGGTTCAGAAAAGATCTAACAGCCGCGGTGATTGTTTGTTCAGATACTATTTCCGCAGGAAAAAAAGAAGACAGAGCCGGGAAAGCTATTAATAAAAAACTGGAAGACTGTGATGTCAAAATTTCCCATTATATCATCATTCCCGATGAAAAAGACATCATTCAGGAAAAAGTTAAAGCTTTCCAGGAAGAAGGAATTGACCTGATAATATTCACAGGAGGAACAGGCCTGTCCAAACGCGATGTTACCCCTGAGGCCCTTGAGCCGATATTAGACAGACGTATACCCGGTATCGAAGAGGCTATCCGTAATTACGGACAGGACAGAACTCCGTTTTCCATGCTTTCCAGAAGTATTGCGGGTACTTTAAAGAATACTTTAGTCTTAGGATTACCCGGCTCCACTAATGGGGCTAAAGAATCTATGGAAGCTATTTTTCCTTCAGTTCTACATATTTTCAGAATATTAAAAGGTGCAAGACATGACTAACCCCACCCGGAATTGCAAAAAAAGTAATTCCGACCTCCCCCATTAGGGAGGTGTAAATAAAAATTTAAAATGAACAGAAATCGGAATAACATTTTACAGGATTCACACGGGAGAGAACATGCGTATTTACGTATTTCTTTAGTGGAGCGCTGTAATCTACGCTGTTTCTATTGTATGCCTGCTGAAGGGGTGCCGTTAACTCCTAAAAGTCATCTTATGACCTATGAGGAGATCTATGAAATAGCAAAAACATTTGTTGACCATGGGGTTACTAAAATTAGGCTTACCGGGGGAGAACCTTTAATTCGAAAAGATATTTCTTTTGTTTTAGAAAAATTAGCCTCATTGCCTGTTGAATTATCTATGACCACCAACGCGGTCATCATTCATAAATTTATTGATACCCTAAAATTATATGGCGTCAACAATATCAATCTAAGTTTAGATACTTTAATAAAGGAAAAGTTTAAAAAGATAACCCTTAGAGATCATTTTGATATTGTTTATAGTAACATATTACTTTTAGTAAAAGAAGGTTTTAATGTGAAGATAAATGCTGTTTTGATGCGTGGTGTTAATGATGATGAGATTATAGATTTTATTACCCTTACCAAAGACTTACCCATTTCTGTTCGTTTTATTGAATTTATGCCCTTTGATGGTAATAAATGGGATATGACTAAAATGGTTTCCTACCAGGAAGTGATGAGACATGTGAATAACTCTTTTGCAGAGCATGATATTGAACGCTTACAAGATGCGCCAAATGACACGTCAAAAAATTATAGAATAAAAGGATATAAAGGCAGTTTTGCCATTATAAGTTCGGTTACCAATCCGTTCTGTGATTCCTGCAACAGGCTAAGATTAACCGCTAATGGGCAATTAAAAAACTGTTTATTTTCATCTACCGAATCAGATTTGTTAACCGCGCTTCGGGAGGGAAAATCAATTGAGCCCGTAATTCAAAAAGCGGTTCAAGGCAAATTTAAAGTCAGAGGAGGCATGGATACTTTAGACAAACTACAGGAGCCCAAACTGCACAGTCAAAACAGAAGTATGACCACGATTGGTGGATAGCTTATTTTTCAGGTAAAATACATTCTTCAGACACTTTTTTCAACATTGGTTGTAATCCAAATTCTAACGTTTGTCTCATAACTTCAGAATCGTCCGCATGGCATTGAAGACAAGCACCCACCAAAAGCATCTGTTTTTGTTCTTCTACATTAAATGGTCTGAAATTGGTTCTGGTAGAATTAACCACACTGTCGTCAACATCTTTTAAGAAAGGGATCCAGGCATCTTCAGGTAGATGGTCATGGCTGTTTAAAGCGTATTCGGGTGTAAAATTCCAGGAACCTTTGTTATTTTCAGTTTTATAAACCAAAGAACCCATGCCATAGCCCAGGGTAGCAGAATTAGAGTGACAGGATTTGCAATCTCTCACTTGTTTTGTTGTTGTGTGCGGGGAATTGGGCGCATAAAGCCTGTGGAATGAAACATCTTCACCGGGTTTCCCTCGAAAACTTCCTTTGTCAATAGTCAGGATCATACCGGGAATAGCGGGTTCAATAACATCTTTACCATCCTCTTCTCTAACTCCCAATGCGGGTTGTGATGATGAAAATTCAGCTACATATTCTTTCCATTGTCCTTTTACCAATTTTTTATCCAGCAAATCAAAAGCTCTGGGTTCGTCTTCATCAAACTGATTGTGGCAACCTATACAGCGAGAGGTCCAGGAAGAATGACAGGCACTGCAGCTTACATTTTTATGGCTATCTCTTGAGCATACTTCAGATTGGGCTTTTAAGGGATGTAAACTGCCATCATTTTTACTGATTAAAAAGGCGTTCCCGGTGGAATCTACATAGGTATTCACTAAAGGATGCCCATCTTCTTTGACTGCAATGATTTCTTTATCAGAGTGGCTGTAGTCGCGATGTAAAAACACTAAAAGACTTTCCTTGTCTAATGAATCATATGGAATGGTATTGGGTTTTTCTTTAGAATGGCAATCGCTGCATTGTAAAGACACAGCATCTTCTTCATGCAAATAGCTATTACCATTGCCCATCACTTCATGTGATGAGTGGCAATCTATACACAACAAGCCTTTGGCATGGTGCACATCGTCTTCCATATGTTTATATACCCGTTCATCTTCTAAAACAGTGTAACCTGGTCTATTCCTTATCTCTTTTTCATCTAACAAGGTTTCCTGCAAGCCTTCATAATTGGTCGAGATTCTACTGGAACGACTATGGCAACCAAAACAATGGGTGTTATTTACGAATATGTCTGTTGAAGGATGAAATTTTGGTAATTCCTTTTTGTCTGATGCTATGTATTGCTCCAAATCAGATTTAGCTTGATCGGAATAATTTAAATGACAGGCGATACAACCGCCACCTCTGCTTAACTGATTTATTTCCCCATAACCCGGTTTTTCTGCCCCTAAATGACAGTTTGCACACAAATCTCTGATATGTTTATCTGAGGCTGAATGTTTTATATCCTTTATGTGATAATGATAGTTGGGGCTATCTGCTTCTCCAAAAACGAATTTGTCAACAGCAACTAACCCGCTATTGGTAGTCATTAAAGAATTAGTAATCTTTTTTAATTCTTCAATATGACATTTTCCACAGGTTACTTCAGCATCAGCCAGGTTTCCCGGGATTAAAATCATGCCTTTATGAGCTTCAGTTTTATCAGAAGCAGAAATATTTCCTAAATGACAACTTGAGCAACCTATAAGTTCGGGGTTATGGTAATTTGAATAACCTGTGGTGTTTTGATGGCATTGTAAACAAGATTCAGTGTTCCCAGCTTCAATATTCGTATAGTAGTTTTCAGTATCAATCACCGGCTTGAAAACGTCATTGTTCCATGTGTGTAATAGTATAAAAATCAATAAAATAACTACTAAAAAAGCGCCGAATATGGAGTATTTCTTTTTCATTAAATGAATTGTTATTCAAAATTACAACATTCTGGAATGTGGGTTATTGACAACTATCAGTACTCCAGTAATTAATCTTTCATATGTAACAATTGTTACATATGAAAGATTAATTATATGACTTTCATCATAATATTAACTCTTATTTAAAAATAAGTTTACCAATGTAAAACAATTCAAGCCATGATCACTTCAAGACGAAAGTTTATAAAAATCTCTGCCTTAGGTTTAGGAGGTTTGGCAACCACTTCAAGTGCATTTAATCTTTTTGGGATGAACCCCTTTTTAGACGCAGCTGTTAAGGAGAATGTTGCCAGAAAATTTAGAAGGTCTGCAACCTATTGCGAAGTATGTTTTTGGAAATGTGCGGGGTGGGCTTATATAGATGAACAAGGTGATATCAAGAAAATTATAGGTAACGAAAATGATACGCATTGTAATGGTAGACTTTGTCCAAGAGGTACTGGTGGTGTTGGTATGTATAATGATGAAGACAGACTTAAAACTCCTTTAATTAGAACGACTATTGATGGTGAAGAAACCTTTAGAGAAGCAAGTTGGGAGGAGGCGCTTGATTTAATTGCTTCAAAATTTAAAGGAATAAAAGAAAAATATGGGCCAGAATCCTTTGCGTTACTTAAACATGGATCCCCGGGAAGTCATTTGGAACATTTGTTTAAAGCCTATGGATCAGACACCATCGCAGAACCTGCGTACGCGCAATGTAGAGGGCCCAGAGAGACAGGATTTGGATTAACCTTTGGATCCTGGGTGGGATCTCCGGAACCAACAGATATCAGAGACACCAAATGCTTAGTGCTTATTGGTTCTCATATTGGCGAGAATATGCATAATTCTCAAGTTCAGGAAATGTCTGATGCCATTGATAATGGAGCAACAATTATTACAGTAGATCCAAGACTCTCCACTGCCGCCAGTAAATCTGAACACTGGCTGGCAATTAAACCAGCAACAGATATCGCTTTATTATTGTCATGGATGCATGTGTTGATTGAAGAAGGTTTGTACAACAAAAAATATGTTGAACAATATACTTTGGGCTTTGATCAATTAAAAGCACATGTAAAACCATTTACACCGGAGTGGGCTTATGGTATTACCACCATAAAACCAGAGGAAATAAGGAAAACAGCCCGTATTATGGCAGCTGCTGCACCTTCAGTTATTGTTCATCCCGGAAGACACGTGGTTTGGTATGGGGATGATTCCCAGAGAGAACGGGCTATGGCTATCCTAAACGGATTGTTAGGTTCCTGGGGGAACAGAGGCGGATTTTATTTTAAAGAGAGCCTGAAAGTGCCCAAATATCCGCATCCGTTATATCCGGAACCAAGATGGGGATGGGAAGAACTTGGAGAAAAATATCCATTTGCTCAAATGGGAATTACTTCTGAATTAGTAAAAGCAACAATTCCTGGAGAAGACAATGAATACCCGATTAAGGCATGGATGGTCGCAGGTACTAATTTGGTGAACACACTACCAGAACGGGAAAAAACCATTGAAGCTATTAATGCCGTTGAATTCCTGGTGGTTGTGGATACGATGCCAACTGAAATCACTGGATATGCCGATGTGGTTCTTCCGGAGTGTACATATTTAGAACGCTATGATGGTATTCGATCTGCTACAAACAGAACACCGTCAATTGCTGTGCGGATTCCTGCTGTTAAACCAAAGTATAAATCCAAACCTGCCTGGTGGATAAGCAAACAAATTGGGGAGCGCATTGGTTTAGGTGAGTATTTCAATTACAACGATTTTGAAGAAGTAATTGAATGGCAGCTAAATAAATTAGGAACGTCTTTAGAGGAAATGAAGAAGATAGGCGTTAAGAATTTTGAAAGAACTTCCGGACCATTATTCTTAAAAGAAGGGCAGGAGTATCAATTTTGGACACCTAGCGGAAAAATAGAATTCTACTCACAACAATTGGCAAATAAAGGATTCGATCCTATGCCTGTTTATACAAGACATCCGGAACCGCCTCAAGGTTTCTACAGACTAAATTATGGTAGATCTCCTATGCACACCTTTAGTAGAACTATTAATAATCCGAATTTAAGTGATTTGAAAAGTGAAAATACACTTTGGGTAAATCCTAAAGTAGCCAGAATATTAGGGTTGAAGAAAAATCAGGAAGTCTGGTTGAAAAATCAGGATGATATTGTTTCTACATTTTCAATAAAAGTTAGAGTAACTGAAAGGATAAGATGGGATTCGGTGTATATGTATCATGGTTTTGGACATAATAACAAAAAGCTGTCAAGGGCCTATGGTAAGGGTATAAGTGATAGCGAATTAATTTCAAAAACAGTCATAGATCCACTTATGGGTGGAACAGGACTTAGAGGCAATTTTGTTTCGATTTTAACCGAAAATCCACATAAAAATTTAGAGGTATGAGATATGCAATGGTAATAGACACTTTAAAATGTGTTGGATGTAGCGATTGTGTTGTGGCTTGTCAAACCGAAAACGACGTACCTCACGGGTATTGCAGAGATTGGGTAACAGAGGCTGTGAGTGGATCGTATCCGAATGTGGAATTAGAATTAAAATCTGAACGCTGTAATCATTGTGATAATGCGCCCTGTGTTAGATGTTGTCCAACAGGAGCCAGTCATATAGTTGAAGGTGGTGTTGTACTTGTAACCGCAGATGAATGTATTGGTTGTGGTGCCTGTATCGAGTCATGCCCTTATGACGCCCGTTATCAACATCCAGATGGTTATGTAGATAAATGTACATTCTGCCATCACAGATTGGAAAAAGGACAACTTCCCGCTTGTGTATCTGTTTGCCCAACAAAGTGTATGTATTTCGGGGATTTAGATAACCCCAATAGCGAAGTTTCACAATTACTGAAAAACAGAAAGTACAAAACATTAGCGCCTGAAGCAGGAACTAATCCACATGTATTTTATTTAATTTAAAATATCAATATCATGCAAGAAGAATTATTCACAAGTGGACGGCATATTCCTCGTATAGATCCTTCCCTGGAAATATGGCATTGGCCAATTGCTCTCTACTTATTTTTAGGCGGATTAGCAGCAGGGATTTTATTTTTTGCAGCTTTATTTTATGTTTTAGGTAAGGAAAAAGAGTATCCTGCGGCTGTTAAAATAACTTCTATAGTTCCTCCAATAGCTTTATCATTAGGATTGCTGGCTTTAGTCTACGATTTAACCCATCCTCTATTTACCTGGCAATTATATACCACCTTTAGAATTGAATCACCAATGTCCTGGGGGGCATGGGTTTTAATGATTGTGACACCCTTATCATTTCTTTGGGCCTTTAGTTACTACAGAGAAACTTATGCGAATATAGAATCTAAACTAAGACTATTTGAGCGGTTTAAATTCTTGAACAACTTCGAAAATTTTATTGTCAAAAACAGGATTAAGATAGCCTATGCATTGATCCCTTTATCATTGATTTTAGGGGTTTATACAGGTATTTTGCTATCAGCTTTTAATGCAAGACCCCTTTGGAATAATGCCATTCTTGGCCCCTTGTTTTTAACTTCCGGGCTTTCTACAGGAGCCGCTGCCATCATTTTATTATCTAAAAGCGTTAAGGAAAAACATCTCTTTGGTAAGATAGATTTAGCGCTGATCATTGTTGAACTCGCTTTGATTGTACACATGATTATGGGGTATTACGCAGGTTCCCAGGTGCAACTTGAAGCTATGGAATTATTGGTAGGCGGCGAATTCACTTTAATGTTCTTTGGCTTTGTGGTGTTGCTTGGTTTGCTGGTGCCGGCAATACTGGAATTAATAGAACTTATAGGTTATAAAGTTCCCGTTATAGTGCCGGCGTTACTGGTGATTATTGGGGGGCTTATTTTTCGATTTGTTATGATAGAGGCAGGTCAATTAACAAGATATCTTTATTAAAAACAGAAATATGAAGACAGACAGCAAAACAAACAGGCACGTGTACTGGAACCCCTATTACGGTGGATTTTTACTCGGGATTATAATCATTTTTACTTTTTACTTAACAGGAAGAGGTTTAGGGGCAAGTGGCGCTATGAAGAGTAGTGTGGTTGCTATAGTAGATGAGGTAGCCCCAACTCATGCTGAAAACAATGCCTACTATAGTAAGTTTATAAGTGAGGAGGATAGCCCCATGAATACCTGGCTGGTTTTTGAAGCATTGGGTGTTTTAATAGGTGCATTTATATCTGGTGGATTAGCTGGTAGAATTAGCTGGCGCATTCAGCATTCCCCAAAAATAACAAGCAAAAGAAGACTGGTCTTTGCTCTTGGGGGTGGATTATTGTTTGGGCTGGGTGCTCAAATAGCTCGCGGATGTACCAGTGGTGCAGCTTTAAGCGGTATGGCCGTATTGTCGGTAGGAGGTTTCATAACGATGTTGGCTATTTTCGGCGCAGCTTATGCCGCGGCCTATTTCTTCAGAAAAAATTGGATTTAATTAATTAAAAAGATAAAATTATGGGACCTGTAATTCCTAACGGTATAATTCCTATTGAATGGGATAGTATCATTGCCATCTTCATTGGTATTTGTTTCGGATTTGTTTTGGAATCTTCTGGATTTTCTTCATCCAGGAAATTGGCAGGCGTATTTTATGGCTATGATTTTGCCGTATTAAAAGTATTTTTCACAGCCGCCGTAGTTTCTGTCATTGGTATTTATTACCTGGATTATTTAGGCTATTTAAATGTCGCTCAACTTTATGTACATCCCACCTTTTTATGGGGAGCAATCATTGGTGGTGTTATCATGGGTGTTGGTTTTGTGGCAGGAGGGTTTTGCCCTGGAACCAGTTTGTGTGCTGTAGCCATTGGTAAGCTGGATGCCTGGGTGTATGTCATTGGAATTATGATAGGCGTATTAATTTTTTCGGAATTGTATTCCTTCTTTGAACCCATTTACGACGGTTATTTTATGGGAAATATAACTTTAATGGACTCATTCGGGTGGAATCCGTATTGGGTCATATTTATTTTCTCGATTATAGCGATTGTTGCTTTTGCAGTTGCTGATGTGGTAAGGAAAAGAGTCAAAAAAGTATTTTACTAATTAAAGAACAACATGATGGTTAAGAAAAAGGTAGCAAAGCTTTTATCATTCAGATATAAAATTTTGGCATTGATCCTCATTGTGCTGGCCGGAGGATTGGTTTTGTTGCCAAAATATCAAAAGCAGGAAGGGATTAACGTAGAGCAACTGCTTAGTAATGTTATTAGCCCTGAAAGATATATTTCAACAGATCAAATTGCCCATAAGATTATAAGTCGGGACCCGTCATTCATTTTGGTTGATGTGAGGGATGCTGAAAACTATAACAACTATTCGCTTCCTAATGCCCTTAATATTCCTCTTGCAAATTTATTGGATGAAGACTATGAAGCTTATTTAAACCAAACTCAATTTGATGTTATATTCTATTCAAATGATAATTTTTATGCTGACCAGGCTTGGGTATTGTGTAACCGTTTGGGGTATAAAAACCTACGGGTTTTAAATGGAGGCATGAATAAGTGGTATACAACAATTATCAATCCCACAGTGCCAGATGAAGAAATGGCTGCTGAAGATTTTGAACTGTATTCCACAAGAAAAGCTGCGAGTATGTTTTTTGGTGTTATGTATCCAGATCAGGTTATGGCCGAAAATTCAGATGTTCAAAAGCCCGCTCCAAAAAAAATAATTACGGTTAAAAAGAAAAAGAAAAAACCAGTAGAAGGTGGTTGCTGATTTTTAAAATGTTATAAGCACTTTTATTATGAAAGAATTAGAAAAAGTTAAAAGGATATCAATTGCATCAACACTTTTTATTTTGGCAGTACTAATAGGAGTTCTAACTTATGAGCGTCCCGAAAATTTGTACGCTATGACCACCAAAAGTACACTGGAACATTTAACAAACGGGGATTATCTTGTGTCAATGAATGACATAAATAGCCCGAACATTGCTTTAGTGGATGTTAGAAGCCCCTATGAATTTGAGAAGGGGCACCTGGAAAATGCGATCAATATATCTACACCAGAAATTTTAGAAGAAAAAAATAAAGAAATATTCCAGGAATTGAAAGACTCCAAAAAAGTTGCGGTTTTATATGGGAAAGACCTGGAAGAAGCAAACATTCCTTTCCTTTTGCTATATCAATTAGGCTTTGATAACCTGAAAATGTTAAGCGTAGACAACATGTATTCGCAAAATAAATTAATTACGCAACCAACTGATATAGAAGAGCCAATAGCAGATATACAGGGTTTTATAAATGAATCAGTTAAAAGCACAAAAGGAGAAGTAAAGGTAAAAGATAAAGTACCTGTTCCAAAGAAGATCATTACGGTTCAAAAGAAAAAGAAAAAGCCGGTAGAAGGTGGCTGTTAGGGGCTACAAGAGGTAGGTCAATTCAACTCGCCTGAAGATTAAATTTTTCTTTTTTACTGCTGAAACTATAGACGGTATAACTGCAAAAATATTTTGCGATATACTTCGCTATGAAAGTTCCCAGCAGGATTGGGACAAAAAGGATGAATCCGCCGTTCACGATGCTGCAGGTAAGGAACAGGGCCGTGAGCGGGGCGTGAATCGCCGCACTCAACATGGCTGCACCTCCCAGTAAGGCAAAATTGAGGACAATGAGGTCGGTTCCGAAGTAATGATTACAACATACTGCCACCAACATTCCCAAAAAAGATCCGGCCACAATACTGGGAGCAAAAACTCCTCCGTCACCACCAGCACCCAGGGTTATAGAAGCGATCAGCGGTTTCAGGATCACCAGCAGGATCAGAAGTCCGGCGAGGCCGGTGGAGAAAGGCTGCTGCGCGATCTCGTTCAGAAGGTCGGGAATGGCGTGATAACTGTCTCCGTATAGCTGCGGAAAGAAATACAGGGAAATGCCCACTACTAATGCCATAAGATTAGCGCGAATAATGCTGCTGTGGCCGCCCAGCTTTTTCTTTATGAAAAGGACGATCCTGGTAAAGTAAACGGCCAGCAACCCGGCGAGAATGCTAAGGAGAAGCATGAATGGAAGCGCCTCGAGTTTCCAGTGAATCACCGAAATATCAAAAAGCTTTTTGCCATTGAAAAAATGTATGTATAACCAGGAGACGAATACGGCAGAGGTACAACTGATAAAGATCGCTTTTGTGAATTTTCGGGAGATCACCTCTACGGCAAACAAGAAGCCGGCAAACGGGCTGCCAAAAAGCGTGGCGATACCGGCCGCAACTCCGGCGCAGATTAATTCAGTTTTATAGGTTTCGGCTACTTTGCTCTTGCGATGTACAGAATTCCCTATTGCAGCCGTCGCTACTACCGTAGAAACTTCAATCCCGGTGGAGCCACCAAAGATCACCGTGAGGAACCCGTTGAGGTAATGAGAAGAGATCTTGTATGGGGGCAGCTGATTTTTCCGGCGCCTGATGGTTTGAAATATCTCCTTGATCCCCTTGTTCTTCTTCCCTTTGAACAGGAATTTCCGCGTCAGGAAAATCAAAGATATTCCGATAGAAGGGAAAAAGAAGTAGAATATCGGCCAATCCTGCAGGATCTCCAGGAATCCCTCTTCAGTAACAGCGGTAATATATTTAAGGGTTTCAGCTAAAAAAGTGGCGCATAAGCCCACAATTAAAGCATGGAGTATTAATCCGACGTAACTTTTGTAAATGACTGCTTGCCGCATCATCTGGCCTTGAATATTTTAGATTCTAAACGGATATGTTTAAGCTTCGTTGGCCGCTAATGTATGATAAAATTAAGCAAGGCAGAATTTAAAATGCTTTGTTTATCAGGATTTGATCTTCAGTCAACCTGCCCCAAGAGTCCAAGTATTCACGCCTTTAGTAGACGAAAGCCCAGGTGTTCTTTAGGAAATCTTATAGTACTTCCAAAATTTCTTCGAGAGCTATTCCGCGGGAACCTTTGATTAGAATATTCGAATTTTCGATTTTAGATTGTTTCAGATGGTCCTTCAGGCTCTCTTTGGTCTTGAACTTTAAAGTGGAAGGTTTGCTGGTTTCGGTAGCCCTGAAATTCTCCCCTACAAGGTAAGCTTCAGCAAAATTACTGTTGGCAATATAATTTACGATTGCCTGATGCTCCACCTTTGATGATTCTCCAACCTCCAGCATGTCTCCCAGGATGACGACCTTGTCCTTATTAGTCTTCATTTCTGAAAAATTCTCCAGGGCTGCCAGCATACTGGTGGGGTTGGCATTATAGGCATCCATCAGGATCGTATTGCTGTTTTTTTCGATGATCTGCGAGCGATTGTTCTGCGGAGTGTATTCTGCAATCGCCTCCTGAATATCCTTGACCGGCACTTTAAAGTACAGGCCGATGCTGACGGCTGCGGCAATATTTAGGGCATTGTATTTTCCGGTGAGTTTACTCTCAAAAATCGTTTCATTGAATTCTACCTGGGCGTGGGGTGAAGCGGCCGGGTAGCTTAATTTTACCTTTGACCTTCTCCCGGTGCCGAAGGGAAAGCTATGGCTGTAATTGCATTGCACCCGCTGAATTTCGTCATCGGTATTGACAAAGATGAGTTTCTTGTTCTTCTTAAGATTATCGTAGAGTTCACTTTTTGATTTAATGACGCCTTCCAGGCTTCCGAAACCTTCCAGGTGAGCTTTTCCGAAGTTAGTGATATAGCCGTAATCAGGTTGGGTGATCTCCGAAAGCATCTCGATTTCTTTTGGATGACTGGCGCCCATTTCTACGATACCTATCTCTGTCTCTTCATCCATAGAGAGAAGAGTTAGGGGGACACCAATATGGTTGTTGAGATTGCCTTTTGTGGCAAGCGCTTTATATTTTTTCGACAACACCGCATTGATCAATTCTTTGGTCGTGGTCTTTCCGTTGCTCCCGGTGATAGCAATGATAGGAAGGTTCAGGTATTTTCGATGAAAAGAGGCCAGTTCCTGCAAGGTTTTAAGGCAGTTCTTCACCAGGACGAAATGTTCTGTTTCCAGGGCGTATTCCGGTTCATCTACCACAGCAAGTTTGGCACCTTTATTTATGGCTTCAACGGCATAGGTATTCCCGTTAAAGTTGTCTCCCTTAAGGGCAAAGAAGATGCTGTCTTTTTTAATCTGTCTGGTATCGGTGCTTACGCCAGAGCTAAGCAGAAAGTGTTGGTGTAATCTTGCTATGTTCATAGAAATAAAGCTATAAAAAAAGCCCTAAATATTCAGGGCTTTCTTGTGATTATTTTTAAATGCGGAAAGTGCGTCTAGTCTTTCGCTGTTTTATTTTTCTCTTTGGATTTTGATCCTACTCTCGACATCGCGTTTCGGAACCCGATGTAGTCGGTGGCCATATCCTGAGGGAAGAAACGACGTTGGGCCGGGTCGAGCCAGTAAGCGCGGTCTCTCCAGGAACCTCCTTTATAAACACGAACCTCGTCACTAATAAGCGTTGTCCTTTCTTTTTCGTCATAACCTCTTTCGGAGATGCTTCCTGTGCTGTCTACTTTTACATTGTCATAAGTAGGAGAGTTGTACATCCTTTTAGAGGGATTGTCGATTTCCTGAAAAGGCTCGTAATAGCGGCTTGAAGATTTATCTCCATCCCGGAAGTTACGTTGATCACTCTCGGTAAAGTTGGTACGCATATAGGTGTCTTCTTTAGTCACCGGCACCTCTGCGATCTCTCCCGGAAGGTTTCTCGCCACGATCTGTCCGTTGCTTAAGGTGTCATATTTGATGTCATCGGTTCCCACCACTCTTACGGTTCCATCTTCATTGATGGCATGTTTGGTATAAACATTTCCTCTGTAGTAGTTGAAGTCATTGAACTCATCGTCAACAATAGGTCGGTAAACATCGGCAACCCATTCGGCTACGTTTCCAGCCATGTCGTACAGACCAAAATCGTTAGGAGGATAAGATTTTACTTCTGCAGTAATATCGGCTCCGTCATCGCTCCAGCCAGCAATTCCGCCGTAGTCGCCCTTACCTTGTTTAAAGTTGGCAAGCTGATCGCCCTGCGTTCTGATGTCTCCGGAACGGGTGTACTGGCCATCCCATGGATATTTCTTTCTTCCACGGTATACGTTGTACTCCCGGATGCCTGAAAGGGCAAGAGCTGCATATTCCCATTCAACTTCAGTCGGCAGGCGGTATTCAGGAAGAAGTACTCCGTCTTTTCGGCGAACATAGGTGTGGCTTCCAAGGGTGTTTCCATCTGCATCGGTATTGGTGTTCTTCTTGATCAGCTTCTCAGAAGCTTTTCCACCCTGGCTAATTTCGGTATTTCCGCCATACACTTTGCTTGGTGCGTTCAGGTAAGTTTCCGTGTTAAAGGTAGAACCGGCTTCCACATCGGTATAGCGGGCGCCATCCTTAGTGTATCCTTCTTTCTCCAGGATGCGTTCGTTCACCCTGTCGGTTCTCCATTTACTGAATTCAACAGCCTGGATCCAGCTAACTCCTACCACCGGATAATTGGCATAAGCCGGGTGGCGCAGATAGTTGTTCACCATGGTTTCGTTATATCCCAGGCGATTTCTCCATACTAAAGTATCAGGTAAAGCACCTTGATAGATTTTTCTGTATTGTTCCTGGCTTGGAGGGAAAACCTTTTTAAGCCAGTCAAGATATTCCATGTACATCATATTGGTGACCTCGGTCTCATCCATATAAAATGACTGTACATGTTGTTGGGTAGGGCTGTTATTCCAGTCATGCATTACATCGTCCTGCACGCGACCCATGGTAAAAGTTCCTCCTTCAATAAAAACAAGACCCGGTCCTGTTTCCTGCTCTTCATAGTCGGTTTTGTACTGAAAACCACCGTCTTTAGAGTTGATGTCCCAGCCGGTCGCTCTGGAATTATTCTTATAATCCCTGGAGTTGTTACAGCTCATCAAACCTGCACAAAATGCGACAGTAAAAATTGCTTTAAAAGCAGTATTCATCCTCATATTAATCATCTCTTTTCGTAGAAATTAGGCTTTGCAATATAGTAATTAACGCCAAATGTACAAGTTTATTTTATTATACGGCTTTGGGCTTTAAAGTCTCTAAATACCTGAGGTAGTTAATGCTAAGCCTGCTTCTGTATTTGAAATTTGTATATTGGTTTTGGGTAAAGCTTCATTGTGATACTTCTGCAAAAATAATCGTTTTTTTATTCCAGACGTGCAGGGGTGCAATTATTTCTGGGTAAAATCCTGATTATAAACAATATTTTGACGTTTTTGAAGTTATTCTTAATTGCCGGCTGGAGCGTTCTTTTTTAAAGTCGGTTTCGATTCTAACAGCCTTGTTTAGATGCAGGAGGTCGATTTTGGCGAAAGCGCACTTTCTAAACAGGAATATATAGTATATATTTGTTAATCACTTAAGAATATGATGAAGAAAACTACAATTCTGCTACTTGGGGCTGTTCTATTTTCAAACTTTTCTGCGTTTGCACAAGAAGAGCGGGACCGGGTGATTACCACAGCAGTTCCTTTCCTTATGGTTGCTGCCGATGCACGCGCTGCAGGTATGGGTGATCAGGGGGTGGCAACACCCGTAGATGCCTTTTCGCAACAGTGGAATCCTGCCAAATATGCTTTTGCCGAGACTCAACATGGATTGGGAGTGTCTTATACTCCTTATCTCAGTGATATTGTAAATGATATTTTCCTCGGAAACATCAACTACCATTATCGTATTAATGATAGGAGTGCTGTGGCTTCAAGTTTGCGCTACTTCAGCCTGGGATCTATTGAGACCCGCACATCTTTTGAAGGGGAACCTTTGTTGGTGAATCCTAATGAAATGACCTTTGATCTTTCCTATGCGCTGCACCTTAGCGATGATTTCTCAATGGCCGTAGCCGGAAGGTATCTGCGTTCCGATCTTGGTTTGAAGGATGAACAGGATCTTGGAGCCGCTAATACTTTTGGGGTAGATATTGCCGCTTTTTATCAAAGTAGACAAATGACCTATTCCGCCTTTGATGGCCGCTGGAGATTAGGGGCAAATATTTCGAATATCGGCCCAAAGATGAAATATGATGCGGCCGGTCAGGAAAACTTTATTCCGACGAATTTCAAAATTGGGGGTGGTTTTGACTTTATCTTTGATCCTGATAACAGTCTCGGAACCTATGTGGAATTTAATAAACTGCTGGTGCCGACTCCGCGCGACTTTAATAATGACGGTGTGATAAATGCTGAAGATTCTGCCGAGTATAATGATATTGGTGCTATTCAGGGCATCTTCACTTCCTGGGGCTGACGCGCCGGGTGGTTTTTCCGAAGAACTTCGGGAGGTAACCTGGGCTCTTGGGTACCGAATATCGATACCGGGATGCTTTTGCCTTCCGGGCCGGTTATTTCAACGAGAGTAAAACCAAGGGAGCCCGTCGTTTTCTTTCTTTTGGAGCCGGATTTAAATATGAGATGGTGAATGTTGATGTGTCTTATCTGTTTTCCACCTCCGATGTGCCGAGTCCTTTAGAAGGAACTCTGCGTTTTGGTCTTACCTTTAAGTTTGGAGAAGAATTTGTTCAGTAGATTTATCCCGGCTTTTCCGGTCTGCTCGATGATGAAGCAGAAAAGAACTCCGGAAAGTTTCAATCACAATTAAACTATATGAAACCATTGACTATAACCTCTACCCTGGAGGTATACGATTCTTTTGACGAACTTTCAGAAGAGGTACAGGGATTAATGAAAGAGGCTTTTGCTGCCAGAGACAAGGCTTACGCCCCTTATTCTAAATTTAGCGTTGGCGCTGCCATTCAATTGGAGAACGGCGAAGTGGTGACCGGTAGCAACCAGGAAAACGCTTCCTATCCTTCCGGGTTGTGTGCCGAACGCACTACTATTTATTATGCCGGCGCAAAATTTCCCGATCAGAAGATGAAAAAGATGGCTATTTCGGCCAAATCCATGAATCATTCTCTTTTATCTCCGGTACCACCATGTGGTGCCTGCCGCCAGGCCATGGTGGAGTATGAGGTGAAACAGGAAGAGCCTATGGAGGTTTATTTCATGGGAGAAGGCGGGAAGGTAGTAAAGGCTAATTCGGTAAAAGATTTGTTGCCACTTATTTTCGACAGTTCCTGCTTATAACGTTTTCGTTATTTTTGCCCTAAAACTGTTTTCCATTCTTCTTGAAAATAGTATTTTTGTTATCCGCTTGGCAACACCTATCTGTCTAGCCTAAAATTAATATTTTAAATGAAGAAAATAACGAAAGCCACATACTTGAAGTGGTACGAGGATATGCTGTTTTGGCGCAAGTTTGAAGACAAGCTGGCGCAGGTTTATATTCAGCAGAAAGTGAGAGGTTTTTTACATCTTTATAATGGGCAGGAGGCTATTTTAGCCGGAGCTTTGCATGCGATGGATCTTGAGAAGGACCGGATGATTACCGCGTACCGCAACCACGTACAGCCAATCGGGATGGGAGTTGATCCCCGCAGGGTGATGGCCGAGCTTTATGGAAAAGGAACAGGGACTTCACAGGGTCTTGGTGGCTCCATGCATATTTTTTCAAAAGAACATAGGTTTTATGGTGGTCACGGAATCGTAGGAGGACAAATTCCTCTGGGTGCCGGACTTGCCTTTGCCGATAAATATTTCAAAAGAGACTCCGTTACCCTTACCTTTTTGGGAGATGGGGCTGCGCGTCAGGGTTCTCTTCATGAAACCCTGAATATGGCCGTGAAATGGGATCTTCCGGTAGTTTTCTGTGTAGAGAACAACGGCTATGCAATGGGTACTTCGGTAGCCCGTACTGCTAAAGGAACCGACATCTGGAAACTCGGTAATGGCTACGAAATGCCTTGCGGACCTGTAGATGCCATGAATCCTATAAAAGTTGCTGAAGCTCTCGATGAAGCTATTACCCGCGCCAGAAAAGGCAAAGGGCCTACTTTCCTTGAATTGAAAACCTATCGCTACCGCGGCCACTCTATGAGTGATGCTCAAAAGTATCGTACCAAAGATGAGGTAGCCGAATACCAGAAGCTGGATCCTATTAGCCAGGTTCTTGAGGTGATCAAGGAAAAGAAATACGCTTCAGAAAAAGAAATTAAAGAGATCAACAAACGTGTGAAAGACAAGGTTTCTGAATGCGAAAAATTCGCTGAAGAAAGCGCTTTCCCTGAAAAGAACGTGATGTATGATGTGGTATACGAACAGGAAAATTATCCGTTTTTATCACATAAACCTGAATAAATTATGGCAGAAGTAATAAACATGCCGCGCTTGAGCGACACCATGGAAGAAGGAGTGGTAGCGAAGTGGTTGAAGAAAAAAGGCGATAAAGTTGCAGAAGGAGATATCCTTGCCGAGATCGAAACCGATAAGGCGACGATGGAGTTTGAATCTTTTTACGAAGGAACCTTGCTGTATGTTGGTATTCAGGAAGGCGAAACAGCTCCTGTAGATACCCTTCTGGCTATTATTGGCGATGAAGGTGAAGATATTTCTGCTTTGATCGAAGGCGGAGAAAAAGAAGAAAAGCCTGCGGAAGCCAAAGAAGAGGCTGCGGAAGAGACCGAAGAAACTTCCGGAGAAGCTGAAGGTGGAGAGATCCCTGAAGGGGTTGAGGTCATTAAAATGCCTCGCCTTAGTGATACTATGGAAGAAGGAACAGTTGCCAGCTGGATCAAAAAAGAAGGCGACAAGGTAGAAGAAGGAGATATTCTTGCGGAGATCGAAACCGACAAAGCGACTATGGAATTCGAATCCTTCTATGAGGGAACTCTTCTGAAGATCGGAATTCAGGAAGGGGAGACTGCAAAAGTTGACAGCCTTCTGGCGATAATCGGCCCTGAGGGAACCGATGTTTCCAAACTTAACCTTGACGGGAAACCTAAGGCTGCAGGAGCTAAAGAAAGCAAACCTGCTGAAGCCAAAGAAGAGATCAAAGCGCCTGAAGAGAAAGTAACTTCAGATGCGCAACAGGGCGGACGAATTTTTGCATCGCCCCTGGCCAAAAAAATGGCTGAAGATAAAGGTATCAATCTTTCAGATGTGAAAGGTTCCGGAGAGAACGGAAGGATCGTTAAAAAAGATATTGAATCTTACAAACCATCTGCCAAACCTGCAGCTGCAGCTCAGGCGCCTCAGGAAGCAAAACCTGCGGCTCAGCCTCAGCCTTATGTTCCGGCGGGAGAAGAGAGTTTTGAAGAATTCAAGAATTCGCAAATGCGTAAGACCATCGCCAAAAGACTTGGCGAGTCTAAATTTACTGCGCCTCACTATTACCTCACTATAGAGGTAGATATGAAAAATGCTATGGCATCGCGTAAGCAGATCAATGAGCTGCCAGATGTGAAAGTATCTTTCAATGATATGGTGATCAAGGCAAGTTCTATGGCCTTGCGTAAACATCCGCAGGTGAACAGCCAGTGGACCGGAGATAGTACCAAAATTGCCAAGCACATCCATATGGGAGTTGCAGTAGCGGTGGAAGAGGGCCTTGTGGTTCCTGTTTTAAAATTTGCCGATCAGATGTCATTGACCCAAATTGGTGGAAATGTGAAGAATCTTGCGGGGAAAGCCCGTAACAAGAAACTTCAGCCTGCCGAGATGGAGGGAAGTACCTTTACGGTTTCCAATCTTGGAATGTTCGGAATTACAGAATTTACCAGTATCATCAATCAGCCAAACTCTGCGATCCTTTCAGTAGGAGCGATCGTTGAGAAGCCGGTTGTGAGAGAAGGGACAAATTGTAGTTGGAAATACCATGAAGGTGACTCTTGCCTGTGATCACAGAACAGTAGATGGAGCGACCGGTGCTGCCTTCCTGCAGACCCTGAAAACCTATCTTGAAAATCCTGTGACCATGCTTGCATAGCTGGATACATTTCAAATAAGATTTTTACGAAATCCCACAGTCTTGTGGGATTTTTTTATCTTTAGCCACATGAGAAAATACGTAATGAAATTGGCCGTTTTGGCCGCATTTATAACCGTCTCGGCCTGTAAGAATGCCGAAAAGACTGAGATGGCTTCTGCCGGCATGGAGGAGCGGGTTGCTGCCGAAAATGTACAATTGAATGTTTCCCTCGATACGATCAAATCTACTTTGAAATATCTCGCTTCCGATGAGCTTCATGGCCGTAAAGCCGGAAGTGAAGGCATTGAAAAAGCTGCCGAAAAAATTGAAGGCGTCTTCCGAAGAAATCATATTCAGCCTTACTTTGAAACTTACCGCGATTCTTTTCCGGTAGAAGATAAGAAAGCTTTCAATCTTGTAGGAGTGGTCGAAGGCAATGATCCGGAGTTGAAAGATCAATATATAATTGTGGGCGCTCATTATGATCATATTGGCGAAGCCAAAGCGGTAGAGGGAGATACTATCGCGAATGGAGCAAATGACAATGCTGCCGGAACTGTAGCTGTTCTTGAACTGGCGAAGAAATTCGCTGCCCTGAACAACAACAGCCGCAGTGTGATGTTTATTCTCTTTTCTGCGGAAGAGGAAGGCCTGGTAGGTTCCAGCTATATAGCAAGAGAATTGAAGGCAAAGGGCCTCAATCTATATGCTATGCTGAACCTTGAAATGATTGGTGTGCCTATGAAAGATAAGAAATACGAGGCTTATATCACCGGCTACGACAGATCGAATATGGCTGAAAAGCTGAATGAGTATGCAGGGAAAGAGATCGCAGGCTTCCTGCCGCAGGCGAAAGAGTACCAGTTGTTTTCCCGAAGTGACAATTACTCTTTTTTCAACGAATTTCATGTGCCTGCGCAAACGCTGAGTACCTTCGATTTTACAAACTACGATTATTATCATCATGTTTCTGACGAGGCTAGTCAGTTGGATTTTGAGCATATGGCGGGGTTGATCGAAGATCTTTTTCCGGCAGTTTACGCCATGGCTAACACTAAAGAACAGGAAATTAAACTGAAGGAATAAATGAAGAATATTATCATTACCGGTACCAGCCGCGGAATAGGCTTTGAGATGGTGCAGCTTTTTGCTGAAGCCGGGCACCGGGTACTGGCACTTTCCCGTAATGCCAAACCCATTGAAGAGCTGGACCTGAAAAACGTGGTTAGCCTTTCCTGTGATATAGCAGATGAAGGTGATCTGCAGCAGGTGGAGGAATTTATATCCTCAAATTGGGAAGAAGTGGATGTGCTTATCAATAACGCCGGCGCACTTTTGAACAAGCCTTTTGGAGATTCCACGCTGGAGGAATTCAAAAAAGTATATGATACCAATGTTTTTGGCGTTGTTGGCCTTACACAAAAGATTGTACCTCTTATGGGTAAAGATGGTCATGTGGTAAACATCAGCAGCATGGGTGGAGTGCAGGGCAGTGTGAAATTCGCAGGACTTTCGGCCTATAGCTCGAGCAAGGGAGCCTTGATCACCCTTACTGAATTGCTTGCAGAAGAATATAAGGAAGACGGCCCTTCCTTCAATGTGCTTGCGCTGGGTTCGGTGCAAACGGAAATGCTGGAGGAAGCTTTCCCGGGCCTGAAGGCACCGGTTTCCGCCAGGGAAATGGCCGAATATATTGTGAATTTCAGTCTTAATGGACATAAATATTATAACGGAAAGTTACTTCAGGTAGCAAACAGCACGCCCTAAGATACATGCAGGAAGTTCTCGAAAGATATTTACCCAGCCATGCCGTAGAACCGATATTTGGCCTGATCAAGCAAAATTCTGTGTATCTTAAGATCGTCAATGAGCGCAGGACGAGGCATGGAGATTACAGGAGAAGGCCCGATGGTTCTCACCAGATTACCGTCAATGCCAACCTGAACCAATACCGGTTCCTGATCACCCTCGTGCACGAGATCGCGCACCTGGTGGCATTTGAGAAATACGGAAGAAGTATCAAGCCTCACGGCCACGAATGGAAGCACAGCTTCAGGTCTTTAATGCTGCCCTTTATACGGCCGGAGATCTTTCCGCAGCAGCTGTTGCCGTTGATCGCGAATCATTTTCGGAATCCCAGGGCAAGTAGTGATACCGATGCCAGACTTTCCGTAGCGCTGAAGAGTTTTGATCCGCAGAACGACAAGAATTATATTTTTGAAGTACCGCATGGAGGTATTTTCCGGATCTATAACGGAAAGGTTTTCAAAAGAGGAGTGAAGCGGGTGAAGCGATATGAATGCCTGGAGATTGATTCGGGTAAGGTTTATCTCTTTCAGCCGAATGCTGAAGTGGAATTATTAAGCACGTAAAAATCGAGTAAGATGAAGGAAAATTATTATGCCCTCTTGATGGCGGGCGGCGTGGGCTCCAGGTTTTGGCCGGTGAGCACGGCTGCAAACCCTAAGCAGTTTCAGGATATCCTGGGAACGGGAGTAACCTTGCTGCAAACGACTTTTAACAGGTTGGCTCAGCTCATTCCAAAGGAAAATATTCTGATTCTTACCAATAAAGAGTACAAAGATATAGTGCAGGAGCAGCTGCCGGGAGTGAAGCCGGAGCAGATCGTGCTGGAGCCAGAGATGCGGAACACTGCTCCCAGCATTCTTTTGGGAGCTTTGAAGATCATGCAGAAAGATGAGAATGGCGTGATGGTGGTGGCTCCCAGCGATCACTGGATCCAGGGAGAGGATGCTTTTATTGCGAATATCAGGGAGGCTTTTGAGGCGGTGGAAAAGGAAGATAAGCTGGTTACCCTGGGCATTGAGCCTACTTTTCCGAATACGGGCTACGGCTATATCAACTACGATAAAGAGGCAGAAACTAACCTGAAACCGGTACTGCGTTTTACCGAAAAGCCTTCTTTTAAAAAGGCTGAAAAGTTCCTGGAAGATGGGAATTACGTCTGGAATGCGGGAATTTTTATATGGAGCGCGAGATTTATCGTAGAGAATTTCAAAGAATACCTTCCCGAAATGCACCGACTATTATCCCGAAAGAAGGAGGTGTACAACACACCGAAGGAGCAGGAATTTCTGGATGAGAATTACGCGCAGGCCGATAATATTTCAATCGACTACGGAATTATGGAGAACTCCGATCAGGTGTATGTGATCCCTGCTGAATTCAAATGGAACGATCTTGGTACCTGGACTTCCCTTCAGGATGAATTACCGCATGATGAGCACGGAAATACTGCCGTCAATGCGCAATTAGTGCCTGAGGCTGCTTCGGGGAATATTATCAGGACCCAGGGCCATAAAATAGTTGTGGTAGAGGGTCTCGAAAATTATATTGTGGTAGAGAGTGAGAAGGTACTCCTTATAGTTCCGAAGAACAAGGTGCAGGAAATAAAAGACATCCGTAATCACGTAATGGAAAAATTCGGACAAGATCTGGGCTAAAATTGGCCAATTCCGGCAACCCTTTTTTAATTCTGAATTGAAAATTTCTAAAGTCCCTGTAGCTGGGCTTTTCTTACTTTTCTGAAGAGCGTCGAAGAATAGACGAATTCTGTCACCGTCTCATTATCGGTTTTAAAGACCTTGTCTTTGTCTCCTTTCCAGGCGAGCACTCCATTTTTAAGAAAGGCGATGTTTTCCCCAATTTCGAGCACCGAGTTCATATCATGTGTAATGATGACGGTGGTGATATCGTACTCATGGGTGATCTCCTGTACAAGATTGTCGATAACGGTAGCCGTTTCGGGGTCAAGACCGGAGTTAGGTTCATCACAGAAAAGATAACGGGGCCGGTTTACAATGGCCCGGGCGATAGATACCCGTTTCTGCATTCCGCCGCTTATTTCTGAAGGCATTTTGTTTCCGCTCCCCTCAAGATTCACTCTTTCAAGGACTTCTTCCACGCGTGCCATTGATTCCTTCTTCTTCTGTTTGGTAAACATACGAAGCGGAAACATTACATTCTCTGCTACAGTCATAGAATCAAACAAGGCTCCTCCCTGGAATACCATCCCGATCTTTTTCCGCAGCTCCCGTTTTTCTTCATCGTCAAAATCGGCATAAGCTTTTCCATCATAAATGATACTTCCCTGTTCAGGTCTGAACAATCCCAGCATACTTTTTAGAAGCACACTTTTTCCGGACCCGGAGCGGCCGATGATCAGGTTCGTCTTTCCTTTTTCGAAAACGAAATCTATTCCTTTCAGAACTTCTTCGCCTTCAAATGCCTTATGTACGTTCTTAACTTCTATCATATCTCTAACCTAACAATAACTGTGTCACGATGTAATTGGTGACGATCAAAACCACACTCGTCCACACGAAAGAGGTGGTGCTGGCCTTACCAACTTCCAAAGCTCCTCCTTTCATATAGTAGCCGTGATAGGCCGGAACGGTTGCTAAAATTATAGCAAACAGGAAAGTCTTTATAAAAGCGTACGCCAGGTGGAATGGCACAAAATCATCCTGCAATCCAGTCACAAATTGATCGGGTGTAACGAATCCGCCAAAAACTGCCGCCATATAAGCTCCCAGAATTCCGAGGAACATCGAAATAGCAATCACAAACGGATAAGTGAGCATGGCTATTATCTTCGGAAAGATGAGATAATTCAATGAATTTATTCCCATCACTTCCAGCGCGTCTATTTGCTCGGTTACATTCATAGAACCTATACTCGACGTAATGAAAGAACCTACCTTCCCCGCCATAATAATGGAGATAAAGGTGGGTGAGAATTCCAGGATCACCGATTGTCTCGCTGCATAGGCAACCAGAGTTTTCGGGATAAGTGGATTGTTGAGGTTCAAAGCCGTTTGAAGGGCTACAACCCCTCCTATAAAGAAGGAGAGAAAGGAAACAATCCCCAGGGATCCAATTATTAGCTGATTGATTTCTTTAAAAATAAGATCGTATAGAACCGAACGTTTCGTCATTCGGCTGAAAACTCCCCTAAGCATTAAAAAATATTCCCCAATCGAGTGCAGGTAGCTCATTCAACAGTTTTTAAAAGGCTAAAATACTAAAAAATAAAAGGAAAGTATTTAAGGTATAATTAAAGTTTAGCTCTGTAAGTTTAGTAATTTTGGACTTCTTGAAAAAACTTTAATATGAAACGCTTTACAATTTTTCTTTTTTTGACATTGATGGCTTTTAACCTGGAGGCCCAGGAATATTCCCGGGAAAAGCCAAAACTGGTAGTGGGAGTCGTTGTTGATCAAATGCGTTACGATTATCTTACCCGTTTCTGGGATCGTTTTGGGGAAGATGGTTTTAAAAAACTCGTTAATGAAGGCTTCAATTTTAAGAATCATCATTACAATTATGTGCCCACTTACACTGGTCCGGGTCACGCTTCCATTTATACCGGCACAAGCCCGATGAATCACGGGATCATCAGCAACAACTGGTACGATAAAACTAATGGAGAATTCGTCTATTGTGCCAGTGATCCGAAAGTGAAACCTGTAGGAACCGATTCCGATGCAGGGAAAATGTCCCCTCGCCGTATGCTTTCAACTACCGTGGCCGATCAGAATCGCCTGAATACCGAGATGCGCGGAAAAACCATCGGGGTCTCCCTGAAGGATCGTGCTTCTATTTTGCCGGCCGGTCACGCTGCCAATGCGGCTTACTGGTTTCATGGCCGCAAGGAAGGTAAGTGGATCACCAGTTCTTACTATATGAATGAACTTCCGCAGTGGGTAATAGATTTTAACAAGTCGGGTAAGGCAGCCTCTTATCTAAAGACCTGGAATACCCTTTATGATATTAATACTTATGCTGAAAGCGGAAATGATGTAAATAAATTTGAAGGTGGCTTTAAGGGTAAGGAGAAGGCTTCTTTTCCCTATGATCTTGCGGCTTTAAAGGATGAGAATGGCGGTTTTGATATTCTGAAGTCCACTCCTTTTGGTAATGATCTTACGCTAGATTTTGCGATGGCTGCTATTGAAGGCGAAAAATTGGGGGCCGATCAGGACACAGATTTCCTGACGCTCAGCTTTTCTACTACCGATTATGTAGGCCACAATTTCGGAGTAAATTCCAAGGAAGTGGAAGATACCTATCTCAGATTGGATAAAACTCTTGGAAGACTGCTGAAATATTTAGATGAAAAAGTTGGGAAAGGAAATTATACCCTGTTCCTAACTGCCGACCATGGCGGAGTGAATGTTCCCGCCTATTTGCAAAGTGCGAAAATTCCTGCGGGATATTTTGATGACAAGGCTTTCGGAGAAGAGCTAAGAAGTTTCGCGGATGAGGAATTCGGAGTAGAAGATCTTATCTCCAGTATCTCTAACGGCCAGGTTTTCCTGGATTACGGGCTGATGAATAAAGAAGATTTAGAGGCGGAAGACGTGGAGCAGAAACTGGCTGCATATATTCTACAGCAGGACAAGATTGCAAGGGTTTACACCCGTTCCCAGATGATGAGCGGCAATTATACAAAAGGAGTTGCCGCTGCGATTCAGAATGGTTTTAACCAAAAGAGGAGTGGAGATGTAATCTTTGTGCTGGAACCGGCGACGATTAGCTATTCCCATACAGGATCCACTCACGGCAGCGACTATTCCTACGACACTCATGTGCCACTGCTTTTCTACGGAAAAGGAATTGAAAAAGGAGAAACTACTACGCGAAGCGAAGTGATAGATATTGCGCCCACCGTGTCGGCTATGTTGGGAATTGCAGCTCCCAATGCCACCACCGGTCATCCGCTATACATAATGCTGGACAGGAAGAAATCAGAATAGTTTTTCACGGATTTTTTTCCAGCGCAAATTTCTAATAAAGCGGCCTTCTTCTTCGGAAACGAGAAAGGGCTGCTTTTCTTTTTTAGCTTTTAGGTAGCCGCGAAGATAATCGGCGAAAAATGCAGGCTTCTTTTTGAGCAAAGCCAGTTTAGCTGAAGCGATAAGGGTAATAGGGAATCCGTAGTGCAGGCGGTAGAATGCCTCTCCCTGTTTAAATTTGGAGGTTTTGTTGTAGTTTTTTCCGGTGGGTTTCAGGTGCTTAACCAGGAGCTTTGGCTCGGTTTGGATCGTCCAGCCGTGGTATTGCGCCAGCAACTCATCGGCTGTATCCCAACCCATCGCAGGTTTTAGCTTTCCTATTTTCAGAAAACATTCTTTTCGGTAAGCTTTCAGAGCTCCTCTCAAATGATCTTTTCCGGTGAGACCTTCCGGAAGCCATTCTCCGTTCTTTTCGACCGTGCAAAAACCTCCGGCCAATCCTACTTTGGGTTTGGCTTTAAAGATGCTGACAATGCTTTCAAGATAATTTTCAGGAAAAATGAGATCTGCATCAAACTTGCAAATGATGTCGTATTCTTGGTCGAGAATGGCATAGCCCTGATTGAAAGCTTCGATCACTTTGCTTCCGGGGAGGTGAGACTGGTGAGAAGTTATCTTCTTCAGCTTGACAAAATCATACCTTCGCTCGTATTTTTCTACAATTTCGGCAGTGGCATCGGTAGACTGATCGTCTACAACCACGATCCTTTCCGGAAGAAAAGTTTGCCGTACCAGCGACTCCAGAGTCTGGCCAATAAATTCAGCTTCATTATGGGCCGGAATGACAATGTATAACCTCAAGAGAAAATGGTGTTAGCTCTCAGTTTCAGAAAGATGCCCAAAAATGAAGATTTTTAGTATTCGTAGACGAAGGCGTTGATGTTCATGCCTGCTCCCACGCTGGCGAACATGATGATGTCCCCTTTGTTCAATTCCTGATCTTCAATGCCGCCCTTTCTTACCAGATCCAGAAGGGTAGGAACGGTAGCAACACTGCTGTTGCCCAATTCCTGGATGCTCATAGGCATCACCTTCTCCGGAACTTTCTCACCATGCAGTTTATAAAAGCGTTTGACGATAGCGTCATCCATCTTTTCGTTGGCCTGGTGAATAAAGATCTTTTTGAGGTCCTTGAGCGATTTTCCACTGTTTTCAAGACAGCTTTTCATAGCTTCAGGTACATGAACAAGTGCGAATTCATAGATCTTTCGGCCGTTCATTTTAATATACCTGATATCTTCAGGCGCATCGGGAAGGTTTGATTTTCCGAAGAAGATATAATTAGCTTCATTAAAGGCATAGGTAGCCGTTTCGTGGCTCAGAATTCCACCGGTTTCTTCCGTAGCTTCCAAAATGGCAGCGCCTGCACCGTCAGAAAAAATCATCGAGTCACGGTCATGCTTGTCAACAACACGCGATAAAGCTTCCGCTCCTATCACGAGACATTTTTTCGCTATGCCGCTCTTGATGAATGCCTGGGCCTGAATCATTCCTTCTATCCAGCCGGGACACCCAAAAAGTATGTCATAACAAACACATTTGGGATTGCGTATCCTAAGGTGGTATTTTACGCGGGTGGCAAGGCTTGGCACCGTGTCACTCTGCAGGCTCTGGTGTTTTACGTCCCCATAGTTGTGGGCAACGATGATATAATCCAGTGTTTCCGGATCAATTTGGGCATTTTCAATGGCCTTTTGAGCAGCAATGACTGCCATATCGGAGGTGTTTAAAGTTTCCTCCAGGTATCGTCGTTCTTCAATGCCGGTAATGGCTTTGAATTTTGCAATCGTGGTTTTATTGTCGTGAGGAAAACCTGAGCCATCAGTATTCAAAAATTCATGTTCCTGAAAATCGGCATTCTTCGTTATCACATTTGGGATATAACTTCCTGTCCCGGTAATCTTAATATTCATCTGGCTTTTGACTTGGTTCTTAACGTCTAATTTAATTAAATAGCAGTAGAAATCAACTCACCATACTGCTAAAATTTAATATATTTTTAAGAAAAACAAAATTTGAAGAAAATCAGGATGCTTATTCAATATTTCTCAAAAATGCCTTCTTTTATTTTAAATTCTATAAGTTTTTAATTCAAAATCTATTCCCGCTCGGCATATACAATGTAGTACCGGGGAGTAAATTTACGAAGCAGAGGGCGGATTCCCATTTTCTTAACAGGATTGGTCCATTTGGAGGTGCTTTTGATTTTCCATCCCGTTTTTTCCAGGAGCCAATCGAACTGCCAGTCTTCAAATTCGTGATAATGCCGGTCCCATTTATCTGTTTTGCTGCGATATGCTTCAGAAAACCACAATTTCAAGGGAACAGAGGCAATGAGTTTATCGGCTTCGATTTCCTTCAGAATGTTGTAAGGGGCAAGCAGATGTTCAAAGATCTCGAAGGCGGTTACCACCTCGTACTCTCTGGTTTTTACTGCTGAAGTCTTCTCGTCCAGATCTTCACCGCCCGTATTGTGAACCTCATAGCCATTTTCGCTCATGATCCCGGAAAAAGGATTTTTCACTCCCAGGTCAAGGACCTTTGCGGGAGGCGGTACAGATTCCATCAGGAATTTCAGGGTTTCACGATAGCGCTTGGAAGGATAAGTGTTTTCGTACATTCTGGAGTTTAATAATGGCAGAATTGATGCCGCTCAAATATAGCGATTATGAGGAAAACGAAGCTTGTATAAAAAACCGGCTGCCTGAAAAGTTTTTATTTTCGTCAAGCTGAACTTGGTTCAGCTTCTATTACTAGTGGATTTCAAGTAGTTAAGATCCTGAAATAAATCCAGGATGACGTTCTCTAGACTTTCTAAACAGCCGGTTTTGGTTGTTTTTCCTGTTGCTTAGGCTTCTGCGTATTCCTCGGTAGGAGGACAGGTACACATCAGGTTTCTGTCACCAAAAGCTTCATCTACACGACGCACGCTTGGCCAGAATTTATTGTCAGCAATATATTCCAGCGGGAAAGCTGCCTTTTGTCGGGTGTAAGGGAATTCCCAGCTATCGGAAGTCAGCATCTGCACGGTGTGCGGTGCATTCTTTAAAACATTATTGCTGTCATCTGGATTCACTTCGCTAATTTCCTTTCGGATAGAGATCAGGGCATCACAGAATCGGTCCAGTTCTGCCTTGCTTTCACTTTCAGTGGGCTCGATCATCAGAGTTCCCGCCACCGGGAAAGAAACAGTAGGCGCGTGGAAACCGTAGTCGATAAGCCTCTTAGCGATGTCAGTTACCTCGATTCCATTGGCTTTGAAAGGACGGCAGTCCAGGATCATTTCGTGCGCTGCGCGGCCTCTTTCTCCGGAATAAAGGGTTTTATAATGTTCATTCAAGCGTTCTTTGACATAATTGGCATTCAGAATAGCATATTCCGTAGCCTTCTGAAGTCCTCTGCTGCCCAGCATGGTGATATATCCGTAGGAGATAAGGCAAACCAGGGCTGAGCCCCAGGGTGCAGAAGAGATCGCTCCAATGGCTTCTTCGCCGCCGGTCTTGATTACCGGATTGCCTGGCAGGAATGGTACAAGCTGTTTGGCTACGCAAATTGGTCCTACTCCGGGTCCGCCGCCGCCATGTGGAATAGCGAAGGTCTTATGCAGGTTCAGGTGGCAAACATCAGCGCCTATCACACCGGGATTGGTTAAACCAACCTGGGCGTTCATGTTGGCGCCGTCCATATAAACCTGTCCGCCGTTATTGTGAATAATCTGGGTAATTTCCCTGATCGCCGATTCAAATACGCCGTGAGTTGAGGGATAGGTCACCATCAGTGCCGCAAGGTTGTCCTTGTGTTTGATTGCCTTTTCCCGAAGATCCTCAAGGTCAATATTGCCGTTTTCTGAGGCTTTTGTCACTACCACTTTCATTCCCGCCATTACTGCGGAAGCTGGATTTGTTCCGTGAGCCGAAGATGGAATAAGGCACACATTTCTGTGTCCTTCGCCGCGGGATTCGTGGTAGGCACGAATCACCATCAGCCCTGCATATTCTCCCTGCGCGCCTGAATTGGGCTGAAGAGAAGTAGCTGAAAAACCTGTAATCTCGGTAAGTTGATCTTCGAGTTTTTTCAGGATGATCTGGTATCCTTCAGCCTGATCTACAGGTACAAAAGGATGTATATTTCCCCATTGCGGATTGCTGAGGGGTAGCATTTCCGAAGCTGCATTCAGCTTCATCGTGCAGGAACCCAGCGAGATCATCGATTGGTTGAGGGAAAGGTCCTTGCGCTCGAGTTTCTTGATATAACGCATCAGTTCGGTTTCCGAATGATAGGCGTTAAAAACTTCGTGAGTAAGAAAATCGGTTTTTCTTCTCAATTCTGAAGGAATTACTTCCCGGCCCTTTAGTTCTTCGATAGTTTTTGCTTCTTTCCCTGCAACTTCAGCGAAAACTGAAATGATCTCGTTAAGATCATCCAGAGTAGTGGTTTCGTTGAGGGAAATGAAGATCGTTTCCGAATCTGGATAATAGAAGTTGATCTCGTTCCTTTCAGCGATTTCCTTCACTTTCTTAGCGTCGGCTTTAAGCTGAAGGGTATCAAAATAAGCCGAATTCAGCTGTTCAAATCCGAGCTCTTTTAGTGCAGCTTCGAGAGTGCTGGCAGAGCTGTGGACGGTATCAGCAATATATTTTAATCCTTCGGGGCCGTGATAAACAGCGTACATTCCCGCCATTACCGCCAGCAAAACCTGGGCGGTGCAGATGTTGGAAGTAGCCTTATCGCGTTTGATGTGTTGTTCGCGCGTTTGAAGCGCCATCCTTAGCGCCGCATTTCCGTCCAGATCTTTGGTAACCCCAATGATCCTTCCGGGAAGGTTTCGCTTGTATTCTTCCTTGGTGGCAAAATAGGCCGCATGAGGCCCGCCGTAGCCTAAAGGAATTCCGAAGCGCTGGGTAGTGCCAACTACGACATCTGCACCAAGCTCTCCCGGCGCCTGAAGTTTCACAAGGCTTAGAATATCTGCCGCAAAGGCTGTTTTTATTCCGGCATCCTTACATTTTGCGACAAATTCAGCATAATTATAAACCTGTCCTGCTTTTCCGGGATACTGAAGTAGTGCGCCAAAGAAGTCTTCTGAAAAATCGAATTCTTCATGATTTCCAAAAACCAGTTCAATTCCGAGGAAACCCGCACGGGTCTTCAGAAGAGAGATGGTTTGCGGAAGCACCTCTTCAGAAACGAAAAATTTATTGATTTCTTTCTTCTTTTGATCCCTGTCGCGCACGGCATAAAGCAGGGCCATCGCCTCGGCTGCCGCCGTAGATTCATCCAGCAGGGAGGCGTTGGCAATTTCCATCCCGGTAAGATCGCTCACCATCGTCTGGAAATTGAGTAAAGCTTCGAGCCTTCCCTGGGCGATCTCGGCCTGGTAAGGCGTGTAAGCGGTATACCATCCCGGATTTTCAAGAATATTGCGCTGAATCACCGCCGGCAGGATCGCCTGGTGATAACCAAGCCCAATGTAGGTCTTGAAGATCTTGTTCTTAAAAGCCAGTTTTCTGATATGCTCGGCATACTGATTTTCGCTAAGAGCAGTGGGTAAATTCAGTGGGGATTTTAGCCGGATATCATCGGGAATGGTTTCGTATATCAGTTGCTCCATAGAGTCCACACCAATAGTGCTCAACATCTCTTTAAGATCGTTTTCTTTGGGACCAATATGGCGCAGGGCGAAAGAATCTGTTCTCATGTATGTGTAGTTGTGTTTTTGTGTTGCGAAATTACATATTTTCGGTGTATATTTTTACAATTTCCAGGGGCAGACTTGTTAAGTTTTTCGATTGGAAGAAGCAGCAGAATTTTATTCCCTAATTTTACGGGATGAAGTTTTGGAAAAAGGCTTTCGACCTTTATATAAACAGCAGTTTTCACGTGGGGCTGGCGTTAGTTGCTTTTACTCTGGTGACTATTATGGAATTCGGCCTTTCTCCCGATTTTGATCTCCTGATGTTCGTTTTCTTCGGAACTATTACCAGCTATAATTTCGTGAAATACGCGGGAATTGCCAAGTTGCACCATCCCAGCCTGGTGCGGAATCTCAGACTCATCCAGATATTTTCATTTTTCTGTTTTCTCGGGCTTGTTTATTACAGCCTTCAGCAGGAACTCGAGATCCTGATGGCTGCCGGATTTTTCGGATTTTTAACCGCGCTTTATGCGATACCCGTTTTTAAAGGCCGAACTAATCTGAGAGGTGTAAAGGGAGTCAAGGTTTTTGTGATCGCGGTGACGGCTACCGGCGTTTCGGTAGTTCTGCCGTTGCTAAATCACCCTGCAATTCCGGTGCACAACATTATTGTAGAATTCCTTCAGAGGATCCTGCTTATCATCGTGCTGATGCTGCCTTTTGAAATTCGTGACCTCAAATTCGACAGCCCCGATCTCTATACTTTTCCGCAGGTATTGGGAGTAAAAAAGACCAAAATAATGGGCTATATTTTGTTGGTCCTTATGTTTCTCCTGGAGTTTTTGAAAATAGGGGTGAAAATACCCAATCTTGGTGGGCTGCTGGCTATAGGGCTCATAGCCGCTTTTTTTCTGATCAAATCTGAAGAAGATCAGGGCAAATATTACGCTTCGTTTTGGGTAGAAAGCGCGCCTTTTTTTTGGTTGGGGGCGTGGTTTCTGGTCAGTGCTGTTTTTTAGCTATTTCGCCGTCTATCTTTTCCTTCCATTGCTTCTTCTCTTCTTCGGTACAGGATTTTAGTTCTGCCTTGCGAAGCAAATGCGTGAGTCGTGTATTCTTGTTAGTGTAATCACGGCAACGGCTGCAAAAGAGGAGGTGGAACATCATTTTGACTTTTTCCAGGCTTCCCTGCTTCATCATACTGCGCTTTATCGCAGCAATCGGCAGCTTCTGAACAATCGATAATGAATAACTTTTTTTTCAACATAATTAAAACCAGGTTTTTTCGAGACAAGCTACCAGGGCTGTGCGGGCTCTATGAATGATCACCCAAAGATTAGACGGGGTGATATTGAATTCATTACACACGGCTTCAGTATCAGCTTCTTCTATAGTTTTCATTTTAAAAATCGCAGCATGCTTCTCATTGATTTGATCCAGGCAATCTAAAATAGCGATTCCCAGCTCGGTATTCTCCATTTCATCTTCGGCAGTTCGGTCAAAATTGTCGGCCACCTGTTCTTCCAGCCATTCCCCGTTGTTGCTTTCGTCGGAATAGTTTACCCGAACTTCTGCCTGCCCTTTTTGTGAATTTATCTTTCGGTAATAATCGATGATCTTTCGCTTAAGGATAGAAATCAGCCATGTTCGTTCACTGGCCTTTCCCTTGAAGTTTTTCATAGACTTTAGCCCGGCCAGAAAAGTTTCCGAAATAAGGTCGTTTGCAACTTCACGATCGTTTACTCGTACGATGGTGTAGTTGAAAAGGTAATCGGAATATTTATCTACCCATTTGGTCGGGTCTAACTTTGGCTTTGCCATAGGAAAAAATCAAGGTCTCTATCAAAAATAGCAAAACAAAAGCTGAAATTTAGTTATAAAAACAATAAGATTTAAGGCCATACAATGGCTGAAATCACCCAAAAAAGGGGCCGTTTGTAGAATTTAGACCACAAACGGCTTTGGCTTTATTTTTTTAACAGTCCGGCTCTCTTGAGCAAAGCATCAGGTTTAGGCTCTTTTCCGCGGAAACGTTTATAAAGCGTCATAGGGTGCTCGGTACCGCCCTGCGAAAGGATAATATTCCTGAATTTATCGGCGATTTCTCTGCTGAAGATCCCGTTTTCCTGGAAATATTCAAAAGCATCGGCATCCAGCACTTCTGCCCATTTGTAGGAATAGTAGCCGGACGAATACCCGCCCTGGAAAATATGAGAAAAAGCAGTGCTCATGCAGTTCTCAGGAACGTCGGGATAGAGCCTTGTAGGTTCAAAAGCTTCGTCTTCGTGTGCCTTTACATCAGTAACGCCTGAAGGATCTATAGCGTGCCAGCTCAGGTCGAGCATTCCAAAGCTCAACTGTCTTACCGTGGCCATGCCTTCATGAAAATTAGCCGATTCCTTGATCTTTTTGATCAATTCCATCGGAATTACTTCGCCCGTCTGGTAATGTTTGGCAAAAAGCTGAAGAGCCTCTTTCTCATAGCACCAGTTTTCAAGCATCTGGCTTGGGAGCTCCACAAAATCCCAATATACATTTGCTCCCGAAAGACTTGGGTAAGTCGTATCGGCCAGCATGCCGTGAAGCGCATGACCAAATTCGTGAAAAAGCGTGGTCACCTCGTTGAAGGTGAGCAACGACGGTTCTTTCTTAGAAGGTTTCGTGAAATTGCAGACGATGGAGATGTGCGGACGTTCATTTTTGTTGTTTCTGATCAACTGTGACTTGTAGCCGGTCATCCATGCGCCGTCACGCTTTCCAGGTCTCGGGTGAAAATCGGCGTAAAAAAGGGCAATTTCATTCTGTTCGTCATCGGTTACGCGGTAGGTCTTCACATCAGCATGATACTTATCCACATCAAAAACTTCGGTGAAACTAAGTCCGTAGAGTTTATGGGCCACTGTAAAGACGCCGTTGATCACGTTCTCCAGCTGGAAGTACGGCTTCAGTTTTTCGTCGTCGAGGTTGAAAAGTTTCTGTTTCAGTTTTTCGCCGTAATAGGCGGCATCCCATTTCTGCAGTTTATCAATGCCGTCTCTCTCCTGAGCGAAATTTTCGAGTTCGCGGAATTCCCTTTCAGCAGCAGGTTTTGCTTTTTCCAGGAGTTCTTCAAGAAAGTCATTTACTTTTTCAGGGGTTTCGGCCATACGTTCTTCGAGAACAAAGTGAGCGTGGGTCTTGAACCCGAGAAGATTGGCTCGCGTATGCCTCAATTTGGCGATTTTCAGCACGTTCTCCTGGTTGTCAAACTGGTCATTATGAAAAGCTTTTGAGCCAAAAGCTAAGGCCATTTTTTTGCGCAATTCGCGATTATCGACATACTTCATAAAAGGCAGGTAACTCGGATATTCCAGCGTAAAAACCCAGCCTTCCTTGTTTTTGCTTTCGGCAACCGAATGAGCCTCGTCTTTAAAACTTTCCGGAAGCCCCGCAAGATCCTGCTCATCGGTAAGATGCAGCTCGAAATTGTTGGTTTCTGCGAGGACATTTTCTCCGAATTTCAGACTTAGAGAAGAGAGTTCTTTGTCGATCTCCCGCAGTGCTTTCTGTTTTTCCTCGGGGAGATTGGCTCCGTTCCGGGAGAAAGCTTTGTATTTTTTATCCAGAAGTGTGCTCTGCTCGGTGTTGAGGTCCAGCGTCTCTCGTTGTTCATAAACAGACTTTATTCTTCGGAAGAGGTCTTTGTTTAAAATAATATCGTTTCTAAACTCAGAGAGCAGGGGAGAAACCTCCTGCGCGATCTTCTGTATCTCCGGATTTGTTTCTGCGGAATTGAGATTGAAGAAAATACTCGTTACCCGGTCCAGCTTTTCACCTGAAAATTCCAGGGCTTCAATAGTGTTCTCAAAAGTTGGTTCTTCCGAAGATGAAGTGATAGTATTTATTTCTTCTCTGGCCATTTCAATAGCCTTAATAATGGCAGGTTTGAAATGCTCATTTTTTAGTTCGGAAAAGGGTGCATATTGAAATTCCTTGAGTAAAGGATTGGATGAATTCATAATCTTAGAAATTGTTAATTAACGTTTTTAAGAAGTTTTTTAACCTAAATGAGTGAATTTTGGGGAAAAATTGTATCTTTCGGGCTTATTCGCGAAAACACATTAAACGTAATGTAGTGACTTTTTTAAGTTTTTCTGGGTTAATATTTAGAATGGTTAATAAATTGTATTCGCAGATTTAAGTAAAGTTTACTACTAGAAAGCCACGCAATAGCGTGGCTTTTATTTTTTAACCGATTTAGCTCCTTCTATCACTTTTTGCTTCAGCCCTTCTTTATAGACCAGAACTTTATCCAGCGTACATTTGTCTGAAGCACCGATGATCTGGGCTGCCAGGATCCCTGCGTTTTTTGCGCCGTCCAGAGCGACCGTGGCTACCGGAACGCCGCCGGGCATCTGCAAAATGGATAATACTGAATCCCAGCCATCAATGGAATTGCTGGATTTCACCGGAACTCCAATAACGGGAAGTGGCGAGAGTGAAGCAATCATGCCCGGAAGATGGGCTGCGCCGCCTGCACCCGGCAATGATCACCTGGATGCCGCGGGTATGGGCATTTTTTCCGTAGTCAAAAAGTTTTTCGGGGGTGCGGTGTGCCGAGACAATGTCTACTTCCACCTCAATATCAAAACCTTTGAGAATGTCGATGGCATCCTGCATTACCGGAAGATCGCTTGTGCTTCCCATTATTACTGCTACTTTGGCCATATTTTCAGGATTTGCTGATTACTTTAATGCTGTTCTTTACTTTCTCGGCGATTTTACGTGCCTCTCCAAGGTCCTTGTTTACAATGGTAACATGTCCCATTTTCCGGAAAGGGCGGGTGATCTTTTTCCCATAGATATGCGGAGTAACCCCTTCCAATTTCAGAATCTCTTCGATATTCTCATACACCACCTCGCCTTCATGACCTTCTGCACCCACCAAATTCACCATGATGCCGCCCACTTTACTCTCGGTATTTCCGAGGGGCAAATTCAGAATGGCACGTAAGTGCTGCTCAAACTGATTTGTGAAACTGGCTTCAATGCTATAGTGGCCGCTATTGTGCGGGCGCGGAGCAACTTCATTTACCAGAATCTCGTCGTCCCGGGTCTGGAACATTTCTACGGCCAAAAGGCCTACATGCTGAAAAGCTTCGGAAACCTTCTTTGCTGTTTTTCGTGCTTTATCGGCAACATCAGGGGCTATCCTCGCGGGACAGATCACATACTCCACCTGGTTGGCGGTAGGATGAAACTCCATCTCGACCACCGGATAGGTGCGAAGTTCTCCTGAAGGATTTCGAGCTACGATCACCGCGAGTTCATTCTTAAAGGGAATCAGGTCTTCGGTAATGCATTCTCCTTCGCTGATCTGTTCCAGATCGGCTTCTGATTTTATTACTGCTACGCCCTTGCCGTCATAACCGCCGGTGGCGCTTTTCCAAACAAACGGGAAGCTTATATTTTTTTCATCGATCGCTTCCAGAAGTTCAGCTTTGTCTTCGAAGATTCGAAAAGCCGCGGTGGGAATGTCATTTTCGAGATAGAATTTCTTCTGGATGGCTTTATTCTGAATATTGTCCAGCGTATGGGCAGAAGGATAAACCTTCACGCCTTCCTGGGCAAGCTTCTTCAGGGCTTCCACGTTCACACCTTCAATTTCAAAGGTGAGCACCTCTACCTGTTTTCCGAAATTATAGACCGTATCAAAATCCATAAGATCTCCCTGTTCAAAATAATCGCAGGAGATGCGGCAGGGAGCTTCGGCGCTGGGATCCAAAACATGAGTTTGAATGTCGAATTTCCTGGTTTCGTACAGCAGCATTTTGCCTAGCTGTCCTCCGCCAAGAATACCGAGTTTGAAATTGGAAGAAAAATAGTTTACCATAAAGCAAGCACTTTACGCAAAAATAAATTTTTAAGCTGTACTGCCCTATTATTCTTGTAGAATTCTGAAGCTTTGAGTAAATGAGAATCCTTATCTTTGCGTCTTTAAATTCCGAAGTTTTGATCAAATTACACGATTTACATTTTGAACCTTTTCTTTCCGAAGAACAAATCAACGCGGCCATAGAGGAGGTTGCCGGTAAACTGAACCACGACTATAAAGATGAAAATCCTGTTTTTCTAGGGGTTTTGAATGGTGCCTTTATGTTTGCTTCTGAAATTATTAAACGCTTTAAGGGCGATTGTGAGGTGAGTTTCGTGAAATTAGGATCTTATCGGGGAACGGAGTCTACGGGAGATGTCCAAACTTTATTGGGATTGAACCATTCCCTGAAGGGCCGCAAGGTGGTGCTTATCGAAGACATCGTTGATACCGGGAACACTTTGGAAGCGCTCAATCATATTTTGCAGGCCGAGGGGGTAGCCAATTACGAGGTGGCTACTTTGTTCTACAAGCCGGAAGCCTATAAAAAACCTTTCAAAATAGAATACGTGGGAATGGAAATTCCCAACAAATTTATTGTGGGATACGGACTTGATTATGATGGTCTTGGACGAAATCTCACGCAGGTGTATAAACGCAAAGAAAACAACATGACAAATTTGGTGCTTTTCGGCCCTCCCGGCGCCGGAAAAGGAACGCAGGCAACGGTTCTAAAGGACAAATATCAATTGGTACATATTTCCACGGGCGATGTGTTCAGGTACAATATCAAGAACCAGACAGAGCTTGGTCTAAGTGCCAAATCGTATATGGATAAAGGCCAGTTGGTGCCCGATGCGGTTACTATTGAAATGCTGAAGGCCGAAGTTGAGCAGAATTCTGATGCCAAAGGTTTTATATTTGACGGTTTCCCAAGGACCAAAGCACAGGCTGAAGCCCTTAAGGAGCTTTTAGATTCAAAAGGAACTGAAGTGCACGCCATGATTGCATTGGAAGTTGAAGACGAGATTCTTGTGCAACGTTTGCTGGAGAGAGGAAAGATCTCCGGGAGGCCCGATGATGCCAACGAAGAGGTGATCAGGAAACGCATCCGGGTTTACTATGAGGAAACCGCGATCCTGAAAGAATATTACCAAAAACAAGATAAGTATTACGGCGTTGACGGGGTGGGATCAATTAATGAAATCACCGACCGACTTAGCGCAGTGATCGACGGGTTGCTCGAAAAGCAACAATAGAAATCGTCTGGAAAAGACGGTGGAATTATAAAATACTGATATGACTGAAGGGAATTTTGTTGATTATGTGAAGGTTCATGTTGCTTCCGGAAAAGGAGGGAAGGGCTCTGCTCACCTCCACCGCGAAAAATACATAACCAAAGGCGGGCCCGATGGAGGTGACGGTGGTCGTGGCGGACACGTGATCGTAAAGGGCAACAAAAATCTCTGGACGCTCTTCCATCTGAAGTTCAAAAGGCATATTAAAGCCGAACACGGCGGAAATGGTGGAAAACAAAGAAGTTCAGGCTCCGATGGTGCCGATGAATATGTCGAGGTGCCATTGGGAACGGTGATCAGGGATACCGAAACTCAGGAGATTCTTCACGAAGTTACTGAAGACGGGCAGGAGATCGTTGTAGCTGAAGGTGGAATGGGTGGCCGTGGAAACTGGCACTTCCGAAGCTCTACCAATCAAACACCACGTTACGCCCAGCCCGGAATCGATGGAAAAGAAATAGATATTACGCTTGAGCTGAAAGTTTTGGCAGATGTTGGTCTCGTGGGATTTCCCAATGCCGGAAAATCAACCCTGCTTTCGGTGATCACTGCGGCCAAACCAAAGATCGCCGACTATGAATTCACTACCCTAAAGCCCAATCTTGGAATTGTACAATACCGGGATTTCAAAACTTTTGTCGTGGCCGATATTCCCGGAATCATTGAAGGAGCTGCCGAGGGGAAGGGGATAGGCTATCGCTTTCTGAGGCATATTGAGCGAAATTCGACCTTATTGTTCCTTGTTCCTGCAGATGCCGAAGATATTTCGAAACAATACGAGATCCTGCTGGATGAGCTAAGACGTTATAACCCGGAAATGCTGGATAAGGACCGGCTGGTCGCCATTTCCAAAAGCGATATGCTCGACGCGGAACTCAAGGTGGAACTCAAGGCAGAATTGGATAAAAATCTGGGAGCTCCATACCTTTTTATTTCTTCCGTAGCTCAGCAGGGGCTTACCGAACTTAAAGACAGGCTTTGGGAAATGCTAAATAAAGAACCTGTTTAAATCTTGTTAATCTACCCAAAGAAGGGGTAGTTTTATCGTAAATTTAAGGTAGACCTTTCGGGTCTGCCTTTTTTATTTTCGGGCATTTAGCCTTTAAAAACTATCCTTATGAAGATCATCAGAACTTTAGTAATTCTCTTTTTTATTACGTCCTGTAATAGTCCGCGGGCTGTGTACGATTACGACCAGGAGGTAGATTTCAGCAAATATTCGACCTATTCGATTTTCCCTGATTTTCGGTCGGGTTTAAGTCAGCTGGATGATAACCGACTTTTAAAGAGCCTGGACAATGTGATGAAGCAGAAAGGCTTCAGAAATACTCCTGAAGATGCCGGGTTATATGTGAATATCTACACCGAAGAGTTCAGAGAGGATAATCCCAGCCGCCTTGGGGTTGGCGTAGGTGGTGGTGGAGGTAATGTGGGTGTTGGAGTTTCGGGCGGAATTCCGTTAGGGGGAACCGATCAGTTTCTTCGTATCACCTTCGATTTTATTGATGCTGAAAAAGATTCCCTGGTTTGGAAAGCCATTGTAGAGACGCCTTTCGATCTTAACGCCAGCCCCGAGCAACGGCAGGCGATTTTCGATAAGGTGGTTCAGAAAGCCCTGGAAGGCTATCCTCCGAAGAAATAGTAGTAGCTTCGGAAGTGGTCCGAAAATGAGATAGCTTCTATTTGTCATTTTGGGAATGATCTTCCGCAGAAAGGCTTCCGCAGAAATACTTCCGTAGAGAAAAGAAGATTGACCTCGATTTAGATCAGCTTTCAAAAGGTCCAATTTTAAACCAGAATATAAAGCAGGCTAAAAAACACCAATTTCGGCTTTCAGAAAAAGGTCCTTAAGAATTTCCGTAAAATAAAAAAGCTCCGAATTTCTCCGGAGCTTTTTCTTTGGTTGGTTAGTTAGTCAGAAATTAATCCTGATCATCGTTTTCCATAGAATCAGAATCCATATCGGCATTCTTATTCTCGGTGTTGGTTTCGGTGAATTCACTACGACGGTTTTTCGCGTATTGTTCTTCTGTACACATATGTGGTTTGGTACAGTCGTTCAACGGAACTTCTTCGCCATAACCTTTTGCAGTCAATCGGCTTCTGTCGATACCGTGGTTTACAATATACTCCAATGTAGACTCAGCACGTCTTTGTGAAAGGTCCATGTTGTATTTGTCTGTTCCGCGGGCATCGGCATGAGAACCAATCTCGATGGTCAAGGTTGGGTATTTTTTCATGATCTCCACCACACGGTTAAGTGTAGGTTCAGATTCTGGCTTAATAGTGGACTTGTCAAAGTCGAAGTAGATACGGCCAACGTTGGCGATCTGTCTTCTTCCGGTGGCTGCATTGATCTCACTTTCATCGGTTGGAAGGACTGGTTTCTCGTATTTTCTTCTTGTAAAGGTGTACAGGTTGTCTGAACCTCTTCGGTTAGAAGCGAAATATCCTTTTTTCTGACCTTCTTTGATTGCGAAAGCGAAGTCGTCACTACCACTATTGATGGTTGCTCCTAAGTTTTCAGCTTTAGAGAAGTCTCCTTCGCTGCTGTAGATGTCAAGATTTCCAAATCCCTGGTGACCATCAGAAGTGAAGTAAAGCACTCCGTTATCACTGATGAAAGGGAACTGCTCGCGGTGAGGAGTGTTGATCCCCGCCCCAAGATTCTGAGGCTCTCCATAGGTTCCGTCTTCATTTACATCAACAACGTAGATATCGAAAGATCCCATAGAACCTGGCATGTCGCTGGCGAAATAAAGTTTGCTGCCATCGGCGCTAAGACTTGGGTGCTCTACGGAATAATCTTCGCTTGAAAAAGGAACTTTTTCGATGTTGGTCCATTCGCCATTTTGCATTTCAGCACGATAAATACTGATATTGGCGACTTTTACGCCTTCTTCAGTTTTTACCCTGTCTTCATTGGTACGGTCAAAGTACATTACTTTTCCGTCTTTACTGAAGGTAGCTGAACTCTCGTGTTGATCAGTATTGATCTGGTCTGAGAAAAGCACAATATCGCTCAGCTCGCCATCATCAGAAATGTTAGCGCTGTAAAGGTCAAGAGTCGGTTTTTTATCCCATGGATAGATAGGACGCTCCTGGTTTCTTGTAGAAGCAAAAGCGATCTTATCACCAAAGTAAGCAATTCCGAAGTCGGAAGCCGCGCTGTTGTTCATTACCTGATTGGTAGTGTAAACAAATGCATTGGTGGTATCCATCTTCTTCTTGAAATCTTCAAAATTGATGTCCTCGCCGGTGTACATGCCCATGTATTTATCGGCATCGTCATTTTGTCCTACGGCTCTAAGCGCATTGGCAAATCGAAATTGGTATACCGGGGCAACATTCCCTTCGTTACGAAGGAAGACCAGCCTGTAAGTTTCGGCTGCCTTGTCCATCTGGTTGGTAAAGTAGTAAGCATCTCCAAGATTCTGAAGAACTTCCTTGTCTTTATCAACTACGTTTTCATAAGCGTCGGCTGCATCAATGTATGCCCTTTGGGTAAACAATTTATTAGCCTTCTTAACCTGGGCACTTTGCCCAAAAGCGGTAACGCTTATAAGAACTATTAAAAGTGTACTATATAAATTTCTCATATTATGCTGTTTTTAGAAGAATCGGGGTGATTTGTCATATCCTTTGGTAAGACCGAAGAGGTCAATATCCCAAAGTAACATGATCTCATGGGTTCCGTCATTGTAGTTACCAAGATTCGAGGTAGTGTAGTCATAGGCATATCCCACGCGTAGTTGCGGAGTGATCTTGAAATTGACCAGGCCAGTGATTGATTCATCGAAACGGTATCCAATTCCTGCTTCAAGACGGTTGTAGAGAAGCACATTGGCAGTAACGTCAACCGACAATGGTGCACCTTCAACTCCTCTTGCCATAAAAGCGGGTTTCAGTTTCAGGTTGTCGTTAAGATCGAAAACATAACCTCCCGTAAGGAAATAGTGGATGTTTTCTTCTCCCAAAGCCTGAATACCCTGAGAATTTTCGATGTGCTTTGAAGTGAACAGGTTTGGAGCAGAAAGGCCCAGGTAGTAATTATCGCTGAACCAGAAGGCACCAACTCCGAATACCGGAAATACCTCATTCACATTTTCAAAAGCAGGGTCGCTGGGATCGTTTACGATGATCCCGGAAGCATTTGCATCATAAGTAGATAACCCTCCTTTTACCCCGAAAGAGATCTTGGACGTTTCTCCTGCCGGAATTACATAAGCGAAATCGGCGGTGATATTGTTCTGTTTTATGATATCTCCGATCTCGTCATGAACCACGGTGAGTCCCAATTCTACTCGTTCACTTACCGGGGTGTGGGCGAAGAAATTGGCGGTGCGTGGTGCACCGTCAATTCCTACCCATTGTGCTCTGTAGATGCCTCCAAGGTTAAGGATACCTGGGTCATCTGTGGCATATCCGGGGTTCACTACACTCATGTTGTACATGTATTGCGTGAACATTGGATCTTGTTGAGACATTGCCTTAAGTGAAAAAAGGATAATGCCTGTAAATATTAGATATTTTGTGATAGTTTTTTTCATTTCTTTCTAGTGTTTATCCTTTTGATTATCTACTTAAGTAAATTTTGCCTTGTTTGGCAGGAGTCACTCCATCGTTGAATTCAACAACGTAGAAGTAGATGCCTACAGGCAGGATGTCATTACCTAAGGTTCCGGATTGATTAGAAGTACCGTCCCAGTTTGGAGTAGAGGCATTTCCTTTGTATACCAGGTTACCCCAGCGATTGTAGATCTCTATCATGTAATTCGGATATTTCTCTCCAATCTTTTTGATCACGAACTCGTCGTTAAGCTGGTCATTGTTTGGTGAGATACCCTCAGGGAATACAAGATCACACTCTTTTAATTCCACAGTTACACGAAGCCTTCTTGCGCTCTCACATCCGGTTCCTGCATCTTTGAGAGTAGCGAAGTAACTAACGCCATCTTCAAGAGCAGTGTTCAGGCTTAACGGAGTAGTGCTTTCTTCGGAAGCATACCAGGTGATCTCAGCATTTTCATTAATGGCTGCGTTAAGATCGGCAATGGTATTATCTTCGAATTCGCATAACTCAAGCGCACTTAGATCGATGCTTGGCGCATCTGGATCATTGATGGTTACATTGATCATGGTGGCATCAGACTCACAATCGCCATTGGTAGAAGTCACGTAGTAATCTCCACTCTCAAGGGCATCGTCGGCAGCGACCATGTTGTTGAGCTCTGCATCGGCATACCAGGTAAGATCATCTCCTGCAGGAGTAAGATCGGCACCTGTTGGCGCATTCACAGCACAGAATTCAAGATCTGTTGCATCTGGAGTGGCTGGGACTTCATTAATAGTTACAGTAAATTCTGCCGTGTCATTGCTACATACCTCATTGTTAGATGGCACCGTGTAGATTACAGTATAAGTGCCGGCATTATAATCAGAAGGGTTCATTTTACCTTCGGTAAGGACCGTTCCGTCCAAATCGAACTCTCCTGTTGTATCCGCATCAGCGCTAAGCCGCTCAAAAAGGTTTATTGTATCCTGATTAGTGCAAACAGGAAGTACCATATCCTCTCCTGCATTCGGAGCTTGAAGAATGGTTGCTGTCAAAACAGCAGAATCTGAACAGTCACCTGCACCTACGGTATAAGTAGTTGAAAAATCACCAATATTGTCATCCTGATAAGCGGCGATCAAATCGGTTATTGATGGGCTGAAAGTACCATTTTGGTCAACTCCTTGGTCTAGCATATCAAGGTAGAAGTTTCTTACTGAAGCTACATCAGGGAATAGCGCCTCTGCATCTGCGCTACATACCCGTTTGGAATTATCCCCTCCAGCAAGACCTGAAACATCCTGAACATGAATAGTGAATACTGAGGAATCAGTTCCGGTTACACATCCAGTAGTTTCGTCCACTGTATAGGTTACTTCAAAATCTCCCTCGGAAGAAGGATCGAACATGCCTCCATCCAATCCTTCAAATGTTCCGTCAGGATTGGCATTTTCGGGAAGATAGGTGTATAAATTCTGTGCACCTTGTTGTGTGCAGAAAGTCACTTCTACATCATCTCCGGCTTCGGCTGGAACCGTATCATTAATAGTTACAGAGATGTTCGATGAATCTTCACATGCATCGTTAGAGACGGTATAGACAGTTTTGAAAGTTCCAATTGGATTGCTCGCATACTGGGTAGCCAGAGTCTCCAATGAAGGTTTAAAAGTTCCATCTTGTGGAGTGTTCTCCCCTAACAAAGAAGTGAAGAAATTAATAGCATCCTGAGGAGTCGTGATCATTCCTTCTACTTCTGTGATACAATACTGTTCTGAAATGTCTGCGCCTGCATTCGGAGCCTCATTTACCTCAATAGTAAAGCTTGTGGAGTCTTCTCCGGTTACACATGAAACATCTTCATTAACGACATAAGTTATATCATAAGTTCCGGCTCCATTTTCAGAAGGGCTAAAAATACCGTTCTCATACCCGGTGAAAACTCCATCTGGACTTGCGTCTTCACTAAGAAGGCTGTAAAGTTTTATGTCATCCTCGTTGCTACAAACTACTAAATCATCAATAGTACCGGCATTGGCTTCTTGAACAGGGATAATAGTTACTGTTAGTTGAACAGAATCTGTACAGTCTCCTTCGGTGAGCGTATAGGTAGTAGTGAAATCTCCAAGACCGTCCTCATCATTTTGGTACATTGTTGCCAACTGACTGGCAGAAGGATTTAAGGTTCCGGTTCTAGAAACTCCTGCGTCAAGTAAGCTCAGATAGTATTTTCTGATTTCATCGATGCTAGGAAAAGTTGCCTGTACGGCAGACTCGCAAAGTGTAGTTGTATTATCATTACCGGCAAGTCCATCACAAGGGTCTACAGGTTCTGAAGTGACAGTAACTGAAACTACCGCTGAATCTTGGCAGCTTTCTGAGCCAATAGTATAGGTGTAGTCTCCAGGAGTATCTGTAGAAGGATCAAAAGTTCCGTCTCCCTGGCTCCAGCTACCTCCTTCATCGGGGGTTCCGCCTAAATAGTCGAATAGATTTATAGGATCGTCGTTTTCATTAAGTGTAACACTACCGTTTTCACCTGCATCAACAGATTCTACAATACGTACAGTAAGATCAACCGAAGCTGTACAGCTTCCTGCTTCTCCTACGGTGTATGTAGTAGTAAAGTCTCCTAAGCCATCAGCGTCATTTTGATAAATGTCGGCTAATTGGGCAGGGCCTGGATCAAAAGTTCCCTTTTGAGATACTCCTGGATCTAAAAGCGAAAGGTAATATTTTCTGATCTCATCAATGCTTGGGAAGGTGGATTGTACATCAGCCAAACAAACGATTCCCGTATTCGGGCTTCCGGCATTTGCATCTCCTTCAACCACATTAATTGTAATTTGAGCAGAATCGGAACAAGCACCATCGGTAACGGTATAAGTTGTAGTAAAAGTTCCGATGGGGTCTGTCATCCATTGACCTCCAATTGTTGCCAATGATGGGTTAAAATCTCCGGAAGTGTCAACTCCGTCTTCAATCAATCCGCTGAAATAAGCAAGTGCCGCTGATGGATTGCTAGCGAATTCTTCTGCCTGGGCAGAACAAAGAGTTTTATTTATGTCGGCCCCTGCGTTTGCACTACAATCGGTTACGGTTATGGTGTAGGTCGCAGAATCGCTTCCAGTAATACATCCTGTGGTTTCATCGACAGTATAGGTGATATTATAAACACCGGATCCTTCCTGTGACGGATTAAATGTACCATCAGGATATCCCTCAAAATAACCATCAGTATTAGTTCCTGCTGGAATGAGCGTATAAAGATCTTGAGCACCATCATCAATAGTGTACGTTTTCTCTACATCTGGACCTGCATCTGCATTTTGAGATGGAACTATTGATGCTGTTAACTGGACTGACGCACCACATTCATCGGCACCTAAGGTGTAGGTGGTTGTGAAATCTCCTAACCCGTCGGCGTCATTTTGATATTGTTGTGCCAATTGCGCTGGCGTTGGGTTGAACGTTCCTGTTGCTGGAACACCGTCATCAAGAAGCGATAAATAATAGTTTTTTATAGCATCAATACTTGGAAATGTATCCTGAACATCACTTTCACAAATTATCCCTGTGTTTGGATTTCCGGCATTTCCTTCGGTCAGTGTTACCTTAACCGCAGTTCTTTCTCCGCTTTCACAAGGAGGAAAAACACTATTCCTGTCATTTACCACTTGTGAAGCGTAATAGATTTGATTATTGAGTAATTGTGTATCTGAAGGCAGTGGTGAGTTCGCGTCTTGAGATCTATACCAACGAATGGCCTGTGTATTAGGGTACGTTCCGCTAGCGCTAAGATCGGCAACTGTGGATCCTTGACATAAGCTTTGATTTGCATCTGCCTGAGGAGCCTCAGGATTCATTGGATCATAACCCACGGAAGCCCGGGCCGAAGGACATCCTACTCCGCCTGATGTGTCCACTTGTCCGACGAAATAACTTTCGCCTGGCACAAGTTCACCTGTAAACGGATCTGTTCCAAATTCACTGTCGTAAACTTCTACGGTATATCCGGCTTCAGTAGCCTGGAAATAAGAGGCTAAATCTGACGCGGAAAAATTGGTAGAAGAGCATGGGCTAATAGAAAAGCTATTGCTATTAGGGAAAATAGTATTGGTTGGTGCAGTTACAGAGGTTACTGTAGCAGTTACTGCGATTCTGTCACAAGTTCCTGATTCTCCTCCTACATAATAGGTGACTCCATTGGTTAAGAGTTCATCTCCGGGGATAGGTTGTGTATCGTTGACCTTATCGGCGGTTTGATACACAGCGGTATTAGTTCCATCTCGTGCAATGTCACTTACGGTTTGTAAGTAACAGAAAGTCTGGGAGGAATCTGTCCCGCTTTCCGTTGGGCATCCTTCTTGCCCAACCCAAATGAGGGCAAGCTTCCAATTAATAATACAAAGGCGAAAAGGAACCAGTTAGTCCCTCTCCTCCCAAAAGTAAAATTTTGCATAGGCTAGGTGTTAAATTCAGTTATTAGTATTAGGTTTAACAGTTATTAAGTGGCACAAATATTAGAATAATTTTTAACTCTACGCGTTAAAAACATTAGCACTTTAACAATTCTTAGGACTTGAAGTAGGGAATTGGCTGTCCTTTTAGTTCATAGGTCTTTTATTTGGGATATTGTTACAATAAAATTATGAAATTTTTAAGATATGCGGTCTGTTCTTGCTCTTTTTTCTCTCATGCTTTTGCTCATAGGCCCTCCGGCGATGTCACAACCCCTGGAAAAGGGTGTTGAATTTATGGAAAATGGGGAGTATGAGCAGGCGAAAGTCCAATTTCTTCGTTCAAATACGCCTCAAGCACTTGAATTTCTGGGGGATTTAGCAAGTTTCAGTAAAAATTGGGATGATGCAGTGAAATACTACAAAAAGTTAGTGGAACAGGATCCGGGCTCTGCAAATTACAATTTTAAGCTGGGCGGAGCGTTGGGGATGAAGGCTATGGAAATAGGCAAACTGGAAGCCGTCTTTCTTATTGACGATATCAAACACTATCTGAATAAAGCGGCGGAGCTGGATCCCCGGCATGCCGAAGCGAGAAGGGCATTGGTTGAATTCTATACAGAACTTCCTATGATCCTGGGGGGCAGCCGCTCTACCGCCGAAGGTTTTGCCAAAGAACTGGAAAAGGTCAACCCTGTTGATGCGGCTTTAGCCTGGGGCTATATTTTTCAGGCCAATAAGGAACATGAAAAGGCAAAGCAGCAATACGCCAGGGCTATCGGTTTGGCTACTGCAAATAAAACCTATCTTTCCCGTAATTATCTGAACTATGAATTAGGTAAGGTTTCTGCTGTTCAGGAGATTGCTTTTGAATCTGGAATTAACTTCTTACAAAATTATGTTAAGAACTATGACTATAGAGATCTTAAAGCACCAGCCTGGGCTTTTTTCAGGTTGGCCCAAATCAAAGCCAGTCAGCGGAAAAAAGAGGAGGCATTGTTCTTTATAGACGAAGCTTTGGAAAAAATGCCGGACCTGAAGGCTGCCAAAACAGAAAAAGCACGGATCTTAAAACTCTAACAAGTGCTGGCTTTTCGAGGTGCTTAGAGGGCAAATAATTATATTTGCGCAAAAGCAAGATTGATGAAATTACACTTCATAGCCATTGGCGGAAGCGCTATGCATGCGCTGGCAATAGCTCTTCAGGAGAAAGGATATCAAATTAGTGGAAGCGATGATGCCATTTACGGCGCGTCAAAATTCGCGTTGGAACAGCATTCGCTGTTGCCTTCGGAATTTGGCTGGTTTCCGGAGCGAATTACCGAAGACCTGGATGCGGTGATCCTCGGAATGCATGCCCGTGAGGATAATCCGGAGCTGCAAAGAGCCCGACAGATTGGCCTAAAGATCTATTCCTATCCCGAATTTCTATACGAGCAATCAAAGGATAAGACCAGGGTCGTGATCGCCGGTTCGCACGGCAAAACCACGATTACCTCAATGATCCTTCATGTGATGAAATACCACGGAAAGGATGTCGATTTTATGGTGGGTGCGCCTCTGGAAGGTTTTTCTAATATGCTGCACTTGACTACAGAAAATGACTTTATGGTGATTGAAGGCGACGAATATCTTTCTTCTGCAATAGACCGGCGGCCAAAATTCCATCTTTATGAGCCCAATATTGCACTCCTTAGCGGCATCGCCTGGGATCACATCAATGTATTTCCCACCTATGAAGAATATGTGAAGCAATTCGAGATCTTTGTGGCCTCTATCGTGAATGGCGGAATTCTGGTATACAATGAAGAAGATCCTGAAGTGAAGCGAATAGCAGAGGAAACTTCCAATCCTATCCGGAAACATCCTTATTCTACACCGGATTATCATGTGGAGGATGAAATGACCATTCTTGATACTCCTGAAGGGGAAATGCCTTTGGAGATCTTCGGAAAACATAACCTGAACAACCTCGCTGGCGCAAAATGGATCTGTCAGCACATGGGAATCGATGAAGATGATTTTTATGAGGCTATTTCAACTTTCAGAGGAGCTTCAAAAAGGCTGGAGAAGATCGCTGAAGCCGGATCTACAGTGATTTTTAAAGATTTCGCACATAGTCCATCCAAAGTTTCTGCAACCACAGCTGCGGTAAAGGAGCAATATCCGGAAAAGAAGATTATTGCTTGTCTCGAATTGCATACCTACAGTAGCCTGAATTCCGAATTCTTAAAGCAGTATAAAGGAGCGTTGGATAAGGCTGACGAGGCTTTGGTCTTCTATTCTCCGGAAGCAGTAAGCCAGAAAAAGCTCGGTTTTATTTCAGCTGAACAGATTTCTGAAGCCTTTGCAAATCCGAAGTTGAAGGTCTTCACCAATTCCGAAGAATTTAAAGCGGCGCTCGCAGCTATGAATCTTGATGATTCGGCTTTGCTTTTGATGAGCAGCGGAAATTATGGCGGTCTTGACCTGGAAGCGCTGAAGGAGCAAATTTCTGTAAAATAATTCCTTCATTTTCAGGAGTTTCGGAAATTTCAGAAATACATTTTCTATATTTATCGGAACTATGGAGAAGGAAGAGAAGAGTAATTTCAGCATAAAATATTGGGCCGAAGATGACCGCCCGCGGGAAAAGCTTCTTCAGAAGGGGAAACTCAGCCTTAGTGATTCTGAATTGATCGCGATCCTTATAGGTTCGGGAAGTCGTAATGAAAGCGCCGTTGAACTCAGCAAACGCATTCTTGCTTCTTCCAAGAATAATCTGAGTGAACTCGGCAAAATGTCTGTTCAGCAATTGTGTAATTTCAAGGGAATTGGCACCGCCAAAGCTGTGAGTATCGTGGCGGCCCTCGAGCTCGGGAGACGCCGGCGAATTGAGGAAGCGCTTGAGCAGAAGAAAATAAGCTCAAGCCTGTCGGTTTTTGAACTTATGCAGCCGCTTATTGGCGAACTTCCACATGAGGAATTCTGGATCATTTACCTCAATAATTCAAATAAAGTGATAGACCAGGTTCAGCTCAGCAAAGGCGGGATTACCGGCACGCTGGTAGATGTGCGTATTACGCTGCGGAAGGCGCTGGAGCTCGGTGCGACGGCTATTATTCTTTCTCATAACCATCCGTCGGGGAATCTCAACGCGAGCGAAGCCGATAAACAGCTGACCAAAAAGCTGAAAACCGGCGCCGAAAGCCTTGATATTAAAGTGCTGGATCATATTATTGTTACCGAAAAATCCTACTTTAGCTTCGCAGACGAAGGTTTGCTGTAATTTTTTCTGAATGCTGCTAATCTACACCCAAAAAATAACTCCCCGTATTGTTTATAGCTTCAAGCATATATGCAGCAATATTCTGGGAATTCCGATAAAATTTACTTCGAAGATCGAAGAATTCATTGCCCATGAAGGCATGAAAATTTCCTACGGAAAACAGCCGCTGGGAAATGAGCTCTTTTTTCAGAAGGTAGGATTATTAATGGAGCAAGGTCTCTCAGAAGTTGAGATAAAAGTGCAACCGTGGGACAATACCTTCTGCTATTTTCCGGTTCCTGAAGCCAGCGCTTTACCTTTCGATATTTTTGCAGCTTCTTTTTACCTGCTTAGCCGTTACGAAGAATACCTGCCGCACGTAAAGGATGAAACGGGAAAATTTCCCGCAGCCGAAAGTCTCGCTTACCAGGAAAGTTTTCTCGATTCTCCGGTGGTGGATATCTGGGCTTTTAAGCTGAAAGAAATACTGTTGGAGCGCTTTCCTGAAACAGAGTTCCAAAACCGCGAATTTGATTCTCAGGTGGTCATCGCGGTAGAAAAAGCTTTTGCCTACCGCAATAAAGGCTTCATCAGAAGTATTGTGGGTACACATATGGATATCATCCGGCTGAGGTTTGGCAAAGTTCTGGACCGCCTAAGGGTATTATTGCGCTTAAAGAAAGACCCCTTCAATACCTTCGAAGACCTTATTCGTTTTCTAAAGCTGTACCGGGTGAAAATGTTTTTCATGTTCCAGTTAAGCGATTTCAGTATTCATGACCGCAACATTAATTACAATCGTATTCCTTACCGGTCGGTGATAAAATATGTGGGCGATTATACTAAGGTAGGCGTGTCATTGGGTTATTACGCCCTCAAGAATATCAGGACCCTGCGTTCAGAAAAACTTAGGATGGAGGAGATTGTTCATAGTCCCCTGGAATATGTACTTAATAATCAGCACGATCTTGCCCTTCCGGATTGTTATAACAATCTTACCGAGCTTGAGGTGAACAATGACTTTTCGATGGGCTATCCTGCCACGCCGGGTTTTAGGGCCGGGACCTGTACGCCCTTTCTTTTTTACGATATCAATATGGAAATGACCACTCCGCTGCTGGTGCATCCTTATTTTCTGAATTCAGAAGTGATTGAAAACAGCCGGCCGGAAGAAATAAAGAAAGTTGTAGGTAAAGCCTTACAAGAAGTAAAAAAAGTGGGAGGGACCTTCCAGGCGATTTTCAGAAATGACGATTTTTCAGAATACTCCGATAAAGATTTATACTATTCGTTTCTAAAACAGATCTATGAAATTGAATAATATTGAGCACGTTTTCTTTGACCTTGATCATACGCTGTGGGATTTTGACAGGAATTCTGCCCTGGCGTTTGAAACGATTTTCAAGTTGCATCAGCTAGAGATTATCGTGGAGGAATTCTTAGAGCATTATGTGCCCGTGAATCTTCGCTACTGGGAACGGTATCGCAAAAATGAAGTGACTAAAGAAGCTTTGCGCTACGGAAGGCTGAAAGACAGCTTCGATTCGATGAATTTTACTACTACCGATGAAATTATTAATCTTTTAGCTGAAGATTATATCCGCTATTTGCCTGTTAACAATCACTTATTGGAAGGTACAATTCCGCTGCTGGATTATCTGAAGCCCCGGTATAAACTTCACATTATTACCAACGGATTTCAGGAAGTTCAGCATACGAAAATGACCAATTCCGGCATTCTTGAATATTTTGCGACCATCACTACTTCCGAAGAAGCGGGGGTAAAAAAACCGGATGCTCTTATTTTCGAAAAGGCTTTATCAAAGTCAAATGCTAAGGCAGAAAGAAGTGTAATGATAGGAGATAACCTGGAGGCAGATGTGCTGGGAGCAAGGAATTTCGGCCTTCAATCCATCTATTTTGACTATTATCAGAGGTCAGAAAAAACCGACATAATGCAGATAAAAACGTTAAATGAAATAAGAAGTTATCTCTAAAGATAAAGTTTTGTTAATTTCGTGAAATCCAACCTTTAGCTGTTGTTATCTATGAAATGCTACAAAACCTTATGGAGAAGTCTTCTCTTTTGCGCGATAGGTGTTTTTGCAGTGAGCTGTGTGAAAGATGTCGATTTAGATCAGGCTCAAGATATTGGCCTTAGCCCCGATATTCAAACCGATCTTCTCATTTACGATGTGGATGAGAGCGATTTTATGGATCCTGAAACCAAAGAGATGAAACAGGTGATCATGGATACTGTGAGGCTGGAATTCCTCGATGACGATTATATTCAGAATGACCTGACGGCCCTGGAGCTGAATTTTATACATCAGAATTCCTTTCCGCAGGCATTTGACACGAAAGTGCGTTTTTTATCAGAATCCAACCGGGAGCAATTTCGGGTAGAATACACTGTTGTGGCGGGGAATGAAGCAGACCCAGCGACCACCGAGATCACCAAGATGGTGAGCAAAGATGAGATTGGGAAGGTGAAGAGGTCAATTAAAATGGTGGTGGAACTTGAACCGAAAACTAATGGAAAGGAATTTGCGGGCGAACTGCAATTTGCCTCCAAAGGCTTGTTCAGGTTTCAATTTTAGATATGCGGTATATTGCTATTTTAGCATTTTTCTGGTTTTCCCTTTCTGGCTCTGCCCAAATAAAGCCACTGCTTTACAATGTGGATGACCTGCCGCAAACCCTTCGGAGCAATCCCGGTGCCGAAATTAAATTCAAAGGCCATATAGGCATTCCTTTTCTTTCGGGCATTCATTTTAATGCAGGTTTTACTGGTGTTTCTGTTTACGATATCTTCAGAAACGATGATAATTCCGATATCAACGACAGGGTGCGCAATGCGATCAGGGACATGACGCATACCGATTATTTTTCTCTCAACGAACAACTGGACATCTTTTCCGTAGGTTGGAAGATTAACCGCCGCGATTATCTTTCCGCAGGCATCTATCAGGAACTTGATGTTTTTTCCTATTTTCCTAAGGACCTCGCTATTTTGGCCAACGAAGGAAATAATGATTATATAGGAGTTCCTTTCGATTTCTCGCAAATCTCCTTGACCGGCGAGATCATCACTGTTTATCACGTGGGGCTAAACCACAAAGTGAGCAATCGCCTTACAGTTGGAGGCAGGCTGAAGCTATATGCCGGTGTCTTCAATGTACAAAGTACCGATAATACGGGATTTTTCACCACCGTTCGAACTCCGGATGGGCCCAATGTTTTTCGGCATTACGCCGAAAATCTTGATGTGCTGATCAATACTTCTGGCTTTGCTTCACTGAATGACAAAGAAGATATGACGGTGGAGGAGGGCCTTAAAGAATTGCTGAGTCGGTCGCTGCTGGGCGGGAATGTCGGCGCCGGGCTGGATCTGGGCTTTACGTATGCCGTAAATGAGCAATTTAAGGTGACAGGCGCCGTTGAAGACATCGGTATCATGTTGCAGGAACGGGATGTTGAGAATTACCATTACTATGGTTCATATCAAACCGATGGACTGGAGCCGTTGTTTCCCGATCTTGATACTAAAGATAAGGCTATTCCTTATTGGGATATTTTTGAAAATGAAGTGGACAAGAATCTTACCGATGAAACCCTCCACCAGAGATATGTCACCTGGAGGCCGTATAAATTTCACACTTCCATGCAATTTGGTTTCGGAAGGGCTTTTATGCCTTGCAATTATCGCATCGTAAGCAAACCGCGCTTCCTGAACCTTGTGGGAATGCAGCTTTCGGGAGTGAACCGGCCAAAGGGGCTGGTATATAACCTCACGGCCTATTACGACCGAAAATTTACTGAACACCAGCGGATAAGATTCGCCTATACCCTCGATGATTATAGTTTTACAAATCTCGGGCTTATGTATTCTTCCACATTTAAGAAATTTAATTTCTATCTTGCAGCAAATAATCTGCTTGCTTTGCCCAATCTTGCAAAAGCCCGTGGCTTTTCGTTGCAGGTGGGAATGCAAATAATTTTTGAAGGCTTATGAAAAAACTGATTTTTATCTGTTTCGTCCTTGGCGCCATTTTTTCTTCGGCAGCACAGGATCTACATGAATACAAATACGTGATCGTTCCTCAATCCTATGATTTCATGAAAAGGGAAGATCAATATCAATTAAATTCTCTTACCAAATTCCTGTTTGAGAAGTACGGCTTCGAAGCTGTAATGAAAGATGAGGATCGGCCTGAAGATCTTAGAAAAAACAACTGTCTTGGCTTGCATGCTGATGTGAAAAACAATTCCGGCATTTTTGTAACCAAAATGAAGGTGCTTCTGGAGGATTGTAACGGGAATGTGGTTTTCGAATCAGAGGAAGGAAGAAGTCGGGCTAAAGTGTACAAAAAGGCCTGGCAGGAAGCTTTGCGTGATGCTTTTAATTCAGTAGCTGCCCTGGATCATAATTATGAAGCCGATCCTGTAGTCGAAACTGTGGAAAAAGACGCGCCATCTGCGGAAACTCCTGAAGCCGAAGCCGAAGTAGCTGAAAGCCTACCGGCAGAAGTACAGGTTAGGGCGCAGCCTGTTGCGGTGCAAAACCAGAATGCTCAGAAGTATTACGTAAAGGATAATGCTGTTTTTTATCTGAAAGACAGTGACGACGGCTATTCATTTTACCAGAAGGGCATGGCCGAGCCTTTTGCGGCGCTCATCAAATCTGATAAAGGAAATACGTACATCTATAATTCCCTTACCAAACAAGGAATGGCTTACTTCGATGAGAACGGGAACCTGGTTGTCGAGTATTTCGACAGAAACCAGAACAAATCGGTGAAGACTATTTACGAGCTTCAGGATTAGTAATTATACTTGTTTTTCCAGCGTTTTCTAAGAAATTCCCGTTGGGCATTTTCCCGCTGATTATTGCCCGGTTCATATAAAGTAGTATTCTTTATCTCCTCGGGCAGGAATTCGGCTTCCGCAAAATTGTTCTCATAGTTGTGGGCGTACTTGTAATCTTTTCCGTAGCCAATATCTTTCATTAATTTGGTGGGAGCATTTCTGATGGCTAATGGTACCGGTAGATTCCCTGTTTTCTTTACAAGGCTCTGTGCCTGTCCAATAGCGGCATAGGCAGCGTTGCTTTTTGGCGAAGTGGCGAGGTAGGTTGCACACTGGCTAAGGATGATGCGGGCTTCGGGGTAACCAATAGTGGTCACGGCCTGGAAACTGTTGTTGGCGATCACCAGGGCCGTGGGATTGGCGTTTCCAATATCCTCACTGGCAAGAATGAGCATTCGGCGCGCTATGAATTTCACGTCTTCGCCGCCCTCGATCATTCGGGCAAGCCAGTAAACCGCGGCATTAGGATCACTTCCGCGGATAGATTTAATAAAAGCCGAAATGATATCGTAATGCTGTTCGCCGGTCTTGTCGTAAAGCACGGTATTTTGCTGAACTTTTTCGAAGACCATTTCGTTCGTGATCTCCACTCCTTTTTCGGTAGAATTCACGAGGAGTTCAAAAATGTTCAATAGCTTCCGGGCATCGCCGCCGCTAAGCCGAAGCAGGGCTTCAGTTTCCTTTAATTTCACTTCTTTCGTGGCAATGAACTTATCCTGCTCCATCGCTCTTTTCAGCAAGGCTATAAGATCTTCTTTTGAAAAGGAATTCAGGATGTAGACCTGACAGCGCGACAAAAGTGCCGAAATCACCTCGAAACTCGGATTCTCGGTCGTGGCACCAATTAAGGTGACCCAGCCTTTTTCCACAGCACCTAAAAGCGAATCCTGCTGAGATTTGCTGAAACGGTGAATCTCATCAATGAACAGAATGGGGCTTTTGGTCGTAAAGAGCCCATCACTTTTTTTTGCTTTTTGAATGATTTCCCGCACGTCTTTCACCCCGCTGCTGATCGCGCTAAGCTGGAAAAAAGGCCGATCGGTTGCAGAAGCAATGATATTGGCAAGGGTGGTCTTTCCCACGCCGGGAGGACCCCAAAAGATCATCGAAGGAATGGTTCCTTGCTTTATCTGCTGCCTCAGGGCTCCTTTAGGTCCTATAAGGTGTTGCTGACTCAGGTAGTCGTCGAGATTTTTGGGTCTTAATCTTTCAGCTAAAGGTTCGTTCATCTGACAAAATTAGTAAATCTGGTACACTTTGTCGGGTTGTTGAGGTTTGGATGCTTTTTTGTAATATTAGGTAAAATTACAGGGTTTTGAAGCAGTCTCATCCTTTTGTTTTTTCCACGGGAGTCATCGGCTATCCTATCCTTTTCGTTTTAACGATCTGGACGGTTTTTTGGGTCGAAGTAACCTTCGGTTTCGATTTTAATCACTTCGGAATTCAACCCAGAACATGGATCGGGTTAAGAGGAATTTTTTTTTCCCCTTTCATACATTCGGGGATGAAGCATTTGTTCAATAACAGTGTGCCGCTTTTGGTGCTTTCCATGGCTCTTTTCTATTTCTACCGAAAGATAAGCTGGGAAATTCTGGGCTACGGTCTGCTTCTTACGGGTTTTCTCACCTGGACCATCGGTCGTCCGGCAAATCATATTGGCGCGAGCGGGATCATTTATTTACTGGCTTCCTTCCTTTTCTGGAAAGGGATTTTCTCAAAATATTTCCGGCTGGTGGCTTTGTCGCTCATTGTGGTGTTTCTTTACGGCGGCTTGATCTGGTATGTTACGCCTATAGATCCTAATATCTCCTGGGAAGGTCATCTCTCAGGCCTCATTTCTGGTTTTATCTTTTCGCTGATCTACCGGAAGAAAATTGCCAGTAGCCCCAAATATGAATGGCAAAGGCCTGATTATAAAGAAGAGGAAGATGAATTCATGCGCCATTTTGACGAAAATGGCAATTTCATTGAATCCCTTCAACCCCAACAGGAGGAGCAAGATTTGCTGTTTCCTGAACCTGGGGAAGAGAAAAATAACGAAGAATCAGAGATCAGCTATCGTTATTTTTATAAAAGATCTAAGGATCAGAATACCTGAATTCCCCAATTTCAGGACCTTCTTAGGTAGTTTTTTTTATTCCCTATTTTGGAGAAGAGGAGAGGCGCTGCCTTACCGCCTCGTAAAGGAATGCCCCACAGGCTACAGATACATTCAGAGATTCGATAGTTCCGAACATGGGGAGTTTAGCTTTGTGATCTACCGCCTGCAATATGGAGTTTGAAACTCCTCTTTCTTCACTTCCCACAATTACTGCGGAAGGACCTGAAAAATTAACATCATATATGGTGTCATCAGTTTTCTCGGTAGCAGCAGTTACCTGTACTCCTGAAGACTGAAGGTAGTAGAGCGCATCTTTGATGTGGTTTACTTTGCAGATGGGCACATTAAAAACTGCTCCGGCTGAAGTTTTGACCGTGTCGGCATTGACGGGAGCCGCGCCTTTTTCAGGAATGATGATCCCATTGACGCCACAACATTCGGCAGTTCTGATCATCGCTCCAAAATTGCGGGCATCGGTGATTTGGTCCAGCAATAAAAAGAGGGGAGTGGAAGTCGCTGCAAAAGCTTTTTCTACAAGTTCGTCTATCGAGAGAAATTTTACAGGAGAAATATTGGCGACTACCCCCTGATGATTTCCTTTAGCGAGCTTGTGAAGCTTTTCCTGTGGCACGTAAGATACGTTGTAATTCCCTTTTTGTATAAGTGAATTTAGTTCCTGAAAAAGATGGCCTGAAAGCCCTTTTTGAATAAATATCTTATCGATGTCTTTGTCGCTCTGGATGGCCTCTATTACGGCACGTATTCCGAAGATCCTTGTAGTTTCGCTCATGAGGCAAAGGTAAGATTAATGCTTGATGTGAGAAATAAAAAAAACCACCCCGAAGGGTGGTTCAAAAATAGCTTTTTGAGATGTATTTCACTACTGGCCTTCAGAAACAGAAAGGTCAAGAGTGGTTACTGTGTTACCATTGGTGGTAGTGGTAGTTACATTTTCAACTTTTATAACACCATACACTACTGTGGTTTCTCCTGTAGGGTTTCCATCTGCATCCAAAACTGCTCGGGTGGCTTTGTAGACATAGGTGTCCCCCTGCGCAGCATTTGTCACTGAAGTTACATCTGTTCCAGAAGTTGCACCGGCTTCGAAAAGCTGTTTCGCTGAAAGAACATCTGCATTATCGAAGTAGTCACTTGGAGCAGGAACAAAGGAAATATCAGCACTATTAACTACTGTGAATCCTGCTGGAGCTAAATAAGCAATTTCTCCATTTGCATCTCCGTCAGCTGTGATTTCTCCTGATTGCAGGTTCAACTGGTTCATTTCTAAATCGCTAGAAAGCGTAGCCGAATTAGAACTAGTAAACGCCTTTGGAACTATGGTAATATAAGATTCCGCTGAAGCACTCAATGAACCACTATTAGCGTTGAATTGGTAATAAAGGGTATCATTAACATCAAGGTTCAATTGGTCGTAATTGGTGCTGCTAAGATTTATTGTACCACCGTCAACAGAGACATCGACTCCGCTGTCAGTATAAGTTCCGTCTGAATTCTTTTTCAGCCATAGAGACATATCATCTATAGTGGCAGAACGGGTGAAAGTGTCATAGCTCAGAGAAACTGTGCTAAGAGAATCCATGGTTACTTCAGAAGGATTATCACCGTCTAAAGTGATGACATCAGTTGCTGAAATCGTAAATGAATCCTCAGAGACATTCCCGTTAGAAAAGGTGGTTTTTAGCTTCACCGGCCACGAATCTTTGCCTGTGGCAACACTGTCAAGATTTGAAGTGTTGAAAGAGGCTGTTTCGCCGGAGATGTCTGCATTTCCTATCACTTGTCCATTTTGCATTACTTCAATGGATTGTGCTGTAACTCCCTGTGCAGTGAAAATATTAATGTTCAGGTCAGCATTAGTGTCAAAGGCAGTAATACTCCTTTGAGAAAGATAGGAATAGCCTCCAACGTCGGTTGATTGTGGCAGATCGTCTTCGGCATCACAAGAGGATAAGCTTATTGCTGCTAAAAGGCCAAAGCTCAAATATTTAAAATATTTTTTCATTTTATAATTTTTTAAAATTTATCGTTTTGAATGATTACTGAACATCCCAGAATAATGGGGTTTGTTGGTCATCTCCTCCAATAGCATCAGAAGCGGCATTATAATTAGCTTCGTTCAGGTTCTGCTCGTTAATAGGGTATGTATAACGCAATGGAACGGGTAGTTGTTCGATCGCAGGAAGGTTTAACTTCGGAGCATCGAACTTTCTCCATACGGACCATCCTTCAAAAGGATCGTCGAACATAGCGAGCCAGAATTGAGTTCCAATAGACTTTCTCCAGTTTGCTGCGTCATAGGCTACTTGCTGGTTGTGAAAGATAAGCATTGCTTGAGCTTCGGTTCCTCCCCAATATTCAATAGAAGCGGTAATAGCAGTGTTATAATGTTCCCCTGCAGTGCCACCTACATTATATCCTCTTTGGGCAGCTTCAGCAAGATAGAATTCAACTTCAGGATAGTCCAAAAGGATACCTGGGTGTGTTGGATCAAGGAAAGCCTGGCCTATATGAGTATAGTTTGTGTACGCGTTGTTGTCTCCATAAGGAGCGCCGGTATAGGTCAGCTATGTTGTCTGTAAAATATGCAGACATCCTTGGATCATCTATTGGCTTCATGATATCCACAATGGTGTTGGTGATCAAATAGTCATTTCTACCGCTCTGTACCAGGTCTTCCCAAAGTGGGTTGGTGTTCGGGGAATTGCCTTCATAAGCAATAGTAGCGCTCTCATCCAGAGAAGAGAAAACTCCATCCTGGACCGCAGCTTCGGCAGTAGATTTCGATAGGTCCGGATTAACATCAGCAATTCTCATCGCCAGACGAAGTCGTAGAGAGTTAGCAAACATCATCCATTGGTTCATATCTCCACCATAATATCACATCGGCAGAAGAATATCCCTGACCAGCAGAAAGTTTAGCGTTTACATCGTCAAGTCTCGTAGATTAGATCTTCGATAGATAGTAGCGGCATCGTCATAGGCAGGAAGAGGGTACTCTTCAGAATTCACCGCCTGAGTGTAAGGCACATCTCCAAAAGTATCTACCAATACATGCCATGCATAAACTTCAACAACTTCTAATTGTCCTAAACGAGCATCTTTTTCGCTTTGATCAAGGTCTGGATTGTCCATGACGATTGACTTGGCATCCTGAATATCAAAGATTACGTCGCGATAAATTTCGGACCAGTGGTTCTGAGGGATATTACGGCCAATAAGGTCGTAGTTCACTTCGTCTGTGTAAGTGGTCTCAGTTAAATACTGGGCCAGAAACCTGAATACATTCAGGTTTACGTTCGGGCTTGCCATTTGATCTGCCCAAGCTCACTGTAGCTGCAGTGAAGAGGAAGTCGGAAGCAACCGATGTAGGATTTTTAGGATCCTTATTCAGGTCCTGATATTGCTCATCCGTCTGGCAGGACCATAAGGTGGTCAGAGCAATAAAGGTTAAAATATATTTTTTCATAATGATTTTTTATTAAAAGTTAAATTTCAAACTTGCTCCAATTTCTTTGACAGCTGGATAAGCACCAGACTGATTTCCCTGGATGTTACCTGAACTAAGTCCTGCTTCAGGATCGGAGTATGGACTGTTCTTATAGATAATCCATAGGTTACGTCCTACTAGTGAAATCGAAGCTTTAGTAAATGGAATTGCGTCAAGAATATTATCTCCGAAAGCATAGGTTAGACTTAACTTCTCTTAATTTAACGAAGGAAGCATCGTATACAAAGGCTTTGTTAGGATTTCTTACGTAACCCCAAGGGTTGGCGTAGGTATTGGCAGCAGCTCTGGTAGTGTTAGGCTGACCGTTTTCATTAACTCCAGGAAGAACAACCCCACCTCCTTGTGAAAGAGAATTTCGAACTGGATTGCCTAAATCATTAGTTCCTGCAGTAAAGTCATAAAGACCTGTTGCAAAACCATAGTAATTATCCAATGAGAAGAAGTCTCCACCTTCCTGAACATCGATCAGGAAGCTAAGAGTGAAATCTTTGTATTGGAAGTTGTTTGAAACACCACCTGTCCAATCTGGTTGGATGTTACCAATGATGTTGTTGTTGGAAGCTGTAGCTTTATAGTAGCCATTAGATCCTACAATTTTGTTTCCGTTATCATCATACACAAAATCAGAACCTCTTATAGCTCCATAAGCCTCTCCTGGAGTAGCATTAACAGAAACACCACCCTGGAATGCACCAAGCTGCAGGTTGTCAATACCCTTAGTCAATTCAATAACCTTGTTCTGGTTTTTAGCCCAGTTGATATTCATGTTCCAGTTGAAATCTTCGGTTCTTATTGGGTTAAGTCTTAAGGAGACTTCAATACCCTTATTTTCGATAGTACCAGCATTTAATAATACGGTTGAGAAACCGGTTGCGTTAGATACAGGTACCGGTGTAATTTGATCGTAAGTTCTGGTTCTATAGTATGAAACGTCAAAACCTATTCTCCTGTCGAAAATGTTAGTTTCAAGACCTAGCTCGTAAGATTTAGCTGTTTCTGGCTTCAGGTTTACGTTGTTAAGCGAAGAGCTGTTGCTTGCCCAGCCTTGTCCTGCAAATGGAGCAGCAATAGCGTAGGTAGGGAATACACTGTAAGGATCTGTATCACCACCAACTTCAGCATAGTTTGCTCTCAATTTTGCGAAATTTAACCAGCTTGCATCAATAATGTTTGATAGAGAGAATACTGGTTGAAACCGAAGGATAGTAGAAAGTATTATTATCTATAGGTAAACTTGAAGAGCGGTCTCTACGAATAGTTCCTTCCAGGAAGTAAGTATCCATATAGCCCAATCCGGCTCTGGCGTATACACCATCTACCATTTTTCTTCCGTAATATTCTGTAGGAGGATTGATAGGGCTTGCACTGTTGCTAAGTGCATAGAATCCGGCTTTGTTTAATCCGCCATTGGTGGAAGCGTTGATAGAACGCTCTTCGTTTCTTCTTAAGTTTGCCCCAATGTTACCATCAAGGTTAAGATTTTCGGTAAGATCTTTGTTGAAATTCAGGATAAGATCCCAGTTGTATTCGCTGCGGAGTGATTGTATCTGGAATATTTAGATACGTCTGAACTTCCAACATTAATTCTCTCTTCGATTAATTCATCGAAAGTATCAAAAGAGAACCTACCGGTTACACTGAATACGTCACTAATTTCGTAGTTAGCATTGAAGTTACCGAAATATCTGTTTCTGGTATCAGTTTCGTAGTTCTCATATCTGGTCCAGTATGGGTTGTCAGAATAAATAGGAGAGAGGTCCTCTGGTCCATGTGGGTTCCATGAGATATTTTGTCCTGTCTTGAAATAGGCGTCACGCAACTCGTAAAAATCAACGTTCATCTGAGTCCACTGCCTGTTTTGCTGCATTGGGTTCTGAGAAGAGTAACCAGTTCCATATCTACCTTTTCCGTCGGTTTTGGTGTAAGTTATATCAGCACCAATATTGAATTTGTCGGTTAGATCCTGAGTTCCGCTGAACTTCAATGAATTCCTTCTAATGTTACTGTTAGGAAGGTTTCCCTCCTGTAGCGTATTTGTGTAACCTAATCTGAAAGATCCTGTTTCAGAACCTCCATCCAATGAAACGGAATTGATGGCTGTATAGCCAGGTTTCCATAAGCTGTTTTGATTGTGCTTAGCGGCAGTCCAAGGCGTGGCTTGCTGGTAAGTGTCGAGTTGAGGATAAATGGAGTTCCACTGGTATACCATCAAATTGGGATCAAAAGCAGCTCCGTACGAAGCATCCTCTGTAAATGGAGTAGTAAGATCAAGATTCCCGTCTCCATCAACATCATAAAGGTTGAAATAGCCATTATCTGATTCGTAGTAAGGACCATAACCGGCACCATACTTATCCTGGTAAACAGGAAGAGTTTCCTTGTCTACATGAGAGACCATAAGCGTTGAATTTACGGAAACACCAATACCTTTTCCTTTTCTACCTTTTTTGGTTTCAATAATAATTACCCCGTTGGCAGCTCTGGAACCATAGAGTGCAGTTGCGGCAGCACCTTTAAGTACGTTCATAGAAGCGATGTCATCAGGGTTGATGTCTGCTGCGGCGTTACCGTAGTCATAGCCACCTCTACCAATTGTTTGATCACCATTACTGATGTCGGAGTTGATGTTAGAGTTACTAACAGGAGTTCCGTCAATTACGAATAAAGCCTGGTTGTTTCCTGTTAAAGAAGAGTTACCACGAATTACGATATCTGAAGATCCTCCCATTGTTCCGGAAGATTTGATCTTCAAACCTGCTACTTTACCTGACAGGGAATTCATGAAGTTAGTGGTTGGAACGTCAGAAACTTCTGAGCCATCCACTTCCTGGGTCGCATATCCCAGGGACTTCTTTTCCCTTTTAATGCCGAGGGCGGTTACAACTACCTCCTGCAGTTGAGCGGAACTTTGTTTTAGCACAACGTCAATTGTGTCATTGTTTGCCACTGTATACTGGGCAGTTTCCAGACCCACGAAAGAAAATACCAGAACATCACCAGCCTGGGCTGAGATGGAATAGTTTCCGTCGAAGTCGGTTTGTACACCGGTAGAGGTTCCCTTGATAAGGACGTTCACTCCCGGTAGGGGGAGCCCGTCTGCATCGGTTACCGTACCGGTAATCGTTTTTTGTTGAGCAAAGGTCATCTGCACAACAAACGCTAACAATAGCGTCAAAATACTACTGAATTTTGTTTTCATTTTTGAATTTGTTTGAATTAGCCAATGCCAAAAGTGCTAATAAATGCTTAACTAAACAAGCTTTTATTTTTAAAAAATGACTATTTTATTAATGAAACGTTAATGTATCAGCATATGTGATTGAAGGGGAGGGGCTAAATATAGTTGGCCTAATTGTTAAAAAGATGAGCTAAAGATTGAATTTTGGAATTTCTTATGATTTTGATTATGATTTTCCTAACTATTATAGCTGTTTTTATTAAACACTTCATTTTTGTGAATAATGTAAAACTTGCGCGTATTAGGCTCGTCATTTTTGGTGGGTTGGTAATTGAATGTGATTGGTGGAGAACTACCTTGAAAATTAATTAATTATAGATTTGAATACTTAGTTTTTATTTCTACATTTGCACACCCTAAAAAATAGGGAGATAATTTTTAACGATAATTAGTGTAAAAGAAATTATGCCAACAATTTCACAATTAGTACGAAAAGGAAGGGCCCAGATAACTAAGAAGAGTAAATCGGCTGCTTTGGATTCGTGTCCTCAAAGGAGAGGGGTGTGTACACGTGTGTATACTACCACTCCTAAGAAACCAAACTCTGCTATGCGTAAAGTAGCAAGGGTGAGGTTGACTAACGGGAAAGAGGTGAATGCCTACATTCCTGGTGAGGGTCACAATTTGCAAGAGCACTCGATAGTATTAGTTAGAGGCGGAAGGGTGAAAGATTTGCCTGGAGTTAGGTATCACATTGTTCGTGGAGCTTTAGACACCGCAGGTGTAGAAGGTAGAACGCAACGTAGATCTAAGTACGGAGCAAAACGCCCTAAAAAGTAATTAAAAACTTTTAATGTAAAGAAATGAGAAAAAGACAGGCGAAAAAGAGACCTCTTTTACCAGATCCAAAATTTAACGATCAACTTGTTACGCGTTTTGTGAACATGATGATGTGGGATGGTAAAAAATCGGTAGCCTTCAAAATTTTCTATGATGCAATTGCAATCGTGGAAGAAAAGAAACAAGATGAGGAGAAAACTGGCTTAGAGATCTGGAAAGATGCTCTTTCTAATGTGATGCCTCACGTGGAAGTTAGAAGTAGACGAGTTGGTGGTGCTACTTTTCAAATTCCGATGCAAATCAGGCCAGATAGAAAAGTATCTACGGCTATGAAATGGCTTATTTCATTTTCGCGTAAGCGTAATGAAAAGTCTATGGCGGGTAAACTGGCTGCAGAGGTTTTAGCTGCGGCTAAAGAAGAAGGTGCTGCTGTGAAGAAAAGAGTAGACACTCATAAGATGGCTGAAGCGAACAAAGCATTCTCTCACTTTAGATTCTAGAAAATGGCACAAAGAGATTTAAAATTTACAAGAAATATAGGGATTGCGGCTCATATTGATGCGGGTAAAACCACGACAACCGAGCGTATTCTTTATTATACAGGGATCAGTCACAAAATAGGTGAAGTTCATGATGGAGCTGCAACTATGGACTGGATGGAGCAAGAGCAGGAAAGAGGTATTACTATTACTTCGGCTGCAACTCATTGTACATGGCCTTACAGAGATCAGGAATATACTGTTAATATTATAGACACTCCCGGTCACGTTGACTTTACTGTAGAGGTAGAGCGTTCATTGCGTGTGCTTGATGGTGTTGTTGCATTGTTTTCTGCAGTAGACGGGGTTGAGCCTCAGTCTGAAACTGTTTGGAGACAGGCAGATAAATATAGAGTTCCACGTCTAGGGTTTGTTAATAAAATGGACCGTCAGGGAGCTGATTTCTTCAATGTTTGTCGTCAGGTAAGAGAAATGCTTGGTGGTAATCCGGTACCTCTTCAGGTTCCAATTGGAGATGAAATAGATTTTAAAGGTGTTGTTGATCTTATTTCTAAGAAAGCAATTATCTGGAATGATGAGGATCATGGAATGACCTATGATACTATCGATATTCCTGCTGAATTAGAAGACGATGTAAATAAATACCGTGCAGAATTAGTAGAAGCTGTTGCAGAATATGATGAAGCATTGATGGAGAAATTCTTCGAGGACGAAAGTTCTATTACTGAAGATGAGATCATCGCTGCATTAAGAGCTGCTACTATAGATATGAGCATCATTCCTATGATGTGTGGTTCTGCCTTTAAAAATAAAGGTGTTCAGGCTATGTTAGACGCAGTAATGCGTTACCTTCCTTCTCCGGTAGACGTAGAAGCAATTGAAGGGACAAACCCTGATACAGGCGAAGAAGAAAAGCGTAAGCCAAATGTGGATTCTCCATTTTCTGCGCTTGCGTTTAAAATTGCTACCGATCCTTTCGTAGGTCGTTTGGCATTCTTCCGTGCTTATTCTGGTACTCTTGAAGCTGGTTCTTACGTATTGAACGTTCGTTCAGGTAAGAAAGAGCGTATTTCAAGAATATATCAAATGCACTCTAATAAGCAAGAGCCTATCGATAAAATCGAGGCTGGTGATATTGGAGCAGCTGTTGGATTTAAAGATATTAAGACTGGTGATACACTTACAGATTTAAATCACCCAATTATCCTTGAATCTATGTCTTTCCCTGCGCCGGTAATTGGTATCGCTGTTGAGCCTAAAACAAAGGCTGATGTTGAAAAGATGGGAATGGCTTTGGCTAAACTTGCTGAAGAAGATCCAACTTTCACCGTTAAAACTGATGAGAATTCAGGACAGACTATTATTTCTGGTATGGGTGAGCTTCACCTGGAGATCATTATCGATCGTATGAAACGTGAGTTCAAGGTTGAAGTGAATGTGGGTGAACCTCAGGTTGAGTATAAAGAAGCTGTAAGGAAAACTACGCAACAGAGAGAAGTTTATAAGAAACAATCTGGTGGTCGCGGTAAGTTCGCCGATATTGTTTTTGAGATGGGTCCTGTTGATGAAGATTTCGAAGGAGATGGACTTCAGTTCGTAGATGAGATTAAAGGTGGACGTATTCCAAAAGAATTTGTTCCTTCTGTAGAGAAAGGTTTCAAGGAGGCTATGAAGAATGGTCCTCTTGCAGGATTTACCATGGACACTTTAAAAGTTGTTCTTAAGGATGGATCTTTCCACCCTGTGGATTCTGATCAGCTTTCTTTCGAATTGGCTGCGAAAATGGGTTATAAAGCTGCTGCTAAGTCTGCAGGTGCGGTAATCCTTGAACCAATTATGAAGGTGGAAGTTGTAACTCCGGAAGAAAACATGGGTGATATTGTTGGTGACCTTAACAGAAGAAGAGGTCAGGTAAACAACATGTCAGACAGGTCTGGGGCGAAAGTAATCAAAGCTGAAGTGCCGCTTTCTGAAATGTTCGGTTACGTTACTACGTTAAGAACACTTTCTTCAGGTAGGGCTACTTCAACTATGGAATTCTCTCACTATGCTGAAACTCCTTCTAATATTTCAGAAGAAGTGATCAAAGAAGTAAAAGGTTCAGCAAACGATTAATATTAGGAACATGAGTCAGAAAATAAGAATAAAACTAAAATCTTACGATCACAACCTGGTAGATAAATCTGCTGAAAAGATTGTAAAAACTGTAAAAACTACAGGTGCAGTGGTAACTGGTCCAATTCCGTTGCCAACTCACAAAAAAATCTTTACTGTATTACGTTCTCCACACGTAAACAAGAAATCCAGAGAGCAGTTTCAGCTTAGCTCTTATAAGAGATTGCTTGATATCTACAGTTCATCTTCAAAGACGATTGACGCGTTGATGAAGCTTGAATTGCCAAGTGGAGTTGAAGTAGAGATTAAGGTGTGATAATAACACTCTGCGCAGCTTCGGTTGAGCGGTAACATGTCCGGCGCGTTTCGCAAAGGAAAAACGGAGAAAAGTACATCAGGACAGAGGTATTTTTCTGTCCTGATTTTTTTTAAATAAATAAGTAATAATCAATAATTAATTATGTCTGGGTTAATAGGTAAAAAAGTAGGCATGACCAGCATTTTCGACGAGAACGGGAAAAACATCCCTTGTACCGTGATTGAAGCAGGGCCATGCGTAATTACCCAAGTCAGAACCAAAGAGGTTGACGGGTACGAAGCACTTCAACTTGGTTTCGATGACAAAAAGACTGCAAATAAAGCTGCTACAGGGCATGCGAAAAAAGCAGGGACTGCTGCAAAGCGTCAGGTTGTCGAATTCCAGGGATTTGAAGGAGATTACAAATTAGGTGATGCTATCACTGTAGAGCAGTTCAAAGAAGGAGAGTTCGTGGACGTGTCCGGAACCTCTAAAGGTAAAGGCTTTCAAGGGGTAGTAAAACGCCATGGTTTTGGTGGTGTGGGTCAGGCGACTCACGGTCAACATAACCGTTTAAGAGCTCCTGGTTCTATTGGTGCAGCGTCTTATCCTGCGAGAGTTTTCAAAGGAATGAAGATGGCCGGTAGAATGGGTGGAGATAAAGTAAAAGTAGAAAACTTGAGAGTTTTGAAAATTGTGGCAGATAAGAATCTTTTAGTTGTGAAAGGTTGTGTGCCAGGACATAAAAACTCATACGTAATCATTAGCAAGTAATGGAAGTAGCAGTTTTAGATATAAAAGGAAAAGAAACAGGGAGAAAGGCAAACCTTTCGGATGCTGTTTTTGGAATAGAGCCTAACGAACACGCTGTTTACCTTGATGTAAAGCAGTACCTGGCTAATCAACGTCAGGGAACAAGTAAGGCTAAAGAGCGTGCTGAGATTTCCGGAAGTACCCGTAAGATCAAGAAGCAAAAGGGTACTGGTACTGCCAGGGCTGGTAGTATTAAATCTCCTATTTTTAAAGGAGGTGGACGTGTTTTTGGTCCAAGACCAAGAAACTACGGGTTCAAATTGAATAAAAACCTTAAGCGTTTGGCAAGAAAATCTGCTTTATCAATTAAAGCAAATGACAAGGCAATTTCGGTTGTGGAAAACTTCAGTTTTGATGCTCCAAAGACCAAAAATTTCCTTGAGGTGCTGAAAGCCTTAGGATTAGAGAGCAAAAAATCTCTTATAGTGTTGGGTGACTCAAATAAAAATGTATATTTGTCGTCACGTAATTTGAAGACCTCAGAAGTCGTAAATGATTCAGAATTAAGTACTTATAAAATACTTAATGCGAATCATATTGTGTTTTTAGAAGGGTCTTTAGAAGGAATTGAGTCGAATTTAAGTAAATAAGCGTTATGAATATCCTTATAAAACCTATTATTACAGAAAAAGCTACCGCAGATAGCGAGTTGAACAACCGTTACTCTTTTGTGGTTAGTAATAAGGCGAATAAGATTGAAATCAAAGACGCGGTTGAGTCTGCTTATGGCGTTTCAGTTACTAAAATTCGTACAATTAATGTCCGCCCAGATCGCAAAACCAAATACACAAAATCTGGTATGATCACTGGTAAAACCAGCGCTTATAAAAAAGCATTGGTACAGGTGGCGGAAGGTGAAACTATTGATTTATATAGTAATCTTTAAGATTAAACAATGTCAGTTAGAAAATTAAAACCAATCACACCTGGACAGCGTTTTAGAGTAGTTAATGGGTTTGACGCCATTACTACTGATAAGCCGGAGAAGTCTTTGTTGGCTCCGATTAAAAAGTCAGGTGGTAGAAACAGTCAAGGAAAAATGACCATGCGCTACAAAGGTGGTGGTCACAAAAGACGTTACCGAGTTGTAGACTTTAAACGTGACAAGCAGGGTATTCCAGCTACTGTTGCGTCTATAGAATATGATCCTAACAGAACTGCTTTTATCGCATTGTTGAACTATCAGGATGGCGAGAAAAGATATGTTATTGCTCAAAACGGGCTTCAGGTAGGTCAGAATCTTGTTTCAAGTCAAGATGCTGCTGCTCCTGAGATCGGAAATGCTATGCCTTTGGCATACATTCCTCTTGGTACTATCATCTCTTGTATTGAGTTGAGAGCGGGACAAGGTGCTGTGATGGCACGTAGTGCCGGTGCTTTTGCTCAATTATTGGCAAGAGAAGGTAAGTATGCAACCGTTAAGCTACCTTCTGGGGAGATTAGACGAGTATTGTCTACTTGTATGGCGACTATTGGAGCTGTTTCAAACAGTGACCACCAGTTGCAGATCTCTGGTAAAGCCGGTAGAAAACGTTGGTTGGGTAGAAGACCAAGAACAAGACCAGTAGCGATGAACCCAATCGATCACCCAATGGGTGGTGGTGAAGGTAGAGCTTCAGGAGGTCACCCACGTTCTAGAAAAGGATTACCTGCAAAAGGTTTCAAAACACGTTCTAGGACAAAAGCGAGTAATAAATATATTGTAGAACGTAGAAAGAAATAATAAGATATGGCACGTTCATTAAAAAAAGGACCTTACGTTCACTATAAGTTAGATAAAAAGGTTGCTCAAAATGTTGAGTCTGGAAAGAAAGGCGTGATCAAAACCTGGTCTCGTGCTTCCATGATTACTCCAGATTTCGTAGGGCAAACTATTGCGGTGCACAACGGGAAACAATTTGTTCCTGTTTATGTAACCGAGAACATGGTAGGTCATAAGTTAGGAGAATTTTCACCAACACGTTCTTTTAGAGGGCATGCTGGTGCGAAAAATAAAGGTAAAAAATAATTGAAGCTATGGGAGTTCGTAAAAGAGAAAGAGCAGAGCAAATAAAAGAAGCTAAAAAGCAAGTAGCTTTTGCTAAGTTGAATAACTGCCCTACTTCACCAAGAAAAATGCGTCTGGTTGCAGATCTTGTTCGTGGTGAAAAAGTAGAAAAAGCGCTTCATATTTTGAAATTCAGCCAAAAAGAGGCATCAGGTCGTTTAGAGAAGCTTTTGCTTTCGGCTATCGCCAACTGGCAGGCTAAGAATGAAGATGCTAGCCTTGAAGAAGCTGAGTTATTCGTTAAAGAGATCCGCGTAGACGGAGGTGCGATGTTGAAAAGACTTCGTCCTGCACCGCAAGGTCGCGCACACAGAATTAGAAAAAGATCCAACCACGTTACTTTGGTGCTTGGAGAAAACAATAATACACAAAGCTAAGAGTATGGGACAAAAGACAAATCCAATCGGGAATCGCCTTGGTATCATCAGAGGATGGGAATCTAACTGGTACGGAGGAAATGACTACGGCGATAAATTAGCCGAAGACGATAAGATTAGAAAGTATATCCATGCTCGTCTCTCTAAAGCGAGTGTATCAAGGGTAATTATTGAGCGTACCCTTAAGCTTGTAACCGTTACTATCACCACTGCCAGACCAGGTATTATTATTGGTAAAGGCGGCCAGGAGGTAGACAAGCTTAAAGAAGAGCTTAAGAAGATTACAGACAAAGAAGTTCAGATTAACATCTTTGAAATCAAAAGGCCTGAGCTTGATGCGCACCTTGTGGGCTCAAGTGTTGCAAGACAAATCGAGAATCGTATCTCGTACCGTCGTGCAATCAAAATGGCTATTGCGGCTGCAATGAGAATGAATGCTGAAGGGATCAAAATTGAGATCTCCGGACGTTTAAATGGTGCTGAAATGGCACGTTCAGAATCATACAAAGATGGACGAATTCCTTTGTCTACTTTTAGGGCTGATATTGATTATGCTTTGATCGAAGCTCACACTACTTATGGTAGATTGGGTGTTAAAGTATGGATCATGAAAGGTGAGGTGTACGGAAAAAGAGAACTTTCCCCGCTTGTTGGCCTTGCAAAAAAACAAGGAGGGAAATCCGGAGCCGGACGAGGTGGTAACAAATCACGTCGTAGAAAGTAATTTTTTAAAGTAAAGAAAAATGTTACAACCTAAAAGAACGAAATATCGTAAACAGCAAAAGGGCCGTATGAAAGGTGTTGCTCAAAGAGGGCACCGTCTTTCCAACGGAACATTTGGTATCAAATCACTTGATAGCAGTTTCATTACTGCCCGCCAGATCGAAGCAGCGCGTATTGCCGCTACCCGTTATATGAAAAGGGAAGGGTCTTTATGGATTAAAATATTTCCAGACAAGCCTATCACCAAAAAACCTCTTGAGGTACGTATGGGTAAAGGTAAAGGTGCCGTTGAATACTGGGCAGCTGTTGTAAAACCAGGAAGAATTATGTTTGAAATTGGCGGAGTGCCAATGGATGTTGCGAAAGAGGCATTGCGTCTTGCAGCTCAAAAACTTCCTGTGAAAACTAAATTTATTGTGGCTAGAGATTATCAGGCTTAATATAGAAATGTTATGAAACAATCAGAAGTAAAAGAACTGTCTGTGGCAGAATTACAGGAAGAGCTTGAAAAGTCTAGAAAAGCATATTCAGATTTGAAAATGGCTCACGCAGTTTCGCCATTAGAGAACCCTATACAGCTTAGAGCTGTAAGAAGAAATATAGCGAGACTTGCTACAGAGTTAACTAAAAGAGAACAACAATAAGTGTTATTCTGCTGAAAATGGAAAAAAGAAACTTAAGAAAAGAACGTATAGGTGTTGTTACCAGTAACAAAATGCAGAAATCAATCGTGGTTTCTGAAGTTAAAAAGGTAAAACACCCTATGTATGGAAAATTCGTTTTGAAAACGAAAAAATACGTAGCACACGACGAGCAAAACGACTGCAACGAAGGAGATACTGTAAGGATCATGGAAACACGTCCTTTGAGTAAATCTAAATGTTGGAGATTAGTAGAAATAATTGAAAGAGCGAAGTAATGGTACAACAAGAGTCTAGACTAAAAGTAGCAGATAATACCGGAGCTAAAGAAGTTTTAGCCATCCGTGTATTAGGAGGTACAAAGAAAAGATACGCTTCTGTTGGAGACAAAATAGTTGTCAGCGTAAAAGAAGCTACACCTAACGGAAATATCAAAAAAGGTGCAGTTTCAACAGCAGTTGTTGTTCGTACCAGAAAAGAAGTTCGCAGGCCAGACGGATCTTATATCCGTTTTGACGATAACGCCTGTGTACTTTTGAACCCAACCGGAGAAATGCGCGGTACCCGTGTATTTGGCCCGGTAGCAAGAGAACTTCGTGATAAGCAATTCATGAAAATTGTATCATTGGCACCTGAAGTGCTTTAATACATTAAGAAAATGACAAAGCTTAAAATTAAATCAGGAGATAACGTACGCGTTGTAGCTGGCGATCATAAAGGTCAGGAAGGTACAGTGCAAAAAGTGCTCCTTGACAAAAATAAAGCTATTGTGGAAGGGGTCAATATGGTTTCCAAGCATGAGAAGCCAAGCGCATCTAATCCACAAGGTGGAATCGTAAAGAAGGAAGCTCCTATCCATATCTCTAACCTTTCTCTTATCACCAAAGGTGGTGAGGCCACAAAGGTTGGATATAGAGAGGAAGATGGAAAGAAAGTGAGATTTTCTAAAAAATCTAATGAAGTAATTTAGTTATGGCATACGCACCAAGACTTAAACAAGAGTATAAAGACAGAGTAAAGTCTTCTCTTACCGAAGAATTCAGCTACTCCAATGTAATGGAGGTTCCAAAACTTGAAAAAATAGTTTTGAGCCGCGGAGTTGGAGCTGCTGTTGCTGATAAAAAACTCATTGACTATGCAGTAGATGAATTAACTGCAATCACTGGGCAGCAGGCTGTATCGACCATCTCTAAAAAGGATGTTGCTTCTTTTAAACTACGTAAAGGGATGCCAATTGGGGCAAAAGTAACTTTGCGTGGAGATAGAATGTATGAATTTTTAGACAGATTGATTACATCTGCATTACCGCGAGTTCGTGATTTCAGTGGAATTAAAGCCAACGGCTTTGACGGAAGAGGAAATTACAACCTTGGGATCCAGGAACAAATTATTTTTCCTGAGATCGATATTGACAAAGTGAACAGGATCTCCGGTATGGATATCACCTTTGTTACTACCGCTAAGACCGACAAGGAAGCGAAATCACTGTTAACCGAACTTGGATTACCTTTTAAAAAGCAATAATTATGGCTAAAGAATCAATGAAAGCCCGTGAGGTGAAAAGACAAAAATTGGTAAAGAAATACGCTGCTAAGAGAGAGGCTTTGAAGGAAGCTGGAGACTACGAGGCGCTACAGAAATTGCCAAAAAATTCTTCTCCTGTACGTTTGCACAATCGCTGTAAATTGACTGGTAGGCCAAAAGGGTATATGAGACAATTTGGTCTTTCCCGTGTAATGTTCAGGGAAATGGCTAACCAGGGATTAATTCCGGGAGTAAGAAAAGCTAGTTGGTAGAATTATAAATTGGATGAAGGTTCGGCTTTGCCGAAAACCGTATCCGCAAATTGTTATAGATGAATACAGATCCTATTGCAGATTATTTAACCAGAATTAGAAACGCTGTTGCGGCCAACCATCGTGTGGTTGAGATCCCGGCTTCTAATCTGAAGAAGGAGATTACAAAGATATTATTCGATCAGGGATATATCCTTAGTTACAAATTTGATGATTCTACCGCTCAAGGTAGCATCAAAATAGCTCTTAAGTACGACAAGATTACTAAAGAGGCGGTAATTAAAGATATCCAGAGAATAAGTAAACCTGGTTTACGTAAGTATGCCGGTGCCAACGAACTACCAAGAATCCTTAACGGATTGGGTATTGCGATTGTTTCTACCTCTCACGGAGTAATGACAGGAAAGCAGGCACAAGCTGAGAAAGTTGGTGGCGAAGTATTGTGTTACGTTTACTAATACTTAAAAGACTAAAGAAATGTCAAGAATAGGTAAAAGCCCAATAACAATTCCAGAAGGTGTAAATGTTGACCTTAAAGACGGGGTTGTTACGGTAAAAGGAAAATTGGGAGAGCTTAAACAGGAGATTACAGACATCGACGTAAAGATCGAAGATGGTGTTATTTCTTTCGAACGCTCTTCAGAGAAAAGTGACCAGAAAGCTAAGCACGGTCTTTACCGCGCTTTGGTTAATAATATGATTGAAGGAGTTTCTAACGGTTATACCAAAGAACTGGAATTGGTAGGTGTAGGTTACAGAGCATCTAACCAGGGACAGAAATTGGATTTGGCCCTTGGGTATTCCCACAATATTGTGCTAGATTTGGCGCCCGAGGTAAAAGTTGAGACGATCTCTGAAAAGGGTAAAAACCCAAGAGTGAAATTGACTTCTTTTGACAAACAATTAGTTGGTCAGGTAGCCGCCAAAATTCGTTCTTTCAGAGCTCCGGAGCCTTATAAAGGTAAAGGAATCAAGTTTATTGGAGAGCAATTACGTAGAAAAGCAGGTAAATCAGCTTAATAAAGTTTAGTTATGGCATTTTCAAAAGAAAAGAGAAGACAAAAGATAAGAAAGCGTATTCGCAAGAATATAACTGGAACTGAAAGCCGTCCAAGATTATCTGTTTACAGAAGCAATAAAGAAATTTATGCTCAAATTATAGATGATGTGGAGGGTAAAACCTTGGCTGCAGCCTCTTCAAGAGATAAGGAAATTGCATCGGCCTCAGGAGATAAATCTGAAATAGCTGCTTTGGTAGGGAAGAGCCTTGCTGAAAAAGCTTTGAAAGCCGGTGTTGAAACCATTTCATTCGATAGAGGTGGTTATCTTTATCACGGAAGAGTTAAATCATTAGCAGAAGGTGCTCGCGAAGGAGGACTAAAATTCTAGAAAAGATATGTATCAAGATTATAAAAACGTAGAACATGTAAAACCAGGCGGCCTTGAATTAAAAGACCGTTTGGTAGGAGTACAACGTGTTACCAAAGTTACTAAAGGTGGTAGAGCATTTGGATTTTCAGCTATCGTGGTAGTTGGGGATGAAAATGGTGTTGTAGGACAAGGCTTAGGTAAATCTAAAGAGGTTGCCGATGCTATTTCCAAAGCCGTTGAAGATGCTAAAAAGAATTTAGTGCGTATTCCTCTAAATAAAGGTACCTTGCCTCACGAGCAAAAAGGTAAGTATGGAGGAGCAAGAGTACTGCTTCTTCCAGCTGCTACCGGTACCGGTATTATTGCCGGTGGTGCGATTCGTGCGGTATTGGAATCTGTTGGAGTACACGACGTACTTTCTAAAAACCAGGGGTCTTCTAACCCGCATAACGTGGTAAAAGCTACTTTCGATGCTTTATTGCAATTGCGTAGCGCAGAGACCGTGGCTAAACAACGAGGTATTTCGTTAGATAAGGTTTTTAAAGGATAAATCAAGGACAGAGATGGGAAAGATAAAAGTTACAAAAGTAAAAAGTGCCATCAATCGTACTAAGAACCAAAAACTTGTTTTGGAGTCTTTGGGGCTTAAGAAGATTGGTCAGACTGTAGAGCACGATGATACGCCAAACATCCTTGGTATGGTAAATAAAGTTAAACATTTAGTTTCTGTAGAGGAAACAAAATAATAAGTTCACATGGATTTAAGTAACTTAAGACCTGCAGAAGGTTCAGTTAAGAGTAACAGTAAGCGTATTGGGCGTGGTGAAGGATCTGGTAAAGGTGGAACCTCTACCCGTGGTCACAAAGGAGCCAAGTCCCGTTCTGGTTACTCTAAGAAGATAGGATTTGAAGGTGGGCAAATGCCACTTCAACGCCGTGTGCCCAAGTTTGGTTTCAACAACAGGAACCGCAAAGAATATCAGGGTATCAATTTAGACACTCTTCAGGCTCTTGTAGATGAAGGGAGAATAAAGGATACTGTAGATATGAATGTGCTTGTTGAAAACGGCCTAGCCGGAAGAAACGAACTTGTAAAGATATTAGGTAGAGGTGAATTAAAAGCAAAGTTGAAGATATCTGTTCATAAATTTACGGCCTCAGCGAAAGAAGCGATAGAAGCTGCCGGAGGTGAAGTTGTTACTTTATAATAGATAAGCCCAATGAAATTCATCAATACTATTAAAAATATTTGGAAAATCGAGGAGCTAAAAACACGTATTTTAGTAACCCTCGGTTTGCTGTTGGTATACCGATTTGGTGCGCAGGTTGTGTTACCTGGCGTTGATGCCGCACAACTTCAGAACTTGGCTAGTCAAACCGATAGCGGTCTGTTAGGATTGCTTAACGCATTTACCGGGGGCGCCTTTTCAAGGGCCTCGGTTTTTGCATTGGGGATAATGCCATATATTTCTGCTTCGATCGTGGTTCAGTTAATGGGAATTGCTATTCCTTATTTGCAAAAATTACAGAAAGAAGGAGAGAGTGGAAGAAAGAGAATAGATCAGATCACCAGGTGGCTTACAATAGCCATCACCCTTGTTCAGGGTCCTGGTTATATTTATAATCTTTTCTCAACCTTACCGCAAAGCGCCTTCTTGATTGGAAGTAATGTGACATTTGTTGCATCTTCGGTTGTCATTCTAACTACGGGAACGGTGTTCGCGATGTGGTTGGGTGAGAAAATAACCGATAGGGGTATTGGTAATGGTATTTCCCTTTTGATCATGGTGGGTATTATGGCGAGATTACCATTGGCCTTTGTTCAGGAATTCGCTTCCAGGGTTTTCGAATCTAATGGAGGTTTGATTATGATTCTTATTGAGCTTGTGCTTTGGTTTGTCATTATTCTTGCAGCAATCATGCTGGTGATGGCGGTGCGTCAGATTCCTGTACAATATGCCAGAAGAACAGCTTCAGGCGGGTATGAAAAGAACGTATTTGGTTCAAGACAATATATTCCTTTAAAGCTGAATGCGTCAGGGGTAATGCCGATCATCTTTGCGCAGGCGATTATGTTTATTCCCGCGGCAGTAGCAGGTCTTTCAGATTCTGATGCAGCCCAGGGTGTGACAGCGGCTTTTAGCGATATTTTCGGTTTCTGGTATAATCTGGTGTTTGCCTTATTGATCATCATATTTACGTATTTCTATACGGCAATCACGGTTCCAACCAATAAGATGGCTGATGATCTTAAACGTAGCGGAGGTTTCATTCCGGGCATTCGTCCTGGTTCTGAAACAGGTGAGTTTTTGGATCGTATCATGTCACAGATTACACTTCCGGGCTCTGTTTTCCTTGCACTTATTGCCGTGTTCCCGGCGATAGTGATTAAGATTTTAGGTGTGCAGCAAGGATGGGCATTGTTTTTTGGTGGTACCTCGCTTTTGATCCTGGTAGGAGTTGCAATAGATACTATGCAGCAAGTGAATTCTTACTTGTTAAACAGGCACTATGACGGATTAATGAAAACAGGTAAAAATAGAAAAGCAGTAGCATAATTATGGCAAAACAACCGGCAATAGAGCAAGACGGAACAATTATCGAAGCATTGTCTAATGCGATGTTCCGTGTTGAATTGGAAAATGGTCACGTGGTGACTGCACACATCTCTGGTAAAATGCGTATGCACTACATTAAATTGTTACCCGGAGACAAGGTGAAACTGGAAATGAGCCCTTACGATTTAACTAAGGCGCGAATAACCTACAGATACTAAAAAGTAATTTTAGCTAATTGCAAAATTTTCAGTACTTTTGCACTCTGAAAAAATTGCTTAGCGAAATCTTCTGCCGGCGATATGTTTGTCGCCTTCAGGAAATTAAAAACCTAAAGAGATGAAAGTTAGAGCATCAATAAAGAAAAGAAGTGCCGACTGCAAGATTGTTCGCAGGAAAGGGCGCCTTTACGTAATTAACAAAAAGAATCCTAGATTTAAACAAAGACAAGGCTAATTATGGCAAGAATTGCAGGGGTTGATATACCAAAACAAAAGCGAGGAGTTATAGCATTGACCTATATCTTCGGAATTGGCAAGAGCAGGGCGCAAAAGATCCTCGCTGAGGCCAAAGTAGACGAGCACAAAAAAGTTTCAGACTGGGACGATGATGAAATCGGTCGCATTCGTGAAGCTGTTGGTGATTATACAATCGAAGGAGAATTACGTACAGAGGTTCAAATGAGTATCAAACGTCTGATGGATATCGGATGTTACAGAGGGATCCGTCACAGAACCGGATTGCCTTTGAGAGGTCAGAGAACCAAGAACAACTCAAGAACCAGAAAAGGTAGAAGAAAAACAGTTGCTAACAAGAAAAAAGCAACTAAATAGTAAGTAATATGGCAAAGAAGACAACTCAAAAAAAGCGTAAAGTAACGGTTGAGGCCAACGGAGAGGCGCATGTTACTGCTTCTTTCAACAACATTATCATTTCCTTGACTAACAAGAATGGAGATGTTGTTGCATGGTCATCTGCAGGTAAAATGGGCTTTAGAGGATCTAAGAAAAATACTCCTTACGCTGCTCAGCTTGCTGCAGAAGATGCAGGTAAAGTTGCTCACGAAGCAGGTTTGCGTAAAGTAAAAGTGTTTGTGAAAGGTCCTGGTAACGGTAGAGAATCTGCTATCAGATCACTTCACAACAACGGAATTGAAGTAACCGAGATCATCGATGTTACTCCGCTTCCACACAACGGATGTCGTCCTCCTAAAAGACGTAGAGTTTAATTAATTAGTATAATAACAGCGGGAAGGAGCTTACGATTATCGAAGGACAGAGACCTTAATTCATAATCCCTTTCTGATAAATTTTATTTTAATGGCAAGATATACTGGTCCAAAGACTAAAATAGCACGAAAGTTTGGTGAAGCTATTTTTGGAGACGACAAGTCTTTTGAAAAAAGAAATTATCCTCCGGGACAACACGGGAACAACCGTCGTCGCGGAAAAAAATCTGAATACGCTATCCAGTTAATGGAAAAACAAAAAGCAAAATACACATATGGTATTTTGGAGCGTCAGTTTAGAAACATGTTCGAAAAAGCAACCCGTTCACAAGGTATTACCGGGGAGGTTCTTCTGCAATTGGCAGAATCTCGTCTTGATAATGTGGTATACCGAATGGGAGTTTCACCTTCACGTAGAGGAGCGAGACAATTGGTTTCTCACCGTCACATCACTGTGAATGGAGAATTAGTGAATATTCCTTCTTACCAACTTAAGCCGGGCGATGTTGTAGGGGTAAGAGAAAAATCAAAATCTCTGGGTGTAATTCAGGAGTCACTTGCTAACAACAGCAGCGTGTACGAATGGATTACCTGGAACAATGAAACCAAAGAAGGAACATTCGTTTCTGTACCTGGAAGAATTCAGATTCCAGAAAATATAAATGAACAATTCATCGTCGAATTATATTCGAAATAATAATTCACAGAAGTCGTAATATGGCAATACTAAATTTTCAGAAGCCCGATAAAGTTATAATGATTGATTCAACCGATTTCGAAGGGAAATTTGAATTTCGTCCTTTGGAACCTGGCTATGGATTGACCGTTGGTAACGCTTTAAGAAGAGTGCTGTTATCTTCACTTGAAGGTTTCGCGATCACTTCGGTTCGTATCGAAGGCGTAGATCACGAATTCTCTACAATTCCTGGAGTTGTTGAAGACGTAACAGAAATTATCCTGAACCTTAAACAAATAAGGTTCAAAAGGCAAATTGATGAAATAGACAACGAAGCCGTTACAATTTCTGTTTCAGGAGAAGAACAACTTACTGCTGGTCATTTCCAGAAATTTATCTCAGGTTTTCAAATTCTGAATCCTGATTTGGTGGTGTGTAACCTTGATAAAAAGGTGAACATCAACATGGAAATTTCTGTTGAAAAAGGTAGGGGTTACGTTCCGGCCGAAGAAAACAAAAAAGCCAACGCACCTTTGGGTACGATCTTTACCGACTCTATCTATACTCCCATCAAGAATGTGAAGTATAGCATTGAGAACTATCGTGTAGAGCAAAAAACCGACTACGAAAAACTCGTTTTCGAGATCATTAGTGATGGTTCTATCCACCCTAAAGATGCCTTGACCGAAGCTGCCAAGACTTTGATTCACCATTTCATGTTGTTCTCTGATGAGCGCATCACCCTTGAGGCCGATGAGATTGCTCAAACCGAGACTTATGATGAAGAATCACTGCACATGAGACAGCTTCTTAAAACCAAACTGGTAGACATGGATCTTTCAGTAAGGGCTCTGAATTGTTTAAAAGCGGCTGAAGTCGATACCCTTGGAGACCTTGTTTCTTACAACAAGAATGATTTGATGAAATTCAGAAACTTCGGTAAAAAATCACTTACCGAACTGGAAGAACTTGTAAGCAACAAAGGACTTAACTTTGGTATGGACCTTTCAAAATACAAATTAGATAAGGACTAATATTAGTAGTTTTCCATAAAAGCCGGCAGAAGGCTGAGCTTTGGGAAGATGAAATAAGAAAAGAACAATGAGACACGGAAAGAAAATTAATCATTTAGGAAGGCAAACTCAGCATCGTAAGGCGATGTTGGCGAATATGGCTTGCTCCCTGATTGAACACAAACGTATCAATACGACTGTTGCTAAAGCGAAAGCTTTGAAGGTTTTTGTAGAACCTTTGGTAACTAAGTCTAAAGAAGACACTACTCATAACCGTCGTGTTGTGATGAGTAAGCTTCGTAACAAATATGCAGTTAGCGAATTGTTCCGCGAGGTAGCTCCAAAAGTAGGAGATCGCCCGGGTGGATATACCAGGGTTATCAAATTAGGTAACCGACTTGGAGATAACGCCGATATGGCCCTTATCGAACTGGTTGACTACAACGAAACCTATAACGTTAACAAGCCTGAGAAGAAGAAAACGACTCGTAGGGCTGGTAAAAAGAAAGCTTCTGATTCGGCTCCTGCAGCTGAAGAGAAATCCGAAGAATCTAAATCGGAACCAAAAGAAGATAAAAAAGAAGAATAGACATGATTCTTTTAACAGAATAGATCAAAAAAGGATAAACTCTCTGGGTTTATCCTTTTTTTATATAATTTGATCAACTTGTTCTGGATAGCGAAAAATTATAAACCATTCTGCACGGCAGAATTTTTGATGTGCTTTAAATATGAAATATCAACCTAAGAGAAAAGCGATTATCTTACTTGCAGACGGAACTGTTTTCTATGGAAAGGCTGTCGGTAACAAAGAAGGAAATGCGGTAGGCGAAGTTTGTTTCAACACGGGGATGACCGGCTATCAGGAAATTTTTACCGATCCGTCGTACTACGGTCAGCTTATGGTGACCACCAATGCCCATATTGGCAACTACGGCACCGCAGAAGGAGAAAACGAATCAGACGGGGCTAAGATCTCCGGACTAATCTGTAAGAACTTCAGCTACGCCCAATCCCGGCCTGCAGCCGATTCTTCCCTGGAAGATTTTCTTGAAAAGAACAATCTCTTCGCAATTTCAGATGTAGATACGCGGGCGCTGGTGACCTACATCAGGGAGAATGGAGCGATGAACGCCATTATCTCCACCGATGTGGATAATATTGAAGGTCTCAAGGCTCAACTAGCTAAGGTACCTGACATGAACGGACTGGAGCTTGCTTCAAAAGTTTCAACCAAAGAGCCTTATTTCTACGGAAATGAAAATGCAACTTTCAGAATAGCGGCTTTAGATGTGGGGATTAAGAAAAACATTCTTCGAAACTTCGCCGAAAGAGACGCTTATGTAAAGGTGTTTCCTTACAATGCCACCTACGAGGAAATGAAGGAATGGAATCCTGATGGATATTTTCTTTCTAATGGCCCCGGCGATCCTCAGCCCTTAGACGGTGCTATTTCGCTTACCCGGCAAATTCTTGAGAAAGATCATCCGCTCTTCGGAATCTGCCTCGGGCATCAAATCATTGCTCTGGCTAATAATATTCCTACCTATAAGATGCACCACGGGCACCGCGGAATAAACCACCCGGTGAAAAACCTGAAGACCGGCAAGGGGGAGATCACCTCTCAAAACCATGGATTTTCGGTAGATAAAGCGGCTACAGAAGCTAATCCCAATGTCGAGATCACTCACATTTGCCTGAACGATAACACAATCGGCGGAATGGAGATGAACAACAAGAATTGTTTTTCCGTACAATATCACCCGGAAGCAAGTCCCGGGCCTCATGATGCCAGCTATCTTTTTGATGAATTCATGACAAGGATAAAAACTTCTAAAGGAGCTTAGGGATAACTGATTGTTATTCTTAAGGAAAGGCCGGAAATCCCCCAATTTTCGGCCTTTTTCTATGTTTTTGGTTAAAAAGTAGTATTATTGTTGAAAATCCCCCCATACATGAAAAAATTATTACTGCTGGCCTTCGGGCTTTTTTGTTTTTCGCTTTCTGCACAAAAAATTGCTAAAGTTGAAGATAACCTCCTCTCCATAAACATTCTGACTCCAGGCCTCGAGTATGAAATTGGCGTAAGTGATGCCTCTACCATAGATCTGCGTGCAGGTACAGGCTTTGCTTATCATAAAAGCTGGTATACCGAAGGCTTCGGGATATATCCTATTTTTAACCTTCAGTATCGATATTATTACAACCTCGCAAAGAGGCTTGAAAAGGAAAAGCGCATCGCGCACAACAGTGCGAATTACGTAGCACTCAGTGGGCTGGTGCAATCTGGAAAGCCGGTCATTGGCGATCTTGAATACACTGCAGATTATTTTGGGGTGATTGGTCCCGTGTGGGGACTTCAACGTTACTACGGCAGCGGATTTAAGCTGGATCTCAACCTTGGCCTGGGCTATGGTTTTAATGATCACGACAGCTCTTACCTGTCTTCTTTGATTTCGATCAGGCTGGGGTGGCTGCTTGGAAAATAGTTGATGTGGAGGAGGCCTTCCGGCAACTTGACTTTTCAGCTTATGACATCCGTACCTATGCTCCGGCTACTTCAACCATAGGTCTCGGGCTCAGAATTTATTATGATCCTTTCGGGAGTTAAAGCTGTTAATATTTTGTTTTTTCGAAAACGATATAGTTAAAATTCAGGCTATTACCCGCTCGTTTTCTCGCTATTCTTAGCCCGTTATTGTATCTTGCAGACTAATCAATTAACTAATTTAAATAAGACTATGAGTGTTATTATAAATATTCATGCACGTCAGATATTTGACTCAAGGGGGAACCCTACTGTTGAAGTGGATGTAATTACAGAAAACGGCATTTTAGGAAGGGCAGCAGTTCCTTCAGGAGCATCAACCGGAGAACATGAGGCGGTAGAGCTTCGTGATGGTGGAAAAGATTTTATGGGGAAAGGTGTTTCCAAAGCTATTGAAAATGTAAATACAACGATCGCCGAAAGAATCGTAGGTTATTCTGTTTTTGAACAAAACCTGATCGACCAGGCAATGATCGATCTTGACGGAACTACTAATAAGGGAAAATTGGGAGCCAATGCCATTCTTGGTGTTTCTCTTGCTGTGGCCAAGGCTGCGGCTAATGAGCTTGGCCTTCCGCTTTACCGTTACGTAGGTGGCGTTAGCGCCAATACACTTCCTGTTCCTATGATGAACATCATTAACGGTGGGTCGCATAGTGACGCGCCTATCGCGTTTCAGGAATTCATGATCGTGCCGGTACAGGCCACAAGTTTCTCACATGCCCTGCAAATGGGAACCGAGATCTTCCATAACCTTAAAAAAGTTCTTCACGACCGCGGTTTGGGTACTGCTGTTGGTGATGAAGGTGGGTTTGCTCCTACTTTAGATGGAACTGAAGATGCGCTGGAGACTATTCTGAAAGCAATAGAAAAAGCCGGTTATAAGGGAGGTGATGATGTGATGATCGCTTTGGATTGTGCTGCGGCTGAATTCTACGAAAACGGAAAATACGATTACACCAAATTCGAAGGTGATAAAGGAAAAGTAAGAAGCAGCGAAGAACAGGCTGAATACCTGGCAGACCTGGCTTCAAAATACCCAATCATCTCTATCGAAGATGGTATGGACGAAAACGACTGGGACGGCTGGAAAGTGCTTACAGACAAAGTGGGTGATAAGATCCAATTGGTAGGAGACGACCTTTTTGTGACCAATGTAGAAAGACTCTCAAGAGGTATTGATGAAGGTATTGCCAATTCGATCCTTATCAAAGTAAACCAGATTGGTACTTTAACCGAAACCATTGCTGCTGTAAACATGGCTCACAATGCCGGTTATACTTCAGTAATGTCACACCGTTCAGGTGAAACTGAAGACAATACTATTGCCGACCTTGCTGTAGCTTTGAACACAGGTCAGATCAAGACCGGTTCTGCTTCCAGAAGTGACCGTATGGCAAAATATAACCAACTGCTAAGAATTGAAGAAGAATTAGGGGAAGTTGCTTACTATCCTCAGAAAAAAGCCTTCAAGTTTTAGTATTTGAATTTCCTTTTGATTTGAGTCCCTTTTGAAAAATTCTTTAAAAGGGACTTTTTTTATGCAAAATATGACGAATATCATCTCGAAAACGGCTGTATAGTTAAAATCAGCACTTTTGCAAGTGGCATTTTAGTGGCAGATTTTGTACTTTAGCATTTCTCAGATTAATAATCCTAAAAAGAACGAATATAGATATGTCAAAAGTTGCTACACTTGAGATCGACGGGAAGAAGTATGAATTTCCTGTTGTGGAAGGAACCGAAAATGAAAAGGGGATAGATATTAAGAAGTTACGGGCAGAAAGCGGAATAATTACGCTGGATCCCGGCTATAAAAATACCGGAAGCTGCGAAAGTGCCATTACTTATCTCGACGGGGAAAAAGGAATCCTCAGATACCGTGGTTATGCCATTGAAGACCTTGCTGAAAAGGCCGAATTTCTTGAAGTAGCATATTTGCTGATCTTTGGGGAATTGCCAAATGACGAGCAACTGGAAAAGTTTCACAAGGATATTAAAGAAGAATCCCAGGTTGATGAGGAAGTAAAGAAGATCCTCGACGGCTTTCCTAAAGCTGCTCACCCCATGGGCGTGCTTTCTTCCCTTACAAGTGCTTTGACGGCTTTTAATCCTTCTTCTGTAGATGTTTCTTCAGAAAAAGATATGTACAATGCTATTGTGAAGATACTCGGGAAATTCCCGGTGCTTGCGGCATGGACCCTGAGGAAGAAGAAAAGCCTTCCGCTTAACTATGGGGATGACTCTCTTGGCTATGTGGAGAACCTTCATAAAATGATGTTCGAAAGGCCAGGTAAGAAGTATGAGGTAGATCACGCAGTGATCGATGCCCTGGATAAACTTCTCATTCTGCATGCCGATCACGAGCAAAACTGTTCGACTTCAACGGTGCGAATGGTGGGCTCTTCTCATGCAGGTCTATTTGCTTCTCTTTCCGCAGGTGTTTCTGCACTTTGGGGGCCACTTCACGGAGGTGCCAACCAGGCAGTGATCGAAATGCTTGAAAGGATCAAGGAAGATGGTGGTGACACCAAGAAATTTATGGCTAAAGCCAAGGACAAAGAGGATCCTTTCAGACTTATGGGCTTTGGACACCGCGTTTACAAGAACTTTGATCCTCGCGCCAAGATCATCAAAAAGTCAGCTGATCAGGTGCTGAGCCAGTTGGGTGTTGAAGATCCCGTATTGGACATTGCAAAAGGTCTTGAAAAAGAGGCTTTGGAAGATCAATATTTCGTTGACAGAAAATTATATCCAAACGTCGATTTCTACTCCGGAATCATCTACCGTTCTCTTGGAATTCCGGTAGAAATGTTCACCGTAATGTTTGCGTTGGGACGTCTTCCCGGCTGGATTGCACAGTGGAGAGAGATGCGTCTTAAGAAAGAACCAATTGGTCGTCCACGTCAGATCTATGTTGGTGAAACCTACAGAGATTTTAAACCTCTTGGAGATAGAAAATAAGGGAGTTTTTTTAGAAACCCTGCCAGCAAAAGCTTCATCTTCGGATGGAGCTTTTTTTATGCGGATTTTTTGTGGGTTGTCAGTTCTTTCGGTAAGGGGCACCTTTTTTCGATGTAGGGATATTTTTTATGAGATTTGTAATTTTCTCCCCAAATTCTTCTTCTTAAAGGCACTATTGTCACTGTTAACCCTGCACTTTTTTTATCTTTGCAAAAATTTCGAGTATGAACCTCCATATTACTAATGAAACCTCCCGGCTTAGAGCCGTGGTACTTGGAATAGCCGAAAGCAACGGCGGAATTCCGAATATTGATGATGCCTACGATCCAAAATCCAAAGAACATATTCTTGCTGGGACCTATCCCAGGGAGGAGGATATGAAGCGGGAGATGGAAGCTGTGGCTGCGGTTTTAAAAAAATATGATGTAGAAGTGTTCCGTCCTGAAGTGATCAAAGATTACAACCAGATCTTTACACGCGATATCGCCTTTGTTATTGAAGATAAATTCATCAAATCGAATATTTTGCCAGACCGGGATGAGGAGATCGAAGCGATTCATAGCGTTCTTGAAAAGATCGATCCGTCGAAGATCATAGAGCTGCCTGAAGAGGCGCATATCGAAGGTGGAGATGTGATGCCTTTCGGGGATTATATTCTCGTGGGAACCTATAAAGGCCCCGACTATAAAAAATTTATTACTGCCCGTACCAATGTTCAGGCGGTCGAAGCGCTTCAGAAGCTTTTTCCACACAAGAAGGTGGTTTCTTTTAATCTGAAGAAGTCGAATGCTGTGGCCCGGGACAATGCGTTGCATCTTGATTGCTGCTTTCAGCCGGTCGGTAAAGACAAGGCCATTATCTATAAGGGCGGATTTCTGGATGAAAAGGAATATGAATGGCTGGTGAATCTTTTTGGCAGGGAAAATGTATTTGAGATCACCCGCGACGAAATGTATGATATGAATTCCAACGTCTTTTCTATTTCCGAAGAGGTGGTGATTTCAGAAAAAAAATTCACCCGCTTGAATAACTGGCTGAGGGAGCAGGGCATTACCGTCGAGGAAGTGCCATATTCCGAAATTGCCAAGCAGGAAGGCCTGCTGCGTTGTTCAACTTTACCCCTAATAAGAGACTAAGATTATGCGACAAATTACCGATACAATTTTGATGGTGCGGCCGGTGGCTTTCAGGATGAATGAGCAAACTGCCGTAAATAATTATTTTCAGAAGAATATGCAGAATCCTGATCTCAATCTTTGGGCGGCAAAAGAATTCGACGAATTTGTGGCCAAACTCAGGGGAGTAGGAATCAATGTTATTGTGGTTGATGATATTTCTGAAGATAATACGCCCGATTCCATTTTTCCGAATAACTGGGTTTCTTTTCATGAAGATGGCCAAATTGCTCTTTACCCAATGTTTGCTGAAAATCGCAGAAAGGAACGCCGACTCCAATATTTTGCGGAACTGGAAAAGGCTGGCTTCCGTATCAATGATATAGTTGATTATACCGCCGCCGAAGAAGATAATGTTTTCTTAGAAGGAACAGGAAGCCTTATCCTTGACCGTCATAACCAAAAAGCATATTGCGCGATTTCTCCCAGGGCAGATGAAGATCTGCTGATAGAGTTTTGTGAAGATTTTGAATTCACTCCCGTTATTTTTAACGCTTATCAAAGCGTTGGCGAAAAACGCCTTCCCATTTATCACACCAATGTGATGATGTGTTTGGCAGAAGAATTCGCGGTGATTTGCCTTGATACCATAGATGATAAAAAGGAACGTAAAAATGTCGTAAATCACCTCAAACAGGATAAAAAGGAAATAATCAGCATCACTCAGGAGCAAATGCATGAATTTGCAGGAAACATGCTGCAGGTTCAGGGAAAGGATAAGAAGTATCTGGTGATGAGTGAACGTGCACACCGAAGTCTGAATCAGGATCAGATTTCCAAAATTGAAAAGCACTGTGAGATTCTCAGCTCAAAAATTGAAACCATCGAAACCTGTGGTGGGGGAAGCGCTCGCTGCATGATGGCCGAGGTTTTTCTGCCAAGGGCTTAATGTCGTTTAAACAGTTCCCTCAAAAATAATATCATGGTTCCTGCCGTGAAAAACGCAAAAGGGAGTGAACTGATGATAAGGAATTTCTGCATTGCGGTAAGTACATCGCTTTCAGGTTTGATATTTCCCAGAACAATAATGGCTTCGGAAAAAAGGAGGATAAGAATGGCCCAGATGAGCCGGTATCTTCGTTTTGGATTTTCCCTGCCCTCATCGCTGAACATGCTGAGCACGTAAATAGCTGAATCTACCGAGGTCACGAGAAAACTAATCAGCAGTAGTACGGTCACAATATTGCTGATGTTGGAAAAAGGAAGCGCTTCAAAAAAATGGAAGATCGAGGTGAAGACGTTGCCAAATTGCTCCGGATTTCCGCTGCTTTCAACAATATCGAAAGAGGAAGATCCAAACACGCTGAACCAGAAAAAACTCCCGACAGAAGGGATCAGTAAAACGCCCAATATCATCTCACGAATAGTCCTTCCTTTAGAGATTCTCGCGATAAAGACTCCGGTGAAAGGTGCCCAGGCTAGCCAGAAAGCCCAGTAATAGTAGGTCCAGTCGGTTAGGAAGATCTTGCCGGGATTGTATTTGCCGTAGGCAAGGCTTAGCGGCAGAAAATCGAGGATATAATGGTAAAGGGCTTCAAAGAATCGGGACAGAATTTGCCCCATATCGCCTTCAGCAAAAACAAAGATCAGCAGTAAAACGGTAATGTAGATATTCCAGTTGGAAATGCGTTTGATACCTTTCTCCACGCCCGCCCAGGCCGAAATAAAAGCCAATAGACAGATGAGGAAAGTAAGCACAAGAGTAAGGCTGAGATTTCCGGGAGTTGTCGAGTAGAGGTGACTGATTCCGCCCTCGATCTGCGTAGTTCCCAGGCCAATGGCAGCGACAAGTCCAAAGACAGTGGTGAGAATGGTCAAAAGATCGATGCCTTTTGGGAGCAATCTTATCCGTTTAAAATGCGGCAGGCTGTGGCCCAGCATGATCTTTCTTTTTCTTACAAAGATCGCGTAGGCTATAAGAAGTGCAAACATACCGTAGAAGGCCCAGGCGGTAAAGCCCCACTGGTAAAAAGTATACTCCAGGGCGATAATAGCTTCAGAAGAATTCGTCTGGATCGGTGGATGCAGGAACATGAAAACCGGCTCCTGTACTGCCCGCAGTAAGATTCCTGCTCCCATCCCGGCACTGTAAAGCATGGCGATCCAGGACAGCCGGTCGAATTGCGGCGGACCATCTCCAAGCCTTATCTTTCCAAACCTTGTGAAGGCTATGAACAAGAGGAAAAGAACACACAGCAAGCCCAGCCACAGATAGAAAGCACCGAAAAATTCCCGTACCCAAATGGAGGCCGTATCGATGAGTTCGTAAAAATCTTCAGTAAAAAAGAAGATGATGAGGGAGAATGAAAAGAGGAGAATTGTCGCGACGCTGAAAAGAATATTTTGCCGGAGGTATTGCTGTATCTTTTTCAAATGTGGTGGTTTTGGTTTTAAGCGGCCTTTTCCTTGGGGCTGGCTTTGGCGATTTGATTACACATTCCTTCAAAGATAAAATAATGGAAGGGATACATCGAATACCAGTAGAGCCGGCCCCACAGCCCTTTTGGGCGAAAGGTGGCAGTTTGATGCAAGACGTTTTCCTTATCTATTTTGAATTCCAGCCAGGCCTCCCCGGGTACTTTCATTTCAGCGAAAAGCAAGAGCCTTCTTTCTTCTTTGTCGGCCAGAAGGACACGCCAAAAATCCAGCGAATCTCCTGCCGAGATCTGGTCAGGGTTGGTTCTTCCTCGGCGCAGACCAACCCCTCCGAAGATTTTATCCATATAACCGCGAATCCTCCAGAGCCAGTTACCGTAGTACCAACCGTTCTTTCCGCCTATAGCCCAAATCTTTTCCAGGGACTCTTCCGGATTGTCGGTTTTCGCTTTCTGCACGTCCCTAAGGCACCCGTACTTGGGCACCTGGATGTATTTATTGAGTTCTTTTCTGAAGCGACCGCTGCTTAAAGAATCCTTCCAGCTCGAAATTACCTGGTTTTGTTCGATCTTATAGAAGGCCAGGCGAATAGCTTCATCATAGCTGATGGGTTGAATATCCAGGATCTCCTGCAGTCGGCGATCTTTTGTCGTGACCTCTACCTTCATGCTGTCCACCAGGTTCTGCGCCAATTTATACGAAGTTGAGGTGACAAAATAGAGCCAGTAGGAGGAGAGTTTTGGCGACATTACCGGCACATTGATGATCCACAGTTTTAGTCCCCGAATCCGGGAATAGGTCTCCATCATTTCCTGGTAAGTAAGAACATCAGGGCCGCCAATGTCAAAAGACTGGTTGTAGCATTTTTCATTGCCTATAACGCCGGTCAAAAAATGAAGAACATCGCGAATAGCAATCGGCTGGCATTTGGTTTTCACCCATGAAGGGGTGATCATGATGGGTAATTTCTCGCAGAGGTCCCTGATAATCTCGAAAGAAGAGCTGCCCGAGCCCACGATAATTGCGGCTCTAAGCACAGTGAGTTTAAAATTACCCTCGTAGAGAATCTCCTCTACTTTTTTACGCGAGGTCAGGTGTTTTGAAAGCTCCTGTTCATTGATGATCCCGCTGAGGTAGATCACCTGCTGCACGCTGGTGCCAGCCATAAGATTGTTAAAATTGCGTGCAGCTTTGGCCTCAAGGCTTCCGAAATCTTTCGTAGAGCCAGACATGGAATGGATCAGGTAGTATGCAACATCAATATTTTTGAGGGCTTCGGGAGTATCAGTAGTCTCCAGAAAATCGATCTCCACCAGCTCTACCTGTTCACGTATTTCTTCAGCAGAAGAAAAACGCGCGGTATTCCGCACGGCGCAAACCACTTCATGGCCGAGTTCCAAAAGTTGTGGCAGAAGGCGCATGCCAATGTAACCGTTGGCGCCGGTGAGAAGTATACGCATCAGGATGGTTTATAAGCATAAAATACCAATAAAATTAGTACTTTCACCAAGCCTTAGTAAAACTTTATAAAATGAACAACGTTCTCAAAATAGCACTACTGGTAAGTGGAGTCGGCCTTATAGGGTATGGGATTTATACCCTCGTTAGCCCCGAATTTGCTTTCGACGCCGGGCCTCTGAAGATCGAGGCGCAGGGCGATAATACCCAATCTTACGCCATGATCGCCTTCGGAATCCTGGCTTTGGTTGGAGGGCTGGCTTTCAGAAAGAGATAACCTGGTGGAAGGCTACGCCTAAAACTGCCATTACAATTCGTAAACTTGTTTGTGGTCACTACAGGTCGTCTATATGCGTAGGCGCGTTGTCTGATTTATAATCTATCACTTTTCTGAAAAAAGCATGAACCGCCTTATCTTCAGCTTTCACCTTGATAAAATAATGATCTCTGTACATCGAATATTCCTGTGCCTTCCCCTTGTATAGATTCAGTTTATAATATGGGATCACGAGGGCGTAAGTCTCCAGCAAAGAGCGGAAGCGGATAATAATTCCTTTTGGACGCAGTTCTACATTGCAGGTATTGGTGTTGTTGTCCAGGATGAGCAGGTTGTGAATGTCGATACTTACCGAAGTAATGTGCAGTTTTGGCGAACCGCTGCCTTTAATTTTTACTCTTTGCATCAGCGTAAAAGGTGGCCCTACTTCCTTATCGATCTTCTCTTTGATGTCGGCCCGGTTATAGGAAATGTTCAGGAGCATAGCTTTTTTTCTAAAGATAAGGATTTGAATATAAAGCCTCTGGGCAAAAGCCTATTTTCTCTTATCTTTGCGGCTCCTTATTCGAATCAAAAATTTATAAAACATAGGAAAAATGGCCATTCAAAACATACTTTCCTCGAAAGTAAAAGAAGCTGTAAAAAAATTATATGAAGTTGAGATCGACACTGTCGAATTTCAGCCCACCCGTAAGGACTTTGAAGGTGACATCACCCTGGTGACTTTTCCTATGTTGCGCCAGGTGAAGACCAATCCCGTGAAGCTGGGCGAAGACATTGGGAATTACCTGGTCGAAAATGTTTCGGAAGTGAGCCGCTTCAACGTGGTGAAAGGCTTTCTGAATATTGTGCTGAGCGATAGCTATTACCTCGATTTTTTCAATGATGTGAAGAACAGCGATAATTTTGGAATTCTGCAGCCGGCTTCAGAAGAAAAAGGGGTGATGGTCGAATATTCTTCACCAAATACCAATAAGCCTTTACACCTCGGGCATATCCGGAATATTCTTTTGGGGTATTCGGTTTCAGAGATCTTGAAGGCTTCAGGAACGAAGGCCTATAAAACCCAGATCATCAATGACCGCGGAATCCATATCTGCAAATCCATGCTGGCATGGCAACGTTTTGGAAATGACGAGACTCCGGAGTCTGCCGGGATCAAAGGGGATAAGCTTGTAGGAAATTACTACGTGAAGTTTGACCAGGAATACAAAAAGCAGGTGAAGGAGCTTCAGGAGAAAGGAATTTCCGAAGAAGCTGCAAAAGCCGAAGCGCCAATTATGGTGGAAGCAAAACAGATGTTGCTGAAGTGGGAAGCCGGCGATCCTGAAGTGGTGGCGCTTTGGGAGAAAATGAACCAATGGGTTTATAAAGGTTTCGATAAGACCTACGAAGCTCTGGGAGTAGATTTTGACAAGAATTATTATGAAAGTGATACCTATCTCCTCGGAAAAGATGTGGTGATGCAGGGGCTGGAGAAAGGTGTTTTTTATAAAAAAGAAGACGGCAGCGTCTGGATAGATCTTACAGATGAAGGACTGGACGAGAAAATCGTGCTTCGAAGTGACGGGACTGCGGTTTATATGACGCAGGACATCGGAACGGCGATACAGCGGGTGAAGGATTTTGATATTAAAGGAATGGTTTATACCGTTGGAAATGAGCAGGATTATCATTTTAAGGTATTATTCCTTATTCTGAAAAAACTCGGTTTCGACTGGGCAGATTATCTGTATCATTTGAGCTACGGCATGGTGGATCTGCCAAGCGGAAAGATGAAAAGTCGCGAAGGCACTGTGGTTGATGCCGATGATCTTATTGAAGAAATGACTGAAACCGCCCGTTCTATTTCTGAAGAATTAGGAAAACTTGAGGGGTATTCCGAAGCTGAAAAAGAAGAATTATACCGTATCATTGGCCTTGGCGCTTTGAAATACTATATTCTGAAAGTAGATCCTAAAAAACGGATCCTGTTCAACCCTGAAGAATCTGTCGATTTTCAGGGAAATACGGGACCTTTCATTCAGTATACCTACGCCAGGATCCAATCTATCATCAGGAAAGCCGATTTTGACTTCAGTAAAACGGTCTCTGAAAATTACGAATTTCACGAAAAGGAGAAAGAGCTCATCAAGCAGCTTCAGCTTTTTCCTGAAACCATTCAGCTTGCTGCCGAAAATCATAGCCCCGCTTTGATCGCCAATTACGTTTACGACCTGGTGAAAGAATTCAACTCTTTTTATCAGAATGTGACCATACTGGGTGCCGATTCCGAAGAGCAAAAGATCTTCCGCGTGCAATTGGCTAATTCGGTGGCCACTGTGATCAAATCTGGCTTCAGGCTTCTGGGAATTCAGGTTCCGGAGAGAATGTAAGGAGAGACAGGAGTCTAGGGTCTAGAGACAAGAGCCAAGAGAGAAAAGAGGAAAGAGGAAAGAAAAATTTGAAGAGGTTTCTGCGGTTTTCAGCGTGATCTGCGGGAGCTTTTCTTAGTGTGAAAAGAGTCTTGGTAGAAATGTTCAATTTTGAAAAATATTGTTCAGAAAAAGAAATTTTCAGCCCCGGAATAAAAACTTTTCACTTCAGGCTCAAATCATTAAATTTGCAATCCGCGGCGGGACCGCGTGAAATTAAATCACAGTAGAGACTATGTTTGATAATTTAAGCGATAAGTTAGATAATGCCTTACACGTCCTCAAGGGACACGGGCAGATTACCGAAGTAAACGTAGCCGAAACTTTGAAAGAAGTAAGGCGGGCGCTTGTGGATGCCGATGTGAACTATAAAATTGCCAAGGATTTCACTAATGTGGTGAAAGAAAAGGCTCTTGGACAAGACGTATTGACTGCCCTTAAGCCGGGCCAGATGATGGTGAAGCTTGTAAAAGACGAGCTTACCCAGCTGATGGGTGGTGAAGCCGAGGGGATCAATCTTTCGGGAACTCCATCTGTGATCCTGATGTCAGGGCTACAGGGTAGTGGTAAAACCACTTTCTCGGGGAAACTGGCCAATTATCTCAAGAAGAAAAAGACAAAGAAACCGCTTTTGGTGGCCTGTGACGTGTACCGACCTGCTGCGATCAATCAGCTTCATGTAGTTGGAGAACAGATTGGTGTTGAGGTGTATTCCGAAGAAGGCAACCAGGATCCGGTAGCTATTTCGAAATCAGCAATTGCCTACGCCAAAGAGAATGGTCATAACGTGGTGATCATCGATACCGCTGGTCGTCTTGCTGTTGATGAAACCATGATGACCGAAATCGCGAATATCCACAAGGCGATAGAGCCTCAGGAAACCTTGTTCGTAGTTGACTCTATGACCGGTCAGGATGCGGTGAACACTGCTAAAACCTTCAACGAAAGATTGAATTTTGACGGGGTGATCCTTACCAAACTTGATGGTGATACCCGTGGTGGTGCGGCTATTTCAATTAAATCGGTAGTAAATAAACCGATCAAATTCATCGGTACCGGTGAAAAGATGGACGCTATTGATGTGTTCTACCCTTCCCGTATGGCCGACAGGATTCTGGGAATGGGAGATGTGGTGTCTCTTGTGGAACGCGCCCAGGAACAATACGACGAAGAAGAAGCGCGAAAACTTCAGAAGAAGATCGCCAAAAATAAATTCGGATTCGATGATTTTCTTAATCAGCTTCAGCAGATCAAGAAAATGGGGTCTATGAAAGACCTGATGGGAATGATTCCCGGAGCCGGAAAAATGCTGAAAGACGTCGATATAGATGACGATGCTTTTAAAGGAATTGAAGCCATCATTCATTCAATGACTCCTGAAGAAAGAAGTAACCCTAAGATCATTAATTCCAGCCGTAAGAAAAGGATTGGGAAAGGATCGGGAACTTCGGTGCAGGAAGTGAATCAGCTGCTCAAACAATTCAATCAGATGGGCAAAATGATGAAAATGATGCAGGGTGGCGGCGGCCAAAAGATGATGCAGATGATGAAGGGGATGAAGTAAGAATATTTATTCAAAGGGCTGGACTCGCAAAAGTTCAGCCCTTTTATTTTATCAATAACTTAGGTAAGTTTGGGGCTGTTAAAGAATAACTGCATACCGAGCCAAGACTGCTAACTGAACACTGAACATGACAATACTAGACGGGAAAAAAATCAGCAACGACATCAAGAATGAGATAGCTGCTGAGGTTTCAAAAATGAAAGAGCGCGGAGAAAAAGTTCCGCATCTTGCGGCGATTATCGTTGGAAAAGACGGGGCGAGCCTTACCTATGTAAACAGCAAGGTGAAAGCCTGCGAGCGTGTTGGGTTTGAATCTTCTCTCTTTAGATTGCCAAATACCGTAAGCGAACTCGAGTTATTGGACAAGATCGAGGAGCTGAACCAGAATGACGATATTGACGGTTTTATAGTTCAGTTGCCGCTGCCACCCCAGATAGATACCCAAAAAGTTTTGAACGCCGTAGATCCCGATAAGGATGTAGATGGTTTTCATCCCACCAACTTTGGGAAAATGGCTTTGGATATGACCACTTTCATTCCTGCCACGCCTTTCGGAATTCTGGAATTACTCGAGAGATATGATATTCCTACAAAAGGAAAGCACACCGTGGTAATTGGCCGCAGTTACATTGTGGGCCGCCCGATGAGCATCCTGATGGGAAGGAGTGGTTTCCCCGGAAATTCTACCGTTACTCTTACTCACGAGTTTACTAAAAACATTACGCAAATCACCTCCCAGGCTGATATTATCATTATTGCCGTTGGTATTCCAGATTTCCTTAAGAAGGAAATGATCAAGGACGATGCGGTGATCATCGATGTGGGAATCAGTCGTGTTCCCGATGAAGACAGTCCGAAAGGATATGTGATCAAGGGAGATGTTGATTTCGACAATGTTAAAGACAGAGCTTCCTATATCACGCCTGTACCGGGAGGAGTAGGGCCAATGACGGTTTCCATGCTTCTTAAAAACACCTTGTTGGCGAGGGAACGCCACAGAGCAGCAAGAAAATAGCCTGTGCGGTTTAGGCTTCTTCCAGTTTCCAGTCCAGGTAATGATGCAGGTCTGATTCTATGAATCTCATGGCAATGGTCATAATGGCGAAATCGTCAACATAACCAATCCCGGGAATGAAGTCGGGCATGATATCCATAGGATTCAGGACGTACAAGAGTGAAAAACCGATAGAAGCAATGGTGAACCAGGGCACGTTGGTGTAGGCACCCTTTCGATAATCTTTTAGCATTCCGAACATGATCTTGGCCAATTCGGCATATTTTCGAAGTGTACCAGAATTTGTAATTTTACTGGAGATCTCTTGCTGGCTATCTGCTGCCAATTCCAGATCGTCATTCTTGATCTTTGCCGCACCGGATTTGACATATTTTTCGCTAATTTCTTCTTTCTTTTTGCTGAACATATCTTTTCTATTTTAGTTGTTTATAATTTTTCTTGTGCATTGCCATATTCTTTTTTGTAGATCTTCAGGATCAACAGAAAAAGAGATACCAAAAGCGGTCCAAAGATCAGGCCGATAAACCCGAAAAGCGGTACCCCTATAAGTACACCAAAGAGGGTGATCAATGGGTGAACACTCGCCAGCCTCTCCAGCACGTACAGTCTGATTAAATTATCGGTAACACCCACCACCGTGAATCCATAGATAATAATGGCCACTCCCTGCCAGGTATTGCCCTGGGCGAACAGCAGAATAGCTACAGGAATGATCCCGATGGCCGTTCCTATAAAAGGGATCATGGAGCCTATGGCTGTAATCACAAACCAGAAAAAAGGATCGGGCACCCCGAGCACCAGATAGCCAATGAGAGCGATCAATCCCTGGCACAATGCCACCAGCGGAATTCCGAGGGCGTTCGACTTCACCAGTTCGTCACTTTCATCCCCGATGGTCTGGAGGTTATCTTTGCCCAGGGGAATGTATTGTATCAATGAAGATTTCAGCGAATCAATATTGATCAACATATAATAGAGCATAAAATACATGATCCCTATGGCTATAAAAGCATCAAACGTGCCTCCTGCAAGATTCTGAAGGCTTTTGGAGGTCCAGCTGGTGATGGCAGAAGTGTCTATAGAGGCACTAATATTATAACCTAAAAAATGCTCGACCTTATCGAGTTGCTCTTTAAGTGCCCTAAGGACCCTTTCGGAATTTGCCACCGCCTTTCCGATCTTTGACGTGAGCATAAATACGATAAGGCTCACCGGAACCAGGATCCCGATGAAAGAGCCTGCCATAAGTGTACTTGCTGCAAGGCCGGCGCTCCAGCCGCGGGCCAGTAATTTTTTCATCCAGTTGCGCAACAGCACGTACAGGGTTACGGCCCCTAACACTCCCGAAAGGTAAGGTATGATTTCCCTAAAAATTAAAACCCCCAAAAACAAGATCAGGAACAGTACAAAGATCTGTCGTACCAGGGCTGGTTTTAATTTATCCATATAAAATTCTGGTTGGTTAGATTTTAGCTGGCAAAAAGTTGGTCCATATTTTTAAAGGCTTTGAACTCGAGGGCATTGCCGCTGGGGTCTTCAAAGAACATGGTTGCTTGTTCTCCCGGCTGCCCTTCAAAACGGGTATAGGGTTCAATATTAAATTCAATGCCTTTGCGCTTTAGAAGTTTTACGAATTCGTGGAAAACCTCCCATTGCAAGACCACGCCAAAATGCGGCACCGGCACATTTTTTCCGTCCACCGGATTGCTGTGTTTGGTTTCAGTTTCTTCTTTAGGTTTTTTGTGGATTACCAGCTGATGGCCGAAGAAGTTGAAATCTACCCACTGGTCGCTGCTTCTGCCTTCCCCGCAGCCAAGTACATCAGTGTAAAATTGGCGCGCCTTCTCCAGGTCATCTACAGGTATGGCCAAATGGAATGGTTGTATCTTCATTTTTGGTTTTTTCGGTTAGAAAACGGAAGAGGCTTCCGGGAACTTTATTTGTTCCTGAAGGTGCTCTTTGTTAAAATTAAGAAGATAAGTCTACATTCGGGGCAGAGGCCGCGCTAATAATCTGTTAAGATTTCCTGTCACGCCGCTTCCTGCCTTTGAAGCTTTTCCTTTCTCTGGGGCTTCTTTCAGGGCGGGTTTTGCCGTTTTCTTTGGACAATTTTGATGCTTCTTCCGTTTTGCTGGACTCATCTACCATCCTGTTGATGGTGTCAAGTTCCTCTTGAGTAAGATCCCGCCATTTGCCTACCGGTACGTCGAGCATCACATTCATGATCCGAATCCGCTTTAGAGCGGTTACCTCGTAGCCAAGGTATTCGCACATTCTCCTGATCTGCCGGTTAAGTCCCTGGGTGAGGACGATGCGAAAATCATGTTTTCCCAGTCGTTCTACCTCACATTCCCGGGTTACCGTATCCAGAATTGGTACGCCGTTGCTCATTCTCTTTATAAAATCGGGCGTTACAGGGCGATTCACGCTCACCACATATTCCTTTTCGTGATTATTTCTGGCGCGCAGAATTTTGTTTACGATATCGCCATCGTTGGTCAAAAAGATGAGTCCTTCGCTGGGTTTATCCAGCCGGCCGATGGGAAAAATGCGCTTTGGGTAATTAATATAGTCGATAATATTGTCCTTCTCCACGCGGGTATCGGTAGTACAGACGATTCCTGCCGGTTTATTAAAAGCCAAATAAATGTTGGGTTCTTCCTTTTCTTCTTCGGAAATCAATTTGCCATCAACCCGCACTACATCACCGGGAGCGATCTTCGTGCCCATTTCCGGAACCTTTCCGTTTAGGGTGATGCGGCCCTGGTCTATAAGTTTGTCTGCTTCGCGGCGGGAGCAGAAGCCAACTTCACTTAAGTATTTATTGATGCGGGTAAGCTTGGTTTCAGACATAGAAATAAATTCTGCGGCAAAGATACGAGATTTGAGCAGGAATTCCTTTATCAGGCAGAAAGCCGGAAAGCAGGAGAATTAATAAGGAAAAGCGAAAAAATATTTTTCTCAGGCAACCTTTTGTAAATTTAGTGCGTCTATGTTAATAGAGGGCCAAAAAAAAGCCGGTGAAAGTAATTCAACTATTTAGGAACGAAGCCAAGCTCATAAAACGTGCTGCCGCGAACGACCGCGAGGCGCAGCGGCAGCTTTATGAGCTTCATTCCCCAAAAATGTTGAGCATTTGCCGGCAGTATATAAAAGATCTTCATCACGCCGAAGAGGTGATGCTGAATGGATTTCTGAAAGTGTTTACGCATCTGAAAGATTTCAGGAATGAGGGCAGTTTTGAGGGCTGGGTGCGGCGCATCATGGTTCGCGAGGCGATCTCATTTTTAAGGCAACGGAAAAATATCGAATTTCAGGAGGAAGACATGGCGCGTTATGCTGAAGTTTCTGACGAAATCTCTTCGGAATTGAATGCAGCCCATATCCAGAACCTCATCGATGATTTGCCTGAAGGTTACCGTATGGTCTTCGTGATGTACGCGATAGAAGGATACAAACATTCTGAAATTGCAGGAATGCTGGAGATAAGTGAGGGTACCTCGAAATCGCAGCTGTTCAAGGCGAGGAAAATGCTGCAGGAAAAGTTAAAATCACAAATTACAGCAGACTATGGCACCAATTAATTTTGAAGACAGGATGAGGGAAGAGCTGGAGAAGAGAAGGATAGAACCTTCTGCCGAAAGCTGGGAGAAACTTTCTGCCAGGTTGGATGATTCAGCGAAAATCAGCCGGAAACCGCGCTGGTGGATGGCGGTGGCGGCTGTTCTTCTGTTGGCATTGCTCGCCGGTGGCATTTACTTTCGACCCGGGAATCCGGTCGCACCTGCGGTGGTGGATGGAGCTTCCAAAGAACCTGTTGGAAATGGAGAATTTCAGCCTGCTACGGAAATTGCTTCGGAAGAAACTGTTGAAAATTCCCAATTTCAGCCTGCTTCGGAAGTAACTTCTTCTGACTCCACGAAATATGAAGGAGATTCTGACAAAGACGGGCAGGTAAAAGCTGCAAAAACAGAAGTAGCTTCAGCAGTTGCTTCCGAAGAAAAAGGAAGAAGGGAAATAAGCCCAATTTTATCTTCAGCTTTAAAGAGGGAAAGAGCTGAGGAGGTTTTGCTTCCGCAGAAAACAGAAGAAATAATAGCTAAGACTGGTAAGAACGCAGCGACGAAAACTGTTGAGGTGAGCGATGCTGAAGTGGAAGCCCTGCTGGCGGAGGCGAATGCCAAAATGGAAAAACAAACGGATATGGAATCGAAGGCCGTGACCGGTAGAAAATTATTGGCTGAGATGGAAGATAATGAGCAAGAATCAATAAAAATGAAGGCTTTTGAATATCTGAAAGAAGGTTTTCAGAAGGCAAAAAGCGCGGTCGTACAGAGAAACGAATAAAAATTTTCATCACAAAAAGGGTTATTTATCAATCAATTTCCGGAAAAAAAAGCCGGAGAAAAAATCATCATCATGAAAGCATTAATTTTTTACGTTGCAATTACCTTTTTCACCTTGAGCAACGAGCTTGTCCAGGCTCAGGAACAGAAAGAGCCGACACGGCAGGAATATCTTGAAAATCAGAAAGAGAAGATACTCAAAGAGGAAAAGGAAAAGCTAAAGGCGAAGTTAGCAGATATTAACCGCAGGCTTGAAGAGGATGAGATCTCTCCATACGAAGCAGACAGGATGAGGGAAGAGGAGGCTGAAAAACACGCGCTAAACATCAAAAATCGCACTGCTATCCTGGAAAATGAAGTGGCCCTGCAGGAGCGAAATTCTGAAACGAACTCCTCTGGAGGCGATACTGAAAGCAAATTTAAGTACGACAGAAGGACTTATAGCGATTTGGTGCTGGCGGCGGGCTTCAATAATGCCCTGGCGGATGGACAGGGCTTGAACGACTCCGATTTTAAGATCGCCGGCAGCCGCTTCTTCGAGATTGGTTGGTCCTGGAGAACCCGGGTGTTTAAAAATTCCAACTGGCTGCGCTTCAAATATGGTTTTTCCTTCCAGTTCAACGGATTAAAACCCACCGATAACCGATACTTCGTGGAGGATGGAGATCAAACGGTGCTTGAGGAATATCCCCTGAACCTGAAGAAATCGAAGTTTAGAACCGATAATCTCGTGTTTCCGGTTTATTTCGAAATAGGACCCTCTCGGGTAAACGAGTCGGAAACCAGTATCAGGTACTCTACTGCCAACAAATTCAAGTTAGGTATTGGAGGATATGCTGGCTTCAATATTGGAGAGCGCCAGAAGCTTAAATTTGAGGAAAACGGGGAGCACGTGAAGCAAAAGATCAAGAGTGACTATAATACCAATGACGCAGTATACGGCCTTGCTGGTTATGTGGGTTGGGGTGGAGCGACCCTCTACGCCAGGTATGGTCTTAACTCGATCTTTAGGAATAACCCGGTGGAACTGCATATGGTGTCTCTTGGATTGAGATTTGATATCGATTAGCCAACAAAAATTTGTAATTTTGCGTTAACTTTAAAGACCTCACAGATTTCTAAAACCTGTGAGGTCTGGCTTATTATTATAGATGCTGTGATCTCTAAATCTACCATAGACAATGTTTTTGAAACCGCCCGTGTTGAGGAGGTGATTGGTGATTTTGTGCAGTTGAAGAAATCGGGATCCAACTTTAAAGGACTCAGTCCTTTTTCCGACGAGCGTACGCCGAGCTTTATGGTTTCTCCTGTAAAGCAGATCTGGAAGGATTTTTCCAGTGGAAAAGGCGGCAATGTGGTGGCCTTTCTCATGGAGCATGAGCATTTCACTTATCCTGAAGCCATAAAATACCTCGCAAAAAAGTACGGAATTGAAATTGAGGAAACGCAGCAGAGCGATGAGCAGAAGCAGCAGGCAGATGAACGGGAGAGTATGTATCTCGTTTCGGAATTTGCCCGAGATGAGTTCCAAAAAACCCTTCTGAAAACCGAGCGGGGAAAGGCCATTGGCCTCAGCTATTTCAAGGAACGCGGTTTTACCGATGAAACCATCCGGAAATTTGAGCTGGGATACTGCCTCGATGAATGGGACTCCTTTACCAAAAAAGCCCTTGGAGAAGGTTATAAACTAGACTATCTTGAGAAGACCGGACTCAGCATTGTAAAAGGTGAAAAGCAGTTTGACCGTTTTAAGGGAAGGGTGATGTTTCCTATCCATTCTATGTCTGGGCGGGTGCTTGGATTTGGAGGGAGAATTCTGGGCAACGACAAAAAGGCTGCTAAATATCTCAATTCTCCTGAAAGTGAGATCTATCACAAAAGCAAGGTTCTCTACGGAATCTACTACGCCAAGCAGTCAATCGCGAAAGAAGATAACTGTTACCTGGTTGAGGGGTATACTGATGTGATCCAGTTTCATCAAAGCGGGATCGAAAATGTGGTTTCTTCTTCAGGAACCGCGCTAACTTCAGAGCAGATCAGGCTGATCAACCGGCTTACCAGAAATATTACCGTGCTTTTTGATGGCGATGCCGCCGGGCAAAGAGCTTCCCTTCGTGGAATCGATTTGATCCTCGAGCAGGGAATGAACGTAAAGATTTGTGCTTTTCCGGAAGGGGAGGACCCCGATAGTTTTGCCAGGAAAAATTCCGAAGCAGAATTGAGAGAATTCCTGGGTGAAAATTCACAGGATTTTATCAGCTATAAAGCTTCGCTGCTGATGAAGGAGGCGAAAAGCGACCCGGTAAAAAAGGCTGAGCTCATCAGGGATATGGTTACCAGTATTTCAAAAATCCCCGATAATATTCAGCAGGAAGTTTATTTGCAGGAGTGCGCACGCATCATGGATATTTCTGAAGATGTGCTTTTCACTACGCTCGCTCAACTCAATGCGAAAGCCGGGAAAACCGGTCCGCAGAAAAAACAGCGAAAGGAAGCTCTTGAAGTTGTAAAAGAAACTGAACAGCCAAGGCCAAAGATCGACCAGCAGTACAAGCTGGAGCGGGATATTATCCGGCTGTTATTGTTATATGGCAACCGGAAAGAAGAATTTGAAGACCTGTTGCTTAAGGAAAATGAGCATGGCGAACTCGTGCTGGAGCCGGAGAAGCAGGAAGGTAAAGTATTCGAAAAAATATTCCTTGATCTTCAGGAAGATGAGGTGGCCTTCACTAATCCCGGTTTTCGGACGATTTATGAGCAGCTTATTCAGAAGCTGAACAGCGATGAAGAATTCAGTATAAAAAACTTTGTGAACGGGATAGATCCTGAACCGGCTTCAGAAGTGACCGATATCCTCATGGAAGAGGAGCGTTACCAGCTTCATGACTGGGACCGGATGGATATTTTTGTAAAGGAGAAAACAGATTCTATTGCACGACTGGTGAGTGAAACCATTCTCACGTTAAGAAGGTATCTCGTAAGCCGCAAGATCGAAGAGCTCAAGGAGGCGGTAAAAGAAAATTCCGATGAAGACCATTCTTCTACCTTACAGGATGTCATGGACTACCTGAACCTGAACAAAGTACTTTCAAATAAGCTCAACCGCGTTATGTAGTATTGAGCTGTAGCAGCCTCGCCTGCGTGATAAGATCGGCTACATTATCTACCCTCAATTTCTTTAGCAGTCTGGTTTTATAGGTACTCACCGTCTTTTCGTTGATGGAAAGCGCTTCAGCTATATCCTTGTTTCGCTTCCCTGAAGAAATAAGGTTCAAGACTTCGGTCTCCCGCGTAGAAAGCCTTTTGAATCTTGCTACCAGGCCTTTGCCCTGTGAAATTCCGGAGTTAAGACGCTGAGTGATTTGTTGATTTAAGTAAATCCCGCCTCTTGCCACCTGATAGATGGCCGCCTCGAGTTTATCGGTTCTCACGGTTTTAGAAATATAACCTGCAGCCCCGGCCTTGATGGCGCTAAGGGCATACATCTCTTCGGGATGGCAACTGTAAATAAGGATCTTGGTTTGAGGATATTCTTTTTTGATCGTCCTGAGGGCATTGATGCCATTGATCTTAGGAAGATCGAGTTCCATGATGAGAACATCCGGAACCTTATTTTGTAAATAACTGAAAAGTTCGTCCCCCGTAGTAACACTGCCATTAATCTCGAGCGCAGGATTATTCCTGAGCACCGAGCCTATGCCTTTGCTGATAATCGGATGGTGATCGGCAATTAATACTGAATACATAATCTTTGGTTGGTTATAGATGCACCATAGCAGGGTTAGGTACCGGATTATCAATTTAAAAATAACTGATAATCACGTCAAAACTTAACCAAAGTCTTCTTATTCGATAAAAGGATTAATTCTTCAGATGAAAGGGAATTTCGCAAACCGGCAGAGGATCCATTTTATGTCTGTTCCTGGTGTGAAGCCTGTTGTAAATTTTAAAAACTTCCAGTTGTCGGCCTGAAAATTCTTCTTCCTGCTTTCCCTGTTCCTGCATTTTCATAGCCCACTCTAATTCGTCGTAACTGGCTCCCAGCTGGACTTCGTCACTGCGGCTGTCGCCAAAAAGCCCATCGGTGGGGGGAGCTTGCAGGATCTCTTCGGGAACACCCAAAAATCGCCCAATTTCATACACATCACTTTTCATAAGATCGGCAATGGGAGCAAGGTCAACTCCGCCATCGCCGTATTTGGTAAAAAATCCAACCCCAAAGTCTTCTACTTTATTGCCGGTTCCGGCTACAAGATAACCGTGCAGGCCTGCAAAATAGTATAAGGTGGTCATCCGCAGACGGGCTCTGGAATTTGCCAAAGCAAGGTCCAGCGTGTCTTTTTCTGAAGTTTCTGCTGACGGTAATGCCGTTTTGAAGTTTTCGAAAACAGGAGTAAGATTTACCTCTACATTGCTCACATTGGCGTAGTGGTGCTTCAGCATCTGAATATGTGTTTGAGCGCGGGTCACATGGCTGGTGTCCTGGTGAATAGGCATTTCGAGGCAAAGGGTGCGAAGTCCCGTTTTGGCACACAAAGCGGAACAAACTGCCGAGTCAATGCCCCCGCTTATCCCGACCACAAAGCCATTCATATTCGCTTTAGTAGCGTAATCTTTCAGCCAGTCGGCAATATAATCTACGATCTTTTCCGTTTGCATAACATTGGGGATTAAATTTCTAAACAATACCTTTGCACACAAATCTACTATATTCACCTAATTAATGAAAGTGGCGGGCGTTAAAGCCTTCCAAAGAACGAGGCTATGATGAGGAAAATTCTTCTTTTTGCAGTTATTTTGGCTCTTTTTTCATGTGAGGAGACTTCAAAGACCCAAAAGGAAATTGAGAAGGTGCCTGTGGATTTTAATGTGATAAGATTCGATCAGAAATTTGCCCAATCTCAGCCCGAAGATCTTCCGAAACTCAAGAAAGATTATCCTTTTTTGTTTCCGAAGAAATATTCGGACAGTGTGTGGCTAGAGAAAATGAACGATACCATTCAGCAGGAGATCAACACGGAAGTCGCGAAGTCTTTTCCTGATTTTTCTGCGGAAACCGACGAACTGCAACAGCTTTTTCAGCATATAAAATATTATTTTCCCCATTTTGAGGCGCCTACGGTGATCACGATCACTTCTAAAGTCGACTACAAGCACAAGGTGCTGGTTTCTGACGATTATCTTTTCATTGCCCTGGACACTTATTTGGGCGAAAATCATCATTTCTACACCGGGCTTCAGGAATACCTTAAAAAGAACTTCAGAAAAGAACAAATTTTGCCCGATGTTGCCGATGCCTACGCGAAGGAATATGTGCCGCAACCTGCCTCGCGTACTTTTCTGGCGCATATGCTTTACTACGGAAAGATTCTTTATTTGAAAGATCTGTGGCTGCCTTCTGTGAGCGATGCAGAAAAGATAGGCTATACTAAAGATGAACTGAAATGGGTACAGAATAACGAAGAGCAGATATGGCGTTATTTTGTGGAAAATGAACTCATCTTCGATACCGATTCCGAACTTTTTTCCCGCTTCCTGTATCCTGCTCCTTTTTCAAAATTTCACCTGGTGCTCGACACGGAATCTCCCGATAGGGTAGGGCAGTATATCGGGTGGCAAATGATCAGGAAGTATATGGAAAAGAACGATGTTTCGGTAGAAAAAATGATACAAACCGATGCCGAAACGATTTTTAATACTGCGAATTATAAACCAAAGAAATAATGGCTGAATACAAGAAATCTGAAATAAATATTGAAGTAATCACCGATGAGAATCGCGTGCCGGAAGAGATTGTCTGGAGCGCTGAAGACGGGAATGTCTTTAAGGAAGAGGCTAAAGCGTTAATGCTTTCGGTTTGGGATAGTAAGGCAAAAGAAACTTTGCGTATCGATCTCTGGACCAAAGACATGCCTATAGATGAAATGAAGAAGTTTTTTCATCAGACGTTGGTCTCTATGAGCGATACCTTTCACCGGGCCACCCAGGACGAAAAGATGACAGCTACCATGAAGGATTTTTGCGATTACTTCGCCGAAAAACTGGAGATCACCCAAAAGTAATTGGATCGCCTAATCTTTATATACAACGCGGAATCCGGGAAGGCCAATGCTTTCCTGGACGCTGCTCATAAGATACTTGAGCCTTCTACCTACAACTGCAATCTTTGTAAGCTTACCTACGGAAACTTTTCGGAAAAGAAGGAGTGGAAGGAATTCAGGCAGAAATCTTCCATTCCTATGGAATTTCTGCACAAAGATGAATTTTTGAAGACTTACGCGTCGAAATTTGGTTATAAATTTACTTTTCCTGCTATTCTTGCTTCTGAAAATGGCGAGCTTCAAATGTTGATCTCTGCTGAAAAACTGGGGGAGATGAAAGAATTGGAGGAGCTTATCGCAGCCCTCAAAAAATTCTTCTAAAGGTTCAGCAGGAGTAAAGAGAAAAATAGAAATTTCCGGAAAATGATTTTCGAAATTCTTAGGATTTCGGTCCGGACCCAATAGAACAGTCCGTTTTAATTTCCCGCCTGCAATTCCTGATTAATGCTGTCGATATAACCAAGAATTTCCTCCTGGCCTATTCCCGAGGTTGCTGAGGTTATGAAGAATTCCGGCATTTCTGCCCAGGTTTGCAGCATTTCTTGCTGGTAATCGTTGATGTTCTTCTCGAGCACCTTAGGCTTCAGCTTATCAGCTTTGGTGAAAATGATGCAGAACGGGATCTGGTGCTCGCCCAGCCACTGCATGAATTCCATATCTATGGCCTGTGGTTTATGCCGGCTGTCAATCAGGACAAAAGCACAAATCATCTGTTGCCGCTTCTCAAAATAGGCGGTGATGAATTTCTGAAAAGTCTTTTTTGTGGATTTTGAAACCTTGGCGTAGCCGTATCCGGGAAGGTCCACCAGGTGCCAGTTCCCGTTGATCAGGAAATGGTTGATCAATTGTGTTTTTCCAGGTTTTGCTGAGGTTTTAGCGAGAGATTTTCGCCCGGTCAGCATATTGATAAGCGAAGATTTGCCTACGTTACTTCGGCCAATAAAGGCGTACTCCGGCAGCTTGCTATCGGGGCATTTCTCAACTTTGCTGTTGCTCATCACAAATTCAGCCGATTTTATTTTCATGGCAGAATTCTTAAAGATCGCGTTTTTGTAACCAGCCGTAAAGAATATCGTTAAAAAGGCCCGGATGTTCCATCATGGCAGCATGCCCGCATTTATCGATCCAGTAAAGATCGGAATTCGGAAGAAGTTTCTGGAAATCTTCGGCCACTTCGGGCGGGGTGACGTCGTCGTTTTTCCCCCAGATGATGCAGGTTGGGCTGTGCATTTTAGGAAGATCCTTTGCCATATTGTGCCGTATGGCGCTTTTTGCGATGGCAAGGGTTTTAACAAGTTTGTTGCGGTCACTTACGGTTTCATAGACTTCATCTACGATCTCCTTGGTTGCCACCTCAGGATCATAAAAGACATTCTGGGCTTTCTTCTTGATGAATTCGTAGTCGCCGCGTCTGGGATAACTCTCCCCCATCGCATTTTCATAGAGGCCCGAGCTCCCAGTGATCACAAGGGCTTTTACTACTTCAGGGTAAAGCTTGGTGGTGAGTAGGGCGATGTGGCCTCCAAGGGAATTACCTAACAGGATCACATCTTCAAAACCCTTCATGTCAATAAATTCCTTGATGTATTTGGCGAAAGTTCCCACGCTTGTTTTAAGCAGGGACATGGAGTACAATGGCAACTCAGGGATCAAAACTTTATAGCCTTTGGTGGGAAAAAAATCAACTACACCGTCAAAATTACTTAGGCCACCCATCAAACCATGTAAAATAACTATCGGGGTGCCTTCTCCCTTTTCTAAATATTTAAATTTTCCCTCTTGCCTTAAACTGTTTTTCATTGATACCCTTTGGCGTTTAGCAATCGCAAATATAGCGAATTCATTACAAGTATAAACATTTTTGCGCAATAGGTACGGGTTTTTGACAAAGCTTTAGCTGCTAAAATCACAAGGAATTTACAGCTTTTTTTGGGAAAATTTCCCCCACAAAAACAACCGCTTGAATGCTAAGGTGATAGCGCTATCCAAAAGTCTTTCAGCTATATAGATGGGCAAAACTTATCAACAAAGTGGTAAAAAGTGGTAAATTGTGGTAATATTTTCAATATATTTGACTTTGTAAAAGCAGTAAGTGGCAAATCTCATTGGGACATACGAATGCAAAGTTGATGCTAAGGGCCGGTTAATGGTCCCTTCTGCGTTAAAGAAGCAATTGGCGCCAATGCTGCAGGACGGATTTGTGCTGAAGCGCTCGGTTTTTCAGTCTTGCCTGGAGTTGTATCCTATGGAAGAGTGGGATAAACTGATGAGCAAAGTAAATAGCCTGAACCGTTTCAAAAAGAAGAATAACGATTTTATACGTCGTTTTACTGCCGGAGTGAAAACCGTAGAGGTTGATGCTAACGGCAGATTGCTTATTCCAAAAGATCTCGTGGGTTTTGCGGAGATCAACAAGGAAGTTGTTCTTTCTTCCGCGATCAAGATTGTGGAGATTTGGGATAAGGAAAAGTATGAACAAACACTTGATCAGTCTTCTGACGATGACTTTGCAGAATTGGCAGAAGAGGTGATGGGAAATGAAGATTTCGATGGAATATCATAATCCGGTTTTACTAAAAGAGTCTGTTGCGGGCCTCAACATCAAAGATGATGGGGTGTATGTAGATGTGACCTTTGGTGGCGGTGGGCATTCTGCAGAGATTCTCCGCCAGCTCGGCCCCAAGGGGAAGCTGTACGCTTTCGATCAGGATAAAGATGCTCTGGAGAATAAGATTGATGACGAACGTTTCACTTTAATAAATGAGAATTTCAGGTACATCAAACGATTTTTAAGATTCTACGGAGTGAAACAGGTCGATGGGATATTGGGTGATTTTGGGGTTTCTTCTCATCAGTTTAATGAAGCTGAACGCGGCTTTTCTACACGCTTCGATGCGCGGCTGGATATGAGGATGGATCAGAAAAGCAATTTGAGTGCCTACGAAGTGATCAATGAATATGAAGAAGGGCAGCTGCGGAAGATATTCTATGAGTATGCCGATCTGAAAAACGCGCCAAAACTGGCCCGTATTATTGTGGAGGCGCGCAAAGATGCTTCTATAGAAACCAGTGAAGAATTAAACGAATTATTAAAACCTGTTTTGTTCAAGGGGAAAGAAAATAAGATCCTTGCGCAGATTTATCAGGCTATTCGTATTGAAGTGAACCAGGAGATCGAGGTCTTGAAGGAATTTTTGCTTCAGTGTGAGGACCTGGTGGTGAAAGGTGGGAGAATTAGTCTTATTTCCTATCATTCTCTTGAAGACAGGTTGGTGAAGAGATATATAAGGAGTGGATTGTTTCAGGGAGAGCCGGAAAAGGATTTCTACGGAAATATTTCAGTGCCTTTTAAGAAGGTGAAGGGCTTGATAGTTCCGACTTCCGAAGAAATAAAAGAGAATAACCGCGCGAGAAGTGCCAAGCTAAGGGTTGCGGAGAGAATATAATCGGGATCAAACCCGAAAAGATGTAGAGGAGAATGAACAGGGGTGTCTATAACATATTGAAAGCGAATTTCCTGGTGAACCGCGATGCGGTGGAGAACTGGAGATTCATTGTGTTTTGTACACTGCTGGCGATCATTATGATCGCGAGTTCTCATAGTGCCGAACGAAAAGTGCATCAGATCTCCAGCCTTAATGAAGAGGTGAGGGAGCTGCGCAGCGAGTTCGTCGACAGAAGATCTGCTCTTATGCAGATGAAGATGGAATCTACTCTTATCCAGAAACTGAAGTTGAGCGGAATACAACCTTCTGAAACTCCGCCCTACAAGATAAAAGTAAACCTTAGCGAGTAAATGGCAACATCTGAAAGGAAAATATTAAACAGAATGTATTTTGTGGCCGGTTGCCTGGTCCTTTTTGCTATTGGTGTGGCGGTAAAGCTCATGGATATACAGTTTGTTGATGGTGAGCATTACAAACAGCTGGCGGAAGAAAGTACCTTCAGGAATTTTAAGATTCCTGCCAACAGGGGTAACCTCTACGATTCCAACGGCAGTCTTTTGGCGACCTCTGTTCCTGAATACGATATTCGTTTCGACGCAGTCACGGTTTCAGATAAAGATTTCGAAGAAAACATCAGTGATCTTTCCAAAGCACTCGGCGGAATGTTTGGGAAATCGGCAAGTTATTATTCTCAAAAGCTTCGCGCTGCCAGGGCTCATGGTCAGCGTTATTTGCTCATTGCCCGTAACCTGGGCTATTCCGAATATATGAAGGTGAAAAGCTTTCCTATTTTCAAACTTGGGGCCTATAGAGGAGGTTTGATCGTTGAGCAGCGTACAGTGAGAGAACATCCGCTTGGAAAAATGGGTGAAAGAACCGTGGGTTATGAGCGGAAAGACGCAAACGGATATTACACCCGCGTTGGCCTGGAAGGAGCTTTTAGTTCTTACTTAAGAGGAACTGACGGGCACCGTTTAAAGCAGAAGATCGCCAAAGGCCAGTGGAAACCTATAAGTGACAATAACGAAGTAGAACCCAAAGATGGCTATGACGTCATCTCTACTATAGATGTAAATATTCAGGATATCGCACATCATGCGCTTCTCAGACAACTGGAGTATTTCGAAGCCGATCACGGCAGTGTGGTGGTAATGGAAACAAAAACAGGAGAGATCAAGGCGATGGCCAATCTTGGTCGTACCGAAGATGGAAATTACTACGAAAAAAGAAATTATGCGGTCTATGAAGCTCATGAGCCCGGCTCTACTTTTAAGCTGATGGCCATGACAGCGGCTCTCGAAGATGGTCGCGTAGATACCGCGCAGGTTTTCGACACCGAGAACGGTGTGGTTCGTTACTACGGAAGAGCTGTTCGGGATTCTCATCACGGCGGCTTCGGAAAAATTTCTGCTGCGAGAGCATTTGAGGTTTCCTCGAATACTGCTTTTTCGAAAATTATCACTCAGGGCTATAAGAACGACCCTGAAACCTTCGTAGACAGGCTCTATAAAATGGGGCTGAACAAAAAGATTGGTCTTGATATTAAAGGAGAAGGACAACCTAAGATTCCGCATCCCGGCGATGATGGCTGGAACGGACTTAGTCTTCCGTGGATGGCCTTTGGCTATGGGGTGGCATTGACTCCTCTCCAAACCCTTGCTTTTTATAATGCCATTGCCAATGATGGTGAAATGGTGAAGCCGAGATTTATTGAAGAAGTGAAAGAATGGGATAAGACCATTAAGAAAGTTGATAAAGAGGTGATCAATCCTCATGTGTGTTCCGTAGAAACGGCGAGAAAAGTTCGCAATATGATGAAGCATGTAGTGCTTCGCGGTACTGCAGCCAATATTTACACCCCAAACTTTTCAATGGCCGGAAAGACCGGAACCTGCCAGACAGAATACTGGAAAGGCCCCGGCCGATATATTGCATCTTTTGCGGGTTATTTCCCGGCTGATAATCCGAAATATTCCTGTATAGTGGTAATTCACAAACCTAAGAGAAGCAAAGGATATTACGGAAATATCGTGGCGGCTCCTGTATTTAAACAGATCGCCCAAAAGATCTATACAGATACGCCTATCATGGATACGCTGCCTGATCTTAAAATTGAGAACAAGGTAGTAGAAAAGGACTTTGATAAATATTACTCAAAGATCCAAAACGAAAAGGTATTGATGCCCAATGTAGTGGGAATGCCGGCTATGGATGCCATCTCCTTATTGGAGAATCTCGGACTGAAGGTTGATTTTCACGGAAAAGGCCGCGTGCGACGACAATCGGTTTCTGCCGGTCAGAAAATAAAAAGTAACGAAACTGTAAACCTGAGCTTAAGTTGATAGTTTTAAAAGACATACTATACAGAGTGAGAATGGAGGCCGTGGCTGGTAATACTGCCGTGGCTATTAATAACCTGCATTTCGATTCGCGCAAGGTGGAGCTAAACGATTGCTTCGTGGCAATTCGCGGCACCGTTTCCGACGGACATGATTTTATAGCAAAAGCAGTAGATCAGGGCGCTCTTGTGGTGGTTTGTGAAGAATTGCCGGACAACGTCGTCAACGGCATTACCTATGTGCAGGTGAAAGATTCTAAGGAAGCGCTGGCCTATATGGCGGCGAATTATTACGGAAATCCTTCTGAAAAACTGCAACTGGTAGGAGTAACCGGCACCAACGGTAAGACCACTATCGCCACCTTGCTCTACGATCTTTTCAGTAAGGCGGGTTTCAAGGTGGGTTTACTTTCTACCGTGAAAGTGATGGTAGGAGACCAGTCTTTCGAGGCTATCCGTACCACGCCAGATTCTATTACGATCAATTCTTACCTCAAACAGATGAATGATGCGGGAGTGGAATTCTGCTTTATGGAGGTGAGTTCTCACGGGATAGATCAGCATCGTACCACCGCGCTGGAATTTGCTGGAGGAATTTTCACCAATCTCTCCCATGATCATCTTGATTATCACAAAACTTTTGCGGAATACCGCGATGTCAAGAAACGCTTTTTCGATGAGTTGCCCGCTTCAGCTTTTGCTTTGGTAAATGTTGATGATAAAAACGGGCTGGTGATGCTTCAGAATACAAAGGCGAAGAAATATACCTACGCCTTAAAATCATACGCCGATTATAAAGCGCAGATCCTTGAAAATCAGTTTACAGGTTTACTGCTGAAGGTGAACGATCAGGAGGTCTGGTCCAGGCTCATCGGGAACTTCAATGCTTACAATGTGCTGGCGATCTATGCCGCAGCCGATCTTCTTGGATTGGGAGCGATGGAGAGCCTGAAGATCATCAGCGAACTGAATTCGGTAAACGGAAGATTTCAGTATGTAATTTCTCCGAAGGAGAAGATCACGGCCATTGTAGATTATGCTCATACGCCCGATGCCTTGAAGAATGTGCTGGAGACGATCAACGCTATTCGTACGCGCAACGAAAATCTCATTACGGTTGTAGGTTGTGGCGGCGACAGAGACAGGACCAAAAGGCCAAAAATGGGCCATATTGCTTCGGCTTTAAGTTCAAAGGTCATTTTTACAAGTGATAATCCGCGTACCGAAGATCCGGAAAAGATCATCGAAGAAGTGGAAGCGGGCGTGGAGCCTCAGAATGCAAACAAAACAATTTCGGTTACTAACAGGAAACAGGCTATTAAAACTGCCTGCCAGATGGCCGAAAAGAACGATATCATTCTCATTGCCGGGAAAGGCCATGAGACCTATCAGGAAATAAACGGAGAGCGTTTCGATTTTGATGATCTCAAGATCGTGAACGAATTTTTGGAACAACTAAACAAGTAAGACCGGGAAACCGAAGCTAAGAAAGAATATGCTTTACTACCTTTTTCACATATTAGAAGAAAGATATCACCTCCCGGGAGCTCAGTTGTTTGAATACATTTCATTCCGCTCGGCGATGGCAATTATTTTGTCGCTCGCTATTTCTACTATCTACGGAAAAAAGATCATCAATTTCCTGCTGAGCAAGCAGGTGGGTGAAAGCGTTCGGGAATTGGGTCTTGAAGGTCAGACTGAAAAAGCCGGAACGCCAACGATGGGTGGGATCATCATCATTATTGCTACCATTATCCCGGTGTTGCTTTTCGCGAAGCTCGAAAATATTTACGTGATCCTGTTGCTGGTCACCACGCTCTGGATGGGCGCCATCGGTTTTATTGACGATTATATCAAGACCTTCAAGAAAGACAAAGAAGGCCTTAAAGGAATTTTTAAGGTGATAGGGCAGATAGGACTTGGCCTTATCGTGGGGTTAACCATTTATTTTCATCCGGATATTACCGTAAAGGAAGAAACCAATCAGTCACAGCATCAGCAGGAACAGGTAACTCCCGGTGGGATCAGGGAAATGGGCCCGGAGCTGAAAAGCACCACGACCACCATTCCATTCGTGAAAAACAACGAATTTGACTACGCCAGCCTTATCACCTGGATTAGTCCCGATCTTGCCAAGTATGCGTGGCTCATCTTTATCCCTATCGTGATCTTTATCGTGACCGCGGTCTCCAACGGCGCCAATCTCACCGATGGTATTGATGGCCTGGCGGCGGGATCTTCGGCAATTATCGTATTGACATTGGGGATTTTTGCATGGGTTTCTGGGAACATCATTTTTTCAGATTATCTCAACATCATGTACATCCCGAGATCGGGTGAAATGACGATCTATATCACCGCTTTCGCAGGTGCCCTGGTTGGTTTTCTGTGGTATAACACTTACCCGGCTCAGGTTTTTATGGGCGATACGGGTAGCTTGACCATCGGCGGTATTATCGCGGTGCTGGCCCTGGCCACCCGCAAGGAATTGTTGATCCCTATTCTCTGCGGAATCTTTTTGATCGAGAATCTTTCAGTGGTATTGCAGGTGGGATGGTTTAAAATGACCAAAAGGAAGTATGGCGAAGGCAGAAGGATCTTTTTGATGTCTCCCTTGCACCATCATTTTCAGAAGCAAGGCTACCACGAAAGTAAGATCGTGGTGAGATTCTGGATTATTGGGATCGTTTTGGCGATCATCACTGTGGTGACGCTGAAGGTAAGGTAGAAAAAACAGAAGTTGTGGCGAACAAGAGGATAGTGATATTGGGAGGTGGAGAAAGTGGAGTTGGCACTGCTATCCTGGCAAAGAAAGAAGGCTATGACATTTTTCTTTCCGATAAGGGGAAGATCAAAGACAAGTATAAAGAAGTTCTTGAACATATTGAGATTGAATGGGAAGAGTTGCAGCACAGCGAGGATAAGATCCTTCAGGCTTCCGTAGTGATGAAAAGTCCGGGGATTCCTGAAAGCGTGCCGATGGTTCAAAAGCTGCTGAAGAAAGGTGTGCCGGTAATTTCGGAGATCGAATTTGCTTCGGCCTATACTTCGGCGAATATCGTTGGGGTCACCGGCAGCAACGGTAAAACCACGACCACCAAACTGGTGCATCATATCATGAAGTCCGGAGGGATTTCAGCAGGTATTGCCGGAAATATTGGCGACAGTTTTGCCAAACAGGTCGCCGAAAATGAATTCGACTGGTACGTGTTGGAGCTGAGCAGTTTTCAGCTGGACGGAATTGTAGAATTCAGGCCACATATCGCGATTCTCACGAATATCACTCCAGATCACCTGGACCGGTATGATCATAAACTCGAAAACTATATTGAATCGAAATTCAGAATTGTAAAAAATCAAACCGAGGCAGATTATTTTATTTATGATGCCGATGATAAAAATATAACCGGCTGGCTGGAAAAAAATCCTATAAAATCTCAGAAACTGCCCTATTCCCTGGAGAAGAAAGTGGAGGCGGGCGCCTATATAGAAAACGAAAATATTGTAGTAAACATCAATAACACCGAATTTAAAATGCCAACATCAGATTTAGCCCTTGAGGGTAAACACAACACTAAAAACGCGATGGCTGCCGCTACAGTAGCCCAGTTGCTCCGCATCAGGAAAGAAACTATTCGTGAGAGCATGGAGAACTTTCAAGGAGTGGAACACCGCCTGGAAAAAGTACTGAAGATCAACAATGTTCAGTACATCAACGATTCCAAAGCTACTAACGTGAATGCCACTTTTTATGCTTTGGAGAGCATGGAGTCTGAGACGGTGTGGATCGTTGGCGGGGTAGACAAGGGTAATATCTATGATGATCTGTTGCCGTTGGTGAACGAGAAAGTAAAAGCGATCATCTGCCTTGGGGTCGATAATGCTAAAATCCTCAATGCCTTCGGAAACTGCGTGGATACGATCGTAGAAACTCAGTCGATGAAAGAGGCGATACAAATGGCCTATAAAATTGCTGAAAGAGGAAATACTGTTCTATTGTCTCCGGCCTGTGCAAGTTTCGATTTGTTCGAGAATTACGAAGACAGGGGAAGACAGTTTAAGGATGCAGTGCGAAATCTGTAGAAAATCGGAAGAATTTAAAGTTTAGATGAGCAACATTTTTACAAATATCAAAGGAGACAAGGTTATCTGGGCTATCGCCGGACTGTTGGCAATATTTTCGTTTTTGCCGGTGTACAGCGCCAGTAGTAATCTTGCTTATTTGTATGGAGACGGCGGTACCTTCAAATACCTGGTGGTGCATTTCTTCCATTTGTTGCTGGGCTTTTGCGTTCTTTTCGCGGTTCACAAAGTGCCTTATCGCTATTTCCGCGGAATATCGATCCTGATGTTGCCGGTGGTGATCGTGTTGCTGATCTACACCATGGCCCAGGGAACCATTATTGACGGGGCTTATGCCAGCAGATGGATTCAAATTCCGGTCTTAGGGGTTACCTTTCAGTCATCTACGCTCGCATCGGTGGTGCTGATGGTTTATGTGGCGCGATACATGTCTAAGATCACCGATAAAAAAGTTGGTTTTAAAGAGACAATTTTGCCTTTATGGCTGCCTGTAGGAGCGGTATTATTACTAATTTTGCCGGCCAATTTTTCCACGACAGCCCTCATATTTGCTATGGTTCTGGTGCTGATGTTCTTAGGAGGATATCCTTTAAAATATTTAGCTGCGGTAGTTGCCGCCGGAATCGTGGTTCTGGCTTTATTCATCCTCACCGCAAAGGCATTTCCGGGAGTTTTGCCCAACAGGGTGGATACCTGGGTGAGTCGGATAGAGAATTTTACCAATGGTGAAGATACCGAGGCAGATTACCAGATAGAAAAAGCCAAGATCGCCATTGCCCGCGGAGGCATTGCCGGAGCGGGGATCGGGAAAAGTATAGAACGGAATTTCCTTCCGCAGTCTTCTTCCGACTTTATCTACGCCATAATAGTGGAAGAAATGGGGCTGGTTGGAGCTTTCGCCGTAATGTCGGCTTATCTGTTGTTGTTGTTCCGTATCGTGATCGTGGCCACTAAAGCCGAAACAATCTTCGGAAAACTGGTGGTGATGGGCGTTGGAATTCCTATTGTATTCCAGGCTTTCGTGAATATGGCCGTTGCGGTGGAATTGTTCCCGGTAACGGGGCAAACCTTACCGCTGGTTAGTAGCGGGGGTTCCTCGATATGGACAACCTGCATGGCATTGGGAATAGTGCTCAGCGTAAGCGCAAGACGGGAAGAAATAAAAGAATCGGAAATCAAAGAAAAAGAAACCGACGAAGAAAATCCGCTGGATATTCTAAGCGAGGCGATATAAAATGAAAAAAGATCTGCGCATCATATTATCAGGAGGAGGCACGGGAGGCCATATTTATCCGGCGATTGCTATTGCCGACGAGATAAAGCGGCGTCATCCTGAAGCCGAATTCCTCTTTGTAGGTGCGAAAGATCGTATGGAAATGGAAAAAGTGCCGCAGGCCGGGTATAAGATTGAAGGTTTGTGGATAAGCGGAATTCAGAGAAAACTAACGCTGAAGAATCTGATGTTTCCGTTCAAGCTGCTTAGCAGCCTGGGGAAATCGAGAAAGATTATCTCCAATTTTAAACCTGATGTGGTGATTGGAACCGGCGGCTTTGCAAGCGGTCCTTTATTGAAGGTGGCAAGTGCCCAGCATATTCCGACGCTTGTTCAGGAGCAGAACTCCTATCCCGGCATCACCAATAGGATTTTGTCTAAAAGAGTAGACAAAATTTGTGCTGCCTATGAAGAGGTGAACAGGTTCTTTCCTTCGGAAAAAACAGTGGTCACTGGCAATCCGGTGCGGCAGGATCTACTTTTGGTAGAGAAGAAGAGGGAAGAAGGGCAGAAGTTCTTCAAGCTCGATCCTTCAAAGAAAACAGTGCTTGTTTTAGGCGGAAGTCTTGGCGCCCGAAGGATCAATCAATTGATAGAAAAGTATGCTCAGAAATTTGAGCAGGATGAAATTCAGCTGATCTGGCAAACGGGGAAGCTGTATTTCAATGAATATAAAAAGTACAACGACAAGTTCATTCAAACCCATGAATTTTTAAACCGGATGGACCTGGCTTATGCCGCGGCCGATGTGGTTGTTTCACGGGCCGGAGCCATTGCAGTTTCTGAGCTTTGCCTCGTGGGCAAGCCAGTGGTTTTTATTCCTTCGCCCAATGTGGCTGAAGATCACCAGGCAAAGAATGCGAGGGCTGTAGCAAATCAGGAGGCCGCCGTGGTGTTGACCGAAGCCGAGCTTGAGGAAAAATTCGAATCGGTTTTCTTCGGTTTGCTGGCTTCAGAAGAGCAGCAGCAGAAACTCGCCGAAAATATTAAGAAACTGGCTTTGCCAAATGCTACTTCAGCTATAGTAGATGAAGTGGAAAAATTGATCGAAAACAAGAAATAAGGAAGTTGAGCAGAATAGATCACATACAAAACCTCTATTTTATCGGCATCGGCGGGATCGGGATGAGTGCTTTGGCGCGCTATTTCAAAGCTGAAGGCAAGACTGTGGCCGGTTACGATAAAACGGAGACTGAACTTACCCGCGCCCTGGTGCGGGAGGGGATTGATGTGCTCTATGATGACGATATTGATGAAATTCCGGAGGTATTCAAAAAGGACCAAAATGCGCTGATAGTTTATACTCCTGCAATTCCGAAACATCACCGGCAATACAATTACTTCCTTCAGCATAATTACCTGGTGATGAAAAGGGCTGCGGTTCTTGGATTGATTACCGAAAATAAGTTCACCCTTGCGGTGGCGGGTACTCATGGCAAGACCACTACCACGGCCATTCTTGGACATATTCTGAAAGAAACCGGAGCGAAAGTCACCGCTTTCCTTGGTGGCATCAGCGAAGATATCAATAGCAATCTTATCCTTCAGGGGGACGAAGTGATCGTTGTGGAGGCCGATGAATTTGACCGTTCCTTCCTGCATCTTTCCCCGAATATCGCAGCGATCACTTCCATGGATGCCGATCATCTGGATATCTACGGAGTAAAAGAACACCTGCAGGCTTCTTTCCGCGCTTTCGCAGAATTGATTCCGCAGGATGGTAAATTATTCATAAAAAATGGCCTTCCCCTGGAAGGAGCAACAGTTGGCATAGAAGATGATTCTGATTATGCAGCTACAGATGTAGAAATTGAAGACGGGAGTTATCGTTTCAACCTTCGGACTCCCGGAGAAAATATTAAGGATTTACGTTTATATCTACCCGGCAAACATAATTTGCTAAATGCTGTAATAGCCCTGGCAATGGCTATTCACTTCGGCTCCCCAACCGGTGAACTTGCCAGGGCATTATACAGCTTCAAGGGTGTGAAACGCAGATTCTCCTATAAAATAAAAACCGATCAGCTGGTATTGATCGATGACTACGCGCATCATCCGGCCGAGATTGCAGCCGTACATCAGGCTGTGAGGGAGATGCATCCCGGGAAGAAGGTTTTGGCCATTTTTCAGCCGCATTTATTCAGCAGAACAAGAGATTTCGCCGATGACTTTGCCAGCAATCTGAGCAAGTTCGACGCGGTGATGTTACTCGATATCTACCCTGCCAGGGAAGAGCCTATTGAAGGAGTTACTTCAGACTGGTTGCTGGAGAAAATCACCAACCCACAAAAAAGCCTTGTTTTTAAAGCGACCTTGCCTGAAAAGGTAAAAGCCGCAAAGCCTGAGGTAGTAGTGGTTCTGGGCGCCGGAGACATTGGAAATGAAGTGGAAAAACTAAAAACAGCTCTGGAGTATGAAGCGTAGTCTGGGTTACATAAAAGCAGTTTTTCTGTTGGCTTTCGTCGGCTTTTTGTATGGCTTTGCAGAAAACCGTCACGAGAAGCGAAAAATCAAGGAGGTAAATGTGCTTTTTACCCCCAATGAAAACCTGTATGTGACTGAGGAAGCGGTTAATAAATTGTTAATACAAAATAAAGTGGCCGTTGCGAGTGTGGATAAAGAAACTTTAGATTTGAATAGGGTGGAAACCCTCTTGAAATCTAATGATATGATCGAAAATGCTGAAGTTTATCTCACTTTAGACGGCAAACTGAATGCAAAGATCAGTCAGCGAAAACCTATTGGAAGAGTAGTAGGAAATAAATCTTTCTACCTCGACAGAAATGGAAAGGTCATGCCGCTTTCTCCGTACCACACGGCCCGCGTGCCGTTGTTGTACGGTTTTGAGGCTTCCAATGCGGCTGAAGTGTATCCGCTGGTGGAATATATCAAAAACGACGAATTTCTCACCCGTCATATTACGGGCATTACCCGTTTGAAAGGCGGAAAATATGAAATGGATCTGAGGAAACTTGATTTCAGTATTTACTTCGGAAAAGCCGAAAACATTGCGCTGAAATTCAACAATTTTAAGGCTTTCTATAAAAAAGCAATGAAAGACGAAAAACTGAATACCTACAGGAAAGTGAACCTACAATTTGGTAACCAGGTTGTATGCACTAAAAAATAAGTTATGGAACAAAGCGACATCGCAGTAGGATTGGACATAGGTACCACGAAAATCGTGGCCATGATTGGGCGTAAAAACGAATACGGCAAGGTAGAGATCGTTGGGATTGGAAAATCCAGGAGTCTTGGCGTGCACCGCGGAGTGGTGAACAATATTACGCAAACCATCCAGTCTATCCAGCAAGCCATACAGGAAGCTGAAGCCGATTCAGGGCTTAAGATCAAAGATGTGGTAGTTGGGATTGCAGGTCAGCATATTAGAAGTTTACAACACAGCGATTACATTACCCGTCCCAATCCGGAAGAGGTAATTGATGCTGAAGATATCCGGAAACTTTGCAACCAGGTGCACAAGCTGGTAATGCTTCCGGGAGAGGAGATCATCCACGTGCTTCCGCAGGAATTCAAAGTGGACGGGCAGGCCGAGATCAAAGAGCCCATCGGGATGTATGGCGGAAGACTGGAGGCTAATTTCCACGTGGTGGTAGGCCAGGTTTCTTCCATCAGGAATATCGGAAGATGTGTGAAAAGCGCCGGGCTGGAACTTTCGGCAGTGACCCTGGAGCCTTTGGCTTCAGCAAACGCTGTTTTAAGTCAGGAGGAAAAAGAAGCCGGGGTAGCGCTCATCGATATAGGTGGCGGTACTACCGATCTTGCGATTTTCAAGGACGGAATTATTCGCCATACGGCTGTGATTCCTTTCGGCGGAAATGTGATCACCGAAGATATCAAGGAAGGTTGTTCGATCATTGAAAAGCAGGCAGAATTGCTGAAGATCAAGTTTGGCTCGGCATGGCCCGGAGAAAACAAAGACAACGAAATTGTGTCAATTCCGGGATTGAGAGGAAGAGAGCCTAAGGAGATCACCCTGAAGAACCTTTCCAAGATCATTCATGCCCGGGTCGTTGAGATCATTGAGCAGGTTTACCTGGAGATCAAAAATTACGGCCACGAGGAGCAGAAGAAAAAACTGATCGCCGGAATGGTCCTTACAGGAGGTGGCGCCCAGCTGAAGCATTTGAAGCAGCTTGCAGAATACATCACCGGCATGGATACCAGAATTGGTTATCCTAATGAGCATTTAGCCGGTAACAATGATACCGAGACTACCAGTCCGGTTTATGCGACCGCGGTTGGTCTTGTGATGAATAGCCTGGAACAGGGCAGTAAGAAATTCATGGACGAAGTGGAACTTCAGAAGGAAGAGCCCATCACCGAAGAAGAGATCGCGGAAAGAGAAGAGCAGGAAAGAGAAGACGATCAGTCTTCCAAGAGAACGGCCAAAAAGAGCATTTTCGACAAATGGGCCGAGAAGTTTAAAGATTTTTTAGATAACGCAGAGTAATACAACATAGAACCAGAAAATTTGAATTTATGAGCAGTACAGAATTCGGAGACATTTCATTCGATTTACCCAAAAACCAATCGAACGTCATCAAAGTTATAGGCGTAGGTGGCGGTGGTAGTAATGCCATTAACCACATGTTCCAGCTGGGAATTAAAGGAGTAGATTTCGTAGTTTGTAATACCGATGCGCAGGCATTGGAAAACAGCTCCGTTCCCAACAAGATCCAGCTTGGAGTTAGCCTTACAGAAGGCCTTGGCGCCGGAGCAAATCCGCTGGTTGGCGAGCAGGCCGCCGTGGAAAGTTTCGAGGAGATCAAGCAAATGCTTGATGTGAACACCAAAATGGTATTCATCACTGCCGGAATGGGTGGTGGTACAGGAACGGGTGCTGCCCCGATCATCGCCAAACAGGCCAAAGAAATGGATATCCTTACGGTGGGGATTGTGACAATTCCGTTCCAGTTTGAAGGAAAAATGCGGAATGAACAGGCTCAGCTAGGGGTTGAAAATCTGCGTAACCACGTTGATTCACTTATCGTAATCAACAACAATAAACTGAGGGAAGTTTACGGAAACCTGGGCTTTAAAGCCGGTTTCTCAAAGGCTGACGAGGTTCTGGCAACCGCTTCCCGTGGAATCGCCGAGGTGATTACCCATCACTATACTCAAAACATTGACTTGCGCGATGCCAAGACCGTGTTGAGCAATAGTGGTACTGCTATTATGGGTTCTGCAAGTGCTTCAGGGGCAAACCGTGCTAACGATGCAATTTCCAAAGCTCTGGATTCCCCATTATTGAATGATAATAAGATCACCGGGGCTCAAAATGTATTACTGCTTATCGTTTCAGGTTCCGAAGAGATCACTATTGATGAGATTGGTGAAATTAACGACCACATCCAGGCCGAAGCCGGAAACTCTGCCAACATCATCATGGGGGTTGGCGAAGACGAATCTCTGGAAGGTGCGATTTCTGTGACCATTATTGCTACTGGTTTCAATGTGGAACAACAGAACGAGATCACTAATATCGAGACTAAAAAGATCATCCATACCCTGGAAGACGAGCAAAAGGCCGAACATAATCTTGCTCCCAAGAAAACAGGTTCTTACCCAGATCTTCCCGGGAAAAAACAGGAAGTCGGGCCCAAAGCCGGAGAAGAAATAAAAGAGGAGCCCAAACAGAAAATCGTCCATACGTTAGACGATAGCGTTGAGGAAGTAGACGAGGTGGGAAACGTAGCAAAAAAGGAAGATGACGACCTCTATACGCCTCCTTCAGCAAGGAATATGGAAGTCGTGGATTTTGAAGAGATTGACCCCAATGATTTTATCATCAACGATACTTCTTCAAAAGAAGAGGTGAGTAATATCGAGGTGAACGAGCCGGAAGAGGTGAATGTTGAAAGTGATGAGCAATTCATGTTTACCTTCGATTTTCCGCTAAGCGAAGAAAATAAAGAGAAAAGACAGGCGCAGACGAATTCTTCGGAACAAAGACAGCAACAGCCAAAGCAGCAGGAGCGAAAAACTCAGTCTTCCGCAGAAAATAGTCAGAATGCGAAGAATATTGAAGTAAATGAGCCTGTAGAGATCATTCCGGTAACCGAAAGTTCTGCGAAAGGTATCAAACGCTACAGCCTTGATGATTATATGGAATTCGAGCAGAAGCTGGAGAATTCGAAACCTGCCAAAAAAGAAGAACCTAAGGATGAAACCATAGCCTTCGAAAAGAAAACAGTAGCACCTGCCGAACCAGGCAAATCAGATAACGCGGATCCTTTTGATAATCCTATTTCTGAGATGCTTGTAGAGCGTGCTGCAGAACGCAGGGCGAAAATGAAGGAATTTAACTATAAGTTTAGAAGCAACGCTGCGCAGATTGACGAGATCGAGCGGGAACCAGCTTATAAACGCCAGGGCGTCGATCTTGACACGCGCAATCCCGGAGAAAGCAAACTTTCGCGGACTTCGCTGAGCAAAGACGATGACAACGATTTGCATTTCAGGAGCAATAACTCCTTCTTGCATGACAATGTAGACTAGTTATCTACCATTACTGTTTGAAAAGAAAAAGGTGCCTGAAAAGGCACCTTTTTTTATGGAATTATGTTACGCAGGGTGTTTAAGTATTCTGATTTTGCTGAGGGACCTCTTTGTCGCTGCGGCGCTTGATAAGTGAGATTCCGGCGAAAAAGAAGATGAACCCAATGATGGCTAATGCCCATGCATTGATGATAAGGGCGATGCTTCCAAAGATTCCCAAAATGCCAAAGATGAGAGCGATGGCTCCTCCAATGGTCATGATTATTCCTAAGGCTTTGATCATAATTAATAAGTTTGGTTCATGATAAAGTTAGCCAAAGATTTTAATTAAGCTGTCTCCTTAACATTATTTAAGGAAGTAGTGGACTTCCCGGAGATTAAGATAGGATGTCATTTTATGTGAAATTTCAGAATCTTGTTCAATTGAAATTTTCCTAATTCTGAAGACCCTGAACCAAGTTCAGGGTGACGGTGATATCTTACCTGAAAAAGAAGAGCGGCCACCTGGCCGCTCTTAAAGTTCAAAATTCGCCGTTTTGGAGCCTAATTCCAGTAGATCATAAAATACTTGATCTTCGCGTCATCAGGGATTTGCGAGGCTCGTATTTTGCTGTCGGTATCATAGCGCAGGCTTGCCGGCAATTGTTTTTTGTCGATCGTGATATAGGCATTGATCTCATCCAGAAAAACCACCGCTGCGTTCAGCGTGTTCTCGATGCGGGAGATATTGTAGTTTTCCACGATATCCTTAAAGGTACTGTTAGTATTCAGCCCCGCTTTAGTTTCAAAACGCGGATCGAGAATGCGGATATAACCAATGGTGCTGGTAGAGTCGAATTCCTGCAGCGGTTCCAGCTCCAGTAATGGTTTTCCGCCTTTTTCATAGATCCTCACCTCGTCGGTTGATTGCAGTAACTCGGCCCCGCTTCTTTTGGTCACGATGGAATCGTTGGGGTAAATGGAATCGAGTTGATTTATTTTGACCTCTTTTTTCAGGGCTCCCACCTGGTTGGCGGTGATCAGGAATGGATCATCTTCGTCACTGTTACAGGAGATAATAAAAAAAGGCAGCATTAAAAGGATCAGTAAATACTTATTCTTCATGATTAGGTTTAGGGTTTATTTCATCAGTTTATTCAAGACACCCATCACACCTCGTATAAAGGTGGCGCTGGTGAGCACTTTGATTATTGCTTTTTCAGTAGTATTTGAATCTTTTCGCGATGTCTTTCGCGATCCGGCTCTGCTTACTTCTTTTCTCTCTGTTTTGGCCTTTTCCCGGGCCTTTTCGGCATCGGCTCTTTCTATCTTCGCGGTCAGGATCTCATAGGCGCTTTCCCGGTCTATTTTTTCATTGTATTTCGTGAGCAGCGCCGAAGAGTCTATAAGTTCATTCAATTCTGAAGGCGTCAAAATATCCATCCGACTCATGGGCGCCCGAAGCATGGTGACTGCGAGCGGCCCGGGTCTTCCTTTCTCGTCTAATGCCGAAACCAAAGCTTCCCCGATACCTAACGAAGTAAGTTCTGTTTTGGTATCGTAAAAATCTGAAATCGGATAATTTTCTGCAGTAAGTTTAATGGCTTTCGGTCCTGTGCGGTAAAGGCCCGCAGGGCATGCTGTATTTTTAAACCTAACTGTCCTAATACTTCCTGCGGAACATCGGTCGGATTCTGGGTTACAAAGTAGATGCCGACTCCCTTTGACCGGATCAGTTTTACAATGCTTTCGATCTGGTCAAGCAATGCATCTGAAGCTTCTTTGAAAATAAGATGCGCTTCGTCAATGAACAGCACAAGTTCAGGCTTATCGCTGTCTCCTTTTTCGGGGAAAGTGTTGTAGATCTCGGCCAGCAGGCTCAGCATAAAAGTGGAAAAAAGCTGTGGTTTATCCTGAATATCGGTCAACCGCACAATATTGACATAGCCATTGCCTTCAGGATTTTTTCGCACAAGATCGGTCACTTCAAAAGAGCGTTCTCCAAAGAAAAGATCGGCGCCCTGCTGTTCCAGGGCTACAATTTTTCGAAGGATAGCGCCGGTGGAAGCCGAAGAGATCCTTCCGTAGTCTTTCTCAAAATCTTCCCGGCCTTCGTCTGAAGCGTATTGAATGATCTTTTTCAGGTCTTTCAGGTCGAGCAGCGGCAGGTGGTTATCGTCGCAATATTTGAAAACAATAGCCAGAATTCCGGTTTGAGTGGGAGAGAGGTCGAGGATGCGGGCCAGTAAAACGGGGCCAAACTCGCTCACGGTGGCGCGTAATCTTATCCCTTTTTGTTCAGAAAGGCTCATCAACTCAACTGGAGAAGCTTTGGCTTCAAAAGGAATTTCTAGCTTCGTATGCCGCTCTTCTATAAATTTACCGCCTTCTGAAGGCTTCGCGATTCCACTAAGATCACCTTTCACGTCCATTAAAAGTACAGGCACGCCTTTCTGTGATAATTGTTCGGCCAGGATCTGCAGTGTCTTCGATTTTCCCGTTCCGGTAGCTCCGGCTATGAGGCCGTGCCGGTTCATGGTTTTCAACGGGATCTTCACAGCTGCCTCAGGAATTACTTCTCCCTTCAGCATTCCTGCGCCTAAATGGATGAAATCACCTTTTGGCTGATAACCTTCAGAGATGGTTTCTGTAAATTTTTTCTGTTCTTCCAACTTTCTCAGTTTTCTATAAAAATAAGCAATTCAGAAAAGTCCGGAATCTTAATGGAGATCTTTCCGTAGCGAACCTTTTTATTTTACAGCAGGTTGAAGTAGTTGGATGCTACCATTACCGGCATTTATTTCAGCTTCAATACCATTAGGGATGGTAGAATTATCCTTGATATGGCCAAACATGGCACCCGAGAAAGCAGGAATTTCCAGTGGCTTTATGTAATGGTCAATAACTTCTTCTAAAGTTAATGAGCCATAACCGCTGCCTCCGGGCTCGCAGTCGGTGCATTTGCCAAAAACGAATCCGCTGATCTGTTCAAAGACGCCGCCAAGGTAAAGTTGTGACATCATTCGGTCTATGGCGTAAATTTCTTCTCCAATGTCTTCAACGTAAAGGATCTTGTTTTTCCAGTCCTTCGGAAAATATTCCGATCCCATGATCCCCGTCATCACCGAAAGATTGCCGCCCAGTAACTGGCCTTTGGCCGTACCCGGAGCGATCGTCCTGATGCGGTTGGTGGTTTGTACAAGTTCATCTCCTTTATCGGTAGGATTCTGAAGCAGCAGCGCGTCTTTGTCGAAAAGGATCTTTTTCAGGTGTTCTACGCTGAAGGAATTCCAGGTAGAGACCGCTACCGGCCCGTGGAAAGTCACCAGCCCCGTTTTGGTGAAAATCGCCAGGTGCAGAGCGGTAATATCGCTGTAGCCGATAAAGATCTTCGGATTGTTCCTGATGGCCTCGTAGTCCAGCTTATCCAGAATTCTTGCAGAACCCGAGCCGCCTCTAAGAGCGATCACCGCCTTCACCGAGCTGTCGCGGAACATGTCGTTCAGCTCTTCGGCCCGTTCTTTATCGGTTCCGGCCAGGTGCCCGTAGCGGTTCTTAACGTTTTTCCCGAATTTCACCTTCAGGCCCATGGCTTCAAAGGATTCTTTCGCGATCTCGTAAGGTTCGGTTTCAAAGATGGCACTCGCCGGGCTCACAATGCCGATGGTATCTCCTTCTTTGAGCGCTTCGGGAATGATCACATCTTTATAGTTGTAGTTTTTAAAGCCCTGCGGAATAGTAAGGGAACTTAAAGGCACGGCTAAACTGCCCAATCCTATGTTCTGAATAAATTTTCTTCTTTCCATCTTTTAAAATTAATAGTTATCGCGAATGCTTTCAAGAATATTTTCCATTCCCGCTTTCAAACTGGAGGTAGGAACGGTGTAGTTGCTGTTCATAAAACTAAAGATCAGCACCTTTCCCTTTTTCGTCACTAAAAATCCGCTTAGGCTGTGATTATTGCTCAGCGTGCCGGTTTTGGCGTAAATATAAGGTTCTTCAGCTTTATAGTAGTTCTTCAGAGTGCCCGATTTTCCGCCGGTGGGCAGCATGTCGAACAATTTTTCCCGCGGAACTTCCTCGCTGATCTTTTCCAGCAACTTCACCATGGTTCTGGGCGTGAAAAGGTTATAACGGGAAAGTCCGGAGCCATCTACCCAAATTGGTTCATCTGGCAGGTCTTTTAAATAATTTTTTTTCATGTAGTCGATGGCGGTTTCTGTCTTCAGGCTATCTGAAATTTTCTGCGCCGCCATCAGCAGGATCTGTTCAGCTATAAAATTATCGCTTACCTGCAGCATATGCTTGTACATACTGTCGGCCGGGATGCTGTAAAGTGTTTTGTTCAGGTGAATATTTGCAGGCAGGTGGCGTATAATGTTCACTTTTTTCTGAAGCGTATCTTGCAGCAGGTTCACCAGCAGGTGAGGGGAATATTTGAAGGGAACTTCCTGTTCAAAATCCTTGTTTTTTAAGGTATTCTCAAAGCTGAAGCCGTTATAGGCCAGTTCTCTTCTGATGCGGGATGTGGTGGTATCTGCTGAAACGCTTAGGGAATCCTTAAAAATCTTCGGAAAGCTCTTCGGCCTTTCCTGGCCTTTTCTAAAGCTGAAGTACACCCGGTTTCCGTAGATGGGAAGGGGGGTTCTTTCTACCGAATAATAGGCGTTGTAATCGTCCCAGGCCCAGCCGGGGCCAAAATAGCTTTCAGTATAGGTGGGTGGAACGAAGTAAAGGCTGTCGCCTGTATTTTTCAGAAAACTCAATACCTGGGAATCTGGGAGGTCGGGATATAGTAGCGAAGGATCGCCCGTTCCTTTAAAAATCAGGGAATCGTTCCTGATGCTGTATTTAAGGGCCGGCACGGAATCGCCCAGAATCTTGAGGCCGGTATAAAACGTAAATAGCTTGGTGTTTGATGCCGGGGTAAAATACTTATCCGAATTGTGCTCGAAAAGCATCCGGTGTTCTTCCGGGTCATACACGGCAAGTCCGGCAAAGCCCTGCTGAAAAACGGGAGCCGATTCCAGGTCGTCTTCAATATGGTGATTAGCTCTTTTTAAGCTGGAACAGGAAGAGAGAATCAGGGTCAATACGATGAGCATCAAAGACCTACGGGAGGAGAAAGATAATTTTTGTTGCATTTAATTTAAAATTTTATAGAAATAGTCATTTCTTTTCAATAAAATGAGAAAAGTATCAGGGTTAAAGCTAAAAAATATTGTTCGTATAAAGGTTTTAGGTATATTTAATTTTTAAATTCCATAATTTTAACACAAAAGGTATGAGAAACAAAATTACTTTTTTAGCCTTTCTGGCTGTCTTTCAAGTGGCAAATCTTTTTGCCCAGGAGATAACAGTAACAGGTAAAGTGACCAGTGCTAAAGACGGGATGACATTGCCCGGCGTGAACGTGATCGTCAAGGGGACCAGTAATGGAGCCGTGACCGATATGGATGGACAATACTCAATTGAAGTATCTGAAGACGGAACCCTTGTGTTCTCTTCTGTTGGGTTTCAGACGCAGGAAATTCCGATACAGGGACAATCAACAATAGATGTTGCTCTTGAGGAAGACCTGGAAAGCCTTGATGAAGTTGTGGTGACTTCCTTCGGGATTGAACAGGAAAAGAAATCTCTGGGCTATGCGGTTCAGGAAGTGGATGGGGAGAACCTTACTCTTACTAATGAACAGAACGTGCTAGGATCTCTCTCGGGACGGGTAGCGGGAGTACAGGTAACTGGTTCTTCCGGAGCAAGTATGGGAGGTACTCAAAAAATAAAGATCCGTGGTGTGAACTCCATTGGGGCGGGAGATCAGCCGCTTATTGTAGTTGATGGAACGCCAATTTCCAATGCTAACTTCTCAGGAAGTGATGGCGCTGATTATGGGAACCTGGGGCAGGACATAAACCCGCGGGATATAGAATCTGTAAACGTGCTTAAAGGTCCGGCTGCCTCCGCTTTGTATGGTATCCGCGGACAATACGGGGTTATCATGATCACAACCAAAAAAGGTAAAAAAGGAGTAAAAGACGTGAGCGTGCAGGTAACTTCTTCCTTTTCTGTAGAGAAGGCCGGGAATTTCTTACCAAAGCAGAATAAGTATGGTGGAGGTTCCAGCCAGGAATTCAGAACGCTGCCTAACGGTGATCCTTATGTGGATATGAGCGTGGATGAAAGTTGGGGGCCCAAAATGGACGGTACGCCTGTAAGACAGGTTTTTAGTTTTTATCCTCAGGATCCCACTTACGGGCAGTTGACGCCTTTTATTCCTCACCCTGATAATATTGAGAACTATTATGAGGAGGGATATAACCTCACCAATGGTGTAAGCGTGTCGGGAGGAAATGAAAATACTACCTATAGAGTTAGTCTTAACGATACCAGGATTCAGGGGGTAGAGCCAAATACTCATTTAAACCGAAACAACTTTGGTGTGAACGCCAGTTTAGATATTACGAAAAAGCTGAAGGTATCTACTAATGTTAACTATGCCAGAAATGATGCTTTGCGTCCTCAGCAAGGATCTGAGAACGGGGTCGCATATTTTAATCAGTGGTTCCAAAGGAATCTGGATATGAATCGCCTCAAAGATTATAAATATGATGATGGTACTTTTTTGCACTGGAATCTGAGAAGACCTGATTCAGAAACGGGAGAAATAGAGAATTTCAGTCCCCTTTACTGGAATAATCCATATTTCGAGGCTTATGAAAACACTTCTACCGATAGTCGCGACCGTTTGTTTGGGGATGTGTCTCTTAAATATCAGTTACTTCCCGAATTGGAAATAAGTGGGGCAATAAGAACCGATATGTACACTCAAAATATTGATGGAAGAACTGCATTTGGAGGTAAAAGTGTTCCTGGGTACTGGATAGGTAAATATCAGAACAAAGAGATGAACTATGAACTGATTGCTCAGTATGATAAAAAGTTCGATGATTTTTCGGTTAATGGAACTTTGGGGGGTAATATTTTTAACCGTAGATATTCCTACTTAAGAATGGCCACTCAAGGTGGGCTTTCGGCACCTGGATTTTATAATATCGATGCTTCCATAGACAGGCCGGAAACGACATCTTATCTTTTGAAGAAGCAAATTAGAAGTGCTTTCGCGATGCTTTCGCTCGGATATCTGGATACTTATTTTATTGATGCATCTATCAGGAATGACAACTCTTCGGCCTTACCTGCCGATAACAATTCCTATTGGTATCCTTCAATTTCGGGTAGTATGGTCTTCAGCGAACTAATTGATTGGAGTCCTTTGAGTTTCGGTAAAGTAAGAGCTAGTTACGCCAAGGCTGGTTCCGATTTAAGTCCTTACCAGACCACGGAGGCATTTGGAGTAGGAACGGTTTACAATGGAATCAATAGTCTCTATGTTCCGGACAACCTGAACAATCCGGAAATAAAGCCCTCTTTCGCTCATTCCTATGAAGCTGGTATTGATCTTAGATTCTTTAAGAATCGATTAGGTCTGGAGTTTACTTATTATCAGCAAAAAAATAAAAACCAGATTATTAGCCTGGATGTGTCAGGTGCCAGCGGGTATGGTTCCAGTACAATAAATGCCGGGCTTATCCAAAATGAGGGAATAGAGCTTAGCCTTACTGGGAGACCCATAGAAACCGACTATTTCTCCTGGGAAACTCTCTTTAATATAAACAGAAACCGAAGTGAAGTGGTTGAACTCGCTCCGGGAATTGATGTTTATACCTATGGTTCAACAACCTATTCAAGTGTTACCAGTTACCTGAACTCTTATGAAGGGAAGCCTTTTGGAAGTCTTGTGGGACAGGCTTATCAAAGAGACGAGGCTACAGGAGAGATTCTTTTAGGATCAGACAATATGCCTTTATACACCGATGCTACCCATGATTTTGGTTCTGTATTGCCTGATTTTACAGGCGGATTTCAGAATACCTTCAGTTATGGCAACTTCTCTCTTACAGCAATGATCGACTTTCAGGGGGGAGGGCAGTTTTTTAGCCGTTCCAAGATGCTTGGAGTGAGGACCGGTCAGGATCCCTTAACTGTTGCTATAAATGATCGTGGCTATAACGTGAGAGATCCGCTGGAAGATGGAGGTGGAGTGAAGGTTACCGGGATTTCAGCGGAAACCGGCGAGCCTGTAGAGGCTTATGTCGATGCCCGCTCGTATTACCGCAACGTGTTAGGAAGAAGGATCTATGAAAGGTGGCTTTTCGATGCTTCTTATATAAAATTAAGAGAAGTAAGACTTGGATATACCTTTGGGAAAGATCTGATGGCCAATCTGCCATTTGAGGCTATAAACTTGGCTTTAATTGCAAGAAATCCAGTTATGATATGGCAAGAGGCTCCAGATGGTATTGATCCATCCGAGATTTCAAGAGGGAGTCAGTCCATAAGCTGGTATGAATCGGGCCAGTTACCAAGCGTGAGATCCTACGGAGTAAACCTAAACATCACATTTTAAACATTAGAAAAATGAAAAAGAGCTATATCATAATATTAACGAGCTGTCTGGCGCTGTGGAGTTGTGACAATTTTGATGGGGATATGAATGTAAATCCAAACCTGCCCAGCCAGGCTTCAGGGACCCAGTTAATTGCGAATGCAGAGCTTTACTTGCCGGGTTTGAGCTCTTCGCCATATGGGGAATTTCTTGCTCAGTATTTGGCAGAAACACAATATGTAGGATCTTCACTTTACCCTCAAGAAAGCAGTAGTTTCTATGGGTATTACGAAGGACCATTGAAAAATCTCCAGACGGTGATTGAAGCAGAAGACCTGAATGGGAATGATGGTCCTGTTGCGAACCAATTAGCTGTAGCAAAAATTCTACGTGCCTATTTCTACTGGAATATTACCGATAGATGGGGAGACGTCCCGTATACTGATGCCTTAAAGGGATCTGATAACTTTACACCTGCCTATGACACTCAGGAATCTATTTACGAGGATCTTTTCCAAGAACTCAAAGAAGCTACCGATATGATGGTTTCTGGTAGTATTGAAAACGATATTGTCTATAACGGAGATATGTCCAAATGGAGAAAATTTGCTAATTCTGTTCGTCTGATCATGGCTCTGAGATTATCTGAAGTAAACGAAAGTAAAGCTCAGGAAGAGTTTGTTTCGGCTTTAAACGCCGGAGTTTTTACTTCGAATGACGATAATCTTGTCTTTGAACATTTGGCTGAGGCCGATAATCAAAATTATTGGTATTCACAGGTGGTGGACAGCAATAGAGAATGGTGGGCTTTGACCGAAAATCTGGTGGCAGAGATGAAGCCGGTTAATGACCCTAGGTTGCCTGTGTATGGAGACCCTGCCAGGGCTAATGGTGAATATGTTGGCCTTAAATATGGAGAGGAAGACAATATTGGAACAGAAGAGTTTTCTTTATTAGGTTCCGATATTATTGCACAAGATGCACCGGTCTATCTTATGACTTATGCCGAAGTGTTATTCGCTAAGGCAGAAGCGGCCGCCCGTGGATGGACTGATGAAGATGCTGAAGCAAATTACAATCAGGCAATAGATCAATCCATATTGCAATGGACAGGAAGTTCTGAAGGAGTGCAGGATTTTCTGAGCCAGCCTAAGATTGCTTATGATGCCAGCAACGCCATAGAGAAGATATCTGATCAGCGATGGGTTCATTTATATATGTTTGGGTATGAAGCATGGTCAGAATGGAGAAGGACAGGCTACCCGAATGATCTGGTGTCTCCTAATGGAGTAGAGGTTCCGACCCGTCTAAGCTATCCTGATAATGAAGCCTTCAACAATACAGCTAATTATGAAGAAGCTGTTCAAAGGCAGTTTGGAGGAGAAGATAGTATCTACGGAAAAGTATGGTGGGATCAATAAACTTTCAAAATTTCAATGGCCGGCAATTGCCGGCCTTTTTTGTAAAATCTTTATCTTGAACAAATGAAACGAGTAATCTCTGTATCTTTTCTTCTTTTTGTGATCACTTCCTGTTCCACACCCAAAATCGTGGATAAACCTATCAACTTTAATGAGCAAAGAAAGGATCTCAGCTTGAAGTACATGAAAGAACACTATGGTCTCGATCAGAAGGAGCCCACCATAGAACCAAAGATGATCGTCCTGCACTGGACTGCAATTCCGACTTTTGAAGCCTCTTTTAATGCCTTTAAAGATCCCTTGCTGCCCAGCTCCCGTACCGAGATTGCCGGCGCCAGCAGCCTGAATGTTTCTGCTCAATTTCTCGTGGATCGTGACGGTACCATTTACCGGCTGATGCCGGAAACCACAATGGCCCGGCATGTGATAGGACTCAACCACAGCGCTATTGGGATCGAAAATGTGGGCGGTACCAAAGACACCCCGCTTACTCCTGAACAATTAAAAGCAAATATTGCGCTGGTGAGGTATCTGAATTCAAAGTACGATATCGAGTATCTCATTGGTCATTATGAATATCAGAATTTCGAGAATTCCGAACTCTGGCTGGAAAAGGATAAGAATTACCGCACCGCCAAAACCGATCCCGGTCGGGAGTTTCTGGCCGAGGTAAGGAGGGCTGTAAAAGATCTCAACTTTAAGACTATTCCACAAGTAGAACCTATAAATGCAGGCAATGAAAGTAATCAATAGATTTCAGTGGGTCGTGATGTTCCTGGTCTGTTTGGGCTTTTTTGGAAAACTTCAGGCGCAGACTTCTTTTTCAGAAAAACTAGCGGAATCTTATTCAGCATACAAAGAGAAAACTATTGATCAGCGAAGGTTTACCCGGGAAGAGCTTCAGCCTCTGATAAAAGACATACCAGCAAAAAGCCCAATTTCAGGTAAAGAAATTAGGGGAATCCATAGAAGGTCGGGAGCTGGATCTGATTTCCGTCGGGCATGGCCCAACGCAGGTTTTGCTTTGGTCTCAAATGCATGGCGACGAATCGACCGCGACCATGGCCATTTTTGATATTCTGAATTTTTTCGAATCTTCAGATTTTAAAACTGAAAAGCAGCTGATGCTCGATAATTTGAGCATCCATTTTATCCCGATGCTGAATCCTGATGGCGCTGAGGTCTTCAAAAGGCGAAACGCCCTGGGAGTAGATATCAATCGCGATGCGGTGCGCCTTCAGTCTCCCGAAAGCAGAATTCTGAAAAGGGTGAGGGATAGTCTCGACGCCGATTTCGGTTTTAATCTGCATGACCAGAGCCGCTATTACAATGCACAGAGAACGTCCAAACCTGCTACCATTTCTTTCCTGGCGCCTGCCTATAACTATGAGAAAGAAGTCAATGAAAGCCGGGGAGCTGCCATGAAACTCATTGCGCATATGAACAATGTTCTGCAGCAATTTGCACCGGGACAGGTCGGTCGTTATAATGACGATTTTGAGCCAAGAGCTTTCGGTGATAATATTCAGAAATGGGGAACAAGCACCGTGCTCATCGAGTCGGGTGGTTATCCGGGTGACCGGGAAAAACAGGAGATCAGGAAGCTCAATTTTATCGCTATTCTTTCTGCATTGCATTCAATTGCTTCGGAAAGCTATAAAGAGGAATCCCTTGCCGGTTATCAACAGATTCCGGAAAACGACCGCATGCTTTTTGACCTGAAGCTCGAAGGGGCACACTATGAACTAAACGGCAAAGATTATATTCTTGACCTGGGGATCGATCTGAATGAGATCGATAAGAAAGAAGGGCAGGATTTCTACTATTCCGGAAGAGTAGTGGATCAGGGAGATCTCTCTACGAGTTACGGATATCAGAATTTTGATGCTTCAGAATATAAGATTGTTCCTGCCAGGATCTATTCTGAAAGTTTCAGAGATACTTCAGAAATTGAAAATCTTGATTTTTCGAAGCTGTTGCAACAAGGCGTTGGCTATCTGAAACTGGAGCAACTTCCGCAGAAAAATTACACCGCTTTGCCATTGAACCTGGTCGGTGAAGATTTTGAAGTGCCCGAAAAACTCCAGCCCGGAGTTGGGGCTAATTTCTTCCTGGAAAAAAATGGAAAACCGGAATACGCCATTATCAACGGATTTTTAGTCGACCTGAAAGAAGCTCCCGAAAAGATCAAAAACGCACTGATCTTCCATTAAAGCTGCTTCCGGTAATCGGTTTGGCAAAGCGAGCCCGAAAAAGTAAAGATTACGTATCTTTGCACGCTATGATTACAGAAGAAACAAATGCTTTGGTAGAGAAGGGTATCATGCTTCCGTTGATGGAAGATTTTTATACCATTCAGGGAGAAGGATTCCATAAAGGAACGGCCGCTTATTTTATCAGGATTGGAGGTTGTGATGTGGGTTGCCATTGGTGTGATGTGAAAGAAAGCTGGGATGCCGAAAAGCACCCGCCAACTCATATTGGCGAAATTGTTGAAAAAGCAGCTTCTTTTAGTAAGACTGTGGTGATTACAGGAGGCGAACCCCTTACCTGGGATATGACCGAACTGACCAATGCCCTGAAAGCAAAAGGCTGTAATATCCATATCGAGACTTCGGGAGCCTACGAAATGACCGGAACCTGGGACTGGATCTGCCTTTCTCCGAAAAAGATCAAGCTGCCTACGCCCGAGATCTATGAAAGAGCCAATGAGCTGAAGGTGATCGTCTTCAATAAACATGACTTCAAATTTGCCGAAGAACAGGCTGCCAAAGTCAATGATAAGTGCATTCTTTACCTGCAGCCCGAATGGAGCAACCGCGAAAAGATGATGCCGCTTATTGTGGATTACGTTATGAAGAATCCGAAATGGAAGGTATCCTTACAAACCCACAAATACCTCAATATTCCATAAAAAAAAGCGCCTTTCGGGCGCTTTTTTAATTCTGTAAATCAAATTCGCTTATTCCGCATTCTTGAAGGGAACTTTCACGTAACGGTCGTCCCAGCCAATAAGCAAATTGGCTCCGCTGCCATCAGGCATAGGCTCAAAAGCCATGGAAAGCGCTTCAATACTGTTATCTACTTTTCTTACGGGCACCGTGATCCTCGCAATATCTTGTTCCTGGGCATATTCATATGCGCCCCAGGTATTGGTTTTTTTGTTCAGGATGATGGTCCATTCCTTTTCCTTCGGAATGGTATAAAGAGTATAGTTGCCCGCCTTAATCAGTTTGTCGGCCACGGTCATGTCTTTGTAAAGAGTGAGCTCGGTTGCCTCATTGGCTCCCGTGCGCCACACTTCTCCGTAAGGCACGAGTTTGCCGAAAACCTCACGATCCCTTTTCTGCGGCCGGCTATAGATTACCCTGCCTATGACCTTGTCATTCTTATCCCGCAAAATAACCATATCCATTGGGCTTACATCCAGTTTTGCAAAATTAGGTGATTTTAGGCTTTCTGGCATTTCCTGTGCCCCCGCCGGTACTGCCGCCGCGAGCATGAATAAACCTAAAGCAGCAATAAGTATCTTTTTCATTTTTGTTGTTTTTTTATGTTTGATTAAAGATACAAAAATCTAAACACAAACTGAATTTTAGCTAATTCGCTGTCTCATAATTCTTTCAGCTTTACAAATGGCAAGATTTGAGCTTTTTGAGCTGCCTTCTGCTTTTTAAAAGTATTAAATACTCACTTATTTATTTCTGAATGAAACTGATATGTTGTTTTTGGTTTGTTTCTGGAAAGCTATACTACATATTTGTATTGAATTATTAAAGCAATTATTATGTGTGGAATTTTAGCAGTAATCGGAGAAGGACTTAGCAGCGGGCGAATCAGTGATTTGTCAAAGAGAATGTCGCACCGCGGTCCCGATGAAAGAGATGTACATGTGACAGAAGAAGGTTACATTCTTAGCCATGAGCGTCTTTCAATTGTAGATTTAACAACCGGAAAACAACCAATCCAGGGAACTAATCAGGCCTGGATGATCCATAACGGGGAGATCTATAACCACAAAGCCCTTCGTGAGAATGAGCTAAAATCACATAGTTTCAGAACCACAGGAGATTCTGAAGTGATTGTTCATATGTATGAAGAGTACGGGTATGATTTTGTAGATAAACTGGACGGGGTCTTTGCTTTTGTGGTGGTTGACGGAAAGGATTTTATCGCCGCCCGTGACCCGATCGGAGTAAAACCGCTTTACTACGGAACCGATGAAGACGGCGCGGTATGGTTTGCCAGTGAAATGAAAGCCCTTGCCGATCAATGTACCGAATTTGCGGCTTTTCCTCCGGGACATTATTATACTCCTGAAACCGGATTTGTAGAATATTATACGCCAGACTGGTTTGATTATAAGAGTGCAACCAAAGAGCTTGATCTTACTAAATTGAGAGAAGACCTTATTGCGGCTACTAAAAAGAGATTGATGGCCGATGTGCCGCTAGGCGTGTTGTTGAGTGGAGGACTGGATTCTTCTTTGACTTCTTCGATCGCGGCAAGACTGATGGCTGAAAGCGGGCAGAAATTGCATTCTTTTTCCATAGGACTGGATGAAACCGCGCCCGATTTGGTCGCTGCCAGGAAAGTTGCCGATTTCCTCGGGACTGAACATACTGAGCTGTATTTCACCGTTGAAGAAGGGATCGAGATCATCAAACAACTGGTATGGCATCTTGAAACTTATGATGTTACTTCCATTCGGGCGAGTACTCCTATGTACTTCCTTTCCAAAGGAATTGTGGACAAAGGAATTAAAGTAGTGCTTTCAGGAGAAGGAGCCGATGAGATCTTTGGAGGCTACCTTTACTTTAAGAATGCGCCTACTCCCGAAGATTTTCAGAAGGAGACCATTAGAAGAGTGCAGCGATTGGCTACTGCCGATTGTTTGAGAGCCGATAAATCAACGATGGCCCACGGCCTGGAGGCAAGGGTTCCTTTCCTTGACAAAGCCTTCCTAAAGACCGCTATCGAGACCGTAGCAGAAGCAAAAATGCCGGCCACCTATGATGGTGTGGAGAAGTATATTCTTCGTAAAGCCTTTGATACTCCTGAGCAGCCATTCCTTCCAGAGGAAGTGCTGTGGCGTCAAAAAGAACAGTTTAGCGACGGGGTGGGCTACAGCTGGATAGATACTCTTATAGCTCATGCTTCAGAACAGGTGAGCGATGTTGAAATGGAAACTGCAGCTTTGAAATATCCTCATAACACTCCAACAACCAAGGAGGCGTATTTCTACAGGGAAATATTTCACAGTCATTATCCGCAGGATTGTGCCGCTAAAACCGTCAAAAAATGGATTCCAAAGTGGCAGGCAGATCTTGATCCCAGCGGACGGGCAAACACTTCTCACGTAGCTTCAACTGCGAAGAAACAATTGGAGAAAATAGCCGGTGTTTAGCCAGAAAAGCGTGTGGTTTGCTTAGCCCGTGAAAGGAGGTGTAAAAACCTTAACATTTCACGGGCTTTTTTCACAAATTGTTAATAACTTAAAGCCTTTAGATCAGGCTTCAGAAGGCTAAAAATATGCGTTTTGTTATATTTGTTCGTTATTCAAATCACATGAATTTAATTAGCAATTATAATGAGCGAAGAAGCCAAGAAACACATTTATTCGGCAGATAGTATACAGGCCCTGGAGGGGATGGAGCACGTGCGAATGCGCCCTTCAATGTATATTGGTGATACCGGCGTGAGAGGATTGCACCACCTGGTGTACGAAGTAGTTGATAACTCGATTGATGAAGCTCTTGCAGGTCACTGTGATGCAATAAAAGTCGACATAAATGAAGATAATTCCATCACCGTAGAAGACAACGGCCGGGGTATTCCGATCGATCTTCATAAAAAAGAAGGTGTTTCTGCCCTTGAGGTGGTAATGACCAAGATTGGTGCCGGAGGTAAATTCGACAAAGATTCTTATAAAGTTTCCGGGGGACTTCACGGGGTGGGGGTTAGTTGTGTGAATGCACTGTCTGATCACCTGAAAGCCACCGTGTACCGCGATGGCCAGGTTTGGGAGCAGGAATATGAAAGAGGAAAACCTCTTTATCCGGTAAAACCGGTGGGGGAAACCGATTTAAGCGGAACCATAGTTACTTTTAAGCCGGATCCTACTATTTTCCAGCAAACTTTGGAATACAGCTATGATACCCTTGCCAGCCGGATGCGGGAACTCTCTTTCCTGAATCGTGGAATTACGATTGTTCTTACCGACAAGCGCAGTAAGGATGAAAAAGGTGAATTTCTTGGTGAGACCTTCCATTCGGAAGAAGGGCTGAAGGAATTTATTAAATTTTTAGATGGTAACCGTGAGCCTATAATCGCCGAGGTGATTTCGATGGAAGGCGAAAAGAATGACATTCCTGTTGAGGTGGCGATGGTTTACAACACGTCTTTCAATGAAAATCTTCATTCTTACGTCAACAATATCAATACCCATGAAGGGGGAACGCACCTTTCAGGTTTCCGAAGAGGTTTGACTACTACCTTGAAGAAATATGCTGATGCTTCAGGAATGCTTGATAAGCTGAAATTTGAGATCACAGGGGATGATTTCCGTGAAGGTCTTACAGCGATCATTTCGGTAAAGGTTGCTGAGCCTCAGTTTGAAGGACAAACCAAGACGAAATTAGGTAACCGGGAGGTGACTTCTGCGGTTTCTCAGGCTGTTTCAGAAATGCTGGAGAACTACCTCGAAGAAAACCCGAATGATGCTAAAACCATCGTTCAGAAGGTGATCCTTGCGGCGCAGGCACGTAACGCGGCGAAGAAAGCCCGTGAGATGGTGCAGCGTAAAACCGCAATGAGCATTGGCGGATTACCTGGGAAATTATCTGACTGTTCCGAACAGGATCCTACACAATGCGAAGTATTTCTTGTTGAGGGAGATTCTGCGGGTGGAACGGCAAAACAAGGCCGGGACCGTAAATTTCAGGCTATCCTGCCCTTAAGAGGTAAGATCCTGAACGTGGAAAAAGCCATGACTCACCGTGTTTTTGATAACGAAGAGATCAAGAATATCTACACAGCTCTTGGGGTGACCATTGGTACCGAAGATGACAGTAAGGCGCTGAATCTTTCTAAACTCAGATATCACAAGATCGTGATCATGTGTGATGCCGATGTGGATGGAAGTCACATTGAAACACTTATTCTCACCTTCTTCTTCAGGTATATGAAAGAGCTCATTGAAAGCGGGCATATTTATATTGCGACGCCACCGCTTTACCTTGTTAAGAAGGGAGCTAAGAAGCGTTATGCCTGGAATGAAAAAGAACGGGATGAGATCGCCGAAAGTTATAGCGGCGGAGTTCAGATCCAACGATACAAAGGTCTTGGAGAAATGAACGCCGAGCAGCTTTGGGATACTACCATGGATCCTGAGCACCGCAAGCTGAGACAGGTAAGCATCGATAACAGTAGTGAAGCTGATCGTATCTTCTCTATGCTGATGGGGGATGAGGTGCCACCACGAAGAGAATTTATCGAGAAAAACGCCAAATATGCCAATATTGACGCCTAATTGTCGTTATTAATATTATCAGAATGAACCCACGGTCCACGTGGGTTTTTTCTTTCATAAGCTTAGCGGGACAGCTATTGTTTTTTTACTATTTTTATCCCGCTACCATTAAAACCCAAATACTGTGAAAAGATCTATTCTTTATTTATGTGCCTTCCTGTTTTTGTCTACATCTATAGTGAAAGCTCAGGATACGCAACGACAGTTGATCATCGGAGATTTGCTGCTGTTAACCGATAACTTTGCCCAGCCGGCTTCCAATGGCGCCGCTTATCAGGCCAGTGCCGGTTGGTTCAGTTCTGCTACGCCTGTTGAGGAGTGGAAGGTGCGCCTTTCTGTTCATGGCAATGCCCTGTTTGTTCCCAGCAGCAAGAAAACTTTTACTGTTTCAAATGGACAGCTTCAGGCCCTGAATATTAAAGGTGCTCAAAATGCTCGTGTTCCCACGGCTTTTGGTACATCCAGTGATGTGATGTTTGAAGGAGAATATCAGAATTTTCCTTTCGAGTTCCAGGCTTTTGAAGGTATTAACCGGGATTATGTGCCTCATGCTTTTGTGCAGGCGGCTGTTGGGTTGCCTTACGGAACAGAGGTGACTGTTCGGGCAATGCCGGAGGTGACTATTGACGGAGTGAAAGCCAGCACGTATGGGATTGGAGCAAAACACAGTCTGAGTCAGTATTTCAGGTACAATCGTCCTGAAGATTTTCAACTGGCTGTAGGTCTGGCGTATACAAAATTCAAGGTTTCTTACGGCTTTACGCCCGTCAATATTCAGATATCCACTCTTGATCTCATAGATGTCAAGGCAGACCTATGGATGCTAGAGGCCATCGGCTCAAGGAGATATGGTGATTTTGAAGTCTTCGGAGCTCTTGGAGCAACCAGTTCCTCTTTCGACTACACGATGGATGGTAGTGGAGATGCAGGATTGAAAGAGATCAATACCGCATTGGGAACTTTAGGCAATTCTGAAGTTCAGTTCAAAGGAGATATAGGTTTTAATCTTTATTTTGGTCGTTTTCGGGTGAGCACCATGGCCACTGCCGGAAAATTTTTCAATGCCAATCTGGGGCTGCATTTTACCATCTAAGTATTTAACATTTAACCCTCTGTTGTTAGAAAACCTTTGCCATTATTTGTATTTTCGCAAGTGTTAGTACTAATCCATTAAAATAATTATAAAATGAAAGTTACAATAGTAGGAGCAGGGGCTGTAGGTGCCAGTTGCGCCGAATACGTCGCCATTAAAAATTTCGCTTCTGAAGTGGTTCTGTTAGACATTAAAGAAGGTGTTGCCGAAGGTAAAGCAATGGACCTGATGCAAACCGCTACTCTTAATGGTTTCGATACCAAAATTACCGGGAGCACCAATGATTATTCAAAAACCGCAAACAGCGATATCGCTGTGATCACCAGTGGAATTCCAAGAAAACCGGGCATGACCCGTGAGGAGTTGATTGGGATCAATGCGGGCATTGTAAAAGAAGTGGCTTCGAACCTCATCAAGCATTCTCCCGATGTAACTCTTATTGTGGTAAGTAATCCTATGGATACTATGACTTACCTTGTTCATAAAACTACCGGTCTTCCAAAGAACAGAATTATCGGAATGGGTGGAGCTCTTGACAGTGCCCGCTTCAAATTTAGATTGAGTGAAGCTCTTGAATGCCCGCCATCTGACGTAGACGGAATGGTGATTGGCGGCCACAGTGATACCGGAATGGTGCCGTTGACAAGAATGGCTACCAGGAATTCTGTTCCTGTTTCAGCTTTCCTTTCTGAAGATCGACTCAATCAGGTGTCAGAAGATACCAAAGTAGGAGGAGCTACTCTTACCAAACTTCTTGGAACAAGCGCCTGGTATGCTCCGGGAGCAGCAGTTTCAGGATTGGTTCAGGCCATCGCCTGCGACCAAAAGAAAATGTTCCCTTGTTCGGCTCTTCTTGAAGGAGAATACGGCCTGAATGACCTTTGTATTGGCGTGCCGGTAATTCTTGGGAAAAACGGCTTGGAAAAGATCGTGGAACTCGAATTGACCGATGCTGAGAAAAATAAGATAAAAGAAAGCTCTGAAGGTGTGAAGAAAACCAACGGCCTGTTGGACGTATAGTTTTTTAACAGCTAAAAAGATAAAAAGGCCGCAAATTTGCGGTCTTTTTTTGTGTTAAAAAGTTAAATTATTCAAAAAAAAAATATTGGCATTTCATTTATGAAACCCTATATTTGTCCGTTTTTAAAATAGACCTATTTAATTATAATTTAAGGAATAATGCAGAACAAAGGACTGATAAAGGTTTTTGCAATTTTATTTGGATTGGTTTGTATTTACCAATTGTCTTTTACTTTTATCGCAAGTAATGTTGAAAACCATGCTGAAGAATATGCTGTTCAGAAGGTTGGTGAAGATGTAGAGAACTACTCTGACCTGCGGGATCAGCAGGAGGCGAGATATCTGGACTCTATCGGCAACGAAGAGGTCATTGCAGGCATCACTTATAATGATGCTAAGGAAAAGGAATTGAACAAAGGGCTTGACCTTAAGGGAGGGATTAACGTGACCCTTCAGATTTCGGTTCGGGATATCCTTAAAGGCCTTGCTAACCATACCACCGATCCGGCTTTTAATAAGGCGATCAGTCAGGCCGATGAGGCTCAAAAGGACAGCCAGGAAGATTACATTGATCTTTTCTTCCAGGCCTTCAACAATATTCCTGATGCGAAACTTGCTTCTCCTGATGTTTTTGCTAACAAAACCCTTAGCGACGATGTAAACTTCCAGATGAGTAACCAGGAAGTTGAGTCGGTGATCAGAAGGAAAGTAGACGAATCTATTACTTCAGCCTTTGAAGTACTTCGTAAGCGTATCGATAAATTCGGGGTAACTCAGCCAAATATTCAGCGTCTTGGAAATTCAGGAAGGATCCTTGTGGAGCTGCCTGGTGCTAAAGACGTAAGCAGGGTTAGGAAACTGCTGCAAAGTACAGCCCAGTTAGAGTTCTGGCATGTGTACAAGAGCAGTGACATGGGGAACTTCCTTGCGGAAGCCAACAATGTTCTTAAAGATATAGTGAAGAAAGAAGAGGCTACTCAACAAGCCGATACTACGCAGGCTAAAGGGAATGATGAGATCGATGAACTTTTAGCTGAAGCTGAAGATACAACTCAAACTGCAAAGACCGGAAATAATCCGTTGTTCGACAAAGTCGTAGCTCCCGGTTATCAGGGAGGACCTGTGTTGGCAAGATTCTCTGTTAGAGATACGGCTCAGGTTATGAGTTATCTTACCATGCCACGGGTTCGTGCTTTATTGCCTTCTTCTCAGCGCTACGCCAAATTCGTTTGGGGAGTGCCAGACGATAAAACACAAACTGTTGGTCTTTACGCCTTGAAAGGGAACCGCAATATGGAACCACCATTGAGCGGAAGTGTGATCACCGATGCTCAGCAAACTTACGACCAGTTAGGGCGTGTGGCTGTTTCTATGCAAATGGACGGAACAGGAGCCAAGATCTGGGAAGAAATGACCGGTCTTGCTTCCAAACAGGAGAGCCAGATCGCTATTGTTCTTGATAATATTGTTTATTCTGCACCGGGTGTTTCTTCCGGAGCAATCTCTGGAGGTCGAAGTGAAATCAGCGGGGACTTCAGCATTACTGAAGGTCAGGATTTGGCTAACGTGTTACGTGCCGGTAAACTTCCTGCTTCCGCAGAAATTATTCAGAGTGAGATCGTAGGTCCGTCTTTGGGTCAGGAAGCGATCGATAGCGGTATCATGTCTTTCCTTATCGCTCTTGCGGTGGTATTGCTTTGGATGATATTCTATTATGGTAAAGCGGGTGCTTTTGCCGATATCGCCCTTTTGGTGAATATTCTTTTCATCTTCGGAATCCTCGCGGGACTTGGCGCGGTACTCACCTTGCCTGGTATTGCCGGTATCGTGTTGACCATTGGTATGTCGGTAGATGCGAACGTGCTGATCTTTGAAAGGATCAGGGAAGAGATTGGGAAAGGTAAAGGCCAGGTCGATGCCATTAAAGATGGTTTCAGCAACGCGCTTTCTTCTATTCTTGATGCAAACATCACCACAGGTCTTACAGGTTTCATCCTGTTGATCCTTGGAACAGGTCCTATCAAAGGTTTCGCCACTACCTTGTTAATTGGTATTGCGACATCATTGTTTACGGCGATTTTTGTAACCAGGCTGTTCATTGACGGTCATGCGAAACGAGGGAAATCTCTTGAATTCTCTACTGGCATTACGAAAAACCTATTTGCTAATATGAATACCGATTTCCTTAAGAAAAGGAAAGCTGCCTATGTCATTTCAGGTACATTGATTCTTATTAGTATCGGATCTTTCTTTGTACAAGGTCTTAACCAGGGGGTTGACTTCCTTGGAGGTCGTACCTATACGGTTCGTTTCGATCAGGCGGTGAATCCGACTGCTGTTGAAAAGGATCTTGTGGCTTCCTTCGGAAGTGCCGAAGCAAAAACTTATGGGCCCGATAACCAGTTGAAGATTACTACCAAGTATCGCGTGGATGACGAAGGTCCTAAGGTGGATGAGGAAATTCAGGCAAAACTATACAACACTTTAAAACCATATCTGCCATCAGATCTTTCTTATGACCAGTTTACAGCAGGTTCTGATGCAAGGGCACTTGGTATTATGGAGTCTATGAAGGTGGGGCCAACGATTGCCGATGATATTAAGAATGCGTCATTCTGGGCTGTATTGGGATCATTGATCGTGGTGTTCCTATACATCCTGCTTCGATTCAGAAAATGGCAGTTCTCTCTTGGAGCGGTGGTAGCTGTTTTCCATGATGTCTTGATCACCTTAGGGGTCTTCTCACTTCTTTATAAGATCATGCCTTTCAATATGGAGATCGACCAGGCTTTTATTGCTGCGATCTTGACGGTAATCGGGTACTCGCTGAACGATACGGTGGTTGTGTTTGACAGGATTAGGGAATATGTGAATGAGCATTCTTCCTGGACTCTTGGAAAAACTGTAAATGCCGCCTTGAATAGTACCTTGAGCCGTACTTTGAACACCTCACTTACTACCTTGGTGGTATTGCTTGCCATCTTCATCTTTGGAGGGGAAAGCATCAGAGGCTTTATGTTTGCCTTGATCGTAGGGGTTGTGGTAGGTACCTATTCTTCTCTCTTCATTGCGACACCAATCATGTTCGACAGTGTGAAGAAGAAAGCTTCTATTGAGAAAAAAGATAAGAAGCCAGAGCAGGCTACTGCCTAAGGCTAAATAAAAATAATTATATGAAGAAAGGCTTTTCCCCCGGAAAAGTCTTTTTTTATGCCGCATTTTTAGTGTTCTCTGGAAGTTTAAGAGATCATGCCGGAATGTTGGTTACTGAGCGAATATTTCTGTTAATCTGAACAGGAAGAATTCAATATTTTCACTCCTCTGAGAATGCTCCCCTCTTCATTTGAGCAGGCTTGCCTGCTGGTAGGCAGGAGTGTCCGCCGGGCAGGGTGGTGCTTGATCAGGTGGTTCCTTCTGCGGAAATGAAATGCTGCGGAAGGCTTAGCTGCTTTTATTCTTTTTCTGCGGAAGATTTCTGAAGCTGCTCCTGCTATTTCTGAAGTAGCGGATTACCGAAATTGGCCATTTTGAACCTGTTTTGGAAAACCGGCTGGCTGCTGTTCCGGCTTCTTCTGAGGTCCCGAAACAAGTTGGGATGACGAAAAGAGAATTGGCCCTAAAGCTGAACCTGCCTGAAGGTGGGCAGGCTTGTTTCTGTTTCTTGCAGAACACTTCTGAAGCTGCTCCTGCTATTTCTGAAGTAGCGGTTTACCGAAATTGGCCATTTTGAACCTGTTTTGGAAAACCGGCAGGCTGCTGTTCCGGCTTCTTCTGAGGTCCCGAAACAAGTTCGGGATGACGAAAAGAGAATTGGCCCTAAAGCTGAAATTGGACATTTTCAGCAGGCTTTTCTGCGAGATGGCTGGAAGGGGTAAGAGGGCTTAAAAAAGGCCAATTTCAGCCATAAAAAAGCCGGATCTTCAGATCCGGCGCTATATTTTTTGAAGTATAATAAGATTTTGAAGCTCCTATTCGGTTCTTTTAAAGGTCATTTTGTCTCCTGCTTCCACGCCCCATTGCTCTGCAAGGCCGCCATTGATCTCGAGGATGAATTGTGCGGGCTCATTTGAAGGTAAAGCAGTCTCATCCCTGGGCTGTGCATTTTCCTGGAGGCTCACAGCCGTACTATCACTTCCAAAATAGATGATATCCAGCGGGATATAGGTGTTTTTCATCCAGAAATAACGGGGCTCTGCTTTATCGTAGATAAAAAGCATTCCCTGCTCGGTTTCCATGCTTTCGCGGTACATCAGGCCGGTTTCGCGCTCGTATTCATTATCTGCGATTTCGATATCAAGCTGCTGAATAGTATCCCCCGAAGGTTTCATCAGGGTTAATTCTCCTTCTTTTGTGAATGCTATAGGCTCTGTGGTGATATTCTCCTTTTCCTGGTCATCTCCTTTACAGGAAATGAGGAAACTAAAAAGCAACATCAGGCTGAAAAATAGGTTCTGTCGTCTCATGCGGTTCTTCGTTTAGTGGGCCTGTACATGAAGTAGAATCCAGCGATGATAAAAGGAATACTCAGCCATTGTCCGGTATTTAAAAGCCAGGTAGCGCGTTCCTCAACCTGTGGTTCTTTGATGAATTCGATGCAAAAACGCACCGTCCAAAGTAGCACGAGGAAGAGCCCGAAAATGTATCCAACCTTGAATCTTTTCTCAGTTTTCCAGTATAAATACCAGAGCAACAGGAAGATCAGTAAATAACAGAAGGATTCGTATAATTGTGCCGGATGCCTTGGGAAATTCTCTCCCAGTTTCTCGAATATCACTCCGTAGTTACTGTGGGTAGGCTTTCCAATGATTTCTGAATTAAAAAAGTTACCGATCCTCACAAAGATCCCGCCGCTGGCCACAGGAATCACAATTCTGTCCAGGATCCACAACACGGGTTTATCCAATACATTCCGGCGGTACAGGTACATGGCAATGATGATCCCGATCGCTGCGCCGTGACTGGCAAGTCCGCGATAGCCAGTAAATTCAAATTTTGGTTCAAATCTCACCGGCAAAAAGATCTCCAGGAGGTGATGCTGAAAATAATCCCAGTCATAGAAGATCACGTGGCCCAGTCTTGCGCCGATAAGAGTTGCTAAAACTGTATAGATGAAAAGGGAATCCAGTTTTTCTATAGGAATACCTTCGCGGGTATAAATGCCTTTCATGATGTACCAGCCCAGGCCGAAGGCGATCAAAAACATTATGCTGTAATAGTGGAGGGTGATGATTCCAAGATCGAATCCTTCGGAAGGATTCCAGTGTATGGCATTAAAAAACATGAATCTAAATTAAGTTCGACGGGTAAAGATACATATTTGCCCGTTTATGCCGTATTATTTGCCCTCCGATTTTGGCGGAACAGGGTCATAACCATGACCGCCCCAGGGATTGCAACTCAAAATTCGCTTCAGGCTTAGCCATCCTCCCTTAAAAGGGCCAAAACGTTGGAGTGCCGTGAGGCTGTATTGAGAACAGGTAGGCGTGTAGCGGCAGGTAGCCGGGGTTAGCGGAGAAATAAAATTCCGGTAGAATTTTACTAAAAGGATCAGCGGCGCTGCAAGAATTTTGTTGAGCATGATCTTATCCTTTTATTTGAGTTAATTTCTCTATTTCAGCGAGAAGGTGGTTCCTTCTTTACCATCTTTCAGCTGAATTCCCATCTCCTGAAGCTGGTCACGTATCTGGTCACTGGTGGCGAAATCTTTATTGTTCCTCGCTTCAGCGCGCAATTTTATCAGCAGTTCAATAGTTCCTGAAAGTTTCTCGGTACTGTCATTGCTTTCCGAAGCCACATCCTGCAGTCCTAATACATCAAAAAGAAATGCCTGCAGAGTTTCTTTCAGGGCGATCTTATCTTCCGCAGAAATGGCGGCATTGCTGTCTTTGATGTTGTTGATCCATTTTACCGCGTCGAAAAGACGGGCGATAAGAATGGGGCTGTTGAAATCGTCATTCATGGCATCATAACAGGACTGTTTCCATTCGCCGAAGTTGAAGGAAGAAGTTTCTGAAGCCGGAAGATCATCTACCGAGTGATAGGCGTCCATCAAACGGTTGAAACCTTTCTCACTGGCCGAAAGTGCCTCATTCGAAAAATCCAGGACGCTTCGGTAATGCGCCTGTAGCATAAAGAAACGGGCTACATTAGGCGAAAATGGTTTGTCCAGGACATCATTATTGCCTGTGAAGATCTCTTCCGGAAGAATATTATTACCGGTACTTTTGGCCATTTTCTTTCCGTTGAGGGTGAGCATATTGGCGTGCATCCAGTAATGTACCGGATTTTTGCCGCAGGCAGCTTCTCCCTGCGCGATCTCGCATTCGTGGTGAGGGAACTTCAGGTCCATCCCACCCCCGTGAATATCGAATTCTTCTCCCAGATATTTTGTGCTCATCACCGTGCACTCCAAATGCCAGCCGGGAAAGCCGTCGCTCCAGGGGGAAGGCCAGCGCATGATGTGCTGTGGCTCAGCTTTCTTCCAAAGGGCGAAATCCTGCGGATTCTTTTTGTCGCTTTGTGCGGCAAGTTCACGGGTATTGCCGATCATATCTTCAATATCACGCCCGCTGAGCTTTCCGTAGTCGTGATTCTGGTTATACTTAAGAACATCAAAATACACCGAGCCGTTCGCTTCGTATGCAAATCCATTTTTAAGGATGGTCTTGATGATCTCTATCTGTTCGACAATATGTCCTGTAGCCGTGGGTTCGATGCTCGGCGGCAGGTTGTTGAATTTCTGAAGAATATTATGAAAATCTACGGTATAGCGTTGTACTACTTCCATAGGCTCTATTTGTTCCAGGCGTGCTTTCTTGGCGATGCGATCTTCGCCGGAATCGGCGTCGTTTTCCAGGTGGCCGGCATCGGTAATATTCCGCACATACCGCACTTTGTACCCGAGATGCTTCAGGTAACGAAAAACAAGATCAAATGAAATAAAAGTGCGGCAATTGCCTAAGTGAACATTACTGTAAACCGTAGGTCCGCAAACATACATTCCTACGTTTCCTTCGTTAATAGGGGTGAATTTTTCCTTTTCACCCGTCATTGAATTGTATAATTGAAGGCTTTGTTCCTGGTAAAGCGCCATAAATAGTTGGTAGTTTTAGTTGAAAAGAATGTTGGGCTGCTTAAAAAGCAGTGTCTAATTTAATATAGTCAAGAAATTCTCTTTTCACATCTTTTTGTTTGAATGCTCCGCCAAATTCGCTGGTTACGGTACTGCTTTCGATATCGCGGATCCCACGGCTGTTCACGCAAAGGTGTTTCGCATCGATCACACAGGCAACATCGGGAGTTCCCAGTACGTTTTGCAATTCCTGCACTATCTGCATGGTCATCCTTTCCTGAACCTGTGGTCGCTTAGCGAAATAGTCAACGATACGGTTCATTTTTGACAAACCTACCACTGTTCCGTTAGAGATATAGGCCACGTGAGCTTTACCTACTATGGGAAGCAAATGGTGTTCACAGGTAGAGTAAACAGTAATATTCTTCTCTACCAGCATTTCGCCGTATTGGTATTTATTTTCAAAAGTGGAAGCCTTTGGCTTTCGTTTGGGATCGAGGCCGGAAAATATCTCGTTAACGAACATTTTTGCCACCCGCTGCGGAGTGCCTTTCAGGCTGTCGTCGGTGAGGTCAAGACCCAAAGTGTCCAGGATGCGTTTTACATCTTCTTTTATACTGGCTATTTTTTCAATATCACTTAAGTCGAAAGCATCGTCACGAAGGGGAGTAACAGCGTTGCTGCTCGCATGGGCATCACCCAACTCATCTATTTCATTCAAAATCTTGTCTATTTTCATTCCTTTTTACAATATAGTCGTAAACAGCTTGTTTAGCTTGCAAAGATACATATTTAATAGGTTTTTAGGTAATTCTGAAGCAAAGCCGTCTACAGTGGGTTTTTATTTTTTACTTTGTATAGACGTATGCAAAAACCATGAAAAACTTGCAAGGCATACTTTTACTGTCATTTTTTCTGCTGGCAGTCAATTTTATGCGTGCTCAGGGGAATTCCTGTGCAACGCTGGAGCCTTTTTGTGCCGGAAGCGAGGAACTGGTTTTTGAGAATTCAAATCCTTTTAACGGCGGTTTGGCCCAGGCAGAAGTTGGGCCTTATTATGGTTGTCTTGAAACGCAGCCCTATCCCGCCTGGTTTTTTCTGCAAATTGAAAAAAGCGGAAATCTCTCCTTTACCATTTCACAATTCCAGAACAGGGACGGCAGCGGAGCGCAGCTGGATGTTGATTTCATTGTCTGGGGCCCTTTTAACCGCGATGATAGTTATTGTGAACAGCTGGTGAAGGAAAAAACGATCGATTGCAGTTATGAGCGCGATGCTGTGGAGCACATGGACATTCCAAATGCAGTTGTGGGGCAGGTGTACGTGGTGCTCATTACGAATTTCGAGGAAAAGCGGGGGTTCATCAGTTTGCAACAAACGAATGTGAATCAGTCGGATGCCGGCTCTACCGACTGTACTATCCTTGAAAGTGCGTTAGGCGAGGACAGGGTGGTATGCGGGGATGGCGAGGTTATCCTCGATGGAACTACTGAAGGGGCAGCGACCTATCACTGGTATGTCTATAATGAAAATACTGGAAATTACGACCCCCTTCCTGACGAAACCGGCCCCACCCTGACAGTTACAAAACCTGGTAATTATCGGGTGGAGGTGACCGATGAGTTTAGTGAAAGTACCGCAAAGGATGATGTAAATGTCTATTTTTATGATGTGCCGGTCGCGAAAAAGCCTAAAAAGCTGTTGATTTGTCCTGATGAAGCCGGGGCAGTCGATCTTACTCAAAAGGATTCGGAGATCAACAATGGCAATAGTCAGCGTGAAGAATATGTCGTAGAATATTACGAATCTCAGGATGACGTCGATAGCTCTTCACCTATTCAGGAACCTTCAGCTTATTCTGTTTCTAAAAGCGAGACTGTCTATGCCAGGGTAGTTGGGAAAGAAAGCGGTTGCTCTTCGGAAGCAGTAAAGCTGAAACTCGAGTTGGTCGATTTTCCTGATGATCCACTTTCAGCAATAACAGTGCTGTGTTTGAATGAAGACGGAAGCCTTCAACAGGAGGTGAATCTCGGAGAAGACTATGGAAATTCGTACGAGTATGAATGGTCTGCCGGTGGCAGTGTCATTTCTTCAAATCCAGTGCTCACAATAGCTGATGTACCGCAGGAAAAGAATTATACGCTGCAGATCACCGATATAGAATCCGGCTGTATTTCAACGTTTTCCACGGAAATTCAGATGTTCTCAGCTCCCGATGAAGTGCAGGTGGAATTCAGTGGAGATAATTTTTCCGAAGCATACACTGTGACGGCTCTTGCAACCGGAGAAGAGAATGCAGTTTTTCAATATCGTCTTGATGAAGGAACGTGGCAGGAAGACGGGAATTTCGCAGAGGTGGCGCCCGGAACACATACGGTATCGGCGCGTGAAATCAATGGCTGTGGAATCACCACTTCTGAAGAATTCCTCTTGCTGGGATATCCTCATTTCTTTACGCCGAATGATGATGGTTATAATGATTTCTGGATGATCTCAGATAATGAATACATCCGGGTGAGGAAGCTCTTTATTTTTGATCGTTACGGGAAATTGCTGAAGCAACTGGCGCCCCGCGGAAATGGCTGGGACGGTACTTTTAATCAGATAGATATGCCCGCAGATGATTACTGGTTTCAGCTGGAGTATGAGGATCTGAAAACAGGAGATTTCAAAGTATTTAAGGCAAATTTCAGCCTGAAGAGATAAAAAAAGGAATCTGTTTAAAAGGTTCCTTTTTCGTCAAGCTCAACCTGCCTGACGTTAGGCAGGCTTGTTTCAGCTTCTAATCAATTTTGATTTTCAATTAGTTAAGATCCAGAAATAAATTCAGGATGACGTTTTATAGACTTTTCAAACAGCCTTCTTCAACTAAAAATCTTTCCGTTTATATTATAGTCCGAAGCTTAGGGAGAAAACAACACTGGAAAGTTCCCTGTTCATATTAGCGGTATCGGTCAACCCGACCTGATAGAGAGCTCTGTTCTCATCATACTGGGCATTGGTATACGCGACATCAAGCTTAAGCGCGCCAAAATTGTAACCCAGGCCGGCAGAGTATCCTGTAAGATCTCCAATGGTAGTAGTATTTTCAAAAGGGCTTTCTTCAAAGCGGTATCCACCGCGAACGCTTACCGCACCAAAGCGGTACTCGCCTCCCACGCGGTAAGTTGAAGCCGCCCGCATGGCATTTTTGATTTGGTCATTCTGATAACCAAATTCAGGATCATTCACAGGTCTGAATTCCATTTGCGAATAGTCTTTATAAGAATAGTCAAAACTCAGCAACCCTTTGTCGCCGAAGAGCACCGCCAGACCCCCGGTCAATTTTCCCGGAGTTTGCAAGGTGTATTCCGGATAAACATTCAAAACATTCGGATTCACTACTGTTTGGTCGTCAAATTGCTGGCTATAGCTCTCGAGAGATTGACTGCTTTCTTCGTTGATATTGTACCAGGTAGGTGATTCATAGCTGGCTCCCACTCTCAACATTTCACTGATTTTGGCAATGGCACCAATCTGAAATGAAAATCCGTCTCCGTTGGTGCTCAGGTCGTTTCTGAATCTCACCTCGTTGGTCTCACTTCCGCTGTTGCTATTGTTTTCTGTATAAAGCGTAGAGCTGTCGTAGCTTATTGAATGGATATTGAGGTTTGCTCCCAGGTAAAGAAAATCCTGGTATTGAGTAGCAAAGTTGAAGGTGAATTTTCCGTTAAGGCCTGTGGAGATAGAGGAGTAGTCCTGGCTAAAGCTTCCCGGCGCTATGGTAGAGGTGTAGGTGTCATTTTGTGGATCGTCAGGATTTGTAGGATCTATGATGTATGCCTGGTACCCTAGCATAGCCTGTTGTGCTCCAAAGCCTTCGTTTTGTCCCAAATAGGAATAAAGATCGGCGACGCTTTCATTGTCGCGGGTTTGCAGAAGGTCCAATGGAACTCCGTCGGCATATCCAAGAAAGTAATTGTCGATGGAGTTATTGCCGGTGCCACTGGCCAGAAAGCTGTCGTCATAATTATTGGTAGTACCATAGTTGATCCCTATGGCGAATTTCCTCCAGTCGCTGTTGTTCTGGGCGTTGAAGACCAGGGCAGCTCCGGCCTGGTTCAGGTCGAAATTATCGTCTTTGGAGGAGGTGAAGCCATTAAAGTAGTTCACATCGTTTTTAGTATTCCGGAAATCGAAACTTACGGTGGCGAAGCTGTTCAGGAAAACCGCAGAACTGGCGGGGTTCAGACTCATTGCCGAAATATCGCCGCCCAAAGCGGAAAATGCTCCACTCATTGCCCTAAAGCGTGCAGTTCCCGTTAATTCTTCAGCAGAATAACGGTAGGCATCCGTAATGTTCTGGGCTTTCATGGTGGTGATCCCTAAGAGGGCGATAAACAGAATAAATATCTTTTTCATTGCTTTTTCTTTCAAATTAATCAGGAGTATTCTTATAACAGACCTTGCGGGAACTGTTTCACCCGCAAGGTCTGTTTCTATTTCAAAATGATCTTAAATTTCTTGAGAATTTTATCCTCTTCCACCTCGTGAAGATCTTCCGCCTCCGCTTCTGGAGCTTGAAGAGCTGCTTCGGGTGTTTCCGCTAGAACTTCTAACGGTTCCGCTGCTACTATTGGAAGATGATCTGGAGTAGGTATTGCTGGACCTGGAAGGAGCCCGGTTATAGCTGGAACTTCTTCGGCTGGTACTGTAGTCAACGCTTGGCGATGAACTTCTTTGATTGGACCTTCGATAGGTATTGGAATTCGTAGACCTGGTGGTCGCCTGTCTTCTGTTCACATTATAGTCGCTGCTTTGATTGCTCCTTATATCCCTGATCCTCCTGGAGTAAGAAGAACTTCTGTTCCTGGAATTGGAGATATAGTTACTTCTTCTGTCAGCCTGTGAAGTGTAGGCAGAGTAAGCGCCTCTTCTTCCGGAGCTATAGGCAACATTATTATACCTGTGATAGTTGTAGTATGGATAACGATTATAAGGATTGTAGGTGTAGTAGGGATAATGGTGACCAAATCCGAAGCTGAAACCAAAAAAGCCGTAATAGCTACCATAGTAAGGGCGGCCATAGCCAATCATGCTTCCGTAGTAGTTGTAAGGATAAGGGGCGAAAAAGGGATCCCAGTAATCATGCCAGAACGGGCTGTAATATCCATAGCCATAGCCGTAACCATAGCCATAACCGTAATATGGATATCCGTATCCATATCCAAAGGCGTTGTTGTAAATATTAATGGTATAGGAGTCAGGATCCTGTCCCCAGGGAGCATATCCTCCGTTGTAAGCGAGGGGATCTTCTGAATAATCCTGTTCCTCTTGTCGATCGTTAGAAGAATATGACTCTACGTCGGTAAAAATGGAGTTAGCCATATCTTCGTACATCGCTGATTCTTCAGCGAAAAGATTTTTATAGTAGCTGCTGCTACTACGGTCTTGATCCTCCTCTGCTTCTCTGTTATTCTGGTTAGCATATTGAGATTGCTCATATTCAGGTTCAGGTTGTTCTGAATTTCCGTAAATGCCGTCATTAGTATAACCGGAATACTGATAAGAACCGCAAGATGCCAACAATAGCAATAACACAGGTGCCAGCAGCAAGAGTGGATTTCTTTGAGTGTTGTAGTTGCGTATCATTAGCCTTTATTTTATTGTTGAACATCGCAAAAATAGTTAGTTTTGCGCAGATTAACGCTTACAGCCTATTTTGCATACTGTAAGATACGCAAGATTTATGCCAAATAAAAGATAAATGGGGAAGAACTTAACTTCAAGACAAGAGGATTATTCCAGGTGGTACAACGAGTTAGTGGTGAAAGCTGACCTCGCTGAAAACTCTGCAGTGCGCGGTTGTATGGTGATAAAACCCTACGGATTTGCTATCTGGGAGAAGATGCAGGCACAGCTCGATCTTATGTTCAAGGAAACAGGACATCAAAATGCCTATTTTCCGCTTTTTGTGCCGAAAAGTCTTTTTGAAGCTGAAGAAAAGAATGCCGAAGGCTTTGCCAAGGAATGTGCGGTAGTTACCCATTACAGATTGAAGAACAATCCTGATGAGCCGGGGAAACTTATGGTTGATCCTGAAGCGAAACTAGAAGAAGAGTTGGTGGTGCGTCCTACTTCCGAAGCTATCATCTGGAACACCTATAAGAACTGGATTCAGTCTTACCGCGACCTGCCAATTCTTGTGAACCAGTGGGCCAACGTGGTGCGCTGGGAAATGAGAACCCGTTTGTTTTTACGTACTTCGGAATTTTTATGGCAGGAAGGCCATACGGCTCATGCCACCAAAACTGAAGCTATGGCAGAGACAGCACAGATGAACGATATCTACGCTCGCTTTGCTGAAGAGTTTATGGCTATGCCGGTTGTAAAAGGTGCCAAAACGGAGAACGAACGTTTTGCGGGCGCCGTAGAGACTTTTTGTATCGAGGCATTGATGCAGGATGGGAAAGCTTTACAGGCAGGTACTTCTCACTTCCTGGGACAAAACTTTGCCAAGGCCTTCGATGTGAAATTCGCTTCTAAAGAAGGGAAACTGGAATATGTATGGGCGACTTCCTGGGGTGTTTCTACCAGGCTCATGGGAGCATTGATCATGACGCACAGTGATGACAAAGGCCTTGTGCTTCCTCCTAATCTCGCGCCTATCCAGGTTGTTATTGTTCCTATATATAAAGGAGAAGAGCAGTTGGCTCAGATCTCTGAGGTTGCCAATGAGCTGACTTCTGAACTTCGCGCCCAGGGAATTTCGGTAAAATATGACGATCGTGACACCCAGAAACCGGGCTGGAAATTTGCCCAATATGAGATGCAGGGCGTGCCGCTGCGAATAGCTATTGGTCCTAAAGACCTTGAGAAGGGAACGGTTGAGCTTGCCAGAAGGGATACCCTGACCAAAGAATTTGTTGAAAGGACGGCAGTAGTGGAGAAAATCAAGGCGCTCATGGATGAGATCCAGCAGACGCTGTATGATAAGGCTTTTGAATTCAGAAAAGAACATACGACCAAAGTTGACAGCTTTGATGAGTTTAAGGAAGTTCTCAAAAAGAAAGGCGGATTTATTTCAGCTCACTGGGATGGTACTTCTGAAACCGAAAACAAGATCAAGGAGTTAACTAAGGCGACCATCAGATGTATTCCTTTTGAGGGCGAAAAAGAGCCTGGAAAATGTGTGCTTACTGGCAAACCTTCGGCTCAAAGAGTGCTGTTTGCAAAGGCCTACTAATTTTTTCAAAAAAAATTAATCTACATTTGCGGCATTCAAAAATAGTTGTATTTTTGCATCCGCATTTAAGCAAAAAATGGTCCGTTCGTCTAGGGGTTAGGACGCCAGGTTTTCATCCTGGTAACAGGGGTTCGATTCCCCTACGGACTACGAAGAAAAAGCACGAAAATAAAGCGTGTTGGGAAGCTGAAAAGCTTCATTTTGAAATAAACTAATGGTCCGTTCGTCTAGGGGTTAGGACGCCAGGTTTTCATCCTGGTAACAGGGGTTCGATTCCCCTACGGACTACTTTTAAAGAACAATTAAATAGAATTTGTAATGGCAAATCATAAGTCAGCGTTGAAGAGGATCCGTAGCAATGAGACAAAACGTCTTAGAAACCGCTACCAACATAAAACTACCAGGAATGCGATCAAGAAATTGCGCGATTCTGAGAAGAAAGAGGCTGAGACTATGCTTCCTTCAGTAGTGTCTATGATTGATAAACTGGCTCAGAAAAATATCATTCACGATAATAAAGCTGCTAACCTAAAGTCGAAACTGACTAAACACGTAGCCGCGCTTTAAAATATTATAGCAGTGTTCAATTTATAGAAATGCTTTCTGCAATTTGCGGAAGGCATTTTTTTGTTTCTGAAAGTTTCCAATTTTCTTAGAAAACAGAGGTGCCCGTAAGAGTGGTGAGCCTTTCCAAAGCTTTCATTCCTAATTCGGAATTTCCCTTCTCATTGAGGATAGGGCTCCAAACCGCCGCCGAATACTGGCCTGGATGTATGGCAACAATGCCGCCACCCACGCCACTCTTTCCGGGCAGGCCTACTTTAAAACTGAATTCCCCGGCTTCATCGTAAAAGCCACAAGTCTGCATCAGCGCATTGATTCGTTTCACCGTGGTGGCTGTGAGGATCTCTTCTTCTGTCTCCAGGATTTTCCCCTTGTTCGCAAAGATCATGAAGGCCTGTGCCAGCTCTTCACAAGACATGGACAGAGAGCACATGTGAAAGTAGAAATCTGTGATAGGCTCCACGTCGCATTTGATATTTCCGAGGGCTTTCATATAATTCACCAGGGCGATATTGCGGTATCCTGTAGATTTTTCTGAAACCGCCACTTTCCGGTCAAACTGAATATCGTCTTTTCCGGTTAGCTTTCTCACGAATTTCAGTAGCTCCTCCTTTGGATCTTCCAGCTGATCTACCAATATATCTGCAATTACCAGGGCTCCGGCATTGATAAAGGGATTACGCGGAATCCCGCTTTCCTGCTCCAGCTGGGTGAGAGAATTAAAAGGGTCGCCAGAAGGTTCTACATTCACGCGATCCCAGAGGGCTTCTCCCATGATCCTCATGGCCATTGAAAGGCTGAAGACCTTGGCGATACTTTGCACCGAAAATTTCTCCCGGCTATCTCCAAACGCGAAATGTTGTTCTTTTCCGCAGTAAACATGCATCCCGAACTTTCTCGGATCGATCTTGGCCAGCTCGGGAATGTAGGAGGCTACACCGCCGCTCACATCTCTATAGCTCATCTCGCTATTGATGCTTTCAAGGATATTTTGGTAGTCCATCTTGGTCTTAATTGAGATTGCTTAGGGAAGTATCGGGATCTATCTCATAAGGTTCTTTGTTTACCTCAAAGATCCGGGCGCTAAGTTTTCCTTTCAGAGTAATATTGTCTCCTGAAAGTTCGAGCCAACTGCCTTCCCTGAGGCCGACAACCGGCTGGGAATTCAGATTGTGAAATTCTTTGATCCTCGTTTCCCTGGTTTCCCCTTTATGAGTCGAGGTTGGATCAGGATCGAGGTAATGTGGATTAATATTAAAAGGAACCAGCCCCAGGGTCTTGAAACTCGGCGGATAGATAATTGGCATGTCATTGCTGGTTTGCATGGAGAGACCAGCAATATTGGTGCCTGCACTCGTGCCAAGGTAAGGCGTGCCACTTCGAACAGCCTGTTGCAAAGCCGGCATTACCTTGTTCCGGTAAAGTTCAGAAACCAGTAAAAAGGTATTTCCGCCGCCGGTAAAAATTCCTTCAGCATTTTCGATGGCCTGCACGGGATCGGAAAATTCCTGTAATCCCCGCAATTTCAACCCGGCTTTTTTGAAAGCGCCGGCTGCAAGAGCAGAATAATCTGCGTGGGAGATTCCGCCGGGGCGGGCATAGGGCACAAAGACCACTTCCTCTACATCCTTATAGAGTTGAGTTAAGTGAGGAATAAGATATTCCAGGTATTCCTGGCCATGTAGGGTTGAAGTGCTGGCTAAAAATGCTTTCATAGGGTCTTTTTTGTAAAGGTATATAAAAGCCTGTTTTAACAAAAGTTTACAAGCCTCTTATGTGCTTATTTGCTGCATCTGTTGTTTCTTTATTAGAAGAATTCCTATGTTAAAACGCTGCTTTTTCATATTACTGATGCTTTCAGGATTCGCTATGACCGCCCAGCAAAGGCAGAGCATTCAGGGGAAGATTATTATCCCCGGCGATTATTCCGCAGAAGGTATTGCTGTATTCAACCTGAATACGGGAGAGGGAACTATTTCTGATGCTGAAGGAGAGTTTTCTGTTGCAGTTGCGCTCGATGATGAGCTGCGGTTCACTTCCCTCATCTTTCAGCAGTTCAAGGTCGCGATAGATGAAGGCGTTATGGAAGCGGGTAAATTAAACCTTTTTCTGAACGGTGCAGTTACCGAATTGCCTGAAGTTGTGGTTTCTTCCAATAAACTTTCTGGGAATATCTACCTGGATGTGAACCTTCTTGATGAGAAGAAAACTTCGGTTCCTGCTTATGACATGGCACAGGTGAATACTTATGAAACTTATTTTGCTCCAGACTCTCTTACAGGGGTTACGCGTAACGATGCCATGGCGGCAGGGGAAACGTATATGGTGAACGGGTTGAATTTTGTAAATCTCTTCAAAGTCATTCTGGCAGAGTCTGGCAGAAAAAAGAAAAATCTTCCCGATCGCGAGATCGATGAGAATGTTCGGAAAATCTATAACGACGATTTTTTCCGAAAAAACCTGGATATAAAACTAAAAAATATCAACGATTTTATATTTTACGCCAGCGATCATGGCCTTACCCGTGACATGCTAAAAAAGGGAAATGAACTCGACCTGATCTCTTTCCTTATAGAACAAAGCAAATCCTATAAAAAACTTCAGGCCGAAAACTGAATTTCGCCCGAAGCCAACCTATTTAGATGAAAAAAATACTTTTCTTAACTCTGGTCCTTTTCTCCTGTTATTCTGCCGCCGCTCAGGAACAATTACTCCACGGAAAAATAAAGATTGATACTCTTGAAGCTCCCGTCAATATTATAAATGTGAATACCGAAAAAGGAACTGAAACCTCCCTTACGGGGGAATTTGCTATTAAAGCGAAGGTAGGGGACACGGTGCTGGTTTCCTCGGTGCAATATGAGCGCAGGGAAATAAAGATCACTCCCCAGATGCTCAAGGAGGGCTTTCTTAATGTAGATCTCGCGCTGGATATTAATCGTCTTGATGAGGTGAGATTGACCAATTTGACAGGGAATCTTGAAACCGATCTTGATAAGATCAAGGTCGTTGATATGCCGGTTTTCAATATTGGTCCCGTGCCTTTGTCGCCAAATCATGGGGTAGAGAATGCCGCTTTTGCAGAAAATTCCCAGATGCCAGATGCAGGCGGAAACATTCTTGGACTGATCGGATTGATTACGGGAAACCGCAATTTCGGAAATCTTTCAGGTGCTCCTTCTGAACCTGTCTTCACCCGTCGCAAGGCCAACGAGCGCATAAGGGCGAAATTCGACAATTCTTTCTTTATTGATCACCTTCATATCGAGTTGGCCTATATAAATGATTTTCTCGACTACAGCTTTGAGCACGGTTTAACGGAACAACTGCTGCGAAATGATCGCTCTCTCGATCTCATCGCCTTCCTGGAAAGGCAGAGCAAACAATTTCTCAAGGAAACTTCCGAAGAAAACGTGACCTCTGAAATGCCCGGATGAGCAGAATATTTCTTGTTTTGTTTTTCTGCTCGGCAAGTTTACCTGTGCTCTCCCAGGACAAGGTCTTGTTGAAAGGGAAGATCTCCAATGATTCTTTAGGCGGAAGTTATATCAATATTGTCAATATTAGTCAAAAAGCGGGGACGGTAAATTCACCGTCGGGAGAATTTGAAATCCTGGTGCGGCTGAAGGATACGCTGGTGTTTTCGGCGGTACAGTTCAAGAAACTCGAGGTTGTGATTACGCCGGAAATTTTCAGGAAAGCTTTTCTTGAAGTGGAGCTGGTTGAAAATGTAAACGAGCTCGATGAAGTAAAACTGAGCAATATTAAACTGAGCGGCAATCTTTCCGCAGATCTTGACCGCCTGGATACTTACGATCCCAGGGCTTATCCAATTCCACTTTCCGATAAACCACAACTTTCTATTGTGGAAAGAAAAATTCATGCTATGAGCGATCCTATGGATCCGGTTGGGCAGCTGGCGGGCTGGATAAGCGGTGACAAGAAGCGGCTAAAATTGGCCAAGAAAAATCAGGATCTGCAAATCTTCATCTATAAAGCAGAAGATCAATTGGCTGAAAATGTCTTTACGGAAGAGCTTTCTTTACCTAAGGCCGAAATTATCAATTTTCTCTATTATTGTGCTAAAGATCCAGAAATGAAGCCACTGGTCCACAGAAAGGACAAATTAGCGCTAATCGAATTTTATCAGGGAAAAGTGGCCGATTTTAAAGAATTCCGGAGTTTGGACTGAATTTTGATGTTCTGGGGATAAAAAGAGATACCTTACATGAAGAAAATCCTTGTTATCCTTTCCTGTTTTTTTCTGTTCTCCGCTTTTAAGGCTGGTTTTCACAAATACTATCTGAGCGTTACCGAGATCGAATATAAATCGGACAAAAAGGACCTGCAGATCATCAGCAAAGTCTTCGTCGATGATTTTGAAAAACTGCTACGGAAAAGGTATAGCGATGACATCCGCCTTTCCCGAAATCAGGAGGAAGGAGATGTAAAAGCTGCCATCGAGGATTATCTCAGGAAAAAATTACAAATAAGTGTAGACGGCAAACTACTTGAGCTTCATTACCTGGGTAAGGAATACGATACCGACGAGGTAGTAATGTATATTGAAGTAGAAGGAGTGGACCCTTTCCATAAGATTTCAGTAAAAAACCTGTTGCTTACAGATATGTTTGACGATCAGAAGAACGTGGTGAATGTGACTGTCGGGGACCAGGTGAAGAATCTGTTGTTAAGCAGGGATCAGCCGCAAGGCAGTTTAGAATTCTAGGCGATTTCTGGCGCAGTAAAAAATAATCTCTATTTTTAGCAATCTTTAATTTTAAATCGAATAAATGAAAACAGTGAAATTTCTATGTTCTGTGTTTCTGATGATGTTGGTAGCGGGTGTTTCGGCCCAGAATCAGCAGGAAAATCAGGAACAAAAGGGGCATACCAATCAAAACAAATTCAAACAACTTTACCAGGAGTTTTCAACTCCTAATCAATATCGTACCGCTTCGGGTGCGCCCGGTCCTGCCTATTATCAAAATGAGGCCAATTACAAGATGGACGTGGTTCTTGATGACAAGAACCAGAAGCTAACCGGGGAAGAAACGATCACGTATATCAACAATTCTCCCAATGACCTGGAATACCTGTGGTTGCAGCTGGACCAGAATATCCGCGAGAAAAATTCTCCTTCAAAAGAGAGAAACCCCAGTGCTATGGGGCCTGTAGCTTCCACTACGAGATTTGCACAGAAATACCTCAAGGACGATTTCGACGGAGGTTTCAAGATCGAAAAGGTAACCCAGGATGGAAAACCACTCGATTATAGTATCAATCAGACGATGATGAGAATTGATCTTGCTCAGCCTCTCAAGGCCGGCGAAAGCTATACTTTTTCTGTGAAATGGTGGTATAATGTCAATGATCACGTACCAAGCAGAGATCGTTCCGGATATGAGCATTTTGACAAAGACGGAAACAATGCCTATGAAATCGCGCAGTTCTTCCCAAGAATGGCGGTTTATGATGATGTTGAGGGATGGCAAAACATGCAATTCTGGGGTAGCGGGGAATTCGCCCTTCCTTTTGGAGATTATGAGGTGAACATTACCGTTCCTGCAGACCACGTAATGGAGGCGACAGGAGAACTTCAGAACAGAAAACAGGTTTATACCCGCGAAATGATGCAGCGTTATGAAAAAGCGAAGAATTCTTTTGATGAGCCTGTAGTGATAAGAACCCAGGAAGAAGCCGAGAAAGCTGAGAAAGGGTTTTCAAATAAAACACAAACCTGGAAGTACAAAGCTGATAACGTAAGAGATTTTGCTTTTGCCACCTCCAGAAAGTTCATTTTGGACATGATGGCGGTGAACATTCAGGGCAAAGATGTGATGGCTGTTTCTCTTTATCCTAAAGAAGGAAATCCACTTTGGGGAAAATGGTCAACTAAAGTAGTGGCCCATACCTTGCAGAGCTATTCTTCGCATACCTTCCAGTATCCCTACCACAAGGCTGTTTCGGTTAATGCCAAAAATCAGGGAATGGAATATCCCATGATTTGCTGGAATTATGGACGGCCAGATGAAGATGGGACTTATAGTGACCGTGTGAAATTCGGAATGATAAGTGTGATCACTCACGAGGTGGGGCACAACTTCTTCCCAATGATCGTGAACAGTGATGAGCGCCAGTGGGGCTGGATGGATGAAGGTCTTAATTCCTTTATGCAATACATGGCCGAGCAGGAATTCGGTAAAAAATATCCTCAGGTGATTGCGCCTTTGAATAGATACCCTTCAAGAAGAGGAGATCCTGAGAAGATCGTAGATTATATGAAAGGTGACCAGAACGGGATGATCCCGATCATGGCTAATCCTGAGCAGGTTTATCAATTAGGGAATAATGCCTACGGAAAACCAGCTACCGCGCTTAATATTCTTCGTGAAACTGTAATGGGACGCAAAGCTTTTGACCACGCCTTTAAGGTGTACGCTCAAAGATGGATGTTCAAACACCCGACTCCTGAAGATTTCTTCAGAACGATGGAAGATGCTTCAGCGATAGACCTTGACTGGTTCTGGAGAGGCTGGTTCTATACCACCGAGAATGTCGATATAGGTGTGAAAGATGTGAAGAAATATTATATCACCGATCAACCTACTAAAGAAGGAGAGGAATTCCTTACTAAGAGAGGTTATGACATCAATGGACAAGGCCTTTATGTTGTGGAAGAAGGAGACGAGAACTTCGATAAAGACATGAAAGGTAAATCTTTATTTGAGAACGCGCCAAAACTGAAAGAATATGTCATGGACAATTTTACTCAGGAAGAGCGGGCTAAAATGAAAGATCCGAAATATTTCTACCAGGTGACTTTTGAAAAACCGGGAGAACTGGTAATGCCTTTGATCGTGGAATATACCTATGCCGATGGTACTTCAGAAAAAGTGACCTATCCGGTTCAAATCTGGAGAAAGCACGATGACGCTGTAACCAGGACTCTGGCTACCGAAAAAGAGATCACCAAGATCACTGTGGATCCCGATATGGAGACCGCTGATGTCAATCCTGACAATAACAGCTGGCCTAAGACTGAAACAAAAAATCAGTTCGAAAAGTTCAAAACTGGTACAGATCAGTAAAAATTAATTAAGCCGACTTTAACGAGTCGGCTTTTTTATGTATAAATTTGTGCCTATATTTATTTTGCTATGGGAAGAATTCCTTTATTTATAAGTGGCGCCGAAATTGCCTTTATAATGTTTATTCTGGTGATGGTTTTTGGTGCTGATAAGATCCCTGAAATAGCCCGCGGAATGGGTAAAGGGATGAAAGCTTTGAGAAACGCTTCAAATGATATCAAAGACGAGATCCAGCGAAGTGCCGAGAAACAAGGTATTGATACCGATTTCACAAAAGATATCAAAGGAGAGATTGACAAGGTCAAGGATGATATTGACGAGATTACCGGCTCGGTGAAACGCAGATTCTAAAAATCCAATTTTTATGTTGGAACAGATCAAGCAGTGGGATAGAGAATTATTCGTTTTTCTGAACAGCCTTGGTCTTGAATCCTACGACAGTTTCTGGATCTTTATTACCAATCCGGCGCATTGGATACCGCTGTATTTCATTTTTTTTATCCTCTATTTTACTGCCTTTGACTGGCGCAAAGCCAGTTTCACAGGGCTATTTTTGATGCTGGCCTTTTTTTCTACCTATATTCTTACGAATTTCGTCAAGAACCTGGCGCTACGCCTGCGGCCTAACAATACGCCAGATCTCAAAGATTTGATAAGGGTACTGCAAACGCCAACTAACTACAGTTTTTTCTCGGGACATGCCGCTTCCTCCTTCGTTATCACCACTTTTGTGGTACTTAGCCTGCGGCACAAATACCGGTGGGTGTATGTTTTTTACCTGTGGCCCATCCTCTTTGGCTGGAGCCGCATTTATGTAGGGGTTCACTTCCCGGGAGATGTCTTTGTAGGCGCTGTGGTCGGCACGGCGATGGCGGTGATCTTCTATAATATCTATCAGAAAGCTGAAAAAAGATTTCTCTGACTATTTACTATTTCACCCGGCTTAAGCTAAGCCCGTCTCTAATGGGCAAAATTACTGTTTCTATCCTTTCATCTTCGTTGAGCATTTTGTTGTACTGTAGTAAAGCCTTCGTAGATTCGTCGTCCTCCCTGATTTCTTCCACTACTTTTCCGCTCCACAGCACATTGTCTGACAAAATGATCCCTCCGGAATTCATCTTTTCTATGATCAGTTCAAAATAGGCGGGATAATTCGGCTTATCGGCATCTATAAATACCAGGTCGAATTTTGCGTCGATCCCCGGAATTATTTCCAGGGCATCACCGAGATATTGTTTGATCTGAGATCCAAATTCTGAAGCTTCAAAATATTTTTTCTGAAAATCGAACAGTTCTTCATTGATATCTATGGTATGTAAAACCCCGTCTTTGTGAAGGCCTTCGGCAAGGCAAAGAGCAGAATAGCCCGTGTAAGTTCCAATCTCGAGAATGGTCTTTGGGGCTTTTATTTTTGACAACAGGCTAAGAATGCGTCCCTGGTAATCCCCGCTAAGCATTCGGGGTTGCAGGATTTTCTGGTGCGTTTCGCGGTTAAGTTTGGCCAGTAATTCGGGTTCTTTGGCCGAATGGGAAATAATATAGTCGTCGATGTCTTGAGGAAGAAAATGCATAATCGTACTTGTTTGGATCAAAATTAAACATTTTTCAGGCTTTTCTTCTGAAATTATAAATCTTGCAACTAAATTGTATTTTTACGGAAACAAACTACACAAAATGCAGTATCAAAATACCCCGGAGTTTGCTAAAGACTTAGATGCACAGGATCCGCTTTCAAAATACAGGAATGAATTCCTCTTTCCGAAGGTGAACGGAAAAGAAGTGATCTATTTTACAGGAAATTCGCTGGGATTACAACCAAAATCGGCAAAAAATTATGTAGATGAGGTGATGAAAGACTGGGCTGATCTTGCGGTTGAAGGCCACTTCCATGCCGAAAAACCCTGGTGGGATTATCATGAGCGTTTTTCAACGAAACTCGCCAAAGTAGTGGGAGCAAATCCTGAAGAAGTAGCAGTAATGAATACGCTTACCGTAAACCTGCATTTGTTGATGGTTTCTTTTTACCGGCCCACTGCCAAACGCTTCAAGATCATTTGCGAAGAAAAGGCTTTTCCAAGTGACCAGTATATGATCGCAAGCCAGGTAAGGTTTCACGGCCTCGATCCCCAGGAAACAATAGTGGAATTGAAGAGGCGGGAAGGCGAACACAACTTCCGGACAGAGGATATTCTTGAGAAGATCAAGGAAGTAGGCGAGGAGTGTGCGCTTGTGCTTATTGGCGGTGTTAATTATTATACGGGACAGGTGCTCGATATGGAAAAGATTACCGAAGCCGGTCACGCAGCAGGAGCATTCGTGGGCTGGGACCTGGCTCATGCCGCCGGCAACATCGAGCTGAAATTGAGCGAATGGGAAGTTGATTTTGCGGCCTGGTGCAGTTACAAATACATGAACAGTGGTCCTGGAAATGCTTCGGGCTGCTTTATCAATAAGAAATTTCTGGGGCAGAAGAATATTCCTCGTTTTGAAGGCTGGTGGGGCCACAATAAAGAGAGGCGATTTTTAATGGAACCGGAATTTCAGCCGGAACCTACGGCCAACGCATGGCAAATAAGCAACGCACCTATCCTGGCTCTTGCGCCTTATCTCGCTTCCGTAGAAATGTTTGAAGAAGTGGGAATGCCTGCCCTCATAGAAAAGAGGAACAAAATCGTAGCTTATCTCGAGTTTATTCTTCACGAGATCGACAGGGAGGTGGAAGGAGATTTTGAGATCATCACTCCTTCGAATCAAAAAGAGCGGGGAACGCAACTTTCGGTCTTTCTTCATGGCGAGGGCAAAGAACTCTTCAGATACCTGATGGATCACGGGGTGATCACCGATTGGCGGGAGCCCAACGTCATCAGGCTTGCACCGGCGCCTTTCTATTGCTCTTTTTCTGATATGTATAATTTCGGACAGATCCTTAAAGAGGGAATCCTCGCTAAAAAACTCCAATCTTAGACTATGAAAATCTTCAGTTTCTTTTTCCTCGGAATTCTATGCTTCGTCAATATTCAGGCACAAACCCGTACTGATAAAAAACTTCAGCAGAAAATTGAACGATTAACTGAAGGATTCCACGGCCAGGTTGGGGTTTATGTGCATCACCTGGGCAAAGATTCCGAAGTACAAATTAATGCAGATACGATTTTTCCTACTGCCAGCATTGTGAAAGTTCCTATCCTCGTAAAGATCTTCGACAAGATCGGGAAAGGAGAAATAAAGCTGAATGATAGCCTTATCTATACGAAAGAGCGCGAATATGGAGGCTCGGGAGTGATGCAGTTTTACAGGGACAGTACAGTCACCGATATTCGGACTTTGGCAGCCCTTATGATCACCTACAGCGATAATACTGCGGCCCTGTGGTTACAGGAATTGGCGGGAGGCGGAAAGGAGATCAATAAGCTGATGTCTGAGATTGGGCTGGAGAAGACAAGGGTGAATTCCAGAACCGAAGGCAGGCAGGGAGACTGGGAAAAGTACGGCTGGGGACAAACCACTCCGCGGGAGATGGCTTCCATTCTGGAAATGATAAGGAAGCGGAAGCTGGTGAATAACGCTGCCAGCGACGAAATGTACCGGATGCTGACGAATTCCTTTTACACCGATTATGCGCTTTCTCAAATTCCGCCTTACGTGCAGACAGCAGCAAAGCAGGGAATGGTGAATGAATCGCGTTCGGAACTGGTGATGGTGAACGCCCCTCACGGCGATTACGTTTTCTACCTTGCTACGAAAGAAAATAAGGACGAATCCTGGGATTATGACAATGAAGCCTGGGAACTCGAAAGGAAAATTTCGGCTTTGCTCTGGAATTATTTCGAACCCGATTCAAAGTGGAAACCTGCCGAAAATGCTGCTAAGCTGGTAAGAGGATTGCGGTACTAATTATACTCCACGTTAACTCCAGAGAAGAACAGCTCAAAACTGCCGTCAGCCGATTTGTGATCCTTTGCGATCTTTAATCCGTCGAAATCTTCATAATCTTCCCAGGTTGTGGCCATCTGGCTTTTTCCGTTCGCCGGCTTATAGATCCATTCCCTGATCATGAGGTCGTCGTCGAAGAATACGTCGTAGGTGTCGCCAGGAGTATAGCCGCCACCTTTGTTGGAATAGGCCACTGTGATCTTATTCATCTTTTCATGGCTAATGGGAGCTTCTGCTGTCTTTTCGTCACTAATTTCAGCATCTGACCACATCATCTGAAACGGGAATAGCAGCCAGTAGGAATCATTGACGAATTTCTGGTCTATCTTTTTTTCTTCATCGGTGAGATAGTTGTCTTTTTTATAGGTTTGGGAATTGCCTTCTTCGCTGAGGGTGACCTCGTGAGTTTTGGGATTCCAGCTCCAGCTTCTCGAGGTGCGAAGGGTATCATTCACTTTTACGTTGAAAGTGAATTCCAGTTTTTCTACATCCTGAAATTTTTGCAAGCCATTGGTATTGGCGATTTTCTGCTGAATACTCAGGTTTTCTGCGGAATTCTCCTTTTCGCTGGTATTTTTACATGCCAAGAGAGGCAGGCAGAACAGCAGGCATAGTGCAAATCTTTTCATGGGTTAGAGAGTTAAAAGTTTTCCTTCCGCAGAAGCGGCTTGCCTAAAGATACAAAAAGAAGTCTTACAGGGCACTAATGCTCATGCCACCATCTACAACAATATTCTGCCCGGTGATAAAAGATGATTTTTCCATGGCTAAAAAAGCAATGGCTGCGGCGATCTCTTCGGCTTTTGCCACGCGCCTCATGGGCGTTCTTTGCAGGATTCGCTCCTTTTTTTCAGGTTGTTCAAGATAACCTTTGGTAAGCGGTGTTTCGGTGAACCAGGGAGAAACGGCATTCACTCTAATGGCTTCAGCGGCCCACTCGGCTGCGAGGCTGCGGGTTTGTTGGAGCAAGCCTGCTTTTGCCATGCCATAGGGTGCGCCTGTTCCCACATCCTGCATGGCTGCGGAAGAAGCTATATTGATGATCGCGGCATTGCCAGAGGCTGCCAGCCAGGGATTCAGTTTTCTGCTTAGCTCGAAAGGGGCCAGCAGATTCACTTCCACTACTTTGCGGTATTCGGTTTCTGAATAGGATCTCGCCGGTTTTCTGATGTTCATCCCCGCATTGTTGACAAGGATGTCCAGTTTTTCCCAATTCTTTTCAATGTAGGTATGAATTTTTTGCCGATCGTCGTTTTCGGTAACATCGGCTGCTATGCCAACAGCTTTATGATTTGCGTCTTTTAGCTCCTTTTCAAAAGCCTTTACTTCCTCCTCATTCCTGGCAGTGAAAAGAACAGTAGCTCCCAATTCCAGGAACTCCAGTACCGTGGCTCTACCTATTCCTTTTGTTCCACCGGTAACAACAGCAGTTTTGTCTTTAAGATTCCACATGAAAAATATTTTTGCTGAGAATTAGCGATTAAAAAAACCCTTTGAATTTTTCAAAGGGTTTTAAAATATTACAATTAGAGGTTGCGTCCTGTGAGCAACTTGTAAATGATCAGGATGACAGCAATGACAAGCAGAATGTGAATAATGCTGCCAAGATCGGGAAAAGCAAAATACCCGATAAGCCATCCAATGATTAATAATACTACAATAAGCCAGATTAAATCTCTCATTTCAGATTGGTTTTAGAAACGGCCCTAAAGCCGTCATGGTTAATAAGTGTTAGTTTCATAATCTTCTGTCGGCGGCCAGGTGGCAGAGTTTGTTGTTTATGGCAAGTCAGGTAAACCTATAAATTAGATTGTCCACAGCCTCGCCAAAGCCTAAATACCGATCAGCCTTCGATGATCAAAAAAACCATTATAAAAGCCGATCAGGTCTTTCATTTTCGATAGTTCTTATACTAATTTATATAATAGCAGTGGGAGCCTTGTCGCCTTTAACGCGTGTTTAACTTACAGAATGCTGATTTTTGGTGCAGCACAGGGCTATTTGTACCTCCTTTCCAACAGTCCTTGAAAAGGCTTAAGCTTGGTTGATAAGCTCAGCTGTTTCTACTACTTTTCCTTTTTAAAAAAGGACCTGATCTCCTGTCCCGGTCTCGCATAGTGAAAGCGGTCGAGAAGGTTCGGTAAGGCGTACCCATCCAGTCCATCTATGGCAACCGTTCCCGCATCGTCAAGTCGTAACCAGCCGTCGGGAGCCTGGATGCCTTCCTCAAAATAGATGTGCTCTATGGAAGCCACCACAAGAAGGGTGTCGTTTTCAGTAATATGATATTCATTCTCATATTTGCAGCCCAGTTTGATGACAGACTGCTTCACGTAGGGAGCATAAAAACCATCGAGATATTCTTCTTCCAGGCCCGTCTTTTGAAATTCTGAAATTTCCTCGTGATATTTGGCGGCTGTCTGGTGGGCACTCTCAATCATATTTTCCCCGATGTGATTGACCGTAAAATACCGGGTTTCCCGGATATTCATATAGGTATTTCGGGGTGAAGTAGTAGGGCGGGTGATGAATCCCAACAGGGCAGGATTGCTGCCTAAATGAGTGACCGAGCTGAAAACCGCGACATTAGGTCCCGTTTTTTCTGATTTGGTTCCGATAAGATTTGCCGATTTGTAGCCGGTGCAACTATTGACCAGGTTTAGTCGAAAAACCTTCTCCATACTACGTATGTCTTCGGAAGTGATATGCTTCATAGAGAAAGGTTTCTTTTAGCCCTCGTTTTCCATTTTATTGATCTTCATTTCAAAATCTTCCATTGCTTCCCTGATGGAGTCCACATTATCTGAAGCTTTTTGATGGGCAGCCTCCATTGCCTTCTCCAGTTCTTTGTCGGGATGCTGAAAGAGATCGGTAATTACATGATTGATCTTGTCAATAATGCTTTCCTGGCTATTTCTTATATCTTCCAGCTTGGAAAGGGTGCCTCTCATTTCATCGATTTTTTGTTGGTCCATATTAGATGTATTTGGTTTAAATTTTTGTTTTTACTTTAGTTGTTATCAGGATTTGCCGGCAGTTTCTTCTTTATAGGTGGGATAATCGGTATATCCCTTTTCGCCGGTGGTGTAAAAAGTATCCTTGTCCCAATCAGCCAATGGCGCATTTTTAGCAAATCGCTCCGGAAGGTCGGGATTGGAGATAAAAAGTTTTCCGAAGGAAACCATATCGGCATTTCCTTCTTCTATTACTTTATTCCCCGATTCCTGATCGAATTCAGCATTGATCATAAGTCTGCCTTCATATATCGGGCGGTAACGCCTGGCGATATTCGGTTCAAGAAAGTCGATATCACTCACATCGTTCAGGGGTTCTGAAAGGTGCAGGTATGCCAGATCGTAGGCAGTGAGTTTCTTGATCACATAATCGAAAGTAGGGATGGTTTCAGGAGTGGCGGTGATGCCAAAGGCGCCGTTTAAAGACGGATTCAGCCTTACTGCGAGCCTGTTTTCGGGCCATACTTCTATGATGCTGTCAATCACTTCAAAAAGAAATCGTGCGCGGTTTTGCTTGCTTCCGCCGTAATCGTCGGTTCTCACATTCGCTTTTTCATTCAGGAATTGATGGAACAGATAGCCGTTGGAGGCATGGATCTCAACCCCGTCGAATCCTGCCTCTTTTGCGTTTTTCGCCGCCTGCCGGAATTCCTGTACGGTTTCCTTGATCTCTGGCAGGCTCATCTCCTTGGGTTCTACGGTATCTTCCAACCCGTCGGGAGTGAAAGATTTTACATTCGGATTTACCGCGCTTGGTGCCAGGGGCTTCACTCCATTCTGAAATTTTGGATGGGAAATCCTCCCGCAATGCCACAACTGCAGAAAGATTTTTCCGTCTTTCTCGTGTACGGCATCGGTTACTTTTCGCCAGGCCTTGACCTGGGCCTGGGAATGAATGCCGGGAGTGTTGATGTATCCCGTAGCTCTTTCCGAAACTTGTGCGCCTTCGGTAATGATCAATCCCGCACTGGCTCGCTGTGAATAATATTGCACATGAAGACTGGTGGGAGCCTTCTCTTTATTGTCGGCACGGCTCCGTGTCATCGGGGCCATGGCGATCCGGTTTTTCAACTGTAGATCTCCAATTTTGATGGGCCGTAGCAGTGGCTGGTCAGTTTGCATGATGCTGGCTTTTTCTTTCTTTTCAATTTAAAGTTACATTTTGCCAAACATACTGGCTGTTAAACAAATGGTAAATGAGGAGTCTTTGCCCTTTCGGAAGCCTAAAAGACCGGTGCAAATCATTAGGGAGGAGCAATTGCGCGGAATTGAGTATTTTCGCACATGTAATTTGCGTCTTTTCAAAGCTGCGAGGCTTAAGGCACTTCAAGAAAGATTATGCAGACACCAAAAAGTATTGCGGTTGTAGGTTCGGGGCTTGTAGGCTCTTTACTGGCTATTTATCTCACCAAAGCGGGGCATAAGGTGACGGTTTTTGACCGGCGACAGGATGTGAGAACGGTAGAATTTTCGGGCCGTTCCATTAATCTTGCCATGTCCAACCGCGGGTGGAGTGCCCTGCGGGAAGCCGGGATTGAAGAGGAGATAAAGAAACTCGCTATTCCGCTGAACAAGCGCGCCATGCACGTGAATAATGAGCCGGTGTATTTTCAGAATTACGGAAAAGAAGGTGAGGCTATCTTCTCGATTTCCAGGGGAATTCTCAACCGTAAGATGATCGATCTTGCCGAGGCTGCGGGGGTGAAATTCCGCTTTGAAGAGAAGGTTTGGGATATCGATATGCCAGAGGCTAAGCTTTACACAGGTGAGACCGAAAAAAGCAACTGGAAAGAGTACAAGTTTGACCTGATCTTTGGTGCCGATGGTGCCTTTTCGAGAGTTCGCCACAAGATGCAAAGGCAAAGCCGCTTCAACTATTCCCAGCATTTTATTAATGTTGGTTATAAAGAACTTACCATTCCTGCAAATGCTGACGGCACTCATAAACTGGACAATAATTCATTCCACATCTGGCCGCGCGGGGAATTTATGCTCATCGCCATGCCCAACCAGAACGGCAGCTTTACCTGTACGCTCTTTTTGCCTTTTGAAGGAGAAGTTTCTTTTGAAAGCATCACTTCCGAAGAAAAAGCAGATGAATTTTTTGAACAGTATTTCCCCGATATCAAAGAGGAGATCTCCAACCTGAAAAGGGATTTCTTCCGGAATCCTACCAGCGCTATGGTCACTATAAAATGTTATCCCTGGTCATATTGGGAGAAAATAGCCCTTATTGGGGATGCTGCCCATGCCATTGTGCCTTTTTACGGGCAGGGTATGAATGCAGGATTCGAGGATATTTCGGTATTGAATGCGAAAATGGACAAATATGGGGATGATTGGGAAAATATCTTTAAGGAATATCAGGAGGAGCGAAAACCCAACGCCGATGCCATTGCCGAACTCAGTTACCGAAATTTCATTGAGATGAGCAGCAAAACGGCTGATGCGGAATTCCTTCTGCGGAAGAAGATCGAGAAGCATTTTGCTGAAAAACATCCTGACAAATGGACGCCTTTATATTCCCGGGTGACCTTTTCAGACAAACCTTATGCTGAAGCTCTTGCCATAGGAGACAGGCAGCGAAAGATCATGGATGAGGTCATGCAAACACCTGGTATCGAAGAAAATTGGGAAAGTCCCCGGGTAGAGCAAAAGATAATTGAGCTGCTCAAATCTTCCTGAACCTGATGAAATTGGTCAAATTTAGTCGGCGTTCTCTTTAAGGAGTTCCGGAAATTTCTTTTTGAACCTGTTGATCCTGGGAATCGAGACATTCTGGATGTACGGATCTTCGGGATGATTCTTCTCGTAATTCTGGTGATAATCTTCAGCTTTCCAGAATTTCTGAAAAGGCATGATTTCGGCTGCAATCGGCTTGTCATATTTCTTGGCTACCTCAGCCTTCACTTCTTCGATGATCTTCTTTTGTTTTTCATTCTGATAAAAGATGATGGACCGGTATTGTGAGCCGTGATCGGGTCCCTGTCCGTTCACCTGCGTCGGATCCTGGGAGCCAAAATAAACCTCCACCAAAGTTCGGAAACTTACCACATCGGGATCGTAGATTACTTCAACGCTTTCGGCGTGACCGGTTTTGCCCGTGTTGCTCATTTCGTAGGTGGGATTCTTCACGTGTCCGCCGGAATATCCCGAGACAGCTTCTTTCACGCCCTTCACACTTTCATAGATGGCTTCCATGCACCAGAAGCAGCCACTGGAAAAATAGGCATGTTCCAGGCCGTTTTCTGCAGGAACTTCAACGGGTTCGGCGTTGGCTACTTTTTCCTGGGCTTTCGATTTTTCCTGGGCGTTATTTCCGCAGGAGAAAAGGAAAATAAGACTGAGACTTAATAGGGTTCTTTTCATGATCATTTGTTTATATAGGTGCCCTCGAGGGTCTTCTTTCCGTAGAGAGCGTAATCCACGGCCAGTTCTCCGCCAATGGAAAAGCCTTTCCAGTCCAGTTCCAAACCTTTACCGGAAGGAGTGAGCACCGCGATGGGTTTATTGGTGTCAAATTTATCCCAGGGCAATTTATCATTGGTGTTCTTTTCAGAAGGTTTTACATAGAAAACATTCAGCTTGCCATCAGCGTCTTTAGAAAAACGAGCCTGGATATAAATTTCGTCCTTCTTAAGGCATAGTTCAGAATTCTGATCCATATGCAACTCAAAACAAGAGCAGCTGCAATCCTCATCTTCTGCATCAACTCTGCGGTAATGTCCTGAAGGAATATCAGCTGAAGTTGCTTCAGCATCCGACATTGTTCCCGTTACTGGTGCCTGGTTGAGTTCTCTGTACATCTTCGGGTTGGGATTCAGAATTTCCCGTAGTGTATTCTGCTGCAGGATCCATCAGTTCCTGGGTTTCTTCCTTTTCTTTCCTGTCGTGATCATTGCAGGAAACAAGGGCCAGAGTGCCAAAAAAGCATAACAATACAAGCTTATTTTTCATGGTTAAAAAGGGACTGGTTAATATTTAAAGGTAGGACTTTATTTATTTTTTGTTGTGAAAGACTTGTTAATGAACACTTTCAGAAGAGATTGGCAGGTTTTCCTAATTTGAGACAAGAGCAAAAAAAAGCCCCGGAAACCGGGGCTTTCATATAAGTGAAATGTTTTTACAGTTTGTGGAACAAACCGTTCATTTTTTCTTTTTCTTCCTTAGCAAGCTCTTCGTCTACAAGGATTCTTCCACTGTGCTCATCGGTAATGATCTTTTTGCGACCTGCAATCTCCATGATCACCTGTGGCGGAATAGTGAAGTAAGAACCTCCTGAAGCGCCACGCTCTACCGGAACTACAGCCAAACCGTTCTTTACATTAGTCCTGATTCGCTTGTAAGCTTTTACAAGGCGTTCCTCAATGTTTTTCTCAAATTCCTGAGATTTGTCGATCAGGGCCTGTTCCTCTTTTTCGGTTTCAGCAAGGATCTCATCAAGTTCTTCTCTTTTGTGGCCAAGATGTTTTTGTCTTTCTTCAAGACGCTCCTTGGTCTGTTCGATCACCTCTTTCTTTTGCTCGATCTGGGCACGATATTCCTTGATGTGCTTTTCAGCAAGTTCTATTTCGAGTTCCTGAAATTCGACCTCCTTAGAAAGAGCATTGAATTCCCTGTTGTTACGAACATTCTTTTGCTGCTCCGAGTACTTCTTCATAGAAGACCTGGATTCGTCAATAAGATTTTTCTTGTTCTTGATGTCGTTTTCAATAACTTCTATATCGGCATCCAGTTTTTCCAAACGTGTGTTCAATCCCGCTACTTCATCTTCCAGATCTTCTACCTCTAAAGGAAGCTCGCCACGCACATTTCTGATCTCGTCAATTCGGGAATCAACTAATTGTAGATCGTACAGCGCTCTTAGCTTCTCTTCTACAGTAACATCGTTTTTCTTTGCCATAGTTATATATACTTGATAGGATTGGTATTTGTATCTGCTAAAATAAGTGCAAAATTAGGAATTTTTTTCGTAAGATAAGAATGTAATAAATTTTTTGTGAATTGCTCACTCTCATAGTGCCCAATATCTGCCAACACCAGGTTTTTCCCAGCTTTATAGAAGTCGTGATATTTCAGGTCGGCAGTAATAAAGATATCGGCGCCGGCGGCCCTGGCATTATCGATGGCAAAACTGCCGCTGCCGCCTAAAACAGCCACTTTTTGAACCGGCTTTTTGCGCAGTTCTGAATGCCGGATGCAACCACAACCAAAGGTGTTTTTGACCAATTTCAGGAAATCTTTTTCAGCCATTGCTTCAGGTAGTTCCCCAATCATTCCCATCCCCAGGTGCTGGTGCGCATTGTCCAGGGTGGTGACTTCATAGGCGACTTCTTCATAGGGATGTGTGGAGAAAAGAGTGCGGAGGATCTTTGATTCCAGATGCGCCGGGAAGGTAAGACCAATCTGCGTTTCCTCTTCAAAATGCACCTCTCCTTTTTGACCGATCGTGGGATTGGCTTCCTCATTGGGTTTAAAGCTTCCGCGACCCTCCAGATTAAAACTGCAGTGGTCGTAATTGCCGATGCTTCCGGCTCCTGCCTCGAAGAGTGCATTCCGCAGTTCTTCGGAATTCGCAGTAGGGACGAAAGTCGTCAGTTTTTTAATACTTTTCTTCCGCGGAATCAGGATCTGCCTGTTCTGCAGCTTCAGTTTTTCGGCGATCATGTCGTTCACTCCCTTGTACTGGTTGTCGAGCGCTGTGTGAATGGCATAAATGGCGATATTATTCTGAATAGCTTTGATCACCGTTCTTTCCACGTAATTCTTGCCGTTTAACTTCTTCAGCCCAGAAAAAATGATCGGGTGAAAACTCACGATAAGATTGCACCTTTTTTCAATAGCTTCATCTACCACGGCTTCCAGCGTGTCGAGGGTAATGAGTACTCCGGTGACTTCGGTATTTGCTTCCCCTACGAGCAATCCCACGTTGTCGAAGTCTTCGGCATAGCTGATGGGGGCAAATTCTTCAATATGGCTGATCACTTGATTTATAAGCATAATTCTGTTCTTTGGTTTAGCGGTCCTCCTGCTTCGGGAGAGTTTTGTAAATTCGTTACCTGAATATTTCACTCAAATATAAATAATATACGACGGTCCCTATGCGGATACTCCGAAATTTGCTCTTGCCCTTCGCTCTTTTGTACGGCGGAATTACCTGGACCCGGAATATGCTCTACAACAGCCGTATTCTGAAATCTACTTCCTACGGTCTCCCCGTCATCTGCGTGGGGAATCTCAATGTGGGCGGTACCGGTAAAAGTCCGATGATCGAATATCTTCTGAATTTGCTGGATCGCAAGGCGGTAGTTGCCAGCCTGAGCCGCGGTTATAAAAGAAGTAGTAAGGGCTTTAAATTGCTAAGCGGAAGCGAAACGGCAAGGGAAGTAGGGGATGAGCCGCTTCAGTTTAAGCGGAAATTTAAAAACGTATTTGTGGCTGTGGATGCCGACAGAAGAAACGGAATTCAGAAGCTCATAGGAGAAGGAGCTGAAGTGATCCTGCTGGATGATGCTTTTCAACATCGAAAAGTGAAAGCAGGCTTTAATATTCTTCTTACCGCCTACGGCGATCTGTATGTGAACGATTTTATGCTACCCACGGGAAACCTGAGAGAGCCCACGGTGGGAGCAGAGCGAGCTGATTTGGTCGTGGTGACCAAATGCCCACCGAATCTCACTCAAAAGGAACAGGACAGGATACAGAGCCGGTTGAGACTTCAGAATTATCAGAAACTTTTTTTTACCTATATCAGTTATGCGGAAAAGGCATTGAACGATTCTGCTGAGATTTCGGTGGAGGAATTAAGAAACCGGAAATTTAGCCTCGTTACCGGAATTGCGAATCCCAAGCCTCTTTTAGATCATCTGGAGAAACTACAGCTGGATTTTGCTCATTTTCAATTTCCCGATCACCACAATTTTTCACCGTCTGAGCTGGAGAAACTGCGGAAAGAAGAGCTGCTGCTTACAACCGAAAAGGATTACGTACGGCTCAAAGACCATCTGCCCCAGGAAAAACTTTTTTATCTTCCTATAAAGGTGGATTTTCTGAAGGGAAAGGGGAATTTCGACGCTGCGATCCTGAAGTATACAAACGAAAAATGAGGTGCGTTTGCACCTCATTTTATTTTGGCTAATTCAAACTATATATGTGTCTTTTTCGAGATATATAATTCTACTAGCTATATATAAACAAAGCCTGTGCCAAGGCTTACACAGTTGTTGTTTTCAATGTTAAGTACTTATTAATTTTCGCGAAGAATTCCTCGGTTTTATAAGGTTTCGGAATAATGTCATTAAAGCCGTTGAGGAAGAATTCGTCCAGATTATCGTCCAGCGTCACAGCCGTCAGTGCGATAATAGGAATATCTTCGTCAAATTTGCGAATTTCCACAGTCGCTTCTATTCCGCTGATGCCCGGCATATGGATATCCATCAGAATAAGGTCAAATTCGTTCTTTTTCACCTTGTCTATAGCGATCGTACCATTGTCGGCCACATCGCAGAGTACCTTGTGTTTTTCAAGAATCTTACGGGTGATCATCTGGTTGATCTTGTTGTCCTCAACGATCAAAATACGTTTGTTCTCCATTACATCATTCGAAGCCGGTTCCGTCTTTTTCTTTTCAGGATTCTTCGGAAGGTCGAGCGCCTCAAATTTCAGTTCAAAAAAGAATTTAGAACCTTTTCCCAGCTCACTTTCCAGGTGAATCTGACTATCGAGCAGCCCGATGAGGTTCTTCACAATGGAAAGACCGAGACCGGTACCGCCAAATTTTCGGTTGATCTGGGTGGAACCCTGAGTAAAATTCTCAAAGATCGTCTTTTGCTTTTCCCGGGTTATACCTTCGCCGTTGTCCTTGATCTCAAAATACAGAGAAACATGGCGGTTCTCCTGTTGCGTTTTCTTCACTTTAATCCAAATATCGCCTTCGGAAGTAAATTTGATCGAGTTTCCTATCAAATTGATAAGGATCTGAGAGATAATAAGCGGATCGCCCTTTAGTTTCTTCGGAATTTCAGGATCGAAATCGAAGTGTATCTTGGTATGCTTATCATCTGCCGAATTTTTCAGCGCTACCAACACGTCAGAAATCCTTTTCCTGAGATTGAAAGAAGTTTCCATAACCTCCACCTTATTCGCCTCCAGTTTATTGAGATCAAGAATGTTGTTGATGAGAGAGAGCAGGTATTCCCCCGAAAACTTCAGGGAATTAAGGTGTTCTTTCTGATTTTCGGTAGGGCTTTCTTCCAGCAGTAAGTGCGTAAGGCCGGTAACGGCGTAAAGCGGCGTTCGGAGCTCATGAGTAATGGTAGAAAGAAACTGTGCTTTTGCAAGGGAAGCTTTCTCCGCATTTTCTTTGGCAAGCGTTAGTTCGTTGTTCTTTTTCTGTAGAAGATCGTTAGCCCGTGCCCTTAAATTGTTGTTTTTATAAAGCGATAAAGTGAGCAAAGAAAGAATGGTGATAAGTGCCACGCTAAGAATGGTGGTGAGCTTGTTCACCTTCAGGGAGCGTTCCTGCTCGGCATTCCGCGTGGTGAGCTCATCAAGCGTACTTCTAAGAGCATCCATTCCGAATTTTGTGTTGGCTTCTACTGCCAGGGCATCTTTGTTCATGCTAAAGATACTGTCCCTTACGATATTGCTCTTTTTCAGAAAATCAAGGGCTATACCGGTTTCCTTTTTGTCTTCGTAGATCTGGCTAAGCAGAATATAGGAACTTTGAATTACGCCGTGAAAATGATTCTCTTTTCCAATATTGAGGGCAGTTTCAGCATCTTCGAGAGCTTTGTCCAGCATGCCCATTAGGCGGTAAGTTTTTCCGCGGTAATAATAAAGCCGGGAAACTTCATAGGTGTTGTTGCTGGTTTCAAGGTCTTCCTTTGCCTGGTTGAGCTCTTTTAGCGCTTTACTGTAATTTTTCTCAAGGTTCAGGCTTGTGATCCCGCGGTTAAGCTCTACAAATCCCAGGTAATTATTATCGCCCTCTTTCTCATAAATGGTCTCAGCAAGGTCGAGGTACTTTTTCGCACGATTGAGGTCTCCTGTGGAATAAAATATTTTGGCATAGTTAATATAACTATAGGCAAGTCCGGTTTGGTCGTTGATCTCTCTTTGAATGGCAATGGCTCGTTCCAACTCGCTTTTTGCCCGCTCGTAGTCGTGCCTTATAGCGTAAAGCTTAGCCAGGATACTGCTGGTTAAAGCGGTGTAGCGTTTATGACCAATGGTTTTTGAAAGTTCCAGCGAGGTATTCAGCTGCTGCAGGGCAGTGTCGAAATCCATTTTATTCACAGATGCTTCGGCATCCCGGAGCAGATTCTGGATCTGCTCATTCGTTTTTTCAACAGTCTCGGAATTCGGATTTTGAAAAGCGAATACCGACGAACAAAATAACAGCAGTAATAGTGTAAGCCTCAGGTTCTTCATTCGGGGTTATAGCAAAAAGCTTTGAAAGATGGCTAAATATAGTTATTTCTTGTTAATCATTGAAATTAAATCGATAAGACGGCTGGAATAGCCAATTTCGTTATCGTACCAACCAATGATTTTAACCAATTTACCTCCAATGACCGAGGTCATCTGCGCATCGAAAATACAGGAAGCCTGATTGTTCAGGATATCTACCGAAACAATAGGATCTTCAGTATAGCTCAGTATTCCTTTCATTGCTCCTTCGGAAGCCTCCTTAAAAAGAGCATTTATTTCTTCGATGGTGGCCGGATTCTTAATATTCAGGGTCATATCGGTAAGCGAGCCGTTGGCAACAGGAACCCTTATTCCGCAGCCGCCGATGGTATCGCTGATATCCGGAAAAATCCTGGTCAGGGCTTTTGCGGCGCCTGTGGTAGTGGGAATGATAGATTGCGCCGCTGCACGTGCCCTCCTTAGGTCACGGTGTGGCTTATCATGGAGGCTCTGGTCTGAAGTATAGGAGTGAACGGTAGTAATATACGCCTGTTCAACCCCAAAGTTATCGTTAATGATCTTCAGCATTGGGGCAGCATTATTGGTCGTGCATGAAGCATTGGAAATGATCTTTTCATGACCGTCAAGAATATGCTCATTTACACCTAAAACCACCATTTTTATCGATTCCTCTTCCGGAGGAACCGAAAGGATCACCTTCTCCACATGCCCGCGAACATGATATCTCAGATCGTGTACTTTCTTAAATTTTCCTGTCGCTTCCACAACTATTTTCACCTCATGATCGCTCCATGGAATTTCCTGAGGGTGTGAAAAATTAAAAACCGGTGTGCTGTGGCCATTTACAACGATCTCGGTTTCAGTAGAACTTACCTGGGCGGGCAAAACTCCGTGAATGCTGTCGTATTTGAGGAGATGTGCCAGGGTATGCGCGTCGGCAAGATCATTGATTGCCACCACTTCAATATCGGGATGGTCTGTTAAGAGCCTGAAGAGGTTGCGGCCAATCCGGCCAAAGCCGTTGATGCCAATTTTTACAGGTGCCGCCATTTATTATTTCCGCTTAGTTGATATGCTTTTGAGCTTTATAGGAAGAACGAACCAACGCGCTGCTTTCTACGTGTCTGAATCCAAGATCCAGGCCTATTTCTTCATATTTTTTGAATTGATCGGGAGTGATGAATTGCTTTACCGGCAGGTGCTTCTTGCTCGGTTGCAGGTATTGACCAATGGTCACCACATCTACGTCGGCTGCCCTTAGATCGTGCAGGGTTTCTATAACTTCATCTTCCTTTTCGCCCAATCCCAGCATGATGCCCGATTTGGTTCTGTTCACGCCCTGTTGCTTCAGATATTTCAGCACTTCAAGGCTTCGCTCATATTTCGCCTGGATTCTCACTTCGCGGGTAAGGCGCTTCACAGTTTCCATATTGTGCGAAACTACTTCAGGCATTACCTCTACAATACGATCGATATTTCTTTCATTTCCCTGGAAGTCGGGAATGAGGGTTTCAAGAGTAGTTTCAGGATTCATCCGTCGGATAGCCTTTACAGTTTCAGCCCACATAATAGAGCCCATATCTTTCAGGTCGTCCCTGTCGACACTGGTGATAACCGCGTGTTTGATCTTCATAAGCTTGATAGATCGGGCCACCTTTTCCGGTTCGTCCCAGTCTACTGTTTCTGGTCTTCCGGTCTTCACGCCGCAGAATCCGCAGGAACGGGTACAGATATTACCCAGGATCATGAAGGTGGCGGTACCTTCTCCCCAGCATTCGCCCATATTAGGGCAGCTTCCCGAGGTGCAGATAGTGTGCAGGTCATACTTGTTGACCAGATTTCTGAGCTCGGTGTATTTCTTTCCTGTCGGCAGCTTTACGCGAAGCCATTTTGGCTTTGCTTCTGGTCTGGATTTGGGTGGGGTAATGGTTTCTGTACTCATAGCAAAAATCTTGGCCTCAAAGATACAATAATATCCTGAAACGCATAAATGCTAAAGGCTTGTCTTGGGTATGAAATTCAGGAGTTTCGGGAAGAAATGATCTCGGCCAGGAGCTTCTTCGCCCGTAGTAATTTCACTTTAATATTGTTCATAGGCTCCTGCAGGGTCTCGGCGATCTCTTTATACGATTTTTCCTGAAAATAACGCAGGTTGATCACTTCCTGGTAATGCGGTTTAAGCTGCTTTATATCGGTAAGTAGCTGTTCCAGGTGCTGTTCTTTTATGAGTTTATCTTCAATGGTGGGAGTCTCATCGGCGATCTTGTAAACTTTTTCATTGTCTCCCGAGGTAGTTTTGGCTCTTATGGAAGAATTCTTTTTCCTGATGAGGTCAATGTGTACATTCTTGGAAATAGCGATAAGCCAGGTGCTGAAGGAGTAATTTTCGTCAAACGTCCCTATTTTGTTGAAGGCTTTCGAGAAGGTCTGGATGGTAATATCTTCGGCTTCGTACTCGTTGTGGGTCTTTTTTAGCTGAAATCCGTAAACATCATTCCAGAAAGTATCCAGTAAAAAATTGAAAGCCGGTTGACTACCGCTCTTAGCTGCTCTGATCTTTTCGAGCAATAACTCTGGGTTTATTTCCAATGTTTGGGTTTTGAGAAGAGGTTTGCGGTAAAAATCGCCAACTGCGAAAAGATTAAAAATACTTCTAAAATCGGAAACATCCAAACCACATCGGTTTCTCCTAATTTTCGCGCCGATTTGAAGTAGACTACTGCTTCCACAAGTAACACTATTGCGAGAGCAGCGGTTACCACCTGCCAATAGACCTGGAACGAAAGCAGGAAAGTTAACAGGAGCCAGAATAACAATCTCGAAACGTAAAAGAGCCCAAGCAGTGTTTTGTGCCGGGGCTTATAATGTTTGGCAATAGAGGAATGCCGGCGCTTTTGTTGAAACCACTGTTTCAAATTTCTCTTCGGAACACTTCTGGTAAAGGCTTCCGGATGAAAGCAAATGGTCGTATTTTCAGAAGTGGCAGCTTCGTTCACAAACAGATCATCATCACCCGATCGCAGATGAAGGTGATTGGCAAAGCCTTTTTGATCGTAAAACTGCTTTGAAGTATATGCGAGGTTTCTGCCTACACCCATATAAGGACTTCCGAGCCTGGCATATGAGAAATACTGGACCGCAGTGAGTAAAGTTTCGAACCTTATCAGTTTGTTCAGAAGGGAATTTTTGTGTTTGAAATATCCGCCGTAGCCCAGCACAATGCTGGTATTCTCGTCGAAATTTTCGGTAATGCGTTGCAGCCATTGAGGCGATTCAGGGGCGCAATCGGCATCGGTGAATACAAGATGGCTGTATTGGGCTTTTTTGATACCCAGGGTAAGTGCATATTTCTTATTTGCCCAAAAAGCCTCGTTGTTCTCAACGTCAACAATTTTGATGCGGCCGTCGATCGCACGGAATTTCTCCATCACCTCGAGCGTGTCATCTGCCGAGGCGTCATTGATAAGGATAATCTCGAATTGAGAATAATCCTGCTCCAGGATCGAGGGCAGGAAATTAGTGAGGTTTTCGGATTCGTTTTTGGCGCAAACGATCACCGAAACCGGAAATCCAGAATTGTTTTTTGGCCGGTTCTTCGCAGAGGCGAAAGAAAAAAAAGCCAGATAGAAACAGACGTTTACAAAGGCGAAGCTAAGGAATAACCCGAGTAAAACTGTTGCCATCCAGATTATTTGGTCTCCTTGGGTTCAGAACAGTCTCTTGTCTCGTCGGGCATTTTCCCGCAAAAACTGCAGGGCTCCCCGTCTTTATTCAAAAACGGACTTTGACTGGCGCAGGTTCCTGCAAATTTCCCGTCCTTTTTCCCCCATATTTTGATGGCGATTCCGGCGAAAGCCAGTCCTAATAACAATATGCTGATCAAAAGTAATTTCATAAGCTTGTTTTCTAATGCAAAAATAATAATAAAATAGCGTTCCGTGAAATACAGCCACACTTTAGTATAAGCTTCGCAGAATTTAACAGAACCTATCAAAATAGGGCGAAAACAATGCCAAAGACCGGAATTTTTCGCTTGTTTTCAGGTTAAAAAGAATGGATATTTTAAAGAATATTGACCTCGGCTTCCAATTCTATCCCAAATTCTTCCCGGATCTTTTTCTGAATCTCTCTGGCCAGCGCCAGGATCTCTTTGCCCGTGGCATTTCCGTAGTTCACCAGTACGAGCGCCTGGTTCTTATGCACCCCGGCATCACCTTTCCGGTAACCTTTGAACCCCGCCTGATCAATGAGCCAGCCGGCCGGGATTTTGATTTCTTTTTCTGAAACCGAATAGTGCGGAATTTCGGGATGTTCTTTTTGCAGCTTTTCAAATTCTTCTGCCGGAATCACCGGATTCTTGAAAAAACTGCCGCTATTCCCGATCTCTTTAGGATCTGGTAACTTCTGTTGCCTTATGGCGATCACGGCATTTGAAATATCTCTGATTTTTGGTTCAGAAATATTGTTCTTTGTCAGTTCAGCCTTGATGGCGCCGTAGTCGGTGCGTAGGTTATGGTTGGTTTTGGTCAGTTTAAAGGAGACGCTGGTGATAATATACTGGCCTTTCAATTGCTTCTTAAAAACCGAATTTCTATAGCCGAAATTGCAGGTTTTCAGGTCGAATTCTTTTTCCTCCAGCGTTTGCACCTGAATGGTGTTGCAGGAGAGGAAGCTGTCTTTCAATTCCACTCCATAGGCGCCGATATTCTGAATTGGGGCCGTACCCACATTTCCCGGGATCAGGGAAAGGTTCTCCAGGCCTCCAAAGCCCTGCGAAAGTGTCCATAACACGAATTCATGCCAGTTTTCGCCGGCATTGGCCTTCACGATTACTTCGTCTTCAGTTTCCGAAAGTACTTCTTTTCCTTTTATTGCTATGTGGAGCACGGTTTTATCCAGGTCTCCCGTCAGCAACATATTGCTTCCGCCGCCAAGGATAAATAATTCCGAAGAATAGGTCTGTTTTAACACCTCCTTCAGCTCGTCTACAGAAGTGATGCTGATGAACTTTTCGGCCTTCACATCTATTCCGAAGCTATTGTACTTCCTGAGGGAGGTGTTATAAGAGACCTTCATGAACTATTTGTTGTATTCCTTCAAAGCGATCTCCAGGATCTCGATGGCCTTTTGAAGGTCTTCTTTCTTCAATACGTAGGCAATCCTTACCTGGTTGAGGCCGGTGTTGGGAGTGGAGTAGAAGCCTGCAGCAGGAGCTACCATCACTGTCTGGTTGTTGTATTCGAAGCTTTCCAGGAGCCATTTGGCAAAATCATCGGCATTCTCCACTGGTAATTCGGCGATACAGTAAAAGGCTCCTTTTGGAGTCCCTACTTTTACGCCTTCTATTTTCTCAAGGCCCTCTATAAGAAGGTTGCGGCGAGAGGTGTACTCTTCGATCACTTCATCGAAATACTCCTGTGGAGTGTCTAAAGCGGCCTCACTGGCGATCTGTGCAAAGGTTGGTGGGCTAAGACGGGCCTGGGCAAATTTCATTGCAGTTTTCATCACCTCCTTATTGTGAGAAACCAGGCAGCCGATCCTGGCGCCACACATGCTGTAGCGCTTAGAAACCGAATCAACCATGATAGCGTTCTCTGCCAACTCAGGGACGCTCATGATAGATTTATGTTTTACGCCGTCATAGGCGAATTCGCGATACACTTCATCAGCCACTACAAAAAGGTCGTGTTTTAAAGCGAGCTGGGCGATCTGTTTTATTTCGTCTTCCGTATAAAGATAACCTGTAGGATTCCCGGGATTGCAGAGCAGGATCGCTTTGGTCTTATCGGTGATCAATTCCTCGAATTGTGAGATTGGAGGTAAGGCGAAATTGTTCTCGATAGAAGAATGCACCGGAACTATTTTTACGCCGGAAGCGGTAGCAAAACCGTTATAATTGGCATAAAAGGGCTCGGGGATAATGACTTCATCACCGGGATCGGTAATACTTCCCATGGCGAACATCAAAGCTTCAGAACCACCTGTGGTGATAATGATCTCTTCGGAAGTCACTTCAATGTCATTCTTCCTGTAATATTCTGCCAGTTTTTTCCGGTAAGATTCGAAGCCAGCTGAATGGCTGTAGGAAAGAACTTCAATGTGATTGTTCTTTACAGCATCAAGGGCAGCATCGGGCGTTTTAATGTCGGGTTGACCGATGTTAAGCTGATAGATGGTGCGACCCATTTTTGTCGCTGCTTCAGCATACGGAACTAACTTTCTTATAGGAGATTGGGGCATTTCATGGCCCTTTTTGGAGATTTTAGGCATGGCATTCTTTTTTATGGAATGCAAAAATGCAAAATTATTAGAACAATGCGGGGGACAGGGGCGATTTTGTCGGGCTTTTTTTCGTATTTTCAATAAGAGGTGATCATTATGAAAAAACTGATATTTTCTCTGGCCCTGTTGATTTTCTCCGGCTATTTGGCAGGACAGGGAACTTTTAGCATTGAAAACAGGAAAGGTCACTTTAAACAGCGCTTCGAACTGGTGAGCGACCTGGTGCTGTTGCCGGTAGAGGTGAATGGGGTGGAACTGACGTTCCTTCTGGATACCGGTATTAATTCTACCCTTATTTTTAGCCTTGATTCGGTAGATTCCCTGGAGATAAAAAATGCTTCTGCTATTTACCTTAGCGGCCTGGGTGCCGGAAAACCCCGCCGTGCGATCAAATCGCTTGGAAACAGCATTCGCGTCGGAGACGCACTTGGAACCGGCCAAACCTTGTATATCCTCACTGGGGAAGTTCAGGGGATCGCGCAAAGGCTTGGAGTGCCGGTAAACGGAATTATTGGTTATGATTTTTTCAAGGATTTCATCATTAGTTTTAATTACCCGCGGGAATTTATGAGGGTTTATACTCCTGAAGCCTATGAATACCGGCGTTGCAGGCGCTGTGCAGATTTACCGCTTATGCTCAACCGCAGTAAACCCTACATTAATGCCGTAATGGAAATGCCTGGGGGAAAAGAGGTGGAAACGAACCTGTTGGTGGATAGTGGTTCCGGAGATGCGGTGTGGTTATTTCAGAATGACGAAAAAGGAATTGAAGTCCCAGAGAAGTCATTCAAGGATTTCCTGGGCTTTGGGATCAGCGGAAGTGTTTATGGCAACCGCAGCCGCATTGGCAAACTCGCCCTGGGAAAACATGAATTGGAAGAGGTCACTGTCAGTTTTCCCGACACGCTGTACCTCGGGCAAATGGCAGCTTTTGCCTCGCGCGACGGAAGCCTCGGCGCACAGGTGCTTCGCCGGTTCAATCCCGTGATCGATTATCCGAATAAGCGAATTCGCCTGAAACCGAATCGTTATTTCAATGATCCTTTCGAGTACAATATGAGCGGAGTGGTGGTGGAGCATCACGGTAGAAGGCTTGTAGAAGATAAAGAGATGGGAAGGGATCTTTCCTTTTCGATCGAAGATGATGATAAACCGGGTATTCCGGTATTCCGAAGCAGTTATCGCGTGAAGTTTACCCTGGCTCCGCGATACCAGATTGCCGAAGTAAGGCCCTCTTCCCCGGCAGCCGAGGCAGGTTTAAAAAAAGGCGATGTGATTCTGACCATTAATGGAAGGCCTGTGCACCGCTTTAGCCTTGATAAGATCACCGAGATGTTCTCATCCCGGGAAGGAAGAAAAATAAAGCTGGAGATAGAAAGGCAGGGGGAGGAATTGGAATTCGAATTCAGGCTCAGGAAGATCCTTTAAAAAGAAAAGCCTTCCATTTTGGAAGGCTTTTCTAATTTACTTCTGATGATTCCGGCTACATGCTCTCCTCATCTAGAACGGTCCCTTTTATCTTCAGGGCCTTTGTGGACTCTTCGGCATTGGAATATACAGTAACGGTCTTACGAATAGGACCGGTTTTATTCGTGTCATATTTCACTTCGATCTTTCCTGATTCGCCGGGAAGAATAGGACCGTCGGGTTTGGTCGGGACTGTGCAGCCACAGCTTGAGGTAACGTCCCTAATTACAAGGGGCGCATCTCCGGTATTCGTAAATTCGAATACGCGAACACCGTCACTGCCTTTTTTTATCTGGCCATAGTCTATCGTCTCGCTCTTGAAGTCGATTTTCGCTGTTTGCTGAGCCACAGCGGTGCCGACTCCGGCAAGTACAAAAATGGCTATTGCAACAAATTTTTTCATAATTCTTCTTTTTACAGGATATTAAAGATAAGCTGAAACAAAGGTTCTACCAAAATTATATTCATTTCAACTTCTTTTAAAATCCTTCAGTTATAATTACTTTTGCCTTTATTTTTCAAAAACCAGACCAATTATGGCAATTGCTTCCCAATACGATGCTAAGAAAGTAGAAGATAAATGGTATAACTACTGGATGGAGAACAATTATTTCCATTCCGAAGTTGATGAGCGGGAGCCCTACACGATTGTGATTCCGCCGCCAAACGTAACCGGTGTTTTGCACATGGGGCATATGCTGAATAATACTATTCAGGATGTCTTGGTGCGCCGGGCGAGGCTGAAGGGCTACAATGCCTGCTGGGTGCCGGGAACCGACCATGCCTCTATTGCTACCGAGGCAAAAGTGGTTGCCAAACTTAAGGCTGAAGGCATCAATAAAAATGACCTTAGCCGTGAGGAATTTCTACAACATGCGTGGGATTGGACACATAAACACGGGGGGATTATCCTTGAACAGCTCAAAAAACTGGGCGCTTCCTGTGACTGGGAACGCACCAAATTCACGATGGACGATAAAATGTCTGCTTCGGTGATAAAGGTCTTCGTGGATCTTTATGAAAAAGGCCTTATTTACCGCGGTTACCGTATGGTGAACTGGGATCCTGAAGCAAAAACCACACTTTCTGATGAAGAAGTGATCTATCAGGAGAAGCAGGGGCATTTGTATTATCTTCAGTATAAGATCGAGAATAGCGACGAGACGGTAACCATCGCCACCACGCGCCCCGAGACCATCCTGGGAGATACTGCTATTTGTATAAATCCGAATGACGAGCGCTATGCTCATCTTAGAGGAAAAAAAGCTATTGTGCCCATTAATAACCGGGTGATTCCGGTTATTGAGGATGAATATGTTGATCTCGAATTTGGTACCGGTTGTTTGAAAGTGACCCCGGCCCACGACGAGAATGATAAAATGCTTGGTGATAAGCACAACCTGGAGGTGATCGATATCTTTAATGATGATGCCACTCTTAATTCCTTCGGACTTCACTACGAGGGAAAGGACAGGTTTGAAGTGAGGAAAGAGATCGTAAAAGAGCTTCAGGAAAAAGGAATTCTGATAAAGACTGAAGATCACACCAATAAAGTAGGAACCAGTGAGCGTACAGGAGCGGTGATCGAGCCAAAACTGAGTGACCAGTGGTTCCTGAAAATGAAAAATCTCGCACAGCCGGCGCTTGATGCCGTGCTTGAGGGCGAAGTGAACCTCGTACCCGAGAAGTTCGTCAATACCTATCGCCACTGGATGGAAAATGTACGGGACTGGAATATTTCCCGTCAGTTATTGTGGGGGCAGCAGATCCCGGCTTACTTCTATGGCGACGGAAAAGAAGATTTTGTGGTAGCTGAGACTGCGGAAGCTGCTTTGGAAAAAGCCCGTGAAAAAACATCTAATTTGAACCTTAAGGCTGAAGATCTTGTGCAGGATAAAGATGCGCTCGATACCTGGTTTTCTTCCTGGCTTTGGCCCATGAGCGTTTTTAACGGCATCCTGGAGCCTGAAAATCCCGAAATTCAGTATTACTATCCTACCAATGACCTGGTCACTGCCCCAGAGATCCTTTTCTTCTGGGTGGCCAGAATGATCATCGCGGGATATGAATATCGTGGTGAGAAACCTTTTCAGAATGTATATCTCACCGGCATCGTACGCGATAAACAGCGTCGAAAAATGTCGAAATCCCTCGGAAATTCACCCGATCCGCTTGGGTTGATCGAACAATATGGGGCCGATGGGGTTCGTGTAGGCATGTTGCTGAGCTCTCCTGCCGGAAATGACCTGATGTTTGAGGAAGATCTGTGCAGGCAGGGTAGTGCCTTTGCCAATAAAATATGGAACGCTTTTCGTCTTGTCAAAGGCTGGGAGATTTCCGAAGAAAAAGAACAGGAGGAAACCTCCAAAATCGCCATTGACTGGTATAAGGCGAAATTTCAGAAGACTTTGAAGGAAATCGAAGATCATTACAGCAAATATCGCATTAGCGATGCTTTGATGAGCACGTATAAGCTTATCTGGGATGATTACTGCTCATGGTTCCTTGAAATGGTGAAACCCGCTTACGGGGAGCCTATTGACCGCAAGACCTTTGATGCGGTCATTGAGATCCTTGAAGATAACCTGAAACTGTTGCATCCTTTTATGCCATTCGTTTCTGAAGAGATCTGGCAGGTAATTGCTGAAAGAACTCCTGAAGAGGCCCTGATCGTTTCGAAATGGCCGGAAATGAAGGAATTTGATGAGAAGATCATTGCCGAATTCAGCTTTGCTTCCGAAGTGATCGCGGGAATCAGAAAGATTCGAAAAGAAAAGAATATCGCGTTTAAGAATACCATTGATTTTAGAGCCTTGGATAATGAAGGAGCTTCTAAACTGTTCAACCCCGTGATTCGCAAGATGGGCAACCTTTCTTCTTTTGAATATGTAGATTCACAGGTGGAAGGAGCACTTTCTTTCAGGGTGAAATCCAACGAATATTATATCCCGATCACCGGCGCTATTGATGTGGAAGCTGAAAGGGAAAAACTTCAGGAAGAATTGGGCTATACCGAAGGTTTTCTGAAATCGGTAGAAAAGAAACTTTCTAACGAGCGTTTCGTGAACAACGCTCCCGAAAAAGTGGTTGCTATAGAAAAAGCCAAGAAAGCTGATGCCGAGGCTAAGATCGAAGCCTTAAAAGCCAGTCTCGCCGGTCTCAAATAAAATGAATAAATAAAGGGTGAAATTGGTGAATTACGAAGGTATTTCACCAATATGCTCTTCTACAAGCTCGATGTATTTGATCCTGGCTTCCTGTTTGGTGAGATCTTTTACCTGTACAAGGGCGTTTATCTTGAAGGCGCTTCTAAGATCACCTTCGTTCGTGGGAGGTATGTAAAAGCCGTTTTTTTCGGTTGCTCTTTTGTAGTAGGCGTAAAAGTGCAGCAAAACATCTGGCGGAAATTTTTGATTGGTGCTACTTGCCATTTGGTAGGCTTTCAAAAATTTTTCTGTTGTCTCGTTCGGCATGATTCTATCTTTCAACTTCTGCAATTACACTTAGGCCGCCCTTTACCTTTTGGTTAAGTTCTACATTGATCTTTGTTCCCGGCGGAAGAAAGACATCTACGCGCGATCCAAATTTAATGAAGCCGCTGTCGCTTCCCTGGACCACTTCCTGTCCAACTTCAGCATAATTCACGATCCTTTTGGCCATGGCACCGGCGATCTGCCGGTACATCACTTCTCCGGCAAGTTCGTTTTCTACCACTACCGTGGTGCGTTCATTCTCTTCGCTCGATTTCGGGTGCCATGCAACCAGGAATTTCCCCGGGTGATATTTGCTGTATTTCACCATGCCTCCTATGGGGTGGCGCGTCACATGCACATTGAGGGGCGACATGAAGATCGAGATCTGCAAACGCTTCTGCTTGAAATATTCCTTTTCAAAGACCTCTTCAATAGCGACCACTTTTCCGTCGACAGGGGCTACAACATGATTGTTGTTGAGAGTGGTGTTACGGGAGGGATTCCTGAAGAATTGAACTATCAATACAAAAAGAATGATAGAGGCGATCAGAATGGCGAATTTCACCCAATAGATATCTATTAAGCCATAGGAGAGAGCGTTCACTGCAATGAGAAATATCGCAGTAAAAGCCATGATTCTGTATCCTTCTTTATGAAACATAATTCAGTAAATATAAGTATGCATAAACAAATGGGCTGGCAAATATAATACTATCCAGCCTATCAAACAGGCCTCCGTGCCCCGGCATTAAGGTGCCGCTGTCTTTTACGCCGGCCTGCCGTTTGAATTTGGATTGAATGAGATCGCCCAAAGTACCAAAAACACTGAGGATTACGGCTAATCCCAGCCAGATTGGAAATGATAGAAAGGCGGTGTAATAAAAGATGAAATAACTCGCGATACACGAGAAAACCAATCCTCCCATAAAACCTTCTATCGTTTTGTTTGGCGAAATGAGCTCATAAAGCTTATTCTTTCCAAAGTTCTTGCCAATAATATACGCAAAAGTATCGTTGGTCCAAATAAGGACAAAAATGCCTACCACCAGTTTTGGGATGAAAACCCCTTCAATAGTAGGAATCAGGGTAAGAAAAATTACGGAGGAGATGAGGTAAAAAATGATAATGATGTACTTCTTTTTCTCAAAGACCGGAATCTTTTTGATCACTATTAAATCTTTTACCAGGAAGAGATTCACAAAAATGGTAATGAAAAGAAGCAGAATAGTGGCATCCTGATTAAATTTCAGATAACTGAAAAGATAGAACAGCAGCGCCTGCACCACATAGAGGGCGTAGCTTTTGAGATGCAGTAGTTTTTGCATCTCAATAAGGCAAACCAGTCCTAAAAGGTAAAAAAGCGAGATAAAAATGAGTTCTGAAGAGAGTATGGAAACGACCAATATGGATATATACAGTAATCCTGAAATAGTTCTTATTATGGCTTCCCTCATGTTACAAATCTTCCAGTAGCAGCAAATATAGGTTTTTCGTACTACTTCCGTAGCTCATGAAATCACCTTCTTCCTGGGTTTCGAAATTTTTGATTGTTGTAATATTGGTAGGAATGCTGCGTTTGTTCTTGAATTTTATGCCGCGCAATCCTTCGCCAATGGAGTCAATTAATTGGCTTGTAGAGGAAATGATCACAAAATTAGCCGGTAATTCGTGGAGTTTGGTTTCTTTGATCTGATTGGAAGATATGAGAATAGAACCGTCATTGGCAACGAGATATTCGCAGGTAGAAAGAAAGAATGAGGCTTTTCCCGATTTGTTGAAATGTAAATTGAAACCCTTGAACTTTTCCTTAAGATTCTCATCAAAACAACAACATTCCTTTTCATACCAGTCGTTTTCGAGCAGGATATTGTCGAAAGCTTCAGCTATCTCTTTTTGATTTTCGCAATACAAGAACTTGCCGCCATTATTTTTGAAGTTGAGCATAAAACGCTCATCAGTAGGAAGTTTCACCTCTGGCATATATTTCCCTCTTTCAGACTTCTCAGGAGATTCCTGCTTTTTGTCTGATTTAGGGTTTAGGAATCTTCTAAATAGACTCATATAGTTCTGGGTGTGGTTCTCGTTTTAACCAAAGGTAAAAAATCTTGACTTAACCTTACGGCAAATCAAGATTTTTTACGGGTAATTCTACACTAGTTATTAACCGAATCCTCTCGGCTGATGCTGCTGTTGCCGCCGGTTTCTTCATGCGAAGGCTGGTTCGCCTGATCGGTGGAAGGAGCTGTTCTCTCCTGTGATTTCACCGAATGATTCAGTTCACTTTCTTTCTCATAAGGACGCTTTCCGAAGATTCTTTCAAGGTCATCTTTGAAGATAACTTCCTTGTCGAGAAGAATCTCTGCAAGTTGGGTAAGTTTATCCTTGTGGTGACTTAAAAGATCTACTGCTCGTCGGTATTGGCTTTCGATGAGGTTTGAAATCTCCTTATCAATCAGCTCTGAAGTCTTTTCACTATATGGCTTTGTGAAGTTGTATTCACTTTGTCCTGAAGAATCATAGTAAGTAAGGTTTCCTACCTGCTCGTTGAGTCCATAGATAGTTACCATGGCACGGGCCTGTTTGGTCACTTTTTCGAGGTCACTAAGTGCCCCGGTCGAAATTTTATCGAAGGTCACTTTCTCTGCGGCACGGCCACCAAGGGCTGCACACATCTCGTCTAGCATCTGCTCGGGCCTTACGATTAATCTTTCTTCCGGAAGATACCATGCAGCTCCCAGGGACTGTCCACGAGGTACGATAGTCACTTTCACCAGTGGAGCAGCATGTTCCAGCATCCAGCTGACGGTAGCGTGTCCCGCTTCGTGGAAGGCGATAGCCTTTTTCTCATCGGGAGTGATGATCTTGTTTTTCTTTTCAAGACCACCTACAATACGGTCAACCGCATCAAGGAAATCCTGTTTGCCAACAGCCTTGTTGCCTTTTCTGGCAGCGATAAGGGCTGCCTCATTACAGACGTTGGCGATATCTGCACCAGAGAATCCAGGTGTTTGTTTGGCTAAAAATTCCGTGTCCAGCTCATCGGCCACTTTCTTAAGAGGCTTCAGGTGAACTTCAAATATTTCTTTTCTTTCTCTTAGATCGGGAAGATCTACATATATCTGACGGTCAAAACGTCCTGCCCGCATTAGGGCTTTATCCAATACGTCGGCACGGTTTGTCGCAGCCACCACGATCACATTTGTATTGGTGCCAAAGCCATCCATTTCTGTTAACAACTGGTTCAGCGTATTTTCGCGTTCGTCATTGGAACCGGAGAAATTGTTTTTTCCTCTGGCCCGACCAATCGCATCGATCTCATCAATAAAAATGATGGAAGGAGACTTTTCTTTCGCTTGCTTAAACAGGTCTCTTACCCTGGAAGCACCAACTCCCACAAACATCTCCACAAAATCAGATCCTGAAAGGGAGAAGAAAGGAACTTTGGCCTCACCGGCAACTGCTTTTGCAAGAAGGGTTTTACCTGTTCCGGGAGGGCCCACAAGAAGAGCTCCTTTGGGAATCTTCCCGCCCAGAGCGGTGTATTTATCAGGTTGCTTTAGGAAATCTACGATCTCCTGAACTTCTTCTTTTGCTCCTTCAAGTCCGGCTACGTCTTTAAAAGAGGTTTTTACATCGGTGTTCTGATCAAATAACTTCGCTTTGGATTTCCCGATGTTAAAGATCTGGCCACCTGCGCCACCACCTGCACCAGAACTCATTTTTCTCATAATGAAGATCCAGATTCCGATAATGAGAATAAAAGGCAGTAAGGTGATTAATACATCGCCCCAAACATTGCTTTGGGTCTCGTAACGCACCACGGTGTCAAGATTGTTCTCTTTTTTGATCTTTTCGATGTCATTCTCGAGATTCTGAAGATCTCCGAATTCAAAGCTGTAGGCTGGAGTATCGCCCGTGGCAAAGAGCTCATCTTTAGCAGCCTTCTTATGGACCGCTTTTTTCTTAGCCTCATCGGTCAGATAGACCTGGGCCACTCTTTTATTGATGATCTCTACCTTCTTAACATCACCTTGCTTCAGGTATTCCTTGAATTCCGCAGGGTTCGTTTGGGCAGGTTCATCGAATCCACCACCACCAAAGTAATTAATGCCAAGAAATATGATGATTATCGCCGCATAAATCCAGTAAGCACTAAACTTAGGTTTCTTAGGATCCAGTTTCTTTTTTGGTTGTTCTTTCGCCATTCCTTAATGTCCTTAAATAAAAATTCTTAATAATTAGTTTCTATGGTGGTAATTTTAGCATCACCCCACAGGCTTTCTATGTCGTAAAACTCTCTTATATGCTTCTGAAAAACGTGTACAACTACATTTACATAGTCCATTAGCACCCACTCGGCATTGTCTCCACCTTCTATATGCCAGGGTTTGTCTTTAAGAGCTTTACTTACGGTTTTTTGGATGGAATTAACTATGGCGTTTACCTGCGTATTGGAAGTACCATTGCAGATTATGAAGTAATCACAAACTGTGTTTTCAATTTCTCTCAGGTCAAGGATGTCGATATCATTTCCTTTTACTTCTTCAATTCCTTTGATAATATGTGCAATAAGTTGATCGCTGTTCGTTTCTTTTTTTGCCATTAAATCTTTTTCTTTACGCAAAGTTATTACTTTTTAGTCTTTTGGCGACCTTGTTTGCATAACATTTAACGCCAGAGTTACTTCTGTATATATGCGTATTATCAAAGTTGATGCCATCAATTCTACAAATGAATTTGTGCGGGATTTCTACCGTGGAGATGTGGATTTTGAACCTGTTTGTGTGAGTGCCCATACCCAGACAGCCGGGAAAGGGCAAAGAGGCGCCGGTTGGATTTCAAATGCGGGTGAGAATCTCACTTTCAGCATTCTTCATCCTGAAATCTCCTTGCAGGTTGATGAGCAATTTCTGCTGAGTGCCACTGTGTCCCTCGCGGTGACAGAAACTCTCCAGGCTTATGAAATTCCGAAATTAAAGGTAAAATGGCCCAACGACATTATGTCAGGAAACCGGAAGATCTGTGGGATTCTCATCGAAAACATCCTCAAGAATGACAGAATAGCCGCTTCGGTTATCGGCGTCGGGCTCAATGTAAATCAAAAGGAGTTTTCCGATCTTCCCCAGGCGGGATCGCTGCGAATGGTAACAGATACTTCGTTTGAACTCGACGGCCTGCTGAAGGCCATTTTAAAAACGATGGAAAAAAGACTTCGCGCTTTGCCTGCGCTTTCAAAAACTGAAGTGCTTGAAGAATACGCGTCAAGCATGTTTCGAAGAGATCAGGTTTCTACCTTTCAGTTGCCCGATGGCTCCTACCTTACCGGGATCATTCGCGGCGTAACCACCACGGGCAGATTAAACCTGGAGGTGGAAGATGCGGTTTTTCGAACTTTTGAGCTGAAGGAAATAAAGCTGTTATTCTGATAAAGCTGAAAAACCACCAATTTCAACCTGCAGAACCTTTTGCTTCCTTTTTAGCCAAAATGATTTCAGAAGTAGTACGAAAGAGAAGCTGTTTCAGGAGTGGCAAGATGTCATTCTGAATTTATTTCAGAATCTCAAACAGCCGAATTTCGCTAACCCACACCAATTTGTTCTTTGCAGATCTTTTATTTTTAAGTCTTCCCCTCCTCAATTGAGGAGGGGTGTCCGCAGGACGGGGTGGTGTCTAAAGCTTCGAAGCGTTTTCGGCCAAAGTATTGATGAATTTCTTCAACGGACTTTTGATCATCATGCTCATCATCGCATTGAATTCTCCGTTAAAGAATAGCTGTGCTTCGCTCTGGTTCTCATTTACCGCGTCAATATGAATGCTCAGGGCAAAGGGGAATTTATCGGAGGTCGAACCCAAAACGATCAGCTTTGGCTCGTCGGTATCCTGGATCTTCAGGCGAATCTCAGGCATTCCTTTTAGCTGAAAAAGGAAGGTATCCTGCGCGATTACTTCAAATTTTTCCTTGCTTGCGGGCATCAGCTGTTCATAATTCTCAACATTGGTCAAAAAATTGAACATTTCCTGCTGATTCTTGTTCGCAGTAATTTTCGGGCTCTCTAAATTCATACGTTCACGTTCCAATTGCTGGGATCCTGCCGCCATTCTCTCAAGATATTGGCTTCAGCAGCATTTATGTAATTCGTCTTTTGTGCAGTTTCTATAAGATATTCGTAGTCGCTCAGGGTATGCAGTTCGACTTTGGCTTTTTTGAAATTTTCTTCAGCAGTTTTGAATCCGTAGGTAAAAATAGCCAGCATTCCCTTTACGTTCGCTTTTGCTTCTTTCAAGGCAGCAACAGCATTGAGGCTGCTTTTACCGGTGCTAATAAGGTCTTCTATTACCACTACCGTCTGTCCCGCTTCCAGGTTACCTTCTATCTGGTTTTTTCTCCCATGGCTTTTCGCTTCCGGACGAACGTAAATAAAAGGCAGACTCAGGTATTCAGCAACCAGCATTCCAATCCCGATCGCTCCTGTGGCCACGGCCGCGATAACGTCTGGCTTTCCGTAGATATCTTCGATCTGCCGGGCAAAATTTTCCCTGATAAAGTTCCTGATTACAGGATATGACAGCACGATGCGGTTATCGCAATAGATGGGCGATTTCCAGCCACTTGCCCACGTAAAAGGCTCTTGTGGTTCTAATTTTATTGCTTTAATTTGCAATAATAGTTCAGCAGTAGTTTTTGCTGTTTCTTTATTCAAAATCATAATGCAAATGTATAAAGTTTTTGTGAATGACATTCCTATAATTCTGTCTACCAAGAAAGAAATTGGCGAAAATTATTCATCCTTTCCAATTAAGACGGTTAAGCTGAAAAGGCTGATCAGGAAGATCAGTAAGGGGAAAATGATGTATGTGAACCTTTATCATGAAGATGAAAACAAGCTACTGAAACATTTGTTTAAGAAAATTCCCGTGGTGACTGCTGCTGGTGGTATGGTGCGCAACGACAGCGGCGAAATTCTCTTTATCTATCGGAATAAGCGCTGGGACCTTCCCAAAGGCAAGACCGAAAGCGGTGAAACAATTGAAGCTTCGGCTATTCGGGAGGTGGAAGAGGAAACCGGCATTGAAGGGCTTACGGTGACTAAATTTCTGCGGAAGACCTATCACATCTTTAAAAGAAAGGGTAAATACCGGCTGAAGGTGACTCATTGGTACGAGATGCATTCTTCCTTCGACGGCGAACTTCGCCCTGAGGAGAAGGAGGGTATCGAAAAGGTGAAGTGGAAGAATTTCGAAAAAAGCCGCAAGGCGCTTCAGAAATCCTACGCCAACATCAAGCTTCTGTTTCCTGATGAGTATTTAACGAGGCAATCTAAAGATCGGGTAGCGTAAATGCGCTTCCTCGTAGTTTGGGGAATGCCGGTGCAGCCATTTTAACTGTGCCTGCGCATCTTTGGCAAATTCGGCATCTTTTCTTTTCTTTTCTTCAAATTTCTTCTTTAACTCGGGATCTTCGTCGAGCATTTTTTTGGCGATATCTTCAAACACATAGGGCGAAAATCCTTCTTTTTGCTGAAGTACCGAATCGAAGAAATTCCAGTTGAAAAAAGAATCAGTGGCAGTGGGTTCAAGTGTTTCCAAAAGGTAACGCGCTCCATCCTGAAAAGTTTTGACGAGAAAATCTCCTTTGCGGAAATGTATTGAATCCATTGAGGTCGATACCTTGGTTTCGCTATGCGGGTAATGCCCTTCGAAAGCCTTCTCACTTGTTTTGAAGTCTTGAATCCTGTAGGTTTCGACCAGTAAAGTGGTGTCCCGTTCAAAAGGGATCATTTTGATTTTATTCAGCTTGAGCAGATCAACCACATTCCACCAGCCCTGGGGAATGATGTAAGCTCTCGGAATTTCTATCTGGTCCTGAGCCTTGAAATTATCGTAATAATCTATCTCTTTGGTGAAAGGTTTGCTGCGGTCGTATTTCAGACGGTCACCGCCGGTCACTTCGCTGGGCTGAAACTTGCCTTCGTAACCTTTGAACTGCCGTTTGGAAGGATTTTTCATGTCGGGCTCGAAGTGCAACGGATACCAGCGATCGGTGAGGTATTTCCTACGGGCGCGCTCACGCACATCTTTGATGTTAAAGGTTTCGGTGCTGGTGATATTGATCATGGAACGCATGAGTTCATAATCGGCTTTCACCCGCTGGTCGTATGGCTTCAGCATATGGGTTTCAACCATCATCCCAAGCGTGTTCCACAAAGTTGTGTAGCCGGTAGAGTAACGCGGATTGTCCAGAAATTGTGAAAATCCTTTTTCCGGAACTTCATTAAAAACATTCACATAAGGCGTGATATCCCATTTTTTCTTTTTCAGCGAATCTTCCAGCGCCGGCATCAGTCGTTCATCCAGATAGTCGCCCAGTTCCCCGCCAAGCTTGTTGTGCTGGGTGAACAAATGCGTCAGTGTGTATTGATAATCGGCGCCATCGCTCACATGATTGTCGATAAAAACATCGGGCTGTACCTCGTGAAAGATTTGGTAAAAGGCGCGGGTGTTTTTGGTATCGGCTTTTATAAAATCGCGGTTCAGGTCATAATTTCTCGCATTTCCGCGGAAGCCGTATTCTTTCGGGCCATTCTGATTGGTTCGCGTGGTCGAATTGCGGTTTAGGGCGCCGCCAATATTGTACACCGGAATCGTTGCGATCACTGTATTTTCCGGAATTTTAATGGAATCACCGGCAAGATCCCTGAAAAGCATCATCGTGGCGTCAATACCATCGCTCTCGCCGGGATGAATGCCGTTATTGATAAGAATGATGCTTTTATCCTTGCGAATATTGTCGAATTTGAAATCGCCGGTCGGATTGAAAACTGCCAACCGAAGCGGTTCGCCGCTGTCAGTTTTGCCGAATTCCCGAAGTTGTACACTGGGATAGGCGTCGGCCAGCTGCTTGTAAAAATCGATAACCTCGTCATAGGTGGCGGTCTCTGTACCTCCCGATTTTTCAAAGCGGGTTACGAAATCATATTTCTTTACCAATCTGTATTTTGAAAAGTCACAGGAGATAAGAACGATTGCCGCAAACAATGCCAGGCTGATTTTTTTCATATAAAGACTAAGCAATTGAAGTGGTAAACTTACTAAAAGTGTTAAAGCAACCCAAATTTCCGCCGGCTCCATTTCTGGTCCTTACCAAACAGTTCGGGCCTTCAATAGGAAATTTTCGTGCCTTTAAATTTAAGACTAATTTTAGCAAAAGCTTAAGAATCTCAAAAGAATTGTTCTGGTTGCGATTTTGGGACCTAATCCTGCTAATTTTGCATCTGAAACTATAGACTCAAACCAAAGATTTGGAAAAACAACTACTGCTACTGGTATTTTTGCTTTGCTTCGGAAAGAACTTCGGCCAGGAAATAGAGGGCGAAATTCTTAATTCGGCAACTTCAGAAGGGATTGCGAATGCTGAAATCTCCACAACATCAGGAATTCTTGCTGTTTCTGATATTAACGGGCATTTTCGGTTTACTACGGAAAATTTTCCGCTGAAGCTGCACATCAGGGCCTTGGGCTTTCAGGATCAAAATTTTCTGCTGAAAGAATTCCGCCCGGAAATTCAAATTTACCTTGATCCTTCAGAAGAATCCCTTTCAGAAGTAATTGTGAAAAGCACTCTGGTGCCGAATTCCCTGCGCAAAACACCGGCTGCTGTAAATTTGATTTCCGAAGAAAATTTCAGAAACACCGGACCTGTCGGCCTGATGGAGGCTTTCAAATTTGTACCTGGAATGTACGTGAACCGCGGCGCGCTGAATACCAATAAGATCAATATTCGCGGAATTGGAGCCCGTTCCCAGTACAGCACGAACCGTATCCAGGCATATTTCGACGGAATTCCTCTCACCACGGCTGAAGGAGAGCTCAGCTTGGGCGATATTGACCAGGAGTCGCTGGAAAGGATTGAGGTCATTAAAGGACCAACCTCCAGTATTTACGGTGCCGGTCTTGGCGGTTCCATCAATCTTTTTTCCGCGGAACCCAAAGCGGAAGGATCTAAAGTTGAGGTTGCCAGCGATTTTGGCAGCTTTAACATGATCAAAAAAACCGCAAAAGCTTCCAATAATGCTGAAAATTCTTCGGTTTTCGCTAACTATTCGCATTTGCAAACCGATGGCTACCGGGAAAATGGAAAATACGACCGGAAGTCGATACTGCTGAATGCAAAATTAAAAGCTTCTGAAAAAAATGACCTCTCATTTTTGGCCAATTTTACACGATTAAAGGCTTTTATTCCGAGTTCCCTTAATGAAGAAGATTTTAATAATGATCCACGGTCTGCGGCTCAAAACTGGGCAGCTGCAAAAGGTTATGAATCTTACGATCGCGGCTTATTTGGTGTTTCCTACAGGCACCGATTTTCGCAGAATTTCAGGAATGAGAGCAGCGTTTTTATGAATTTCAGGAACGGGTATGAACCCCGGCCTTTCGATATTCTGAAAGAAAACCGGACTGCTGCCGGAGCGCGTACAAAATTTGGGCTGAAATTACAGGTTTTCGACCTCCCTTCTGAAGTTAGTTTTGGTGCTGAATATTACCGGGAATGGTACGAGGGCAGCACTTTTGAAAATCTTTATGAGGAAAACAACGGCCAGGGAAGTCTGCGGGGGCAACGGTTGAGCGGAAATCAGCAGGACCGGGATTATTCCAATTTCTTTGCCCAAATTCATTTGGAGCTCACACCAAAATGGCTGCTCGAAGCCGGTTTCAATCTTAATACCACGAATTATGATCTCACCGACCTTTTTTCCGAAGATGGAGTAGATCAATCGGGGAGCTACCGGTTTCCGGTTGTTTTTTCACCGCGTATTGGTACGAGCTATGAGATTGCAGAGGGAAAAAATATCTATGCTTCTATAAGTCGCGGATTTTCTGTTCCTACGGTGGCAGAAACGCTTACTCCGGAAGGGCAAATTAATACCAGTCTTCAACCTGAAACAGGAACGAATTACGAGCTTGGGTTTAAAGGGAATTGGCTGAGAAAGCGACTTTACACCGAAGTTGCCTTCTATTCGATCCAGGTGGAGAACCTGTTGGTGGCCGAGAGGATCGCCGAAGATCAGTATATAGGTGTGAACGCCGGTAAAACTGATCATAATGGAATCGAATTTCTTGCGAATTTCAATCTCGAGCTAGGAGAAAGTCTTAGCTTCCGGCCTTATGCCAATGCAGCTTTTAATTTCTTTAAATTCGACCAATTTGTGAATAACGGAATTGATAATTCCGGAAATAAATTGCCGGGAGTGCCAAAATCGACCATAGATCTTGGCTTCGAGCTTTCTTCAGATTGGGGGTTGTCCTTTTACAGCAGCTTCCGCAGTGTTGGCAAAATGCCTCTGAATGATGAGAATTCCGGATTTACTGATGCCTATGATCTGCTGAACCTGAAAGCCGCCTATAGACTGACCATTTTGGATAATCTGCAGCTGAACTTGAGCGGCGGGATCAACAATCTTCTGGATGAGCATTACGCGGCCAGTATTGTGCCTAATGCAGTTGGGTTTGGTGGCGCTGCTCCCCGTTATTATTACCCTGGAGATCCACTGAATTATTATGCTGGTCTTAGCTTGAATTACAGCTTCTGATTTTTTTTGCTTCCCGCCGGTTTTATTTTCCCTTCAGCGAACCTCTGTAGGCAAAAAAGAAATACTTTTGCCTCGCCAAAAGATTATCCACCTATGGACGATTATCACACGAGTTATTAAATCTGAATGAAGGTCAGTCATATTTTCAGCCTTTATTCATAATCCCCGGTTGAAAATATGAGGAGCTTTTTAAAGAATGATCATGGGCTGGTGCCAATAGAAAAATGGCAGCCAAACTGTTGGGTAAACATCCAGTCTCCCACTGCAGAAGATAAGCAGTATCTATTGGAGGAATTGCAGATTCCCGAAGCTTTTATCGACGATATTGCCGATGTAGATGAACGGCCGCGTATTGAAACAGACAACGGCTGGTATCTCATCATCCTGCGTTTACCGCACAGGACGAACGATGTCAAGATTCCTTTCTCGACAGTTCCTTTGGGTGTTATCTTTAAGGATGAGGTGCTGGTGACCGTATGTTTTTATAACACGCAGTTGATCCCCGATTTTATTTCATACACTCAAAAGAAAAAGCTGAATTCGCCCGATCATTTTGATCTGGTACTGAAACTGCTGCTTTCCTCGAGTATCTGGTTCCTGAAGTACCTGAAAAAAATAAATCAGAACATAAAACTGGCTGAGGTTGAGCTTGAAAAATCTATCAGGAATGAAGATCTGCAAACATTACTTCAAATTGAAAAGTCGCTCGTGTTCTTTACGACTTCGCTGAAAGGGAACGATATTTTAGTTCACAGGATCAAGAATCTGAAGGAATATCGCGGGACTTTTGATACCGATCTTTTTGAAGATGTGGAGATCGAACTGAAACAGGCGCTGGAAATGACGAATATCTACAGTGATATTTTGAGTGGAATGATGGATGCCTATGCCTCGGTCATCTCGAACAACCTGAACGTGATCATGAAACAGCTCACCTCCATTTCGATCATTTTAATGATCCCGACGCTGGTGGCAAGTTTCTATGGAATGAACGTGCCCAATTCTTTGGAAAACTATCAGTATGGCTTTTGGGTGGTACTTTTACTGTCGTTTACACTTTCGGGAATAGGGGTGTTCGTCTTCCGGCGAAGAAAATGGTTTTAATTTCTGAATAATTTCCTTCAGAAATTATTTTCTAACCACCTTTGGTACCATAAACTCGTATTCGCCGCCGTGACGGATTACATCGCGCACCACGGTAGAAGAAATATGACCTTTTCCGGAGGAAGAGATCAGGAAAATTGTTTCTATTCCTGACATTTGGTAATTGGTCTGGCCAATGGCTTTTTCAAAATCGAAGTCGGTCGTGTTGCGAATTCCGCGGAGTATAAAACCGGCATCCTGATTTTTACAAAAATTGACGGTAAGGCCCTCGTAGGTCATCACCTTTATCTTTGGCTCTGCTTTAAAGGTCTCGCGAAGAAAATGCAGGCGTTCTTCCAGGCTAAACATATAGTTCTTGCCAGAATTGGTCCCGATCGCCAGGATGATCTCATCGAAAAGCGGCAAAGCCCGTTCGATTATATCGGTATGGCCAAGGGTTAAAGGGTCGTACGAGCCTGGGAAAACTGCTTTCTTCATCTAAGGATTTTTCGGTGATTCTAACAAATATAAGGAATTCCGCTTCTATTTCAGGGCACTCTCTATCGTACTGCCGTAAAGATCGGTAAGGCTGATGCCCGCTTTTAATGCCTGCTGCGGAATAATACTCGCCTGGCTCAGGCCGGGATTGGTGTTGATCTCGAGGAAATAGGGCTCGTCATTATGAAAAATAAATTCTGACCGGGTAAGGCCGCGCAGTTTCAGTTTTTTATAGAGGAATTTTGATATTTCCTGCACCTTTTTTGTCTGCTCTTCTGAAATTCGGGCGGGAGTGATCTCTTGTGATTTTCCGAGATATTTGGCCTCGTAGTCGAAGAATTCGTTTTCAGAAACGATTTCGGTGACTGGCAAGGCAAGGATTTCTCCCTTGTACATCACTACGCCCACAGAAACTTCGGTGCCATCGAGGAAAGATTCAATGATCACTTCATCGTCTTCCTTAAAGGCGATCTTTGCCGCCGGAACGAGTTCTTCTTCCGTCTTTACTTTGGTCACGCCGAAGCTGCTTCCGGCGCGGTTAGCCTTCACGAAACAAGGCAATCCAACTTTCTCTACAATTTCGGCAGTTTTGATCTCATCTTCCTTGTCGAGGAAATAATTGATGGCCGTCTTTATTCCGTAGGGCTTCAGAACGCTGATAAGATCTCGTTTATTAAAGGTCAACGCCGACTGGTAATAATCGCAGGAGGTCTGCGGAATTCCGAGTAATTCAAGATAAGCCTGTAAAAGACCATTTTCACCCGGCGTTCCGTGGATCGTATTGAACACACAGTCAAAGCTGATGGTCTTTCCTCCAATCTTAACCGTGAAGTCACTTTTATTGATGGGATAGGGAGTATCGTCATCGGCCACCACAAACCATTCTTTTTGCAGAATGTGAACCCGGTAAGGTTCGTAGAGGTCGCGGTCAAGGTTTTTGTAAACCATGTTTCCGCTGTTAATAGAAATGCGGTATTCGCTGGAATAACCGCCCATTGCGATGGCAATTTTTTTCTTCATATTCAATATCCCGGTTTATAAAGCGTTAAACAAAAATATCATTAATTAGGGGTGCAGCCAAAAGCCCGTGGTTTTATATCTTTGCGCCTATAAACAAAAGTATGGGATTAATACGATTTATCTTCAGCAAAACTTTCTTAATACAGCTGGTTTTAGCAGCGATCGCAGTAGTAGTAATAGTTTTTCTGGCCTTGGAATGGCTTGATTATTCCACCAATCAGGATCAAAGGATCAAGGTGCCGGACCTTTCGCGGTTACAGCTGGAGAAAGTTGATAATGAACTGGATGAGCTGGACCTGAGGTATGAGATCCTGGATTCGGCCAATTTTAATCCCGACTTTCCGCGGTATTCTGTGATCGAGCAGGTGCCGGCACCGGGACAATTCGTAAAGGAAAACAGGAAGATCTATCTTACGCTGAATCCTTCGGGCTACCGCAAAATCGTAGTTCCCGATCTTATTCGTAAAACCCGACGCCAGGCGGAACCAACATTGCGTTCCTTAGGCTTTGAAATAGGCGATGTAACCTACAAACCCGATATTGCTAAAGATGCGGTGCTGGAATTGCGTCATGACGGCGAACTGGTAGAACCGGGTGATGAACTGATGAAAACCTCCAAAATTGACCTGGTTTTGGGAGATGGTTCCGGCCGTTATACAGGAGATGAAAATGAAGAAGGAGGCGAACCGGCTCCCGAGGACGAAATAAATATGTAATGCTGAACCCAGAAGAAGAGAATAACGAGCTTGAAGAGCAGGATGATGAGTTGTATGAGCATCATAAATTTATAGCCGAAAAAGGACAAAATCCGCTTCGGGTAGATAAGTATTTGATGAATTACATCGAAAAGGCTACCCGAAATAAGATTCAGAAAGCAGCGAAAAGCGGCAATATCTACGTCAATGAAGTTCCGGTAAAATCGAATTACAAGGTCAAGGCCGGGGACGTGGTACAGGTGATGTTTGAACATCCGCCCTATGAATTTTTGCTTACGCCTGAAGATATTCCGCTTGATGTTGTTTATGAAGATGACGCCCTCCTGGTGGTGAACAAACCCGCTGGAATGGTAGTGCATCCCGGCCACGGGAACTACAGTGGCACCCTGATCAACGCTTTGGTATATCACTTTGAAAATCTCCCCAATAATAGCAGTGAGCGCCCCGGCCTTGTCCACAGGATCGATAAGGACACCAGCGGCCTTTTGGTAGTAGCCAAAACCGAGCAGGCGATGACGCATTTATCGAAACAGTTCTTTGATAAAAGCAGTGAGCGCGAATATGTGGCGCTGGTTTGGGGTAATGTGGAAGAGGATGAAGGCACTGTTGAAGGCAACATTGGGCGACACCCGAAGAACCGTCTTCAGAATACCGTATATGAAGGAGAAGATGCCGAAAAAGGAAAGCCCGCCGTTACTCATTATAAGGTTTTGGAACGTTTTGGCTACGTGACCCTGCTGGCCTGCAAACTGGAAACGGGAAGAACACACCAGATCAGGGTGCATATGAAGCACATTGGCCACACGCTTTTTAACGATGAACGTTATGGCGGAGAGAAGATTCTGAAAGGCACTACTTTTACCAAATATCGTCAGTTTGTGGAGAATTGTTTCAAGATCCTGCCAAGACAGGCACTACATGCGAAAACGCTTGGCTTTGAACATCCTGTAACTGGCAAATGGATGAGCTTTAACAGCGAAATTCCGGAAGATATGCAGGGTTGCATTGAGAAATGGCAGAATTACGCGAAGAACCAGAAGGAAATGCTTTAATTGATCGATTTTCTTCTGATAATTAAATATCTTTATTGGAAATGCCTGACATGGGAAATCTTCTTCTAAAAATCAAGAATAAAGCTGCCTATGAGCAAGTCATGGCTTTTCTGAAGGATTTTGATGGGGAGAAGCTTGAAGTTGTCTCCGATAGTTTCGACAGCAGCAGAAAAGAACTAAATTCAGAACTTTCGGCCATTGATGCAGGGACTTCAGAAATGAAATCTTTGGATGAATTTGATGAAGACTTAGAGCGGATAATTTCAGAATATGAAAATTAGTTTATCCGCAGGATTCAGGGATAAACTTCAGAAGCAAATCCATTACATTTCACGAGATAAGCCTGAGGCAGCACGAAGGTTTAAAAATGACCTGTTTTCCAGGATCAGGGAAATTCCCCTTATGCCATACTCCTACCGGAAATCTGTTTATTTTGAAGATGAACAAATTCGGGACCTGATCTTCAAAGGCTATGTCATCACTTTTCGAATCAATGCTGAAGAAAATATTATAGAAGTTTTTGGATTGACCAAGTTTAACCTTCAGCCTTAATAGATGTGTCTTATCTCCTGATAAATAAGTAAAGCCGAGACCTTTCAAATTTTTAAGCTGAAGTCTTATCTTTGGGATCAAACTCCACCACCCATGAAAATTGTTATTTCTCCGGCCAAGAGCCTGGATTATGATTCTAAACTTCCTACTACCCGCGGCACGCACCCTTCTTTCCTGGAAACCACGGCAAAACTAAACCGGAAACTTGCCAGGATGACCAAATCAGAAATCTCTGAGCTCATGGGGATCAGCGATAAACTTGCCGACCTGAACTATACCCGATATCAGGAATTTGAAGAAGATCACAACAAGAAGAATTCCCGTCCTGCCATTTATGCCTTTAACGGAGATGTCTATACTGGTCTTGATGCCTACACTATTCCTACCGGTAAGCTGGACCGGCTGCAGGATACGCTGCGCATCCTTTCAGGCCTCTACGGAATTCTGAGGCCGCTGGATCTCATTCAGCCGTATCGACTCGAAATGGGTACTTCCATGGGAATAGAAAGGAAAAAGAATCTTTATGAAGTTTGGCAAAAAAAGGTGACAGAATACCTGAATAACGAACTCAAAGAAGATGAACTTTTTCTGAATCTCGCCAGTAATGAATATTTCAAAGCGGTAGATACAAAAAAACTGAAGGTGCCGGTGATATCGCCGGTTTTCAAGGATTTCAAGAACGGAAAGTTGAAGATCATCAGTTTTTACGCTAAAAAGGCCCGTGGTTCTATGGTGCGCTATATTATGGATAAAGATGCCATGACCCTGGACGAAATCAAGGGCTATGACTATGATGGCTATCGCTTCAGCGAAGAATATACCGAAAAAGAAGAAGAGCCGGTGTTTATTCGGTAAATATGAGATTTCATTAAAAGATTAACAATTTTTATGTTTTCGGGGCCTATTTTTCCGAAGAATATTTAATAATTTCAGGAAATTCTTAATCGTTAATCCTGAAATTCTATGAAAATTAAAAAAGTTCTGGTGGCAAACCGAGGTGAAATTGCCATTAGAATATTCCGTGCCTGTACCGAAATTGGCCTGCGCACCGTAGGTATCTACACCTATGAGGACCGCTATTCCCTGCACCGTTATAAAGCCGATGAATCCTACCAGATAGGAGAAGACGACGATCCTTTAAAGCCCTATCTCGACATTGCTGGCATCATTGCAGTAGCCAAAGAGAACCAGGTGGACGCGATCCATCCCGGGTACGGATTTTTATCTGAAAACGCCGAATTTGCCCGGCAATGCAGGGAAAATGATATCATTTTTATAGGGCCTGAGGTTGAGGTTCTCAAGAGCCTGGGCGATAAAGTGACCGCCAAAGAGGTGGCCAGAAAGAATCAGGTGCCGGTTATTGAAAGCAATCAGGAGGAACTGGAAAATGTAGAGACGGCTCTCAAGGAAGCCCGGCAGATTGGCTTTCCCATTATGCTGAAGGCAGCTTCAGGAGGTGGCGGAAGGGGAATGCGGGTGATACGTAGTGAAGAAGATCTCAGGAAATCCTTTCCTGAATCGAAGCGGGAAGCAGGTAATGCCTTTGGCGATGACACCGTGTTTATCGAGAAATTCATAGAAAATCCGAAGCATATTGAAGTGCAGATCATGGCCGATAATCACGGCAATATGGTGCATTTGTTCGAGCGCGACTGTTCGGTGCAGAGGAGATATCAGAAGGTGATCGAATTTGCGCCCAGCTTCGGCCTCGATTCCGAAGTAAAAGAAAAGCTGTACCAGTATGCGCTGGATATATGCCGTGCAGTGGATTACAACAATATCGGGACGGTGGAATTTCTGGTGGATCAGGATCAGAGTATTTATTTTATTGAAGTGAATCCGAGGATCCAGGTGGAGCATACAGTGACCGAAATTGTGACCAATATTGACCTGGTGAAGGCACAGATATTTATCGCCGGGGGTTATAAGCTCAGCGATAAACAGATAAAGATCGCGGGACAGGAACATTTGCACACCAACGGTTTTGCCTTGCAGTGCAGAATTACTTCCGAAGATCCCGCCAACGATTTTCAGCCAGATTACGGCACCATCACTACTTATCGCAGTGCTTCCGGCTTCGGAATTAGACTCGACGCGGGCAGTGTCTACCAGGGGGTTAAGATCTCTCCTTTTTTTGATTCCATGTTGGTAAAAGTCTCCGCCAATAGCCGCACGCTGGATGGAGCCTGCCGGAAAATGCGGCGCGCGCTGGCCGAATTCAGAGTAAGAGGTGTAAAGACCAATATGCCATTTTTGTCGAACATTCTGAAGCATCCTGAATTTAAAGAAGGGAAGGCCACCGTGAATTTCATCAAAAATAATCCTTCGCTGTTTGAGATCAGGAGGTCCAGGAACCGTGCCACGAGATTGGTGAATTTTCTCGGGGATATCACTGTGAACGGAAATCCGGATGTTCGGGAAACCGATCCTTCAGTTATCCTGGTGAAACCGCAGGTGCCAAAATTCGACCACCGGCAGGAATTTCCGAAGGGAACAAAAGATCTGCTCCGGGAAAAAGGTCCGGAAGAATTCTCAAAATGGCTTCGGAATGAAAAAAGGGTGCATTTCACCGACACGACTATGAGGGATGCCCATCAAAGTTTGCTGGCCACCCGCATGCGAACCTTTGATCTTATGAAGGTGGCTGAAGGTTTTGCGAAAAACCATCCGGAAGTTTTCAGCATGGAAGTCTGGGGAGGGGCGACCTTTGATGTATGTCTCAGGTTTTTACATGAAGATCCCTGGGAAAGGCTGCGTTTGCTTCGGAAAGCTATGCCTAACCTGCTTTTGCAGATGTTGCTTAGGGGCAGCAATGGCGTGGGTTACACCGCTTATCCGGATAACCTCATTGAAAAATTCGTCAGTGAGGCTTGGGAAAACGGGGTAGACGTATTCAGGATCTTCGACTCGCTTAACTGGATGGAATCTATCGCTCCTTGCATAGAATATGTTCGGAAAAATACCGGCGGACTTGCCGAGGCGGCAATTTGCTATACCGGCGATATTCTGGACAAGGAAAATAAGAAGTACAATCTTGATTATTACCTGCGCCTGGCGAAAGATATTGAGAATGCCGGCGCTCATATCCTTGCCATCAAAGATATGGCCGGACTGCTGAAGCCCTATGCCGCCCAGGAACTGGTAAGTGCTCTGAAATCTGAGATTTCTATACCTGTTCATCTGCACACGCACGATACTTCTTCCATCCAGGCTGCTACCTATCTCAAAGCCATAGAAGCCGGAGTAGATGTGGTGGACGTTGCTTTAGGTGGACTTTCAGGACTTACCTCGCAGCCTAATTTTAATTCTCTGGTAGAAATGATCCGCAGGACCGATCGCGAAGCCGATTTCAACATATCCAAACTCAACGAATATTCGCATTATTGGGAAGCCGTTCGCAAATATTACTATCCTTTCGAAAGCGGCTTGAAGGCGGGAACAGCAGATGTTTACAGGCACGAGATCCCGGGCGGCCAGTATTCCAATCTCAAACCTCAGGCCCAGTCGCTCGGGCTTGCCTCTCGCTTCCATGAGATCACCGAAATGTATGCTGAGGTGAACCAGCTTTTCGGGAATATCATCAAAGTAACCCCCAGTTCCAAGGTGGTGGGCGATATGGCGCAGTACATGGTGAGTAACAACCTCCACATCCAGGATGTGCTGGAGAAAGGAGAGGAGCTGTCCTTTCCGCAGTCAGTAAAAGATTTTTTCCGGGGCAATCTTGGTCAGCCTGAAGGAGGTTTTCCGAAGCATATACAGGAGATTGTATTAAAAGGCGAGAAGCCCTTCACCGGCCGGCCAAACGCCCATCTGGAGCCTGTGGATTTTGAGGAGGAATTTGGGGAATTTAAGAGGATCTTTCAGGACAGCCTGCATCATGAGCCGGAGATGACCGAATTTCTTTCGTATAAACTCTATCCCAAGGTCTTTACCGACGCTGTCAATTTCAGGAATGAATTTGGTAATGTGATCAATATCCCGACAAAGAATTTTTTCTACGGAATGGAAATAGGAGAAGAAATTGTTGTGGAAATGGACCGTGGAAAAACCCTGCTCATCGAATTGCTTTCCATCGGGAAGGCTGATGAAGATGGAAAGGTAGATGTATTTTTCAAGGTGAACGGACAGGCACGTGTGGTGCAGATCAGGGACAAATCGGTGAAGGTAGATAAAGTGGTGCATCAAAAAGTAGATAAAGAGAATCTGAAGGAAATTGGTGCACCTCTGCAGGGTTCCTTATCTTCGTTATTCGTTGAAAAAGGTCAGAAAGTCAGCAAAAATGAGCCGCTGTTCGTGATGGAGGCCATGAAAATGGAAACCACCATTACCGCCAAAGCCGATGGGAAAGTGGGCAAAATTCTCCACACCCCGGGCACGATGCTTTTTGCCGACGACCTGGTAATTGTGCTTGAATAGATAATGGAAAAATTCTTACATACCCATCCATACGGATATTTTATTCCCGAAAATGCAACCAAACTCATCGTGGGAACCCTGCCGCCGCCACGCTTTACCAGCAGGCACTTAAAGGAAGGCGATGTCGATTTTTGCTACGGAAGCCGGGATGGATTGCTGTGGATCGTGCTGAACCGGATCTTTGACCTCGGGCTTAAATTTGAAACGACCGAAGAAGCGGTGGAGCAGCGTAAGGAATTTCTGCGAAGCCGGGGAATTGGCATCTGCGATATGGTTGAAAGCAGCCGGCGAGAAAAGATCGATGCTTCCGATCTTGGAATGCAACAGGTAGAACTTCGGAATATGACGGAAATTTTGAAGGAACATCCCAATGTAGATACGCTCCTGTTTACCGGCGGGAACAGCAAGAACGGGCCCGAGTATTTCTTCCGAAGACATTTGAGAGAAATCGACGGCGATATCAGGTTAAAAGTAGTTTCTAATGATGTGCCGAGAATTCACCAGTTTGTCCTGGACGGACGGCTCATAAAGACGGTTAGCCTTACTGCGCCTTCAGGTTCTGCAAACCGGGCCATTGGCAGCATGGAACTTTATAAGCATTTGAAAAAGAAAAACCCTGACTTCAATACGATTGATTTCAGGGTTCTTCAGTACAAAGAGTTTTTTTTAGAATGAATTATTGCAATTCTTTCTTTTCCTGTTCGGCCACAGTAGTCGGCTTCACCTTGAACTTTTTGCGTTTTGGCCTTAGCCTCCCATAGGTGCCGATAGCAATTTTTCCTCTTTTGGTCTTTTTATCACCTCTTCCCATGGCTTATTTCTTTTTGTCGTGATCCTTGATCGTTTTTGTTTCAGGATCATAATCGTTTTTTTTCGCATCGCGATCACCTAATTCTCCACTTAAAGGATCATTGTCGCTGCGCTTTTTTTCTTTTCTTTCGTGGTGTTTATCTTCAATTGGTCCTCCCATAACAGTCGTATTTTAAAGGTTTATCCTAAGATAAGAATTTGACGGGCAAAGTGCTCCCAAAAGGATGTTAGAGTTAGGTTAAAGGCCTTTAACAGAATTAACAAATTGGCCAATTTCAGCGGTGCCTTCACTGTTGAGGTGCTTGATAAAAGCGCTTCCAATGATCGCCCCTTTTGCATAAGCAGTTGCTTCTTCAAAAGTTTGCTTATCACTAATCCCGAAGCCTACTATTTGTGGGTTCTTGAGCTTCATTTCGCCAATTCTTCTGAAGTATTTCTTTGTTTCTTCTCCAAAACCTTTGGTAGAGCCGGTCACACTGGCCGTGCTCACCATATAAATAAATCCATCAGAAACCGAATCTATAAACCGGATTCGTTCTTCGGAAGTTTGAGGTGTGATGAGGAAGATATTCCGAAGACCGTGTTTTTCGAAGATGGCTTTGTATTCGTCGTTGTAAACATCAACCGGAAGATCTGGAATAATGAGCCCGTCAATACCCGTTTCTTCACATTTCTGGCAGAATTTCTCTACGCCATATTGCAGGATCGGATTGAAATAGCCCATGATGATCAGCGGAATTTCTACTGAATCCCGGATCCCTTTCAACTGTTCGAAGAGCTTATTGGTAGTCATTCCGTTCTTCAGGGCTTTTGTAGAACTCTTCTGAATGGTGGGCCCATCGGCTAAAGGATCGCTGAAGGGAAGCCCAATTTCGATAAAATCGACCCCACTTTTTTCCAGGTCCTTTATAATGGAAACGGTATCGTCAATCCCGGGATAGCCGGCCGTGAAATATATGGAAAGCAGTTTTTTGTCTTCCTGAAGTTTCTTGTTTATTCTGTTCATATTCTTTTTTTTGGTAATGCGAGGAGTAGTAACGAAGCAATATCCTCGCAAAATGCAATCTATTTCTTCTGTTTTTCGTCACGCTGAATTTATTTCAGCGTCTCAAGAGATTCTGAAACAAGCCTGCCTGACGGTAGGCAGGTTCAGAATGACTTCTTTCTTTTTTTACAAATCGAAATTACTAGTGATTCGTTGATTTCTTAGAATCTTTATTGACGTCTGAATTCAAGCTGTCAGGCTGAGCCTGTCGAAGCCTTTTTTATTTTGAAGCTTTTACAAATTGAAATAATCAATATAGGTGTTCAGATCCTTATCGCCACGTCCCGAAAGATTCACCACCACCACATCATCTTCATTGAACTTTCTGTCTTTGAAGATCGCCAGGGCATGTGAGGTTTCAATAGCAGGGATAATGCCTTCGAGTTTGGCCAATTCCAGCCCGGCTTCCATCGCGGCTTTGTCGGTGATGGAGATAAATTCTCCCCGCCCGCTTCGGAACAGGTTCGCGTGCATTGGCCCCACTCCCGGGTAATCGAGTCCGGCGGAGATGGAATAGGGCTCCGTGATCTGCCCGTCATCCGTTTGCATCAGCAGGGTTTTGCTGCCGTGAATAATGCCTTCTTTGCCCAAGGCCGAGGTAGCCGCGCTCTCGCCGCTGTCAATTCCCTTTCCGGCTGCTTCCACAGCAATTATTCCGACTTCCGGATTGTCGAGGTAATGAAAATAGGCTCCTGCGGCATTGCTTCCGCCGCCCACGCAGGCCACTATATAATCTGGATCTTCACGATTTTCCTTTTCCTGCAGCTGAATTTTGATCTCTTCGGAAATTACCGCCTGAAACCTCGCCACCATATCCGGATACGGATGTGGCCCCACCACCGAGCCAATGATGTAATGGGTGTCCACCGGATTGTTGATCCAGTCGCGGATGGCTTCGTTTGTTGCATCCTTCAAGGTACGACTGCCCGATTTTGCCGGAACAACTTTGGCTCCAAGCATTTTCATCCGTGCCACATTGGGCGCCTGGCGTTCGATGTCAATTTCGCCCATGTACACAATGCATTCAATTCCCATTAGGGCGCACACAGTGGCGGTGGCAACCCCGTGCTGGCCTGCGCCGGTCTCAGCAATGATCCGGTTCTTCCCAAGCCGTTTTGCCATAAGAATTTGCCCCACGGTATTGTTCACTTTGTGGGCACCGGTATGGCACAGGTCTTCCCTTTTCAGATAGATCTTCGTGTTGTACTTTTTGCTGAATCGTTCGGCAAAATAGAGCGGCGTAGGCCGGCCCACATAATCCTTCAGCAATTGTTTGAATTCCTTTTGAAAGGAATCTTCTTTCATGATGTCGAGGTACTGCGAGCGCAATTCCTCTACATTTGGATATAGCATTTCCGGAATATAAGCGCCGCCAAACTCGCCGTAATATCCTTTTTCGTTCGCCTGATAGGTCATAGTTGTATATTGCTTTATTTTTAAGAAGTCATCCTGAACCTGCCTACCGTCAGGCAGGCTTGTTTCAGGATCTCTGAGAAGCTGAACCAATCCTGATATATCGGGACAGCCTGGATTCAGTTAGAATGACTTTAGCTTATTTTTAAATTTCTTCAATCTTGCCACATCTTTAAGACCCGGTTCTGTTTCAAACTTACTATTGATGTCAATTGCATGCAGCAACTCTTCTTTTCCCTGTTGTCTGAAATATTCCTTCAATTTTCCGATTTCTTCAGCTTCTTCAGGACCAATTCCGCCGCTCAGGAAAAAAGGAGTAGAGGAAGAATAGTCTTTTAAAATTCCCCAATCAAAGGTGACGCCATTTCCGCCTTTATTTTTTCCCTTTGTATCGAAAAGGAAGAAATCCACAATCCCTTCATAATCATTTAGTCTGCTGAAGTCAAAATCCTCTTTTACTGAAAATACTTTGATTAGCTCCAATGTTTCCATTCCCGCAAAAAGAATCTTTAGTTCAGCACAAAATTCCGGACTTTCGCTTCCGTGCAACTGAACGGCCTGTAGCTGATGTTTTTTTACTTTTTTCAGAATAAAATCCACATCGGCATCCACAAAAACACCGGTTTTTTTGATCTCCTTCGGAAAATCAGGAATTTCAGCATCAAAGAATCTGGGTGTTTTTTCATAGAAAATAAAGCCAAGGTAATCCGGCTGAAGTACAGCGACCTCAGTAATATTTTCCGGATGTTTCATTCCGCAGATCTTAAGTTTCAATTCGCTCATTCTTCTTTCTTTTTTTGAAGCTGTCGTCATCCGAACCTGCCTACCGTCAGGCAGCCTTGTTTCAGGATCTTCCAACGGACAGGGGACCAATGGGGTGAGCTTCTGAAATAAACCCGCCTGTTGGCAGACAGGTTCAGAATGACGTAATATTAATGTTTCTGTCCGCATTCTTTTCTGAACAAGCTGAATTTATTTCAGCTTCTCAATAGATCCTGACCCTCTTCAGCATGATATTCGTTACTTTTTCAATTCTTCTATGAACTCTTTCGCACTCTTACCGGGATCGTCAGTTTTCATAAAATTTTCCCCGATCAGGAAACCTTTATAGCCGTAATTTTTTAAATCCTTTATAGCATCGATCGAGCTGATGCCACTCTCAGAAACCTTCACGAAATCTGAAGGGATCTTTTCTGAAAGTTCTTTACTAATATCGGTACTGACCTCGAAAGTTTTTAAATTCCGGTTATTTACACCGAGCATATCAAGGCTTGGCATAATAGCTTTTTGTAATTCCTCGTCATTGTGTACTTCCAGCAACACTTCGAGTCCAAGATTTTTAGCAAATTCTGATAGGCTTTTGATCTGATCTCTGTCCAGCACGGCCGCGATCAATAAAATGACGTCGGCCCCGTGGGCCTTGGCCTCCAGCAGCTGATATTGGTCAATAATGAACTCCTTCCTGAGAAGAGGCATTTTGACTGCCGCCCTGGCATACAGCAGATCGTCCAGCGAGCCGCCGAAATATTTTCCATCGGTCAATACCGACATGCCTGAAACCCCTGCGGCTTCATAGCCTTTCGCTACATCCTCCACGTTGAGGTCCTGGTTGATCACCGATTTTGATGGCGACCGCCGCTTATGTTCGGCAATAATGCCAGTTTCACTTTGCTTCAGAAGTTTGGCAAGCGAGATGCCATTTCTTTCGAAAAGCGCCGATTTCTCGAGCTGCGATACCGGAACTACAGCTTTTTTCAGCTCTATTTCCTTGTATTTGTCGGCTATTATTTTATCTAAGATGTTCATCTTTTTCGATTTTAATGCGCCTGCTGAATCTAATTCAGGAATGCGCGAAATTCTTTAGAAACTGAAACGCTCCTGGCTCCTCTGTCTATTTGCTCAGCTCCTGCAATTTTTGCAAGGCCTGCAAAGCCTTCCCCGATTTTATCGATTCCTGGGCCGCTTCAAAACCTTCTTTTGCAGAAGTATGCTTTACCGTGGCAATCGCCATGCCGGCATTGGCACACACCACATTGGTTTGAGCTGCGGTCCCCTGTCCCTTCAGAATATTTACCAGGATCTCTGCTGAACTCTCTATAGAGCCCCCGCCAGCGATCTCTTCAGCATCCAGTTTTTTGATCCCAAAATCCTCCGGACTCAGCATTCCTTCGGAATTGTTTGAAATGGTCTTCGTATTTCCGGTTAAGGAAATCTCATCGTAGCCATCCAGCGCATGTAAGATTGTGAAATTTTTGTCGGTATTCTGGTAAAGATAACCATACATTCTCGCCAATTCAAGATTAAAGACTCCCACCAACTGATTGGCAGGAAATGCCGGATTTACCATCGGGCCCAGCATATTGAAAAAAGTCTTGACTGCCAGGGAACGCCTTACTGGTGCCACATTCTTCATGGCCGGGTGAAAGAGAGGGGCGTGTAAAATACAGATGCCCGCTTCGGCTATACATTTTTCAAGAAAACCGGGATCGTTGCTAAATTTTATTCCGAGGTATTCCATTACGTTTGAACTTCCGCTCACCGATGAAACTCCGTAGTTCCCGTGTTTCGCCACATTGACGCCGGCACCTGCGGTAACAAAAGAGGAGGTGGTAGAAATATTGAAGGTGTTCTTGCCGTCGCCCCCGGTTCCGCAGAGATCAACGGGGTTATAAGCGCTAAGATCTACCGGGATGCACAATTCCAGCAGCGCGTCGCGGAAACCTTCCAGCTCCTGGATGGTAATGCTCCTCATCATGTAAACCGTGAGAAAAGCGGCGATCTGGCTCTCATTGTATTCCCCTTCAGAAATGTTGAAGATCACCTGTTTGGCCTCTTCCTTACTGATAGTTTCGTGGTTGATGAGTCTGTTTAGTAATTCTTTCATTTTCGATTTTCTTAAAAATGGGTGTGCTCTTTAGTTGAATGGTGGAATGTCGATTAGCTATTGACCCAGTTTTCTATCATTTTCTTGCCTTCAGGAGTCAGGACCGATTCGGGGTGAAATTGCACGCCTCTTACGTCGAATTCCCGATGCCGCAAAGACATGATCTGTCCGTTTTCATCATAGGAAGTTGCTTCCAGGGCATCGGGCAGTTCTCTAAGCACGACCCATGAGTGATAACGGCCGACCTTCATCTGCTTCGGAAGGTTTTTAAATAAAGGTTCGTCATCAACACACAATTCAATATTGGTCGCCACGCCGTGATAAACCGATTCGAGATTACCAAGTTTTCCGCCGAAGACTTCACCTATAGCCTGCTGCCCCAGGCACACCCCAAAAATGCTTTTGGTTGCCGCATATTTCTGAATGATGGCCTTTAGAAGTCCGGCCTCCTCGGGAATTCCAGGGCCGGGGGAGAGGAGGATCTTGTCGAAATCTTCCACATCTTCCAACTCCAGCTGATCGTTTCTTCTCACCGTTACCTGGCAGTCGAGATCTTCCAGATAATGTACCAAATTGTACACAAAGGAGTCGTAATTATCTATAACGAGTATCTTTTTCATCTTAAATATCTTCAGCAATTTCGAGAGCCTTCGTCAAAGCTCCCAGTTTGTTATATACTTCCTGCAATTCATTTTCTTCCACCGATTCTGAAACCACTCCGGCACCAGCCTGGTAATGTAATTGGTGATTTTTACTTACAAAAGAGCGGATGATGATCGCATGGTTAAAATTTCCGTCGAAATCCATAAAACCAATGGCACCACCGTAGGCATCACGGTTTACGTTCTCATATTTTTCAATGAGTTTCATGGCGCTGTGCTTTGGCGCACCGCTCAAAGTTCCCGCGGGAAAGGTATCGGCGACCACTTGCATGGTTGGGGTGTTTTCGTCCTTCTTTCCGGTTACTTTGCTCACCAGGTGGATCACATGTGAGAAGAACTGAATCTCTTTATAGGTTTCCACTTTCACCTCATTTCCGTGGCGGCTAAGGTCGTTTCTGGCGAGGTCCACCAACATTACATGCTCGGCATTTTCCTTTTCGTCGGCGGCGAGTTTTTTGGCTAATTCAGCATCCTGCTCGTCGTTTCCGGTTCGTTTGAAGGTACCTGCAATTGGATGAATTTCGGCTCGCCCATCTTTCACTACCAGCTGGGCTTCAGGAGAACTTCCGAAGATCTTGAAATTTCCGTAGTCGAAATAAAAGAGGTAAGGGGAAGGGTTCACGTTCCGTAGCGCCCGGTAAACATTGAATTCATCGCCCTTGAATTTCTGCGAAAATCGCCGGGAAAGCACGATCTGGAAAACATCGCCGCGATAGCAGTGCTTTTTGCCCAATTTCACGTTTTCCATGAATTCTTCATCGGTGAGATTGGAAACCGGATCGTCCTGCCTGCTAAAATTATAAGTCGCGAAATTCTTGACTTTGATCAGCTGTTCAATTTCTTCAATTTTACTTTCGGAATTAAAACGATGATCAAAAATGTAGGCTTCATTTTTGAAGTGATTGATGGCGATGATATTCTGATAAACCGCGTAATACATATCGGGTAGTTGCAGATCACCTTTTTTCTTGGTGATCTCTAGATCCTCAAAATACCGAACTCCATCATAGGCGATGTACCCAAACAATCCGTTATTGATGAATTTGAAACCGGAGTGTTTAGCCTCAAATTTTTTCGCGAATTCCTGTATTTTTTGTGGAATATTCACTTCGGAATCTATGGAAGTTTTGACCTCACTGCCATCAGGGAATTTCTCTGTAATTACCTCATTCTGCACCTTCACTGAAGCTATCGGATTGCAGCAAATGTAGGAGAAACTGTTATCGCTGGCGTGATAATCGCTACTTTCCAGCAGCAGGCTGTTGGGATATTTGTCCCGAAGCTTGAGATAAACGCTTACCGGCGTAAGGGTGTCGGCGAGCAGTTTTTTGTAAGTAGTATTAAGTTTGAATTTCATCTTGAAAATATTGAATAAAAAAAGGCTTGTCGTGAGACAAGCCTTTTGTATGATTTTATACTATAGCAGTGTTAGTTCACGACGTTCGGACGTAAATTAAACCACCACCAGGTATTTGCTATTCTGTTTTTCATTGCTTCAAAGATAGAAACCAATGTGAAATAAAAAAACATTTTTTAGAAAAATAAATCCCGACCTGTAAACAGCCGGGATTTTATATTTGAATTTTAGAATTTCAAAGTAACCTTAAGATCGAAGTTATCATAGATAGTTTTGTCTCCAAGATTATCAAAGAAACTGCCTGATCCATATCTCACATCATACTTTGTGCGGTCTACACTAAGGTTTGCAGTAGCGGTGTCTCCTTCCCAGTTCAAATCGAAAGTAATGGGTTGGGTTTTGCCTTTGATGGTGAGATCTCCGACTACTCCGTAGGTGTTTCCTGATTTTTTGGAGGCATCAGTGATCACCAGCTTCGCGGTAGGGTGATTTTCCACGCCGAAGAAATCATCAGATTTCAGGTGGCCTTCCAGCTTTTGTTTGTAATCACCTTCAAGATCGGTTACATTAATAGAGGACATATCGATTAGGAATTCGCCTCCCAGGATCTTGTCGCCGTCCACATTTAGATGACCATCGCTGAAGTTAATGGTTCCCTGGTGAGAACCTGTGACTTTTTCTCCCTTCCAGTGAACTTCACTGGCCTTGACATCCAGCTGCTTGGTGATTGTTTTAAAGGCGACAGTAGATAAGATGATCACTGAAGCCGCAGCACCTTTTAAAAAATTCTTTTTCATAGCAATTTTTGTATTAAATTAAGTGGAATAATTCTTCTTTGTTTTTTCTGACTTTAGGAGCATGTTGCATGCTGTCTTCCTCGCTTCGATAGCCCATTGTGGCGATCACGGCCGTGGTTAGCCCTTTTTCTTTCAATCCCAGGATCTCGTCGTATTTTTCTGCCTGGAAACCTTCCATAGGGCAGGTGTCAATTCTTAGATTGGCAGCTGCGGAAAGGAAATTTCCCAAAGCAATATAAGCCTGATTCGCCGTCCAGATAGTTTGCTCTTCCGGAGAAAGTTTAAGAATAGTGTTTTTCAGCATATCTTCCAGCCCTTTAAGGTCGGCACGACTTATATTTCTTACGCGGCTGATGTTTTCCAGGTAAGAATTGATGTGGCTCCCATCAATGCTGGTGAGGTTTGCGAATACCAGCAGGTGAGAGGCATCGGTTATTTGTGGCTGGTTCCAGGATACTTCCTTCAGCTTTTCCCTGGTCTCCATATCTTCAATCACGAAGACTTCGTAAGGCTGTAATCCGTAGGAAGAGGCCGAGAGCTGGATGCTGTCCAGTACAGTAGCGACTGTTTCCGGATTCAGTTTCCTGTTGGGATCAAATTTTTTGGTCGCGTAGCGCCAGTTGAGATTTTCAATAAAATTTTCCTTTTCCATAGCAATTTTATCCTCTTAGTTTATTCATTAATTTATTAGCAATTTTTAATTCTTCTTCATCCAGATTGGCTGTAAGGTCTTTCTCGGTCGAATCTATGACCGGATCAATTTTCTGCAAAATTTCGAGGCCTTCATCAGTGATAAAGATTTCGATCTTTCGTCGGTTTTTTGCGCAAACCGTTCTTTCTGCCAGGCCTTTGCTAATGAGCTTATCGACCAGTCGGGTAGTATTGCTCATTTTGGCGACCATTCGCTCCTGAATTGTGCACAAATTCGCCGGATTTCCTTTTTGGCCTCGCAGAATGCGCAGCACATTGAATTGAGGAAGGGAAACGTCGAAAGGCTTAAGTGCCTCCGCCAGTTTCTCGTTCATATGATTGGCCGTCACCGTAAGGTTCAGAATTAATCTTCTGCTTTCCGGTAACTGATTCGTGGTTTTTATAAGCTCCTCAATATTCATTTGTTCTTACAACATTTGTACATACAAATATAAGGCGAACTTTGGGGAAAGTGTATCTTAAGAGGATGTTAAATTTTTTTCATCTATGTTTTTGGTATTTCATCTTATAAACCTGTACAGGTTTTGTAAACTTCTGTTAAAGATTATACAGGGTATTTCTTCCTGTTTTAAATTCGGCGACCTCGGAATATTCCTGGAGGTATGACATTAAACTCTCTTGTTTCGAATCCTAAATTAAGATAACACGCAGTTGTTGATAAGCCTGAAATGAAAACATTGAAAATTCTTACAGTTTTGACCTTGCTCGTCGCCTTCACCGCTTTTGCTTTTAAGTCGGATATTCTTGAGGAAAGCGGAAAAGGTAGCTGTGGCGAAATTGGGGCTCGGGCAGCTCAGTTTCGGCTGACGGATTGCCGAGGAAAGAAGTGGAGCTTTGATGACTTTCCTGAAGCCAAGGGTTTCATCCTGGTTTTTACCAGCAAAAAATGTGCTTTTTCCCGGGTTTATGAGAAACGTATTGCCAGTCTGAACAAGAAATATGCGTCGAAGGGATTCCCTGTTATTACTATTGATCCTCTGAAGGAGTCCTTCGTTCTTCAGAAAGGAAAAGGACGGCAAAAGGAGAGGAACTATCCATTACTGGCCGATCCCGGCGCGGCTATTTTCAGAAAATATGGCGCTGATAAAATTCCCCAGGCTTTTGTCCTGTACAGGAAAAACGGAAAAATAATTATTGAGTACAAAGGAGCTATAGACAGTCATTACAGGCATTCATCTACCGCAAAGCAACAGTATGTTGCCAGTGCAGTAGATGCTCTACTGAAGGGCGAAGAGATGACAATCACTTCTACACGTTCCACGGGTTGCCCGGTTCCTTCCTCCTAAACAGAATTTAAGATTGTCCCTTTATACTTTCCAAGTTTTTTTACCTTTAAGGCCTAAACAAAAAAATCTATGAAAGAACTATCACAAGACGAGTGGAGAGAACAGTTTGAGAAAGACGATAAGGCTGTTATTCTTGATGTACGCACCGAGCAGGAAGTAGAGGAGGGCTATATTCCCAATGCAAAAAATATAGATATTTATAAAGGACAGGGTTTTGTAGATGAGGTCGAAAAACTTGATAAATCGAAGAATTACTATATCTATTGCCGTTCCGGGCAAAGAAGTGCCCAGGCTTGTACGCTTCTTGATCAAATGGGATTCAATAACACCTATAATCTGTTGGGCGGCTTTATGGAATGGGAAGGTGAGACCGAGGAAAAGTAATTTCGGCTTCCATTCCCACGTTTAGAAAATATAAAAACCTGAAGAGCACCTTTTTAAGGTGCTTTTTTTCGTGGAGTATACGTTCCTTCTGTTTTTAACGTTAAAAAGATATGGGCAGATTCTTCTATTATTTTATATAATTGATATATTTACCCGCAAAGTGCTGACCAATAAATATTTTTCTATGAACAAAACCTTTTTGCTGATCGTTATTGGTATTTTTTGTTTCTCATATTCACAGGCTCAGGAATATAGCTTCGGAATCAAGGGGGGCTTAAGTTACGCGATGGGCGGACAAATTACAGGAAACAATTCTACAGCCGGTTATTTTGATGGCACTGTGGAAGCTAATCCTGATCTCGGTTTTCATGGTGGTGTTTTCTTCCAGCTGAAATTCGGTAAATTCTTCGTCCGGCCTGAAGCTTTATATAATACATTAAAAACGCAATTCGATTTTCCCAGTAAAACTTCAGCCTATGAAGTGGAAAAGCTGAGTATTCCACTCTTGGTGGGATATAATATCTGGGGACCCATAGATATTTATGCCGGGCCTGCGTATGAAAATGTAATCACTTCGACCCTTGAAGGTACAGAGCCTGCAGACCAGGTGATCGTAACCCAGAATAGTCCGCTGTCTGCCCAGGCAGGGGTTAAAGTCAATTTTGGACGTTTTGAACTGGATTTGCGATACGACCGAACTTTATCCACTAAAGAACCACAGCCTCTGGATATCATTAATAGTGAATATGGGATTAACCGCGCTACTTTTGATGACGCCCGTTTAAACCAGGTTCTTTTAAGCTTAAGCTTTAAGATTGGGGATAGTGAACACAGTACAAGAAGACGTAGCGGGCGTGGTTGTTATTTCTAAATAGAACTATTATCATTGCAGAATAAAGAAGGCCGGAATTTATCGAATTCCGGCCTTTTCTTTTTATTGCTTCTGAAGAATGACTTTTCTACTTAATGCATAGCGGAAGTATCCGCTTTACCTGCACCCTTTTTAATCATTAATACAAAAGGTACGCACAGCAGGAACAATAATCCGAGGTAAAGGAAGATGTCCATATAAGAAAGTACAGTGCTTTGTTTCATGACACTTCCATTCAGTATTTCATGTGCCCTTGCAAGAGCTTCGTTGGGGCTGAATCCTTTGCTGATAAAAAGCTGCTTTAAGCCCTGGATCCTTTGCTGGACTTTGAAGCTGATGGCGGTAATATTCGGAATTAAATCTACACGGTGTTGTTGATTCAGTCGTGAGATCACAGTAGTAATAATGGCAATTCCGAAGGAACCACCCAACTGGCGCATCATGCCGGTAAAGGCAGCGCCTTCCCCAATATGTTTCCCCTGCAATGTCGAAAGGGAAAGAGTGGTGATAGGAACAAAAAGTAGTCCCAAACCAACTCCTCTCACTACCAGCGGCCAGAACATCAGTTCAGAGCCGGTGTCGGGGGTAAGCAAGGAATACATCCAGTAACTGTAGAGGAAAAAGACCGCGAAACCTGCCGCGGCGAGATACTTCTGCGAAACTCCCCGTTCCAGCAATTTCCCGATGATCGGCATCATCAATCCCGTTGTAATGGAACTCGGTATCAGTAACAATCCAGCATCAGTCGCCGTCCATCCGAGTATCGATTGGGTATAGATCGGAATAATAAAAGTGGAGCCAAAAAGTCCGAATCCAAGGATGAAGGTGAGGATAGTTCCGATTCTCAGGTTGCTGTCCCTTAGCACCCGCAGGTTCACTACCGGGTGTTCATAGACCAGCTCTCTCCAGATAAAGAATATGAGTCCGAACACAGAAGTGACGCTTAGGGTCAGGATCAACGGATCCTGAAACCAGTCATCCTGCTGCCCATGCTCCAGCACGAACTGAAGAGAACCAATAAAGGTAGCCAGTAATCCGATGCCCCACCAGTCGACCTGGTTGACCTTCAGTTTTTCTCCATATTTCGGACTTCTCACGAACATAATAGTAAGAATGGTCGCGATGATACCAATAGGTATATTGATATAGAAAATATATGGCCATGAAAAGTGATCAACCAGGTAACCCCCAAGTGGAGGACCAAGCGTTGGACCCACAATTACACCCATTCCGTAGATAGCCTGAGCCATTCCACGTTTTTTCAGTGGATAACTTTCAGTAATGATGGTCTGTGCGGTAACAAGCAGCGCGCCACCTCCCAGCCCCTGAATAAACCTGAAGGCTACCAGCTCCCAGATATTGGTCGCATTTCCGCAGAGAAATGAGGCAACAGTAAAGAGTACGATCGATGCCGCGAAATAATTCCTTCGGCCAAACTGCTTGGAAAGCCAGCTGGTCATAGGGATCACGATCACGTTGGCAATGGCATAGGCGGTGATCACCCAGGCCACATCGGTAAGAGTGGCGCCAAGGCTACCACGCATGTCATTGAGCGCTACATTAACAATGGTGGTATCAATAATTTCAAGAAGGGCGCAAAGAATCGCTGTGATCGTGATGATCACCCTTCTGAAACCATATTCTACCAAACTGTTTTCTTCTTCCTGCATAAATTTATTTTAAATGTACATCTACAACAACGTTCATTCCCGAGCGCAGTTTTGCAAGTTTTTCGGAGTCATTATTTTCGGTGAAATCGATCTTAACCGGTAAACGCTGAACAGTCTTCACGAAATTTCCCGTGGCGTTGTCGGGAGGAAGAAGTGAAAATCTTGCCCCGGTTGCCGGTGAAAATGCACTTACTTTTCCTTCGATATCCATACCGGGAAAGGCATCCACATCAATAGTCACCTTCTGGCCCAGTTCCATGTCTTCAAGTTGAGTTTCCTTAAAATTGGCGATCACCCACTTATTGTCAGTATTCACCAGATAGAACATGGCCTGTCCGGGTTGTACAAACTGGCCCATCTGCAGGTCAACATTTGAAAGTTGTCCGTCTATTGGAGCGGTAACCACCGTATAATCCATGTTCAGCTGAGCAGCATCAAGAGCCGCCTGGGCCGCCTGAAGATTGGCTTCAGCAACAGAAACCTGTTTCTCTGAAATCTTCGTTTGTGACACGGCTGCGGTATGTTGGCTTGCGCTGGCTTTTTGCTGATTTTGGAGAATTTCGAGTTGCTTTTCGGCTTCCTGTTTGGCTGCTAAGGCCTGCTCGTACTGCTGAGCAGTGATCGAGTGATTGTCATACAGATTTTTATAGCGTTTGAAATCATTTTCAGCTCTCCACTGTTTGATCTTTGCGGCTTCAATGTTGCCGGAAGCAGTGCTTACCTGCGCGTTGGAAGCCGCCGCATTGGCCTGGTATGAACCAATGCTGGCTTCAGCAACGTTCAGCTGGCTTTTAGCAGCAGCAAGGTTGGCATTTGCCTGTTCCAGCTGTACCAAATAATCTTTATTATCTATTACAAAAAGTGTATCACCTTTTTGAACTTTCTCGTTATCTTTAACATAAACCTCTTGCACATAGCCGCCTACGTGCGGAATAATAGCGGTCATGTTGGCTTCTATTTGTGCATCATCGGTTTCTTCGTGAGAAAGGGAATGGATAAATTTATATCCGCCGTAGATAACCCCTATCCCCAGCAGCACTGAAATGATGATGATAAACTTTTTGTTTGTTTTCTTTTTCTGTTCCATTTTCGTCAAAATGATTTGTTACTTCTTGAATTCGTTAGTTAATTTTCCCTGTGCCTGTAGCAGTTCATAATATTTTTGGGCAATATTGGCCTGGGCATAAGCAAGGTTGATTTTGGCCTGTAGCTGCTGAACATCCGCTTCCAGCAAGTCATTAGTATCCATCAGGCCATTATCATATTTGTCCTTTACTATACGGTAGTTTTCTACGGCCTGTTCCTGTGATTTTGAATAGACATCGAATTTCTTCTGCGCAAGTTTATAATCCTGGCGGGCGTTTTTCACCTGAATTTTTATCTTATCAGAAACCAGGTCAATACTGTGTCTAAGTTCATTGGCCTTACTTTCAGCGAGCTTAACTTCGCTCTTGTTTTTGAAGATTTCCGAAAGATTATAGGAAACTCCCACCCCAACATTCATGGCGTTTGAAACCGTCAGGGCATTTTGCAAATCGAGAGCCACATAACCCCCTACGAGGGCAATGGAAGGAAAATAATTACCTTTTGCCACTTCTATCCCTTTTTCGGCCGCTTGCTCCTGAAATTTCAATGCCTCCAGGTCACTTCGGTTTATTTCGGCTCCTGTCTCAATTAGGCCAGATCGCTGAAATTCGCTATCTGAAGTTTCGATTTCGGTATCTTCCGGAAGTTTTAAAGTAACCGCCAACTTATAATTCAGGATTTCCGCAGTTTTTTTTGCCTCATCCAGGCTAAGTTGAACATTCGATTCCTGAAGCTGTGCCTTTAACAAGTCGTTACGCGCCAAAAGACCGTTTTGTTCCATCGCATTAAAATCTTTCACCCGCTGCTGGGCGCTTTTCAGGCTTTCCTGTACAAGGTCAACCGTTTTGCGGGCCTTGTAAAGATTTAGGTAATCCTGAATGGTTTGAAGAGCTATCTCCTCATTGCTGTTTTGGGCGTTCAATTTGGCTGCTTTCAGGCTGTTCTCCCCGGCTTTGATAGAATTCTTCAGTTTAAACCCTGAAAAAATCGGCATTGAGACGTTCGCTTGTCCCAGCAGTAACTGATTTATTTGCGGCTGGGCTGCCGGTTGTGATGCCCCGTCTTCGGGAGTAGTATCACTGTTGCCGGTTGAAAGCTGAAGGTCAACATTAGCGTTGGTCAGGTAGTTGTACTGGCCAGAAAGTTTAAAGTCGGGATACCGGTTATTCTCGGTGACTTGTAGTTCTTGAGTCGCTGAATTTACTTTTGCTTCAGAAATTTTCGCTTCGTCGCTGCTGGCAAGCGCCATGTTAACGGCTTCTTCGAGGCTCAGGTGTTTTTCCTGGGCTTTTGTGCTCTGTGCAACGATCGCGAAAAGGACCGTGAGCATCAGGAATTTAATCTTCATAAGTTAAAAGGGCTTTTATGGTTTTTTGAATGTGAGGCGTTAAAACGTTAAATACATATTCATCAATAGAAGTTTCTTCCTGCAGGTCATGCATGGCCTGGAAAAACTTCTTGTTGTAATAGAAATTGAAATAGGTGCCAAGAATAGTAGGAATGATCAAAGGAATGTTGAGGTCCTTTGTGAAAATACCTGCTGCCTGGCCATCTTTAATAAAACTTTCAATGATGCTGAAATTCTCTTTTTTTCGTTCGATGTAAGTGGCGAAATTAGCCTTGCGACTAAGGTGAGAATATTCAAAATGGATGATCTTGTACATCCGACGGTTGCGGTGGACTCTTTCGATAGTGAGTGCGATCACAGCATCTGCTTTTTCCAGGAATCCTATTTCTTCGGAAAGAACCGATTCGATCTGAATCTTGAAATCGGCTGTACGATGCAGGAGCAGGGCGCTCAGAAGATTTTCTTTGGATCCGAAGTAATAAGAGATCATAGCCACATTAATACCGGCCTCTCTGGCTATCTGCCTCACCGAAGTCCCATCAAATCCATTTTCTGCAAATAAGCGTTCGGCTACTTGCAGGATCTGGATTTGTTTTTCAGTTAGTTCCATAGCTTGGATAATTTTACGGGGGCAAATTTAAACAACTGTTTAAATTAAACGATTGTTTAACTATAAAAAAATCCGATGTCTTAATGTTTTTTCTCAATAGCGGGAGTGGTGCGAACTAGAAGCTCAGATGATTTACTTGTAGAAGTTGTTAAAAATCAATGATTTAACTTCATGTTATAAATTATATCTCAGGAAAAGGAGGTTGCAACTGAGAAATATGTTGTTTTTTAGTATTTTAAATGTAATTATGTCAAACTGATATGTTAATGTTTTTTAAACTTTAAAAAAATTAACATTAATTATATAGGTTCGCTTTAATTAATTTTTATATTTATTCCCTACTTAAGAAGTGTCCCAAGCACCCCTAATTATTTATTGATAATTTTCAAACCCTCAGTTTTGAGCACCAATCTCTTTTCCCCAAAAAGACTTACCTGCAGTCATTAAGGCTTTGTGAGACCTTCATGGGACTCACCAGGCGAAGCCTTGAAG